>NZ_MQWA01000001.1:2127121-2131505 GCF_002954445.1 Rubritalea profundi
GTGCCGTGAGCTGCTCGGTTGCGGTAAGACGTTGCCAATCTGCCATGGGTAAACCTACCCAAAATTGGTTATAGTCATCAAGAAAAAAATGGAAAGTAATTCTTGTCGCTTGTGGTTTATGTCTGCTCAATCAAGGGGGCTCAGCGACTCATGTTCGGCTTCATCCACGGTGAATCGATCCGGTGAGGGTGCGAAGAACAAAGAATAATACTCCTGACAACCCATTAATTACCTTATGGAAATTCAATCCAACAAAGAATAGATAAGATGAACTCACTTATAGACAGACACGAAAAATCCCCCTCCAAGGTAATTCAGCATAGTATTTCTGCAGTATTCGCCACGCTGTTCTGTTGTGGCCTGATGACATCGGCTTTGGCCGGTCCGCAAGGCAGCCGTAACACGATTGGCCTTGAAAATATCCAGATCGAGGGCGATCTGCAGAAGCGGATCCTGCGCAATTTCGACCGTTTGGAGACCAAACGTTATCAGCCGATTGAGAATGTGGGTTGTTTACGTGAGGCCAAGTACGAGTGGCCGGGTGATATGGAAGGACGTACCATTCTGTCGCTTGCCATGTTGCAGCAAGCCGTTGATCGCGATGCTGTACACCTGCAAAAGACCATAGATATGTTGCCGGGACGGGTGAATGACAAAGGGTATTTCGGCAAGAATTATTTCCCGCAGTGCGATGAACAGCAGCTTTCCGGACATGGTTGGTATTTGCGTGGATTATGTGAGCTTTATGAGGACCGTAAAGATCCCAAGGTCAAAAAGATGATCGAGGATGTGGTCAACAACCTAGTACTCCCAACTGCTGGGAAACATAAAAGTTACCCGATTGACCCGGCCAAGCGTGAAAAAGAAAAGGGCGGCTATTCCGGCGAAGTGCTCAATAGTGAAGGAATCTGGCGTCTTTCTACCGATATCGGATGTGATTTTATTTTTATGGATGGGGTGATTCAGGCGGCCAAAGTACTCGACCGAAAAGATCTCTATCCCATTATCGATGAAATGATCGCTCGTTTTCTGAAAGTGGATCTTGTGGCCATTAAAGCCCAGACCCATGCAACCCTGACCGGATTACGCGGATTGACCCGCTATGCGGCGATGACAGGGGATGCCAGCTTAATTGCCGAAGCCGAAGAACGCTTCAATCTCTATGTGCGGGAAGGAGCCACTGAAAATCATATGAACTACAACTGGTTCGGCCGTCCGACCCACACCGAACCCTGTGCCATTATCGATGCCTTTATGGTGGCCGTCCAACTTTGGCAAGCCACGGGTAAAGCCGCTTATCTCGAAGAATCACACAAAATCTATTTCAATGGAATGGCTCATGCTCAGCGGAAAAATGGAGGGTTCGGTCTGGAAAACTGTTCCGGCCATGAGCATGCCTTTTTGAAAATCAAAAATCCTGAAGCGTGGTGGTGTTGCACCATGCGCGGGTCGGAAGGGCTGATGAAAGCGGTTGAATACAGTTTTGTGCAATCAGAGAACACACTCATGTTGCCCTTCTTCAATGATGCCAAGATTTCATTGAACGGGGGTACGCTGGCGGTCTCTACCGACTATCCGTATAACGGCGTCGTAACCGTTACCGTTGAAAAAGCTCCGCAAGCCGGAACTGCACTTGCCTTTTTCAAACCATCCTGGGCTGGAAAGACCGCAATGACCCTCAACGGAAAAGAGCAGGCAACCACAGAAAAAGACAACTTTATCTCTGTGACTAAAGCGCTGAAAGCTGGCGACACACTGGTGTACACCTTTAAACAGGAACCTTATCTGGTCGCAACCCACAACATCCATACAATCAAGGGATACCAGAAGGTCTATCAGGGGCCGTTGTTACTGGGAACCATGAGCAAAAAAGAACTGGCATTGCCGAACGAAATCAAACTGACCTGGAACTCCGAAAGCAAAACTGCCGCCGTTGAATCCAGCGAAGTGACGTTGGCTCCCATCAATGACGTCATCGACCATCACTACGATCCGAAAACATATAGCCGTCAGATCCTCTGGAAAAAACGCTAACCCCAGCGTTTAAGCCCCAAGCCGTGTGTTTGCCACCCGGCCTGTTGCTTCCTCCTTCGCGTACCACCTCCCTTATCACCCCATGAAAGCCCCTCCGAACACCTCACTCAAAAAGCAAATTCCTAGCAATAATTGGGTGAACTTTACGTTCGCCGAAGAAATGAATTTGACCTCACCACCTAGTATCATTACATCAAAATTATCGACGATAAGCCAATGAAGATCGACATCATTCTGAACCAAAAAACTCACAAACTCCGCCAACTGAAAAGTCTTCTGGCCGGCGTTGCTGTCGCGCTCACGGCATGCGGGCCGGCTTCGGCCTCGCCGATTTTCACTCAGGCAACCACCAACACCGCGGTGTTCGATGGAGCGGCCGGATCTGACCGAGACGCCATTTATGGCAAGGGCCAGCAGCTGGCGGACGACTTTTCCGTCGCTTCCCCTGCGACGATTCGAAGCGTTACCTGGTGGGGCATCGTAAGTCATCCCACTCGTGAGGTCAGCCCTCAGGGACCTTGGACCTTTGAGCTGTTGTTCTACGGCGACATCGAGGGACTGACGGATACCTCCAATGTGATCGGCTCCTCGCAAGTGGTGTTCAACACCCTGACTGACACCGGGGAAAACTTCGGAGGCGGGTCCTCCGGCTACGACATCTACGTTTTCACGGCCGACGTGACACCAGTCAACGTCTCGGCCAATACCAAGTATTGGCTCTCGGTACTCGCCGACACCTCTAACGACCCGAACAACAATTTTTCATGGCGCTCTGCCCAGAACGGGAACGCCGTCAGACGCACGGGAGATGACGGAATATTCACGAACCCATTCTTCGCAGAAAACGGCGCAATGTTATTCATACTCGATGATGCGGTGATCTCCGAGACCCAACCGCCATCGATCTCACGCATTGAGTTCATTGATGGGCGAATCGAAGTAGAGTTCTCAGGAATGCTGCAGGAGAGTGGAGATTTACAGGAATGGGCTGACGTCACCCCGCAACCCACCAGCCCCTTTTCCTTCATACCGAGCCAAGACAGCTTGTTCTTCCGCGCACGGGCCGATCCGGACTAAATTTGCTGCGCAAGCGAACAAGGCGTGGCTACCAACAGGCTGCCCGCCGCGAGTCGGAAGCATCACCCCCCTTATCAACCCATGAAAGCACTTCCGAACACCTATTTCCCTCATGACCGCAACTTCTAACACCTCCCGTAAAAATCAAATTCCTAGCAATTTATGAAAAAATTCAACTTAGCGCCGATTCACATCGGCTGGAAATCAATGGTCGTCAGTGCCGCGTTATTAATTACGGGCGCGCAGGCGAAAACCTGGACGAGTGCCGATGGTGGTAAGACATTTAATGGCGAACTCACCTCCTACGATGCCAAGACAGGTTCGGTGAAGGTAACACTGTCGAATGGGAAAAAGAGGACATTTAATCGTAAATTCCTATCCAAGCAGGATATCCAATACCTTGCTGAGAGTCAAAAACAGCCCGTTGAACCAGTTTCTAAAGCACCTAAAACAAAGAAAGCGCCCAGTAAAAAGAGTCATCAAACTAAGAAGAGTCCGAGTGCGAAGACGGGAGCCTATTACAATGGATCAACGATCTTCCAGCCTCGTCCAGAGGTAAACGGCAAAAAGCCGTGGAATGTCCAAAACTTTGGCCCCGTTGGTCTTGGCATTGATTTGGTTAAGCCGAATTTCACCATGGTGATCACCAATGTTGAGGAAGGGTCTCCAGCTGCGAAAACGGGCAAGTTAAAAACTGGGCAAATTATTGAGAGTATCAATGGGCAGATACTAGAAGAAAGAGATCCGCGTGAAATTCTAGCCGACATCATTACCCAAGCGGAGGCTACGGATGGTAAGATCAGTCTAAAGATCAAAGATGCAGGTACGGTATTGGTCACCCTACCCGTCATGGGGGCCTATACTAAGACATGGCCACTGGACTGCCCTAAGTCAGATAAGA
Source organism: Rubritalea profundi (assembly GCF_002954445.1). Taxonomy (GTDB): domain Bacteria; phylum Verrucomicrobiota; class Verrucomicrobiia; order Verrucomicrobiales; family Akkermansiaceae; genus Rubritalea; species Rubritalea profundi. The sequence continues at coordinate 2,131,134 of NZ_MQWA01000001.1, forward strand.
TTGTGCGAAAGTTAGCTGACTATCTGGCAGCTCAAAAAGAGCCAGGATGGGGCGCCGTGCTTTTCATGCTCTCAACAGGTGAGGAGAAAGATCTCAAAGTTGTCCGCAAGTGGATGGCTGGCATTGAGACCATAGGAGACTTCAATTGGCATAAAGGATTCAAAGGCCACGGGCTATGTGAGTATTACCTGCGAACTGGAGATAAAAAAGTGCTGCCAGTCATCAAGAAGATGACCGAAGAGCTCAAGGCGAACATGTACCGTGGAGCTTGGAGCGGCCGGGGCGGACCAGCCCACTTTAGTTATGGTTCTTTGCACGCGGCGGGTGCTCCATGTGCGACTTTCCTCATATTGGCTAAAGTCTGCGGGGTGT
>NZ_MQWA01000001.1:2133030-2134194 GCF_002954445.1 Rubritalea profundi
ATATCGATTTCATTCTCAAGTTCCCCAAAAAGACCGTGCGCTACATGCAGTCCAAAAATGACAGAGATCTCTATAGCTACAGTGGTAAATTCACTCCAGATAAGTCAATGTTAGGAGACTGGAAGCTCGTTTATTTTGCTAAAGGTGTGCATTGCGAAACGGTGGCCGAGGCTAAAGCAAATATAAAACCATGGCTAGCAGATTGGAAAGCAAAGGCTCAAAGCCACATAAGTCAAAGTATGGTTTTTCTTTTGAAGATGGGGGAAAAGTGAGAAACCTAGGGATGAACAATAGACACTATCCTGAGAATTTTTGGACCAAAGGAATGCTGATCGGGAAATATGCGGATCAAGCTCTTGAAATGCATAAAGTGTCCGTGGGCGGGGTCGACTTCATGATTCTTGCGCGTTCTCTCGTGGTGGAGGACTTAACAGTTTCCGGGGAAGATGAACAACCGTGGAAGGCTAGCTACGTTCTTTTTGTCAAGGGTGGAGACAAGTTGAAGTTTGAAGAAAAAACAAAGAAGAAGAAAAAGAAGTAAGTTCTGCCCCCTTATCACCCCAAGGCAGCCCCTCCGAACACCTCACTCAAAAAGCAAATTTCTAGCATTAACAAACAGATCGCAATACTAGGCCTGCTGCTTTTGAATTCAGCATTTGTATTGGGCGGCCAAACCAAAACCCCTGAAAACAGCCGTATCGTTCATATAAAACCAGGACCGCAGGACAACTTCAGCAAGGCTGTCTTCTACCTTCGCGTCCCTGAAAAAGTAACGAAACCCAAATATATACTCGTATTACTAAAGGGAATCAATGCTGATGGATCGGGGCTTCTTAAGCACAAGCAATGGCTACAATTTGCAAGCGAGACCCAGGCTGCAATCGTCGCCTGCACCTTGGTGAAAAAGGACAAAAAGAAGTACGACAAGCACAATCACTATGCCGCGGCGCAATGTGGCAGCGGTGCCGCACTTGAATCCGCGATTGAGAAGTTGGATGAGGCCCCAAAGGGCTATTCACTGAAAGAATTGCCGCTTCTTATATACGGATTCTCAGCGGGCGGGCAGTTCGCTTTCGGGTTCAGCTGCCACAATCCGACACGGATGATTGGCTTCGCCGCTGGGAAAGGAGGGTATTACTACCCAGAAGCAATCAAAGGAACCTT
>NZ_MQWA01000001.1:2138573-2139605 GCF_002954445.1 Rubritalea profundi
AAGTCTTGGTTCTTAGCGTCTCATGTCCGGTTTTATCCACGGTGGATCGATCCGGTAAGCTCGCAAAGAACAAAGAATAATAATCCTAACAACTAATTAATTACCTTATGAAAATGAACCAATCAATGAAAACAAGCCTGTCCCTCGCTGCGGCGATGGCCGTTTCAGCGATTTCTGCCAATGCCGCTTTGATCGCGGACTACGCCACCGATTTCACTCTTGCGGCCAACCCGACCCCAACCGGCTGGAGCTATTTGTTTGCCGGCACGGTGAACGGCGTGGTGACCCCGACCTCCGCCGACCCAATCATCGGGAGCACTTTGGACAGGTCAAACCTAAGCCCGTTCGAGTTCACACCTGACGGCTACTGGCGACATGAAGATGTTGGGGTCGGCTCCCAGACCGTGCCGTGGAATTACATCCAACTCAATGCGACGGAATTCCACCCCGGTTCAGGAAACACCGGGCCGGTGATCAACTACTCGACGATTGCCGCCTACACCGGCGTAACGCTCGATTACGAGTTCACCAATAGAGATAACCGTGGTACCGGTGTCGAGCTCGTGGTGTTTGTCAACGACGTGGTCACGCACATCAGCACGACTGCGGACGGGTCTACCGTGAGCGCGACCCTCTCGCTACCCGACCTGCCCGCCGGTGAAGACGTTACGATCTGGTTCAACAACCTTGGCGACAATGGCTATGCTGGCTCCGACATCGGCAATATTACCCTCAACGGGACGGCCGTGCCCGAGCCATCCACCACCGCCCTACTCGGCCTCGGTGGAATCGCACTCATCCTGCGTCGCCGCAAGTAATCCGGCCTCGGGAAATTAACAAATATCCCAACCCCATTCCCCATCGGATAAAAAAGACAGACTAATAGAAAGGTAAGCCTGGCTATCTATTATTTCATATGGGTTTTGCAATATTACGACCCTCCTATAGCATCCATATAGACTCTCAACACCTCTGCAGTGGCGAGGTAGTCCAGTTATTTTTTTGGAATTTGGGGGAACACCCTAACAGAAA
>NZ_MQWA01000001.1:2139630-2142036 GCF_002954445.1 Rubritalea profundi
ATCGGCTATCTCGCTCCGCTCGGTTCTCGGCGCGCCTTGTCATTTTGGCAAATCACTCCGGCATTCGTCTCGTTTGAATCACTAAGTGGTATAAAAATCTTTTTTCGCTGTGCTTTGGCACCTAGAAAATCTAGCTATGCTGCAAATCTCTTCCTGACCCCTTTTCAAGTACCTAAATACCCAAGGAAGCTCGAAGCCCTAATGAACTAAACCCGCCATCAATGGGCCTGAATAGGCGCTACTCTGGTGACCGGTGGATTGGGTATTCGGATTTTGGATTTCTTTCGTGCTTGGGTATTTAGGATTTCGTCATTGCTCAAGCTTCAATCCATCAATCGATATCGTCAGCCTGAATAAGCCACGAAAATCACCTTAACTTAGTGCCATTCCGGACTGGACCCATACTGGAGGTCGTCATCAAACACCTACAGAATGCTTACAAACGAAGCCATCCGTCCGCAAAAAAAGAAACAAGACAAAGCCAAAAAGAGCTGTTAATGTATCTACATGACCGTAGAAACCATCATCAAAGAAAATACTCGCTTCGACCGTGGCGGGAGTCCTCTTGAGGTAGTTATCCCTTACGAAAAGTTCGTCGAGTTCGTCGAGTTCGTTGAGGAATACGGACTTGATTTGACCGATGAAGAGCGTGAAGCCATTCGTGAAGCTAAATCTGATTTGGATGCTGGTCGGCTCGATAAATTTATTAGCGCAGAAGACATCGAAAAAGAGTTCTTAGCTTAATGCACAAGGTTATTTACACTCGCACAGCGAGACGCTCGTTGCGTCGCATTGCGAAAGATCGTGTTGCTACGATTATTGGCTAGATCAATGAACTAGCGAGCCTTGAAGACCCTCTGGTACATCAAAACGTGAAGCCAATGAAAGGCGATTGGCTTGGTTCCTATAGGTTAAGAATCGGAGGGTATAGAGCTATTTTTGGCTTAAACCCAGATCCCGAAGCCAAGCCAGAGCAAAAGCTGCTTTTGATCAGCGTTGCGGTGATTGGTTCACGTGGCGGAATCTATAAAAAATAAGGTTTCTTCTTTGATCTGACTTCAAGACTTCCCGACTCCGCCACCGGCCCGATCGTCCCTCCCTCAACAAACTTCGCTAGTTCCTTTCATGCCAACTGACCCCATACCGCGCATCAACTCAACCAAGCCCAATCCATACTCTCATCAAAAAAATCTGCGCCTCTGCGGCTCTGCGCGAGGTTTTGAATTCATTTCTCGCGCAGAGCCGCACAGCCGCAGAGCAAAACCTGATGATTCGGATTCAGGCTTTCGTCATTCTAGGGCTGTTCCTGATCCCTGACCCCTGACCCCTGACTCCCAGACTCCCCAGACTCCCCAGACTCCCCAGACTCCCCGACTTCAAGACTTCCCGACTCCGCCACCGGCCCCACCGTCCCGCCCTCGACGAACTCGATCTTGGTCAGCGTCTGCCTTTGGTCGTCCTTGCCTTTGGCCACGTTGTCCACCCAGCGCAGCACCTGGCGCACCACCGGGCGGCTGTCCCAGTGGAGATGGGCGATGGTCGGCCTGCACCAGGCGAAGGTCGGATCGGGATCCGTGCAAAACAGCGAGACCTGGTCCGGTGCGAGGATGCCGTGCCGAGCGAGATGGTTCTTGGCAGCGTGGAAAAGTAAAGGCTCATCAATGATCAGGGCGGTGGGCGGGGTGACGCGAAACAGCTCGTCCAGCAGGCGGTGAAACCCCTCGGGCGTATCATCCCAATCGGGGATGTTGTAAGAGCCGGTCTGCAGACCATGCGCCTGCATCTCCTCGAGCTGGGCGCGCTCGGATTGGCCCGGCTCCGGAATGCGCCTGGCTTTCTGGGTGAGAATGACGATGCGCTGGTGACCGAGGGCGACTAGGCGGCGGACTAATAACCGGCCCGCCTGGACATGATCCGGACCGACCGCGGCAATCGGCAGGGTGCTGCGCCGCCCGAACAGCGCGAACGCAGGTTTTTCGTATTCGACAAACCACTGCAACACATCGCGCGAGGCAGCACTGACGATCCAGGCGTCCGCCCCGGTCTTCTTCACGTAGCGGGCCACGCGCCTGACATCCATGCCTAGATCCCTCAGGGTCTTGTCGGCGAAAAACGGAACGTGCCCCGCCGCCTCAAGCCGGTGGCCCAGCTCGATCATGTAGTCAGCACCCCGGGCCGGAGCATCGCTGACCAGCAAGGCCACCCGCAACGCAAGCGGGGTATGACCCTCCGGCAGCACGATCTTACGGCGGCGCCCCGGCCCCTGGCCAACCAATAGACCCTCATTCTCGAGCGCCTGCAGCGTGGTCTCCGCCGTCTTACAATTGACGCTAAACTCTGCTGCGAGCCGTTGCACGCCGGGCATCGTCCCGACCCAACGCCCGCGCAACAACTCGCCGCGTAGGT
>NZ_MQWA01000001.1:2144928-2176018 GCF_002954445.1 Rubritalea profundi
CTGAAGAGGCTGGAAGCCTCTTCTGCGTTCGCTTTAATATTGAGAACGTTACGAGTTGCTTCGTATGTATTAGTTACTGTGTGTGCAGGACCATTGACGGACTGCACTAGGCGACCGCGATTTACTAGGTTAGTTGTAGGTGAACTCAGGAGTAGCAGGTAGCTAGTGGCTAGTTCGTGAAGTCTGCCAGCGTCGTCGTAGCTGTAGCTAGACTCATATTGTGGTCCTATGAATTGATGCAGTTTTCTGCACCTATCTTGATGAAACAATTCTCAATGATGAAAGTGCGAAGTCGAAAAATATTACATCGAAAATCTCAAATCAATAGCACCACAAAAAAGGCGCTGCCATTGCTGGAAGCGCCTTTAGGTAGAATTGAGTGAGAAGGTCTAGTTAGACGTTCTGCGGGTTGATCTCTGACTCCAGCTCTGCGTCAAGCACCTCGCGGCGGAGGTTGATGCCACGAACTTTACTAAAGATGTACACGATGGGTGATGCGATGAAGATTGAGGAGTAAGTTCCTACGACCACACCGATCATGATGGTGTATGAGAACGCCTTGAGTGACGCTCCGCCGTAGAAGTAAAGCACAGCCACAGACACGAAGGTCGTCACGGATGTGATAATCGTACGGGAGAGTGTCGTGTTGATGGCTGAGTTCATGACATCGCGGACATCGCCACGCTTGGTCTTGAGGTCTTCACGGAGGCGGTCAAATACCACGATCGTATCGTTGATCGAGTAACCTGCGATGGTGAGGAAGGCGCCCACATGGATGAGGGAGAGTTCCTGGCCTGTGACGATGAGGACTCCTAGAACAATGAGGATATCGTGCACCAGCGCAAGGAATGCGCCGAGAGCGAACGAGAACTCGAAGCGTAGGGTAATGTAGATCAGAACGCAGAAGATACCCAGGCTGAGCGCCCAAATAGCATTCTTGAGGAATTCTCCACCGAGTGTCGGGCTGACAGCTGAGGTGCTGGCAGGGACCTCGTAGAGAATGACTGGTTTGCCGTCTTTATCTAGTATCTGAGGTTTAGTGGGGTCGATGGCTTTTTTATCATTGAACCCCGGTATCTGTGTGCGAATAGCTTCAATCAATATGGGGCTATCGGCTCGGCCGGATTTGAGCGTGACGAAGGAATTGCCGCCTGCAGTTTTTTCAATTTGAGCGGAAGCGGCTTTCTCGGTTTTCACGCTAGCAATGATTGCTTGAGCTTCAGCCTGAGTGACTGACTGGCCGGTTGGGACTTCAAAGCGAGTCACGCTACCACCTACAAAATCAATTCCTAGATGTGAGTCGCCTTTGGAGACGAGAGCGACGAGGCCACTAGCGATCATCACAACAGAAAGGGTGAAGGCTAGTTTGCGTTTGCCTAGGAAGTCGATGACCTTCTTTGGCACGAGGTCCAAGAACTTGATCTTTTTGAGGATGCCCTTGTCTTCACTCCATGAGAACATGACGCGAGTGCAAAGGAGAGCTGATAGCATGGTGCCGAGGATACCCATGGTGAGGGTGACTGCGAAACCTTTGACTGAGCCAGTGGCTTGCCAGAAGAGGATGAGGGCTGTCAGCAGCGTGGTGATGTTGGCATCGAAAATAGCCGAGAACGCTTTTTCGTAGGCTGCCTTGATCGATGCGTGGACTGACTTGCCCGCTGCTAGTTCTTCACGCATGCGCTCGTAAATGAGGACGTTGGCGTCGACTGCCACACCAATGGTGAGGATGATGCCTGCAATACCTGGAAGGGTGAAGGAAGCATTGAACAGCGCCATGGCTCCAAAAAGGATCAGCATGTTGAGCGAGAGTCCAACGATCGCTACGATACCGGAGTAGCGGTAGTAAAGGAGAACGAACATGATTGTCAACGCGAGTCCTGCTAGGCCGGCATTGATACCCTGTTTGACAGTGGCTTCACCGAGTGTTGCAGAAATGGTGCGTTCGTCGATGACTTCGATGTCATTCTCCATCGGGTTGGAAAGCCCTTTAGAGAGTTCTATGCATTCCTCAAGAGAGTCGAGCCCAGTGATTTGGAAGCGGCTGGAGAGTACTTGTTGTTGTAGAGTTGCCGCATTGATGACTTTTCCATCAAGGATAGAAACGATGAGATCGATACCGGGTTTGAGCGTGCGTGTGAAGTCCTCCATTTGCTTTCCTCCAGTGGAAGTTAGCTCAATGTTTACAGATGTGTTAGTAGCTCTGTCAGGCCAAGCTGCTGCGACCTCTTTACCTGTGAGTGCTGGTTTACGCGATACAAGCAGGTAGCGAGTGCCTATGATCTCGCCTGCTTCATTTTTCACATCCTGCGGGTACGCGCGGTAGCCGGGGACGGTCTCTTCACCAGCTGCAACGAGCTCCGCGAGTCGCTGTGACTGCGGGTGAGCCTTGTGGATGGTGAGCTTTGCTGTAGTAATTAGGATCTTTTTCAGAGCTGCTGCTTCTGCAGGGTCGATCTTGGGGATCTGAATTTCGATGCGGTTGGTTTGCACTGAAACACGGGCGTCGAGCGTTCCGGAGTCGTTGAGGCGCTTTTCGAGGATGCTCTTAGCTGTATCCATCGCAGAAGGCGTGAGTTGAATTTCTTCGCCGGTTCCTTCGTCGATGTTTGGCTGAACCTCGATGATGAAGGCTGTGCCGCCGACTATTTCGATTCCGCCTTGGAGGTTGTGTGCGTCGCTAAACTCTTTATCACCTGAGATAACCTGCATCAGGTTAGAAGGAGAAATGATAGCGAAGAAGGAGAATGCGGCGATGAGCACAACGATGGACGAGCCGACGTTGCGTTTCACTCTGTCTTTATCAGTAGCGAGGTACCAGAATAGTAAGATCAGGATGGAAACTCCGGAAAAGAGAACCATGGTGGTGTCGCTGCCGGGTGATGATGCGAGTAGTGTTGTCATGAGAATATACTTCAGCAATTTGCTAGAGGCGTGTTGTTACGCTTCAAGCTACCGATTTTTTAATTCGGTCGGGAGTTCATGAACTTCTTTTAGCGCCTCGTCAATCGCTAGTTGAGTCAAATGCATAAGAATTTCGCAGTCTACCGATGAATTTGGCGGATCTAGCCGTGCTTAGGTCAGTTTGCGGTGGGAGAAACGTATTTACACGCCAATTGCAAGCTGTACGGAAGTTGCTCGAAATCTATACCACGAGCACCATTTAGGTGAGTGATAGTGATGCCGGAGTCGCTCACTTTGATGATTTCGACATCTTGATAGCGCGAACCGTCACGTAGAGTGATGGATGAAAATTTCTTGTGGGTAATCGATTTTCGGGCTGCCTTGCGTTCTTTAGCTTCCATTTCTAGGAGAGCTTTGGTTGCCGCTTTGGCTTCAGCAGCTTTCTCAGCAGCATGTTTCGCTTGGGCATCTTTGAACTCACGGTTGATCTCTCGTTGTTGTGCTTTGATCTCTTCTTCTCGCTCTGTTGCCTCTAATAATTCTTTTTCGTACGCAGCATGTTGCTTCAGTACCGCTTCCCTGCGCTCCTCTTTGAGGGCTGAGTCGTCGTTAGCCCTTCTGTCGCACGAAGAAAGGGTGCAGCACAGAGCCAAAAGTAGAATGGTGTGGGGGCTAAACATAGCCGGATAGGTGAAGTATTTGAGCATTGCTATGCTATACTTCCTTGAGCTTAAATCTCATAGAGACTGGGACGAAGATGATGGCTGTTGCAAACATCAACCCGGTAAAGAACCAAAAGTAGTTTGCTCCTTCTAGTTTGTAAATGCCACCAGCGATAAAGTGTCGGCTGAAGTGTGGGTCGTCAAAGTACGCGTGTTCAGACTTATCGTTGAAGCCGAGTTCTTGCTTGCGCTGGTCTACCCATGTGCGTTGTGTCGGCTCAGGGGCTTCGCTATCCGTGCTAGCTTCATATTTAATCACGACACCTGTGTCCCATTTTGTCAGAGCTGTTTCGTCTGGGCCCATCGAAGTGATGCGGAAGGTGTTGCCATTCATCAGTCGGTAGTTGAGTGGATTGCCCCATGGGTCTTTAAGTTCACTGATGAGCTCAGTTCCTTCATCCGTCATAGGTGGCTTTCCCTTGGCCGCGAGTAAATTGGTCTCGATGACTTTGGCTGCCTTGAGCAAAGAGTCCTCAGCTGGGATGTCACGCTTCTTGATCACTGCTTTATCGGTGAAGTGAGTCACGATGTCATCGGCTGTGCCAACTTTCCCATCGAATCCTGCATAGCTGTGGCTGAACCAAGTAGAGTGGTGGGTTGACGGGGCAACGTCGGAGTTCTTGAGTTGCTTTTGCGCCTCAGTGGTTTCCTTCGCGAGTGGGGATGGAGTGAGGATGAAATGGTTGATCGTTCCTGTGATCGCATTACCTAAAGCCACGGTGAGGAGGAAAATAGACATGATCATCGACTTCATGCTTTTCGGCGCTTGGGTGTAGGCGAACTCTAGGCAGACGATAGATACCATGATCTCAGCGGAGGTGAGCAGCGCGTATGCTAAAATCTGCCATCCAATGTTAGGGCGTTGGCCAGCATCAATCCATTCCTGAATCAGAGCAGAGAAGCCAAAAGCTATCACTGTGATAAATAAACCGATGCCAATTTTACGCAGTGGATTGAGCGGCCATACTTTGTTTACCAATGGATAAATAATATAGGTGAAAAAAGGGATGAGGATCAGAATCAAGAACGGGTTTGCCGCCTGAACCTGGGAGGGGAGAATGTCGATTCCAAAGAGATTTCGATCCATATCGATCGCTTGGAAGACCCAGCTCGAGGCAGTTTGGTCAAAAAGCGCCCAAAAAATAGGGATGAAGAAGAAGATGCTGCAGAGCTTCGCTGTCGACTTGAGTCCCTTCGCTGAGAAAAATTCTTCGGTGAATTTTTGCCAGCCGGAGGAATGTGGACAAACTTACTGCGGCCAAGCCAAAACATCAGAGTCGCCAGCGCCATCAGCGAGCCTGGGATTCCGAAAGCCCAGTGAGGGCCATACCACTTGAGCAGCCATGGAATGAGTAAATTAGAGAGAGCTGCTCCTAGATTGATAGAGAAGTAGAACCAATTGAATACTTTGGTGAGAAGGTGTTGGTTGTTGATGCCGAATTGGTCGCCAACGTGAGCTGAAACACAGGGTTTTATGCCGCCGCCTCCGATGCCGATGAGGCCAAGCCCAGCGATCAACCACCAGACGGCAGGACCAGCAATGCCCATCAAGGCCAATGCACCGTGGCCGACGCAATAGACGATGGAGAGCCATATGATGGTCCTATATTTCCCTAGAAACCTGTCAGAGATAATAGCCCCGAACAATGGGGTGAGGTAAATGAAGCTGACAAAGTAATGCTGATTCGCAGTTGCTTGGGCGGAGCTCATTGGGTCACCAGCGGTGTTGCCCATGAGGTGAAGGTACTGCGTCATGAAGATCACCAAGGCGGCCTTCATCCCGTAAAAGGAAAAGCGCTCAGCTGCTTCATTGCCAATAATATAAGGGATGCCACCCGGCATCTTTTTAGTCTCACTCGCAGTGGTATTCGCCATGCGGCGTATCCTTTTGTAAAAGAACGCTGAGCGCCAGAGAAATTTTCACAGCCCCCAATGTGCTGCCAGCGCAACGCCCGCTCCATGGTCCCAAGTGCTAGCTACTAGCGGGCACCTCCGGCACCTCCCGCTGTCGGTGTGTGAGTTATTAATTCTTTAAAATTGCGAGCATAGCTCGTTTTTGACGATAGGCCCCCTTCGGGCTGGAAAGCCTTTCTGCGCAAGGCTGAGTTATTCTTCGTTCACGGATAAAAATCCGCTCACTCATCACGCCTAGCCTCGCTTGAAATTCTTTCCAGCACCACCAACGCTAGTTGCCGGAGGTACCCTCGCCACTAAAAATCCCTTAGCGAAAGGCTGGCACATTTTTAGGAGTCAGAATTTCGATCAGCTGGTCTATGCTCTTGGCTATGTGCTTCGGCGAGACTGAGGTGAGCTGGTCGAGACCATGGTAGCCCCATATCACAGCAATCGAGCTGATTCCAGCGTTGCGAGCAGTGACGATGTCGATGGTCGCATCCCCGACGAGCACTGAGTTATTGCTCGTTTGTTCGAGTTCTCCTAAAATCTCATGAACACCTGATGGGTCAGGTTTTTTTGCGACTCCTTCACGTTGACCGAGGACAAGATCGAAAGGTTTATCTGGAAAAAAGTAGTCCACCATTTCGGTGGTGAAGGAATGTGGTTTATTGGAGAGGACACTCAAAGTGCATTCCATGGATTTGAGCGAACCAATCAACTCTTGGATACCTTCAAAGACAATGGTGCCATTTCTCCACGCCTTAGAATATTCCTTAAGGAAGCTCTGATGAACACGCTCTATGGTGTCTTCCGATTGCTCGGTCGCTGCACGTGCACACAAGGTGTACGCACCGTCACCGATGAAGGTGCGGATAGCATCTGTGCTGTGTGTGGGCAGTTGGTGCTCAGCCAAAGCGTCATTGAGGGCTGTCGCTATCCCGGGGAGGGACTGGATGAGAGTGCCATCAAGGTCAAAGATAATGTGAGAATACATAGGGTGGGTGTGGGGGCGGAGATGAGCACGGATTTCTCTAAGAGGCAAGAAGCGAAAGGTTCATTTTTTCTGATTACGCATTTTGCTACACGCCATGTTTTGGGGTTCTCACATCATGCCTTGGCATAATAACTTAACACGAAAAACGTAACACCATATAGAAATATAGCGTTGTCATTTCCATGGAGATGAGAATGATGCAGGCACTGATGCTACCTGAGCTAATAACTGAGATCCCTGGTCCGCGTTCCGTTGCCCTCGCAGCTGAGCTCCGCAAATACGAGAGCCATAATGTGACCTACGTCGCCGCCGATTGGCCGATCTTTTGGGAACGTGCTGAGGGTAGCTGCGTCTGGGATGCTGATGGCAACCGCTTTATCGATGTCACCAGTGCTTTTGGTGTTGCAGGGCTCGGCCACACCTACCAGCCAATGCGTGAGGCGATGGTAGAGCAAAGCGCAAAGTTGATGCACGCAATGGGTGATGTCCACCCGACTGAGCTTAAGATCGATGTCTGCAAGCGCCTCTCCGAGATGACTTTCGAGCGCTGGGGGCTAGATGTCGGGAAAACTCTCTTGGCAAACTCTGGCGCAGAAGCCGTCGAGGCAGCACTAAAAACCGCTTTCATCGCCAGTGGCAAAGCCGGTATTGTCCACTTTGATAATGGCTACCACGGACTCGGCTACGGTGCTCTTCTCGGTGGTGGGTTTGATAAATTTCGTGGGCCATTTGACCCGCAACTCGCAGACGTGCGTTACTCGATCGCATTTCCTAATACGAAGGATGATCTCGTGACGCTCAAGCAACAACTCGCTGAAATACCAGCCGATAAAGTGGGAGCCATCATCGTAGAGCCGATCCAAGGGCGTGGCGGAAAAATCGTCCCACCGCTGGGTTTTCTTAAAATCCTACGTGATTGGGCAGACGCTCACGAGGTTGTACTAATCTTCGATGAAATCTATAGTGGGTTTAACCGCACTGGCAGGCTTTTTGCCTGTGAATGGGAAGGGGTCTTTCCTGACCTCGTCTGTGTGGGGAAAGCCTTGAGCGGTGGATATCCTATTTCTGCTTGTATCGGTAAAGCATCGGTCATGAACAAGTGGCCGGTGAGCCCAGGCGAAGCCCTGCATACCAGTACCTTCCTAGGAAATCCAGTCGGGTGCGCCATGGCTGTCAGAGCACTTGAGATTCACAACGACCCCACTGTCGCTGTAGATGTGGAACGGCAGGGGAGAGAGCTGAAGGCGATGTTAGAGGACATTGACTCGCCGCTGATCCACGAGGTTCGTGGGCGCGGGCTGATGATTGGGGTCGAACTCCGACACGCCGATGGACGACCAGCAGGCGATGTGGCCGGACGCTTGTTAGGCGAAATGCTCAAGCGCGGAGTGGTGATGTTAGCGGATGGACCTGAGGGTAATATTTTAGCCTTCACTCCACCCTTCTACATCACTCTCGGAGAACTCGTCTACGTAGTCCAACAGGTAGCTGAAGTGCTAAAAGACTCCGAACACGGAACGCTAAGGCTACCGTATTAGTAGATAGTGGGACTTCTCACTCTTACCTTTCCCCTTTCTCCTCAATGAACACCCTTGTCAAGGCGGACTGGCAAGCTAGGCTCTCCGCAGTCACAAATCACTAGCAGCAATGAACTCCTATTTTGAACAACTCGGGCGCACGGTCCAACAACGGTGGCAGCAGAAAAATTTCTCGCTTGAAGCATTTCCAGAGCTAGCGCGAATCGCCCTTGATGAAGCTCCGCCGTCTGAGAACGTGGACATCGAGGAGATGGTGCAGGAGTTCCTAGCCAACGACGACCAACCGATTCAGGGGCAATCTGGCTTCGGTCAACCCGAGTTACTGGCTTTTAACGATCCGCGATTTTATATTCAGATTCTCTTCTGGATGGAGGGAACCACGGATATCCATCAACACGAATTCTCTGGAGCATTCCATCTCATGCAGGGATCCAGTGTGCATTCCGAATTCGACTTCGTAGGAGCCCAGTCAGTCACGCCACATATACGCGTCGGCGACCTCCGCTTGAAGAAGATCGAGCTGCTGGAAACCGGCCGGACCGTTCCCATCACCTCTGGCCGGGAATGTATTCACTCTCTTTTCCATCTCGATACGCCCTCCGTCACCGTAGTGGTCCGCACCCACCACGACCCCGGCACCGGACCGCAGTATAATTACCTGCCCCCCCACATCGCGATTGACCCGATACAAGCGGATGCTCTGACAATGCGACGCAAGCAGCTCCTCGATGTGCTCGAAACTATCGAGTATGAAGGATACGTAGCTCAGGTGAGTGGAATGATAGAGAGCCTAGATTTCGAGCGAGGCTTCAACACACTGCATCACACCATGGACCGGCTTCAGGCACTCGGCGAGTGGCAACCCGTTCTGGCGAAGTTTCAGCAAAAACACGGAGAGCTCGCGGAGGGAGTTCCAGCTACACTGGCCGAATCTTTGCGTCGAGACACCATCACCCAGATGCGCTACCAGATCGACAATCCAGAGCATCGCTTTTTCCTAGCGCTGGTGATGAACGTCGAGAAGAGCAAAGACATCCAAGCTCTCATCTCCGAGCGATTCCCAAACCAATCACCGATCGAGACGATCCTTGGCTGGGTGGAAGAACTGATTGAGCCCGCTGAATTTGGTCTCAGTCTTCTCGACGGCGCCTTTGCCTTTCCTGAATCCCTCGACATCCAGGAGCAGTACGATTTACTCATCGACACAGTGAGACACGCGCTAGAGCAGGGTTCGGAAAGCGAAACAGCAAAACATCCTGAGATCCACGCAGCCCTATCCGGCTCCTGTCTGCGACCGCTGTTTCGTGAAATCTAACATTCACTTGTCGCCGGACTGACGCATGACGCCGGTAGTCAACGGTATTTCAAAAACACCCGCTGCGGATACTACACTCCATGCCAGTCTTTCCGAAAATCTTAGCCAAAAGGCAAATTCCTAGTAGCCGCCATCCCTCCAGGATACGATCAGCATTTGGGCATGCGTATGAGTCTATTGTTAGTGGCGCAGCTAAAGCGGCTTGCACAAGTCCGACTCTGAGTCTCTGATCTAAGTTATGTCGGCCAACGTTCGTTACATGTTGAAAGAGCAGGCCTACATGCTGGGGCTGATCGTGCTAATTAGCATGATCTTTGTCGGGCAGATGATGTTTGGAGTAGAAGCCTATTGGCCCTACATGATGGTTCCTGAGGATGTCGTGGCGGCATGGGAGTTGGCCTTGGCTGGAGATATTGATTTCAGCGCGTTTCTTCCGATTTTGAGTTGTGCGCTTCTGCATGGAGGATTCGATCACTTGTTATGGAACATGCTCTACCTTTGGATCTTCGGGGCGCTGGCGGTTGAGCTTGTTGGGAATAAGTGGATGCTGATCACTTTTGTGGTTACGGCCATTTGCGGCAGCGTGTTTCATGTCGTCATGAATGCCGGAAGCCCGATCTCCACGCTTGGGGCATCGGGAGCGGTGATGGGATTCGAAGGTCTCTATCTGGGGATGGCCGTGAGGTGGAGCCTTCCCGACCCTGAAATTTGGCCAATGGATAGGCCTATCTCGCCCGCTCAGCTCGCGGCTTTTGGTATCTTGGGCTTGGTGATGGATTACATGGGGTTCCTAGGAGGGAATCTCGGTGTGGCATACAGCGCCCACCTCGGTGGCTTTGTTGGCGGGCTCGTGCTGGGAGCATTCGCCGTGCCGATGCCCCGCACAGCCCATCGGCGATGAGTAATGGGAGCAGAACATAGGACATGCCTCTAGAAAGGACGTCTATGAATACAAGGTGCGTGGGTCGACCGGGTAGGTCTCTTGTTCGAGCAGTTGTTGCCACGATGGAATGCCGACGACGGAGGCTTCATCGAGTAACTCTGAAATCTGGTGGCTGCGCTTCCATGCGTCGAAGAGTGAGGTGATGGAATGCGTATCGAAGTAGCCAAAGTATTTCGAGTTCGGGATGACAAGTCCCATTACCGGGTAGAGCTCACCCTCTTTTTGCGGGAGTTCGCGCGGCATGATGTGAGCACTCAATCCGTGACGAGCAAGGTCTTGAGTTTCGCAGAACTTTTTGCGGATCACGTCGAGAGCTAGAATGATCTGGTCGCGGTCCCAGTCCAATGCCTCATAGACGTTGAATTCGATAGATGTGTATCCTTTAGGTTTAGCCATATTGAGTGGGTGTGAGTCAGCGCGCTCTTTATGGGTGTGTCTGACTCCATGTCAAACACACTATTCAGGGGTGTTACTCAGAGTGTATCGAGATCCCCAAGTAGCCTCCTGCGTCAGCAACCTGCGCAAGCCCTCAACTAGCACTGCAATGGAATTTGCGAAATCTGTGGTTAGAAAAAAGTTCCTCAGCCAGCGTGGAGCAAAGAGGCTGGAAGCGCTCTTCTACGAATTTTCTTCTTCTGAGCTGATGCGCATGCGCTGGGTGGCGAAGCGAATTTTTGCGGCGTTGAGGTGCTGGATGATGTTGCGTAGGACTTGGGAGCGGATGCGGGTTCTGTCTCGGACGTCTTCGATGAAGTAGCGTCCTTCGACTAGCACGCCGGAAAGCTGGTGGCCGCGATCGTCGTCCCATACTCCACGCACGACGATGTCTGCGGTGTTAGGCATGACTGTGGGAGTGGCATTGATGGCTTCTTTGGCTACCCGCTCGACTTGATCGAGGTCGGCATCGTAGTTGACCTGAAAGCGGACACGGACGCGTACCGGTTTGTCGAGGTAGGAGAAATTGGTGATGACGGAATTGGCGAGCACCGAGTTCGGGTAGTCGAGGATGATGCCGTCGGAGTTGCGGATCTGGGTGCGGCGAAGTCCGATTTCAGTGACATCTCCCCAGCCGCCCCAGTGCTTGCCTGGGCGTTCTATTTTGATCCGGTCGCCGATACGGATCGGGCGATCGGCGATGAGGAAGATACCGGAAAGTACATCCGAGAGGGTTTCTTTGGCAGCTAGACCGATGGCGATACCTGCGATGCCTGCACTTGCAAGGAAGGGGGTGATGGCGATGCCGTGGTTCTGCAGAAGCAGGAGGAAGACGGCGAAGGTGAGGACGATTACGTGAAATCGCTTGATGAAGTAGACGAGTCGATCGTCTAGGTCATTCGTCGTGGCGTCACTCAATCGCTCGAGGCCTTTTAAGACGAAGAGCTTGAAGAATAGGTGTGCAAAAATTCCGGCAACAAAGATTGCGCCGGAACGATACCAAACATTGATAGATTCCCATGACTCAGGCATGGGGGAATATAGTTAGACTACACTCATCAGGTCGAGCACATTGTATACCCAATAGCCTGCTGTGCAGATGAGTGTGCAAAGGAAGAGGAAGATACCGATAGAGATCGTTTTACGTGCCATCATGATGCTAAGAATGTGAGTGTTGCTGTGAGAATTGGAAAGGAAAAAAGCCCCGCTCGATGTGAACGGGGCTTTTAAAAGTGTGTGGTCAATTAAGCACCAATGCTGAAGCGCTCGTAACGTACGAGTGTGAGTGTGTCACCGAGCTCTTTAGCTTTAGCTTCGATAAGCTGTGTGATGCTGATGTCAGGATCCTTGACGAAGGACTGCTCGAGGAGGCACTGCTCGCCGTAGAACTTGTTGATCTTACCTTCGAGGATACGGTCAATGATGTTCGCTGGCTTGCCTGCCGCTTCAAGTTGCTTGCGGTTGATCTCGTTTTCTTCTTCAACGACTGAGCCGTTGATGTCGTTACGCGAAAGACCAGCTGGGTTAGCAGCGGCAACGTGGAGAGTGATGTCCTTCAGCAGCGTCTGGAAAACTGGTGATGCAGTAGTTGCTGCGTTCTCAGTAGCAACTTCGATGAGAACACCAACTTTGCCTCCCATGTGGATGTAGGATGCTGCTGCACCTGCGTCTACAACGAAGCGTGTGAGGTTGGAGATCTTGATCACTTCACCAAGCTCTGAGAACTTAGCTCCGAGAGCGTTTTCAACTGTGCCTTCACCGAATGGTACTGCGAGTGCTGCAGTTGCGTCAGATGCGTCGCTGTTAGCGATAGCTTCGATCATTTCAGCTACGAATGCTTGGAATGCGTCGTTCTTAGACACGAAGTCAGTTTCACAGTTTACTTCTGCGAGGATACCAGTTTTTGCACAGGAAGAAACGAATGCGACAACAATGCCTTCACCTGTTTCACGGTCGGAACGGTCAGCACGCTTAGCTTCGCCTTTTTCGCGGAGGAGCTTTGCTGCGGCTTCGAGGTCGCCGTTGGTCTCAGTGAGAGCCTTCTTACAAGCCATCATGCCTGCGGATGTGAGCTTGCGGAGTTCTTGAACTGCGGATGCTGTAATAGCCATAATCTTTAAATTTTAGTTAGATTGAGTAAAAAAATACTGCGGAGCCTAAGCTCCGCAGTGAAAGAGGTGCAGTAGTGGTTATTCCGCCTTAGCTGCTGCGTCGTCGCTCTTAGCTGCTTCGACTTTTTTCTTAGCTGCTTCGACTTCTTTCTTAGCTGCTTCGACTTTGCTCTTAGCGCCTACGACGATTGAATCGACGAGGTTCTGAAGAAGAATACGGATAGAGCGGATAGCGTCGTCGTTGCCTGGGATTGGGTAGTCGATCACAGCTGGGTTAGCATTTGTGTCAACGATAGCGATCACTGGGATGTTGAGGCGACGAGCTTCAGCCACTGCGATTGTCTCACGAGCTGAGTCAACGATAACGATTGCGTCAGGAAGCTTCTCCATGTCGCGGATACCGCAGAGGTTACGGAAGAGTTTGCCTTTTTCACGTGCAAGTGCTGCGAGTTCCTTCTTGGACATTGCCTTGAATTCAGGCTGCTTTTCGATGTCTTCGAGGTACTTGAGACGCTCAACAGAACGGCGGATGGTAGTGAGGTTGGTGAGTGTGCCACCCAACCAACGGTGGTTAACGTAGAATTGGCCAGCTGCTTCAGCTGCTTCTTTAACTGCGTCTTGTGCTTGGCGCTTACAACCAACGAAGAGGATTTTCTTGCCTTTACCAGCGAGGTCGGTGAGGAAGTCAGATGCCTTATCGAGGTTCTCTACAGTCTTCTCGAGGTCGATGATGTAGATGCCGCCTTTGTCCTTCATGAGGTAAGGCTTCATTTTCGGGTTCCACTTGCGAGTCTGGTGTCCGTAATGAACGCCAGCGTCTACCATTTCTTTAATGAGTTCGTTGATCATAATTTTATGTGCTGCCCTTGATTCAGGGCTGCGTGTGTTTTAGAAACTCCACCGCTATTGGGTCCACTTCATCTAGTTTCTTATTGTTTTGCGGTGGCAGGAGCTGAAGTGCGCGGGTATTAACAGTAGAAATGGAATTTGGCAAGAATTTGTTCGCTACTTTCTGGAGCCGCTACTTGTGCAAGCTAAGTCCTTATTGCTAGGTTGGTTTAGTTTATGGTTCTTAAGTTTTTTTGAGTTCTAATATGTTAGGTTTGGTTGAGTGCTTTGCAGGGGTGAAATGGGACTTATCCGCACTTGCTTGAAAGGGGGAATCTGGGCTAGATAGTTGCTGTGGGGCAATCAATGTTAGTTCTGGAAGCTTTAGTCCCGGTGGTTCTTGTCATCGGGGTGGGGAGTTTATTGAGAAAGTTTGAGATTCTGACTGAGGAAATTGAGCGTGGGATGATGCAGATGGTGGTGCAGGTATTACTGCCAGCGCTGACTCTGGCGAATATTATAGGTAATAAGGCTCTGGGTGATTGGGCTGAGGTGGGGAAGGTCGCAGGCTTTGGCTGTGGTGGAATACTTGTTGGGTTTTCAGTGGCCTACGGTTTTGCTGGATTACTGGGAATGAAGAAGGGGAGTGGAAAACGAACTTTTGGTGTGACAGCAGGCACCCAGAATTATGGATTTATGGGGGTGCCCTTGCTACTCAGTTTGTTTCCTGATGAAGGTTTACTCGGGATTCTTTTTACCCACAATGTAGGAGTAGAGATCGCAATGTGGACGGTGGGGGTTTCCTTGATGCGAGGGGATAAAAGTTTGAGTTGGAAATCATTCATGAAGGCACCAATTATTGCAGTGGTTGTGGGGCTGGTGATCAATGCTCTGGGACTGGATCCATGGTTTCAGGGAGTTCCGATGAAGGCTTGCGAGATGTTAGGCAGCGCGGCCATCCCTATTGCTTTGGTGGTGATTGGAGCTGGATTGGTAGAACTCTTAAAAAAAGAGCGTTTTGATTGGAAAACTGCTATAGGCTCAGTTGTTGTGCGCTTGGCGCTTATTCCAGCATGTCTCATCGCGGGTGCCTATTTTTTGCCTATTTCGCTAGAGCTGAAAAAGGTGATAGTGATTCAGGCGGCAATGCCCGCGGCAATGTTTCCTATCGTTCTAGCTAAGCATTATGGAGGAAAGCCTGAGGTGGCTGTGCAGGTAGTTGTGGCAACCACCACGGTATGTTTCCTGACGATGCCTTTCGTGATTGTTCTCGGTATGAGCATCCTCGGACTGTAGCTCGTCAGACATAAATAATGTTCTTTCCATTTCTGTCCAGTGTGGGATGAGAGCTGCATGGATAAAAAGGTCTGGTACCAGTGTGATCGCTGTGGAGCTTGCTGCAAGTGGCCGGGCGATGTGCGGGTCGAAGATGATGAGATCGACGCGATTGCTGACCATTTAGAAATGGAGGTGGATGCATTCATTCAGAAATTCACACGTCTGCGGATGAACCGCAATGGGCTGTCATTGATCGAAAAAGACAATCACGAGTGCATCATGCTGGAAAACGGCGGCTGTAAAATTCAAGCCGTGAAGCCATTTCAGTGTAAAGGATTCCCAAATAGTTGGAGTTTCCCTGGTTGGGAAAAGGTGTGCCAGGCGAAGCCGGTTCCGATGGAAAGGGCAATCGAACTAGGTCTCGTGGATGGGGCAGATTTGTCGGCGAATAAAGAGATTCGAGGCCGTGACTTATAAGTGTTGGGAAAGTAGTAGTTGGTCACGCTGAGATGTTTTTTTAGGAATCAGCAAAAAAGATCTTGCGCGAGCCTGAGGGATGTGGTTTTTTGCGCCACGCCGCAAGGCAACCATTACTGCGTCCCGTTCGTCTAATGGTTAGGACTCCGCCCTTTCACGGCGGCAATAGGGGTTCGAATCCCCTACGGGATGCCATTTTTCTCAATGAAAAATGCTTAAAAAAAGACTCACTGATTTCAGTGAGTCTTTTTTGTGGGAAATGATCAATTTAGCCCTTTGGCCCTTTGTAGTCTGGGTATTCTTTTTTGAGCTGGGCTTTGTAGCTGGCGGCGCTTTTTGCTTTACCTGCTTTTTCAAGCGACTGAACGAGCTTGTAGAGTGCTTCTTTGTGGGATGCGTCCTCTTGGAAAGTTTCTACGATCAGGACGTAGTGCTGGGCGGCGACGGCGTGATCGGACTGGAGGGCGGCGATGTCACCGAGGGCAAGCAGGAGGCCAGCCTTGGTTTTGCCGGAGGGACGCAGGGCGAGCGCTTCCTCTCCAGTTTTCACAGCTTCCTCGTATCGCTTGAGTCCTGTGAGGGCCTTGGTCTTAATGAGCATAGCTTCTACTCTGCGGACGTCTTCTTTCTCCATCGAAAGAAGGTTGTCACAGGCGATGAGAGCATTGGTCCATTGCTCGTTTTTGAGTTGGGCTTTAGAGAGGAGCCTCCAGATGACGGTGGGCGTTTTCTGTGGAACTCCTTCTTCGCAGCCTTTGGTGAGGTACTTTGCTGCCTCGCTGTAATCTCCGGCGTTGTTGCACTGGCTGCCGAGCCAGCGGTAGACTACCAGCGGAATCTGCTTGCCGAGCTCAATGTTCTCCGCCTGCGCGAGGGCGGTCTTGAGGCCGTCAATGTCCTTCAGCGAGTAGCGAGCTAGAATGAGTAGCATGGCTGTCTGCTTGCCATAGGCTGCGTTATCTATTTGCTGGGCAGCTTCGAGGTGGGGTATGGCGTTCTTAAATTTGTCGATCCTGAAGTATGCCCAACCGAGCCAGTAATGGCTGTTTGCTTTGACCGCTGGTGTGAGGTCACGGTGGTCGCGGAGTAATTGTTCGAGTCGTTCGACGACATCAGAATAGCGTTTAGCGTCACGCTGGATACGGGCGCTGAGTTGGAGCGACATCGCCGCTATTTGTGACTGTGGCGCATTGTTGATGACAGCGTCGAAGTCCTTGAGTGCTTTGACGCGGTCGCCGAGTTTCATGTAGGATTGGCCGCGTTTGGCGTAGGCGTTGTTGATGCGCTTGTCCTGAGGGGCGGCCTTGATGAACTGGCTAAAGCTAGCGGAGGCGCCTTCGTGGTTGTCTATTTCAGAGAGGCACCAAGCTTTCTTATAGAGTAGTGAGGGGAGGTTGCGCTTGTCTGTGAATTCTGTGCTGATGGCATTGTAGGCTGCAGCGGCTTCCTTGTATTTCTGATCTCCATAGAGAGCCTCGGCCTTCATCAGAATGGCTTGGTGGATGTACTTGCTGGTGCCGCGGCCTACTGCATAGTTCTGGATGAATTGGTCGACCATGTTGGGGATGCGCTCGCCATCAATATTGTAGAGCGAGAGCAATTTGTAGTAGGCGGCTTCGAATGCCTGATCGGTTCCAGCTGCGGCGCGCTCGACATCGAGGAAGTAGTTGATGGCTTCGGCGTAGTTCTTCTTTTGGAAATACGTTTGACCGACGATGACTCCTTGTTGTGCGAGTTGTTTAGCATCGAGCTCGACCTGGGATTTGCCAAGTTGAGAGAGGATTGCATCGTAGTCCTTGGCTTGATAATAGAGTCCGAGTAGAGCAATGTGAGAGTTGGCTTTCCATGGGGACTCTTTCATGTTCATTGCGATGTCGAAGTACTTTTTAGCAAGGTCATTTTTCTTCAATGCGGCAGCGCAAACACCAGCATGGTAGGCTGTCTCTGAGCGCATTTCAGGTGACTGAGATGGCAATAGCAGCGCTTGGTAGAGTGGCAGAGCTTTGTCGTATTTTTTCTCGGCGAGCAGAATGTGTGCGGAGGAGATCTTTGCCTGCGTCTTGTAAGGGCTATCGATTGGGCTGTTGGCCACCTTCTCGAGCAATGGATGTGCACGCTTTGGATCTTTGAGCAAGAGGTAGCACTGGGCTCGGAAGTAGATGGAGCGCAGTTGGTCCTCAGGCTTTTGGGCATTGGCGGCTGTCAGGCCAAATAGACGAGCGGCCTGCTGGTAGCGCTTGTTGTTGTAGTTCTCGTAGGCGAGGCGGTAGGATGCTGCTGCCACATAATGGCCAGTCCGGTATTTCTGGATGATCTGATCAAAAATCTTGGCTGCCTGACGAGGCATGGCTACGGCGAGGTAGGACTCAGCTAGGTAATACGTAGCGGGTTGGGAAAATTTGTGCCGCGGGTAGAGACGGATGTAGTCGTCGAGAATTGGGATAGCACGCTGGTAGAGTTCTTTTTTCTGTGCTGGGTCGGCTTCCGCGACTGCAGCATCGTAGAGTTGTCTGGCACGGGCGAAGTAATCAGAGCCTGGGTCAGCTCGCAGGTTTTGTTGTCCGGCTTGGGCGTGGACCAAGCTGGGTGAGAGTGCGAGGCTGAGGCCTATGAGAAGTGCGCGCATGGAGAAAAAGTGGGAAGGGGTAAGTGTGGAGTGAGAAGTGAAAAGTACTATATTTAGAGTGGATTGTAGATTTGGGGGCTAACTACTTGCTACTAAATTCTATCTACTTGCTTTTAGGCTTTTGGGTGGCGAAGGAGACATTCCAGATGCCTGCTTTACGGCAGCGGTCGATCACGTTTACCACATCTTGGTAGCGTGTGTCTGCGTCCCCGCGGATACGAATGGGTTGGTTTTTGTTCACGCGTGCGAGGCGCTCCATCTTTGCTTGAAGCTCATCAAGGGTATAGACCTGCTTTTCCATGACGATGGTGCCATCGCTGCGGATGTTGATGATTTCTTCAAGGTAGTGGCGGGTGGTGGTGATGCCTTCTTCGGCAGTCGGTACGCTGACCTCAAGCTCGGTCTCGTAGTCGGAGAGCTGGTAGGTGACGATGAAGAAAATGAGCAGCAAGAATACCACGTCAATCATCGGGGCTAGCTGGAAGCCTGTCGGTGGGGGTTGGTTGTCGCGAAATTTCATTTACGAAAAATGGTGTTCAGTTGGCAGTGTTCTTCTCTCAGGCTGAGAGAGAGGCACTGAGCTGGAGTTTTAGATACCTTCGACGTCTGGGCGGGTATTGTCGATCGGTGATGGGGCGCTGCGTCCTTGGAGGCCGATATGGGCAAATCCATCATCATCGCCGTCAAAGGTTGCAAGTTCTTCTGCGAAGGCCGCTCTTGGTGTGTTGCCTCCTGCGCGGTTGTATTGAGCCGATAGAAGGGCCATCAGGTGAGTGGAGGCGGCCTCGAGCTCCGCGATGTATTTCTGTACGCGTCCACGGAAGACGGAATAAAAAATCAGGGCGACAATGCCGATGACTAGGCCAGATGCTGTGGTGATCAATGCTTCAGAGACGCCACCAGCGAGCTCCATTTGTTTGACGCCTTCGAAGTTTCCAGCTGAGATCTGGTAGAATGATTTGATCATTCCAATGACGGTACCTAAGAGCCCAACCATCGGGGCGATGGCTCCGATGTCGGAGAGGTAGGAAATTCGCTGGCTAAGGATACCCGCTTGGCGAGAGCTTCAGCTTGAGCCACTTCGCGGACTTCCTTGAAGGAAACTCCAGAGTTCTGAGTCATGAAGTCGAGCGATTTTTCGGCGACCCGTGAGATCGACATATTCTCGCGGTGGCACTGGGCGACGAGCCCGAGGTAGTCGCGCTTGCGGATGAGGGCTTCGGCTGAACTCATGAAGCGGTCACTGACCACTGACTTGCGGCGGATGGTGATAAAGTAGAAGAAGACCAAGATCAATGTGAGGATGGAGATCAACGCCAGTGGGTACATGACGAAGCCGCCCTTTTCGACCACGAGGTCATAGACGTCGAGTTCTACTGGGGCGTTTGCTGGAACGGCTGCATCTTGAGCATTGGCTGCCAGAGTCAGGAAGGTGAAGAAAAGGCCTTGGAGGCTTAGAGTGCGTTTCATATCAGGAAAGTTAAATTGGAGTGTAGCGCGAGAATTGTATGATGCAAGCATGAGGAATGGGAGGCAAAGCTGTTCTTTCTGGGTAGTGAAGCGAAGTCAAAGTTGAAATTTGTGCAGCCAATGTACGCGTGGTGTCGCCGATTTGTCGGCAGGGCGTGTCTTCAGCCTACGGTTGTCACAGCCTAGCTCTTTCGCTAAGTTTCCGTGCGTGAGCTGTGAGAGGGAGGTCTATCAGCTGCGATGCAACGATTCTACCGCGAAAAATACGAAAATTTCGAAAAGGCCAGCACGATGAATGAGGAATGCTGGACAACCCGAATAGTACCACTTGGAGTTTGAAAAGAGACTAAGTGGTATCACACTACACGACAAAAATTTAAGCACTGGATTCTACAATCAATGTGATCGCTCAGTGTGACAAAACCTTGGAGTGCTGAGGCTTGACGTAGCTCTGGTGAGGCTGTGGCTTGACACATGGGGTAGGAGGTTTTCAGCTTTCCGTGTTCAGTGTTCCGACCGATAGGATAAAGCCTGTTGCTGATTGTGTGGTGGTTGAGTTGGGGGAGTGGTTATATTTCGGGTGGTCCTGCCTCCGCGTGCGTCAAGCCGCCCCAGCCACAGAGCGGTGTCGAGCCACACGCAGTCCAGATTATCAGATACCCATTTTGACAATTTTGAGAAATTCTGGTAATTCTGGTAATTCTGGTAATTCTGGTAATTCTGTATGAAAAATTGTCATGTAGTGTGAAGTGGTATAAAAATTCATTTCTTCAAAACGCCTGAGATGAGTTTTCGCTGATCGCTACAGAATTGTCAGAAGTTTTGAGACTGATCATACTCCGGTAGAGAATACGCTCGATGTTAAAAGAAATTACGACCCACGTAATTACGCTTGCCGTAATTATCGTTTGTGGTAGCATGAATAGGTGATCGAAAGTTTCGGCGACACCCAGACTGAGCAAATATACAGCGGCCAACGCTCTCGCAAGCTGCCCGGAGACATCCAGCACAGAGCTAGGCGAAAGCTACGGATGCTGAATCAAGCTAGGGCGTTGCAGGATCTCTCGTCACCACCTGGCAACCGATTGGAATCTTTACGGGGTGACCTAGAAGGATTTTGGAGTATCTGAATCAATCAGCAGTGGAGGATTATTTTCCGATGGGAAGATGGCCGCAAACTGGATGTTGCTATCACTGACTACCATTAATGCCATGAGTAATAAGAAAAATCTACTGCCAATGATTCACCCTGGAGAGATCCTGTTGGAGGAATTCATTCGCCCGCTGGATCTGTCACTCGCTGCTGTATCCAGAGCCACAAGTATTCCCGCTTCCCGCCTCACCGAAATCACAAAATGTCGTCGTAGCATCACAGCGGAAACAGCGCTTAGACTTGCGAGGTTCTTTGGCACCACTCCAGCTTTCTGGGTTGGGCTTCAGGCTGAGCATGATCTTGAGGCCGCCGAGCGCGCTGTTGGTAAGAAGGTGAAAAAGGAAGTAACCGCACTAGCTAGGTAATCGGCTCCCACACTCAAATGTCAGTCTAAAAAACGACATCGGTTTATTTTGAAGCACGAAGTGGTATTTGTTATAATTTGAATCTAAGCCTCCGGTATGACGGAATTTACGTGCTGGAGTTGCCGATTTGGCGGCAGGATGTATGTTCATCCTACGTTTGTGACAGCTGGGCGTTTCCGCCAAGTTTGTCCAGCGTCAACCACGATGCAGGATAAAAAGCCAAATTTCCGAGAGCGCATGAGGAGCACGACCTCTGAGCCTGGGGTCTATCTTATGAAAGACCGTATTGGGAACACCATCTATGTGGGAAAGGCGAAGAATTTGAAAAAGCGGCTATCGAGCTACTTTCTGCCATCGCGCAAGTCGAAGGCGGACCTGAAGACGCGGACGTTGATCGAGTCTATCTGGGACTTTGAGTTTCACGTGGTGCGCAATGAGGAAGAGGCGCTTATTTTGGAGAGCAAGTTGATCAAGCAATACCGGCCGCGCTACAATGTGAGCTTGCGCGACGATAAGCGGTTTTGGCTGGTCAAGGTGCAGTTGAAAACTCAGATCCCACGGTTCGAGTTGACTCGTCTGCGCAAGGAAGACGGGGCAAAATACTTCGGTCCATTTGTCCATTCTACCGCACTCAAGGCGACCTTGGAGTGGTTGAATAATGCCTTCGGTCTGCGGACTTGCGCACAGAAGTCGCCAGGTGCCCATGAGTACAAGCATTGCCACGCGGACGTGATTCGCAATTGCAGTGCTCCCTGTGTCGGTAAAATGAGCCTCGAAGACTACCGCGCGAAGGTGATGGAGGCGGTGGACTTTCTCGATGGAAAGGGGAAGCGTGGGTTGTTTGCTAGTTTGCGGGAGGAAATGCAGCAAGCGGCAGAGAAGATGGATTTTGAGAAGGCCGGAAGTTTGCGCGATGTCATTCAGAACTTAGAAAAAACATTGAGCCCAGCGCGTCAGTTTGCCCGTGGCCATGGCTTGCCAACGACGGTGAAGCCGACCGAAGATCTCGCTGAATTGGGCGAATACCTAGGGCTCGATCGACCACCTCAGGTGATGGAGTGTTTTGATATTTCAAATGTGAGCGACACCCACATCGTGGCATCGATGGTGCGCTTCACTGGTGGCGCGCCAGATAACTCAAACTACCGTCGCTACCGGATGAAAACGGTCACGACCCAAGACGATTTTGCCAGCATGGCGGAAGTCGTGCGGCGCCGCTATAGCCGGATCGTGATGGAGTGCCAGAAGGCGAATAAAGAATTCTTCGAAAGCAACCAAGAGCCGCTAGTCCAGGCAATGCGTCGGCTGGGGGATGAAGGGCTTTCGCCAATCCGTTTGCCTGATTTGGTAATTGTGGATGGCGGCAAGGGCCAACTCTCGGCAGCCTATGCCGAGCTTGTGGAATTAGGCCTGGCTGAGCTTCCCATCGTCGGCTTAGCCAAGCAACACGAAGAAATTTTCTTCCCCGGTGAGAGCGACGGACTACGGATCGACCACAGCCAAGGGTCGCTCAAGTTGATGCAACGCATCCGCGACGAGGCCCACCGCTACGCCAATAATTACAACGAACTTCTGCTAAGAAAACGTATGAGTGAAAGTCTGCTCGATGACGTCCCCGGGATGTCGACAGTACGTAAGCGTGCGCTGCTAAAGCATTTTGGATCGGTCACTGAGGTCAAGAAAGCTACGTTGAAAGAGCTGCAAAAGGTTACTGGGATTGGGCCGAAATCGGCCGTGCAGATTTCCGAATGGTTCAGTCGGAGCTAGCCTAGTGATTCAACTAATTTTTATACAGGCACTGCTAGAAACGCCGAGCCCAAAACCGGCAAGAATCTGGCATAGGGGCTATGGCCTAGGCTTCGATAGTCAGCACCTCCCATTCGAGGTGAGGCTTTTTAAAAGATGTCTACAGAATAGTGGATACATAGTTTACCTGCAGTAATTCAATAGTTGTATGGAATTTGTCTATTTATGGACTGTTCGAATTAGAGGGTGGATTGGATTCATTGTTATAGCGCCAAGTCTGATGGTTAAGGTGGTGCAGAGAGGAGAT
The DNA here is from genome assembly GCF_002954445.1 of Rubritalea profundi. Lineage (GTDB taxonomy): Bacteria > Verrucomicrobiota > Verrucomicrobiia > Verrucomicrobiales > Akkermansiaceae > Rubritalea > Rubritalea profundi. Next base: position 2,168,034 of record NZ_MQWA01000001.1, read on the forward strand.
TTAGTTTTCCGATGTGGAGCGTTGATCTAAGAATCGTCTTGCCGTTTCTAGGCCGGAGGTGATAGCGCCTTCGATGGAGCTAGTGGAGTGTTGATCTCCGCATAGAAAAACTCCCTCCATAGCATTTGCTGGTTGTTTGGTGCTCGGGTTTTGTTCGGGGAGGGCGCGGGCGATGAGGTCTGTGCGCAGGTGCCGCCATGCTGCGACTTCTTCTCCAAACCATGTGTGAAGCTCAGCGAGGACTCGCGCTAACAGGTCAGTCTCACCGTGAATCCCAAGAATGGAAACAGATATCAGAGATTGTCCCTTGGGTGCGTAATCCGCTGAGAGGTCCGAGGGCACCGAGAGATTGTTGACCAAGCTATCGGGGTCACCAGATAGAGCGATGATGGCTTCATTGAGAGGGGAGCTAGGCGCCGCGAAGTAGCAGTTTGTGACTGACCGCCACTTGAGCTCTGGTAGAGCAAGTGCGGGAAGTATCTTCTGTGCCGCATCGCTAGGGACGGCGAGGATGATCTGTTCGGCGCTTAATTTTTCGCCAGATGCTAGAATGACTGCTGAGCCATCGACTCTAGATACTGGCGTGTTGCAGCGCAGTGTGCCGGCGGGCAGTCGCGCTGCAAGTTGGCGGGGGATTTCTTCCATCCCTTTGGCGGGTAATGTGGCAGAACCTTCGGTAAACATCTTGAAGGTGAATTCGAACATCCTACTGGAAGTGCTGAGTTCATTTTCGAGGAAGATACCACCATAGAAACTGCGGAAAAATCGATCGATCATGCTCTTACTAAGGCCAAAATTTTTGAGGTAGAGGTTTGTTGTTAGATCCTCGCGGGTCTGAATCACCTCGAGAGATGCGAATTTGAGCGAAAATCGAAGTTTAGCCACGAGGATTTTGTCTAGAATAGAACCCATGGGCGAAAATGCGCTTGAGATGAGGTAGCCTGGTCGGCGAAAAACATCCATCAGTCGATGCCTTTTTCCATGTTCAAAGATAATCGCACCGGGTTGGAAAGGCTGAAGCTTGAGCGAGTCGAGGTCCAGAAGCTGGCCGGCATTTGGGTAGGCATCTAGGTAGACTTGGAAGCCTCTGTCGAGCAGGAAGCCCTCGACCAGGTCAGTGCGGACTCGTCCACCCGGCGCATCCTCTTGTTCGAGCAAGTGAACGTTCACTCCATTTTTAGTGAGTTCGAGAGCGCATGCGAGGCCTGAGAGACCTGCGCCAATGATAATGACTTCGGGTGTGGACATGATGAGACAGTAAGCATTTGTAATGCTCGGAGCTAGTATGATTGGCGCCGATTTGATCGATCGGAATACGTATCAGGTTCTTAATGAGCTCATGCCGCCATCGGCATGGAAGACTTGGCCACTGATGAAATTCGAGTCGCGACTCAGAAGGTAGTTGGCAAGTTTTGCGATTCCTTCAGGGGTTCCGACTTGCTTTAGCGGGTGTCTATTTGCAGAGGCCCCACGTTTGGCATCAGTATTGAGTAGGTTAGAAGCCAATGGAGTGTCGGTAAGTGAAGGTGAAATAGCGTTCACTCGAATCTTAGGTGCTAATTCAGCAGCTAATGAAAGAGTGAGCCCCTCGACTGCAGCTTTAGCCATGGCGATGGAGGCGTGAAAGGCCAGTCCCTGGGCCGCGGCAACTGATGAAAATAGCACGATAGACGCTGAATGAGATTTCTTTAGTAAGGGTAATGCCAGCTGTAAAACCCGAGCTGCGCCAAACGCGTTGATTTCCATGTCTTCTCTGAATTCGTCATGAGTGATACGGTGAAATGGTTTAAGCCTAATTGTTCCAGGCAAATAGACTACCCCGTCGAGGTGGCCATCGATGGGGAGAACTAATTCGCTGGTTAAATCTAAGGGGAAGTACTGAGCCCCTTTGTCAACTAACTCACCAGGACTGCGACTCCACTGAATCAGCTCGTCACCCTGAGAGATAAGCTGCTTTCCTAAACTCAATCCGATTCCCGAATTGCCGCCTACTAATAAAATTCTAGCCATAATTTAATACAAGGTAAATTGAGATATTTATTTAGATACCATGATGAATTTTAACCTCAGGTTTGTTTCCTCGCAAGGGATAATTTATCGGTCAGCGTTTTTTAACGGGTAACTTGGTCTTATAAATAGTGTCTGGCTGGAAACTCTCACCTCCTAGAGTTCAAAAGGCTGAGGCTCAGAACGCTCTTATTCGAGAGGCTTTTAGCGACGCGCATACCCATCAAAGTAAGCATGAGGCCATGGCAAAAATGTTGGCTAAGCCCCAGACTAGTTAACCTAATAAAAACTCAGAGGGGAGTTGTCCTTTCTCCTCTTGAAAGGCTTTCGAGAAGTGGGAGAGTGAATTGTAGCCCACTTCCAGAGCTGCTTCGGTGACATTGAAATCGCCATCGAGTAATAAATTTGCCGCGTGGTCTATACGTAGCTCGCGGTGTTTTTGCTTCAGCGTCACTCCTGTCGATTTTTTGAACTGTCGGCTTAAATAGTGGGGAGCGCAGCCTACGGACTTAGCTAGATCATTCAAATTCATAGCTTGGTCTAGGCGATCTCTGAGCCAGCTGATACAGCGCTCGGTTCTGACTCTATCAGCACGTTTGATCTTGCTACAGAATGGTTCAGTGGTTTGAAAATCATTTGGCGTGAAGAGGTGGTGAGTTAATAACTCTAAAATCTTTGCCAAATACCAATAGTCTCGAGCAGCCTCAGGAACTGGAGGGGAGATCAAGCCATGGGCAATTTCCTTTTCCGCTAGAGAAAGGCTGCGTACCTTACCTAGGGTGGTACTGGCTGATTCAGAATTGGTCAGAATGGCGCGTAACATTGGATGTAGAGCTTCTTGCCTCGCCCCAAAGGTCTTACTAATCCATTGAGTCGTGACACTGAGGATGAGATAACTCTCATCCTGTTGCATTCTGGTCGCAGTTAAATCCTCACCGACACCTCGATGGAATATGACCATCGTATTCGGACTCAAATTTACTCTTAAGTCTGAGCTAAATAGAATAGCTGAACCACGGAGATTGAGCACGATGTGTAACGATCCTTCTGTCAATCTAGGCGCAAAGTCTCCTGCGCTCTGGTACCAGCTTAAGCCAATACCTTCACGCTCGTGTTTACCATATAATCTGCGATCTAATTCATCCATTCCTCGAGAGCAAAAGGTTTCTCATTGATGAGTCTCAATAGCAACAGTAATGCGCGGATGTCATTAAGCCGCTAGTTTAAGGCAAGCACGCGTTAGCCTGATGAGAGGGATAGGTGCAAGATCCCTAGTGATGAAGGCGAAGTATCTAAGCTCAAAGCTACGAAAACATTGGTATTGTTAACGATGTACCGTTTTGGATTTCAGAGAATTTCTGTGTGAAAAACCGCCTCTTCACGGAAGTGGGTTTAGTTGAGGATCTAAGTCATTGATCTATATAGATCAGACGTAATTTCCCAATTACAGTGTTGGCGGGGAAAAATAGAAGCGACATGAGGTCGTTGCTGAAGGGTTGAATAAGTGCTGATTGGCTGCTTTTATTTAGGTTTTTCGAAGACAAAAACAAAAGCTATGACAACCAGCGCTCTCTTTCATACTCAAGGCATTCGCGGATTCAAATACGAAAAAACACATCGTAAAAATGGTGTCGAGTATTATCACGTACGTTCATCGGCAGCACATGTTGACTGCCCTCTTTGCGGCTCAGCGGACACAGTGATCGTTAAAACTGCTAAGACTCGTGAGATCCGAGGCCTACACATAGGTTTAAAAAAAACGATTCTGAGAGTCCGGATTCGGCGGGTACTTTGTTCAAGTTGTGGAAAATGTCCTCAAGAGCCAATTACTTTTTGCGCAGGCCCTTATCTGACTTACACGAAGTGGTTGGCGAAATATGTCCTGGCCTTGCGCAGGGAGATGTCGATCAGTGCGGTGGCTCGCTTTACAGGCCTACACTGGGAGAGCGTCAAAGAGATAGAGAAGACCTATCTGCGCAAAAAGTATAAGAAACCCCATCTCGGGAAGGTTCAATATATGGGCATCGACGAGGTTTATCTTTGACGCACACTTGGCTTCATTACAGTGGTCCTTGACCTCGAAATCGGCGCGGTTCTCTTCATCGGAAAAGGCAAAGGAGGCGATGCTCTTCAATCATTCCGAAAACGTATCCAATCCAAAGCCAAGCAGATCAAAGCTGTCACCATGGACATGTCCAATGCTTACAGCGCATGGGTGAGAGAAGTGCTGCCTGAGACTGAAATCATCTATGATCACTTCCACGTCATCAAACTAATGAACGACCGCATGGACGGGTTGCGTCGCAGCACAATGAACAAGCTCGCCGAGAAGCAAAAGAAAGAGCTCAAAGGTAAACGATTCTTACTGCTGCGCAACCAAGAGAACCTTTCCTGCGAAGCTGCTTACGAGCTCAAGAAGCTGCGTTTTGAGTTCTAGGACCTCGGCACAGCATCGATGATGAAAGAGTATTTGCGCAACATCTACAGAATGGCTGACAGCGCCCAAACCGCACGAACTGTCTTTATCCTCTGGTGCGAGAAGGCTGATGTATCCACTATTCATTGCCTTAAACAAATGGCTAAAACCATTCGAAAACCATTCGAAAACGAATCGAAGGGTTACTTGGATTTTGTAAACATCATCGACCCACCAATGCCAGTCAAGAAGGCTTCAACAACAAGATTGGATGGCTCACCAGACAGGCATACGGATACAGGGATGAAGCCTACCTACATTTGAAAATTTACGACCTACCAAACCTCTCTACGCGTAATGATCTATAAAACCCACTTCCGTGAAGAACCAAAAAACCGCGCGGGGAATGAGTGTTTTCCCGCACCTAGAGAAAAGCCTCACAGCGTGTAAGGCAGCTGTGGGGCTTTTTTCTTACACACACTGCGCTTGGCTCATTCATTCTAAGCTAAGCTGGTATACTTCCGTTCAGGATGAGTAGATTTTGTCGTCCATTCGATCTGAAACTTAGCGCGATGGAGTGGCTGTTTTGAGTTCATTCTCCCATTGATGGAGAGCGCTCATTCCTTCTTGAGCTAACTCTAGTATCTTATGTCCATGAGCATTGAATCCAGTAAGCACTGTCTGCGGTCTACCTTTAAAAATGTCGACTCTGGCGTGTAGGCTGTACACTTGTGTGAGATCGATAGAGTACTGTCGAGTACCAGCGTGGAGGTAGACAATGCCCCAATGTGTGGACTGTGAGCAGTATTGAAATTCTTGTACAGAATGACTAAATTGTCCTGAATGCGTGAGTTTGAGGTGTGTTGCTTCCTCTAAATTAAGAAGAATTTTGGACAAAGGATGGCTTGAAGTATCCTTACGCAGTTCTTCCTGTTTTTCTAAGCAACAGTGGCAATTAGGGGCGTATTTATCTCTGACACTTTTATGTGAATGTAGGGGCCAAACTTTAGCTACTAATTTTGTGATTAAGTTGATAAATGCCTGATTCTCTAGAGTCAGGTCAAAGCTAATACATAGAGTTTCAGCAGCCTCTGTGAAATTGATTTCAATACAGATGTCTCGGTGGCTCATCGTCCCTTCGTAAAGGTAGATCTCATGGGGGGCATCTTTTAGAAGAGTTACTCCCGCTTCAGGTATACTGATGCTGTTATCAATCTCGAGCGCTTGGATTCTAGCCATTGATTGGCTACTCATGGCTCCATTGGTGTGGAGCATTATTGTTGTGTCCTGTAATGTTAGAATCAGCCCCAATAGGTGATCTAAGTTGCTTGATAACTGCCAAACGTCGCCCTTGAGCGATTCTAATAAATGGTGCATATACATAGAGATTAGGCTGTTAGTCTAAGAGTGGCTTGCTGAGTACTATTGGAATTATACAGGGCGGTGTGAATTTCACGGCCAATACGCTGGCTTTGAATGTGGGAAATGGACTGAGGAAAAAGCTCGAGAGTTTTTTCCTCTTCACAATGAATTCTAACGGATTCGTGATTGATACTAAGATCTCTCGCCTTGAGCGACTTTGAAACGAGCCCTCCTTCTGTGAGTAAATCGATTCTGAACCCTCGATTGCGATTGGCTCTGGATAGGCTTTGTTCGCAAATATAGGCCAGTGATTCTACAGGAGATGAATGATTCAACACTCGATCAGGCTGGATGATCTCCTTATTTGTGGAGCCGTTTGCGAAAATCTTAAGGATGCAATTTAGGCACTCATCATGATGCGCTTCTAGCAACCGTAATCGATGAAAGCTCGTGTTGTTACGGGAGAGAAAGCTAAACTCTGCACCTTGTGTTGAGTCTATTTTATGACTCTTTAGCCAACCACTATGCCAGTTAAGGAAATTCCATAGTATCGAGCCATCCACACTTTGGCTCTGAGCCTCGTTAGCGGAAGTGATATGCCTCGGGTAATTACCGATCTCAGTGAGTTGGCTGATCGAATTAGTGTAGCGGCTCTCTACAATGCCAAGAGTGTGTAGCCGATGGACGATTCTAGCCCAGTAGGGACTGAGTGAGTTGTTTTTCATGCTGCTCACTAGAGCAGCGAATAGGGATTCAAGCTAACGTTGGGATCTCAAATATTAGCGTCTACTTGCTTTTGATGTAACACAATTAAATATGTTGTGAGTAAATTTCTTGTACTGGTGGTTTTATCCTGTGATTAAGGAGGCCGAGTGAGAGTGTGCCGTTATGGAGAGTTACCATTACTGAGATGGCTCATTCCTTACTCAAAAGATCTTAGCTAGTGGCAGAGTACCCGTAAGCAAAAGTCACGCCTATCAATATGCAGGCGGAAGGATGCTGTCTCACGTTTGACTCCCGAGTTCGGATCGGTAGAACTGAGCTGGCCCCAGTTAGGGAGTACTGGATAGAAGGGCTGGTACACAAGATGATTTATCAAAGAAGGGTTTAGGCGGTGATGAGCGCATACGACTAATGGGACACTAGGTTATCTCGTTGGATTTGTCCGAGCTGGTTGGCAAGCGCGCTTAAATGCATTGAACACTCTTGGCGTTGAAAATCTAACTAATGAAGATGATTCAGTGCATGGATCTGGAGTGAATGAGCAAGGGCTCGATGCTATCCTTGATATAAAAATAGATTGGTAAGCTAGGGTTCGTGTTGTTTCGTATTGGAGACAACTTCGAGTTTATTTTTCGAGAACGGTTTTTCAAACTTATGACCTTACGGGGTAATTGGCCGCTCATCAAAGACGAATAACTAGAATTGTTAGGAAGGTATTCAAACCGAACTTCATCGTCGGGTGACGAATGGAGTCTTTGATCGGTTGATTGAGGAGTATGATGAAAGAAAAAGTAAGAGCTCCGAAACTCACTGTTGTTGCTATTTTAGCATTTGTACTGGCCCTATTCTTCTGTCTCCTTGAGTTGGATCTAATAAGCACTCCAATTGACATGTTTTTACAGCGAGGTTCGGCTGTTCTAGGAGTTGTTGCATAACCAGCGTGGACAATCTGGAAATGGTTGGCGTAATCGACAAATCATCGAACTATAAAACCGTCAATTTGGACCGCTACGCTATATTCTATATACCATTAACTAATGATTATCAATGACTTATGAACTTCATGTTTGTGGAACCGTTTCCATATTCTCGTAGAGGTGCCACCGAAGTGCGACCAACGGCTCGATGACTCGGCTCTCATCGAGCGTCTATCGGTGATTTATTCGAAGGAATACGTGGCGATGGTGAGCGAGCATTTGGCCATGTTGTCTAGCACAACAAACAAGCAAGGGCGGGAAGCGTACCACAAACTACGCGAGAGCTACACCAGGAGAATGTGGGATTTGGGACTCTTTATGAAGACGCTCAAGCAGCGGTTTTGTCATTGCTCCGCGCAGACTTTACGGAGTGCAGTTTTCTCCTCCGAAAACTGGACCTTAGAATGTGCCGTATAGGATGCGGTTGGGCAATCATTGTGGTACAACAAAAAGCACTGCAGACGCGGCACCCTCTGGGAAGCGCGTTGCAAAAGCGTGTT
>NZ_MQWA01000001.1:2178193-2225811 GCF_002954445.1 Rubritalea profundi
CTTAAAAAGTATCCCTCCTAGTGAGTTGGAGGTCACTCCGTGCCCAGCCGTCATCAAAAACACAGATGATCAATGAAGCCGCTCGTTATTCAGCCCCAAACACAACAAGTCGCACCGATTATCGCCAAATTAGCAGAGTCTAATAAACCTCCACCCCAATTTTTCACAAATACTGACGCTTCCAGCCAGGCACTAAATAGACAGTTTGAGAGGATGAATGTTGACAGAAACAGTGGCCGCAATGATGGCCGACATGGGGGGCGTCTCCGGCTCGGTAAAATTGCAGAGTGAAAATAGTCTAGTGGGTTGCGGCGTCCGATCAAGGTGTTGGTATTGATAGGGTTGGTGATGCACACGACCCTCGTAGATGGAGCCATTTTTACGTTGGCTAAATAGGCGGTAACGCTCTAACAGGAAGAACTCGAGTGAGCCCAGTTTCGCTATTTGCTGAGTAGTAAGTTTCTGCGGGTATTGGAAGACTTGATTTATCGAATCACCGCTACGTTTTGATGTGTAAACAAGCTGATCAGATAGCTGTTCAGAAGTCATCTTGGCGTGGTTATATGGAAGGTGGAATAGGCTGCGAGCTATCTTAACTGCTAGCCATTGATTACAATCGAGCGTAAAGAACCAGACGCCAGGTTTACCGTGTTTGTCATAGACGTAGGTTCTGAGGTTCAATTCCTGAAACCATGATAAGCCGGGAGCACTAGGGCAGTAGGACGGGCGTATCTTTTCCATAAAAAAAGGCACGACCCCCAAGTAGGCTTCCCCTTCGAAACTGTCTACAAAAAGGCCTTTTGGCAGCCTTTGCTGGATTACTTCAGGAGAAACCTGCCAGTGGAGAAAGAGTAAGTGACTCCAGTCCTGGCGCATCACCACGGCTGAGTTCGGCTTTTTACGGGCATCGATCCGCTGTTGGTCAGTAGGGTGATTCATGTCGATGAGTAGACTTTTATCCTTATGGTTTTGCGTAACTAAACTGAGCGACTTTGCTGAGTGAGAAGTAGGTGTCTAACGCGGTAGAAGCCAGCGACGCAGCCTCTATCAGGTTGATGCTGCCATCGCTATGAAGGGCTTCGTCGGGCATCTCAATGAGCTGCACGCGACCGATAATAAGCTTAGTATTGTTGGTCTTAATATCGACGATGTCCTCTAGATTTAGAGCGTACCTGATACGGCTTTCTTTGACGAATGGTGCAGAAATATTTGGGTGGAAATGTTCGTCCATTCCTACGGCTGAGAATTCTGAGATTTCTGCAGGGTAGCGAGCCGAGCATTGGTGTGCCTGTTCAAGGATCTCAGCATGGACATGATTAAGCGTCCATGACTCGGTATCAACTATGTTTTTTAAAGTATTTCGGTCAACAGTATCTGGTCGCGTCACCATACCGATCAGAATTGGGCTGGAACCTAGGTGGGTAATACTGGAAAAAGGGGCTAGATTGGTTATGCCGGCGATTGATTTAGTGCCGACAAGACAGATTGGTTTAGCTCCAGGAAGAGAAGTTGCTAGCTGGACCTTCGGAAGTTTTTTCATAGCGTTAATGTGCGCCGCAGTGATGATCATAGCTTAATCATGGACCAGATGAAGAGGTCTGCAAATTGTTATGAAGCAAAGTCGCAGATGTGCGCTATAGTTACACATGAAGTGGGTAATCAACGATGAAGCAAAGAGCAAAGTCATACGTATGGCTTGGGAGGATAGGACAAGCTTTGATGAAATTTATAAAAACACCGGGCTTACTGAGACGGACGTTATTAAATTGATGCGTAAATACCTAAAGCCCTCAAGCTTCCGCAGCTGGAGGAAGCGCGTGAGTGGGAGAATCACAAAGCACGGCAAAAAGTTCAGCCAGAGTCGTAAAGAGCTAAAAAATATTCCGCAGCAAAAAATTGATATACGGGCTTTAGAATATTGACGCCTCTCATTTCGAAATGGCCTTTTGCCTGCAGTGTTTGCTGCGTGGTAAAAAGAAAAAAGGAGTCATAATTTAATCTTATTCATCCAGCATCCCTTCATGCCTAGAACTCCGCGGATCCAATACCCCGGACCCCTGCTATGTCATGGCACGCGGGTATCGTCGGGAGAACATTGTTCAAGGTGATGACGACCGCTGGATGTTCCTGCACACTCTGGGTGAAATGGCCGGACGCACCTCTATTCTTATCCATGCCTTCGCGCTCATCGACAATCACTACCATCTTGTGCTCGAGACCCCGAGGGCGAACCTCGTGGACGGCATGCAGTGGTTCCAGAACACCTACACGCGGCGTTTTAATGTGAAACACAAAGCCTGGGGGCATCTCTTCGGTGGCCGTTACAAAGCAGTGCTCGTTCAGTCTGATGAGGGTGATTATTTCAGCACACTCATCGACTACGTGCATCTCAACCCCGTCAGAGCCGGAATGATCAAAGAGGGGCAAGGTTTTGATGAAAGCCCTTGGACAAGTCTGCGCGAATACCGCAAACCTACCACCAAACGCCAGCCCTGGATGGCTACTTCAGCCGGGTTTGAAGCCGTTGGGCTAGAAGATACCTCCCGGGGGCGCAAGGCCTACATAACACGTCTGGAAAACCTCATCGACTGGAGCCAGCCGAGCGATTCCGGTAAAATCCTCTGGCAGGGCCAAAGTCTGCAATCCACCTTGAAACGAGGCTGGTATTTTGGAGCACAGGAGTTTCGGGAAAAACTACTGGCCCGTCTGGAAACAGGAAAAGCCAATCTGGAGCGAAAAACCGCAAGGCGATACACCAGTGGAGAACTCAAAGCCTATGATGAGCAAGTGGCGGAAACCATCGTGTGCGCGGGTTTGAAAGAGCTGGGGCTTGAACGCAGCGAACTGGCTGATCTCCCGAAGAACGCCCCAGCCAAAGCCCTGCTCGCGCACATCATCACGGAACAAACCAGCATGCCGCAAAAATGGATCTCGCAAACCCTTCACATGGGCAGTGCCCCCTATGTGAGCAAATTGGCGAAGGAGATGAAGCTGGCCATGCCAAGCACCTGACCCCTTTTTATGCTAATTTCGAGTTTGGAGCTTCCGAAGTTGATAAGCATTCCATGCTGGGTGCGGCTGGCCCGGAGATAGCCTAGTATCTGGGCTGTGTGTTCTGGGGCGAGTGTTTTACAGGCCTTGAGTTCGATGATGATTTTGTTTTCTACAGTGAGATCTGAAATGAAATCACCCAGTAAGCTGCCATCCTCGTCGTAAACCTTGAGGGGTATTTGTTGATCTACTTGCAGCCCCTGTTTTCTGAGTCTGTTGCGCAGCCCGTTCTCATAGATTTTTTCAAGATGCCCGTGGCGTAGGTAACGATGAAGCTCGTAGGCGGTTTGTCTGATTGTATCGGTGAGTATTTTTATGTCTGCTTCCATGATCCTATTTTATCATACGGAATGCCCAGCAGGATATTTGAAAATGTTAGTTTGTCTATTTATGTGAATTATACTGCTAGGGATTTGCTTTTTGGGTGAGGTGGTCGGAGTTGCGGTCATGGGGGAAATAGGTGGTTGCGAGGGAAAGATGGGGGTGCATTAAATGGGTGAATCGGCTGTAGTGAATGGCCACTCACAGGATGAGTCAATGGTGGAATTGTTACTGAGAGCGGTCAGTCCGGACCCTTCTCTGCCCCTTCTCTGGATATTGAACCATACGAAAAAACCCCACCTCCGCGTGACGGGGAATGGGGTTGGGATATTTGTTAATTTTCCGAGGCCGGATTACCTACGGCGACGCAGGATGAGTGCGAGTCCACCGAGGCCGAGAAGGGCGGTGGTGGATGGCTCGGGGATGGCCGTGATGGTGAAAGTGCCGTTGAGATTGTCCGTTGCCAACAAGGTCTGTGAGGTAGTGGTTGTGAAGAAATCTGCGGCTGTTATAGCGGCTGTGACATCAGAAAGCATTACATAATCAGATCCAGCACCAAATCCGGCCGTGAAACTACTACCAACCGCTTGGAAATCAATAAAGCTGCCCTGTAAACCATATAAACCAGTACCAGTTTTAGAGTCAGTAACAGGATTAAGAAAAGTTAATGAGCCTCCATTAAGTTCGAAACCAGCTCCTCGACTGTCATACCGGTCTACCCTGAGGTTTGTTTGGGAGGAATCAAATGTTAGAGCTCCATCAGAGTTGACCGTCCAAAACGCAAACACCTTATCGTCGCGCACGAGCCCATTCGCAAAACTGCCCTCATACGTGAGTGAAGCTAGTCCATTAGCCGAGTTTCCATCGCCCACAGTATTTGTGAAGGATTGAGCTTTTTTTATTTGAAAGCCGCTGGAGGAGCCAATCAATGTGAAAGTTAAGGAACCATTTAATAGATCTATTTCCGGGGTGGAATTTACGCGGTTAGATGTACCACCCAAAGAGGGTATATTCGTTGTCGGAGTCAAATTGGGGGACCCTAGGGCATTGAATGAGATCCGATCGTCTGAAGACGATAGCAGATCTAATTGAGTTGTTGAAAGGTCACTGTCAACGGGTACGTCCCCTGTAGCATCTCCTTGGACATCATTCCAGTTAGCTGCATTGTTCCAGTCGCCGTCAACTGAACCATTCCATGCGTAAATTACGGCGTAAGCTGGAGCAGACCACAGAGTCATTACGCCGACTAGCGGCATGAGGTATTTTTGATGTGTCATATTTTTAGTTTTGGTTGTTGGTTGTGTTTTTGCGACCTTGCCGAATCGATCCACCGAGGATAAAACCGGACATGAGTCGCTGATTGGCACGCTTTTCGCACACACACACAAGATTTTTCAGGATTGACAACTAGGGTCGTTCAGGGTCAGGTTAAACCATGAATCAATGGCAGCGGCTCTCGACGGTTGACCAGTTCACAGCACACCTGCGTGCCGGGTTACTGTCTGGGCATTGGACGGGGACGATGCCTGGTGAGCTCCGGTTGGCGAAAGAATTCGCCATCAACCGCAAGACGGTGAAAGCGGCGCTGCGAATGCTCGAGAACGAGGGACTGCTGGTGAATCAAGGCCGCGGGGCCCAGCGCAAAATCGTGCTGTCGGAAGATCTGGTCAAGCCGCCAGGCTTTCGGGTGGCGATATTATGTTACGAACAAATCGATCAATCTCTGGATTATCTTATCGACTGCAAAAATAAGTTGGAGACGGCGGGGCACACTGCCTTTTATGCGCCGAGCCACTTAACGGAACTCAAGATGGACGCGCGTCGGATCGCACGCATGGTGGGGGAAATCGAGGCGGACGCCTGGGTGGTGCTTGGCGGCACGCGTGAGGTGCTGGAGTGGTTCCTGCTACAAAAGATCCCGGCCTTTGCGCTCTTCGGTCGGCGGCGAGAATTGAAAATTGCAGGGATCGGACCGGACCATGTTCCAGCCCTCACTGAGGCCACGCGTCGACTGATCGACCTCGGTCACCAACGGATTGTGTTACTGGACAGTATTTATAAATTCTCAGAACCGGGGGCTTTTGGCGGAGCCGTTCTCGATGCATTGTCGCTAGCGGTATCACTGCGGGCGCCTACAACATGCGGGGTTGGGAGGGAGGGCTCGAAGGACTGTATGCGCACCTTGACTCGTCGTTCCAAATCTCCCCGCCAACCGCGCTCATCGCCAGCTCCTGTCCCAACTATTTCGCAACGCAAAGTTTTCTGCTTAACCGGGGCATCCGGGTGCCGCAGGATCTTTCCTTGATCTGCGTCGACGATGAACCGCATTTCAGCCAGTGCCGGCCATCGGTCTCGCATATCCGCTGGAGCAGCCGCTCGGTCGCGAACCGCATCGTGCGCTGGGTCCGGAATATCAGAGAGGGAAAAAAAGACACCCGCCAGACGATGATCAAAGCGGAGTTTGTTGAGGGTGGCACGATGGGGCCAGCACCAGAGGAGTGAAGTCTTGAAGTCGGGGAGGCAGGGATCAAGAGTACCCAAAGAATGACGAAAGCCTAAATCCGAATCATCAGGATTTGCTCTGCGCATCTGCGCGAGAAATGAATTCAGAGCCTCGAATGGTACTTTGGGGTCAGGCCTACAGAGGTGTACAGAGGTGCCGTTGTTATTGGGCGAGACGGTTGGAAACCGTCGCCACTTAGAGGCTGGAGATGGTTACTGGGCGGGATTCTTGGATGGAGAGGTCGGCGGCGATGCTGACTTTTAGGCTTTCGATGGCGTCGTCGAATGTGGAGTGGATTCCGGCGTGCGAGTCACTTTTTAGAGCGGTGAGGAAGGCTCTGTTCTCTGCGAGCAAGGGGTTATCAATGGAGATGAGTTCTTCGGTGTGGGCTGCGCTGTGTTGGATTTTTAGGTCCATGCAATGCTCGCTAAAGCGGAAGGTCTTCTCGCGGGAGGCCATTTCGAGGTAGATTCCGAGTGCGCCACCGCCGTGTTGTTTGGTGAAGCATGAGGTCTGGACTGTGCCGATAGCTCCAGATTCTAGCTGGAAGTTCATCACTAAGGCGTCGTCGACATTGAAGTCGTCGACATCATTGATGAAACCACGGGTTGAGAGGGCTTGGACTTCTTTGATTTCGCCGCTGATATAGCGGATCGAGTCGATCAAGTGGGTGGCCTGCTCGGTGAGTTGGCCGCCAGAGAGCTCGCGACGTCGCCACCAATAAGGAGGTGGCAGTTCGCCGCTCCAAGCCGAGTTGAAAAGGATGGCGGGGTCTTTAGAAAAGTATTCTTTGGCTTTTAGAATATTGTGCCGGTAGCGATTCATGTAGCCAACACTGACGACGTTCCCTGCGTTTTTGAAGGTGTCGCTGAGTCGGCTTGCTAGGTCTAAGTTGAGGGCGATGGGTTTCTCGATGAAGAGCCCTTTGACATGCTCAGCGCATGCGATCTCGATGTCGCCATGGAGATGTGGGGGGAGGCAGATGTAGACGGCATCGAGTTGCTCCTTTTTGAGCATCTCGAGATAGTTGTTAAATGGGTAGTATCTGACAGCCGAGGTGCCGATGAGGGCCTGAGCCGTGGATTCGTTGCGGCTGCAGATAGCAACCACTTCAGCACTGGGGATCTGAGCCAGTGCCAGCATGTGCTGCTGTGCAAAACCTGATCCGATGAAGGCGATTTTTGATGTCATGGGGAAGAAAGGAGAAAGTGCGGTTATGCTAGGTAGTAGCTGTGGTTGGACTTTAGTGATGTAGGGGAGGCTGCTGTGAGTTTTTTGTCGTCGAGGTAGAGTGTGGGGGAGATTTCTACGGTGGCGGAGTCGGCGACTTTGATTCCGAGGTTTCTTAGGCGATTGATGTCGCGTTTGATCTGATCAGCCTGGCTGCTCTCGAGTGAATCCACGCCGGTTTTATTTTTCACGGGTGAGAATTCTTGCTCACGCATGGCTTCGAGGATGAGTGGGTTCTTGGCGAGTGGGAGGGCGTCGAATACGAAGGTTTCAAACTTAACGGCGTTGGCTGTGTCTGGTGAGAATGCTTCGCCATCGAGGTTGATGAAGGGGACTTTTTTCTCGGCTCTGTGGTAGGGGAGTTTGAGGTTGGCGCTGGCAAATTGGTCAATGAAGTCGCGACGTAGGAGGTGCATTGCTGGGCTGCCGGCACGGTATTTGATGCGTCCTTCGGTGTCGGTTTCGAGTGCTTTTTCCTCGGGGAGGTCGGAGTATTCGATGATGTTCATGCTGTCGCCGACCATGACGAAGTTGCCGAGCTTTTCGAAGGGGCCAGTTTTGGTGAGTGAGCGGCTGGACATGTCTGACTGCTGCAGATCGTGGAGGCCAACAAAGAGTGGTGACATGATGCTGATGAGGGGATTGTCGACTTGGAAATAGGAGAGGTGTTCGATCCCTCGGCTTTTCATGTCGTCGATCGATCCTGAATCGATAAGTGCCTTGAGCGAGCCACCGTGGCCGTTGGGTGAGAGAGCTAGGTTGTCCGCGTCTTTTACTAGAAGTTTGCCTTCAAAATCGGTTGCCGGCATGACGCCCTGGGTGAAGAACTGGACGTCGGCTTGATTGAGTCCAAAGAATTGGTTTTGTTTGAAGTAGGCAGTGGTGGCGTCGATGTTGAGCGGGCTGCACATGATGTACCACGGGATGTTGCAGCTGTACTTGGCATTGAGTCCAGCGATTTGCTCGGCGAAGAGCTGGAACAGGCTCTTGCTTTGGATCGGGCTGACTGGGAAGGTTCCTTTTGGTCCGTCATAGCCTAGGCGTGTGCCTTGGCCGCCTGCTACGGTGAAGGCTGCAGTTTTGCCTTCGGAGATGAGCTGTTCACCGTGAGCTGCAGCCTTTTGGTAGAGGGCGGATTGAGCATCATTCTCCGGAGTGAGAGGGAAGTAGGCAGCGGGCTCGTAGTGGTCTGGGAGTCCAGCGCTGGCGTGGCTGTTGATGCATTCATCCACGGCTTTGCTTAGTTCGTTCCAGTCGAGAGCCGCGACTTGCTCACTGAGTTCTGGGCTGTTGGCGACGAAGGGTTCGAGATGTGCTTGGTTTGCTGGTATGCTGGTCATTGTGGTGATGTCAAAAGTGTTGGGTAGTAGAGCTTGCTCTGGCAGTGACTCAGCTTGGGGGGATTGTTGTTTAGTCTAGGAACTCGGCTGATGCTCCACCGGCGCTGCGGCAAATGAAGGCGGTGGTCTGTTTGCCAGTTTCCCTTGCGTAGGCTTCAGTCGCGTCGGTGCAGTATTGCTCTGCGTCCATTGCGCGGACGAGGTGGATGGAGATTCCTCCAAAGCCGCCGCCGCTGAGACGTGCGCCTATGCAGAGCGATGATTGGTGGGCTATCTTTACCAATGCGTCGAGCTCGGGGCATGAGTTCTCGAAGTTTTGCTGCGAGCTATCATGCGAATCGAAAAGTAATTGGCCAAATTGGGCGAAGTCGTGTTGGCTTAGAAATCCTTGAGCTTGCTGGACGCGGGAGTTTTCGCCAACGACGTGGAGTGCGCGTTTGTAGTCGAAGAGGTCGAGTTTGTTTTTGAACTGTTCTAGCAACTGGAGGTCGACGTCACGGAGGGCCGTGATTTCTGGCTTGTCCTGGGCAATAGTGGCGACAGCATTTTCGCATTGTTGGCGGCGCTCGTTGTATTCTTGGCTTAGGTCGTGGGCGACATTCGAGTTGATAACGACGAATGCGAGGTTCTCGGGGAGGGGAGTGTGGCTGACGGTGACATCGCGGTATTCGCTGACGACCATTTCTCCTTTGCGGCCTGAGAGCGATGTGAGTTGGTCCATTAGGCCGGTGTTGGCGCCGATGTAGTTGTTTTCGCAGCCTTGGCCGATGAGGGCTTTTTCTTTGGGTTCTAGCTGTAGTTCAAACAGTGCGTCGAGTCCTGTGACGATGGCCATCTCCAGTGATGCTGAGCTACTCATACCCGCAGAAAGAGGGATGTCAGAGGTGATCAGAGCCTGAAATGCGGTGATTGTGTGACCTCGTTTCTGCAGCTCAACAAGGACGCCGCGGACATAGTTGGTCCAATCTTTGTTGGGAAGAGGCGTGCTGAAATCGGTAATGTCGAACTCGCGGATGCCATCGGCCATTGCTGGACTAAAGACTTGGCAGGAATTTCCTTCTATTTTTTTGAAGGAAATCTGAGTGTTGCGGTCTACGGCGATACTGAGGACGAAGCCTTCGTTGTAGTCAGTATGGTTTCCGAGGACTTCGAGCCGGCCTGGTGCCTGTGCTAGCAGGATGGCGGATGATGCGAATACCTGTTCGAATTGGTCTAAATTATTGTGAGACATGGATTTTTTAAAAAACCAGCCTTCCGAGTTGAGGTCGGAAGGCTGAGTTAGAAATAGCGGCAGCTGAAAAATTGGATTTACCAACTGACCATTTAGGATTTTCTAGGTGGCAGCCTATTTGGCTGATTTTTTCAGCTCGTCACGCTCTTTTTGAGCTTTCTGATCAGCGTCGAATTTCTCTTTGCCTTCAGGGTTATTGTGGTCCTGATTGAAGGCTTTAGTGTCGGCGAAGTAAGCATAGATAGCGACTACGGCAACACAGAGGAGAGCTCCAACGACTTTACCATGCTTCCAAGGAGTCATGTCTACAGCTCCCACATCTACTTGAACGAAGTCGGTAGTGCGTGGCTTGATAAAGCGAATCAAGAGCATTGCACTGACGATGATGGCAAACGCTAAGCCTAAGAAGTGGAAGTCATTCATGCCGGATACCAATTCTTTACCATAAGGTACAAAATAGCAGAACGGGATGATGGTGAAACCAATGATGAGTCCCACTTTAGCTGCAATTGGCGGAGTGCGCTTGGAGAGCATTCCGACGATAATGACAGCAAAGAGTGGGATGAAGTAGATCCCGTTCATCTTCTGCAAATACGCAAACAAGCTATCTTGACCAGCAAGCAGTGGAGCAATGATGATAGAAGTGATCGCGATGAATAGACCGAACCATTTACCCGATTTGACCACTTTCTTTTCGTCAGCTTCTTTGTTGATGACGTTCTTGTAGAAGCCGAGACTAAAGAGAGTACAAGTCGAGTTGAGCGCTGAGTTGAATGATGAAAGAATGGCACCCACCATCACCGCAGCGAAGAAACCAGTGAGTGGCTTAGGTAGCACATCGCGGACGAGTGTTCCGTAAGATTCATCATTGCCAATGAAGGTGAGTTCACCGTCAACCATCGTGCCATTTGCATAAAGGTGGAAGGCGATTAGACCTGGAATTACCAGATACATGGGTCCGAGGAGCTTGAGTCCGCCAGTAAGCAGCACACCTTTCTGACCTTCTTGCAGGCTAGATGCGCCAAAGGTACGCTGGATAATCTGTTGGTTGGTACACCAGTAGAAGAGGTTGAGCAGGGCGACACCTGTGAAAATGGTGGAGAAAGGCACGTTGTCCTTTTTGCCGCCGATCGAGTTGAAACGCTCAGGGTCTGCTTCCATGAGGGTATTCCAGCCAGCTACTGCGCCATTGCCATCACCCACAGCCTTGAGGCCAAAGTAAGCAATCAGGAAGCCACCAACTAAGAGACCAGCGCCATTCAGCGTGTCTGAAACTGCCACAGTACGAAGACCACCAAAGAGTGCGTAGATGGAGCCGATTGTGCCAATAAGGATAACCATGAACCAGAGCACACCGGTTTCGCTATTGATGCCAGTCAAGGCTTGTACGTCGAGCATCGCCGAGAGCCCTTTGGCTCCCGAGTAGAGAACGATAGGTAGCAAAATCACTGCGTAAGCAACAAGGAAGATCATGTCGACAACCATGCGAACCTTGTGGTCGTAGCGAACTTCAAGGTATTGAGGCACTGTTGCGATACCGCTGCGGAGGAACTTAGGTAAGAAGAAGAGAGCCATTATCACGAGCGTAATGACGGCAAAGACCTCCCACACCATCACGTGTAATCCGTGCTCATAAGCAGCTCCGTTGAGGCCTACTAATTGCTCAGTCGAGAGGTTGGTGAGGAGTAGTGAGCCAGCAATAAAGGGAAAGGTGAGGCTGCGGCCACCCAAGAAATAACCATCACTGCTGCTGTGGTCGTCTTTGCGGGTTATTAACCAAGTCACCAGACCGACTAGGCCAGTGAAGATTAGAAAGGATATAATTATGCTATTCATGGGTGGTTTCTATTCTTGGGGGGTGAAATTCTGGGTCACTTAACACGAGTTAAGTTAATCTGTGGAGGATAATTTTTAGCAATTATCAATGAGCAGCGCTGAGACGTGCTGAGGGAAGAGAAAATGGTGGGGGCTAAGCATTGTAGCCGAGCCATGGTCCGAGCCAGCGTTCAGCTTTCTCTTGGCTCCAGCCTTTGCGCTCGGCGTAGTCTTTGACTTGGTCCTCTTTTAGCTCAGAGACCGCGAAGTAGTGCGACTCTGGGTGCGAGAAGAGTAGACCGGAGACCGCAGCACCTGGGTGCATCGCGCAGGACTCGGTGAGCTCTACCCCGGTCTTTTCGGAAGCGCCGAGGAGGTCAAAGAGGGTTGGTTTCTCAGTGTGATCTGGCTGGGATGGATAACCTGGAGCCGGGCGGATGCCGCGGTAGATTTCTTTGATCAGCTCGTTGTTATTGAACTCGTTCGGCCGCTCGTAGCCCCATGCCACACGTGCTCGGTGGTGCAGCAGTTCCGCAAATGCTTCCGCTAGACGGTCGGCGATCGCTTTGATCATGATGCCTTTGTAAGGGTCGTGCTCCGCTTCTTCGACCTTCTTAGACCATTCGTCCGCACCGTGGATGCCAACGACGAACCCACCGACGAAGTCGGCCGTAGAAGAGGCTTCCAGCCTCTTTGAGCTACACCATTTCCAGTCGACCAAACCAGCAATCTCAGGATTAGACTGAATATATTTAGTCTGGTTCAAGAAATCATCGGCGTCCCTAACGAGATGGTCATAAGATTCACTTTGCCAGAAAGCACCATCTCTCCCGAGAGCTATGTTTGCCTCTCTAGCCGAAAAGCTCTTTATACTATGGAGAATGTCACTGAGTTCATAACCTGATTTAGGCTTGATGATCAGATGGACATGGTTAGGCATGATGCTCCATGAACCGAGGTCGTAGCGTTCACCATCAAAGTGCGTGAGAGCGGATGCGACGATTTTAGCGATCACATCACCGTTCATCCAACAATTACCTTCTTGCTTATTGAGGGCTGATTCGAGGTTGGTTTGGTAGTGCTCAGTGAGTCGCTCTCTGAAGCTTGCCGCTAAAGAATGATCACCTTGAGCTTCAGCTTTTTTGATTTGGTTCTTAAGCTCTGTTGTTTGAGCTAGATGTGCGTCAGTTGCTGACTTTGGTAATGAGTCAGTGAGGCGGAATGTGACCGCGTAGATGGCACCATCTTTAGTCCAATGGGGGAGATTTGATTTACGTTTGGTGAATGGAGTTGATTCGTCGTTGATTGGCTTGTTGCTAAAGAGGCTGGAAGCCTCTTCTACGGGCGCCACATAATCACTGAGTGCGAAGTGTGGTTTGTTGGAGGTCTTTTCGATCTGTTGGCGGAGGGTGTGGAAGGTGGCAGCTTTTTCGGTGCGTGACTCGTCGGTCCAGACGTCGATGTCGTCGCCATTGCCGTTGGCTGGGAAGAATCCGTAGACGCCACGTGCGGTGAAGCGTTTGTGCTCGATGATGTCTTCGAGGATTTCCTGAGCATCCGCGAAGAGCTCTTGCGCTTGTTCCGCTCCCGCTTCGTTGCGGGTTTTGAGAACCTTGGTTTCACGATCCCACAGGCCGCGGAGCTCCCATGCGTGGAAGAAGGGAGTCCAGTCGATGTATTCGGAAAGCTCGCGGAGGGACTGGTTGTCCATCACGCGGGTGCCGGTGAATTCTGGCTGGGCTGGCCTGTAGTTGGCCCAATCAAAGTCTGGCTTGTTCGAACGTGCTTGTTCGAGTTCGATTGTCGGCTTGGACTTCTTGTTGAAGTTGTCGCGCAGCTTCTGGTGACGCTCGTTGTTTTCTTCGATGAATTTCGCTCTTTTCTCCTTAGAAAGGAGAGTGGTGGTGACTGGTACTGAGCGTGAGGCGTCGAGTACGTGAACGATCGGTCCTGAGTAACCAGGGGCAATTTTCACCGCTGTGTGGGCTGCAGATGTGGTGGCTCCTCCAACGAGAATTGGGAGCTTCATGCCACGGCGCTCCATTTCTTTTCCGACGTGAATCATCTCATCGAGCGATGGGGTGATGAGTCCGGAAAGTCCAATGATGTCGGCGCGTTTTTCGATCGCAGCTGCTAGGATTTTGTCACAGGAAACCATGACGCCCATGTCGATGACTTCGAAGCCATTACATGCGAGAACCACGCCAACGATGTTCTTGCCGATGTCGTGCACGTCGCCTTTGACTGTCGCCATGATGACGCGGCCCGCAGAAGCGGATTTCTCAGCTTCGTTGAGCGCTTCAGTATCGTTGAGTAACGGGTCTTCAGCTTGCAGTTCCTTGATCTTATCAGCGAGCTTTAGCGCCTTTTCCTCTTCCATGAAGGGCTCGAGGTAGGCGACGGACTTCTTCATCACACGAGCAGATTTCACCACTTGCGGGAGGAACATTTTCCCCGCACCGAAGAGGTCACCAACCACGGACATTCCGTCCATCAGTGGGCCTTCGATCACTTTGAGAGGTTGGACGTATTGCGCCAGAGCTTCCTTGGTGTCTTCAACGATGAATGTGTCGATACCGCGGAGTAGGGCATGTTCGAGGCGCTTCTCCACAGTGGTCTCACGCCAGGTGAGGTCTGCGAGTTGGGCTTCTTTTTTGATTCCTTTAAATTGCTCGGCAAAATCGAGTAAGCGCTCCGTGGCGTCTGGGTCAGAATTAAGGAGCACATCTTCGACGTGCTTGAGCATCTTAGGTTCTACTTCGTCGTAGACCTCAAGCATACCAGCATTGACGATTCCCATGTCCATGCCGTTCTTGCCAGCGTGGTAGAGGAAGGCGGCGTGCATCGCCTCGCGAACCGGGTTGTTGCCGCGGAAGGAGAATGAGACGTTAGAAACACCACCTGAAATCTTAGCGCCAGGGAGGTTCTCTTTGATCCATTTGGTAGCTTTGAAGAAATCGACAGCGTAGTTGTTATGCTCTTCGATTCCAGTCGCGACCGTGAGGATGTTAGGGTCGAAAATGATGTCCTGCGGGTTGAAGCCGACTTCATCGACAAGCACGCGGTAGGCGCGCTCACAGATGCGGATCTTTTCTTCGTAAGTGGCAGCCTGTCCCTCCTCGTCGAAGGCCATGACCACAGCTGCCGCACCAAACTTCATGATGGTACGGGCGTGAGACTTGAAGACTTCTTCGCCTTCCTTGAGCGAGATCGAGTTGACGATTCCTTTGCCTTGTATGCATTTTAGTCCAGCGAAGATGATTTCCCACTTCGAGGAATCGACCGTGATGGGGACTTTGGTGATGTCTGGCTCGGACTGCACGAGGTTGAGAAAGCGCGTCATCATTGGAGCGCCATCGATGAGCCCGTCGTCAAAACAGATGTCGATGACTGGAGCGCCGTTGTCGACCTGCTGGCGGGCAACTGCGAGCGCTTCTTCGAGCTTGTTTTCCTGGATGAGTTTACGGAATTTTGGAGATCCTGCAACGTTGGTGCGCTCGCCGATCATCAAGAAATTCTTATCTTTGGTGTGGTTGTAGGCTTCGGTTCCGGATAGGCGGAGAAGTGGCTCGTTGACTGGGATCTCGCGTGGTTTGACGCCTTTGACCGCGCGGGCTATTTCGGCGATATGCTCCGGCGTGTTACCACAGCAACCACCAGCGATATTGATGAAGCCAGACTCGGCAAAATCCTTGACCCTTTTGTGCATGTCGATCGGAAGAAATGGGAATCCAGTCTCGGAGAGCGCGTCTGGCATTCCAGCATTTGGATAACATGAAACAAATGTCTCAGCGCAGCCGCTGAGCTCGCCGATGAATTCGCGCATTTCGTCGGGGCCGAGCGAGCAGTTGAGTCCGATAGCGAGTGGCTTGACGTGGGCGCAGGCATTCCAGAGTGCTTCGATCTTGAGTGCTGAAATCATGGTCTCACCACCGCGGCCGACAGCTGCGGAGATGATAATCGGGAGATGGATCCCAAGTTCTTCGTAAACATCTTGGATGGCGACGAGGGCGCACTTGGAGTTGAGCGCATCGAAGATAGTTTCTACCATCAGGATATCGCATCCACCTT
Source organism: Rubritalea profundi (assembly GCF_002954445.1). Classification (GTDB taxonomy): domain Bacteria; phylum Verrucomicrobiota; class Verrucomicrobiia; order Verrucomicrobiales; family Akkermansiaceae; genus Rubritalea; species Rubritalea profundi. Next base: position 2,193,756 of record NZ_MQWA01000001.1, read on the forward strand.
CGATGAGAGCCAGGATCTGGCGTTTGTAGTCTTCGTAAACTTGATCGAATGTGACGACCCGAAATCCTGCGTCGTCGGGGTCCACCGCCGAGTTGTTGAGGCCTACGGTCATTGGGCCAATGGCTCCAGCGACGTAGCGCTTGATGCCAGTTTTAGCTTCCACTTCATCACAGGCTTTACGAGCCAGCTTTGCGGACTCGAAATTTATTTCCCATGCAAGGTCCTTGAGGTAGGGGTCGTTGATGACTTTCTGATAGAACTCTGGGTCTTTGCGACCATTTCCTGATTCACGTGGGTCTTCTACAAAGAACTCAGACTGGGCGATGGATGTGCCGGAAAATGAATTGGTCTCGACGATATCCGAGCCAGCATGGAGAAAACGCAGGTGGATGTCGTAGATGACGTCGGGACGTGTCAGCGAGAGAATGTCACCATTGTTGAGGATGTCTTTCTCGATGTCCTTGAAGCGCTCACCACGAGCATCTTCTTCTGTGAGTCCGTAGCCTCGAATGGTGGTGCCCATTGCTCCGTCGAGCATGAGGATACGTTCTTTAAGGGAGGCTGTGAGTTCTGCGGTTGCGTCTGGGCGGGCCATGATTTTTTAAAGAAAAAGGTGAAAGGGCAAAGGATAAAGCGCCTAGCTAGATGAAGCCTTGCGAGTTGCGTGTGAAGTGGGCTTAGAGGCCGAGGATTGCTTTTGCAACGAAGAAGTAGATCACCATGCCCGAGACGTCAACAATAGTGGTGATGGCTGGGGCTGCGACGACTGCCGGATCGATTTTTGCCGCGCGAGCACCGATCGGAAGAAGGGAGCCGACGAGGGTAGATGAAGTGATTTGAACCGCCATTGAAATGGCAACCGCGATTCCAAATTTGACGAAGCCGATTTCGACGGGCATGTCGTGGTAGAACATGGGAACGACAAAAATAGTAATGAGCGCCATACCGATGCCGAGTAAGGAACCTAGCATGAGCCGAGTCGGAGTTCTTTCCAGCGACTCGCCAGAGCGTGCCCTCGTCGAGTTCGCCAAGCGCCATCGCGCGAATCACCATGGTGGATGCTTGACCGCCAGTGTTGCCGCCAGCAGCGACGACCATGGGAAGGAAGAGAGAGAGGATGAACAGACTTTCGAGGACGTGTTCGAACTTGATCATCACAATGCCCGAGGCGATCGCTAAAATCGCTAGGCCAAAGAGCCATGGGAAGCGGCGCTTGAAGTGCGTCATCGTCGGGGTGTTGAGGTAGGTTTCTTCGGAGATTCCACCCGAGAAACCCGCCATTTTTTCCATATCTTCAGTGGACTCTTCTTCGAGAATCTCGACCACGTCATCGTGGGTGATGATGCCTAAGATGCGATTTTGTTCGTCGACGACGGGAAGCACGAAGAGGTCGTACTTGGATACCATCTGAGCGGCCTCTTCCTGGTCAGCTGAGGCTAGGATGGAGCGGGTGACTTCGCGCTGAATTTCAGATATTTTTGTTTCCCAGGTGTTGAAAGCAAGGTCACGGAAGCGAACATAGCCACAGAGTCTTTCCTTTGCGTCGACGACGTAAACACGAGAAAATGATTCAGTCTCATCGCTGGCCCCACGCAGGCTGTGCAGAGCTTCTTTAATTGTCATCTCGGCATGAATACTGCCGAAGTGAGTTGTCATGCGACCACCTGCGGTATGTTCGCCGTATTTAAGAAGTGACTTGGTGACCTCGATGTCGTCGGGTTCGATCAGCGCTAACAGGCGCTCACGAGTGTCGTCGGAAACGTCTTGAAGGATATCGACTCGGTCATCGTCAGAAACTTGGTCGAGGATTTCGCGCTGCCCCTCAGTGTCGAGACGCGCCATGGTCTCTTCCACGAGGGTGTCAGGGAGCTCGGTGATGACGGCAGCAAATTTTTCCTTATCGATGTGTTCGGAGAAGAATTCACGTTTGTCGTCGTTGAGTCTTTCAAAGATTTCAGCGAGGTCAGCGTAGTGCAGCGCATCAGCCACTTTAAGAAATTTTGCGGAATCGCGTTCCTCAATCGCCTCCACCATGCGGCGTGTGTCTTTAGCTTCCTCGCTCATGCCGCTTAGCCTAATGATGCGCACTCATAATGGAAGTGCGAAAACTGGGAGATTTCACCTACTTGGAGGGCTTGACCAATGGGGGCTATTGGTTAGGATTAGAGTCATGCCAAATCAAGGAATGTCTCCCTACCAGCCCGATGCCGAGAATGCCCAACCGCCAGCATTGCCTAAGAAGCCCTCGAGTATTCCGAAGGTCATGGGGATTACACATCTAATCCTTGGCGGGGTGAGTCTTGTCTCGGCGATATCCGGATTACTTAGCGGGGGGACTTTGTCGAGCACTTTGGAAACGCAAGTGGGGGCAGTAGAGGGAGCGATTTTCGTGTCGCCAAGTTCTTTGGCATTATTGAATGGCGTGGATCAGGCGAATGGTTGGTTGCTATGGCTCGATCTGTTGGTTTGTATAGCGTTGATTGTGGCGGGTGTGGGTTTGCTAAAGTATAGGAAGTGGGGACGCAGTATTTCGAATGTTTATGTTTCTGGATCGCTGCTGGTGAAGGCATTCAATGGGTATATCTTACTTGTCTTGGCGAAGCCTTTCTTCGAAGCCTTCGTCGCGGAAAATGAAGTACTCCAACCAGTAGGTGTTGCAGGCTTACAAGCCATTTTAGGAGCCTCAGTTATCTTGGGTGGCTTCTATGCGATCGCTACAGCAATTGTTGTGAACCTAAAATCTTCTAGGCAAAGTCTCCATTAGTGAAGTGGCGGAAAATAAATTGTAATTTAACCTAAAAAAGATCTTGCCAATGAGGGGGGAATCGCTAGGTTGCGCCCCGCGTAAGCAAACCAAAATGGTGATTGTAGCTCAGTTGGTAGAGCCCCGGATTGTGATTCCGGTTGTCGCGGGTTCGAGTCCCGTCATTCACCCCATTTTGCTCTTTTGAGCAAGTTAAGGAAAAGGCACCTAAGGGTGTCTTTTTTTGTGCCATGGCTAAGGTTTTCTCTTGCTTGATGGGAGGGAATCACTCTGAATGGTCAGCCTCTACTTGACTTTATAGGATGGATTCACTCGAAGCACTTTTAGGATACAAATTTCGCAACTCACTATTATTGGCTGAGGCACTGACGCACCCAAGCTTGGCGTACGAAACCCAGCGCCCTCATTTCGATAATCAACGGCTCGAATTTTTGGGGGATGCGGTTTTGCAGTTGGCGCTCACGGCGCACCTCTACCATCTCTTCCCTGGTTTCTCTGAAGGTGATTTAACCAAGATGCGAGCTCGGCTTGTGTCTAAAGAAGCCTTGCATCATTTAGCGATTGGTATTGATCTCGGCGGCTATGTTTTGCTCGGCCGTGGTGAAGAAGCCAGCGGTGGTCGTGAGCGAGCGTCAACGCTCGCTGATGCCTTCGAGGCGCTGCTAGGAGCTGTTTATCTAGATGGAGGCTTTGAGGCGGCATGTGATGTTGTACTTAAGGTCGCTAAAGAAGAGGTTGATAAAATTTCTGAAAAGCCAGAGGAGGAAAATCCAAAGGGACGGCTTCAAGAGGCGCTGCAAGCTATTTTACCGGAAAGCCCTGTTTACAAGGTGGTAAATGAGGAGGGACCTGACCATGACAAGTATTTCGTAGTCGAAGTGCACTGGAATAACATTATGCTGGCGAGTGGTAAGGGAAAAAACAAGAAGCAGGCTGAGGCTGCTGCCGCGGGCAACGCGATCGAGGTCAAGTCTTGGGAGACTGCCGCAAAGTGATTTGTGGGTCGAATGGTCCAAATCGAGCGTGAATTTGTATTTTAGTCGCTGGAAATCGGTATTTTTCGCGAAAATGTGAGAATTTCTTTAGTTTGAGTACGTATTCTTCTGGAGGAGCCAGGATCCCCAGAGTTACAGAATATAGAAGCCGCATTGAGTTCCGCAATTCATGATATTTCTTGCGCATATCATGGCAAAGTCGTGGAGTAAGTTGGTTTTTGTTGGTTTTTGTTGGCAATTCTCAGAATCTAGGGTTACGTCCAGTGGTCTGGACTGCGGAGCGTGGCTTCCCAAGTGACAGACCATCAATACAGTTATAGAAATTATTATTATGTTTAAAGACTTCCCATTCCACCGTGTCAACTGGAAGACCAGTACCTTCATTATGGTTACGACCATTGTAGCTCTGATTGGCTCACCTTGGTACTTCATTAAGTACGGAGGCGAAATGCCTCTCAGCCTGCTGATCTTCCAAATCGCGCTTTGCCTGTTCTTCTGCTCGGCTACGATTATGAGTATCACGCTAGGCTATCACCGCTTGTTCTCTCACCTCTCCTTCAAAGCGAAGTGGCCAGTGAAGCTTGCCACGCTTGTTATGGGTGCTGCCGCTTATGAGAACTCATGCCTTAGCTGGGCATCCGATCACCGTCACCACCACAAGCACGTGGATCACGATGGAGATCCATATGACATTTCCCGTGGATTCTTTTATGCGCATGTTGGTTGGTTGCTTTTCAAGCTCGATCCAATGCCATTGATGAATAATGTGAACGACCTTAAAAAGGATAAGCTAGTGATGTGGCAGGATAAGTGGGTCCACCTTATTGGCTTCGTTGCGGGTATAGTTATCCCTTCACTTTTTGGCCTTTGGCTCGACGGCACACGAGGCTTTCTCGGTTGTCTTCTGTTGACTGGTTTCCTCCGTATCGTGATCGTGCAGCACTGTACTTTCTTCATTAATTCAGCATGTCACACGCTTGGGACGCGTCCTTACAATTCAGGAAACACTGCCCGTGACTCAGCGATCATGGCTTTATTCACTTGTGGTGAAGGCTACCATAACTACCATCACGCATTCCAGCATGACTACCGTAATGGTGTGAAGTCTTGGCAGTTTGATCCAACTAAGTGGGCGATTTGGCTTCTGTCTAAGATGGGCCTTACAAGCAACCTTCGCCGCGTTCCAGATGAGAAAATCATCCTCGCTGAGGTGCGTGAAGCGCAGCGACTCTTAGAACAGAAACGAGTGAAGGCTGGCATCGATAAAGCGGATGAGTCTTGTCCTAAACGCAAGATTGCTGAAGAAGGTTTCGAGGCGCTTTCCTCCGTGCTTTCTGAGCGTTACACACTGATTGAGAATGCTATTTCAACTAAGGTTGATCTGTCTAAGACTAAGGTTTCTGAGCTCGAGCGTGAGATCCGTACTCTTGTGAGAAAGATTACTAAGTTCAAGCCATCGCTAGCAACGAAGTAAGTATAGCTTAACTAAATTTCAGGTAGAGCTCGAGGTCGTAAGATCTCGAGTTCTTTGCTTTGGTATATGAGGCTGGAGCCGTGTGCTGTGGGGAGTCTAGCAGAATGTGATTGAGCCTGAGTGGGATGTGATCTACAGTATTAGGGTTATGTGGAAAAAAATCATCCCCTCTAGTGTTTGTGTTCTCTGTCTTTTTGGTGCGATTTCGTGTGATCAAGTAGAGAGTCTTGTGAATGATGTAACTGGAAAAAGTGCTCCGACTGAGCGTAGAGCCGGAATCAAAAATGTGCACCAAGCCTCAGTCTCAGATATTAGGAAGTGGCTCGACGAGCCCAATGTGCTTGTGGTGTTAGATTTCTATAGTGATTCATGTCAGCTGTGTAAGACTATGGATCCAGCTCTTGTGAAAATGGCTGAAAAATACGCTGATAAGTCAGCGATCATGAAGCTCAATGTTGGTAAGCCTGGGGATGTGGCCACTGTGGCAATGAACGAGTATAAGATCAATGAGACTCCAATTCTAAAGTTCTATTTCAATGGCAAAGAAGTAAAAGAGCTTCGAGGGAATCAAACTGAAGAGGATTTGGATTTTACTTTTAAGAAGTACACTTCAAAAATTGATGGCGACTATACCATGAGAGATGGTGAGCTCCCTGGTATGCGCTCTCAGCGCACGGTGGAGGAAATGATGGTGCGCACGAATCTAGATGAGCTTCCTCAGGGGATCACAAGATCAAAGGTGCCAGTTGATGCTATTGAGATTACCGAGGGGCTCCCCAGTAATGTCTTCAGTTCGGGTCCGGCTGCCACTCCCACGATTCCAGCTCAGGAATAGGCTTCAATAGAAGAACCGAAACCTAGAATTTGGTTGAGTTATTAGGGTTCTGAGACTATGTAAAGGTTGATTGTAATCACTTGAATTAGGGTTGTCTCTGACGAGAATCCGGTCTATGTAGCCCACACCATGTGGAAAAATGCCTTATCTCATAGTCTCGGACTTATCTGCCTATTTGGTGTAGTATCTTGCGACCAAGTTGAGTCAATGGTGTCTAGCGTGGTGGGTGAAAGCCTGCCAGTTGAGCGCCGTCAAGGGATCAGCCGAGTACACGAAGCTTCGGCTTCAGATGTGAAGCTTTGGTTGGCTGAGCCTAATGTGCTCGTGGTGCTAGATTTCTATAGTTCCACATCCGCACCTTGCCAGGCCTTGAGTCCAAAGCTGGATGCCATGGCTAAGAAGTACGCTGAACATTCCGCGATTATGGAAGTCAATGTTGGGAGGCCCGGTGAAGCTGCAACGATGGCAATGAATGAGTACCAAATTGATAAGGTTCCCGTGCTTAAGTTTTTTCTTAATGGGAAAGAGGTGGCAGAGCTTAGAGGTGATCAATCTGACGAGGTGCTAGAATCGGCTTTCAGTAAATACACCACGGGTATAGTTGAAGGTGAATTCACCATGAAAGAAGGTGATCTTCCTGGGAGCAATAGTCAGCGAACTGTTGAGGATATGATGGTGCGCGGTAAAAAAGGCGATTTGGCTGTAGGAATCACGCGTGTCCGTGTGCCTAAGGATGCTAAAGAAGTCACCGAAGGGTTACCAAAGGATATGCTAGGGCTAAGCTCTGATGCTGGCCAACCAGCGACACCTGCGTCTGCGGGTAAGTCAGCCAAATAAAGTAAATCAACGACGCTCTAGCCTGAGCAAAAAAATATGAATGATCAAAGCTCTCACGGGTCACATGGTGCATGATAAATTGAGCTCAGGCATTACGATCACTTTAGCAGAATGCGCGATTGACCCTTAGCGTATTGCTGGATAGCTTCCGCCGAATTTATTTTTATCTATGTGCAAGGACGCCCAAAACTACAAAGACAGCCTGAGTCTGCCTCAAACGACTTTCCCAATGCGTGGAGACCTCGTGAAGAAGGAGCCTCAGCGACTCGACCAATGGGAATCTAACGATCTTTACCAACGTATTCAAAAGCGCCGTATTGATCAGAATGCTCCGCGTTATATTTTACACGATGGCCCTCCGTTTGCCAATGGTGACGTGCACATGGGCACAGCGCTCAACAAAGTACTTAAGGATCTTGTACTTAAATCCAAGACAATGGCTGGATTTGAGACTCCAATGATCCCCGGTTGGGACTGTCACGGTCTTCCGATCGAATTTAAGGTTTGCCAGAATGCGCGTGACCTTGAGCCTGCTGAAATCCGCCGTCGTTGTGTTGATTTCGCAAGTGGTTGGATCGAGACTCAGAAGGCATCGTTCCGCCGTCTCGGTGTGTTTGGTGACTGGAATAATCCTTACCTCACCATGGACTCAGCCTACGAGGCAGATGTCGTGCGTACTTTTTCTGCGCTGATCAAGCGTGGCAATGTCTATCAATCCAAGAAGCCCGTTCAGTGGTCCTACGGTGCGCAGACTGCACTCGCCGAGGCTGAGGTCGAGTACATGGACAAAAAGTCGATCTCACTTTACGTCGAGTTCCCGCTGAATTCCGACAAGTTCGGCAAAGATGTTTCCATGGTGATCTGGACCACAACTCCGTGGACGCTTCCGGCAAACCTCGCTGTAGCAGTGCACGAGCGTATCGAATACGTGGTGGGTAAGTTTGAAAAGGTGAATCACGCTGCTGAGCTGATCACCAAGAACCTAGTCATCGCGAAAGATCTTCTCGAAGCAATCGAGGAGAAGACTGGCTTCGCTCTGAAACAGACTTTCCAAGAGGTGAAGGGATCCGAATTCGAAGGACTCGAAGCCCAGCACCCATTCCTCGATCGCACATCCAAGCTGATCCTGGCAAATTTTGTTACAACTGAATCTGGTTCAGGTGCAGTACACATTGCTCCAGGTCACGGCGCAGATGACTACGCTGTTGGCCAGCTCAATGGTCTAGGAGTTCTTTCTCCAGTCGACGACGAAGGTAAATACACTGACGAATGTGGACTTCCTGATCTCGTCGGCGAACATGTCTTTGATTGCAACGTGCCAATCATCAAGATTTTGGCTGCTGCTGGTTTCCTTCTCGGAAAGGAAAACTACTACCATAGCTACCCACATTGCTGGAGGTCTAAGACGCCGATCATTTTCCGCGCGGTGGAGCAATTCTTCATCTCGCTCGAAGGAATCCGTGAGAAGGCTCTCGAAGAAATCGATAAGGTCAACTGGCTTCCTAAGTGGGGTCGGAACCGTATCTACGGGACTGTAGAAGCTCGTCCGGACTGGTGTGTTTCCCGTCAACGTACTTGGGGTGTTCCAGTTCCTGTATTCTTCGATACCAAAGGCAAGGCTGTGATAAATGCAGAGACGGCAGACAAGATCGCTGACCTCATCGAAAAAGAAGGCTCTAATATCTGGTTCAAACTTTCTGATGAACAACTTTGCGAGCGCCTCGGCCTGCCAGCTGGTTATAAAAAATGCCGCGACACGCTCGATGTGTGGATCGATTCTGGTTCATCACACAAAGCTGTTGTCGAGCGTCGTCCTGAGCTCGAAGGTCCTGTCGACCTTTACCTCGAAGCGACTGATCAACACCGTGGTTGGTTCCAATCATCACTCATGCTCTCAGTCGGTCTGCGTGATGCAGCACCATACAAGTCTGTTCTCACACACGGTTTCGTGGTCGACCAAGATAAGCTCAAGGCTAAGAAGGCAGGCAAAACCAATGGTGAGTCCACTAAGCTTTCCAAGTCAGAAGCTGAAAAGAGCGGTAAGCCAATCGATGCAGCCTATTACTACAACAAGTACGGTGCTGACATCGTCCGTCTATGGGTCTCCAGCGTCGACTGGCAGACCGAAGTTCCTTTCGGTGAAGGCCTCTTCAAGCAAATTACCGAGCCATACCGTCGTCTCCGTAACACGCTTCGTATCCTTCTTGGTAACATGGATGGATTCGATCTTGAGACAGATGCTGTGGCGAAAGCGGATATGCCAATTCTCGATCAATGGGTGCTCGAACGTCTTCACGAAGTCATCGTGGAATGTCGTGCTGCCTATGAAGCCTTTGAGTTCCGCAAAGTTTTCAACCAGATCAACCAGTTCTGTACGACCGATCTTTCTGCCATCTACGTCGATGTCACCAAAGATCGCATGTACTGCGACTCAAAGGAAAGCCTCCGCCGCTGCGCGACTCAGACAGTCATGCACGAGGTGTTCACAGCTCTAACTAAACTGCTCGCCCCAGTTCTAGCGTACACTGCTGACGAGGCGTGGGAGCACGCTGATTTCGAGGGCTCAGTGCACGAGCAAGACTTCCCAGAAGCGAAAACTGAGTGGGCTCCGTCTGTGGTCTCCACTAAGGTAGCAGCTCTACTTGAAGCGCGTGGAGTCATCCAGACTGCGATCGAAGAAAAGGTACAGGCTAAAGAATTCAATAAGAACAACGAAGCATCAGTGCTCGTTACAGTCCCTGAGGACTTTGCTGCTATTGAAGCACTCAACGACCGTGAGTTCGCAACAGAGTTCTTCATCCTCGCTGACCTCAAGGTCCAAAAAGGTGAAGTCCTTGAGGCTGAAGCAAGCGCAACAGAGTACACCATGTGTCCACGCTGCCGCCGCTACGAACCACTGCTAGACAGCGGCCTCTGTGCTCGCTGTGAGGATGTGGTAAATGGCTAAGTCCTAACCAATCGTTCAATCAAAAGCTTGGACCTAAATGGTTCCGAGCTTTTTTTGTGGCTAGATGCTGAGTGGTGGTTGCTACAATCTGAGAGGTAGAACCGTTCTTGCTCAGTGCCTAGTCACATCTCTTTCGTAAATCTGAAAGAATTCTTGTGGAGTTGTGACTGCAGGGCTAGGTTGAGCGCTGAAGATGCGAGAGGAGCCTAGACAATGGATTTTGAAAAAAGATCCGCCGAGTAGCGAAGTCGATGTCGAAGGGGTGCCTAGCATTCTTTTGAAGTTGTTAGGCCAACGGGGTGTCACAGGTAAAGAGAATATAGAGGCTTTCCTCAATCCACGCCTCAAGGATCTGAGCGATCCATTTTTGCTGCCCAACATGGAGCCTGCAGTGGAACGAATTTTTCAAGCGGTCGACCAAAATGAACACGTCATCGTCTATGGTGATTATGATGTGGATGGTGTGACTTCTGTAGCATTGATGCGCAATGTGCTAGATGCATACGGTGTGTCCGGAGGGATATTTATCCCTAAACGTGGCGGAGAAGGATATGGACTCAGTGATGTTGCTATCGACAATTTACTCGCCAAACACGGAAAGCCAGACCTTGTGGTTACGGTGGACTGCGGCACCGCATCAATAGATGAGATCGACCGACTCGGCGAGCTAGGGATTGATGTGATCGTGGTGGACCACCACGAAATGTCAGTGCGCGGGTGTCCAGATTGTATCGCAGTAGTGAACCCAAAGCTAGGTGATGACTTTCACTATCTCTGTGCTGCTGGAGTTGTTTTTAAATTAGCGCATGCTTTGCTGAAGCGTCGGAAAGCCGAAGGCTTCGACCTCAAAGACTATATTGATATGGTCGCTGTGGCGACAGTGGCAGATATTGTGCCGCTGGTGAAAGAAAATCGCTTGCTCGTACGCCATGGACTAAAGCGCCTTCCGCAAACCAGTAACGCAGGGCTAAAAGCTTTGCAGCAGGTGGCTGGCTTGTCAGACAATGTGAGTAGTATGGATGTGGGCTTCCGAATCGGGCCGAGGATCAATGCGGCCGGCCGGATGGATCGTCCCGAAGATGCGCTTTCACTTCTCGTCGAAAAAGATCTCGAGGCTGCACATCGTATTGCCTCATTGTTAGATGAGTATAACTGCCAGCGCCAAGGGCACGAAAAGCAGATCCGGGAGGAGGCCATGAAGATGGTCTACGAGCAATGTGATCCAATCAACGATCCTGTGATAGTCTTGGGCTCGCGCAACTGGCACCCAGGGGTGGTGGGGATTGTGGCCTCACGCTTGATGCGTCAGTTCTATAAGCCCACTTTCATCATCTCAATAGACGAAGATGGCCTAGGTAAAGGAAGTGGCCGCAGCGTTGAGGGCATTTCTTTGGTGGGAGCTATCCAGGCATGTCCAGACGATTTGATCTCTGGTGGTGGTCATGATATGGCTGCTGGGCTGAGCATTCGTGAAGAGAAGTTAGCTGACTTCCGCAAGAATTTTTCTGAGTATGTGTTAGAGACTACCAGCAAGGAACAACGGGCGCCGAGAATGAACGTCGATTCAGAAATTGGTTTCGATGTGCTATCGCTCGAATTCATGGACAGCTACGACCTGTTACAGCCTTTTGGTAGCCAGAATCCGCAGCCAGTATTCATGAGCCGTGAGGTGTGGCTAACAGAAGCGCCGAGGCATCTAAAAAATAACCACCTTAAGTTGTTCTTACGTCAGGGAATCTCTGAGCACGATGCTATTTTCTTTGGTGGAGGTGAACGGACTTTACCTGATCCTCCTTGGGATGTGGCTTTTACAATTGACCGCAATACCTTTAGGGGACGTACAAGCTTGCAGATGGTGATTCAAGATGTGCGAGCATCTCACTCAGGATAGACCTATGGGGCTTATTGCGTCAGCAGAACTTACCGAGTTAGGCTTTCTCACGACGAAGGAGATTATAGCCTTTTCGACCGCCAAGGTAATGACCGTACAGCAGGTGTTAGATCATCTGCCGAAACGTTACGAAGACCGTCGGCAATTTGCTGCATTTCCCGCACAAGCGACAGGTAAACCTATGTGCCTTCGGGGAGTGGTGGTGGATTGTCAGCGCAAAGGTTTTGGTGGACGCAAGGGTTTTCACGAAGTTGTAGTTGGGACTGATGATGGATTCTCAGATAATACGATCGTGCTGAGGTGGTTCAATATGCCCTACATTGCCAAAATTCTGGCAGTTGGACATGAGTTGATTTTCTTTGGTAAGCTCAAGGAAACCGCCGGGAAGCTAGTCATAGATCATCCAGATTTTGAAATCATTAATGACATGGTGGATGCGAGCGTGCATGTGGATAGAATTGTTCCCATTTATAAGAATATAGTGGGAATCTCTCAACGACGCTTGCGCGAGATTACTTATAGATTCCGCAAGGATGTTGACCCAGATAGTTTATGCGAGGCCTACCAAGTCGATGAAAGCTACCCACGTATTGATGCCTATAGGGAAGTCCACTTTCCCGAAGCTATGCCTCAGGCCGAAGCGGCCCGGCGCTTCTTTGCGTTGGAAGAATTTTTTATACTTCAGCTCAATGTGGCGTGGCGAAAGAGCCGCTATGATGCCCAGCGTGGTAGAGTTTTAGGTAAAAAGACGAGTCTGCTTAAGGCCTTTTATGAAAGTCTACCATTTGATCTGACTGGGGCGCAGAAACGTTCAGTTAAAGAGATTGTGGCTGACATGAGGCGTCCTAGCCCTATGCATAGAATGCTGCAGGGAGACGTGGGATCTGGTAAAACATTTGTGGCGATGTGTGCTGCCTTATTGGCTATCGAAAGTGGTGCACAAGTTGCCTTGATGGCTCCCACTCAGATACTCGCTGAGCAGCACTTCCTAACCTTTTGTAAATGGTTAGATCCATTGGGGGTTCGAGTGGGATTGCGAACCTCGGCGAAGAAGCTAGATCAAGGAGGTTCAGGTCAGGTTCAATTGCTAATTGGCACGCATGCGCTACTTTATGACGAGGATTCTTTTGAGGATCTAGGGCTTGTGATCATTGATGAACAGCACAAGTTCGGGGTGGAGCAGCGGAGTAGACTGATTCAGCAAGGTGTGATGCCCGATGTTTTAGTGATGACAGCCACACCTATTCCTAGAACTCTAACGCTAACAATCTACGGAGATCTAGAGGTTTCAGTCCTAGATGAACGACCAGCAGGTAGAGGTAAGGTGATCACGGCATTGAAGCCAAAGGCTAAGGTGAGTGACGTGACTAAATTTGTGAAGCAACAGCTTGATCAGGGGCGCCAAGCTTATTTGGTATACCCTTTGGTCGAAGAAAGTGAATCGCTGAACGCTGAGTCGGCTACCGTGGAGTTTGAGAAATGGCAGAAGCGCCTGAGTAAATACGAGGTAGCGCTCCTTCACGGGAAGGTTAGCTCAGAGGAGAAAGAGTCAGTGATGTCTGACTTTCGTGATGGTAAAACTGATGTCTTAGTGTCAACAACCGTGATTGAAGTCGGGGTTGATGTGCCTAATGCCAATCTCATGGTGATTTACAATGCTGAGCGCTTTGGTCTATCCCAGCTGCACCAGCTTCGCGGTCGTGTCGGCCGAGGTGAGCACAAGAGTTACTGTATTCTAGTTACCGATGGAAAAAACTCTGCAGCTCTTGAAAAGCTTCAAGAGCTAGTGCAAACCGATGATGGATTCAAAATTGCCGAAGCTGATCTGCGTCTACGTGGGCCGGGTGATGTGCTGGGGACCCAACAAAGTGGTCTGGCAGATTTGAGGTTTATCGAATACCTTGCGGATGCCGACCTAGTGAGAGAAGCTAGAAGGTTAGCTGACGCCTTGCTGCACGAAGATCCCAATCTAACATCTCATTCAAAGCTGCTAGATTTGATGGTGGACGATGGCGTGAGAGCCTAATTTCAGCCGCCCTTATTGGGCCATGAGAGATTCGATCTAATCGGCTTCGATCGCGAATAGTTCGTTTAGTGGGAGCACGTAGTGAACATCGAGCCTAAGGAGGTGTGATGTCCATTGCTGGTCCTCGACACTGGAGATCTCTGTGGATCGCTCTGTCTTGTATTTTGGCTTATTCCCAAATATATAGGAGCTGGCTCATTGGTCTAGCGAACAAAAAGAACCTCTTTTTACTTTTCGTTGGGCGCGTCTGGATAGAGCATTAATACAGTCTCTTGTTGATCATCTCCAGTGAGGTGAATCATATTTGAGTTCTGTACGAAGGGCGTTACTCAGTCTGTGCACATTGGCATGACTTCATTTGAGTGAAGAACAACGATGCTATTTGATTTGAGAAGTTCAGAGAGTCATTCCCAGTTACGGATAAAAAAACTGTGGATCGATGGGGCCGTAACGCATAGGCAGATAGGAGTTTTAAAAATCAACTGCTGCAAGAAGCAAACCCATACATATCAATAAAGGTGAGGGTGATTCGTGGCTAGGGGGCCCATGTGCAAAGGGGGCGAGGAGCCAGGACTATATGAACGAGGGAATTGAGGGTGCCACCTGGCGGGTGAAGGGGATTCTTTCACCCGCCAAATAGCGTACTAGGGGGGAATCGTGACTAGATACCTTCAGAGCGTTCGCATCACGACATTATATTTTGCCTAAGTCTTTTCAGAATTTACTACTTTGGTGGAAGAGTAGATTACACCCAAGACTTTTGTACTATACGAAGAAGTCAGTAGAATGTATTGAAGCTTCTTGCTCTTTTACAGGTAATTTTTAAACGGGTGTGTAAAATTTATATTTACGTTAGTTTGGGCTACTAGTTGCTGATATAAATGTAGTTTGGTAGGGTGGTCAAATTGAGAATGTTTAATTTACTGTCAATTTTTGAATATTCCTGCTCTTCTTTTAGCTGTGTAAATACCGTTAGATTGTACTGGAAAGGATGTATGAATCACGTGAGGGGAGACAGCTTAGTAGGGTTAAGCTACATCGGCGTGGGATCCTGCTTTTTTGACTTCTCAAAAGTGCGATGGAATCGAGGATGTCACATTTTATGAAATAATCGACGAAGTCGTACTTGTCTATCGTGGTGAGCGAGATTAGATCTAATGCATGGCAGGTTTTGAAGTGAAAAAGGTAGTGATTATTGGAGGAGGTTTCGCAGGCTTAGAGTGTGCAAAGCAGTTGGCAAATAAGCCTACATTTGAGGTGACTCTGATTGATCGGACGAACCACCACCTATTCCAGCCGTTGCTTTACCAAGTAGCAACGGCCACACTTCCTTCCCATGATATTGCACGTTCTTTGCGTAGTATTCTGGCTGATGCTGAAAACATCACTGTGTTGATGGATGAGGTGACGGAGATCGATGCTGATGAGAAGTTTGTTCACGGTCAGTCTGGTAAAAAGTATTCCTTCGATACGCTGGTCGTGGCGGCAGGTGCAAAGACTGGCTACTTCGGCAATGATCATTGGGCAAAGTACACGCTCGGGATGAAAACCTTGGCGGAAGCCTACGAAGTGCGTGAGACCGTTCTAAAGAATTTGGAAAAGGCTGAAATGTCTGATGACGAAGCTGAACGAGAGAGATTAATGACTATAGCTATCGTCGGAGGCGGTCCAACAGGGGTTGAGCTCTCTGGAGCATTTGTCGAACTCATCCAGCGTTCTATGAAGCGCAACTTCCGTCGCATCGATACGAGTAAGCTCAAGGTGGTGCTAGTAGAAGCGGGACCACGTATTTTACCTCCTTACGAAGAGGAAAGCTCAGCTTATGCTAAGCAGCGTCTCGAGAGCCTCGGAGTGGAAGTGCAGACAAGTACAATGGTGACTGACATTCAAGAAGGTCGTGTCATAACCAAAAAGGGTGAAATCCTCGCTGGGACTATTCTCTGGGCTGCTGGAGTGCAGGCTGAAAGCATCGTGGCAAAGTTGCCGGTGGAGGCTAACCGCGTAGGCAAAGTGACGCCTGAATTAAGTCTAGCACTGCCAGGTTATCCCCATGTCTTTGTGGCTGGAGATGTGACTTTTATGAAGGATGCAAATGACGTTCCCGTACCGGGTGTGGCTCCCGCTGCCACACAAATGGGTCGCTTCATTGGCAAGTTGTTAGTTAGTGAGGCCATTGCTGGAAATGCTGGAAATGCTGGTGCCGAGCGCCCAGGTTTCGTCTATTGGGACAAAGGTTCTATGGCTATCATTGGGCGTTCTCACGCAGTCGTAGAGTTTGGAAAGATCCAGCTCAAAGGCTATATTGCTTGGCTCGCCTGGTTGTTCATCCACATTTTGTTCCTCGTCGATTTCAGATCAAAACTCAGCGTGTTCATCCACTGGCTTTGGAGTTACATCACGAATGCGCCCGGAGTAAGCGTCTTCGAATACAAGCCCGAAGACTTCCAAGACAAGAAGTAAACTTCTCAAGCAATTTTCAAAACGCCAGTTTGCACTCTAATCTGGCATTTTGTATTATCTTACCAAAGCCGCTCGATCCCGTAGGCGTCGAGCTGACTGTCAGCTGAAATGATAGGCACGCCGCGCAGTTGGCATTCAGCTATGAGTAGCCGATCAAAAGGGTCGCGATAGTGTCGCGGGAGTTCGCACGAGCGCTTCATCGCTGGCCATGTGATTTCAATTATTTCGAAGCCATGCTCGCGTAGGAGTTTGGGCAAGTCTGTGTGATCGTCATAGCTGACCTGCAGTTTGCCCAATGAAGCCTTAAGAGTAATCTCCCACAAGCTCGCCATCGAGATGAGGCTCATACTCTGCGAGCTTTCGATTAACTCAGCATTTTTCGAACTCAGCCTTGGGGAGTCTTCTAGAAAGAAAATGAGGGCGTTTGTGTCCAGCAAGTGATCCATTTATATATTTCCGTAGGGCATTTCATCTTCAGCAACCTTTTGGTTTGGCTGATCTTGTAAATCTTCAAACCCTAGCTCGACGGTATCGAAGTCGGCTGAAATATGGAAATTTTCAGACTTCATGCAACCCCGCTTTGGCGCTCTAGTCGCCGTTGGCAGGGAGAGTTGTGCAACTACCTTACCATGACGGGTGAGTAAAATACTCTCGCCATGTTGCTCCAGCTCCGCAACCAAGGACGAGAGCTTGGTCTTGGCTTCGTAAAGTCCAATTTCCTTCATTTAGACCAGTCTAGTCTAAATGGATATTCGAGTAAACACCTAAAGCTCAACACGTCTTCTCCACTCGCGCCATGAGCGTATCGAATGCCACTGCCGTGTGTTGCTAACCTAGGAAAACCCTAGAGCATCCATGTCAAAAACAATGGTCACATCATCTGGTGGCGGTGTGGCTGTTAGTATGCGTTTGACGTGCTGGTGCAGGGCGCGGGCTGAAGTCGACTTTAGCATCAGGTGGTAGCGGAACTGGCCGTGAGCCCGGGTCAGTGGCGATGGCATAGGCTCGCCGAGTTCCACCTGAGGTGGGAGGTCTTTTTTGAGCCGTTTGTGTAAATTTTCTAGAGTGAACTCGGCACGGCGCTCGTGCGTGGAGCGCGTACCTAACAGCGCGCAATGAGCAAAAGGTGGATAGAGGAATTTGTTACGAAATTGTAGTTCTTGCTCGGCATAACCATCGAAATCGTGATGGCGTGAAAACTGGACGCTCGGGCTATGCGGGGTGAAAGTCTGAATGATGACCTCGCCTTCTAGTTCACCTCGGCCAGCTCTACCCGCCACCTGCGTGAGCAACTGGAAGGTGCGCTCGCCAGCGCGAAAATCGGGCACCTGTAGTCCTAGGTCAGCGTTGAGAACGCCGACCAGTGTCACATTGGGGAAGTGTAACCCTTTGGCGATCATCTGAGTGCCGATGATTATATCGATTTTATGGGCTTTGAATTTATTTAAAGTGTCACGTAGAGCATTCTTGCGGCGCATGGTGTCGGCATCGATCCGTGCCATCCGTGCCTGCGGGAAGACTTTCTGGATGACCTCTTCCACCTTCTGGGTGCCGAATCCTTGTAGGCGAATCGCTTCATCACCACAGCTGGGGCATTTCTTTGGAGGTAGAGATTGGTAGCCACACATGTGACACATGAGCCGATCCTCAGTGCGGTGGTAGGTGAGCGGGATAGAGCAGTGTTGGCACTCGCAGACGTAGCCGCATGGCGGGCATTGGAGCGATCTTGCAAATCCGCGACGGTTGAGGAAGAGAATGATTTGTTCGCCATTTTCTAACTTCTTCTCCATCGATAATCTTAGCTTGTCAGAAAGAATAGCGAGTCGGCCCTTTTGTTTTTGTGCCTCTATTCGCATGTCTAACACTCGCATGATTGGCATCGATTGGGAGTCGGCTCGTTGGTCTAGACGTACCAGCTCGTACTTTCCTGATTGAGTGTTTTGAAATGACTCTAACGAAGGAGTCGCCGATCCTAAAACCACTACAGCTTTCTCAAAATGTGCACGGAGAACAGCGATGTCTCGGCCGTGGTAGCGCGGTGAGGTTTCTTGTTTGTATGTATTCTCGTGCTCTTCATCGACTATGATTATTCCGACGTTGGTGAGGGGGGCGAAGATGGCCGAGCGAGCACCAATAACAATCCTAGCTTCGCCTTTGCGGATCCTATGCCATTCGTCAAAGCGCTCGCCCTGAGAGAGGTGAGAGTGGAGAACCGCGACCTGGTCATGGAGCGCCGCAAAGCGCGACTTGAATCGCTGTACAGTTTGCGGCGTGAGTGAAATTTCTGGGACTAGGATCAAGGCACTTTTACCTTGGTCTAGAGCATGTTGGACGCCCTGTAGGTACACCTCTGTTTTTCCAGAACCAGTGACGCCAAGGAGTAAAATAGGCTTGGGAATGCCTTTGTCGTTGGTGGCCGGGTTGACGATCTTTTCGAGCGCCACAACTTGTTCCGGGTTGAGCTTGAGTGGAGCAGATTCGAGGAATTCTTGGTCTTCGTCGGGATCGCGACGGACAGCCTCTTCCTTGAGAACTACATGGCCCTTCTTTACTAAAGATTTTACGGCAGCAGTCACCGAGCCCCCTCCGAGATCCTTCAGTGACATCATGCCGGAATTTGATTCAAGTAGCTTGAGAATGATATGTTGCTTTGGTGCGCGCTTAGCCAGTTTTTCTAGAGCCTCAGCATCCGGCATTTCCTTGATCTCGACTATTTTACGCGTCTTCTCGCTGTGCATCTCTTGCCGCACTGATTCCGGCAGCAGTGCACGCATGACTTGCTCCAGTGGAGCCACATAGTATTCGGCTATCCACTTTCCCAGCTTCATCAGCTGCGGAGTGATCAGTGGATCAGGGTCGATCAGTTTGCTTACCAGGCGGAGGTTATAGTTGGTCTGTGGTGGAGGGCCAACTTCTAACACCGTTCCGGTAGAGTCGCGATTGCGCAGAGGTATACGTACCCGGCAGCCAGTCGCGACAGCCATGCCGTCTGGGATCATGTAGTCGAAGACGAGCTCGGATGGACCGTCGATGAGGACTCTAGCGGATTGCTGCACGGGGGGAGTGTTACGTTTTATGGGTTAAGTGTTAAGTGTTTTGTCTGTGAATTTCAAAGAGTGGTCTGCGGTCTCCTTACTAAAAGGCTAAGTCTTTGGGGCTTAAACTATGAAATCTGAAATTTTTAGAAGAAACATGTCACAAATGTGATCGCCCACGCCAATTGTAAGTGAAAGACTATGGAAGCTCTAGCAATCATGAATGAAACTAAACAGCAGACCTTTGCGGGTTTGGCGCGTTTGCACCACCGCGAACTGCTCGTCTACGCCCGTGCTCTGACTCGTGAGGATCACCAAAGCCGAGATATTGTCCAGGAGTCCTTTGTGACTGCTTGGGAGAATATGGAACGCTTTGATGTGACCCGCGATTTCGGTTCCTGGCTCCGCGGTATTGTCCGCAATAAATGGCGCGAAACCATGCGCCGCAATAATAAACAGATCGCTCTAGAAGACGATGCTCTGGAATCGATGGAGGCCGAGATGCTGACCTGGCAGGAGTTGCGACAAGATGGAGGCCCCGGTGTCTTCATCCGCTTAGAGGACTGTGTTGGCAAACTCCCAGAGGCCCTCGTCGGCGCTGTGAAGAGTTTTTATTACGAGGGCTGCTCGACTGATGAAGCAGCAGAACAGTTAGATATTGGAGGCGCCACACTACGCAAGCGCCTCGAACGAGCGCGTCAAGCACTGCGCCAATGTCTCCAAACTAAATAAAGAGAGGAAAGAAAATGGATAAACATAAAGATCAATTGTTAGATGACTTGCTCAAAGAGCACGCAAAACACGGAGCAGGAAGTGATGAGACCTTCCTTAAGGAATTAGATGAACGCCTTGCCGCTCAGGAAAAGGTAGTGAAAATGCCTAAACCTCAACAAAGTCCAGGGACAAGATGGGCGCTAGGATCAGGCATAGCAGCCTGCCTCGCCATTGGGTTTAGCGTGCATTATT
The DNA here is from genome assembly GCF_002954445.1 of Rubritalea profundi. Classification (GTDB taxonomy): domain Bacteria; phylum Verrucomicrobiota; class Verrucomicrobiia; order Verrucomicrobiales; family Akkermansiaceae; genus Rubritalea; species Rubritalea profundi. Next base: position 2,213,986 of record NZ_MQWA01000001.1, read on the forward strand.
TTACGAAGACGAATGAGGAAGATACGATCGCTTATCATGATGCGAACCTGGAGGTTCTCGTAGCCGATGCTATTTTAGAGCTTCCGATAGAAGCTCAGGTAAGACCAATGGCACCCAAACCCAATATGGCTCAGCTTGCTTCTACTAGAAGCGAGAATGAATCAGCTCTGTCAGATGTGAGTAAACCGAGAATGTATGAAGGTGAACAAACCGCTGCACAGACACCTGGCAATTCAAATCGACTCTTAGGTGATAAACCGAGTAGATCCTATGAAGAGGATCTGAGCGTGGGTGGCTATTCAGATGGTATATTACGAGGGAAAGACTCTGAGAAGAAGGAGAAAAGCGACTCGTTAGAGCGCAAGCCCTCAGCTCCATCGGGTAGCATGGCGAAGGTGCTTGCTTCGAATGTAGTGTCACCACAACAGATACCCATGCCAGCAAGAGAGGTAAAGGAATTGAGTATCGCTTTAGATGATCACGTCTTAGGTTATGCGGGTAAATCAAAGAGACAGAATACACCTGAAAGTAGTCTATTGGGGAGAGATGCAAATGTCGCTCGCTCAAGGATTGCAATTTACCCACCCCCACATGTTCATCCACCCGTAGTCCAGCCGAATACTGCAGGTGAGAAATATGGCGAACTCACAGATAACAAATGGACTGCTCCTATAGATGAGCGTTCTTCCCTCTCCACTTTTGCAGTGGATGTCGATACTGCGAGTTATGCGAATATCCGTAGAATGATCCGTCAGGGGCAAGCGATTCCGAAAGACTCGGTCCGTATCGAGGAGATGGTAAACTACTTCGACTACCAATACGCCCAGCCGACTGACGAGCATCCATTCGCGGTGCATGTTGATTCCTGTGTCTCTCCCTGGGACTCTAACAACCGCATTGTGCGGATTGGTATTCAAGGAAAAGAGATCGTCCGTGAGCAACGCCCAGCAACCAATCTCGTATTCCTGCTCGATGTCTCGGGCTCGATGAATAACGCTAATAAATTGCCGCTACTCAAACAGTCGATGCAGTATTTGTTAGAGGAGCTGAACGAGAACGACACAGTGAGCATAGTTGTCTACGCTGGAGCTTCAGGTTTAGCGCTTCCTGCAACGAAGGTTGATGATATTGGACGTCAGAAGATTCTAGAGAAGATGAATAGTCTGAATGCCGGTGGACCGACCGCTGGTGGGCAGGGGATCCAACTCGCTTACAAGCAGGCTCAGGAAAACTTCAAAAAAGAGGGAGTCAACCGTATCATTCTAGCCACTGATGGTGACTTCAATGTCGGGGTCTCAGACAATGCTTCTTTGACCAAGATGGTGAAAGAGAAGGCCAAGTCAGGAACTTACATCTCAGTGTTAGGCTTCGGTAGCGGTAACATCAACGACGCCATGCTCGAGTCTATTACTAACAACGGTAATGGAAACTACAGCTATATCGACACGATCAAGGAAGGTCGCAAGGTGTTGTTAGAGGATATGATGGGAACCATGGTGACCATCGCTAAGGACGTCAAAGTGCAGGTGGAAATGAACCCTAACAATGTGAAGGCATATCGCCTGATTGGCTACGCAAACCGCATGCTACCACCCGAGGCATTCCTCGATAAAAAGGTGGATGCTGGCGAAATAGGAGCAGGACACACTGTGACAGCCCTCTATGAAATTATCCCAGCCGACGGTAAACCCTTCGGCACCGATATCGATGCCTCACGCTACTTCAAGAAACCTGAGGTAAAGCCAAATCCAGCTCTAAAGGAGAGCAAAGAAATGATGTTCGTAAAGCTCGCCTACAAGCAGCCAGATCAGAAAATAGAAGATGAAAGTACTTACTTCACCGTTCCTTTTGTGGATGGTAAATCGGAGATTACAACAGATATACAATTCGCAACTTCTGTCGGACTCTTCGGTATGGTCCTCCGCGATAGTGAAAATAAAGGCAATGGAGATTTAGCCAAGGTTCTCAGTCTCGCCAAATCTGGCAAAGGAACTGACGGAAAAGGCCAGCGCGCCGAGTTCATTCAGCTCGTCGAGAAGTGTATCGAGAAAGAATAAGCTCATTCTAACACGTGAGTCTACGCAAGCAGCCAGTCCCCGAGCAATCGGTGGCTGGCTTTTTATTGTGGCCGTAGAAGAGGCTTCCAGCCTCTTTGAGCTGAGTCTCGTTAAATCGAAAAACAAGCAAAGAGGCTGGAAGCCTCTTCTACGATCAGCGCATGACCTACTGCCCCTCGAGCACGACGTTGTCGTACTTTCCAGAGAGATGGTTGGCCGCTATGTCTTCCAGCTCGGTGACTGAGACGACTGCGCAGAGCTTTTGGCGCAGAGCTTTGGCGCCGCTGAAGCCTTTGCAGTAAGCCATCAGGCGTGAGCGCATAGCCATCACTGTGTGACGCTCTTCACCACCGTAGCGCTCTGACTTCGTCGCCAGCGTGCAATGTCGGATGATCAGCTCCCAACGCTCCTCGATGGTGATCGGAGGAAGATGCTCGCCAGTTTCCAGATAGTATTTTGCCTCGCGGAAAATCCACGGGTTCTGCATCGCAGCACGGCCAATCATCAGGCCCGAGACCGCGGTCGTTTTCTTGCGCATTTCTATATCTTCGCCGCAAGTGATGTCGCCATTTCCGATGATAGGTAGATCTGTAGAGCGTGCGCATTCATCGATGATGTTCCAGTTTGCTTCACCGCGGTATCCCTGTGACCGGGTGCGGCCGTGGATGGCAATTTGCTGCATTCCGCAGTCTTCTAGAGTCTTACAGACTTCGACAGCATTGATGCTTTTCTCATCCCAACCGACACGAATTTTAGCAGTGACGGGAACTTGGTCTCCCACAGCCTTGGCCACTCCTTCAGCTACTGAGGCTAGTAGTGGACAGTCTTTAAGAAGTGACGACCCTCCATTTTTAGAAACTACTTTGCTCACCGGACAACCGAAGTTGATGTCGATGAAGTCTGGTTGCTTCCAGTCGATTATTTTCTTTGCCGCTTCTCCCATCCGCTCGCCATCCGCTCCAAAGAGTTGCACACCGACCGGCCGCTGGCCTTCGTGGAATTCTGTGTATTTCCGAGTGCGATCGTCGCGTCGGACAATACCTTCGGCCGAGACAAATTCCGTCACCATCACATCGGCGCCGAGTTCTTTGCAGATCGTGCGAAATGTCACGTCAGTGACCCCAGCCATCGGGGCTAGAAAGAGTGGGAACTTGTCGTTGTCGAACCAGGGAAGCACGGTGTTACTTAGTTAGTGTCAGTGAGTAGAGTTTTTGAACTCAGGTGAATTAGGCAGAGTAAAGGATGCGGCCGCAGTTCTCGCACTGAGCGACTGCTTTTTCAGACTGCACATTGACCATCGTGGTTTGAGTCACCTTCATGTGGCAACCTTTACATTGCGAGCCTTTCAGCGGTGCCACGGGATCGTTCCCTTTACTCACCAGAAGTCGGTCGTAAAGCGCGACTAGGCCATCGTCAACCTTTTGCACTAACTCGGCACGCTCAGCAAGAAGCTCATCGAGACGTGCTGTGCTTTCGGTGCCCTTAGCTTCGAGATCTACAATGTCTTTGTCGACGAGTACCTGAGTTTCAGCGAGAGCTTCGATGCTCTTAGCGTGCGTTGCTCGGAGTTCGTCAGCCATTTCCATGAGCTCTAGCTCAGTAGTTTCTAGCGTATCCACCATTTCCTCATAACGAATCACATCATTTCCTAGGGCGGTGAATTCCTCATTCTTCTTGGTCTCAAATTGTTGAACCCTGAGTTTTTCGATCGTGTCGCGACGGGTCGCGATGTCGAGTTCGACATTTTTTGTGGCCACTTCATTTTCTTGATAAGCCAGCTTAGCGTCAGCCACGGCTTTCTTGTCCGAGCTCAGCTTGTCCTCAGCCTGGGCCTTGTCACGTGGGATTCTAGCAAGTTCTTGGCGCAGGGCTTGGATCTTTTGATCGCGATCTTGGACGATGAGTAATGACTCGACTTCAGGTAACATGGTTAAGAGGTAACTGCGATAGTGGGTGAGGGCAAGTGCTTCTATAGCTATAGTTCAGGAAATTTTGTGGCTCGCCATACTAACAGCCATCGATTACGATCTGAACTATCAAAAATTGACTTAATCCTGACCGATGAGCGAAATGAAAATCCAATGCCCAGAATGCAAACAAAGCTTCGATGTTCCAGAAGAATTAATGGGGAATCCTGTCGAGTGTGGAGCATGCCAGCATCCGTTTGAGCTCACCGATGAGCACATTGATAAGTTTTCCATGCGCTATTTCCCAGGAGAAAAGGCGAATGGACTAGAGGCTTTTTCAAAGAAAACTCCTGAAATGTCAACTGAGGCGGAGGTGCATTTCCGAACAGCGGCATATGATCAAGAGGTAGATCCAAATGCTATCATGCCTCTCGGGCCTAAGCGCTTGCTGGCAATATTTGTCGGGATTTCACTGATGGGACTAGTGATCACCTTCTTTGTTCTAGGTAATGGGGAACTAGGAGCAATGACCGACATAACGAACGATAAACGTTGGGTTTTAGCTGGTTTTTCAGCATTCTTAGGCAGTTTATTGATTATCTTTGGTTTTCGTAAATATCGAATATTTGGAGTAATCTTCGCATTGATCCTAGCGGGAGGTGTGTGCAGCATGCCCATTATTTATCCAGAACAATTATCACCAGTCGCACTAGAGTATGATTCAAGTTTGGAGGTGAACGAGCCGACAGAAATCGATCCTGAAGCGGAATTGTTAGCGTACAAGCTTGGTCTAGGCTACTCGACGGTTGAGGCGAAAATTACTGAAGCAGCCAATCCTCAACGCGTCATTGCTGTTGCGCTGACGCGTGTTAAGCCAGCCCACCTAGATACGATCAAAGACTACCTAGCTAGAGCTCTCAAGACTGAGGAGATCCCGCGAGTCTACCCAAACCGTCAGCTCAATGGTATACCGTGTATCTTGCTCGTCTATCTGAATAGCCGGCTGTCCCTTGGAGAAGCGGCGATGGTGATACGTAAATTCGGTACCGTGACGGCAATTCGACCAAAACTTCAAATCGTGGAAGTGTTAGTCGACCCCGACACCTTCAAGAATTCTAAGTCTGACGTCTTAGTCGATGAAAGTAATGCCAAATTCTATCAGGAAAATTTAGAAGAACTCAAGCACATCGACCAAGAAAGGCAATTAGCGGCGATCCAGCGACTCTCCAATACCCAGAAATTTTCTTTGCGCTCAGACATAGCCAAGCAATTGAGGGCGCTACTAGCCCTCGATTCGTTTGAACACCAAGCAGCAACAGTTGAAGCTCTGATTCACTGGGATCGGAAGGATCAGGATAATGCTTCAGAGTCGGTGGTGTCACAGGCTCGCAGAATGGCCGTGAGTAAGAAAGTAATTCCTCTGACCTACCTCAATTACCTGATCGAACAAAAGGTAGAAGGAGTCGGTGACATCCTTCTCTACGCCTGGATGAAGGAACGTGTAGTGCACGAATCTACGCTGATCCGAGCTGGAAAACTAGCAGAACTAGCTTTGATTGAAATGCTGCCTGAGCTTGAGCCTATCGAGCTAGATTCAGCCGCCAGCGTGCTCCGAAAGATCGGAACTCCAGATGCCCTTCCCGCATTACTCCTTGCGTATGAATCAGCTAGTGGCGATGTGAAAAAGTCTTTGAAAGCTACCATTGACGAGATCAAATCTCGTGAGTAGTCTCCGCCTCGCAGGTTGCAAAAGAGCTTATTTATAAGCTCTAGAGCAAATGCCACCGTGGCGGAATTGGTAGACGCCGCAGACTTAAAATCTGCTGTCCTTCGGGGCGTACCGGTTCGAGTCCGGTCGGTGGTACCATCTGCATTTCAATGAATTACGCGACTTTTACAGGTCGCGTTTTTTGTTGTGAAGATGCTTACCTGCCAGTTACCTGCCAGTTTTGACTGGGCTGTATTGAGCTTAAATGGGTACTTCTGGACCTGTAATTATAGCTTGCAATCAAAGTTACTATTTAGATTTGATTTATTTTGGGTTACCTAAAGGAATTGAAGATCGAGAAAAGAACTTGTTCAGTGGTTGCAGCGAGGCTCCCTCACTGCTCGCCTGCTCTCCAAAGGGCTCCGCACCCCGGAGCAACCGACTTTCTTAGTGAGGTGGGTGTAGATCTGCGTCGTCTCCAGCTTGGCATGGCCCAGTAGACATTGGATCGTTCGGAGATAGGTCCCATTTTCCAGTAAATGCGTGGCAAAGCAGGTGGCAGGAACACTCCGCAATTTTTTATGCTCATTTGTTTTGAGCTGGCAGCCGACGTTACGGTTGTTTCTTCGTGGTCGACTTACGGCGTACGTGGACAAAGGCCTGGGTGCGTCTGAATCGGGACACGGTGGAGTCCGTGGTAATCTTGAGGATTCCGAAGCTTGTGTTTGAGGTGTCCTTCGCGGTCACTATGAGTTCGTATTCCCATCCATCGCGGATGGTCTTGAGTTCGGTGGTGAAATTATTGTTGGTGCTTGCTATCTTGGTGCCAGGTTTTGCGGTCACTTCCATTGTTTTGTTGTTGAAGCTCAGCATGGCCTGAGCGGCATCGGAAACCGGGGCTAGGGCGAGAGAAGTGAGCAGGCTGAAAAAAGCGTATCGCATTAACATATTAGGAATAGTCGGGTCATTGCAGTTTATGCATGCTGCAGCTGTTGCGTTAGGCAACTGTGAATTTTTGTCAGAACTAAGGGACAGAACTGTGATTTTTATACTTGGTGCCGACGCAGTTGTCGAAGCCGACGAGCGCATCGTGGTCACTGAAACCACCGCCAACCCGCAGACCGGGCCACGCACGTTCTTGGTCAAGGCCGAGGAGCCAGTCAGTCGCCATGTGATTGCTCGCCTACCTGAAGGCATTGATGGCGCTCCATCAGCCATCCTTGCACGAGGCACCGTTCACACCTTCGATATCGGCAGAGTGGATGAAACCAGCGACGCCCAAGTGGTGACTCGCTACGATGATGGAACCTGGCTGATGAGCCACACCATGGTAGCGGTGAATCTGCCACCTGGTTTTTTCATCCAACTCCAAGTCAAGAACCAAGGTTCACTCTTCACCAATGGCAGCGACATTCTTGAGCTGCGCGCCGAGGACTTCGACGCCAACGGCATCGCCACCATCTACTACGAAGCTCCTTCTTCAGCCGCGGCACCGAAGCTTTGCCACAGCATCAAGACCTTCACCGAGTAATAAGCCACCGGCACCTCACGTCCATAGACATCCTCACTTTCTATCAATTTTACCTCAGCAAACGTTTTCCACATGAACTCCAAACGATCCAAATTCCTTCAGTCCTTCCTAATCCCCACCCGAGCCTTGCCCGTCTTGGCCATGGCATGCCTCTTTTTTCAGAATACTGCTGACGGGCAAGTATCGGGCTCAAGCCTGAACCCCTCTGCTGGAACTACCCCGTGTATTCAATCCTCAACGAATACATTCTCAGCAAGTAAGGCTGGCTCATACCCCATTACCACAATAGGAGTAAATGGTCAGTCTATAGTTAAGGTTAAAGTGTCGTTCACAGCCTCAGAAGAGTGCGATGAATTAGAGGTTTCTGCTTCGGCAACATCCTCATCAGGAGGAGGGGTTACAGTAACCTCTTCCCCTTCATCAGTAACACTTACCGAGGAACAATCTGAACAGGAGTTTACGCTTACATTTGATTCCTTAAATATATCCGCAAGTAGCAAATGGGATATTAAAGTGAATGGTGAAAAAATTGATATCGTTGAATTCGAGAAAGGAGACTGCTCGTCCTGCTCGATAGGGGGATCATGTGGCGGATCCACGGTCCAAGGCAGCTTCCTTCTTGACCTTCCCACGCCCTATTCGAATGGAGGTATGACGAAAGGAACCCTCTATTTCTTTACCCCCGACTTTACCTTCCCGGGGCGCGCTGGTCTCACGGCCATCATGCCACCTGGTTTCACTGTCACACGTGATACTAACGAACTCATCACTCAAATTGATACCGGTGCTGGCGTCATGGACATCCAAGACGGAACAGCCCCAGATTCGATTGAGATTTCATATAAAGATGCTGCCGGTGTCGAGTTCCGACATACAGTTGTCTCTAAAATCACCACTGGTGGTGGCCTCCCAGGCTTCCGTATGGACACGACCTTCGACGGCTCCACCACCCGCCACGAGCAATACGAAACCAGCCCTGGCACCACGGTTCTCGAAAAAGGCCGCGTTATCGCAGGGGCATTCATCCCCCTATCTCTAGAAACTCTCGCAAAAGACACCAGCACCCCAGGCATCCAAATCAAGCGCACTACCATTAAGGAGCGCTGCTCATCCAGCGATCCATGGCAAACCGTCAGTGACACAGAAACCACATGGGAAAACCAGCTTAGTGGCTGGGTCAAAACCAAAGAGATCATCGATCCAGGCGCTGCAGCCCTCACCTCCACCTGGACCTACTACCAGCCGGGTGAAATCACCGGTCCAGGAGGTTCTGTCGAAGGTCTCACAAATCTCAAACACCATGTCCGTCATGACGGTTATGAGTCCTTGCACACCTACGCTTTACATTACGAAAGCATCACCACCCCCTACGCTGGAAACATGACTGGTAAAACCACCACCACCAGTCACGACCCAGGCAGCAACACCACTACAGTAACCACCACTATTGGCGGAGTTGTAACCTCTAAAACCGTCACAGCCAAGTTCGTCACCGAAACCGAAAGCCACAAAACTCGCGATGTTTACACCGCTGAAGGCGAAATGCTCAGGACAAAGGCCCATTACATCATACAAGGCAGCGACTTCGTCCTCAAACCCTTCCGCGTCGAGCATCCCAATGGCACCCTCACCACCTACTCATATAACCGAGACACCACCGGCGGCTACACCACCGTCACCGACAATGGAGCCACCACAGACAACATCATCGTCTCCAAAGGCACTCGCACCACTACCTCAGTCAACTCCCGTGGTACCACCATTTTTAGTAAGACCCAGTCCATCGGCTACGGCGCAGCAGATAGTGAGGTCTACGGCTCTATGGCCGTCACCTCTGTCGACAATGTCGGCCGCCCCCTCACCACCCTCTACCATCCAGAAACCGTAACTCTCACCGGTGAAGTCGCCGCAGCCACCAACCCCGCATGGACCACCACTCAGGAATACAATTGCTGCGGAGTTTCCAAGCAAACAGACCAGTATGGTATCATCACCTACTACGCCTACGACGAACTCCAACGCCGGATCAAAACCAACCGCCTCGGCGTCACCACCGAAACCGTCCGCAACGGTCTGATTACTGAAACTCACCGCTACGCAGAAACCGTTGGCGCCTCACTCTCGTCCACCTTGGCCGGCACTACTGCCACGCTCGTATCCAGATCCGTGCGTAACCTCAGCGGCACGCTCTCTGAATCATGGTCCCCCGACTCCACCAGCACCACCGCCGGTACCTTGATCAAATCCTCCAGCACAGCCACCACCTACCAGCCATCCGCTGGTCTCTCCCGACGCACCGTCACCACCACTGCTGACGGCTTCACCCAAACCACCGACAGCTTCCTCGACGGGCGCACTGCTACCACCTCTGGCGATCTGTCACCAGCCATGCAATACGCCTACAGCGTCAATGCCACTGGCCCAGTCACGACCCAGTCCTACCTCGATGGCGTCAACCTCCGTCAAACCACCACCAGCCAATCTGACTGGACTGGCCGCCAGCTCAGCACCACCTACATGGATGGCGCAGTCGCCATCGTAGAATACAACGCCCTCGGTCAAATGGATAAATCCACCGACCTAGATGACATCATCACCACCTACACCTACAACACCGAAGGCGAACGCACCACCACCTCCCAGCCCATCGCCGGAGGACAGACCATGGTCACACTCACCGAGCGCAGTTTCGCTACCGCTACCGAAAGCGGCATCGGCACTGCCTACAAGACAACCACCACCGTCAACGGCAAACTCGTCAGCACCAGCTTCCGCTCAGCAGACGGCATGAGCAGCAAAACCGTCACCCTCGCTGGAACAACCTACTCCTCTAGCTCCACCCCAGCTAATGGCGACTGGACCCTCACCTCCACCCACCCCCGACGGCCAGAAAGCGTCCAGACCTACACCTCTGGCCGACTCGCAAAAACCGAAACCTTCGACAACAGTGCTACCCCAGTAAGCATCGCCTCCACCTCCTACGGCTACGACACCTTAGGACGCACCTCCTCCACCACGGACTCCCGCACCGGCGTCACCACCACCGCATACCTCACCACCACCGCCGATGTGCCAACCAACGTCACCGACCCCGGCAGCCGCACCACCGCCTACACCTATGACACCCGCGGACGCACCATCACAATCGACGCCCCAGATACTACCGACAAAGACGGTAACACCATCGATAACATCACCCACACCAGTTACTACAGCAATGGCCAAGTCGCTGGCACTTGGGGCGACCAAACCTATGCACGCTTCAATGTGTATGATTCTCAGAATCGTTTCATCGAACTCCGTACATACCAGGACCTAGCACACGGCACTGAGCCTACTGCTAGCACTACTGGATTTGCCTCCACCAAGTGGAACTATAACCCAACTCGTGGCTGGCTCGACAACAAGCGCTACGACGACAACAAGGGCACCGACTACACCTACACTTCAGCCGGTCGCCTTGAAACACGTGAATGGTCTAGACTTAACACATCAAACGTAAAACTTAAAACTACGTACAGTTACGACCAAGGCCAAATGGTCTCCACCACCTACAACGATGGACTCACCCAAGGAGTCGTCTACACCTACGACAACTTCGGACGTCCAACTGTGGTCACTCAAGGAACTGGAGCCACAGCCAACCAGCATGCTTACATCTATGACGCTGCAACTCTAGTTCTCGACAAAGAAATCATCTCCTACGGCAATGGTCTCTCAAGAACACTCGACCGCTCACAAGACGGACTACTTCGTCCAGCGGGTTTCCAGTTAATGAATGGAACGACAGAAGAGCACGCAACAAGCTACGGCTACGACGCAGTTGGCAGATTAGCAGGTTTGCATACAGCTGCTACTTATTCAGCAACTCCTGACTTCAGCTATGCTTACTTGGCGAACTCCGGTAGTTTACTTGAAACCGTCACCGGCCCAGCCCACACAGTGACGAATACTTACGAAACAAACCGCAACGTCCTGACCAACAAGGAAAACAAAGCGGGAGTCAATATCCGCTCCAACTTCGCCTACACCGTCAACGACCTAGGCCAACGAGACGATGTATCTCGATCAGGCACCGCCTTCACATCCGCTAATACAGAAACCTGGAACTATAATGCCGTAGGCGAAACTGTTAGTGCCGATCACAGTACAAACAACGCTTTTGACCGCTCGTATCTGTTCGACGGCATAGGCAATCGCAAGAAATCAGCCGATAGTCTGACGCTTCCAGCGACAGATAACTACACCAGCAACGCGCTGAACCAGTATCCTGCTGTAGGTGCAGTTGCTAGATCGTTTGATGACGATGGCAATCTCACAAATGACGGCACAAAGCAGTTTGAATGGGATGCAGAAAACCGCCTCATTGCTGTGAAGCAAGGTGCTGTGACTGTCGCTGAATACGATTATGACTATCAAAGTCGTAGAATCACCAAAGATGTTGCAGGTGTAGTCACAAACTTCGTTTATGACGGCTGGAACCCGATAGCAGAATTCACTGGCACTACGCTCAGTAAAAGCTATGTTTGGGGAATGGATCTCAGTGGATCAATGCAAGGTGCTGGTGGTGTAGGTGGTCTTTTGGCAGTAGCTGAAGGTTCTGCGATTCACTATCCAGTTTAG
>NZ_MQWA01000001.1:2228299-2234393 GCF_002954445.1 Rubritalea profundi
CGTAAGAAGTCCGACTTTCATTTTGCAACGGTGGGTCGTAGATTACGTAGCTATGACACCTACTACACTTACCATAGGGACTACGAATGCCGATTCTGCCAACGGTCTGTGACCCGAGGGTCCTCATCAAAAAGAAAAAGACAGACTAATAGAGGAGGTAGATGCTTCTATCTTATAACCCCCTTTCTCCTCCTCGCATGATGCTCTCGACCACCTCACCCAAAAAGCAAATTCCTAGCAGTAGTGGCCGGCGCTTCATGATCCGGGATGCTCAAGCTGCTGCTGCGAAAGTAAAAGACCTTAAAAACGTTCATTGCGTGGTAACAGGGTCATTCTCCCGTTCTGTAGAAGCGTCCCCTTCAAAACAAGGCTACCACTGGAACAGTAATGCTGAAACGTATTACCTCGTCGGTGAAGCAATGGGAAAAGCAGTTCTGGAGCTCATCGGAACATCAAAGCCCGCTAAAAAGAAGCGCGCACCACTGTATAATTTCCGCAACGCCGATGGCCCAAAATCATTTAAAGCTAGGCTCAAAAACTATGATGCCGCTACGGGCAAAGTCACCGTCATCAAATCTAACGGCATTGCTACCAGCTTCAACATAGATTTTCTCCATCCAGATGATCAGAAGTTTGTGAAGAAGTAACACTAATCCTTTTGGAAGTGATCGGTGATTAGTGATAACTCTTACCCATAGAGCAGACATCATTCGTAGATAAGGTTGGCAAGACAGGGCTGTATCGTTTAAGGTTCCGCCATGAGTTTGATTCCCACGAAAAGCAGCTTCCGCTTCGCCCTCCATGCCACGTTCTGTGTCCTAGTCCTCGGTCTTACCACCGCTGGCTCACTGCCCGCCGCGGAATTATCCACTGCATTCCCAAAGGAAAAGCCACCGCTGGAATTAACACCGCGTCTCGGACGTCCGTTTGGCGACAACGCCGTCTTCCAACAGAAAATGCCGGTCCCAATCTGGGGCTGGACTCTTCCTGGCACTGACGTCGAGGTGACCTTTGACAAACAGAAGCATGTCACCAAGGCCGCTGCGGACGGACGTTTTGAAGTGAAACTGGACGCCATGCCCGCCGACAAGTTGAAGTCGGTGAATGACGCGCCTACCGGTCGCACCCTGACCGTAATCACCCGCGCGGGCGGCAAGCAAGAGAAGAAGGAGTGTTCCAATATCCTGATTGGCGAGGTCTGGCTATGTTCTGGGCAATCGAATATGTCAGTGAGATTCAGTCACAAGCAGGGCACCAAAGAATCACAAGTCAACGCTGACTTCCCAGCGCTACGCTTTCTCGAAACCGAGTGGACCGTCAGCACTCCCAAGACCGTAGGCAGATGCTATAGCATCGCTTTTGTCTTTGGTCGCAAGCTGCAAAGCGAACTGCTCGTCCCCATCGGACTAATGAATGCAGCGGTGGCGGGAACGGGTATCGAAGGTTGGCAGTACATTGCTCCCGGCGAACCTCCGATCAAAACAAAGTATCAAAATTTCATCCCAAAGATCGAGCCATTGGTAGGTCACGCAATGCGCGGTGCCCTCTGGTATCAGGGAGAGGCCAACGTCAAGAATGGCAAGGACTACCTGCCGAAGCTGAAGCGACTCATCGATGGTTGGCGCGGAGTCTGGAATCAAGGAGACTACCCTTTCTACTTCGTCCAGCTCGCGGCACAGGGTCAATCACCCACAGACCAACCTGCCGGTGGTGACGGCCGGGCAGCTATCCGAAACGCCCAGTTCGAGGCGCTTAGTATCCCCAACACCGGCATGGCAGTCGCCATCGACATTGGCGAGAAGAAAGAACACCCATTTAACAAGTATGACGTCGGTCTGCGGCTTGCCTACTGGGCTCTGCACAACGATTACGGAAAAAAAGAAGTGGTGCCTAGCGGACCACTCTACAAGAACCACAAGATCGAGGGCAGCACCATCCGCGTGAAATTCAATTACGCGGGGAATGGACTAATGCTCGCCAACAAGGACCGATTCCAGCCACCAGTACCGACACCAGATGCGGCGATACCGTGGTTATCAATCCAGGCCAAGGATGGTAAGTGGCACTGGGCCGTAGGCAAGATCGAGGGCAGCGACCTGATCGTTTCCTCTAAGGCAGTGGCCGAACCGATCGCGGTTCGTTACGGCTACACCCAGTTTCCAGTCGGCTGTAATCTCTACAACAAAACCGGCCTTCCAGCCTCCCCCTTCAGCACCTCAGGCTATTAACCAGGACAGCCACCCCACAATAATATTGTCAGAAAATAATGAACCAGCGAAGCAATCACTTAGCTTAGCAATAACGATATAAATAAATCTAACATGAGAAATTAATACAACTACCGATCGCTTTTTTGATGATCAGTTCGACACTATTTGGTGCAGCTGATCCAGAACCTACTAGCCCAAAAACAGAACAGACGCTGGAAGCTCAGTGCAGTTCACCTTTCAGAGACAACGCTATTTTACAACAGCAGATCAAGCTACCAGTCTGGGGGGCATCTTTAGCAGACGCGAAAGTCACCGTCAGCTTCGATGGTCAAATCAAAACAACTACAGCTGATACAGATGGCAAATGGAGAGTCGTGCTAGATCCAATGGATGCGGTCAAACTCAAATCTGTCAATGACTGTCCCGCTGGCAAGTCCATGACGATTGTTTGCGAAAAGGATGGCAAGAAGGCAGTCAAAGAAATTAAGAACCTCGTCCTTGGCGATATTTGGCTCTGCGTTGGTCAGTCTAATATGGCAGGATCGATCAAGACCAACAAGACCCGTCATCACCCACAAGACACACTAGAGAAAGCAAACTACCCAGCGCTGCGACAGTATGGATCCGAGGACGATAAAGAATGGGTTGTCTGCACACCAGAAACAGCACCGGGTTTCAAAAAGGTCGCGTTTTTCTTCGGTCGCAGACTGCAGAGCGATGCCTTGGTGCCTGTCGGGCTCATCACTGCCGCAGTAGGAGGCTCTGATATCGAAAGCTGGCTGAATCAGGAGCCATACGAAACAGGTAAGAATCACCTGAAATTTATCGACCCAATCGCTGGCTCCAGTCTGCGAGGGGTGATCTGGTATCAAGGTGAGAGTAATGAAAAAGATCGTCGACATTACGAACCAAAACTAAAATCTCTGATCACTGGGTGGCGGAAAATTTGGGCTCAAGGCGACTTCCCTGTTTACTATGTCCAGCTACCAGGAATCAGTGTTCATCCAGCAGCTCCATGATGCGCGTGGCGGCCGCTCGCGCGCGTTACAGAATGTCGCTGGTCTGGGCGATCGTCCGAATGGGACTCTGTAAGCGCCACCAAAATCCGCGATAAGCAATCAATGCTCCCAGAGTAAATAAACCACTGCCCGTCATGATGAGCCAAGCGCCGAGGCCGAGCATGATCAACCCCCTTTCTCCTCCACGCATGATGCTCTCGACCACCTCACCCAAAAAGCAAATTCCTAGCAGTCGTCCTATGATTTCCCCTTATGGTGCGATGATGAGGATGTTGCAATTGCTGATCGCTCTGGCCTGCCTGTCATGTCCGGTTCACGCCGCCGTGCATGGGCACGGGACAGAGGAGAAAGGAGGCAAGCGCAAGGCGTCGCCTATTCCGGATTACAATCCGGCCAAACAACCGGTGACCACCGGTGAGTTTCTCGTGGGATTCATCGTGATCACCTTCAAGGAAACCGTTGCCCCGGAAGACACTGATCAAGCCATCAGGTCTGCAAATCAGGTTTCCAGCAATCCTCAGCATGCGGAAACCGGAAAGCAGGATAAATCCGGAAGATATTCCTCTGGTGTCGATCTGGAGGAGTATTTCAAGGTCTACAGCAACGACATCACTTGGCCGAAACTCGTGGTGATGCCCGATGAAGATACCAACTACCAGGACCCTCACTTTTACGGTTATTACTGCGAGTATGACTATTGGCGAAACCCCATCGGTTGGAAAGACAGGGAAGAAGGCAATGATCGGGTGAAAGAGATGAATGAGAATGCCCTGAAATTTGCCAACCAATCCTACCGTGGTGATAAGCCCCGGTTCATGTGCTACAACTACGTCACGCGCCGACCCAAGGAACCAACCGAGGAGGTAAGTGTCGCGCTCCTCGACTTCTATGACAACCGTAACGCTGACCCAGACCGGATCAAGCCAGTCAAAACCCGCAGGAGCAAAGAGCCCAAGAATTCGACCAAGATTTTTAAACCTTGGGATCACTATAAGCCGGCTTGCAAGTGGGGCGAGCCGATGTGGCCCAATTCGAAAATCCAGATCAATGACTTCGCCGGTGGTGTGCTCGCTCATGAGCTCGGACACTCACTTGGAGCTCCAGACGTTTATCGCATAGGTCGTTTCAACGATGGTATCGGTGGCGGTGCAAGCCCTCTCGCCTACGGCCCCACTGCGAATGCCTTCAGCCGGTTTTATCACCACGCCTTTATCGAGGAGCGGAATCACCCGACCATTAAAAACCCAGGGACCTACACCTTACATCCGCGGCACATCACACCACAGGGAAAAGAAGCGCTCGGCTACCTCATCCCCAGCAATCATCCCCACTACATGTATCATGTGGAATACATTCACGAGGAAGATCGTATCGCTGGCGTAGGTCCCGACCATGAGGGGATGCTCATCTCTGTGGTGAATTTGGGGCTGACCAATTACCTGGGTTCACCGGACTACTTTTACGTTTACCGCCCCAATGATCCATTCTTCCGGGGTGGGGGGGACACCAACAAATGTCTGTTCGGTAAATCCCACAATCGAACGGAATTCGACATGACCACCGAGCCGTCATCCAGGCTTCCCAATCTCATGGATGGCGGGATTTCCTTCAAAAACATCGAGGAAAAAGACGGAACCCTCACCTTCGATTTAGAGACCGATCGTCATCGGGTCAGCGGTAGTGACTACACGAACTCAATGCTGCCGCAAATCCGCCTCGATGAGATTAGCGATGTCCAGCCCACCAGCTTCACGATGGATTGCACCATCAAATTTCGCGGTCAGCCCTTGATTACCACTTACGGCTTTTGCTGGTCGACTTCAAAAACCCCCACCATCCGCGACGACACCTACACTCTGGCTCATCGCGAGTGTTACCGGGGGCATGCGATCAATCTGAGACCCAGCACCACCTACTACGTCCGCGCATTCGCGAACAACGGCATCGGTGTCCGCTACAGCGATGAGGAACAGATTGTCAAAACGCCGGACGTCAATACACCTGCCGCTAGTATCGGTCCGTTGTTCACCGATTCTTTCTCGGACAATCGCTATTTATTCAACAAATACAGCAATGAAGCCAATTCGCCGTTCATCGGTTACAGCCCGACTTGTGTGTTTGCGAAGCTCATTGCCTACTATCGCCCCGAACGGTTTAAATTCTCCTCCTCGAAGTCTCGATCGAAAGGCTCAGATGTCGATTTCGACCAACTGAGTTGGAATCCCTCAGCGGGTGATTACCCGATGCGTTTGGAGGAAATTGACGGATTTTTCCAACATGTTTACGCTCAAGCATTGGAACTGAACTTTCATAACATAAAGCCCGAGAAAGACTTTCTTCGCAGTATCAAGGAACTCACCGGTGTCCGCAGTAAGCCGGTTCTCTCTGATTTGCAGCCGGACAATCTCAAGGCTGTGTCCGAACTCATCCGCGAGGACCTGACGCAAAGCCGTCCGGTTCTAATCCTGTTCTCGGGTGGATCTGAACCCATGAGATGGGCACTTATTGATGGGATCGGTAGCACGGGAAAATTCCATGTGGATTTCCCCCGTAATTCCAAGTTTCTGGTCGATGGAAATATATTCAAACCGAAGTCAGGCCATTGCGTGCCTGAGTTGTTGATGATCCCAGGATACAAAACCTACCTGGTGACTTCGTGCTTTTATAAGAAATAGGCGGCGTATAAAATAGGGGGACAGAGCAGAATGGCACGGACTTAAGCGGTTTTATTGTATTTGCTCCTATGCTGAATTTCTTTAAATTGGTGTCTTGGTTTTGTTAGTAATTGATAACTTTTAGGCCTCCTTTTTCTTGCTCGCGGTTCGTGTCTTCCTTTTCTTATGACGAGAAGCTCTTCGGATAGAA
>NZ_MQWA01000001.1:2236394-2239537 GCF_002954445.1 Rubritalea profundi
CTTAATACAAATTGAGGAAGAACCTTTTCAAAAACCATCGACAATCCAGAGATCGTAGTAGAACCACATTGTTGAATTTTATCTTGAAAAAGAGCTTGAGCTGATCTCTTAGCACTGCCAAAAAGGTGAGGGGGAAAGCCTGTCATAAATGGTTGTTTTTTGTTCACATATTAAGGAACCATAGACAGGCTTTTCCTAACATAAAAATTACCGATAAGTGCCCTTAAGTCCGTGCCATTCGGGACAGAGCAGTAGTCAGGAAAAGGCTTGAATGGCTTTATGATATTGTGTATATCGTAGGTAATCAATGATTTGTGCGTTGTGTTCGAGTTGTTGTGATTCCCCTGATCATGAGAGTTACTCGTAAATATTTACTAGCCCCGGAGCATGAAACTTGTGCGTCAGTTTATCACTGCCTTACGAGGGTCGTATGGAGGTCGTTTCTTTTTAAGAGGGAGGAAAAGGAGTATTTTAGGAAGACGATGCGGCAATATGAAGCGTATTGTGGGGTGAAGGTGTTGGCGTTTTACAAATAAGGGGCCAGCTGTGCTGTGGCTTTTGATTCGTGGCGACTATATGGCGGGCTGCTTGTTGTTAGCCTAGAGCGCGGGGATCGTGGCCTCCATCGATAATGTCCTGCGTCCTATCCTAGTAGGCAAAGATGCGAATTTACCAGACCTCTACATCTTGATAGGAACCCTCGGTGGGATCTTCATGTTCGGCGCAGTAGGCCTTATCATCGGCCCGATCATTTGCGCGCTCTTTGTCACCGTTTGGGAGATCTACGGCGTGGTGTACAAAAACCAACTTGAGTCAGACTAGCTGTGTTGGTGATTGGAAGAACCGTGACTGAGGATAAACGCTGATTTAGCTAGAAAGCGGCCAGTACCGACTTCCTCCGCCTAGCGCCATTTCATAAACCTCCAGAAAATGCCATTTGATTCTTTAGCAACTCGGATTGATATAAGGCCAGCCAAGGTTGAGGTTTGTCCTGCGCCAGCCTGCCCCCCCCATAGTTCCAGACCATTTTAAAAAATAGCTACAGATAAAGGAACTCCTCAATTTACAGTTCATATTGTCTGACTAATAGACATTGTGACTAATAGACATTGAGTGTCGCCACCAGCACCCGGTTCGCCTTATCGGGCGTGGCCACTCCGGATACAACGTATCTGCCCTTATATCGCTGTGTTTCGCTAGTATGAGTGAACCCGTTGGGCTCAGACGTGCTGCGGACGGTCGTCTGTTATGGCTTCTCACGTAGAAGAGCTTTGTAAGCTCTTTGCGCTTCAAGAGAAGAGGTTGGAAACCTCTTTTACGTTCGGCTAGGCTACGGGGCTGGAAGCCCCGGCCACGAAAAAAAACCAAGCCCCGGTGATGGAAGAGTGGGGTTGGAAGGATGGTTGATTTTCCGAGGCCGGGTTACTTGCGGCGGCGTTGGTCTCTCGGCGTTTTCGCGTAGTAGCCTGGCTACAGTGGTTATAGACAGCATTGCGGATGACTGTTCCCAGCCAGGCGCGAAACCTGGCGTCGTCGCGGCCCATTTCCATCTTTGGCAGGCCCTGCCATAACTTCCGTGGTTTATTAGACTGACTTTATAGAGGGATGATTATTTTTTGAGGATTAGCGTGTTACGGTGGTCTCTATGGCTAAAGCTCGAATCTGGCTCGCTGGGCTCGGTAAAATAATATTCTGAATTCAGTTTGTGCGATCGCGAGTAAATAGCGTCGCGCTAGTCATTAGACCATCGGTACGAATTTGACTGCTAGGTGTTCAGTGATTTCTAGATCGCCGCTGTCAGATTTGTGGTAGGTGGTGAGTATCTCGTGAGGCAAGTTTTGGCGAATAGGTAATACCATCCTGCCGTGCGGTTTCAGCTGGCTAATGAGTTTTTTTGGGGCTTCATCAGTAGCGCAGGAGATAAGAATAGCATCGAACATTTCCTGACCTGGCCAGCCAAGTGAGCCATCTCCGATATGAATATCAATGTTGGAGATTCCCATCGTTTCGAATCGCTCCATGGACTGCTCGGTTAGCTCGGGTACGCATTCAATCGTGTAGACGTGGCTTGCTATTTGTGCCGCCACTGCGGCCATATAACCACAGCCGGTGCCGATATCCAGTACAGTGGAATCGGGGGTGATATGAGCTAGCTGTAGCATTAGGGCAACGATGTATGGCTGAGAAATCGTCTGACCTGAGCCAATAGGGAGGGCTCTGTCATCGTAAGCATTTTGTCGTAGATCTGCGGCAACAAAAAGCTCGCGCGGCACCGTACGCATAGCATTCAGAACGTATTCATCAGTGATGTCACGTGACTCTAAATGTTCTCGAAGCATGATTTCGATAGGATTTTGCACAACACCTAATGATAACACGGAAATTGCGTGTTGTCTGAGATATGATGACTAACGGATTTATAGGGGCAGAACGGCTAGGTACGGAGCTCTAGTTCGTCTCAGCTAGCTCACACATGGCTGGCATCTTTTTGAAAACATTTAAACGGGGAAGGTCTGGGGTGGGGGATTTATCTTGAATACGGCGCAGATTGATCTCAAGTTGCTCCAAATATTATGAACAATAACGACATCCTTCGCCGTCTCCGCTACGCGTTTAACTTCACCGATTCTCAGGTGACTAAGATCATCGCTCACGTCGAAGGTGATGTGGATAAGGCCCAGGTGGCACACTGGCTCAAGCGCGAGGAACAAGATGGCTTTCAGCCGCTTTCAGATGCCGGACTTTGCCGCTTTCTCGACGGATTCATCATTGAAAAACGTGGACCCCGCCCCGACGGTTCCACGCCGCAACCTCTGGAACGCATGTCCAGAAACGAGGTTCTGAAGAAACTGCGGATCGCTCTCGAGCTGCGCGAAGAGGGGATGATGGATATTTTCAAGCACGCGGGTTTTGTCGTCACTAAAGCCGAACTCGGATCGTTCTTCCGCAAGGAAGGTCAGCGCAACTTTGCCCCATGCCCCGAACAGGTGCTGCGTAAGTTCCTCCACGGTCTAGGCCAGGCGGCGGGCCGTGAATAAGGGGAACAGAGCTGAATGGTACGGACTTAAGCGCCGCAGCTGCGACCTATCGAATCCCAGGCATAGCCCTAGGCTACGTTAGAATACCCTTTGGGGTTGATGATA
>NZ_MQWA01000001.1:2240290-2243050 GCF_002954445.1 Rubritalea profundi
CAGGTTAATAGGCCTAGTGGATGAAAGGACTATCATTATACAAAAGACGGTAATGGTCCTTAAGTTCGTGCCATTCGGGAGAAGACTGTAGTTGTGTGTGACTGTGTGTCAGAGTTCTAGGTAGTCTGCTATTCTGTCTTCTAGAAAGAACTTTGGGCGGAATGGGCTGCCGCCAGAGATGAAGCCGACGTGACCACCGCGTGGGTAGAGTTCGTATGTTACGTGCTTTGAAAGTTGTTCGGGTTTAGGGATGACTTCATCGGTCATGAATGGGTCATCGGCAGCGTGGATGATAAGGGTGGGTATGGTAATAGAGGTGAGAAATTGCAGGCCACTGCATTGTGCGTAATAGTCGTGCACATCGGCGAAACCGTGTAAGGGGGCGGTGACTTTGTCGTCGAAGTCGTAAAAGGTTTTCAGCTGTTTGACTTGGTCAGGGTCAAGGGGCATCACGTCTCTCAGTTTTGGGTTGGTCAGCTTCTCAGTGGTTTTACGTTGGAGTAGCTTAATGAGGCGCCGTTGATAAATGCTAGAGAAACCTCCTTCTAGTCGCTGGGCACAAGCGGAGAGCTGTAATGGGGCGGAGACGATGACCGCTCGATTCACCAGCGACGCCTCTTTTTGTTCCCCCAGATATTTAGCGAGAGCATTGCCGCCAATGCTGTAGCCGACGGCATCAATGTGGGCGTCTGGATTGAGGCTTCGGAGGTGTAGCAGTGTGTTCTGCATGTCGCTTGTTTCGCCACTGTGGTAGCTCCGAGCTAGGCGATTGTTTTCACCTGAGCAACCGCGGTGATGATGGACAACTGAGCAGACGTTGCGCTCGATGCATATTTTCATCAAGCGCTTCACATAAGGGGAGTTTGAGCTTCCCTCCAGTCCATGAAAGGCCACAACAATACGTTTTGGTTGCTCGTTGGCATCTAGCCAATCGAGGTCGATGAAGTCACCATCGGCGAGCTCCATACGCTCGCGTCTCAGTGCGAGGCTTGGAGTCGGCAGGATGGTTGGTAGTATCGTCTGCAGATGCGGGTTTTTCGCCCACTGCGGAGTGGAGAACTGCTTTAGCCAATTGCTGTTGATTTTACGTGCCATTAGTGATGTGTCCGATTTTCATATAGAACGGTATACTCTATATAAAGAGATAGGCCTAAGGTTTGTACACTATAATAGCTACGTGATACGTCGTGACTTTTTCCAATATAACAATCTACATGGCTCACTCTCACCATTCGCGTGAGTTTGGTTGAATGGTCGCCATTATGGGCGGTTGCCCTTTAGAATTGTGGTTCATCGGACGGTAGTTTTTGTTTCAGTTGACACTCTTCAGATGATTCACGTGAACAGAGGGTCAGACCTCGATGGCACTTTTTGCTCATTTTCACTAGCGATATTTCAAGCACGAACTAGGACTCGTCACCACCATCACCGATCGAGAATTTTCGGATGAGTTCGACTTGTGAGTGAACATTGAAGCGTTTGTAAATTTCTTTGGAATATCCGCTCAAGGTGTTTGGTGAGATACTTAAATAGGTGGACATCTCCTTACGGCTTGACCCTTGTAGAAGCAGGTTAAGTACAGTATTGAGGCGAGGTGAAAGAGCGTAGACTTTCTTGCTGAAGGACTTGGCACTTGCTTCTTGGTGGAGCCAATCGAGTTCTGAGAGAATGAGATGCATAATTTTGGCTTCTCGTGCGGTGTAGGGAGGGCTGTCGTATTCTCGATAGATGGCTACGCAGCTAGTGGCGCCGTTAGGAACTGCTGTGAGTGAGACGACGAGTGGGGCCAATCCTATTTCACGCCACTCGGAATAAGCATCGGTATAAATGAGGCCATCAGGGTCAAATTGGCATCGTCTTCGTGTTAGGGTGGAAGTGGCACTAGCAAATTCTGCGAGCACAGGAGCAAACATGTCGGCCATTTTAGCCTTCTCAAGAACGGTGAGATAAGCCGCAAATTGTGTTTCGGTGAAGCCTTCGTGGTGAGAGAGTGAGAAGGTAGATTTTTTGCCAGATTCAAATTTCCCTGAAATCCCCCAGACCCAAGCGTCAGTTTGAGTAAGTCTAGAAATGCCTCTTAATAAATTGATTCTCTTTTGGTTGAGAGTGAGGTCCGAGTGTGCCAATTCACCGAGGAGTTGAATGACCTCTCGTATGTCATCAAGTTCAAGCGCTACTGTTGTGTGATCGGACATTACCAAATGACTGTAGAGTGTCTCGGAAGAGCAAACGAGTACGTAATCGACTGTAGGGGAGAATTCTCAAACAACAGCAATGTATTTGGCTCCCGATCTGTTACCGAGTCGTGATATAACTATGAGACAGACTAAATGAGCTGAAACTCTAAAGTCTGAGCGCTGTGAGTCAGCAGCTTCGCTGGGATTATTGTTGAGCGACCGAGACGGCCGCGCTACGTGGTGAAACAGCCGCCACGTTGCGTTGGTGTTTTACGCGATCGCGAGCAGTTCGACTTCAAAAATGAGAGCGGCGAAGGGTGGGACTGTGGTTTCAGTGCCACGGTCACCATAGGCTAGGTTCTGTGGGAGGAAGAACTGGAACTTTGCGCCTGCGCTCATCAGTTGGATGCCTTCTTTCCATCCTTCGATGACTTTGTTGACAGCAAAGCTCGCTGGGCTGCCGCGCTCGGTTGAGCTGTCGAAGACAGTTCCGTCGATGAGTGTGCCGTGGTAGTGGACGGTGACCTGATTAGAGAGCAGTGGGGATGGGCCAGTGCCGTCTTGTATAACTTTATATTAACCC
>NZ_MQWA01000001.1:2244220-2261201 GCF_002954445.1 Rubritalea profundi
CAGGTTAATATTGGAGCCCAGAAGCGGTGGTTTCGACTCCTCCAACGCTGGCGTTCTTTGCGAGAAATGCTTCACCCGCTACTCGTGCTAGTCTGAGGCGCTCAGCCTTCACCAGTTTGGTTGCCATCATGTACGGCTTTGCATCGATCTTGCGCAGGCAGTCATTCGACTTGTCGCGGATCGCTTGCTCGATTTCCTGTTTGATGAGGACAGAATCGCTGAGAGCTGACTCACCATTTTTAGCGCCAAGCTTGTAGCTGACGATCTCTAGAGCTTGTTGGATCTCCATTAGTCTTCAGTTTTTTCTTCTGCGACTATTTCTGGCTCTGGCTGATAGAGCTCAGCTCCTTTGATGAGTCGGCAGAATTCTTTTTTACTGACATCGTGGATTGTGCTCGCGGGTTTCGAGGTCGGTCATTTCCTTGTATTCGATGTCGAGGCGTTCCCACGTGGTGATAAGTAGAAATTTGTCTCCTTTTTTCCAAATCTGTCCCTGTTCGAGTTTCATGGACTCGGTGTAGGAGAGTGCTGGGACTTTGGCGAAGCTAATCGGTGATTTTATGGGAGCAGCCCGATCTAATCTTGAGCATTCTGGATGAAATGGATTTAGTCTAGAGCTGGAGGTCTTGAAAAAAGAACTCGGTGTCCCAGGCTGGTTTGGCGCCGCATTTGGGCTGGTCTTCTTCGTTGTTGGCTGGGGTGTAGAGCTTGTCGACCATCTCGCCGAGCTTGATCGGGATTGGCTGGGAAAAGTCTGGTGAGTCATAGACGTAGCTGTGGAATTCGCCATTTTCGCCGCAGGGATCGACACCTTCAGGCAGGTCATTGAGGAAATCGAGATCGTACTCACGACCGACAAAACTGGAATCAAAGTGCTTGCCACTGACACAGACGACTATGGCCTTGATGCCAGAGTCGATGATTCTTTTCGCCATGGTTGCAGTGTCGGCCTCTCTCCAAATGGGGAAAACGGTTTCGAGCTGACAGGCGTCCATTTGCTTTTGTCGGTAGGCTCTGAGGTCTTTGAGGAAGATGTCGCCGAAGCCACAATGGGTCGCACCTATCGTTTTAAGCTTAGCCATTTCAGCCGAGATCATAGAGTCGTAGTCCTTCATATTGCAGTCGCGCGGGATGAAGATTTTTTGCAGCGGTAGACCGAGCGCCTGGGCTTGGGCGTCGAGCAGTTCCTCGCGCACTCCATGCATGGAAATGCGGCGGAACTCTGAGCTGAGTGCGGTGACAATACCGGCTAACTGGCCTCCTTGCCGAGTGAGTTTATTGAGGGCGTAGGCTGAGTCTTTGCCGCCACTCCAGTGGAGCCATGTGGAATCGTTCATGCGTGATTTTTGTGAACTTAGCTGTGGTTTTTAGCACGTTTACTTTTTCTTATAAAGAGCGCCCAAGACGACCAAAGCACGGTCATGATACAGAGGTAGGCTATCAATGCTGGAGTGAGGTCTTCAGCTGATGATAGTGAACCCGCGTATGCCACAGCGATCGAGTAAATCGTACAGCTGGCACCAAAGGTGAGAAGGAATTTCAAGAACGGCATGTGGGTGGCACCAGCGAGGCAGCTCGCGGCTTCAGGGAACATAGGAAGCGCCCGGGAAAGTAACAGCACCAGCGTGCTGTGGCGGTGAAAGGTTTCTTTCATGTCTGCTAGGTGAGCTTCGTCTCGGTAGATGCGCATGAGCATACGGTAGCCGTAGATCCGACAAAGAACGTAGCCCGTGACTCCCGCGAGGGTGAGACCGAGTGATCCGCAGACGGCCCCCCAAAATGGCCCGAGGAAATACCCTCCGATGCTCACCACCAGGATCCCTGGTACTGGAATGACGATATCGGAAATAAGCAGTCCGATCACCAGCAAGCCGATCCACCGTTTGTCCCAATTCTCAGCATTGCGCAGTATCTCAGCGAGGTCGTCCTGAGTCAGTAATCCGGTCGAATTGAGCAAGAGGAAAATGAGCAGGAAAATCCCGATGAGTCCGAGGGCTGTTTTTATGAGTGGCTTCATCGTTCTATCAGTTGCTCCAATTAATATAATTCTAGATCGCAGTTGCGACAAGTGGAAAGAATCTAGCGGGAGGAACTTCGCGCTTGATGCGTGCGGACCTATCGACTTGTTTATTGCTATGGCGGAATGCGAAGTGAATGGATGTCGGTTCTTTTATCAAGATCGTGGCCCTAAAGATGGGCGAAGCGTCCCGGTGATTGTATTTGTGCACGGTCTGCTCTGGGACTCCTCCATGTTCGAGCATCAGTTAGCCGCCTTGGAGTCTAGCTATCGTTGCATAGCGATTGATCTGCGAGGGCAGGGTAAAACTGAAGTGACTGACACGGGGTACTCTATCAGCGACCAGGGAATGGACATCCAGCAGATCATCGAACACTTGGCTATCGCTCAATACCACTTTGTCGGCTTGTCGATGGGTGGGTTTATCGGAATGCGGCTAGCCGCGTGGGAGCCTGAGCGAGTTCTCAGTCTCACCGTGATTGGCAGTTCAGCTGGGCCTGAACCGGACAAGACACAGGTGAAATACCGACGGCTCGCATGGGTGGCTAGGTGGTTTGGAATCGGACCGATCGCTTCGCGCATTATGCCGATCATGTTTGGAGCGAGTTTTATGAAAAATGCTCTGAGATCTGGCGAACGTCGACATTGGTTAGGGAAGCTCAAGGCTAATTCTAAATTTGGAGTACAACGCGCCACCCTCGGAGTGATAGAGCGCGAGGACTACCGCCCTCGACTAGAGCTTATTTTCTGCCCAACACTCATCATGGTGGGCGATGAAGATACAGCGACACCGATAGTGAAGGCCGAAGACATCGTGGCGGGGGTCAAAGGGGCAGAACTCTGCGTGATTCCTCAGGCGGGTCATAGCGCATCGATCGAGCAAGCTGAGCTTGTTAGTACTATGATTACCGATTTTCTAACCAAGTTGTACAAGTGAGAACGCGGACAGTTAGAGGAATTTAGAGATGCGTTCTTGGAAGCGATTGTAGAGGTAACCGAGGCCCATGAGGATGAGTCCGATGGTGATGAAGCTGAGGATGCGGCCAAGGGTGTTGAGAGCCATGACATCGATGGTGACAACGTGGATGATAGATGCCGCTAAAGCGATCAGACCTGTGAGCCTGTAACTGCGGTGTTGAGTGAAAAGTCCGAGGCTGAAAATGGCAGCGGCGAGCAATGCCCAACAGATTGCTAGCCCATTTCCAACGTAGTGATCCAGGGTGTGAGCTGAGGCGTAGGCAAAGAGCAAAATGAGTGTGCCAAACTTGAATCCACCTTTCGCGAAGCTCCAAGGCTTGGTGAGCTTTTCATCACTCCAGTTTGGGATAGCGCAGATAGCGAGTAGTGCCGCCATCGGGAGGTAATCGAGGAGTTCAAAAGAATGATATGGCTCAATAATGCCATCAAATGAAGCAATGAAGAGAGTGGCCAGTGCGCCAGTGATCGTGAGTAAGTTGTCCTTCCTGAAGAATGCGAGACCGTAGAACGCGAGAGCCAGAACAGTGAGGAATATTTCAGGGTGATCGGTCGCTCTGCAGAGGGCTATGGCCGCTAGTGGTGCGAGGAATCTGCGCAGAATCGGTTTCGCTCCCCAGAGATATTCGCTAAGAAATAGGTGGAGGCCTAGGAACATAAAGGGGAGTAGCGACGCTGATGGGGAATGATTATTTATACTTAAAATAGCAAGAATGTGGAAGACCTGCGCTGGGATCGCGATGCTGATACGTTTGGTGATGACCGCTAAAAAGTGAGCAAGAATGGCGAGTGCTCCGCCAAAGTAGAGCCACATGAGGTCGCTGGTCGGGCTGAGGCTAACGAGTTGGTAGATTGTAAAACTGACAAAACATGAGTAGGCCCAAGCGAGAATATCGGAGATGTCGTTCCACGGGGTAAGCGGAGCTTGGTCGAAGTTGCGTTGCTGTAGCTGGAGGATTTGCTTCGAACTCCACCACATGCCGAGTCCGATGATGGGCAGTGCAACACCGAGAGAGTTAGCTGAATCGAAATGGTAAAGGCTAAGAATGCCGCCACAGACGAGAGGGATGATGCTGGCGATGAGTGCGAGGTCTTGTAGGTAGAGTTTCTTCTTGAGAGCAAGGAAAAGCCCCCAAACGAGAGCTGCTATGGCGATGGTGTAGCTGAGAGATTGAGTTGTTTCAAAGCCGTCAAACACACCGAAGTAAAGAATGATCCAAGTGGAGAAGGCTGGGAATAGAGCCACTATTCCTTCATTGCTTTCCCCGACATTGAGGCTCCATCGTGTGAGTCCCGCGTAGAGGGCGCTGATCACGCTGAGGGCTATAAAACTGAGCATCGGTGGGTCGTTGCTGAAGAAGGTGGAACCGAGGGCGAACGCATAGACAATGAGCGAGATTCCTTTTAGCCATTTGTGTTGGAGTCGGTGGCCGGCAAGCATAAGCATGATAGCTTCCAGCGCGAGAATGAGGAAGCGGTGGTAGCCAGATGCTTCGACTAGAATTCCTATGGTGATGAGAAAGAGGCCTTGGTAGAGGTAGATGTTAGAGAGCTCTTTTTTCCAGATCAATTGACGGCGGGCGAGGCCACCACAGAGTAAGAAAAATCCGCCGACAATGAGCGAAATAGTGCCCAGCTCAGGGCGATCGGTGAAGCTGGGGAGGATAAATGCCGCGAGCACCCAGCTGGAGCTGTTGTTGATGGCGGTGATCAGACGCGCTGTGGCGAGTTCTATCGTGGCTCCAGCGAAGCGCGAGGTGGCACAGGCAAAGATAGCCCAATAGCTGGCTAAGTAGCAGATGCGGACAACCGGATCGAGTTGCTGTGGGTAATAGCCTAACCAGAAAGCGTGCGCGACATAGGCTGCGCAAATGGTGATGATGCCCACGTTGTTCCATTTATAGCGTACCAGCAGGAACATTCCACTGGCGGAAAGAAGCAGGGCGGAGAACAGCGAGAGCCACCCCGCTGGATTGACTATTGTTCCGTAAAAAGCGAGTCCTGTGGCCATGATGCTGATGATGCGAGACTGCTTCCAGCACGAGTATGCCAACATGATGGCTGCCCAGGCCGTGAGTAAAGCGCCCGCCATTACAGGGCTGCTAATACAATGAAGAGATTCCACGAAGTGAGCGGCATAGATGGTGTAATAGCCTGCAGCTAGCCCTCCAGCAGTGATGGCGCGGCCGTAGAGTTTGAGATTCTCTTTGGCTCGTTCAAAATAGAAACCAGCACCCGTGAGTCCCAGTGAAAGAAGCATGAAGAACCCGACTTTGAGAGCTGCTGGAGCCTCATAAATCCAGTTCTTATAGGCATAAGTGCTGAGGAAAATAAGACCAGTGAGCAGCGAGAGAACTCCAATGCGCACTAGCCAAGTTTGACCAAAATTGATTTCCCAATTGGGGTTGAAAGTAGGAAGCTCGGCTGGGCTTTCGAGGGGAGTGTGAACCTCTGGGGGAGCTGGCTCGAATGCTTGAGGGGGCTCCACGGGTGCTGAGATCTGTGACGGCTGAGCAGCTACAGGCACTGGAGGTGGCGTGGTGTGCATGACCTCTTGATAGATTTCCTCGGAAGGCGGCTGAGTGGGGGCTTCGACGTTTGCCGTCATTTTTTGAACCTCCTCGCTGTGGACTGAGTCGCGCTTGAATTGGTCAATCGATTGCTCGAGCAGCTGGTACTGCTGTTGTAAAGTTATCAGGTGACTTGCGAGTTCTCCTTGGCGACTCTCAAGTGCGTCTAGCTTCGCTTTGGCTGCGGGATCCATTTTTGCATACTAGCAAAAGTTGGGGGAATGAGTACATCGAATATTGTGGGGGATGTATTGAGTGAATCGATGAAAGTAATGATTGGTTTGGTAGTGCTGGACTCTCAATTAGCCGCATGTAGAGGGCAAATTGTTCTACTTCCCCACGCTGAAGAGGAAATTGCCAGCCAATACATCAGCGCCAGACCACTGTTCCCTAGGGCTTTGTTAGTCGTTTTCTCGCTCCATTTGTTGCGTCCCACTCGGCCAGTTTTCGACTTAGGATGTAAATGCGTCATACTCCGTTTTTCCCCTTGCAGCATCACAGCTCACTCGTAATATCCACTTATTCTTCCCTGCAATCCCCTTTATGCTCTATCAACGGCGGCCACAACCAATTCAAGAATGATTAATATTATGAGACGAATCCAATTAGCAAAGATGATCCTAGTTCAAGCCACTGCGGTGCTCATACTTGGCTGTACCACTGCCAGTGCGCAGGACGATAGTTTTAAATCTATTTTCAATGGTAAAGACCTCAAGGGCTGGGACGGCAATCCCGATCTGTGGTCGGTCGAGAACGGTGTCATCACCGGCAAGACCACCGGCCCTGCACAACTCAAGTATAACCAGTTCCTGATCTGGCGCGGTGGTAAGGTGAAGAACTTCGAGTTTCGGGCCAAGGTGAAGCACACGGGCAACAACTCCGGCATTCAATACCGCAGCAAGGAACTCCCCGCAATCGGTAAATGGTCGGTCGGCGGCTACCAGTGTGACCTTCACCCGAATGCACCCTATAACGCGATGATTTACGAGGAGCGCGGCCGCGGCATCACCGTGACAAACGGCCAGGGAGTCGTCGCCGACCCTGAGGGAAAGCGTTGGATCACAGATCAGCGTGACCCGGTCAAAGTCGATACCACCCAGTGGCACGAATATTCGATTATCGCCAAAGGCAATCACATCGTCCACAAGATCGACGGTAAGATGACCATCGAGTTCCACGATTTCGATGAGAAGGCTCGCTCGCTCGAAGGCGTCCTCGCCTTCCAGGTTCACCGTGGCCCAGCGATGAATGTGCAGATCAAAGACGTGAGGCTCAAGGTGCTGCCGGACGGTGGCGTGATCGACTTCAAAAACTTCGCCATCCCGAGCGATGCTCATGTGATTGAAAAAAAGAAACCGACGCCAAAGAAGAAAAAACCAGCTCCAAAAAAGAAGCAGGCAGCGAAATCAAAAAAGAAACGCGCACAAGTCGGTCCAGCTATCGGTGAGAACAAAGCCACGCCCATCGCAAACATCACCAAGCCAGAAGGCTTCAATGTCGAGCTGATCTACTCGGTCCCAGGCATCGAACAAGGTTCATGGGTCAATCTATGCAACGACGATAAAGGGCGCATCTACGCCAGCGACCAGTACGGCGGCCTTTACCGATTCACTCCTCCAGCCCCAGGCAAAGAGCTTAAGAAGAGCGATGTGCAAAAACTCCCGATCAACATTCGCGCCGTCAATGGAATGCTCTTCGCCTTCGACGCTCTATACGTCGGCGTTAATGATTACGAGAGAAAGATGGAGAGCGGACTCTACCGCATCACTGACAGCAACAACGATGACATGTTGGACAAGGTCGAAAAACTCCGCGGTATGGAAGCACGTGGCGATCATGGCGTCCATGCCATCGTCCTCACCCCAGACAAAAAAAGGTCTCTACCTGATTTGCGGCAACAACGTTGATCTGACCAAAGCAGCAGCGACCTCACCGGTGAAATCGCTCTGGAGCGACGACCACCTTCTACCGCGCATGCCCGATGGCCGCGGCCACAACCGCGACCGTCTCGCACCTGGTGGCATCATCTACCGCGTCGATCCCGACGGTAAAGACTTCGAGGTGTTCGCCAATGGCTTCCGCAACATTTTTGACGCTAGCCTTAACCACGACGGTGACCTGTTCACCTATGACGCCGACATGGAGTATGACTTCAACACACCTTGGTATCGCCCGACGCGAGTCAACCACGTCCTCAGTGGTGGCGAGTATGGATGGCGTAATGGTGCCGGTAAGTACCCGGAATTCTACATCGACAACCTCCCAGCCACACTCAATATCGGACCCGGCTCACCCACTGGCACTACCTTCGGCTTCGGCGCGAAGTTCCCCGCGAAGTACCAGAACGCCCTTTACGTGCTCGACTGGAGCTGGGGAAAAATCTACGCGGTCCATCTCAAGCCTGAGGGCTCTAGTTACACAGCGACTAAAGAAGAATTCATCACTGGCGGTCCACTGCCTGTCACCGATGCCATCATCCACCCCGACGGAGCGATGTATTTCGCCATCGGCGGCCGACGCGTCCAGTCCGGACTCTATCGGGTCACCTACACCGGTAAACAAAACACCGCACCGGTTAAGCTGCAGCCCGCCAAGCTGCCACTGCACGATCTTCGCAAGAGCCTCGAGGTCTTCCACGGCAAGCAAGATCCAAAAGCTGTCGTCACCGCCTGGCCACAGCTCGGTCACAGCGATCGCCTCATCCGCGCCGCGGCCCGTACAGCACTCGAACACCAGCCGGTCGGTGAGTGGAAAGCCAAAGCACTTGCAGAGAAAGACGCCACAGCGCAGTTAGAAGCACTGCTAGCACTCACCCGTGTGGAGAGCACTGCGAAGACCGCTTCGATCAGTCGCGCGATTCTCAACGCCATTCTAACACGAGATTTCGCCAAGCTAAGCCGCGAGCAACGTCTCGGCTATGTGCGTCTCATCCAGATCGTCTTGCACCGTTTCGGCAACCCGGACGCGGCAACCTTGGGTCTGATCACAGCCAAGCTCGACGCCGTCTACCCAGCCGAGACTTTCGAGGAGAACTGGTTGCTCACCGAGACGCTCGCCTACCTACAAGCTCCGAACACCGCCGCCAAGGCGATGGCACTCATCAACGCCGCGCCGAGCCAGGAGCCGCAGATGGAATACGCCCGCAGCCTGCGCTTCCTGAAAACTGGTTGGACTAAAGACCTGCGCAAGCAGCAACTCGAGTGGTTCCTCAAAGCCTCCAATTACAACGGCGGTGCCAGCTTTGCCAAATTCATTGAATTCATCCGCAACGACTCGCTCGCCACCTTCACCGGTGCCGAGAAAAAGGAGCACGGCAAACTCATCGCCAAGAAGCCCGAGAAAAAGAGCGCCATCGAACTCTCTGGTGCCATCTTCGCTGGCCGCACACCGACCATGTGGAAGCTCGAAGACCTCAGCCCGGCCGCGCAGAACAGCATGAAGGGACGTGACTTCGCCCGCGGTAAAAAGATGTTCGCCGCCGCCGCTTGCTATGCCTGCCACAGATTTGGCAACGCCGGCGGCATGACTGGTCCCGACCTGACTGGTGCTGGTGGCCGCTACAGCGCCCACGATTTCCTCGACCAGATCATCAACCCTAGTAAAGAGATCAACGAACAGTTTGCTCCGATCATTGTTACCCAAAAGGACGGTAAGACCCTCACCGGCGTCGTTGTCAATCTTAGCGGCGACAACGTCACCATCAACACCGATCTCAGCGACCCGAACCAGCGAATCAACGTCGATCGCAAAACTGTCAAGAGCATCAAGCCGAGTGAGGTCTCCATGATGCCACCGCACCTCCTCATGATGCTTACCAAAGATGAGATCTTCGACCTCGTCGCCTATGTGCTCTCCGCCGGTGATGAAGCCAACGCTGCCTTCAAAAAGTAAAAACTGATCTGACTCATCGCCGCCGTCATGGCCGAGGGTGAACCCAACCTCGGCCTGATAATGTCTGGCGAACAATCGTGGACGGACTAGAGCTTCATGGGACACTCAGCGATTCAGATGCCTCCAGCCATCAGAGATTTGATTTATTAGACATACAACACCTGAAGGAAATGAGATTATCTCTTTATTTACCCTGAACGCAAAAAAAGCAGAGCCGGAATGGGCTCTGCTTTAGAAAGTGATTCTAGCGCTTAGTGCTAGATTCAAAATACGACTTATGCGCGGCCGAGGTAGGAGCCGTCTTCAGTGCTTACTTTCAGCACGTCACCAGGCTTGGATCACCTGCTAGCTGGATGCGCGGCGGAGACGTCCAGCAAGCTTCAGGTCAATTAGTCTGTCTCACAGTCGTGTCTCATAGTCGTGATCACCCCCGATAAGCCCTCGGCGTAACCCCCTTATGTTTCTTAAACCATTTTGAGAAATGGGATAGGTAGGTGAAGCCCATTTCGTTGGCGACGCCGTTGATTCTTTTCTTGGCTTGCTTGAGGGATGTGCAAGCGAATTCGATGCGTATGTTTTCGAAGTATTCGCGTGGGGTTAGTTGGAGGTCGCGTTGAAAGAGGCGTCTGAGGTGGGTTTGGCTGGTGCCGACTGATTGGGCTAGGGCGTCAAGATCGAGAAACTCGCCTATGTCATGACTTTGCATGAGGCGCACGGCTTGCATGACGCGTTCATCAATATCCATATTGCAGCGGTGTTCGATGCCGGCATTTTGGAGCGTGTCTACAAGGGTCATAAGCCATTCTGATAGAATGCTTTGGAGTTTGAAGAATTCTTTCAGCCCCGCTCTGCTTTCCCGTGCATCCCATGTCTCAGGGTTGATTTTTTTCATGATGCGCAGCATCGGCTTGGCCTTTCGTTCGAGGGCAGGCACCTTATCGGCGTCGAGTACAATGCTTAAACCCTGATCGAAGAGGTCGTTGCCATCAGGCCAGCGGGCCAGGAAGGCGATGGAAAGCATGCGCGTGTCGGGGCTGAAACTTTGCACGCGCTTGCCTGGCTTGACGATAAGCCATTGGCCGGGCGAGGCCTGAAAGATTTCGCCGTTTTCCTGTTCCACCTTGACCCAGCCGCTCTTCACTAGCCAGGCGGCACTGTTGCTGTATTCAGTGGACCTTGTGATTTTTCCGGTCTGTTCACTGTCGACAGCATAGTCGTGGCACCACAGGAGGTGTGTGTTCAAATTGAGCCAGTCGCGGTAGAGCATGAGAATGTTTTTAATGTATAAGTAATTGTTTAAATAGAGTAAGAATCGTGACTTGTTTGTCGAGCGGAAATCTCGCAGTATTTGAGAAGTGCAGCCCGTCGACTACATCATACTACTCGTCTATCTGATCGGAATATTTCTGGTCGGGTTCTGTTTGTCTTTAAAGAACAAGACTTCGAGTGATATGTTTGCTGCCGGTGGAGAGTCGCCTTGGTGGACATCGGGGCTGAGTTCGTTTATGACGATGTTTTCAGCGGGGACTTTTGTTGTATGGGGTGGTATTGCTTACAAGTATGGTATGGTCGCCGTGACGATCAATCTCTGTTATGGTATCGCTGCCATACTCGTTGGCTTTTTTGTTGCGAGTCATTGGAAGCGCTTAGGGGTGAAGACGCCTGCGCAGTTTATTGAACTTCGTTTCGGTCTTCCGGCGGTGCAGTTTTATATCTGGTCGATGATGGTGTTTCGCCTGGTGAGTGTTGCGATTTCGCTTTATTCGCTGGCAATCGTGTTGACGGCGATGATGCCGCTGGATACTTCGAATCCACTTTGTGATCCTGCGACAGGGCACCTCTCTCTCGTTTGGGCAGTGGCCATTTTTGGCAGCATTGTGATTGTCTACACTATGGCCGGTGGGCTATGGGCGGTATTGATGACGGATGTGCTGCAGTTTATCGTGCTCAACCTTGCAGTCTTGTTTATTGTTCCCCTTGCCTTTGGTCAGGTCGGCGGTGTGGCTGCTTTTATTGATAAAGCACCAGATGGATTCTTCGCGCTGACGCAGGACAAGTATACCTGGTTCTTTATGGTCGGGTGGGCGATGATACACTTCTTTATGATCGGAGCCGAGTGGGCATTCGCGCAACGCTTCATCTGTGTGCCGAGCGAAAAGGATGCGCGTAAAAGCACTTATCTGTTTGGCATTCTCTACTTGTTCAGTCCGCTCTTGTGGCTGCTCCCGCCGATGATCTATCGTGTCATCAATCCGAATGCAGATCCGCAGGAAGCCTATATCCTTGCCTGCCAAGCCGTCTTGCCTGCCGGCATGTTGGGGCTGATGGTGGCGGCTATGTTCTCGGCCACAGCGAGTATGGTCAGTTCACAGTTGAATGTCTTTGCGGGCGTTTTGACAGATGCGATTTATCGCTTGAAATTCAATCCGAAGGCCAGTGAAAAGCAACTGATGCAAGCCGGTCGTGTCTTTACTGTTCTTCTGGGTGTCGCGGTCATCTTTGTTTCCTTGGCCATTCCCTACCTTGGAGGTGCGGAAAAACTCGTGGTATCGATCAGTAGTTTGATGGTCGGCCCCTTACTGGCACCCACGATATGGGGACTCTTCAGTAAGTCCATTGATATTAAGGCCATTTGGACCTGTGTTGCGGTCAGTTTTGTGCTCGGAGTGATCGCTAAGTTTGGTCTGGTTGCCGATGGCTTCTTATGGATGGACAGCACACGAGCGCTTTCGGAATGGATCGCAGCCAATGGGCAAACGACAGACCTCATTATCGGTGTCGTCATGCCAGTCATTATTTTGAGCAGCATGCACTGCATGAAGTCCACGACTGCTGAAGGCTGGGATAAGGTGAAGGATTTTGTTAAAGAGAAAAGCGATAGTGCGGTGCAAACCGAAGCCAGTTCCATGCCTGCCATGATCGTCGGTGGCTGTCTCTTTGTCTGTGCGCTGATGATGTTTTCACTGGCAGTTTACAATGATGAAGGCAAGGGCCTGCTGACTGCTTTTGGCGGCGTGCTACTGTTGATCACTGTCGTTATCTCACTTTACTTGTATTTTAAAAATAAGGGTACGAAACCTACATCATGATTATCGAAAAATCGACCTCCAGCAGAGAGCTGAAATTACTTACTCTCAAAACGGATCTCTGTATCATCGGCGGCGGATTAGCCGGCGTGTGCACAGCCATCACCGCAGCGCGCGAAGGCGTGAAAGTAGTCGTTTTGCAGGATCGACCGGTTTTAGGCGGAAACGCTTCCTCGGAAGTGCGTCTCTGGGCCTTGGGCGCAACCTCTCACCAGGGTAATAATAACCGCTGGGCGCGTGAGGGTGGTGTGATGGATGAAATCATGGTCGAGAATACTTTCCGCAATAAGGAAGGAAATCCCTTGTTCTTCGATGCCCTGCTACTTGAGAAGGTGAACGCGGAAGCGAATATCACGCTGCTCTTGAACACCGCCATGCTCAGTGCTGATAAGCGTGATGAAAAAAACATTAAATCCGTCCGCGCGTTCTGCAGTCAGAACAGCACGATGTATGAAGTTGAAGCGCCGTTGTTTTGTGATTCCTCAGGTGATGGTATTCTTGCCTATCTGAGTGGCGCGGCGTATCGGGTCGGTGCGGAAGCCGCATCTGAATTGAACGAGCCTTTGCGCCAGATGAGTCCTACGGGGAACTTTTGGGACACACGATTTATTTCTACAGCAAAACCACCGATAAGCCGGTCAAGTATGTCGCACCCGATTTTGCGCTCAAGGACATCACAACGATACCAAGGCATGAGCATATCACGGTCAAGAGCCATGGCTGTTCCTTGTGGTGGCTCGAATACGGCGGACGCATGGATACGGTGCATGATACCGAAGCCATTAAGTGGGAGCTTTGGAAGGTCGCTTATGGAGTCTGGGATCATCTGAAAAATTCAGGCAAGTTTCCGGAAACAGCGAATCAGACGCTGGAATGGATTGGTAGTATTCCCGGTAAGCGCGAGAGTCGTCGTGTGGAAGGGGATTATATGCTCTCGCAATCAGATATCGTGGATCAGAAAGCATTTGATGATGCGGTGTCTTTTGGCGGATGGGCGATTGACTTGCATCCAGCGGATGGTGTTTACAGTGATAAATCCGGCTGCTCTCAGTTTCATAGTGCGGGGGTGTATCAGATTCCCTACCGTTGTTTTTACAGCCGCAATATTGAGAATCTTTTTGTCGGTGGACGTTTGATATCGGCTTCCCACGTCGCCTTTGGTTCCACCCGTGTCATGATGACCTGCGGGCATAATGGTCAGGCGATTGGTATGGCTGCGGCCATGTGTCATGAAGCTACCTTGAAACCTAGAGACTTGCTTGAGCAAGGTCAAATGCGCGCATTGCAGACGCGATTAATTAAGTGCGGGCATTATATTCCGCATGTCAATGCAGACGATCACGGCGATCTCGTACAATCGGCAACGTTGGAAGCGTCCAGTGAATTAAAGCTCAAGGCTCTGTGCCCCTGCGCCGAGTCTGCATCATTAGAAGGATCGCGTGCGCTCTTATTGCCGGCGCCCAAGGGAGCTTTCCCGCAGATGAGTTTTAAATTCACTTCCGCCGAGGATAAGGAACTGGTGTTTCAACTGCGTGGGACAAGCAAGCAGGGCAACTTCACTCCGGACATCACCCATGAGGAAAAGCGAGTGGCTTTGAAGCAAGGGAAGGACGTGGAAGTGACAGTCACTTTTGATTATGAGGCCGAGCAGGAGGAATACCTCTTTGTCTGCATCATGGCCTGCCCAGGTGTTTCGATGCAGCTATCAGATGACTTGATTAGCGGTATGATGTCGCTATCTAATTCCGGAAATAAAGCGGTGTCCACAAACCTGATTCAGCAGCCACCTGAAGGATCAGGATTCGATTCATTTGAGTTCTGGCTGCCTGAGCGCAGGCCCGGAGGTAAGTTGCCGGCAGTGACTTTTTCCCCACCCTTGAGCACATTCGCTAAGGATCAGATCAAAAGCAGTTATTACCGCCCCTTTATTACCTCCAATCTCTGGCTTGCTGATAG
The DNA here is from genome assembly GCF_002954445.1 of Rubritalea profundi. Lineage (GTDB taxonomy): Bacteria > Verrucomicrobiota > Verrucomicrobiia > Verrucomicrobiales > Akkermansiaceae > Rubritalea > Rubritalea profundi. The sequence continues at coordinate 2,258,716 of NZ_MQWA01000001.1, forward strand.
CGACGATAAAAAGCCATCGATCACTGCCAAATGGGACAAAGCGCAGGCTATCAATAAGGTCGTTCTCTTCTTTGATGTGGATTATGATCACGCCATGGAAAGTGTGCAGTTCGGTCACCACGATGATGCCATGCCGTTTGGTGTGAAAGCTTTTCAATTAAAAGATGGGGAAGGGAATGTGCTTTATGAAAATGATAACAATCATCACGGCCGTGTGGAGATTTGTTTTCCCGAAACAGCGACAACAGATTCTCTTGTATTAGAAATTTCGGACACGCACGGGGCGCCAGCGGCTGTGTTTTCGATGCAGGCGTATGGGTAAAAGATTCACGATTTTTAAAATGCTAACACAGATGAACACAGCTAAGAAATCATTCAAAATAACAACAATCAACAATGAGGATTATGTACACACTACCCACCTGCAATATGAATACTAAACCGAGCCTACTAACCCAAATGGTTCTTCTGTTTGGATTCTGTCTCATTCAGACATCCGGCAACCTCTTCGCAAACTCGGGCTGGCACGAAGAAGCATTTCCGACCACCATATCGTATGCCTCCATGACGGAACAGGAACGCGTCGAAGCCGGATTGGTTGCCGCTGTGGAAAGCGGAAAACTCTCCGGTGAGAAGCGTTGGAACTATACACTTAAAGAAGCCGGAGATTATCAGTTGGGGACCGCTTGGATTGAACCTCTTTCTGATGGTGAGGTTCAGGTCGTCATCTCCGTCAATGGGAAAGAGGTTAAAAACATTACGGCAGCAAAAGACAGCTCGAAGACCCCGGGCCGTTCGGAAAGAGATTTTGGTCTTTTCAGACTGGAAAGCCGTTTTGAAGGATTGGCTCAGGGGACCCGGATCGAGATTAAAGCGGTACCGGCCGGGGATCTGTCCTATCGACTGGCTTTTCATCTGGTTTCCACCACGCCCACTTTTGAAGGACTTAAGGTCTTTAATGCGGCCGACTTCGGTGCTCTGGGCGACGGCGTCCATGACGATATGGCGGCGATCCATAAAGCGGTGGATGCGGCCAAGGCGGCGGGCGGCGGGATTATCCGTTTCGAGAAAGAGAAAATCTACCGGGTTATCGGTCGGGATGACCTGACCTACGAAGTGGTTTTTGAGCTGCTGGATGCTGCGAATATTAAAATAGAAGGGCAGGGTTCGACCTTTGTGCTGCATCCGCCGGACGGTTTGGCGAATGTCCGTCGGTCCCGGAATATTCAGATCGACGGGCTACGGGTGGACTACGACCCGCTCCCTTATTATCAGGGTGCGGTCAAAAATATTGACATCGACAAAATGACGGTGGATCTGGTGGTGCCGGAGCGTTACGCTGTGCCGCTTACCGGTACCTGTAAAAACGAAAATCCCTATTTTGCCCGCTCTTTTTGCCCCGATTCCCCCGGGGCGCGGACCGGGACTTCCCGGAGCATCTATGTCACCTCTGTAGAGGCATTAGACGACCCTCGGCACATTCGATTGCATGTCGGTCAAACCACTGAAGGGAGTGAAATTTCGCGCAATATTAAACCGCGGCTAATCGCGGCAAAAAAAGAGCGTGCAACCGAGTTTATTGTTCCCCATAGAGACTATGGTCACCGTGAGGGATGGACTCACATCTCTCAAAGTGCGCGCGTCAAATTCTCCAACCTCCGTTATTATCTGGCGCCCTATTTCTGGATGCGGGTGAAGGGCAACAGCGGCCCCGTGACGTTTGAAAATGTGGATCTTAAGATGAAGCATCCGGAAACCGAACTGCTCGCTTCTTGGCGTGACGGTTTCCATATCAAGAATGGGCGGTTCGGCACCTTGATTGATGGTTGCGATATGGACGGGGCGGCTCAGTATGACGATACTTTTGCGCTCTACACGCGGATGCATAACGTCATTGCGATTGATGCTGAAAACAAAACGCTGAGCCTGGATGCCGGGTTCCGCGATCATAAAGATATCTACTCGTGGCTCGAAGGCGATTGGGTTAGTGTCTGGAATAAGAATCAGACCCACCTGCGCGGATTGGCGCGCCTGGTTAAGCTGAAGGATGAGCCCGAGAGCGAAAAACGTTTTCACCTCACGCTGGAGCAGTTGCCTTCCGGCATTCAACCCGGTGATGTGGTGATGAACGAGGAGGTTCTGAACCGGGGCACGCTGATCCGAAACTGCACCACCAGTTCTACGGGAGCCGGCCCTTATGCAAGTACCCGATTCCGGGGGAGCGACGTTTTGTTGGAGAATAATGATTTTAAAATGTTTAATTTCCACGTTGAGTTTAACCCATTCTGGGGCACGCCGCGCTCACGTGATGTTCGCCTGAAAGGCTGTCGTTTTAGCGCGCCTCGGGGTGGAGTGAAGCTCAGCTCACCCATCGGGATGCTGTTTGAAAGATGTCGCTTTGACCAGGTGGGGGTTAGCGCCAGCAGTAAGGCCGAAAAGGTCGTGTTCCGCGATTCTTCGTGGTCGAACGTCAGCAAGATGATAGA
>NZ_MQWA01000001.1:2261433-2263388 GCF_002954445.1 Rubritalea profundi
AAAAACCTTCCCGTGGCCATTTCATACGAGACGATGACGGAGTCCGAGCGTGTTGAAGCCGGGTTGGTTGCCGCTGTGGATTCCGGAAAACTCACCGAAGCGAAAAGCTGGAGCTACACGCTCAAACAGGGCGGCGATTATCAGCTCGGAACCGCCTGGGTTGAGGTGCTATCGGCGGGTGAGGTTGAAATTGTCATGACCCTCAACGGTAAAGTGGTGAAAACGGTAACGGCATCCAACGATCCGTCCAAAGTTAAGGGGCGCACATCTGACGATTTCGGTTTTTTCAGGCTGGAAAGCCGCTTTGAAGGTCTGGCTCCCGGTTCCCGGATCGAAATAAAAGCAGTGCCGTCGGGCGATGTGGCCTACCGGCTTGCCTTTCATTTTGTTTCTACCACGCCCGATTTTACCGGTCTCAAGGTTCTGAATGTTGCCGATTACGGTGCTGTGGGTGACGGGCTGACCGACGATATGGCTGCGATTCACAAAGCGGTCGCGGCGGCGAAAGCTGCAGGGGGGGCGATTATTCGTTTTGAAAAAGAGAAGCACTACCGCGTTATCGGGAAGGATGACCTGACCTACGAGGTGGCTTTTGAGCTGTTTGATACGGCGAATATTAAAATCGAGGGGCATGGTTCCACAATCATCTTACATCCGCCGGATGGCTTGGCGAAAATTCAGCGTTCCCGGAATATTCAGATCGACGGCCTCTTCGTTGATTACGATCCGCTACCCTACTATCAGGGCAAAGTGACCGAAATTAACATCGAAAAGATGACGGTGGATCTGGTGGTGCCGGAGCGTTACCCCGTTCCGCTTACCGGTAAATGTGAAAGTAAAAGTCCCTATTTTGCGCGCTCCTTTGCGCCTGATCACCCGGGAGCCAGGACGAGTCATAAGACTCAGAGCATCTATATCGACTCTGTAACGGCACTGGATGACCCGCGGCACGTAAGGTTGCATGTTGGTCAAGCCGCTAAGGGGAGTGATTTTGCACACAGAACGATGAAGCCGCGGCTGATCGCGGCAAAAAAAGCGGGAGCAACTGAATTCATTGTTCCTCACAAAGAGTATGGTCATCGTGATGGACTGACTAGCATCTTGCGAAGCGCCAGAATTAAGTTTTCCAATGTCCGCTACTATGTGGTGCCCTATTTCTGGATGCAGGTTAAGGGCAACAGCGGCCCGGTTACTTTCGAGAATGTGGATCTCAAGATGAAGCACCCGGAAACGGAACTACTCGCTTCATGGCGCGATGGATTCCATATTAAAAACGCCCGCTTCGGCACTTTGATCGATGGCTGCGATATGGATGGGGCGGCGCAGTATGATGACACCTTTGCGATTTACACGCGCATTCACAATGTGGTTTCCCAAGAGTCAAATACCCTGACGATGGACGCAGGATTTCGTGATCATAAAGACCTTCACACCTGGGTCAAAGGGGACTGGGTCAGCATCTGGAATAAAGATCAGACCCACCTGCGCGGAATGGCTAGAATGGTTGCGCTCCAGAATGTACCCGAGAGCGAAAAACGATTCCACCTCACGTTTGAACAATTACCTTCCGGTATAGAGCCCGGTGATGTGGTGATTAACGACGAGGTGTTAAACCGGGGTACGCTGATCCGCAATTGCACCACCAGTTCCACGGGAGCTGGACCTTATGCAAGCACCCGCTTCCGCGCGAGCGATATCCGCTTTGAGAATACGCGTTTCGAATCGTTCCACTTTAAAACCGAGTTCAACCCGTTTTGGGGAACTCCCCGGTCGCGTGGGGTTAGCGTAAAAGAGTGTACTTTCGGAGGTCCGCGGACGATGGTCACACTTAGCTCGCCCATCGGAGTGCACTTTGAAGATTGTCATTTTGACGGGGTTACAGTGGTTGCCCCCAGTAAGGCCGAAAAGGTCGTATTCCGCGATTCCTCGTGGTCGAACGTCAGCAAGATGATAAA
>NZ_MQWA01000001.1:2264015-2270434 GCF_002954445.1 Rubritalea profundi
GAAGACTTTCCAACCACTATTTCGTACGAGACCATGACGGAACAGGAACGTGCAGAAGCCGGATTTGTCGCCGCAGTGGATTCAGGAAAACTCACCGGCGAGAAGAGTTGGAGTTACACGCTTCAGCAGGGTGGAGACTATCAACTGGGGACTGGCTGGGTTGAGGCCCTTTCCGAGGGGAAAGTTAAGATTGTGATATCAGTTAACGGTAAGGCGGTTAAAACAGTTACGGCATTAAAGGACAAATCAAAGGCTCCGGGACTCTCGGCTAGAGACTATGGTCTTTTCAGGCTTGAAAGCCGCTTTGAAGAACTGGCTGCCGGTTCCCGCATCGAAATAAAAGCCGTACCGTCGGGCGATGTGGCCTACCGGCTTGCCTTTCATTTGGTTTCTACTACGCCCGATTTTACCGGACTCAAGGTTCTGAATGTTGCCGATTTCGGTGCTGTGGGTGACGGGCTGACCGACGATATGGCTGCGATTCACAAAGCAGTCGCGGCGGCCAAAGCTGCAGGGGGTGCCATTGTCCGTTTTGAAAAGAAGAAGACCTACCGGGTTGTGGGGCGGGATGACCTGGAGTACGAAGCTGTCTTTGATCTGGTGGGAGCGGCGAATATCAAAATAGAGGGGCAGGGATCGACGCTGGTTTTGAAGGCGCCCGACGGCATGGCAAACATCCGCCAATCCCGCAATATCCAGATCGACGGCCTTTTGGTTGACTACGATCCCCTCCCTTATTACCAGGGGAAAATAACCAACATCGACGTTGAAAATATGACCATAGATATTGTGGTGCCGGAGCGTTACCCCGTCCCCCTTACCGGAAAGACTGAAAGCAAGGCCGCCTTTTTCGGGCGTTCTTTTATACCTGATCGTCCGGGATCGCGTTCAGGCTCGGGCGAGAATATCTATATCGAATCCGTAACAGCTCTAAAAGACAGCCGGCACCTCAGGCTGCAGGTTCCCAAATTCGCCAAGGGGAGTGATACCCCGAACGCCGCTAATAAATCGCGGGTAATAAACGCTAAAAAACGTGGGGCAACCGAGTTCGTTGTTCCCCATATGAAGTATGGACATCTTAAGGGATATACCAGCATCCTCCAAAGCTCCAGGGTCACCTTTTCAAACATTCGCTATTACCTGGTTCCCTATTTCTGGATGAAGGTCAAGGGCAACACGGGGCCCGTATCCTTCCAGAATGTTGATCTCAAGATGAAGCATCCTGAGACCGAGCTCTATGCCTCGTGGCGTGATGGCTTTCATATCAAGAATGGTCGATTCGGCACATTGATTGATAGCTGCGATATGGACGGAGCGGCTCAGTACGATGACACCTTTGCCATCTACACCCGGATTCACAATGTGGCTGCCATTGACACGAAGAACAGGAAGCTGTCTCTGGATGCTGCATTCAGGGACCATAAAGACCTTCATACCTGGCTCAAAGGGGATTGGGTCAGTATCTGGAATAAGGACCAGACCACCCTGCGGGGAATGGCGAGGGTGGTTGAGGCGGAGAATGTGCCTGAGAGTCAAAAACGATTCTATCTCAGCCTCGAACATCTACCTTCCTCAATCCGGCCTGGAGACGTTGTTATCAACGACGAGGTTCTCAATCGAGGAACCCTGATCAGGAACTGCAGTACATCGTCCACGGGAACTGAGTATGCCAGCAACCGGTTCCGCGCGAGCGGCATTACTTACGAGAACAATCGCTTTGAGGATTTTAATTTCTATGTTGAATTCAACCCCTTCTGGGGTACTCCCCGGGCCCGTGACGTCCTGGTGAAAGGGTGCTATATAGGCGGCGGAGAGAGTGCTGTTCAGCTTCATTGGCCCATAGGGATGGTATTTGAGAAATGCCGTTTTGATAGGGTCACCTTTACCGGCGTGCGCAATGCAGAAGATATTGTGCTCAGGGATGCGGAATGGCTCAATGCCGGTAGAATTATCCATGCAGGGGCCGGCTCTACTCTGTACCTGGAAGGTGACATCAGGCTTAACGGCAAGACTGTCAACCCGCAGGGTTCCGACATAAAGAGGCGGATCTCCATTGCCAAAGGAGCAGCGGTACATTTACCGGGCGACAGCAAGCCCGCCGTGAAACGGCCCCCGATCAAATAGAAGATAACGGGTGGCGTTGTCGTGACTATAAAAGACCCGGGCTACAAAGAATCGGGTGCCTGGGCTGATTCCGGCTTGGCCGGTTACAAGGGCGGGAAGAGCAGATTCAGCGGTAAAGGGGGCCGTGCGGTGTTCGCTTCTCCCCTTAACAAAGCGGGTGAGTATACAGTGTATATCTACCGAGTTGCCCACCCCAGCAACGATGCCAGACAGGGAATAGCCATTAATAACGGCGGGGGCAGTGAATCCCTGGTCGTCGATATGCGTCCGGGGCCATCGGGTTGGGTGGAGCTGGGGAGCTATGCCTTTAAGGGAACCAAAAAGGAGGGCGTTGTCGTTAAACCCGGATCGGGTATCTCGCCGGCACGATGCAGCGCCCTTATGTTTGTTCTAGCCACACCCGAAAGATGAGATGACGTGAAGGTAGGCAGGCGTGAAACCCTTGAGATGAATGGAAATCAACGCAACGGAAAACCGCTTGCGCTGCGTCGACGTGCAATTCGAATGGATTCATGTCATTATCAGTGTTCTAAATGTATAACTTATTGTTTGAATTTGATAAGTATTTTAGTTTGTCGTCGTGATCGTTTTGTTTATACTTTGTGCCACGAGCCTATGTGAGTTGTCTAAATTCGCAGGTGGAATCGAACTAAACCAAAACCCAAACAAAACAACATCATCATGAGTATTAACACAAAATCAATGAAAACAAGCCTGTCCCTCGCTGCGGCGATGGGAACTCTCGCCCTTGCCGTGTCGGCCCAAGCGGCCACCGTTTTTACACACTTTGGACTTTTCGATGTCACTGCGGGCCTAGATCCAACAATAGACGCGCAAAGCATTTTCAATGACACCTCTACAACAGGCACGCTGACCTACGATATCAGCGAGTCTGGCTTTGGCGGCACAGCAACCACCTTAACCATTGATTTTACTACCGCTGGAGGTAATCTGACCAATGGCGGTGGTAATGGTGCTGCTGTGTTCGGTGGAAATAATGATCAATGGTTTGACGCTCTCGATGGGGTTCTTACTTTTTCCGTAACCTTGCTAGACGCTGGAAGCGGTGATGTCACCACCGGCTACACCGTTGATTTGACGGGGATTGATATGCGCTGGAAATCCACTGGCACAATGACTATCGCAGGACAAAATATTGTAAGTGGCACTGATGATAGTGCCGTATTTGAGTCCCTTAGTCTGGTGACTGGCCAAACCTCCGAGACTAGCTTTACCGCTGAAGCGACAGGCGCTGGTCCATCGCAAATTAGTGGCCTTCAGTTTGATATTGTCGCTGTCCCCGAACCCACCACCGCCGCCCTTCTCGGCCTCGGTGGAATCGCCCTGATCCTCCGTCGCCGCAAATAACCCGGCATCGGAAAATTAACAAATATCCCAACCCCACTCCCCGTCACGCGGGGGTGGGGTTTTTTCGTATGGTTCAATATCCAGAGAAGGGTCAGAGAAGGGTCCGGACTGACCGCTCTCAGTAACAATTCCACCATTGACTCATCCTGTGAGTGGCCATTCACTACCCCCGATTTACCCATTTAATGCACCCCCATCTTTCCCTCGCAACCACCTATTTTTCCCATGACCGCAACTCCGAACACCTCACCCAAAAAGCAAATCCCTAGCAGTCAAATATGAACAGATATTATCATTTCGGAATGGCAACACTGATTGTAACTCTGGCCAGTTTGCACATTCATGCTGCAGATGTGACTTCTGTCGAAACAGAAGCCAACTCAAGTTCCAAGTCAACTACTATTGTCCAGAAGGTAGAACAGAAACCCTCCGGGGAGGCCATGAAGTGGGTGCATACCTTCGCGGAAGATGGCGACTATCAAATTGCTCAGGCATGGGTACATATTGTCGACGGGACATCGGTGACGGTGACTATCAGTATCAACGGCAAGCCGTTCAAAACACACCGCTTCACTAAAGGTCAAAAGATTGAGCCATATGATGCCCCGCTTTTCCGCTTCCCGATCCGGATAGAAAAGAGAAAAGGTGGCGACAAAATAGAGGTCGCCTGCACTCCAGAACCGAATACACGGTATGAACTTTCCTACAGGCTTGCTTTCGGCACTCCGACCTTCACCGGACTCCCTGTTTTCGCTGTCAAGGATTATGGAGCAAAGGGTGATGGAAAACACAATGACCTCCCAGCCGTATGGAAAGCGACTGCAGCCGCTGAAAAAGCCGGAGGGGGTATCGTTCGTTTTGACAAAGGAGCGAATTACCGCTTGGTGCTGGATAAACCTGAAGCGTACAAAAAGAAACAGTATGTATTTCGGCTCAAGAATAGCAGAAATCTTAAATTTGAAGGCAATGGCTCATTCCTGAATATCCACCCTGAAAAGCTTGCCTTGGCTCATATAAATGAGTGCGAGAATATCCAGATTGACGGGTTCATACAGACATTCACCCCGCAACCCTACTATCAGGGCGTGGTCTCTGCCATTGAACCTGAAAAGTTATATATGGATATTCAGGTGCCGGCACGCTATGGTATTCCAGAGGTAGGAAAGGCAAGACAGGCCATGTTCTTTGCTCGTCCTCTATCTGATCCACTCAAGTCGCCCGTTCCAGATTATATCTCCTGCGGGCATCTGTATATCGACAGAACGGAATCCCTCTCCGAACAGCCATGCAAGATAAGGGTCCATTTCAGAAAGGACCATCGAGCGAAACTAAAGAAGGCCCTTGTAGACGGTGTAGAAGGCAATCCATTGATCATGCCTCATCAGCGTTATGGTCACTCGTCAGGAGAGCATCTATGTATCGAAAGCTCGGGTAGAATCTCCATGACAAACCTCTGGATCCAGTCCATAGCCAATTTTGGCATCGTTCCCAAGTACAATTGGGGCCCTGTGACCTTCTCCAAGGTCGATATAAGAACACCCAAGCCCAAGACCGAACGATTTGTAAGTTGGCGTGATGGATTCCATGTCCGTGACAATCGTATGGGTATACTGATTGAAGACGGCCGTTTTGATGGCGGCCTTATGTACGACGATATTTTCAGTCCCCACTCTATGCTCAACAAGGTGGAGAAGGTGAAACGACTCGCCGGTGGCAGGCTTGAGGTGACGTTGTATGGTCTCAGTCCCATGTTTATGTATAAACCTGGCGACTGGGTAAGTGCCTGGGATCCGAAGCAGAAAAACACAGGCAAGGGCATCGCCAGAGTGGTGGAGACAGTGCAGGGATCTGAGACTAGGCCGAAGGGGGCAAATCACCGATTTCTTATTCGCTTGGATCGGACTGTCGACCTTCGGGTTGGTGACTTCCTTTTCCATGAAGAGACAATCAACTGGGATATGGTTATCCGGCGGTGCATCAATAGCAAACTTGGCAAGCATGGGTCGACGCGATGGCGTACTCCTGTCAGCATTGAGGATTGTCAATTCGACAACATCTCCATCCATATTTACGGTGGAAACAAGGCTACCCTAGAAAGACCACGTCCACGGCACATCGTATTCAAGGACTCAATCATTGGTGAGAGGACAGGCTTTCATTGCAATGATGCATGGGATGTTTCCCTGCAGAATTTGACAATCGACAGTGCAGCCCAGAGTATCTTCAAGAATAGTGCCATGGTGAACTGCAGGAATGTCAGCTGGAAGAATGCCAGCAAGGTCCCGATAGTCGCAAAGGATGGCACTACAATACGATTCTTCGGTAGAAACAGTATCAATAAAAAGAAGATTCAGCTTCGCAAACATATCGAGACCCACGATTCCAAGGTGGAATTCATGAATGGTCGCGTTAAGGAATAAAACTGAGTAATTAAGGAGTTAAGGATGAATATGAGAAAACAGAGCAATCTGTGCAGTTGCCTTCTACTTGCCGCAGCCCTAACGGCCGTTGTAGCATTTGGGCTGGATACGGGTTACGGTCCTCCCAAAAGCATAGGCAAGGTGCTAATCAACCCCGGTATGGGGTAAACCATGCACTTCTACTCCAACGTGGCACGCAACTATGGCTCCAAGCTGGAACCCTCGGATACGCTTGAGGATTTTCCAGGTGTCTCAACCGTCTACCTGCGTCTTCCATGGTCCTATCTCGAACCCCAAGAGGGGACAACCAGCTATCTCCTCCTCGCATGATGCTCACGACCACCTCACCCAAAAAGCAAATTCCTAGCAATTCTCGAGCGCCTGCAGCGTGGTCTCCGCGGTCTTACAATTGACGCTAAACTCTGCTGCGAGCCGTTGCACGCCGGGCATCGTCCCGACCCAACGCCCGCGCAACAACTCGCCGCGTAGGTGTGCCGTGAGCTGCTC
>NZ_MQWA01000001.1:2270619-2276195 GCF_002954445.1 Rubritalea profundi
AAATATTGGTTCTTAGCGTCTCATGTCCGGTTTTATCCACGGTGGATCGATCCGGTAAGCTCGCAAAGAACAATAATCCTAACAATTCATTAATTACCTTATGAAAATTACCAAATTATTACTACCAAGCCTGACAATGATCGGGTTAAGTGCTGTTACCAGCGTTAATGCTGCAACGATCACTTCGCAGACCTTTGCTACTGACCAGGTCTTTGAGACAGGTGGACAGACTTCTTGGACCGAGGGTCTTGGAGACAACACAATTACCTACTCTGGGGGCGGTCTTGGATTTGTAGCGGCGTCCAAAGCAAGCGGTGTGGGCATCCAGACAGTAGGTGGGACGCTCCGGGGAGGGCACATGTCAGGCAGCGGCACAGGTGGGTTTAAGTTACCTGCAGAAGGAAAATATGCGGTTCCAGATAGTTTAAGCAGTATTTTTGATGATAAGAAATCAGGGTTTGCCCTGTTTTCCACCGTCGATCTATCAGGACACGATAGCTCAACAATGACACTCAACCTTGCGACCACAATCGGAGGATCCAGCCAAGATGATGATGCTATGTTTGTGCGTCTTTACTTGGACGGATTAGCCACCGGTATCGATGTGCTGACGATGTTCGGAAACAGTAACACAACAGCTTTAGCCGATGATACTACATTCGCTGGCGGGCTCCTTACCTACACCTTTGATGACACAGTTACCTCTGCTGAGCTGATCATTGGCTTCCATGTGGATGAGGATATTGATTACTACACTGTCGATAATGTTTCGTTCGACGGCACAGTAGCAGCAGTCCCAGAACCCACCACCACCGCCCTTCTAGCTCTCGGTGGACTTGCCTTGATCCTGCGTCGCCGCAGGTAATCCGGCCTTCAAAAACCCATGTTATTTCAACTCCACTCCGCATCACCGGGTGGTGGAGTTTTTCGTTTGGAACGGCAGACGAGCTTGTCCTCCTCTCAACGGCACCGACAAAAAAACAAATCCCTAACAACTTTTCTTCACCCTCTAATGGGCGTGCTCATGTGGGTGCTAGCATCTCATGGGTTGTATGGCCACGGGGATTTGCATGAGATAATCGGGGAACTGAGCTCAAAAATCGAGGCGTCACCGATGGATACGGGGTTGTTGCTTGAGCGGGCGGAATATTTGAGGAAACACGGCGACATGCCAAGGGCTCTTCAGGATGTGGCTCTGGTCAAGAAGCTTCAGCCTGGGCTGACGACACGTCACCTTGTGCTGGCTGCCATTCTCAGTGATCAAAAAAAGTGGAAGCGGGCGAAGTTGGAATTGGACAGGTTTTTGGTCGTGCATCCGGATGATGTAACGGCCTTGGTATTGCGAAGCAGGTGTTGTGGGCATTTGGATTTGACTGAGCTGGCGGAGGAGGGCATCCGGCGCGCCATCAAACTCCAGCCCCGCGCGCCCTTGAGTTTATATAGTCGGTATGTGGAGATTCTTCTGAAACGAAACGATATCGATGCGGCACTCAAGGTGTATGCCGGAGCGGAAAAGTCGTTAGGGCCCCTACCTGTCCTCGGGGAATCCAAGGCACGGATGCTACGCGATCGGGGGAGGCCGGATGATGCGGCAGAGGTTTACTCGATATTGCGGGAGCAGAATCCAACTCTAAGTTTCGGCTGGTGGATGGAAGAGGCTCAGATGTGGAAAACGCGGGATAGCGTCAAGATGAATCGGGCAATGATGGAGGCCAAACAAGCGTGGCAACATCTTCCAGCACGAACACGGGCACTCCCGCATATGAAATTAAAGCACCAAGAATTACTCAAAAAATTATAAAATCATGAAATTAAAAATCGTTATTTCCACAGGGATCGTTCTGTTGTGCACTCTATTTTCGGCCTATGCCGATTTTGTTATCGAGAAAGGTAGTGCGGGTTGGAGTATGCTGAACAGCAGTGTGGATCCCGCGGACACGGATGCTGATTTTAATACAACATGGTTCAATCCTACTGTAGGTGGCTATACGGGGGGGAGTTACGATGGACCGGCATTCACCGCTGGCTTGCCCGCGCCTTTTCAGTATGATAACGTGAGTGGGCTGTCAGGCGGGACGACGCTGGCCAACAAAGTCACCAGCTACTTTTACAAAGTCATTGATGGAGGTGCGGGGTATTCGCAATTGAACCTCAAATTATTGGCGGACGATGGAGCCTTTGTTTATCTTAACGGAGTGTTGATCGCACGCGATACTGTGATCGATCCCGATACCTATGTGCAATTTTCGTCGGGAAGCGGGAATGAGAACAACTACGATGAGATACCACTTATCGGGGCACCCCTTCTTCAGCCTGGTCCTAATTTGCTGGCCATTTCTGTGCACAATAGAAGTGCAGGAAGTTCTGATTTGGGTTTTGATCTCGAACTTGAACGTAAACTATTTCTTGTGGCTTATGAGAGCAGTGACTGGGCGATGCTCAGCCCTATCGATTCATCCACGAGTGATGGTTACGATCCCGTAGTTGGGCATGGGAGCCAGAGTGCGGATCCCGATTTTAACACGACTTGGTACAATCAGACTTTTGGGGGGTACGCAGGCGCGGTTTATGACGGGCCCGCATTTACCACGGGGCACCAGGGGCCTTTTGAGTATGGAGGAGTCACAGGTATTCCATCGGCTAATACAACGATTCCCACCCCCGACAGCGGCACCCGGGGGGCAGCTTACTTGATCAAAACATTTGACGGTGGGGTTTTTGGTCACGATCAGGCTGATTTTTCCATACTGGCTCACGATGGGGCGTTTGTTTATCTCAATGGGAACTTGGTGGGAGTTATCGGGGATTTGCCAGCTGATGCTGCGCAAGATACATGGGGAAAACAAACCGGGGCGGATGGCAGTGAGACCACTTTTCATACATTAAACGTTTCAGGCTCCGGGATTATTCAGCCGGGGGTTAATTTGCTGGCGGTCTCCATGCACCCAACCAATACAACTTCCCCCAATCTCGGATTAAGTCTTCAAATGGTGGGTATCGATCCGGAGTTGCCTGCGATCACGCGCGGGCCCTATTTACAGCAAGGTAGCCATGACCGGATGACGGTGCGATGGAGGACTGTTAGCGCGGGCAATTCAGTTCTTCGTTATGGAGATGCTCCGGGGAATTTGACTGAATCGATAACGCTTGATCCATTGGTGACCGAACATGAGGTGACGGTCGAAGGCTTGAACCCGTCGACAACCTATTATTATCAAATCGAGACCAACAATGCCGCCGGCACTGACTCAGCTGGGGCTGATGCCCCTTACTACTTCAAAACTATCCTCCTTCTGGCGAGCGTGCCGCTGCAAGGATCTGGGTGATTGGTGACAGCGGGACGACGGGCACAGCCAAGCATAACGTTTACAACGCCTATCGCACACGCACGGGCAGCGCCCATACCGATGCGTGGTTAATGCTGGGAGATAACGCTTACAGTAGTGGAAAGGACACTGAGTTCCAAAGAGCGGTATTTGATTCCTATCCGGAGCTTCTACGCAATACCGTGATGTGGTCCTGCATTGGGAATCATGAAACAGGCACCAGTGGTGGGGCACCCTACGTTGATATTCATACTTTTCCAACAGCCGCCGAATGCGGCGGCGTGGCCTCAGGCTCTGAACGCTATTTTTCCCATGACCATGGCAACATCCACTTTGTCTGTCTTGATTCTCAAACGGGAGGAAACTACAACGACACCCCGGGTGGTGGCGGGATGGTCGATTGGTTAGAGCTGGATTTGCAAGCGACGGATAAGGACTGGATCATTGCCTACTTCCATCACGGACCTTACACCAAAGGATCGCATGACTCGGATGTCGAAGGTCAACACATCCAAATACGCCGCTACGTAACGCCTCTTTTAGAAAAATACGGAGTGGATTTGGTGCTTTCCGGTCATAGCCACTGCTACGAACGATCCATGCTCGTCAACGGGCATCATAGTAATTTTAGTAACACAACGAGTTCACTCAGTGGTGATTTTGTCCTGGGCACTCATGGGCTCGACACCGGTAATGGCAGTGATGTTGGCAGCATTGATAGTGCAGGTGCGTTCCTCACCTCGGGTTTCACAGGTGTTTATGAAAAACCATTGGCCGAGGGTGAGAAGGGAACGATTTATACGATCTGCGGTGCATCCGGGAAAATCAGCAACTGGGACGGCGGTTCATCGGCAACGGTCAATCCCACTCCTCACCCGGTTTTTGTCGTTAACCTGCGTGTCATGGGCTCCATGATTCTGACGGTTGATGGTAACAAATTAAATGCACAATATATCGATGGAGCAAACAGTATACGTGATGATTTTACGATTGTGAAGGGCACGACGATCGAAGTGTCGGCCACTGATGACAGCTTTGCAGAACATGGAGCCGATAACACAGCCACATTCACCCTGACCCGCAGTGGAGCTACGTCCTTTGCCGAGGACGTGAACTATCAAGTCAGTGGAAGTGCGGTCAATGGCGGAGATTATAGCCCGATGTTGACAGGTAGCGTGTCATTTACAGCCGATGAGACAAGCAAGCAACTGACCGTGACCCGGGTTGTTGATTCTCTAGCAGAGGGAAGTGAGTCGATGGAGGTTACAGTGACAGCTGCGCAGCAAGCTGCGGGCTCAGGGGGGGCGTTACGTGACCGTTATTTTTTAGGAACCCAGACGATGGATTCGGCTACCCTTGCGGATAAGCCGTCACAGGACTGGTGGTTTGGCCAGTTGGGTGCTGCTGTGTTGACAGATGCTTTATGGAAGTTGGACACAGATAATGACCAGCTGGATCGTTTGCAGGAATACGCTTTTGGAGGAAGTATAGGGACGGATGACAGTGCCTTGCTCCCGACCTTTCAGTTCTCAGCGAATACATTGGAGCTGTATTATTCGCAGAATAACGCGCTGACGGATCTTACGTTCAGCGTATTGACTTCCACGGATTTGTTCGACTGGACGGAGGTTGGGGTTGACTATTCCCTCGACGGTCCGGCTAATCCGACGGGAGTGGAGTCGCGGAAGGGGGAAGTCACTCTAGGTACGGAAGAAACCAGGAGGTTTATCCAGCTTCGAATCGAAAAGTAAGACCGTTCCTGGGCTTTCGAGCACTATGAGTTTTATCGCGATGCCCTCGACTAGCATGAACCAGCCCGATAAATTCCTGAAGTATTAGATTGAGCATCTTCCAATTTGCTTCTTATCGTTGACTTCTTCAGTGTCACTTCATGCAGCAGTATCTTGATCTTCTCACCGATGTCTTGGAAAATGGTGAATCCCGCACTGATCGCACAGGCACGGGCACGATCTCAGTTTTTGGCCGACAAACTCGTTTTGACCTCCGTGAAGGATTCCCGTGCCTGACCACCAAAAAACTGCACCTCCGGTCGATCAACCCCCTTATCACCCCATGAAAGCAACTCCGACCACCTCACCCAAAAAGCAAATTCCTAGCAGTCCGATGATGAATAGCAGAGATAAAACAATGAACAGATGGGTTAAGATAGCGACCTTACTTGGCTGCATACTACCATGCACGCTGCAGACTGTGTCCGCAGCCGATGCCGTTAAGAAGCCCAATATCTTG
>NZ_MQWA01000001.1:2277297-2278064 GCF_002954445.1 Rubritalea profundi
TGCAACAACCCTGACTCCAGTACAGTAAAGGTAACCCATGAGAAATATTCGATTCTACAGTTTTATATGCTGGTTGTTTATCAGCGTTGGAGTATTCGCGCAGGACACGACGACGGTTAAGCCGGAGGATACAGGTAAGGTTCTGATCAACCCCGGTATGGGGTGGACTATGCACTTCTACTCCAACGTGGCGCGAAACTATGGCTCTAAGCTGGAACCCTCTGATACTCTAGAGGATTTCCCCGGTGTCTCAACCGTCTACCTGCGTCTTCCCTGGTCCTATCTTGAACCCGAAGAGGGCAAGTATAACTGGGCCATCTTCCGATACCCCCGCACAGCGCTGGATCGCAAAGGGAAAGAAGATTGCCCTGCGCATAACCTGTTCGGAGAACTGGATGACCTATGCCACACCGAAGTGGGTGAAAGACGCGGGAGCCAAGGGGACTCATTACCAATATGGCAAAGGCAGAACCAAAGGCAAGGGCCCGTGGGATCCGTTCTTCGACGATCCGATATTCCTCAAGAAGCTTGAAACCTTTCTAGCTGCCTATGCCAAACGCTACGACGGCAATCCCAGCGTTGAGTTTGTCGATGTCGGCACCTACGGCCTCTGGGGCGAAGGCCACACCCATGCCAGCAGTAAACAGGACAAGATAGAGCTGCAGAAACTGCACATCGACCTGCACCTGAAGTATTTTAAGAAGACGCTTCTCTGCATCTCCGACGACTTTGCCGGGCACAACAAACCGGGCAAACGTTTTCCTATT
>NZ_MQWA01000001.1:2282077-2284432 GCF_002954445.1 Rubritalea profundi
CTCAACAACCCTGACACCCAAACATTAAAGGAAAACCATGAAGACTATTCAATTATGCAGTTTTATATGCTGTCTGTTTATGAGCGTTGGCGTATTCGCGCAGGACACGACGACGGTTAAGCCGGAGGATACAGGTAAGGTTCTGATCAACCCCGGTATGGGGTGGACTATGCACTTCTACTCCAATGTGGCGCGAAACTATGGCTCCAAGCTGGAACCCTCTGATACTCTAGAGGATTTTCCCGGTGTCTCAACCGTCTACCTGCGTCTTCCCTGGTCCTATCTTGAACCCGAAGAGGGCAAGTATAACTGGGCCATCTTCGATACCCCCGCACAGCGCTGGATCAACCCCCTTATCACCTCATGAAAGCCCCTCCGACCACCTCACCCAAAAAGCAAATTCCTAGCAATATGAAAGCCCTATCTATTTTCTTATTGATAGCCCTGATTACAGTTGCTCATTCAAAACCTAAAGAAATGAATGTTATTTTCATTCTTGCTGATGACTTAGGTTGGAGTGATACAACTCTTTATGGCCAGACGAAACTCTATCAGACACCCAATTTAGAAAAATTGGCGGCTCGAGGAATGACATTTTCTAATGCTTATACGAATAGTCCATTGTGTTCTCCAACCCGGGCCAGTGTCTTAACAGGTCAATCGCCAGCCAGACATGGATCAGTGAACCCGGCACATCATACTCCCACGATTAGGTTACAAGCAAGCCTAAGACCTAATGGTCCTCCTGGAGATAAAGCACTTAAGGTAAACACAGTTACCAGACTGGATAATAAATTGCCGACACTTGGCAAATTATTTAAGCAGCGCAATTATCAAACAGCTCACTTTGGCAAATGGCATTTAGGAACAGCTCCATACAGTCCACGTCAACATGGCTTTGATGTAGATATTCCTAATCACCCGGGACCAGGGCCTGCTGGGTCATATGTCGCACCATGGCGATTTAAGAATTTTAAGCCAAACTCACCAAATGAACATATTGAAGATCGCATGGCTAAAGAAGCCACAAGCTGGTTAAAGAAAATCAATAAAAACCAGCCCTTCTTCATGAATTACTGGCAGTTCTCTGTTCATGGACCATTTAATGCCAAGGAAAAGCTGATTGAAAAATATAAACCATTAATTAAACCAGGAATGAAACAAAATTGTCCAACCTATGCTGCAATGGTTGAGTCAATGGATGATGCAATTGGCACCTTACTCGATGCTGTTGATAAGGCAGGAATCGCTGATAATACAATTATTATTTTTATATCAGACAATGGTGGCAATATGTACAGTCAGGTTGATAACACAACGCCAACAACAAATGCCCCATTAAGAGGTGGCAAAGCCTGTATCTTTGATGGTGGCACTCGCGTGCCATGTATTGTTGTATGGCCTGGGGTTAGCAAAGCTGGCAGTAAAAGTAAAGAGCGTATTCAAACATCTGATTTCTATCCAACATTAGCAAAGCACCTTAACTTAAAGATTCCCAAAACGCATCCAGTGGATGGTATTGATATTATGCCGGCGGTGAAAGGAGAAAAACTGGAACGACAAGCAATTTTTACTTATTTTCCAACGCCTCCACCAGTACCTGACTGGCTTCCACCGTCAATTGCTGTTTATTCTGGGGACTGGAAACTGATTCGAGTTTTTCATGGTGGCGAGAATCAGAAACATGATTATAAGCTTTATAACTTAAAGAATGACATTGGTGAAAAGAAAAACCTTACTAGTCAATATCCGGAAAAAGTGAAAACGCTGGATGCCATGATAGATCAACATATTAAAGAAACAGGTGCGGTGATTCCAGTTAAAAATCCAAAATTTGATCCAGCTCAATACAAGCCTGAGTTAATAGGAATAAGACCAGCTTCCAAAAATAAGAAAAAGAAAAGAAAAAAGTAGTTCCCATATTATAATTTAGGGCTCACGCAAAGGGGGGAAGGCGCAAAGAATTTTTTTTAGACAAGATTTTTTTGGGAGATGCGAATTTGTAGCTTAGGCTAAGGTAGTCGCTTCGCTCCAGTTTTAAGTTTTAAGTAAAAGAGCCGAATATCCGATAGCCGATACCGAGTAACCGAGTAGCCGATCAAGAACGTTTTAAGTAGACACTGGAACCGGCGGGACGCCGGCGCTCCATGCGATTACGCCCTTTTCATACTTCATACTTCATACTTCATATCAACCCCCTTATCACCTCATGAAAGCAACTCCGACCACCTCACCCAAAAAAGCAAATTCCTAGCAGTTAACCTCGATTGATTTCAATCTAATTTGGCCGAAAAACGTCTCCTCATTCCTCTCCTCATTCCTCTCCTCATTCCTCTCCTCATTCCTCTCCTCATA
>NZ_MQWA01000001.1:2286608-2291180 GCF_002954445.1 Rubritalea profundi
ACCACCTCACCCAAAAAGCAAATTCCTAGCATACCCGATATGAGCAGAATCGTCCTCAGCCTTCTCTTCGCCCTTTCACTCGCGCCAGTGATCAACGCGGCCGACAAGCCAAATGTGCTCTTGCTTTCGATTGATGACCTCAATGACTGGGTTGGTTGTCTTGGTGGTCATCCGCAAGCTTTAACGCCCAATATCGATCGTCTTGCCAAACGCGGCACGCTCTTCAGCAACGCCCATTGCCAATCGCCCGTCTGCAATCCCTCGCGCGCCAGTCTGATGACCGGCCGTTATCCCCATAGCAGTGGCGTCTATTTTCTTAGTCCCCACCTGGATGCCGCGCCCGCTTTGAACAAACTGGATACCCTGCCTCAACGCTTCGCCAAAAATGGCTATAAGACCATGGCCGTTGGCAAACTGTTTCACGGCAAAGACAAGCTCTACTTCCAAGAGTACGGCGGCAACAACGGTGGCTTTGGCCCCAGCCCCAAAAAGAAGATTTCGCAGCCACACGGTCATCCACTCTGGGACTGGGGCGCCTTTCCCGACATGGACGAAAAGATGCCGGATCTCAAAGCCGCCAACTGGGCCATCAACAAACTCAAACAGAAACATGACAAGCCATTCATGCTCGGTGTCGGCTTTTACCGGCCACACGTCCCCATGTACGCACCCAAAAAATGGTTTGACATGCACCCGCTGGACAAGGTGAAGCTCCCCCTCGTCAAAGCCGATGATCGCGCGGATCTCAGCCAATACGCCATCGACCTGACCAATCTGGAACACGTCTCGCCGTTGCACAGCTGGGTCACGAGTGCGGATCAGTGGAAACATGCGGTACAATCCTATCTCGCCTCAGTCACCTTTGCCGATCATTGTCTCGGCCTGGTACTCGATGCTCTTGACGCCAGTCCGCATGCGAATAACACCATCATCGTGCTTTTCTCCGATCACGGCTTTCATCTCGGAGAAAAAGAACGCTGGGCCAAACGTTCGCTTTGGGAGGATGGTACCCGTGTGCCCCTGATTGTTTCCGCCCCTGGTTTCAAAGCCGGCCAGCGCAGTGAGCGCCCCGCCGAACTCATCGATATCTTTCCGACCCTACTAGACCTTGCCAAGCTAGAAAAAGACGAGAAGCAGGAGGGGCAGAGCCTGGTACCGCTGTTAAAGGATCCAGCCGCCGAATGGGATCACCCAGCCATCACCAGTTTTGGACCGGACAACTACTCCGTACGCAGCACCCGCTATCGCTTCATCCAATATCGCGATGGCTCGCAGGAGCTCTACGACCACAGCAAGGATCCGCACGAATGGACTAACCTTGCCAACAGCCCGGAGAAGAAAGCAGTGATTGCCGAACTCCGCGCATTTCTTCCCAAGAAAAGCGCACAGCACCCGGTTCTCGAGGGACGCTCCACCGGCCACAACGCCTTCGCCGCCGCCAACGCCAACGCCAAACTAAAGAAGTAAGCAACCGCCTTATCACCTCATGAAAGCCCCTCCGACCACCTCACCCAAAAAGCAAATTCCTAGCAGTAAGAAATATTGTCCACAAAAGGCACATAATTCATTGTCAACAGAACACTTGCCATTTGTTCATATCTGGATAAAGGAAGCGTTGTCGATATAAGTGCCATTGGGGACAGAGCTGTAGTCACGGCTGAAAATAACGGGTGGCGTTGTCGTGACTATAAAAGACCCGGGCTACATAGAAACGGGTGCCTGGGCTGATTCTGGCTTGGCGGGTTACAAGGGCGGGAAGAGCAGATTCAGCGGTAAAGGGGGCCGTGCGATGTTCGCTTCTCCCCTTAACAAAGCGGGTGAGTATACAGTGTATATCTACCGAGTTGCCCACCCCAGCAACGATGCCAGACAGGGAATAGTCATTAATAACGGCGGCGGTAGTGAATCCCTGGTCGTCGATATGCGTACGGGGCCATCGGGTTGGGTGGAGCTGGAGAGCTATGCCTTTAAGGGAACCAAAAAGGAGGGCGTTGTCGTTAAACCCGGATCGGGTATCTCGCCGGCACGATGCAGCGCCCTTATGTTTGTTCTAGCCACACCCGAAAGATGAGATGACGTGAAGGTAGGCAGGCGTGAAACCCTTGAGATGAATGGAAATCAACGCAACGGAAAACCGCTTCCGCTGCGTCGACGTGCGATTCGAATGGATTCATGTCATTATCAGTGTGCTAAATGTATAACTTATTGTGTCAATTTGATAAGTATTTTAGTTTGTCGTCGTGATGGTTTTGTTTATGCTTTATGCTTTATGCTTTATGCTTTATGCTTTATGCTTTGTGCTTTGTGCAACGTGCCTGAGTGAGTTGTCTAAATTTGCAGGTGGAATCGAACTCAACAAAAACCCAAACAAAACAATATCATCATGAGTATGAACACAAAATCGATGAAAACAAGCCTGTCCCTCGCTGCGGCGCTAGGTGCGCTCGCTATGCCCGCGCAGGCCGCAGTCACCTTCCTCAGCAGCCTACAGAACGACAGTTTGTCGGAGATTAGCAATTGGAGCAGTACAGGCACCTCCAAGTCGTCGGACCTCGACGGCAACAACTTCTACGGCAGCGATGGCTACACCTGGATGAATAACTCTGGTGGCGGGGGAGCTGAAGCTGTGCTTTATTCTCCTATTGAGAGCGGGCCGAGTTACACGAGCGGCATTGCCTACACTGGCTCCGGGACCGGCGTCTCGGGATCCTATTTCGCCGCCGATGACCGCCTCGATTCATCCGGCGCGGGTGCTGTCAATGTCGGCTATGCGGGGGTGAACCACAACGGCACGACCGGCGCGACAACCCTTCAGGAGCTCTTCGCCTACACGATGAACCGCGACATGGCCGACGGCGAAACGATCCGCCTCGGCGTCGTGCTCGATTCGCTCGCGGACGGGGTGGTTGGAGCTGACGCCCTGCGGATTGTCGCCGGGGGCACTGCCGATGCAACCGGACTCAATCGCTCCGGTGTCATGGACATGTATTTCTTCGACATCACCGGGCTCAGCTCGGGCGAGGAAATCCAGATCTGGGGATCTAAGGCCACGAATACGGACGGCGGTTACAACGCGATCACCATCGGTGGCGTCACCTTGACTCGGTTGACGTTCCTGAGCCATCCACCGCCGTCCTGCTCGGCCTTGGTGGACTCGCACTGATCCTCCGTCGCCGCAGGTAATCCGGCCTTGGAAAATTAACAAATATCCCAACCCCATTCCCCGTCACGCGGGGGTGGGGTTTTTACGTATGTTTCAATATCCAGAGAAGGGTCCGGACTGACCGCTCTCAGTAACAATTTCACCATTGACTTATCCTGTGAGTGGCCATTCACTACCCCCGTTTTACCCTTTTAATGCCCCCCATCTTTCCTTCATGACCGCAACTTCTAACACCTCCCGCAAAAATCAAATTCCTATCAATAAAAATCAAATTCCTAGCAATAAAAATCAAATTCCTAGCAATAATATTATGAAAAAACTCAACTTAGCGCCGATTCACATCGGCTGGAAATCAATGGTCGTCAGTGCCGCGTTATTAATTACGGGCGCGCAGGCGAAAACCTGGACGAGTGCCGATGGTGGTAAGACATTTAAAGGCGAACTCACCTCCTACGATGCCAAGACAGGATCAGTGAAGGTAACTCTGTCAAACGGGAGAAAGATGTCATTTAATCGTAAAATCCTCTCCAAGCAGGATATCGAATTTCTAACGGAGAGCGAGAAAAAGCCCGTTGTCGCGGTCTCTAAGCCATCAGTAATAAAGAAAGCAGCCAGTAAGAAGAGCCATAAAACAACTGCGAAGTCGGGAGAGTACTACAATGGATCAACGATCTTCCAGCCCCGTCCAGAGGTAAACGGCAAAAAGCCGTGGAATGTCCAAAACTTTGGCCCCGTTGGTCTTGGCATTGATTTGGTTAAGCCGAATTTCACCATGGTGATCACCAATGTTGAGGAAGCGTCTCCAGCTGCGAAAACGGGCAAGTTAAAAACTGGGCAAATTATTGAGAGTATCAATGGCCAGATACTGGAAGAAAGAGATCCGCGTGAAATTCTAGGCGACATCATTACCCAAGCGGAGGCTACGGATGGTAAGATCAGTCTAAAGATCAAAGATGCAGGTACGGTATTGGTCACCCTACCCGTCATGGGGGCCTATAGTAAAACCTGGCCACTGGACTGCCCTAAGTCAGACAAGATTGTGCGAAAGTTAGCTGACTATCTGGCAGCTCAAAAAGAGCCAGGTTGGGGAGCCGTGCTTTTCATGCTCTCAACAGGTGAGGAGAAAGATCTCAAAGTTGTCCGCAAGTGGATGGCTGGCATTGAGACCATAGGAGTGTTCAATTGGCATAAAGGATTCAAAGGCCACGGGCTATGTGAGTATTACCTGCGAACTGGAGATAAAAAAGTGCTGCCAGTCATCAAGAAGATGACCGAAGAGCTCAAGGCGAACATGTACCGTGGAGCTTGGAGCGGCCGGGGGGGGCCAGCCCACTTTAGTTATGGTACTGTGCACGCGGCGGGTGCTCCATGTGCGACTTTCCTCATATTGGCTAAAGTCTGCGGGGTGG
>NZ_MQWA01000001.1:2292952-2297238 GCF_002954445.1 Rubritalea profundi
CTATCGATTTCATTCTCAAGTCCCCCAAAAAGACAGTGCGCTACATGCAGTCCAAAAACGACAGAGATCTCTATAGCTACAGTGGTAAATTCACTCCAGATAAATCGATGTTAGGAGGCTGGGGGATCCTTTGGTTAGGTAGAGGTGTGTATTGCAAAACGGTGGCGGAGGCTGAAGCAAAAATAAAACCTTGGCTAGCAGATTGGAAAGCAAAGGGTTCATATAAGACAAAGGGTGGTTTTACTTTATCGGATGGGGGGGGAGTTAAAAGCCTAGGGGGCGTAGTCTATCCGGATCACTTTTGGACCAAAGGAATGCTGATCGGGAAATATGCAGATCAAGCTCTCGAAATGCATAAAGTGTCCGTGGGCGGGGTCGACTTCATGATTCTTGCGAGACCTCTCGTCGTAGAAGATTCAACGGTATCAGGGGAAGATGCAAAACCGTGGAAGCCTAACTACGCTATTTTGGTCAAGCAGGGAGACAAGTTGAAGTTTGAAGAAAAAACAAAGAAGAAGAAAAAGAAGTAAGTTCTGCCCCCTTATCACCCCATGAAAGCCCCTCCGAACACCTCCCGTAAAAATCAAATTCCTAGCAATAATATTATGAAAAAACTCAACTTAGCGCCGATTCACATCGGCTGGAAATCAATGGTCGTCAGTGCCGCGTTATTAATTACGGGCGCGCAGGCGAAAACCTGGACGAGTGCCGATGGTGGTAATACATTTAAAGGCGAACTCACCTCCTACGATGCCAAGACAGGATCAGTGAAGGTAACTCTGTCAAACGGGAGAAAGATGTCATTTAATCGTAAAATCCTATCCAAGCAGGATATCCAATACCTTGCTGAGAGTCAAAAACAGCCCGTTGAACCAGTTTCTAAAGCACCTAAAACAAAGAAAGCGCCCAGTAAAAAGAGTCATAAAACTAAGATCACTGGGATGCTGCACGATGCCGAGGGTAGTGATGCATATTTTGAAGGGGAGAAGTTTTTCGACCCTGCCCCAGGTAGAAAGGGTTGGATGATCAAGAACTTCGGCCCCGTCGGTATCGGAATTGCGATTGAAAAAAACAGTACCCTTAAAATAGAAAACGTCGAGAAAGGTTCTCCTGCCGAATTACCAGGAAAACTCAAGAAGGGGCAAATCATCGAGAGCATCAACGGCAGGACCTTCCAAGGGACTGACCCTCGTGTTGTTTTGGGAAATATCATCACCAAAGCTGAAGCGACCGATGGTAAAATTGAGATTAATATTAAGGGAGAAGAATCGGTTACGGTCACCATTCCTGTTCTGGGAAGCTATAGCAAGACCTGGCCCCTCGACTGCGAGAAGTCTGACAAGATTGTTCGTGACTTTGCCGAGGTGGTCGCCAAAGAGGGAAAGAACCAGTGGGGATCGATCCTCTTTCTCTTGTCAACGGGAGATGAGAGGGACCTTAAGGTAGTGAGCGGATGGGTCAAGGAAATGAAGGTGATCAGTACCACGGCTTGGGGAGTCGGATACGAGGGAATCGGCATCTGTGAATACTACCTGCGAACGGGAGATAAGACAGCGCTTCCCCTGATCAAAAAAGCTGCTGATTTTCTGAGGGACACCATCTACAACGGAGGGTGGTCCGGACGACCAGGGGGAGGTTTCAATTACCAGTCCGGAGCTCACATGAACGCCGCTGGCGTGCACTGTATCGACTTCTTGTTATTGGCAAAGACCTGTGGTGTTGATGTTGATGAAGCAACGCTTCAGGGATCGCTTCGTCAATTCTTCCGTTTTTCCGGTCGGGGCTCTGTACCCTACGGAGACTACGTACCTAAAGCGGGCTATAGGGATTGTAACGGCAAAACAGGAGGTCTGGCCCTGGCCATGGCCGCCGCCAGCCGGCTCACCCCCGGTGGTGAAGAGTCCATTTACGGCAAGGCCGTGCAGGTGAATGCCATGAAGAGCTACTATGGCACAGCCGCCTTTGGCACGGGTCACACGGGGGGAGGCATTGGGGAAATCTGGAAATCCGCCTCCATGGGGTTGATGGTTGAAAAGCGACCTAGCCAATACCGACAGTACATAGAGTCTCGAAGGTGGTCTTTAGAACTTTCCCGTCGTTTTCATGGTGGGTTTGGCATTGCGGGTACTCCTGACGGAAATTACGACCAAGCTTTAGGTGAAAAAATGAAAAAAACCTGGGGCACCTATTACGCCTTGAACTACACCTTGCCCCGAAAGAAGCTTCATCTCTTTGGCGCACCCCTGAGCAAATGGCTCAATCCTTCACATTACCTGAGCGCCCCTGGGGCACCAAGGCCGATGACGATTTCAACTCCCCCGACCCCGTGCCCGGTGGGCCGTGGGATCACAAGGACTTGCTCAAAGAGACGCTCCAAGAGCATTCGGGCGGCCCAGCCAAGAAAGCGTTGGATGCATCGAATGTCTCAGATGAGGCAATATTGACCTACCTCCATCACCCGGAGATCACCCATCGCTTCGAGGCCAAAAAAGCGATGTTAAAGCACAAGAAGGATGGCATGATCCTCGACGCACTCCGCTCTAAAGATGCTCGACTACGACATATTGGCGTCATGAGCCTTCACGATCTCTTCGGTACGTGGCGAAAAAACAACAAAGATGTAGCACGAGTCACCCCGGCCATGATGACGGAGGTGGAAAGAATTATTCGTGATCCCAAGGAATCCTGGTTTTTGAAACTGTGGGCCACGGGCCTTCTGCAACATGTGGACCTAAAGGAATTACGTTCCTACAAGGATGTGTTGGCCAAGATGATACTGCACGAAGAGCGTTGGATACAGGGTTCGGCCATTGGTACCAGCCAACGGCTTCTTGCCGACCCCGAAAGCTACAAAACTATTTTTCCTCTGACCGTGAAAGTCATCAAATCCGCAACTGGATATCCAATGATCACCAGGGCCAGTGAGATCACCAAAGGTTTAGACAATGCGAGTCCTGAGATTCAAGCCTATGCTCTGGATTTACTGAAGCCCGTCTATCAAAATCTTCCCCAAGAGCTGATCAGCGAAAACGGTATCTACGTCATACCTGATGGTGGAAATCTCAAACTAAAAAGCTTCGGTCAGGTGATCGGCTTCTCCACTGAAGGTCAGGAGTTCTTGAATTCCAGACCCAAGGCCACTTCGGAGTGGAAGATCAGTGGGAAGGAGAAGGATAAATTTGTCTCAGATGGTCAATTCAAACGCAACAAGAGCACTGAAGCAACCTGGAGTTTAGTCAACCACAACCTATTTGAGAGCAAAGCCGATGCCCTTCCCTGGATTAAGGGACAGTTAAAAGGGAAGAAGGTACCTGATCTCGGTACAAATAAAATAAAATACGGCTTCAGGTTTCTCGATAACGGTGAGGTACAAACACTCGGCATGACAAACAGGAGTCATACAAACCCCCTGTATTACTCGGGTGATGTGGCCTTCAGTACGTTTAAGGATATCGCCCACCATTTCGAGGTGTTTTCAGTCGATGATCGGGAATTCCTCATCATGGAACAACCCTTCGATATCAAAATAATTGATAAGAACTACAAACCGCAGTATAAAGTGTATGTGAAAATTAAATAATAAGTATCAGTTGTTAAGCTGAACAAGAAACACACGGAAAAAGAGAAAAAGGGATCAGGTGATAAATCTTGTCATTTAATCTTCTGAACCCCCTATCTCCTCCTCGCATGATGCTCTCGACCACCTCACTTAAAAAGCAAATTCCTAGAATGAACAAACAGATAGCAATACTAGGCCTGCTGCTTTTGAATTCAGCATTTGTATTGGGCGGCCAAACTAAAATTCCTGAAAACAGCCGTATCGTTCATATAAAACCAGGGCCGCAGGACAACTTCAGCAAGGCTGTCTTCTACCTTCGCGTCCCTGAAAAAGTAACGAAACCCAAATATATACTCGTATTACTAAAGGGAATCAATGCTGATGGATCGGGACTTCTTGAGCACAAGCAATGGCTACAATTTGCAAGCGAGACCCAGGCTGCAATCGTCGCCTGCACCTTGGTGAAAAAGGACAAAAAGAAGTACGACAAGCACAATCACTATGCCGCGGCGCAATGTGGCAGCGGTGCCGCACTTGAATCCGCGATTGAGAAGTTGGATGAGGCCCAAAAGGACTATTCACTGAAAGACTTACCGCTTCTTATATACGGATTCTCAGCGGGCGGGCAGTTCGCTTTCGGCTTTAGCTGCCACAATCCGACACGGATGATTGGCTTCGCCGCTGGGAAAGGAGGGTATTACTACCCAGAAGCAATCAAGGGAACCTA
>NZ_MQWA01000001.1:2297435-2301792 GCF_002954445.1 Rubritalea profundi
CGACCCTGCGGGATCGGCTATCTCGCTCCGCTCGGTTCTCGGCGCGCCTTGTCATTTTGGCAAATCACTCCGGCATTCGTCTCGTTTGAATCACTAAGTGGTATAAAAATCTTTTTTCACTGTGCTCTGAGAGGGGCCAGTCAGCGCATCAACTCAACCAAGCCGAATCCATACTCTCATCAAAAAAATCTGCGCCTCTGCGGCTCTGCGCGAGGTTTTGAATTCATTTCTCGCGCAGAGCCGCACAGCAAAACCTGATGATTTGGATTGAAAATTTGTGTGTCTCTATCTGCGTGCGTGCTTCATCTTGCTAGCCTGAAGGGCTATCGGAACTTAGCCCAATGGTTGCCGACGAAAGGAGGCTACCTTGGGTTTCCGTATGACCTAGAGAGCAATGCTGAAGGTATTGTGGAAGCGTGACACGGCGTCTCAAGTTCCGCAACTCCTACAGAGTTGTCCAGATAGCGGTGTTTTATCCCAGCGTAGGGACTTCGTCCCAACACTGGGCTAAGTTACATAAGCCCGTTGGGCTAGGGGGGAGTTGTGTTTTTTGGGGGTATTGTGTGTCTAACTGTGCACTTGCTAAAGGTTTTTTTATTACATCAAATTTGCGCATTACGATGTTTCGACCATCGGTTCCAGGCGGATTTTCAAGTGCAGGCCGTTCAGAATGTCACGCAATGTTTCTAGGGTCGGATTGCCCTTTTCAGACAGGGTTCGGTAGAGGTTTTCACGTTTCATATCCACACTTTCAGCCAGTTTGCTGATGCCGCCCTGTGCTTCGGCGACATTCCTCAAGGCTAGCATGAGCGCCGCACGGTCATCGTCCGTCTGGAACTCTTCAAATGCAGTCTCCAGATAGCTCTTTGCTTTTTCGGGGTCGGAAAGATAGCTCTTCCGGTATTCGCTCCATGTTTTGTTATTAGTCATTGTTAGTTCTCCTTTAAATAGAGGTTCCAGTATTTCTGTGCGCGGGTAATGTCCTTGTTCTGGCTTTTCTTGTCTCCGCCGATCAGTAGCAAAACCAGTTTTCCCTGATCAATGCCGTAATAGACACGGTAGCCGGAGCCGAAGAAAAACCTGAGTTCGGAAACACCTCCACCGACCGTCTTGTGGTCGCCAAAATTGCCGAGTTGAACACGGTCGAGGCGTGCCATGATACGGTCATGGGTCTTTTGATCCAGGCCTTGAAGCCATGCTTCAAACGGAATCCTACCGTTTTTCTGGACGTAAAACTCAATCTCGTATTGCATTGCTCGTGTATTTCTTGGCCAATTGTATCTTATATGATACATCGTGTCAAGTAGGTTGACCGGTACTCGTGGTCAGGGCTCCTACATCGGAGCGGGGTCAGAGCGGGGTCAGTCCGAGGATTGTGGATTGTATCCCCTCGGGGACAGGTCTTCTGAGATCGCGTAGCAATACATGGAGGTCGCCATCAAACACCTACAGGAGGCTTACAAACGAAGCCACCTGTCCGCCGTAGCCTCGGCAACCCAAGCCGGAGAATAGTGAATGCGCAGTTTGACTAAAGGATGTCCTGACCCGTGCCATCAGGATGTGAATTCGACATTCAAAATTCACTATTCAACATTCCTCCCATCCACCGGCCCGATCGTCCCTCCCTCAACAAACTTCGCTAGTTCCTTTCATGCCAACTGACCCCATACTGACCCCATACCGCGCATCAACTCAACCAAGCCCAATCCATACTCTCATCAAAAATCTCTGCGCCTCTGCGGCTCTGCGCGAGGTTTTGAATTCATTTCTCGCGCAGAGCCGCACAGCCGCAGAGCAAAACCTGATGATTCGGATTTAGGCTTTCGTCATTCCTTGGGTACTTGGGTCTTTGGGTGCTTCGTCATTTCCCCGACTTCAAGACTTCAAGACTTCAAGACTCCCCAGACTCCCCAGACTCCCCGACTTCAAGACTCCCCGACTCCACCACCGGCCCCATCGTCCCGCCCTCGATGAACTCGGCTTTGATCAGCGTCTTGCGGGTGTCTTCTTTTCCCTGGCTGATGTTATTGACCCAGCGCACGATGCGCTGCGCCACCGGGCGGCGGCTCCAGCGGATATGTGCAACCGATGGGCGACACTGCCCGAAATGCGGGTCATCGTCGACGCTGACCAAGGAAAGATCCTGCGGCACCCGGATGCCCTGGTTGAGCAGAAAGTGGAGCGTTGCGAAATAGTTGGAACTGGAGCCGGCGATGATCGCGGTTGGAGGGGTGCGTTGGAACGACGAGTCAAGGTAGGCATACAAGCCTTCGATCCCTCCCTCCCAACCCGGTAGGTTATACGAGCCCGCAGTGATACCGCCAGCCGATAATGCATCGACAAAGGCAGCGCCAGGAGTCCCCGGCTCCGATACTTTATATAGGCTGTCCAGATACACAATCCGTTGGTGGCCGAGATCGATCAGCCGACGCGTGGCCTTAACGAAGGCCGGTACCTTGTTCGGTCCGATGCCTGCGATATCGAGTTTGTGCTGCCGACCGAACAACGCAAAGGTCGGAATCTTTTGTTGCATGAACCACTGCAGCACCTCACGTGTGCCGGCAGTCACCACCCGGGGCGTCCGCCTCGGTCTTTTTCACCATGCGGGCGAGCCGCTGCACGTCCATCTTAATTTCCGTTAAGTTGCTCGGCGCATAGAAGACAGTGTGCCCCGCCGCCTCCAGCTTGTTCTTGCTGTCGATTAAATAATCCTGAGTTTGATCGCTTTGTTCGTAACATAACATCGCCACCCGCAACGCAAGCGGGGTATGACCCTCCGGCAGCACGATCTTACGGCGGCGCCCCGGCCCCTGGCCAACCAATAGACCCTCATTCTCGAGCGCCTGCAGCGTGGTCTCCGAGGTCTTACAATTGACGCTAAACTCTGCAGCGAGCCGTGGCACGCCGGGCATCGTCCCGACCCAACGCCCGCGCAACAACTCGCCGCGTAGGTGTGCCGTGAGCTGCTCGGTTGCGGTAAGCGTTGCCAATCTGCCATGGATAAACCTACCCAAAATAGATTATAGATGGTAAGAAAAAAAGTGAAAAGTAATTCTTGTCGCTTGTGGTTTGTGTGTTAAATATTGGTTCTCAGCGACTCATGTCCGGTTTTATCCACGGTGAATCGATCCGGTAAGCTCGCAAAGAACAAAGAATAATACTCCTAACAACTCATTAATTGCCTTATGAAAATTACCAAATCAATGAAAACTACGATGTCCCTCGCCGCAGCGATGGGGACTTTCGCCCTTGCGGCCGGTTCGGCTCAAGCGGCCACCCTCCTCATCGATACCACCTTCGCCAACGGCAACGGTAGTTTCGAGTTCGATAGCTCCGGCACCCAACTCGCTACAGGCGCGCCCAATATCAATGTGATCGGAAAATGGATTAGCGGGGATGCCACTTTCTTGTCGGGCATCGACCGGGCCACCACCGGGACCCGGGAATGGGGGGGGGCATCTGTTGGCGTTATTTCCGGTGCCGTCGGCAACCAGACCGGCACACCTGACAATAATTTTGGCCTGATTCAGAACACCGGCTATACCGTCTCGGCTGGCAGCACCTTCGACCTGAGCTTTGACTGGAACGGGGATGCCGTCCTGGGTGGATGGGACGCGGATGACAATTTGCAGGTTGCGCTGTTCACTTCCTCTAACGACACCTTGGGAGGCACCCTGACGCAGATCTGGTCGGGATCGTATCTCGATGGCAATACCAGCAGCTCCTATCAGACGATTTCCTTAACCGGGGTCGGGACCATCATTGGAGCAAGCGTGGGACAGGACCTGTTCATCGCGTTCGGCACCGGAACGGCCGGAGCTGATAACGGCGATAACAACTTCGCCGCCGTCGATAACGTCAATCTGACCGCAGTCCCCGAACCCACCTCCACCGCCCTTCTCGGCCTTGGTGGACTCGCACTCATCCTCCGTCGCCGTAAATAACGGCTATGGCGCGACAGGTCCTCCGTCGCCGCAAGTAATCCGGCCTCGGAAAATTAACAAATATCCCAACCCCATTCCCCGTCACGTGGAGGTGGGGTTTTTTCGTATGGTTCAATATCCAGAGAAGGGTCAGTAGCAATTCCACCATTGACTCATCCTGTGAGTGGCCATTCACTACACCCGATTTACCCTTTTAATGCACCCCCATCTTTCCCTCGCAACCACCTATTTTTCCCATGACCGCAACTCCGAACACCTCACCCAAAAAGCAAATTCCTAACAGTCCGATGATGAATAGCAGAGATAAAACAATGAACAGATGGGTTAAGATAGCGACCTTACTTGGCTGCATACTACCATGCACGCTGCAGACTGTGTCCGCAGCCGATGCCGTTAAGAAGCCCAATATCCTG
>NZ_MQWA01000001.1:2302135-2303316 GCF_002954445.1 Rubritalea profundi
CCCTTCATGGTCAGCTGGCCGGGAACCATCCCCGGCGGAAAAGTAGTTAACGATCCGGTGATCTCGTTGGACATCCTGCCAACCTCACTGGCAGCTGCAGGAGAGGGGACCGTTCCTGAAATTCACGATGGCAAGAACCTACTTCCATGGCTCAAGGGCAAGGCGAAATGTCCGAATGACGAACTCTACTGGAGCTGGCGGGGCGAGTTCAACGCCATCCGCAGGGGAACGCTGAAGGAGGTGCGCAATGGCAAGCCGGTCAAGGCCATTGACGGCACACCGATCCCGAAACACAACTTTGTCGACCTCGCCACCAACCCGACAGAACTGGCTGGAAAAAAAGCCCTCCAGAGCCCGGAGAAGCAAGTGATGCTTTCTCGAAAGTTGGATGCTTGGATCGAAAAAGTCAAAAAAGATGCAACAATCCTGACTCCAATACATTAAAGGTAACCCATGAGAAATATTCGATTCTACAGTTTTATATGCTGGCTGTGCATGAGCGTTGGAGTATTCGCGCAGGACACGACGACGGTTAAGCCGGAGGATACAGGTAAGGTTCTGATCAACCCCGGTATGGGGTGGACTATGCACTTCTACTCCAACGTGGCACGCAACTATGGCTCTAAGCTTGAACCCTCTGATACGCTTGAGGATTTTCCAGGTGTCTCAACCGTCTACCTGCGTCTTCCCTGGGCATATCTTGAACCCGAAGAGGGCAAGTATAACTGGGCCATCTTCGATACTCCCGCGCAGCGCTGGATTGCAAAGGGAAAGAAGATTGCCCTGCGCATAACGTGTTCGGAGAACTGGATGACCTATGCCACCCCGAAGTGGGTGAAAGACGCCGGAGCCAAGGGCACTCATTACCAATATGGCAAAGGCAGAACCAAAGGCAAGGCCCGTGGGATCCGTTCTTCGACGATCCGATCTTTCTCAAGAAGCTTGAAACCTTTCTAGCTGCCTATGCCAAACGCTACGACGGCAATCCCAGCGTTGAGTTTGTCGATGTCGGCACCTACGGCCTCTGGGGCGAAGGACACACCCATGCCAGCAGCAGGCAGGACAAGATCGAGCTGCAGAAACTGCACATCGACCTGCACCTGAAGTATTTTAAGAAGACGCTTCTCTGCATCTCCGACGACTTTGCCGGGCACAACAAACCTGGCAAACGCTTCCCAATC
>NZ_MQWA01000001.1:2303341-2336217 GCF_002954445.1 Rubritalea profundi
ACGGACTACGCGTTGAGCAAGGGAGTCACCATCAGGGACGACAGCATCATCACGAGCCACAATAAAGACAGCAAGCCATGGCATCACTCTGAGATGGCAGAACTCTTCTGGCCCAAATTCCCGGTGATCCTCGAGCATCAGCACTATGGGCCATGCAAGGCCAGGGGAACCTGGCGTCCAGACAAGATAGAGGAGTCCGTGGAGGCCTATCACGCCAGCTTCATGTCGATCCATGGCTTTCCGAAAGAGTATCTCAAAGAGAATCGCAAGATGATCGATACTATCAACAAACGCATGGGCTACCGTCTGATGCCGACCAGCGTCACATGGCCTCAGACCGTGACCATCGCCACCCCGCAGGACGCCTACACCGCGTACAAGGACGTGACGCCGCACGCAAATCTCAAAGCCGGGTTCAAGGTGACTTGGTCATGGACCAACAACGGCGTCGCCCCCTGTTACCCCGGTGGTTTTCCTGCGCTGACCCTCAAGGACAGCAAGGGCGGCATCGTCTCGGTCCTGGTTGATGAGACCCTCAATCTCCGCGACCTGAAGGTCGGTCCCATTGGCAAGGCTCCGGTCAAGAAGCACGCCAGCGAGTTCATCATCGGTCTCTATGCGCCGACCACCAAACCTGGGACCTACGATGTCTACATCTCCGTTGGTAAATCAGACGGAACTCCCACAATTGCCATGCCGCTGAAGGATGGCGATGGCCAACGGCGCTACAAGATTGGCACCATCACGCTTGAGGCAGTCGAAGAAATATTGGCCACAAAAGGCACATAATTCACATAAATAGACAAACTAACATTTTCAAATATCCTGCTGGGCATTCCGTATGATGAAATAGGATCATGGAAGCAGACATAAAAATACTCACCGATACAATCAGACAAACCGCCTACGAGCTTCATCGTTACCTACGCCACGGACATCTTGAAAAAATCTATGAGAACGGGCTACGCAACAGACTCAGAAAACAGGGGCTGCAAGTAGATCAACAAATACCCCTCAAGGTTTACGACGAGGATGGCAGCTTACTGGGTGATTTCATTTCAGATCTCACTGTAGAAAACAAAATCATCATCGAACTCAGGGCCTGTAAAACACTCGCCCCAGAACACACAGCCCAGATACTAGGCTATCTCCGGGCCAGCCGCACCCAGCATGGAATGCTTATCAACTTCGGAAGCTCCAAACTCGAAATTAGCAAATACATCCTCTAATCCGCCATCATCTCCTCTGTGAATTTTGTGCCCTCTGTGGCCAACTCTTCTTTATTCAATCACCCCCCTTATCACCCCAAGACAGCCCCTCCGTGCACCCCCCCAAAAAAGCAAATTCCTAGCAATCACTGGTATTTTTGGCGGTATGAGTGATAAAAGAAAATTTGTAGATTCATCGACAGATCAATCTAAAAAACTTTACATCAAGGGAATAGCCATTTTTGGTGGTAGTGAGATCATGAACTGATTTAATCAAAGAACTATGAAAAGACTATCAATTGTAATACTATGTTTGGCTTCTCTTCCACTGCTGGGACAAGACCGCATGACGGGCAAAAATTGGGCAACACGCTCTGAGGTGCTTGCTCAAAATGGAATGGCTGCAACGAGCCATCCACTCGCTACTCAAGTGGCACTTGATATTCTTAAAAAAGGTGGCAATGCAATTGACGCTGCAATAGCTGCCAACGCAGTACTCGGTCTCGTAGAGCCAACTGGTAATGGCATTGGTGGAGATTTGTTTGCCATTATTTGGGACGCTAAAACAGAGAAACTTCATGGGTTAAATGCAAGCGGAAGATCACCTTATTCTCTTTCACTTGATTATTTTAAAAAGAACGGTTATGAAAAAATACCCTCTCATGGGCCACTTCCCGTTTCGGTGCCAGGGGCTGTTGATGGTTGGTTTGAAATGCATGACAAATTTGGAAGCCTAGCAATGCAGGAAGTTCTTCAACCTGCAATAGATTATGCAAATAATGGCTTTCCTGTTACTGAATACATAGGATGGTTGATGAAATCGGGCGGAGAGAACCTGCAACGATTTCCTGGATTCAAAGAAACATACATGCCCAATGGGAGGATGCCTCAAAAAGGAGAAATCTTTAAAAACCCGGGATTGGCGAATACATTAGACAAAATCGCCAAAGGTGGGCGTGATGCTTTTTATAAAGGAGAAATAGCCAAAACCATTGCAGACTATATGCAGCAACTTGGTGGTTTCTTAACCGAGAGAGATTTGGCGGACCATACTTCTGACTGGATAGAACCAGTTTCCGTTAACTACCGCGGCTATGACGTTTGGGAGCTTCCCCCTAGCGGTCAAGGTATTGCCGCTTTACAAATACTCACCATTCTTGAAGGCTATGACCTAAAATCAATGGGCTTCGGCAGTACTGAATATGTGCACACATTTACGGAAGCTAAAAAATTGGCCTTTGAGGATCGAGCAAAGTATTACGCAGATATGGACTTTTACGAAACTCCCGTGGAAGAATTGATCTCAGATGAGTATGCTGCCGAAAGAAGGAAATTAATTGATCAAAAAAAGGCCGGACGCTCCTACCCAGCTGGAAAACTCAAAGACGGTGATACTATTTACCTTACTGTAGCTGACAAGATGGCAATATGGTTTCCTTGATTCAAAGTAATTATAGAGGAATGGGAAGCGGTATGACACCTCCAGGCCTTGGGTTTATTTTACAGGATAGAGGCGAATTATTTTCACTTGAAGAAGGACATGCCAATGTGTTCGAACCTCATAAACGACCTTTCCATACTATCATCCCCGCCTTCATTACCAAAGACGGAATGCCATACATTAGTTTTGGACTCATGGGTGGCGCAACTCAACCTCAGGGACATGCTCAAATTGTGATCAATATGATCGATTTTGGCATGAATTTGCAAGAAGCCGGTGATGCGCCTCGAATCTTACATAGTGGATCATCTCAACCAACCGGGGGAACAATGAGCGATGGGGGAATATTGCAATTAGAGTCAGGGTTTGACTATGAAACCATAAGGGAATTAATAAAAATGGGCCATCGCATCTCGTGGAATGTTGGCAGTTATGGCGGTTATCAAGCCATCATGTGGGATGCCGTTAACAAAGTTTATTATGGCGCTTCAGAATCAAGAAAAGATGGTCAAGCCGCTGGCTATTAGTCCCATTCTTAAAAATTCACCCCCATCTTTCCCTCGCAACCACCTATTTTTTCCATGACAGCCCCTCCGTGCACCTCACCCAAAAAGCAAATTCCTAGCAGTAAATATTGGCCACAAAAGGCACATAATTCATCGTCAACAGAACACTTGCCATTTGTTCATATCTGGATAAAGGAAACGTTGTCGATAGACAGAATTAAGTTTGAAAATGGCAGAGAATATTTACCAGAAAACCATCGAAGTGGGTGCCGCAGTCATCGATCGCAATGGCCACGTCAATAATGTGGTCTACGTCGAGTGGATGCAGGAACTGGCCATTGGCCATGCCTCCACCTGGAAAGTGGATGACCTGATGGCAGAGCAGGGGACAACGTGGTTTGCCCGCAAACACGTCATCGAATACCTCCGCCCGATTCATCTAGGCGACAAGATCGAAGCCCGCACCTGGATCGCATCCGCTGAACGGGTCAAAAGCCTACGCCGCTACGAGTTCCTACGCAACGGCCAACGCGTTGCCCAAGGTGAAACGGAATGGGTCTACGTCGATGCTGAAACTGGGCGCCCCAAGAGGATACCCGAGCAAATGCACTCGCTGATTAGAACGGACGATTAGATATAAGGGAATAAAAAAAGGCAGGGTCTACTTACGACGACGCAAGATCAAGGCGAGTCCACCGAGGCCTAGTAGGGCAGTGGAGGATGGCTCGGGAACAACCCCCTTATCACCCCATGAAAACCCCTCCGAACACCTCCGAACACCTCACCCAAAAAGCAAATTCCTAGCAGTAATTTGTAGATTACATCATTGAGAACCTTGCTAAACTAGGAGCTGATACATTTTCAAAAAGAATGTTTGGTGGTTTCGGAATTTACTGCGATGAAAAGATGTTTGGTCTGGTTAGCGACAGTGAGTTATTCCTAAAAACCGACAAACATAATATTTCGAAGTTCACTGAATTAGACCTTAAACCTTTTACCTATCAACGGAAAGGCAAGCACATCGCACTTTCATATTACCAAGCGCCAGCTCTTGCGATAGAAGATCCGGACATTCTTCTTGAATGGGCTGAACTTAGCATTGCAGCGGCGAATCGTGATTCAAACAAGGCAGTTGACGACAAGAACATTAGCTAGATTCAGGTTCGACAACTCGCTGGTACTATATAGTCTCACGTCCATTTCACACTTTTGACATTCGACTACAAATGAAATTGATTATAAAATCCTGTATTCTCCTTATTCTTCTGTCTGCGATAAGCATCAAAGCAATGGGCAGCAGAGCTCGACCAAACAAACATGCCAACAAGCAAATGAATGTGGTGTTTATTCTGGCCGATGACCTCGGTTGGAGCGACACCGAGCTTTATGGTACAACTAAGCTTTATAAAACGCCCAATATATTACGCCTAGCCGAACTCGGCTGCACTTTCAGCAGAGCGTATTCTAATTCCCCGCTTTGTTCACCAACCAGAGCCAGTATTCTGACCGGCCAAACGCCTGCCCGCCATGGCAGCACTCAGCCGAAGCATCACTCAAAAAACGTCGTGATGAAGGCTGAAGTAGTGGCAGAAGTGCCGGCATCACAAAAAGCACTACCAGTCACAACGGTCACGCGTTTAGATACACAGTACCCGACACTCGGCAAAATGATGAAAACGGCAGGCTATACAACCGCTCATTTTGGCAAGTGGCATTTAGGGTCAGAACCCTTCAGTCCGCTCGAACATGGTTTTGATGTTGATATACCACACCACCCCGGGCCCGGGCCTGCCGGAAGTTATGTCGCCCCCTGGAAATTCAACAATATCAAAGCAAATTATGCCGGGGAACAGATTGAAGATCGCATGGCTGAAGAAAGCGTCAAGTGGTTAAACAGTCTACCCAAGGATAAACCATTTTACATGAACTACTGGCAATTCTCTGTTCATGCACCCTTCGGTGCGAAAGAGAAACTCATCAATCAATACCGGAAAGTCATTGACCCCAGCAGTGAGCAGAAGTCAGCAACCTATGCGGCAATGGTACATTCACTCGATGATGCTGTGGGGACTCTCTTAGACGCCATCGACAAAAAGGGAATAGCCGATAACACCGTGATCATTTTCATTTCCGACAACGGTGGAAATATACACAGTAGAATCCCAGCAGATGGAGATGCCGCGCCAACCTCCAATGCGCCACTGCGTGGCGGCAAGGCTTCAATGTGCGAGGGAGGCATTCGCGTGCCTTGCATTGTGGTTTGGCCAGGTGTTACGCAGGCAGGGAGCCGTAGCGACGAGATCATTCAAACTTCTGATTTCTACCCGACATTACTCAACGGTCTGGGAATTGCCTTGCCCGAAAATCATGCCATTGACGGGATCGACATCAAGCCCGCCCTCAAAGGCAAGAAACTTAAACGTGATGCAATATTCACCTACTTCCCCTGCTTAATCCCTGTACCTGAGTGGTTACCACCCTCAGTCTCCGTACACTCGGGAAAGTGGAAATTGATCCGCGTGTTTTTTGGCGGTGACGCAGGCCAGCATGACTACAAACTCTACGACCTGTCTCAGGATGATGCAGAACTGAATAATCTGGCTACAGCCAAACCTGAGCAAGTGAGAGCACTGGACCTGCTGATTGAAGAACATCTAGCGGACACAAAGGCCATCACTCCAAAGCCGAACCCTGACTTTGATATAAAACTTTTCGAGCCCGAAAAATTGGAATACGCCCTGCGAGCAAAATGAAGAAGAAAAAAAAAGTGGAGAACAAAAAAATCATGAAACAGATATCGACCCTCATGCACAGTTAGACACACAATATCCCCAGAAAAGACAACTCTCCTCTAGCCCAAAGGGCTTATGTAACTTAGCCCAGTGTTGGGACGAAGTTCCTACGCTGGGATAATAGACATCTACCCAGACAACTCTGTAGGAGTTGCGGACACTCTAATAGAGAGAAGCATTTGACATATTGTCTGCGCCCTAAATAGGGCACCTAAACGAAGGCTGATGGCCAAAGCGTAGACCCAACAAGCCCAATGCTTCTAGGCGTGCAATATTGACTGGTCGTTGAGGGGGGGGGGATGTTGGGGTCGAGTTGTGGGAGTGTGGGGGACAAAAAAAGCGAAGCCGAAGCTCCGCTGTTTTTAAATAGTTGGAATGCGTAAGCTTAGCTTATGCGCGTCCGAGGTAGGAGCCGTCTTCAGTGCTTACTTTCAGCACGTCACCAGGTTTGACGAAGAGTGGCACCTGTACGGTGATTCCAGTCTCAAGCACAGCTGGCTTGGTTGGGTTGTTCGCAGTGTCGCCTTTGATGCCATCTGAGGAATCGGTCACGATTAGCTCGACTGTGAGAGGCATAGTCACTGTCACTGGGTTGCCTTCGATGAAAAGAACTTCTACACTGAGTCCTTCTTTGAGGTAGTCAGTGGCATCTCCAATGAGCTCTTTGCTGAGAGTGATGGTCTCATAGGTAGTGAGGTCCATGAAGTTGTAGCCATTTGGATCTGAGTAGGAGAACTCAAGCTTCTGCTTCTCAGTCTCGATCACGTCTGCTTTATCAGAAGAAGCAAAGCGGATTGTCTTTGTCTTACCGGACTTGAATGAACGGATGGTGGCAGCGATGAGAGCGTTGCCTTTTCCTGGTGTGCGGTGGTCGAGACCTAGAACGATGCCAGTTTCGCCTTGGTACTTGATGCACTGGCCTTTTTTGAGATTAGTTGCGACTACGGATGCCATGATTGTGAAAGTGTTAAGTTTTGAGTTGGAAGTGTTATGTGAGAGAGTGCTGCTGCGCAAATCATTTAGAAAGTGAGTTGCGCGAGTAATCCTCTGATGGATAGGGATTTGGTAAAGAATCGAGCGGGGTTTGGCTAGACAATTTTTAAGCGCGCGAGGTCCTGAGAGTCGACAAGTCCGACGACTTTATTCTGAGTGTCGACGACGATGAGGTCATCAATCCGCTTCTGCTCGAAGGTTTTGACAGCTTCAGCAGCGAGAGCGTCTTGGTGGATTGTGATGGGCGTGGCATTCATAAAGTCTACGACGAGGCGTTTGCCTATGTTGTTGTCAGCCTGGAATGTGCGGGCGAAATCTCCATGGGTGAAGACGCCGCGGAGAGTGTGGCCATCATTGTCAGTGATGATAGCGGAGCCTGTGCGTGCGGCGCTCATGGCTGCGATTGCGTCGGTGACGCTTGCTGTGGTGCTGACTATGGCTATCTGGTCACCAGAGCGCATGATGTCTTTGACTGAGGTTAGAAGGGCTCTGCCGAGGGCACCACCTGGGTGGAATTTGGCGAAGTCGTTCTCAGTGAAGCCGCGCGCTTCTAGCAAGGCCATCGCTAGAGCATCGCCCATCACCAAAGCCGCGGTCGACGATGATGTCGGAGCTAAGTTGAGTGGGCAGGCTTCTTTGTGGATGGGGGTGATCAGCGCTATATCGGAGTGCTTGGCGAGGCTTGAGCGAGCACTCTTTGTAATAGAAATTATTTTGACGTCGAAGCGCTTGATGTGCGGTAGGAGGTCTAGAAGTTCTGCTGTTTCACCCGAGAATGAAAGGGCGATGATAGTGTCACCATCTGAGATGATTCCGAGGTCGCCGTGGAGGGCGTTTTGCGAATTGAGCACCACTGCTGTGGAGCCTGTAGAGTTGAGAGTGGCGGCTATTTTGTGGCCGATGTTGCCAGATTTACCGACCCCGACAACCACGATCTTGCCGCTGTTCGCTACTGAGTCAGCGAGGGCGATGACTGCCAATGCGAAGTTGTCGTCGAGATGGTCGAGTAGAGATTGGATGGCTTCGATCTCGATTTCGACGACCCGTTTTCCGCTAGCTATGAGTTCAGAGTGATTCACGATTTTTGAGGGATTATAGTTTAGGGGCATCTTTGACGCAACGGAATCCAGTGTGGTGGGTCGGTGTCAGAGGCTCATGGTAATGTCTGGCTGCTGGGCGGAAACGTAGGCAGTAAGAAAAGTGGCAAAGAAAGGAGCCGCCACGCGCGACGCGGAGGTGGCTGAGTGGGTGCATGCCAGGGGTCGGTGGTGGGCAGGTGCCGGTGCGTAGGACTTGGGTTTGCTCAGTCTCAGTGAGAGGCTTAGTCGGACCTTGCGGATTCTTTACTGGGTTGAGAATGTAATCTTCGTAATAGCGTGGATTGTAGTAATCGCTACAGATTTCCCAAACATTGCCAGCCATGTCATAGAGACCGTAATCGTTAGCTGGATAGGATTTTACCGGAGCTGATAGGTGGAAGCCATCTTCGGCGACTGAAGCATTTGGAAAGTCACCTTGGAAGCAATTAGCCATCCATTTGCCGTCGAGTTTGACATTGGGTCCCCAGTTGAACATGCGTTTTTCGTGGCCGCCACGAGAAGCTTTTTCCCACTCAGCCTCGGTGGGGAGACGCTTGCCAGCCCATTTAGCGTAAGCTGCAGCATCATGGTAGTTCACCGAGACTACAGGGTGGTCCATTTTGCCTTCTATGGTGGATCCTGGTCCTTCTGGGTGACGCCAGTTTGCTCCCTTAGTGTAGGCCCACCAGCGCCATGCGTCCTCGGTGAAACGGGGGTTGAGTGCTTCAGCTGGCTTAGTATAGACATTGGCCCCAGGCTCTAATGCTTCGGCTGGTGCTTTGGGGAAATCTTCTTGCTTGAGGCCTTCTTCGGCCATCGTGACAAAGCCTGTGGCATCTACGAATTCCGCAAACTGTTTGTTAGTGACCTCAGTGGCATCCATGAAAAATCCATCGACGGCACATTTGTGGAGCGGACGTTCTTCTAGAAA
Source organism: Rubritalea profundi (assembly GCF_002954445.1). Taxonomy (GTDB): domain Bacteria; phylum Verrucomicrobiota; class Verrucomicrobiia; order Verrucomicrobiales; family Akkermansiaceae; genus Rubritalea; species Rubritalea profundi. The sequence continues at coordinate 2,312,292 of NZ_MQWA01000001.1, forward strand.
ATGGTTTTCGGCCACACGCTTACGGGTCATCCGATCATTGATTCCTTCGAGAAATACCGAAAGATTACCTGGATCTTCTTCATTTCCACGCCAATAAGTTCCTCCAGGAATCCAAACCATGCCTTCCGGTGCCGCCACCGGTCCTTGTGGTAACTCTGGCTTGTTGTCAGCTCCAGCCGTGGACTTTGTCGATGAGTTGTCGCAGGAGGATAGACTGAAGGCGGCGAGGCCTGCAAAAAAGGTGATTTTGAATGGATTCATAGCTTGGTGCTTGCGCTTTGCTCGGGTCTAGACTCTGCTTTCGTTCAGAACGATGACCAAATTTAGACCATGTATTGATCTTCACAATGGCCAAGTGAAGCAAATTGTTGGCGGCACCCTATCGGATGACGGTGCAGGCTTGAAGGAAAATTTTGTGGCGGATGCCTCAGCTGCGGAGTTTGCCGAGCAATACCGTGACGATAGTCTCACCGGTGGGCATGTTATCCAGTTAGGCCCGGGCAATCGTGACGCAGCATTGGACTCGCTAGCAGCTTGGCCAAGTGGCTTACAGTTAGGTGGTGGAGTTAGCATAGAAAATGCAGCGGAGTGGATCAGCGCTGGAGCCAGTCAGGTGATCGTGACATCGTGGTTGTTTGATCAAGATGGCAATTTTAGTATCGATCGGCTTAAAGAACTTTCTCAGGAAATCGGAAAAGAGCGGCTCGTCGTTGATCTTAGTTGCCGCCGGACTGACAAAGGTTGGACGGTGGCGATGAATCGCTGGCAGACGCTGACCAATGTCGAAATCACTAAAGCCTCGCTTGATCGCATGGCGGAATATTGTTCGGAATACTTGATCCATGCAGCGGACGTCGAAGGACTCTGCGGTGGCGTGGATCTGGAATTAGTCAGCATGCTCGGTGACTGGGCTGGAATTCCGATGACTTATGCCGGTGGAGTCGGCAGCATGCAGGACGTCCTAGCAGTCGATACGCATTCCTCCGGCAAGGTCGATATCACGGTGGGCTCAGCCCTGGATATTTTTGGCGGCAGTGGTGTCAACTACCAGGAATTGGTGGCTTGGAATCAAAGAGAAAGTTAACCAGTGATATTATCTGCGGCTGTTGTCAGAGCCCAAATGTGCGGCTATCTAATGGTATTACTATGGATTTCTTAAGAAAAGAAATCTCCTCGCCAGAAAGCTATTGCTAGATCTGAGATCGTCCCTATAGACTACCCCTGTGACGGAGCAAACGATTAGCACGCCAAACAAAGATCTGAGCAAAGAACTGAGCAAAGAACACGCCCGTGATGTCTTTCGCGCAATGTTGCGAGCGCGTGTATTAGAAATCAAGCTGAGTAACCTTTACAAAGCTGGGAAAATTGTTGGTGGGGTCTACATAGGTAAAGGGCAAGAGGCTGTCTCTGCGTCTCTAGGAGCTTGTCTCACATGGAACAAAGACGTGTTTGCTCCACTGATCCGAGATCAAGCCGGTCGTACAGCCTTTGGAGAAGACCCTCTCGATGCGACTCGGACATATTTAGGCTCAGCAAAAGGACCTATGCGTGGGCGTGATGGGAACCTTCATCGCGGGCGACCAGCTGAAGGCCTGCTAGCAATGATTAGTCACCTTGGAGCTGCTGTAGCGCAAGTCGGTGGGGTTTTGTTGGCAAAACGAATCAAGGGTGAACTCGACGGCTGTGTCGGTGCTACTTGCGTTGGTGACGGAGCGACTTCTACAGGAGCATTTCACGAAGGACTCAACTTTATAGCCGTAGAGCGATTGCCGATGGTGGTGATCATAGCCGATAATCAGTTTGCCTATTCGACACCGAATGACAGGCAATATGCCTGCGACGATTTGATTGACCGAGCTAAAGGCTACGGTTTGGAAGGACACAGCGTCGATGGCACTGACATGTTGGAGTGTGCGACGGTGATCGGCAATGCGGTCGCCAAAGCCCGTAGTGGCGGCGGACCGCAGCTGATTGTAGCGAAACTCCTTAGGCTTTCAGGTCATGGAGAGCATGACGATGGCTCTTATGTGGCCACTGAACTTCAAGAAGGCAGATATGGTCGTGACTGTAATGATGTTGGTAAGCAGCAACTCATAGAGAAAGGGTGGCTGACTGAGCTGGAATATTCAAAATGGATGCTTGAATTTAATGCCGAAGCCCAAGAGGCTGTGGCTGTGGCTCAGCGAGAGGATGGACCTAACCCTTACAAGGAAGAGTGGTCGGCAATCGCCAGCCCTAGCCTCAAAGGGCTTCAATAATGATTTTTTTTAAGCATGGCTGTTACATACATTGATGCAATTCGCGACGCCCAGGAGAGAGCTCTAGCCGAGAACCCTAAAGTGTTTCTCTACGGCCAAGATATCGGTAAATTTGGTGGAGCGTTCAAGGCGACTAAAGGGCTGCAGGAACAATGGCCTGACAGGGTGATCGACGCACCTATTAGCGAAGATGCGATGATTGGTATGGCTGTCGGTGCGGCGATTGAAGGCATGCGGCCGATTATTGAAATGCAGTTTGCTGACTTTTCCTCCGTTGCATTCAACCAGATTGTCAACCAGGCCGCGACTCACTACTATCGTACGGGGATTCCTGTGCCGATTGTTGTGCGTTTGCCATCTGGCGGAACTCCAGGTTCAGGCCCATTCCATAGTCAAAGCATGGAATCTATCTACGCGCATTACCCCGGTACTGTCGTCGTGACACCGGCAACCGTGGCGGATGCTCACTCGATGCTTCTTCAGGCTGTCGATCTAGACGATCCAGTCATCTACTGTGAGCATAAATTCCTCTACCGTTGGTTGAAAAGCGATAATTTCGAAGGCGATAACCTGCCAATTGGTAAGGCCCGTATTACCCGAAGCGGAAAACATGCGACAGTGGTCACCTATAGCGCCATGGTGCATGAGGCTGTGCGCGCCGCTGAGATACTTTATAAAGAAGGAGGCTGGGAGATTGAGGTCGTTGACTTGCGCTCAGTGAAACCTCTCGATATCGACACGGTCGTGGCATCCGTTGCCAGAACTGGGCGCATTCTAGCGCTAGGGGAGGCCTTTCCTTGGGGAGGTGTGACTTCTGAGGTCGTCTCGCGCGTCTGTGCTGAAGGATTCCATTTGCTCGATGCTCCACCAATGCGTCTCAACGCTAAGGACACCCCCGTTCCTTATCACCCCAAATTGTGGGCGATGCACCGTCCTACACCTGAGTCGATCTGTGAGGCTCTGAGAAACCTCCTTGCTTACTAACCTTTTATATAAAAATCATGCCTGAAGTACCTATTGTCATGCCTCAGCTCGGCGAATCGATCGCCGAAGCAACCATCGTCAAAATTAATGTAGCGATTGGTGACGTCATAGAGGCGGAGCAAGACCTCATTGAGGTGGAGACCAACAAAGCCACCATGAGCGTTCCCACTCTTTGTGGAGGAATAATCAAAGATCTCTGTTTGGAAGAGGGAGTGAGTTATGCCGTGGGGAGTGTACTGGGCGTGATTGATGTTACTGATGAAGAAATTCAGCGAACTGGAGTGAGCACAGTCCAGCAAGATCAAGTCGAAGATCAATCACATGCGCCAGAATCCGATGGTGAGTCCGAAGATGATGAAGAAGCTAATCTCCATTTCAAAACTGAAGGAGGTGGGTACTTTGAGCCAAAGGCTGTTGAGCCCAATGTGCAGGGCTTACCTGTGCCAATGGGCAATAAGGGCGCGCATTATATTTCTCCGCGCATGCGAGCGCGCATGAATGAGCTTGGTTTGCAGGCCGCCGACATCTCCGCTGTCAACGGCAGTGGTGCAGGTGGTCGTGTGACTGTTGCTGATTTAGAGAAGTTTCTCGATTACATCAGCGCTTGGCCGTCATCGGCAGCTTCGCCAATGCGTTTGGCGGTAGCGGATGCGATGCGTCGTTCGTGGTCACGACCATTGGCTACGGTGGCGCGCCCGATCGTGATGGATGCGCTCTTAGCTCATCGCTCTGCACAGGTCCCTAAACCTGGGTTAACTCTTTATGTGCTGAGAGCTTTTGCTCTCGCTCTAGCTGAGCACCCTGAGGCGGCAGGTTATTTAATTGGTGGACGAATCGTTCACCCTCGCGCCTTCGATATTGGACTTGCCGTACAGGTAGCTGACGGAGTGATGGTGCCTGTGGTTCGCAACGTTGATACGAAGTCGGTGAAGGAATTGTCTAACGATTACGCCGAACTCGTGGAGTTAGCTCGTGGTCGCCGCCTTACCGAGGAACACACCCGAGGGGGGATTGCAACGGTTACAAACTTTGGAACATTTGGCCTGACTTGGGGTACTCCCATCCCTCTACCTAACGAGACGCTGATCCTGGGCATTAGCGCTGGAGTTAAAAAGCCAGTTTGGTCTGATCAGGTGGGAGCTTTTATTCCTGTCATGGAAGCCGAGCTTAATTTGACATTCGACCATCGAGTTATCGATGGCGGCGATGCAGGGAGAGTGCTGAACCGAGTTGCTGAATTACTTGAATCCCCTGAAAATCTTTAGTGTAAGTGGGTTGCTTTGCTGCTGCGGTGAAATGAATCATACGACTGTTACAAATTAGTTCTGTTCATTTCCTTGATTACTCTTTAACCTTCATCTAATCCAAATTTGGATGCTTCATAGTGAGCTGTGTTGTTTGGTGAAACTACGGATTTAAATTGAATGATGAAGGATGTGAAAAGCCCCAAGGGAAAAGAGCTCAGCAAACCATTGCTGAAGCGCTTGACCGATTATATGTGGGGTAAACTTCATTCTCCAATCTATGTGGAAGACATGGCCTCAAAGTCCAATATGTCGACCTTTCATTTTGCCCGAAGCTTTAAGAAGACGACTGGGCACTCACCGCATAAGTATCTTACAACGATGCGATTAGAGAAGGCAGTTTCCTTGATGGAAAACGATGACATATCATTGGCTGACGTCGCCTCAGAGAGTGGATTTTCTGACCAAGCCCACTTTACCCGAGTTTTCAAAAAAAGGATGGGCACTACCCCTGCCGCCTATAGAAAAAAGCTTAAAAAGTCTGCCTAAGCTCCTAGAGTTTAGAGCTCTTTGCTCATGGCTTCCAACCGCCTAGTCTGCTGATCGACTAAGAAAATTGAACGCTTAAAGTCGATCAATGCCCCTAGGTTTTTTGCTTCCTCGCGTGATCGAGCATCAATCTCTAAAGTCATTTTACCCATTTCGATACCGGGAATAGCCTCTACCGAAGCGGGGTTGGAGATGCGCAAGATGATTTGGCTCAGTTTCCACCAACGTTTTTTGAGTTCTACGTGTTCGATCTCTCCGTAGTCGAGGGTGATGGTTTCGACCTCTTGTTGGCCACCACGGAAGACATTACCTTTGAGTCTCCAGTCCAGCTCTACACTCTCCGCTAGAAAGCGGATTTTCCCCTCAACCTCATTTTTTCCTAAATGGTCGGTGGCGGGGATTCTAAATTGGATCGAGATGGGTTCGTTCGTAAGCATGGTTTATTCGCGATTCTTGCTATCGATGATAATGGTGACTGGGCCGTCATTGACGAGCGAAACCTGCATATCGGCACCAAATTCACCCGATTGGCAGGGGCTTCCAATGCGTTCTCCCAGTTGCTGTAGAAATGTCTGATACATTGGTTCAGCTTGTTCTGGGCGAGCGGCGCGAATGAAGGACGGTCGGTTACCTTTTTTTGTGTTGGCGTGGAGGGTGAACTGGGACACGACCAGCGCCGAGCCTTTGATGTCAGTTAACGACTTATTCATCAGTCCTTCAGAGTCTGCAAAAACACGCATTTTAGAGATTTTACCGGTAAGCCAATCGATGTCTTCAGCCGAGTCCGCAGCCTCAATCCCGAGAAGGATGAGAAAGCCATTTGTTATTTCAGCGCTGACCTTCCCCTCGATGGTCACTGATGCTGAGGAGACTCGTTGAATAACTACACGCATGTTAGTTTAAAAAGGGGTTTTCAGGAGTGAGTGAGAGAACGTGATGGAATGGAGATATTTTTTGTAATGATTCAGCCCAGAAATTCTCGTCAAGTAGGTGACTGAGTGTGGCTTGCCTGCTGTAATCGGTGACCCAAGCGTGCTTTTCTAGTTCCTCATGCAGCTGGCCAGGTGTCCATCCTGAGTGTCCAGCAAAGGCGCGTACTAGCTTGCCAGGTTGTTGCATCGCTGCGGCCGCTTGCTCGGAGGAAATCCTAGTGTGGCAGTTGAGCGAGTTATTAGTCCATTCAAAAATGGCAAAATGGAGTTGGTCGCTCTCCACTGGGCCACCGTAACTTACTGGGAGGTGAGCGAGCTTAGAGAAGGCGTCAGATGAGATCAATTGGCCAACGGATTTCCCCGTAGGATGGTTAAGGATGAGGCCAGTTGATCCTTGATCTGGAACGTGCTCGAGCATGAAAATAACGCTCCTGTTAAAGCAACCGTCGAGCAAGGATGGGTCAGCAATCAATAGATTGTTGCTGAGTTTGTGTTCGGGTACTTGGTTGTTGGGGACTTGCATCGATTACGGTGCTAAAGTAAGCGTGAAATGATGAGAGGGAAAGGGGGATTTATAGAATTATTGTGCATTCCGTTTGAATTGTAAGCTAGCCTAGTTACTTTGAATTTACTCTCGTTTAGCGAGTGTGCGTTTATGAGTAATACCGCCAACCAGATTGAACCTCCCACTGGCAGAAGAGCTGAGGTAGAATTGGGTGGTATGCTCGCGGGGCTTTCGCTGAGGAAGCAAATTATATCGCTAGCACTCTGGCCATTCCTGCAGAACATCATGGGAACGATGGTGAGCTTTGTAGACCGTATAATCGCAGGGAACACCATGGGCGCAGAGGCTCAGAGTGCCGTCTTTGATGCGATGGGCTTAGCAATGTATGTCGCGTGGTTGATGATGATTTTACAGGGAGCTATTGCTACAGGCGCTCAAGCTTTGGTCTCCAGGGCATTTGGCGCTCGCGATCTTCCTTTGACGGAGAGAGCAACTGGCCAATCGATAATGTTAGGTACGATAGGAGGAGCGCTGTCAGGGGTCATGATTTGGAGTCTGGCTCCAATTCTCACGCATTTTTTTGGTCTAGAAGGGATGGCGGCTGAGTATGCTCTCCAATACCTTCGGATCATCGCCTACTCGGCTCCCTTGAGCGGCGTTTTATTTGTTTGTAATGCTTGCATGCGAGCTGGTGGCGATACCAAAACGCCTTTTGCTGCGATGACTGTTGTGAATATAGTCAATGTTTTGCTGAGCGTCTGGTTTATGAGCTCGGTGATGCCACCAGAAAAAATGGGTATCACTGGACTGGCCTGGGGAACTTTTGGTGGTTGGGCAGTTGGTGTGATTATGATTCTGCGCGCTATGCGGCCGAGTAAAAGAAGCCAGCCAGTTGTCGAGTTGAAGCCAGCATTGCTCCGTTGGGATTGGAGTGTTGGAAGGCGAATTGTCCGCGTTGGGCTACCTCAGTTGATAGAGATTATGGGAATGTGGTCGATTCATGCCTTTGGCGTGTGGATGGTGGCCAATAGACTGAAGACTGAAGGAGCCTTGGGTGCGCATGGAATGGTGGTTCAGATAGAGTCAATAAGCTTTATGCCGGGTTTTGCGCTGGGAATGGCAGCTTCGACATTGGCGGGACAATATCTAGGAGCTCAGTCGAAGGTGGGAGCCGCGCACGCTGTTCGAATGTGTTGGTACGTGGCGATGGTTGTCATGGGTGCAATAGGTCTTTGCCTCGTAGTATTTGCCCCAGATCTAGTGAGAGTGATGAGCCCAAATGGCGGGGAGCAAGCTGAGATGGCTGTGGAAGTTCTGCGCTATGTTGGCTGGGTACAGCCCTTCTTTGCGACGGCGATGGTGATGAAAATGTCCATGAGAGGAGCAGGAGCCACTGTGTCGGTTATGTTCTTCTCTTTTGGAATTATGCTCATATTCCGAGTTGGCTTGTTAGCTATGAGCTTCCAGTTTTTTGGCGACCAGATGACGCTCACTAAGGTTTGGCTAGTGATGATGCTCGATCTTATCGTACAAGCCATAGTTTTTGCCGTACTCCATTTCCGAGGGAAGTGGTTGGATGCCGAAGTGTAGCACAGATCTACTCCACTTGCTTGGTGTAGCGAGCTCTATAAAGCATCTTTTGGCCGTCTTCTAGGTGACTGTAATTACTGAACCAGACTCCACTGTCACTTCCGGCTTGGAGGAAAAAAGTGTGCGAACTTTTGTGTTGAGTACCAGGGTCGATCATCCGGAGCTCGACATTCACTCCATCGTTGTTGATGATCTTTACTGAGATGGCCGAAATTTGGTCGGCAAACCAGATGGAGTTACCGTCGAAAGTGAATTGTGTCTGATTGATATGTAAGCTAGAAAAGTAGCCTTTTGATTCGTAGTCGAGATTTTCCTGGCTGTCGAGCCATGCTTTGGACGCCACGCGGTCGATCTTGAATGTTCCAATGATTTGGTCGGGGAGGCCGTTTGCGTGAAGCTTTGTGCCGGTTATTTGAGGCGTGGCAGACATTGTTTTCACGTCGGGATTCATATACTCAACCAACAATGTGATTCCGAAGTAGGAAAATAAGACGAGAGAGAGAATGATGTAAACGCGTGTCATGATAGTCTGGTGCTAGAAGCTTACTGCAAAATAAATGCCACCATAGAGGCTGTCGCCTCCAGTGTCATCATTGTCGAGCAGTACCGAAGTTCCTACATAGGGACTGATCGATACGCTTTGGTTGATGTTGTACGTGTAGCTAAGCTTGGCGAAAACATCGTCGAGGCCATCTCTGGAGTAGTATTTGTCGACAGCACTGATGCCGGCAGAGAGATTCAAATACGAGTCGTCGTTGAGTCGGTGGTAGTAACTGCCTCCCAGATCTGCGTACCAGCCCTCAGCTCCAGTATCGTAGGCAATCCTTCCCGAGAAGTCGATAAGCTGATTGAGGTGGTAGATCGCGGCAGCCTCAATGTTGAGGCCATCTTCAAAAAAGGTGTTGCTGTAGGATCGATAGGTTCCCGAAAAGGAATAAGTCATCGCGCCGATGTCCTTAAGTAGGTCGGCCCGTAAGCCTCCTTCTGTAAAGTCTCCATCACCAATTTCTGAGCCGAACCAAGCAGTTGAGTTGAGTGAGGTCGTGTCGTTAAATGCGTATTGAGCTCCGAGCTGGAGGTCAATGGTGTCTTTAGCTAGAATGAAACCTCGGTAGCTATATTCGCTGCGGTATTGAGCGACAGCTTCGATCCCATAGGGAATGTCATCAACTGCGCTCGCTGCACCTGGGTTCGCTGCAGAAAGAGGAAGGAGTCCCGCTAGACTGAGAGTGGTGAATGAAACTTTTAGTTTCGGTGGCATGGGAATGTTGATAGTGGTGATTGAGTTAGAGGGCACGATAGAACTAACAAATTTCAGTGAGTCGTGTCAATTGGCATGTAGGCTATCGTTGGTAGCGGTCAAATGAAGCTTTGATTTTATCGAGACCTTCGAGAACGCGGGCGTGTGGGCAGCCGTAATTGAAACGGAAGTGATCTGGTGCTCCAAAGGCAGCTCCGTCATTGACCCAGACTTGAGCGTCTTTTTCAAGATATTGAGCAGGATTCTTCATGCCGGCACTACGCGTGTCGATGAGCGCCAAATAGGTGGCTTCAATGTCGGGGATGCTGCAGCCAGAGAGCTCACTTCGGACAAACTGAGTGATTGTGTCACGATTCTTGCTGAGGTAGCTGAGGAGCTCTTGGCGCCATGGTTCACCGTGTTTGTAGGCTGCTTCCGCTGCGTAAAATGCGAGGCAATTGATCTCGCTGAGGGTGTGGCCACGTGTCGCGCAGAATGTCTTGCGGATGGAAGGGTTCTCAATGACCGCAAAAGCATACCCCATGCCCGCAATGTTATACGTCTTACTTGGTGCCTGGAGGACGATGAGCTTTTGGCGCAATTTTTCTGGCAGATTTAACGCAGAGAAAAAGGCTTGGTCGGACTCGTTGAAGACTAAGTCGCAGTGGATTTCATCTGAAACGAGCACCAGTTGGTGGCGGTCGCAAAATTCAGCCACTTTGATGACTTCTTCTTTTGTGAAGTTTCGCCCGAGCGGGTTCTGTGGGTTACAGAGAATGTAGATCTTGGTTTTCGTAGAAACTTGCTTTTCCATTTCTTCGAAGTCAAAAGTCCACCGACCTTCTTGATAGATATGTGGAATGGCAAGGGTATCAATTCTCGCGTCTTTTCCAACATGCAGGAATGGGTAGTAGACCGGCGTGCAAGTCATCAAGTTGTCACCAGCCTCGGTGAATCCTCTCGCCGCGAGCGAGAGAGCCGGGACCAGCCCGCCTAGATGCACCAATGTTTTTTCTGAGACTGCTGGCGCCGTGGCGGTTTTGGAGATAGTCTAGCACTGCTTCTGTTATTCCTTCATGAGCCTGAGCGTAGCCTAAGATACCATGGGATAGGCGTTGTTGGACTGCGTCTAAAATGCTGGGTGGTGACATGAAATCCATATCGGCAACCCAAAATGGATCGAGCTCGGGGCGGCGGTCCCACTTGATAGAGCCAGTTCCGCGGCGGGTAATAATTGTGTCAAATTGCATGCTCGGATAGTGTGGCCGATTTGAAATTAGTCAACACTACGAAGATTGATCCCAGCTAGAGGCGTGAGGTGGTTTCTAACCGCTAAATACGTGAAAAATCACGAAAGTTTTTTAAATGAAAGCACAGGCAAAGCCCGTGTGTGATTACGTTTCATAGCACTGGCAACCATACCTGAAATTAGTGTCATTCGTGGTAGAAATCGTTCCATCGTCCCCGCCTTTTAGCGTGTTTCGAGTTTTTCGCGGTAGAATTCCTGGTCAGAGGTGGGAGAAACGTAAAAGCCTCGACAAAAGTCGAGGCTGAAAGTGCCAAGGGACTGCGGCAATCACAGACAAGCTGCCTTTGCTTCGATTAAGATCTGGAGGATTCACCTGCTATGACTCCACAGCCCTTGACGAGGGAGGATGTACGGCTGGGCTTGTAGAATTGCAAGAACGATTTCTGTCCGCGGCTTTTTTCCCTTTCCTTCAACTGCCGACATCGCTTTAGTGATGTGGTGGCTGAGAAAGAAATATTTGTCGAAGTGCGTAATTTGCATAAAAGTTTTGGCACCCAAAAAGTACTCCAGGGTCTATCGGCTAAAGTCTATAAGGGTGAGACCCTAGTCCTTCTGGGTGGCTCAGGCGGTGGAAAGTCTGTGCTGATGAAGCATTTCATTGGTTTGCTCTCTCCAGATGAGGGCGAGGTTTTTGTCGAAGGTGAGGATATTACTGAGATGAATGAGAGAGAACTCAGTAAAGTGCGACGTATGATGGGTATGATGTTTCAGAATAGCGCCCTTTTTGACTCCATGACAGTGGGGCAGAACATTGCTTTCCCCCTACGAATGGGAGGGGAGAAGGATGAGAATAGAATCACCAAGCTAGTCAGAGAATCGCTCGAAATTGTTCGTTTGTCTGGGCAAGAGGAAAAGATGCCATCAGATCTCTCAGGCGGAATGCGCAAGCGCGTGGCTCTGGCCAGAGCGATTGTTGACCGCCCAGCCTGCGTTCTTTTTGACGAACCTCATGCTGGACTGGACCCTATCACAGCCGACTCTATCGACCATTTGGTGAAAGACCTCCAGCGCGACCATCAGATGACCAATGTCATTGTAACGCACGAGATGCGCAGTGTGTTCCGCATTGCAGACCGTGTACTCTTTCTTAAGGAAGGAATAGTCTACTGGGAGGGAACTCCACTAGAACTCCAAGAATCAACAGATCCGGAGCTCAAAAACTTTATCGAGGGAAGCTCTGGAGAGAGCTGGGAAAACTAATGTTAACGAAACTATCTATCATAGCTGTGCTGACTGGAGTTTTAGGCTCAGCCAGTAGCCTTTGGGCCACTCTTGACTACGAGCTTCAGCCTTTAGAGTACTCCAAATCCAAGGATGACAACGGCGTTACAGCCTTGCAAAAAACTCTGAACCTAAAATAGCAGCCCGCCACAGAGACTCTGCGGCAGATACTGCAGGCTTTGAAGGTGCCAGAGTCCTCTCAAATGCTGGTTTTTTCTAAAACCAGCGAGCAAAACAATCTGATTTCTCCCAATAATCAAAGGGCAGTCTATTTCTCAGAAAACTACTATGTCGGCTATGTGCCTGGCGGCCTTATCGAGCTAGTCGCGGCCGACGACCCATCTGGCGTGATGTTTTACACCTTTGACCCACGCGCTCCCGAAAAGCAAAAAGCATTCAAGCGCAACAACACCTGCCTGCGTTGCCATGCATCTGGCAATACGCGCGATATTCCTGGGCTGCTTGTGCGCTCAGTGCATGCCGATCAAGACGGTCAGCTGGCTTTGGCGTGGGGAACGCACCTAACAGTGCCGTCGAGCCCCATTCAAGAACGCTGGGGTGGTTGGTATGTTAGCGGAACCCACGGAGACCTCCCGCATATGGGAAATAAAATTACCAAGAAGTTAGAGGATGGTGAGTACCGCTACAATGCCAGCCATGGCCAAAACGTAGAAGACCTCTCGGATTACATAAATACTTCCGCTTATCTTGCCAACACCAGCGACATCGTCGCTCTGATGGTGATGGAGCATCAGATTCACATGCATAATGCCTTCTACGCCGCACGTGTACAGTACCAGCGCTCGGAGTTTCTCCATCAGGCATTGCATCCAGGGTCAGATTCAGAACACAGCACTCAAATGCAAAAGCTCATCACGAGGCGAAGTGACGAGATTTTAGCGGGCTTGCTCTTTAGTGATCATGCTGCGTTGCCAGTCGATGGCGTCGATGGCTCTGCTGCTTTTCAGAAGGATTTCCTTGCCGCTGCTAAGTCGAGTAAAGAGGGATGGTCGTTACGCGACTTTAGGTTACAAAAACGGCTTTTTAAATACCGTTGCAGCTACACCATCCACAGTAAGGCGTTTAGTCTTTTTCCCGCTCCTATTAAGAGACGAGTTCTAGTGAACCTTCGGCGGCACCTTACCAGCGCTCCTATCCCAGGGGAGCCTGCATTGAGTGCTCGCGAGCGCACTCGTATCCATGCTATTCTCACTGAAACTCTCAAAGGCTATTGAATCTGTATAAATCAATCCTTGCATGTCCTAGGATGTGAGAGAAAATACGCATCATGGCCTTTAAGGAAAAACGCGCAGAGACACTCGTTGGCATCTTCGTGCTGTTAGGCTTCGTGGCTCTTGGCGCTTTGGTTGTGCAGTTTGGTCGAATAGGAGAAAATAAAGGTGAGACCTACCATGTGGAAGTGGAATTTAAGGACGCCTCAGGTCTCATCAAGGGAAGTGAAGTGCGTATGGGTGGAGCTAAAATTGGACGCGTGCTCTTCACCCCGAAATTGACGGATAAGCTCACCGTCATGGTCGAGCTAAGTCTTGATGACCGAGTTAAAATTTATAGCGATTCTGAATTTTTGATTCAGTCAGTCTCGTTGTTAGGAGACAAAATGATTGTGGTTGTCCCGCCAGAAGTGCGCGAGCTTGGAGCATTTCTTGAGGACGGCGCGAAGGTGACTGGCGGCGGCGCTAGTGGCCTAGATGCTCTCCAGTCGGATGCTGAGTCGGTGGCACGTGATGCTCGTAAATTGATGAAAAACGCACGGACTGTTTTGTTGAAGTTTGATGCTGCTCTCGATGATATTCGTGCCGTTTCTGGCCGATTAGGTGACACCCTTGAGAAGGTGAATAACGGTGTGTTAGGGGAAGATAATTTAGAGAACTTCAAAAAATCAATCGCCAACCTCGAGGCTGCAACCACCAGCTTTAAGGACATTGGTGAGGGGCTAGAGCCTACAATTGATGAGGTGCGCGAGGCGATTGTCAGCGTGAAAAATGCGGCTGATTCGGCTGAACAGACCTTTGATGTGGTGACGGAAGAAGTGAAGGAGTTCGGGCCTGCTATTAAAGAACTCCCCGCGACCATCGCGGAATTCCGAAATGCTGCTACCAAGATCAGCAAATTCGTCGACTCTGCCGATACTATTCTCAACGGTCTCGGAGATGGTGACGGATTGTTAGGTACTTTGGTTGGCGACGAAGAAGTCAGTGATGACACCAAAATATTTATCAAAAACCTTAAGCGCCATGGCGTACTCGGTTATAAGGACGACTCGACTTACGACGAGCGAGATCCCAAGACTAGCCGCTACCGCGGAATGCGGAGGTAGTTGGTTTACAGGCAATGATTGAAAGATCTACGCGATGGCTTGCGTTTATTTTTCAGAATACTATTCTGCCATTCATATGGTCAAACCACTTCTTACTTCTAGCCTGCTGGGCCTAGCCATCTTTAGCTCAGTTCAAGCGCATGAAGGTCACGAGCACCCACCTAAAGCCAAAGGGATGACTGAAGTCGTCCGCACTGGCAATGGAACCTTTACCTACGAGAACGTCCTCGATTGGGGGAAACTCCCTGAAGACGCAAAACTCGGCCCTACCCACGGAGGTGTAGCTGTCGACAAGCAAGGGCTCATCTATGTCAGTACCAACGGCGAAAAGTCGATCTGCGTGTTCAAACCAGATGGAACCTTCGTCAAAGCCCTTGCTCTAAAAGCGCGAGGCATCCACGGACTACAAATAGTATCTGAGGGAGATAAAGAATATCTCTACGGTGCTCAGCTCGGCGGTAAACGCGACAGTAAGGAGAATCTGCGTGCTCTGAAAATCGATCTCGATGGCAATATCGTGATGGAAATCCCCAATAAAAATACAGGTGAAATCCCAGGTGGCGTCAAAGGCATCACTGGCATCGCAGTCGCTGCCGATGGCTCGATCTTCGTCAGCATGGGCTACGGGTCTAACCTCATTCACAAATTTGATAAAGTGGGTAAATTGCTCAAAACTTTTGGTGGCCGCGGTGACGAGTTAAAAAAATTCAAAACCTGCCACGGACTGGGAATCGACACCCGCTTTGGTGAGCCACGCCTGCTCGTTTGCGATCGTGCGAAGCGCCGCCTTGTTCACCTCGACCTCGATGGAAACTGGATCGGCGTGCATGCCTCTAACCTCCGTCTCCCTTGTGCAGTTTCATTCCACGGTGACCACGTCGCTGTCGCCGAACTTCAAGCTCGAGTCGTTATTATCGACAAAACCGGCACACCCGTTTCCTTTGTTGGAGACAACCCGAACAAGAAGCAATGGGCTAACTTCAAAGTGGCGAATGAAGATCAAAACCCAGGCATCTTCTCTGCTCCTCACGGACTCAGCTTCGACGCTACGGGTAACCTCTACGTCCAAGACTGGAATGCCACCGGCCGTGTTTCAAAACTCACTCTAGTTAAGTAAGTTAATTCCAGCGAAGGCTGGAAGATCGCTTATCTCTGTGGTAGCATGGCAGCAATGCCTAGCTACCATCCAGATCTCCAAACATTTCTCATTCCCTTGGCGGAACGGGAAATGACCTTGCGCAATGCCTTAGCGCAGTTGGACGCTATCGGCAATAATGCCTCAGAAGTCCCTTGGATTGTCCAGATGATGGAGAATCCAGGGTTCTCCTTTCCTCCTTTTAGTATGTTTAAAGGGCGAGTGAGCCTCTTCCAACACGACTGCATCCACCTCTTGTTAGGGCGGGGTACCACTTTGATCGACGAAGCATTCACCATCGGTTTCACCATGGGCTCTTCTCACGCCATGAGCACGACCGCCTCCAAGCTCTTCGGCTACGTCGCCGGCCATTGGTATCCTAAAGCCTATCGTTTTCCACAGCACGCTCACAAGGTCTATGCCGATGCTGTCCATCTCGGGATGATCTCTCAGTGCCTCCTATTAGAAGAACTCGACTACCGGCCGTACCTCGACTGCCCACTCGGTGAGTTGCGAGAGGAGCTGGGAATCGAGGTGAAATTGCTAGAAAGCTACTACCAGATCGAAGCTCGCCGTAACCCAAAGATCGAGGCTAGCCAGCGCCTCTGCGCGTAGAGATCTGCTCTTCGATCAATAAATTGTCTCGGAGCACTATTTTTCAAACCCCCAAGAAAACAACATTCGTTTTTTTGGGGGCTACCTAGAAGCAAGTGCTTCTGGGACTTTTTCGTTTTTGGAGTGACTCGCTAGCCCCACGGGCTTACGGAACTCAGCCTCATGTTGCCTTCGCTGTAGGCTACCTGGGGGATATAGATTGATTCTTGAGTCCTACGCTTTGGAGTGTGACGGCGGTTTCTAACCGCCTCGTCCGTATTTGATAGTCTTGGGCTTGGCGGTTGGAAACCACCGCCACGAACCTCAGAGCTTGAACGTGCAAATATAGACACTTCATATTTTAAGAATCAGCAGAGTCTACACTTCATGCCTGCGACTGGCTGAAGGCCATTTTCATACCAGCCTAGGGTGAGTGACGCAGGAGCGTAACCCTAGGATAGGGAAGAAGGTGTCTTCTCTGGCTGAAGGCCAGACTCATGCTGAGATAAAGCTCATGGGTACATGAAGTCATCCCTTCAGCCAATCACCATTTTGACGCGAATGATCATTCTGAGTTAGGTAAGAGCTCAGTATTCCACGGCTTCCTCGGAGCGCTATTTTTCACCCCCCCCCAGAAAACAACATTCCGCTCTTTTGGAGCTCCGAGTGGTATTACTCGCGTTCATCTATTCAATGGGGAATCTGGATTTGTGGTTATTTTAAAAATAAATTAACTGATTTTAAGCGCTTTACTCAGATTTCAGTGGGTCGGTTAGATGTTAGGTTTAGAAAGTTTTTAAAATTTCGCTAATTACCCAACTTAGCCTAACAGCTCGATTTTTTTTATAGCGCAAGGGGGGAGGAATGTCTCGACCCGTACACCTGTATCAAACCCTTGATAAGCCTAGAATTTTCAAGGATTAGCGTCATATCAAGCCTTTATTCACATTTTCTTTAAATTCCAAAAAACACAACATATGGTATTGTTAATAATTTGTGAATACCACATGGTGCAAAATGACGTTGACCGATGAGGGTAACATAAGCCATATTCTCCATCGTGTCTGCAACAGCCACGAAAGTGTCCGACGCGGCTATCAGAGCCACGGTCATTCTCCAGTATCAACCTAGCCTTTTTCCTTTATCCTTACACCTTTTTTCTTCTAGCACATGTCCACCACCACAGTAACTCTCGGCGATCGCACTTTCGAAATCGATGAAGCAAAGGCGCAAGAAGCCTATGCCGCGAAGAAGGTCATCAATGGCCGCGACACCATGTTCTTCAATATTCTACCACTCAAATACCAGTGGGCGTATGAACTCTATAAGGAGATGAAGAACAACCACTGGGAGCCAGAAGATATTGCACTGCGTGGTGACGCTGCACAGTGGCCAAGCATTTCAGAAGACCAGCAGCAGGCAGTTCAGATGCTTCTTGGTTACCAAGCCACCTCCGGCGAAATCACTGGTGCTGAGGAAATCTACGCCATCCGTGACATCGTCACAGCACCTGAACTTAAGCTAGTTTTCGGCCGCTACGTTCACGAGCAAAATACCCAGCAAGACGTCCTCGTCCACATCTTTAGCTCGCTCTCTCTCGACCCTGTAGCCTGCACCAAGCACTTCGCTGAAGCTGCCAGTAAGGTTAAGGCGCTCACTGACAAGCACCTCGTCGAGCTCGACCGCAGCGCCGACATGACCCAGCTCGCCAACAAGCAAGCCTTCGCCAAGAACACCTTCCTCTTTAGCCAGTGCATGGAGGGCCTCCAGTTCTACAGCCTCTACGCCGTCGTTCTTGAGATGGGTCGCACCGGCAAACTCACCGGCACAGCCGAAATTCTCGCTAGCCTCTTGTGCGACGCTGGATTCCGCTGCGAACTCTTCCGCAAGCTCTTCTCTGAGCTCAACCGCGAGAACAATGACATCCGCACCGACGCCTTCGACGCCGAGCTCGTAGCCCTCATGGACGAAGCAGTCGCCCTTGAGAAATCCTTCATCCGCGACTACCTTTCTGGAGCTGCCAGCGCCGGACTCGAGAACGACACCCTCGACAGCTATATCGACCACGTCGCTGCCCGCCGACTAGCCGCCTGCGGCTTAGGCCCAGCAACAGATCCATCACCACTCCCATGGCTAGACGAAGTCTTCTTCCCAGCTGGTGCTAACCAAGCCAACGCAGCCGCCACCCAATCCCAAACCGAATTCCAAGACGACGACCTCTAGCGCAGCTAGAGGAGGAAAAAGGGTAAATTCCATATTCCTTAGCATCAACCTAAGCCCTTTATCCTTTATCCTTTTCAACTTTTTCCTTCTTCACGACCATGACCACTACATTATTAGGCGACGCCACCATCACCATCGACTCCGCAGCTGCTGAGAACATTCTCTCTAGCAAGCGCGTTATCAACGGCACCACTCCATCAGGCTTTGGACTCGCTCCGCTCAAATACGAGTGGGCATACGAGATCTACAAGAATATGCGTGCCAACCACTGGGAGCCAGAAGACATCCCGATGCAGAAGGACGTCGAGCAATGGCGCAGCGATGAAATCTCTGACGTCGAGCGGTGGATCATCAAGATGGGTATCGGCTACTTTTCTGCAGCAGAAGCATCGTCGGTGACAACATGATTCACGTCATCTGCGAGCTTATCAGCGCACCTGAGCTTAATCTCGTTTTCCGTCGCCACGGCCACGAAGAAAACATCCACGCCGACTCGCTCGTCTACATGGTTTCATCACTCGGCATCAACCCGCACGAGTGCGAGGCAATGCTCGAAGACATCCCAACCATCAAAGACAAGACCGACTTCGTAGTCTCCAACAGCCGGGGCCTCCGCCGCGACATGGACATGACCAAGATCGAGAACAAGCAGGCGCTCGGCCGCAATATGTTCATGTTTGGTCAGGTCATGGAAGGCACCCAGTTCTACGGCCTCTTCGGCATGATCCTCAGCCTTTACCGGCAGAATAAATTCCCAGGTATCGGCCAGATGTTCCGCTACACCCTGCGTGACGAGTCGAACCACATCGAACTCCTCCGCAACCTCCTGATGGATCTAGTCGACGAGAACCCAGAGATCTGGACAGAGGAATTCAAAGAAGACCTCCGCGCCACTATGGCCGAAGGCATCCGCCTCGAAAAAGCCTTCATCCGCGACTGTCTCCCAGTAGCTGCCGTCGGACTCAACCTCGTTGAATTCGAGCAATACATCGACTTCATCGCCGACCGCCGCCTCACAGCCTGCGGCCTGGCCCCACTAGTAGAAGGCGGAACCTCCAACCCATTCCCATGGCTCGCCGAGATGATGGACATCAAGAAAGAACAAAACTTCTTCGAAGGCCGAGTCACAGAATACCAAAAAGCCTCAGCTCTCGGAGAAATCGACGACGACGATCTTTAGCGGAGCTAAAGGAGACTTCCAGAGTTCAGTTTTCAGAGTTCAGACCAGGATAATGAAACAAACGCTCCCAAATCGCCAAAGAGTCTCCGAACCACAAGTTCCATCGACCAAGGTTCCATCAACCCCAGCAGTCTGAAAACTGAAAACTGAAAACTGAAACCTGAAAACTCCCAGTCTTTCAACGCCACTCCCAAATAACCAAAAAACCACCCACCACTTTTATCCCATGTATAGAAATATAACCCTAGAAGAAGACGTAGCGTTGAAAAACGTCGTCACCCGTCCACGCTCAGAAAAGCCTGACTTCGCTTGGCGCGATCAGTTGTCCACTCCCACCAAGAGCGTCCCCCAAGTCATCGTCGTTAACGGCTCCAAAGAATCTGAGCTGTCCCTCGAAGACGTAGCCGACACCATCGGTGGCGCACTCACTGACCTCCTTCTGGCACGTCAGTTGAAGGTAGACCTTATTTTCAACGATGAGAACCGCCACTTTGTATCCGGCGTGGCACACAATGTTGCCGAGTCACTCATCGAGCAAGTCATCGACGGTGGCCAGCTCAAGCTCACTCAGAACGACCTCTACCTTCTCATCGAGAAGGCACTCATCGAGAACGACGCGCACGACGTAGCGAAATCCCTCGTCTTCAACCGTTCACTTGCGGACAAAGGGTCCATCGAAGTCTCAGTAATCTCTAGCGAGCCATTCACCGTCCGCCTCATCCGCCGCAACGGCAACGTCGTTCCATGGTCCGAGACCAAGATCGAGAACGCAGTCCGCCAGGCATTCCTCACCATGAAGCTCGATGCCTCGCCGGCATCAGCAGTGGCTCACGCCGTCACCAACCGCGTTCGCACTGAGGAAAAAGCATTCATCCACATCGAAGACGTCCAGGACATCGTCCAGGAAGAACTGATGCGCGCTGGTCACTTCAAGATCGCCGCTCACTACGTCCTCTACCGCGCCGAGCGCACAGCATCCCGTACCGGCGACGATGCACTTCCAATCGAAGACCCACAACAGGACTCCATGGTTGTCGTCACCACAGCAGATGGCAATTCTATCTTCTGGGATGGCACCGAGCTCAAGAAGCGCATCCAGTTCGCCTCCATCGGCCTCGATCTTTGCCTCTCAGAAAGTGAGATCGAGCGCGAACTCCGCCGCTCCATCGGCACCGAGATCACAGCTGAAGGTCTCCAGACCACCATCACGCTCAACGCCAAGACTCTCATCGAGCAAGACGCAGACTTCTCCAAGTTCGCTGGCCGCATCCTCCTTTCCTACATTTATGAGGAAGTCCTCGACTGGAACATCCTCCGCGACGGAATTGAAGGCGTAAAGTCAGCCCACGCCAAAGCATTCAAGGCATACCTCAAGCACGGTGTCGCCATCAAGCGTCTCAGCCCAGAGCTCATCGACGGCCGCTACGACCTCGATAAAATCGCTGAAGCACTCGACCCGACTGCCGACCTCGACTTCGACTTCCTCGGTATTCAGACCCTCTACGATCGCTACCTTGTGATCGACAAGACGGGCGACAAGCAACGCCGCCTCGAAGTTCCACAATTCTTCTGGATGCGTGTTTCCATGGGCCTCTTCAAAGAAGACGGACCTGACAAGCAAGACTGGTGTGTGCGTCTCTACAACCTCTACAAAGGTCGTCGATTCTGCTCATCCACTCCCACACTCTTCAACTCCGGCACACTCCACAGCCAGCTTTCCTCCTGCTACCTTTACAAGGTCGACGACTCCATCGAGTCCATCATGCAGCGTGGTATCGCAGACAATGCTTACCTCTCCAAATGGGCTGGCGGCCTCGGTGGTTCATGGACTGCTGTCCGCGGCACCGGTGGTTACATCCAGGGCACCAATGGTGAGTCCCAGGGCGTTATCCCATTCCTCAAGCTCCACAACGACCAGCTCGTTGCAGTCAACCAGGGCGGCAAGCGTCGCGGATCTGGTTGCGCCTACCTTGAGACATGGCACAACGACATGGAAGACTTCCTAGAGCTTCGCAAGAACACCGGTGACGAGCGTCGCCGCTGTCACGACATGAACACAGCGAACTGGATTCCTGACCTCTTCATGAAGCGCATGGAAGCCCGCCAAGACTGGACACTGTTCCGTTCCAACGAGACACCAGACCTTCACGACCTTTACGGCAAAGCATTCGAGCGTCGTTACGCCGAGTACGAAGTAATGGCAGCAGAAGGCAAGATCTGGTCACAGAAGCAGCCAGCTATCGAAATGTGGAAGAAGATGCTCAAAATGATCTTCGAAACTGGCCACCCATGGATCACATTCAAAGACCCGTGCAACGTCCGCTCACCGCAGGACCACGCTGGTGTCATCCACTCGTCCAACCTTTGCACAGAGATCACTCTCAACACATCCGAAGACGAAACTGCAGTGTGTAACCTCGGCTCAGTAGTGCTCGACAACCACATCCGCGAAGACGGATCGCTCGACCACGACATGCTCAAGGAGACCATCACCGTCGGCATCCGTGCCCTCGACAACGTCATCGACATCAACTTCTACCCGACTCCGTCAGCCAAGACAGCAAACTCCCGCCACCGTCCTATCGGAATGGGTGTCATGGGTCTTCAAAATGCACTCTACAAGAAGAACCTAGCATTCGCATCTGATGCCGCTATCGAGTTCAACGACGAGTTCATGGAAGCCATCGCTTACTACGCCTACAGCGCATCTTCAGATGTTGCAGCAGAGCGCGGCAGCTACTCATCCTACAAAGGCTCCAAGTGGGACCGCGGTCTCCTTCCACAGGACACTGTCGATCTCCTCGAAGACGAACGTGGCGTGAAAGTTGACGTCCCTCGTGGCAACAAGATGGACTGGACCCCCGTGCGCGAAAAGATTGCCAAGCACGGCATGCGTAACTCCAACGTCCTCGCTATCGCACCGACAGCCACCATCTCCAACATCATGGGAACCACCCCGTGTATCGAGCCGAACTACAAGAACCTCTTCGTCAAGTCCAACCTCTCAGGAGACTTCCTCGTGCTCAACCGCCAGCTCGTCAGAGACCTCAAGAAAGAAGGCCTCTGGAACCGCGAAATGCTCGACCAGCTCAAGTACTTTGATGGTGAGCTCGATGAGATCAACGAGATCCCAGATGCTATCAAGCAGAAGCACCGCACAGTCTTCGGCGTCCCATACCAGGCCGTCATCGATGCCGCAGCGCGCCGTCAGAAGTGGATCGACCAATCCCAATCGGTCAACCTCTTCATCGCCGTACCTGACATCAAGACACTCTCCCACATGTACCGCCGAGCCTGGTCCACTGGTCTCAAGACCACCTACTACCTCCGCTCACAAGGTGCATCAGGAATCGAGAAGTCCACCATCGACACCAAGAAAGCAACCCGCGGCGTAGCAGCCGGCGCAGCAACCACAGCCGCACCAAAGAAGCAATACTCCCCAGCTGAGGTTCAAGCCTGCTCCCTCGAAGCCATGATGAATGGTGAAGAGTGCGAAGCGTGTCAGTAAGCTCAATTATATTTAGCCCTCTGTGGGTAAACTACAGAGGGTGTTTCTATCTAAGCTGTTCCAACATCGCGTATGGGATGGTGCCGAGTACGTACGTTATTGAATATTGTGGAGTACAAATGGGGAGATCACTTTATGAAGTGATCGTGTTTTAGTCGTAAATTATATGGATAAACTTTGGGTTCTGTTCGAGAGGTGGCATGAGAAAAGTACTGGCTGGCTTATAAGCTTATTGGTTTTTGGAATATTTTTAATTCCTCAGGTCAAGAATGGTTGGGCTGACCTTGGATGGATGAATTTAGTGATTGATATTGCCGTGTCTTTTACAGTTTATGCTATTTGGTGGTGTAGTACGCGAGTGAAGAAGCACCCTAAAAACGTAGTAGGGATTGATTTGGTTTTAGTGTGTGACACTAGAGAGCAAGAAAAACGTGTACGTGCTGACTTTGTAGAAACTCTCAAAGAAGTTTTAAGTAATGGGGAGGTGCCGTTTAGCTTTATTATGCATTCAAAATCTAAAGCTGGTGACATTGGAGATCTTAAGGGGGCCTCTAGGTTTATGGACATCTCAGGTGGAAGATTCCTTATAAAAGCAAAAGCGAAATTACGTAAGATTGATGATGAGGAAAGGAATGTTGTGGAGATGGTCTGCACGGTTAGCCACTCTAAAGTTCAAAGTCGAGTTAAAGAATTTCTAGCGGAAGAAATTGCTAACTCTATGAGGAAAGATGATATTATTTCTCATAATAATGACATATATCAATTTAGAAATGCAGCTGAGCGTGTTGATGTGTCAACGAGGTATATATTAGCGTTGGCATCTCTAGTGTCTGGTGATTATGGTTTTTCAAGAAGTCTGTGTATTGATTTAAAAAATAGACTGAGTGGTCGAAATATTTCAGATCCAGAGTTGATTCATATTAAGGATTCGTTGCCAAAGTTTATTTGTGAATCTTATAAGTTTGAAACTCATTGCTTGTACAAGCGATATTATGAGAATGGGGAAGAATCAGTTTTGAAAGGCTTAAATGTAGCTGTAGAAGAAGCTTTAAAATTTGTAAATGGGGCCAGGCCTTCTATCAAGGAAACGACTTGAATAGCTATGGTTGATTGTAT
>NZ_MQWA01000001.1:2337312-2338417 GCF_002954445.1 Rubritalea profundi
CACGTTACTTCACCGATGGTGTTGTTCTAGGTAGCCGCGATTTTGTAGACAAATTTTTCAACAAAATGAAGGAAAAGCAACCAGAGAAGTATGTGAAACGAACGACTGGGGCCAGGAAGCTGCGACAGGTCCGAGAAGCCAAGATGTATTGCCTACGAGACCTAAGGAAGAAGCCTTTAGGCTAATCTAACTGATCGTTACGGAACGAAGCGTCAGACTTTATCGCACGAACTACGGGATAGGTTGACCTACTGTGCATTCAAAGGTGCTGTTCTTTTAAGGGAGTATTAATATTAGGGTAGATAGAGCTTCGTTAATAACTATGGCGATCAAGCATTTTGGCGGAATAGGCCAAGCGATTAAGGCTGCGGGTGATTTGCCGAATACTCCGGCGACGTCTGTAAATGGGGCCAGGCCTCCTATCGGGCCTCCTATCGAGGAAACGGAAAAATTTCGCTTGCAGCATCCAGATATCCGATGCATGAGCATATCAACAGTGCGCGACACGCGATTCCGTTTTCCGGAAGCGAACCAGGTCGCGCCATTTTTTGCCCTGACATCTAAATGGGGCCAGGCCTCCTATGAAACGGTCTTAGTGACTTGAGTTCCTTACCCCTCCCCAAAAAACATTTGTCTCTTTTGATTCCCTAAGTGGTATAAGAGTGGTAAGCATTCTACGATATCTTGTAATGACCTACTATCAGCTAGGGGCAAGTGATCTAATACTTTTTTAAGATAAAAACATGAAACCACTCGAAATCGCAAAAACTGTTCTAGAGGCCAAAGGCGGTTTTCTACACTTTAATGACATTGCGACACTAGCACATGAGATGCAGCTCTGTTCAGAGTATGAACTCAGTGACTTACCTACTCTACTGTCAGGAGCTTTATCTAAGGAAGTGAAGACTAAGAAACCTGTTTTCAGTAGAATCAAGGATGGTAAAGGTGGTTATGAAAAAGGTATTTATAGACTCAAAAAAAGTCAAAGGTTCCCAAAGAGCGGCTGGGGCGAGTCACCACGAGGGACGTAAAAGGGGCAGCTGCCGATGGCACGGACTAAGGACGTGAAGTCCGTAAAAAGGGTCTGACTTCAATGGCACTTAAA
>NZ_MQWA01000001.1:2340842-2345391 GCF_002954445.1 Rubritalea profundi
TAATCTCGTTGGTGAGTGATCATCTTCTGGATATTCGACCATTCAGACGAGAACCAAGAGTTATCAAAAAACGGCCCAAGAAATTCTCCATAATGATGATTCCTAGATCGGAATGGAAAGCTCGCAGAGCCGCTTAATTAAGTGCCATTGGGGCCTGAACCTTATTCTCCACTGCAGCATGGTTTTGATGTGGATATTCCCCACTGGGCTGGTCCAGGGTCAGCCGGAAGCTTTGTCGCCCCTTGGCGCTTCCCTGAATTCAAGTACAATAAACCTAAGGAACACATCGAAGACCGAATGGCCGAAGAAGCGGTGAAATGGCTTGGGTCCCTGAAAGGAAAACAGCCTTTCTTTATGAACTACTGGCAATTTTCGGTTCACGCCCCCTTCCATGCTAAGCAGAATCTTATCGACAAATATCGTAAGGTGATCGACCCCAAGGACGCCCAACGCTCGCCCACCTACGCGGCTATGGTGCATTCGCTGGACGATGCTGTAGGTACGCTGCTCCATGCCGTTGATAAGGCTGGGATAGTTGAGAAGACCATTATCGTCTTCTACTCCGACAACAGCGGTAATAAATATTCCGAGGTCGACTCTAACCGACCAACCAGCAACCGTCCTCTGCGCGGGGGCAAGGCGACAATGTACGTCGGCATACGAGTGCCCTGCATCATCGCCTGGCCAGGCGTCACCCAGCCCGGCAGCCGCAGCGAGGAGGTCATTCAGACCTCCGGCTTTTACCCGACCCTGCTTAATCAACTCGGCGTTTCCTATCCAGAAGATCATCCTGTGGATGGCATTGATATCACCCCGGCCCTGGGTGGTGGCAAACTGGACCGAAAAGCAATCTTTACCTACTTCCCTCACGGCGTCCCAGTTCCTGACTGGTTACCACCCTCTGTCTCGATTCATTATGAAAACTGGAAGCTGATCCGCCTCTTTCACCAAGGGGAAAATGGTGCCCACGGCTATCGGCTGTATGATCTGTCGAAGGATATTGGGGAGACTACCGATCTCACGGCAAGCAACCCGGAGATGGTGAGCAAGCTAGATAAACTGATTGAGGATTACCTTACTGACAGCAACGCTGTCGTACCGAAACCAAACCCTCGCTTCGACCCTACGAAGTACGCTCCGGAAAAAGTCGGGGTAGGGGCAAAGAAGTTTAGCTTGATCAAAAAGGGTGAAAAGAAGAAACAAGGAAAGAAGAAGCCATAAAAGACCAGTTATCGCTGGCTAAAGCGGTCGGGTTAGCAGGGGGCTGACCCGAATGGCACTTACTTAAGGCTACTGGTCGTCAATCTACGCACTGGAAGATTTAGACTTCTTGAGGTGGGATTTTAGCAAGTAGCAAGTAGCTAGTATTTTGATAGATGGAACGAATAGCTCGTATGATGAAGCGAAATAATGCGCCTCAAAGTTCACCAAAATAGAATTCTTTATTTCATAATTGCACGTTTAAAAACTAAAACACCTATGATTGTAATACCACTTAGTGAATCAAAAGAGACTAATGCTGGAGTGATTTTTTGATCCATCGAGGCTAGACGAGGGAGTGGTGCAAGCACCATGACTGAGGAGAAACGCCGATTTATCAAGAAAGCGCCCAGCCCTCAAAAAAGAACATTTGTCTCTTTGGTTTTGCTAAGTGGTATAATTACTAGTTGCTCTATTTCTATAATGTAGAATCTTACTAGATGTTCGCAGCTACACGGCAGGAGGCTCTTCAGCAATTAGGTGATTTTATTCCTTCTGCAGGAAGTTACTCAAGAGATCGAAATCACGTTTTTCCATATGATCATCATAATGTTTCTTGTCTATCCGCTGCCATCCGTCACCGGCTTATCACCGAGAACGAAGCCGCAGCTGCGCCATTAGCAAGGTATGCTGAATCCACGATTGAAAAATACACTCAGGAAATTTATTGGCGTAGATACTGGAAATCATGGCTATCACTGAGGCCTCAGGTCTGGACCGATTATGTTTCAGAACTAGCTCTATTGAACAAGATTGATTCAGAAACACAGCACCGTATAAATACGGTATGCGCGGGTTCATCAGGACTTGAAATCATGGACTATTTCACCAAAGAATTGATAGAAACAGGCTATCTACATAATCACGCTCGAATGTGGTGGGCGGCGTGGTGGGTGCATGTTGAAAGGCTCCCGTGGCAGCTGGGCGCGGCTTTTTTTTATAAACACCTACTAGATGGCGATCCAGCATCTAACACGCTATCATGCGTTGGGTGGCGGGGCTCCAGACACCAGGTAAAACTTATCTTCCTCGACGTTCGAATTTAGAAAAATATCTATCTAGTGCACTTATTTATCAATTTTCAAAAGGGCTAGAGTTACTCGAGAAACCTCAAGCTCTTCTACCAAATACTTTATTGGGTAAACCTGAAATAACTCAGCTAAATGTCTCACAGACTGAGTATGACCCGTCACTAAAAACCCTCCTACTTATTCATGAAGACGATCTCAGTCCCGAGGCTAGCTCGCTTAAAGACCTGAAGCCTGATTTGCTATTAGTAGCTGCCGATAGATTAACATGGCGGGATCTTGACTTTACTGAAAATAAAGTATCATGGCTGAATGAAGCCCTAGCTGACGCCCATCAGCGAGCTGCTAGGGCTTTTCCAGAGGCCACTATACACTCAGAGGTTTTGACTTTGAGAGCCAATAGTTTAGCCGTGTTTTTCGACGAACATAATATCACACAGATAGTGATGATGAGACCTGACATTGGATACCTTCAAACACGGCTGATTGAGATGTTTGAAGATATAGGTAATCAAAAAATTAATATCCACTACACAGATCGCGAGGAAGATCTACAAATTAGATCACTAGCCACAGCTGGATTTTTTGGTTTTTGGAAAAAGCTCATAGCATCAGGCGTGCTACCTAAGAAGGTTC
The DNA here is from genome assembly GCF_002954445.1 of Rubritalea profundi. Taxonomy (GTDB): domain Bacteria; phylum Verrucomicrobiota; class Verrucomicrobiia; order Verrucomicrobiales; family Akkermansiaceae; genus Rubritalea; species Rubritalea profundi. Next base: position 2,343,767 of record NZ_MQWA01000001.1, read on the forward strand.
CGAAATAAGGACTGTGACCGCGGGGAGGATATAGCTGGGGGATAGACTAGTAAAAAAATCGATGATGATCGTTGAACAAGTAGAAGGACTATAAATGGATAAACAACACCAATTAGATCTAGGAATCGATAAAATACCACCTAACCGTAATGTGTTGCCTTACGATGGTGAGTCTATCTATTACGGCAGTCTCTTCGCTTCGCGCCAAGCGGATTTCCACCTGAATTATCTGCTGAAAAATATCATCTGGAAGCATGACGAGGCAATAATGTTCGGTAAGCATATTATCACGGCCAGGAAAGTCGCTTGGTATGGCGATAGTAATTTCGACTATACATATTCTGGCCGGACGCGGACAGCTCTGGAATGGACGCCTGAGTTGCTGGCAATGAAAAAACTTGTCGAGGAGCGAACCGGAGCTAGCTACAATTCTTGTCTCCTTAACCTGTATGCTGATGGCGAACAGGGCATGGGATGGCATCACGACGACGAAAATGGTTTGGGTAGTAATTCGAATATTGCGTCAGTAAGTTTTGGTGCAACCCGGCGATTCGATTTTCGTCATAAAAAAAGTAGGGAGAAGGTTTCAGTCGTACTAGAGCATGGTAGCCTTCTTGTAATGCGGGGAACAACCCAAGCTTGTTGGCAGCATCAGATTCCAAAGACTAAAAAAATTACTACTCCCCGAGTTAACCTTACATTTCGTCAGATGGTAGAGATGGATCGGACCGATATAGGGTCGGACTGATGCTGGGTCAGGAGGTACCCTTATTAGAAAGAGAGGCTATAAATAAAGGGGTGTTTAAGAATACTACTTCACAAAATTGGGCAGGCCCATAAATGATGCATTCGCTGTCTAATCCTGCACGTAATATACGGCATGTAGTATCGACCGTTAGAATAGGAGGTAGCAAGACGAGAATGATACATATCTATGTCCAATGGCACTTATTTAAGGGGCTTGGTCGCCAATCGACGCACTGGAAGATTTAGACTTCTTGAGGTGGGGTTTTATCGAGTGGGAACTAGCGAGTAGCAAGTATTCAGTAGCTAGTATCTTTATAGGTAGAACGAATAGCTTGTATGATGAAGCGAAATAATGCGTCTCAATGCCTTTGAGTGCAGTTCATTATCAGGAGTGAGGTTCGCCGAGCTTCACGGCATCAAGTATCAAACCTTTGCCACTTGGGTTCAAAAGCGGCGCAGAGAGCCTAGTGATCCTCAACATGATTTCGCCAAATCTCCAGAACAGCTCATAGAATCTTTGGTCGAACTAGAGATCCCATCACTGAGTCGAGACTCAGTAACAAGCAATAGGGAGCTTGTTGTCGAACACGCTTCAGGTCTGAGATTCACCATCTCGGACTCCTCTCAAGCCGAGTTAGCTGCAGCTCTCTTCAACAAGCTCAACCGCCAAAGCCAATGCTAAGCTTCAGCGGAAACCTTAAGGTCTACTTAGCAACCGAGCCCTGTGATATGCGCAAGGAGTGTAAATGGGGCCTGCTATGTAAAGGTGTAAATGGGGCCAGGCCTTCTATCGATGTATGAATCAATGTAAATGGGGCCAGGCCTTCTATCAAGAAAACGACTTGAATAGCTATGGTTATTCCTGTATATGATAGGGA
>NZ_MQWA01000001.1:2346925-2444222 GCF_002954445.1 Rubritalea profundi
TGCGTTACTTCACCGATGGTGTTGTTCTAGGTAGCCGCGATTTTGTAGACAAATTTTTCAACAAAATGAAGGAGAAGCAACCAGAGAAGTATGTGAAACGAACGACTGGAGCCAGGAAGCTGCGACAGGTCCGAGAAGCCAAGATGTATTGCCTACGAGACCTAAGGAAGAAGCCTTTAGGCTAATCTAACTGACCGTTACGAAACGAAGCGTCAGACTTTATCGCACGAACTACGGGATAGGTTGACCTGCTGTGCATTCAAACGTGCTGTTCTTTTAAAGAGGAAGTGATGCGAGGTGTCAGTTTTTGTTTGAAATCCCCTCTAGATATACGGTCAATATATTAAAGGATTTAAAGTAAACAAAAAATGGACAAAATGATTTGACCTTATCGAGTATTGGACGAATTTATTGGATGCCCGCGTGTATTGTGCGTGGTTTTAGTGAAACCAAACCAAATAAGACAATGAAAAATATAGTAAAATATGTAGGTCTGCCACTAGCTGGAATTTTTATGATGAACGCTACGGCAAGTGCGGATCATCATGGAGAAAAAAAGGCGATGCCAACGGTAGTAGAAATTGCAGCAAGTAATGATGATTTCAGCACTCTCGTGGCGGCGGTTAAAGCTGCGGATTTAGTTAAAGCTTTGAGTAGTGACGGACCCTTCACTATATTTGCACCTACGAATGATGCATTTAAAGCCTTACCTAAAGGTGTATTAGAAAATCTTCTAAAGCCCGAGAATAAAGCTAAATTAGCAGCTATTCTCAAGTACCACGTTATCTCAGGCAAGGTCATGGCCAAAGATGTCAAGCCCATGAAAGTAAAAACGTTGCAGGGTACTGAATTTGAAATCAAAGTGATTGATGGCACAGTCATGGTAGATGGCGCCAAAGTAATAAAAACTGATATTGTGGGAGAAAATGGAGTGATCCACGTGATCGATAAAGTGATTCAACCCTAATTGTATAGGGTGAAAAATAATCAGAGGATGCTACTTAATATAGCATCCTTTTTTGTGTGATAGTACGTGTAAATCAGGGCAGAAATTCTGTCGCTTTCTTATCTATACGAAATCATAACAAAAAATAGCGGCACCGCATTTTTAGTGATACGCTATTGTCAATAGTTGAAGATGTTAGCACATGCAAATCTCTACTGTGACGAAGCCTTGCCGACTACAAGCGATTTAATCCAGATAAAAAAATGAAAACTCAGATAAGAAAAGTGAAGTTTATTAGATCCCTCATTGCTGTGACCTGCAGCAGTTTACTTACGGTGACGGTTCTAACTGCAGAGGATGCAGATAGCATTTACATGAATGGTTCCATCCTCACCATGGCTGGTGACAAGCCGACATACGTCGAAGCAATTTCCGTGACTGATGGAAAAATTTCCTTGGTGGGAACCGAGGTGGAGGCTCTCGCCATGAAAGGTGATGCGACCAAGGTCATCGACCTCGACGGTCGGGCTTTGCTTCCAGGGTTCCTGGACGGTCACAGTCACTACATCAATTCCTTGTTGGTAGCTAACCAGTGCAAACTCTACGCACCACCTTCCGGCTCGGGTAAGGATGTACCGAGCATCATTGCCGAACTGAAGCGGTTCGCGAGTGAGCGTAAAATTCCGAAGGGAGAAATGATCATGGGTTACGGTTACGATGACACCGTGATGCCGAACGGGCGACTACTCAATCGCGGTGATCTGGATGAGGCCTTCCCGAACAACCCTGTGCGTATCGAGCACGTTTCGATGCATGGTGCAGTGATGAATAGTCTCGCGCTGAAATACTACGACATCAGTGCTGCTACGGAAACTCCTCCAGGCGGAGTGATTGTTCGCAAGCCTGGCTCCAAAGAACCGTGGGGCCTAATCATGGAAACAGCCTTCCTGCCAGTGATGGCCAAATCTGAGCCAATGACTGCTCAGCAGGAGATCGATTCGAGCCGGGCCGGACAGATGCTCTATGCCCAATCTGGCATAACCACTGCTCACGAGGGAGCTACACATTTGGCCCAATTTCAAACGATCAAGAGAGCGAGCGATGCAGGCGCAAACATCATCGATATTGTCGCCTACCCGTTCATCACCGATGTTGACAAAGTTCTAGCCGAACATCCATTGGAGAAATGGACCAAGTATGAGAATCGATTCAAGGTCGGTGGGGTGAAAATCACCGTCGATGGTTCGCCGCAAGGGCGCACGGCATTCTTCACAACACCCTATCTCACTGGCGGCCCCGGCGGGGAAAAGAACTGGAGCGGAGAGCCGACCTTTCCACAGGACCTAGCCAACAAGATGGTTAAAAAAGTTTACGAGATGAACGTACCTCTACTGCTTCACTGCAATGGTGACGCTGCCATCGACGCCTTCCTTACTGCTTATGAATTCGCTCGCGACGGCGACTACAGCAAGGATTGGAACGTCACGACAATCCACACGCAATTCATGCGCAAGGATCACATTCCCAAGTTCGTCAAATACAAGGTGCGGCCATCCTTCTACACCCTCCACACCTTCTATTTCGCAGAGGCGCACATAGCAAACCGTGGCAAGAAACAAGCAATGTATCTCTCGCCAATGCGCGATGCCATAGACGCAGGTCTGCGCCCGAGCAATCACACCGACTTTGTGGTTGCCCCGCTTGACCAGATGATGATGCTTTCGTCTGCCGTGAACCGCATTTCCCGTGGCGGCGCCACAATCGGAGCGGATCAACGAGTGACCCCCTTCGAAGGTCTTAAAGCGATGACCGAATGGACTGCTGAACAGTATGATGAGCAAGATCGCAAGGGCACTCTTGAGGTTGGCAAGCTCGCTGACTTGGTGATCCTGAGTAAAGACCCGCTTAAGGTCGATCCGATGGAGATCAAGGATATTAAGGTTGTCGAGACGATCAAAGAGGGAACGACTATCTACCCTGCACCAGCTGATAGTAAGACGCCTATAGCTGCTGCATCCGATAAGACTTACTCTTGGCAGGCTCACGTCTGTGACATGGCCGACGTGAATTCAGCAGCCAATAAAATGTGGACGCTGGTGACGCTCAACGGTACGAAGATCACTGCGAAGAGACCTCCCACCATGAAGTTCTCTGGAGGTAAGCTTGCCATGTTTGGCGGTGTCAATCGACTCAATGGCAGCTACGCTCTGGTCAACGACGCGGTTATCATGGGGCGGCTCATCAGTACTGAGATGGCCGGCCCCCCCGAACTCATGAAGCTCGAAAAAGAATTCACTAAAGTGATGGCTTCGGTAGACAAATTTCATGTGCACGGCAACGAGTTGGAGCTTTTTGTTGAGACCGAAGTGGTAGCGACTTTACGCTCAAGTGAGTGATGCTGTATTCAGCTGGTTGAGTAGTGCGCTAATAATTATGTAAAAAGTGTAAAAAGGGCCAGGTCTGAATGGCACGGACTTAAGGGGAGTTATCGGCGGTTTAGCTGTTAGGAAAATCCTGTCTATGATTCCTTAATATGTGAACAAAAAACAACCATTTCTGACAGGCTTTTCCTCTCACCTTTTTGGCAGCACTAAGAGATCAGCTCAAGCTCTTTTTCAAGATAAAGTCCAACAATGTGGTCGACTACTATCTCTGGATTGTCGATGATTTTTGAAAAAGGTTCTGCCTTCTTCTGTGCTAGACCAATGGTGCAATTCCAAACGTAAGCGAATCTATGATGTATGTAAAAAGGGCTAGGCCTGAATGGCACGCAAGGTAGCCGCGAGTTTGTAGACAAATTTTTCAGCGGAATGAAGGAGAAGCTACCAGAGAAGTATGTGAAACGAACGACTGGAGCCAGGAAGCTGCGACAGGTCCGAGAAGCCAAGATGTATTGCCTACGAGACCTAAGGAAGAAGCCTTTAGGATAATCTAACTGACCGTTACGGAAAGTGTAAATGGTGACCTCATAAAGGAAAAAATGTTGGCGGAGCGGAAGGCTGATGCTGAGCCGTGATCTTAGGCCTTAAAGCCTAAAGCGCGTCTGATGAGTTCGCTTTTATTTTTGACGCCTGTGTCATTGACGCGTTGCTCTAAGATTTCCTCTTCAGCGTGCGTGAGTTTGATCACCAGCTTTCTGCAGCGCTTATCGAGTCCCTTGGCAACTTGAGTGGGTTCAGGTGCCTTGCGATGGGCGGCGCTTACCTGGCGATTACGTCTGAGCGTATCGAGCTTCGGTTTAAAATTCGGCATAGTTCTATATAGTCCATGGGATGGATTCATTCAATGAACTTCAACACTCTTCAGCGCCTGATGCATTTTACGCATTTAAAGATCTACTCGACAGACAATATTTTAGGGGAGGTAGCGCATCCCTTTGTCTTCAACAGCTTTGCTTCTGGTCACCTTTCTATAAATCCCCTAACGACAGCCGAGTACGCATGATACGGCAGTATCGTAAATAGTCTGTCGATATATGTAATTCCCGTGACTCTCAGCAACGCCCCATTCAGATCAATTGTCGTTGCCTACCGTGAGGCTCATTTCGACCTTCGAGCGTGTGCTGGACTAGCCCAACGAGATCTTTCAGCGAAGTTACAGAAACCCCAGTCCTATTAATGGTTGTGGCTACAAGATCATTCCAACTCAATTCTTATTTTATTTTTCATATAGGAATAAAGTTCAAAATGAAGACTCTTATTTTTAGTGACTGTCTAAAAGTCAGCCCTCACCACAATACATTAAAACATATAATCATGAAAATATTCGGATACCATATATGACCAAGTTGTTTAATCATCGGTGCGATGATTGTTTTCTTTATTGTTAAAAAAATCTATCTGCTCCTAACAGGAGGTTGATGCAAATAAGAATGAGTAGTTACTCATTTAAGGATACAGAACTTTTTACTGCATTTACTGCAAATGGGGCCAGGCCTCCTATCCATATGGAAATATCCGAAGGCTGGGAAACTGGAGAAATCTATCGAACTCTCACCCCAAACAACTAAATTCGAAAACCTTCAGTCTGACCCAAACCCACTTTTACAGACAAATTCTTGCGCAGCCATCTAAGATTACTCGGACCTTTGCTATTAATGCTACTTGCCTCAATTCTTTAAGACAAGTAGTGTACTTATTTCCGATAATAACGTGCCCTATGAAAATACTAATTATACTAACATCCCACGACAAACTTGGTAACACAGGTCTCAAAACTGGGTTCTGGCTAGAGGAGTTTGCTTCGCCTTATTATACTCTAATTGATGCCGGTACTAATGTCACACTTGCTTCCCCGAAAGGAGGACAGCCGCCCTTAGACCCAAAGAGCGATGAACCTGATTTCCAGACAGCGGCAACGGAACGTTTCAAGAATGACCCCAAAGCACAACACGCTCTAGATAATACATCCAAATTGTCTGAAATCGATGCTGAAGAGTTTGATGCTGTACTTTATCCTGGAGGGCACGGACCACTCTGGGATTTGGCTAACGATAGTGATTCAATTGCTGTGATAGAGCATATGTTTGCAGCTAACAAGCCTGTAGCTACAGTTTGCCACGCTTCTGGGGTGCTCCTTAAAGCCAAAGCTCCTAATGGTGATCCTTTGGTGAAAGGGAAAAAAGTAACGGGATTTACAAATACCGAAGAGGAAGCCGTTCAACTGACCGACGTTGTCCCATTCTTAGTGGAGGATGAACTAAAGAAACTTGGTGGCGAGTATACAAAATTGGGTGACTGGCTGCCGTATGCTATTGTTGATGGCAATCTCATTACAGGCCAAAACCCAGCTTCTTCTAAAGCCGTGGCAATAGAGATTCTTAAGCTACTGTTTCCAGGAAACTAACATTTAAGGAGACAGGCCTTTTAAGGTATTACCGTATACGACACTAGGCATACGGTGGGGGATACTGGGTATTGTTCAAGCTGGGGGGAGTCCACCAAAGCAGACTGATAACATTCTTAAAAATCCCAAAATTTAAATATCGGTTAATCAACTACGATCAGCTCTTACGCACGGGTTGAGAGTCTTAGTGACTTGATCTCTTTTGTCTGGATTTCCGACAAATTGAAGTAAGAGTGGTAAGCATTCTACGACACCTTGTGATGGCCAGCTAAAGATCTAGTATCAGCTAGGGGCAAGTGATCTAATACGTTAACATAAAAATATGAAACCACTCGAAATCGCAAAAAATGTTCTAGAGGCCAAAGGCGGTCTTCTACACGTGAATGATATGGCGACAATAGCACATGAGATGGAACTCTGTTCAGAGTCTGAAATCAAGGACTTACCAACTCTTCTGTCAGCTGCATTATCTAAGGAATCGAAGACAAAGAAGCCTTTCTTCAGCAAAATAAAGGATGGTAAAGGTGGTTATGAAAAAGGTGTTTATAGGCTCAAAAAAAGTAAAAGGTTCCCAAAGGGCAAGTGGGGCCAAAAGATTTAAGGGGATAGACCTTATCTGCTCTATCAGAGCATCACACTACACGAGGAAAATGTAACCCGTAACCTGTTGATAAATAGTCACAAAGTGACGGATAACCTTGACTTAGGTGAGGGCCCTTCAAAATTTGGGTGCCTAATACCAAAATCATCCAGGCCCTCGAAAAGGACCTTAGCTGTAATCTAGCCCGACTCAAATGCTTATCTGTGCTCATTAGTGCGGTACTGAGACATCGCACTGCTAACCTCACTTTACTAGCCACCACCTCCGACGGAAAGTCCTGCTCTAACGAAAGTCGCTATAGGCGATTCCAAGACTTTGTTCTTAATTTCTCACTATGACTTTCGTCTGTTTCTAGGTTCATTCTTAGTCGTATACCTAAGCCTTCAGCTGGGTTCGTGTTGGCGATGGATCGTACAAACTGGCAATTTGGACGCAAAGATATCAACTTCTTAGCTATCGCCATTATTGCAGGAAAGGTTTCTATTCCGATCATTTGGAAAGTCCTCCCAGCTAAAACGAAACGAGGGAACTCTGACACGGCTCAGCGTATTTCCCTGACAAAGAAGCTACTCAAGATCATCCCCGCAAAAGACATCAAGGTCTTGACTATGAATCGGGAGTTTGTGGGTAAAGAGTGGCTCTCTTGGCTCGATAGCAAAGGAGTCGGCTATGTTGTTCGTATCAAGAAAAACACGCTTGTAGGAAGTTTTTCAGCCTTGGAATTAGCAACTCGCCGTGGTCGTAAATCTCAGAGGTTACAAACTGTCTTTGGACTCGAACTGTTCTTTGCTTGTAAGCCAATGAAAAAGGACGAACGAACAAGTCATTTACTCATTATTAGCAATCGATTTACAGGCAAGGAGGCACTGAGTCTCTACAGTTTACGGTGGGGGATTGAGAGGCTTTTGGGGCATTTAAAGAAAAAGGGATTTTGACCTTGAAGCCAGCCACATGACCAATCCAAGCCAAGCTTGAAAAGCTCTTTGGTATCCTTACAATGGCCTTTCTATTGAGCTTTGCGTGGGGGTGTCATCTTCGATCCTTGGAGCAGAAAACCTCTGCGGCAACAAAGCGCAAAAGCCTGTTCCGACTCGGCCTTGAAGATATTTTGAATCTAGCTGATTGCCATTCAAAAGACTCAGGTCATCGAAGCAGACTCAAGGAATTTCACCACTGGCTTAGCTCTACAACCTTCAACTCAATTTTCCTCGTGTAGTGTGATCATTCATATCAGTTGTGGGGTGATTCCCAATTTAGCTTTGAATCGTCGGCTGAGTTCTGCCGCGCATCTTTCGGCTTCACTAGCTTTGCACCTCAATCCGTCATGAATCGATAAACAAGAAATGTCAGATTCCAGCATCATTTCACCTACGATTAGCTGCGCTTCTCGTTTCTGAAGTTCTCTGGAGAGATCGCCTTTTGCATACTGGCTTATGATCTAATAGAGGTCGGGGAAGTCGAGTGAAAATAAGCAGACAGACTAATAAAGCCTCACAATGCTAGTATATATTACCCGCATTTCCATTGTGCATTTATTAATGTTTTTTCACTCATAGCTCTGAGTAAGTTAGAGTGTCCTTACTTATTAGGCAATAAGCCCTTAAATGCTGACCCAGCGAGTGTTTGACAAGCCATTCGATCGAGATATTATCCACGTCGAAGGCACCTAAGCCCGTGACCAAAGTTCATGTTGAAAGAATCAAAAACCATAGTCGTTAAAATCGGATCCAGCCTTCTCGTAGACGAATTCTCAGGGAGGCTCCGCATGGACTTTATCTATCATCTAATGAACGATATTGCGTTCTACCATAATCAAGGACACAAGATGGTGCTTGTGTCGTCCGGCTCCGTCGCCCTCGGCCGCCGCTACAGTGGTATTCCAAGTGGCACCGACCTGACGCTGGCTCAAAAACAGGCCTCGGCAGCCCTCGGACAACCCGTCCTTATGGCGGCCTATCAAAATTTCGCAGCGGAGCACGACCTACGCACCGCCCAAATTCTTATAACCCTACACGATTTCGAAGACCGTAAACGCTTTCTCAACGCTGAGGATACGCTCGAAGAGTTGCTGAGCCAAGGCACCATTCCCATCGTCAACGAAAACGACACAGTCGCCACCAAGCACCTGCGTGTGGGCGACAATGACCGACTCTCGGCAAAAGTAGCGCAGCTCGTTGAAGCCGACGAGCTCGTCATTCTCACCGACGTCGACGGACTTTGGGACAGGGATAAAAACATCGTTGAGAAGATCGAGACCTTGAACGAAAGCATTTTCGACCTTGCGGGCGGCGCGACCGGGCCGGGCACAGGCGGCATGGTCACCAAGCTTTTGGCAGCTGAGATAGCTTCAGCCTCCGGCTGCACCACTCACATCACAACAGGACATGGTGAATTACCCATCCGCAACGCGATCGAAGACCTCACGCTGCACACGACTATCCAATCCGGCACCACGCCGGAAAATGCCCGTCATCTCTGGATTGCCACCAGTTTGGACATCCAAGGATCCGTGGAGATTTCCCCGGAAACCGTCACCTCCCTACAAAGCGTGCGCAGCATATTGCCAGCTGACATCATCGACGCCGTCGGCACGTTCGGGCGCGGAGACATTATTTCTATCACAAGTGGCAAAAACGAGTTTGCTCGTGGCATAGTGGCCTTTAACCATCACGAAGTTCAGGCCCTAATACAGAACCGAAAACCCGACATATTTTCGGTCCTTGGCTACAACACGCGGCCAGACATCGTGCACAAAAACGACATAGCCATCCTCTAACGCACAGCCTTTTGAGAGATCAATGGCAAAAAATAGCGGCCTATTTTAGGCTGTATTTATAGTCTAATAGCTTCAGGGGTACATCCCGCGAGCATTCCCGTGTGAATAGTGCTCGCCGCCAGCGAATAAATTTCACACTCACCTGAGTGATTCTTCGAAACTTTTCGAGCCATGTCGGTACCAACTTCTCAGCATCTGCATAATCCTTCTTTGTCGGATCCCAGCACAGCTCACTTTTTTTGATGATTGTTTCCACTTCGAGACCTTAATCTCTTCAGTATGATATCGCATCCTCAGAAGAAGGTTATAAGCCAGTACCATGAACTGAGCTAGCATTCTCTTTCCAGTTTGACTCTTCGACCACTTCTGTCTTCATTTGTGGGGATGGACCTTTTACGGGATAAGTGTGTCGACTGGAATGATGGGCCTATAGGGCTAACGGTTTTACTTTTTCAGAAACTGCCTGAGCGACTTTTCATTTTTTGGGGAGTGTTTACCCTGACAGCGCCAGAGTACTTTACCTGTGTTATTGAGTAGGAATAAATGAATGTCGGTTTCGTTAGGTATCTGCAATCTCTTCTTAAATGGAGCTTTGTCTATGTAGATGGTGAACGTTCGCTCTCTCGCTGCCTGGGCTTTCACCCCACTACGCATCCCCATGTTTAAGAATGACCTCCCGAGAAATCCCATTTTATAAATAGTGGGAATTTCATAGTATCGGAACAGCTTGCCAGGTTTGTTGTAGGCTAGTTCAAGTGAGTCTCCGGCGGCAAACCAAGTGTCGACAAGTTGTTGGTGATTGCGCTGAAATGCCACGATCATGAGCTTGTGGTCACCACTAAGTTCGTCGGGGATTTTCTTCTTTTGTTTAGCGAGATTGCTAAAGGTGTGCACCGGAAACTGCATGCCTGTTTTATCGATGGAGGCGGGTGCTCTATCTGCGGCAATGGACAATGGAGCAGTGAGGATGCTCAAAATTAGGCATAGTATGGGGCGGATCATAATCATCAAATAGGGAGTAGTAGAATAGTGAAATAGCAATTAGAGGAAGCTAAATTTCCTAGAGGTTACCACCACGCTTCAGCTTGCACACCGATGTTCAAACCTTGGGAGTCCCCGCCATAATTCTGAGGGGAAACTTTTCCGATGAACTCGTCGCTCCAGGCTGCATAGGTAACAAAAAGCCTTAGTGATGGCCGAGAAAAGTGGTCTTTACCCGGCGAGATTTGTGGAGCAAAAGTAATCTTATAGACTTCACCGGAATCTCCGCCCTTTTGGCGTGTGTGGTCAACTCCAGCTTCTAGTGCCAGCGAAAAGTAATCATTGAGGTGATACACCGGCCTCAGACCAAGCGAGAACCAGTCTACTTGCCCGCTTTGAGCCACTCCTGTATCAAAGCTATCATAAACCGTAGTAGCCTGCATGCTCCATTGGTCAGATGGGCGGACCACTAGGTCATTGACAAACCTGAAGTGCTTCACGTCTGAATAGTCGATTTTAAGTGGATCTTGGTCACTCGGTGGGGCTATCCCGCTATAATCTGGCTCGGTAGCTTTAAAGTTTGCAGCAGCGCCCACACCGTATTGGACCATGGCCCTGTTTGTGCCTCCGAAGAAGCCTTTTGATTCATGTAGAAAGCCAATTGCAGCTCCAGCAGCCCCTTCGATTTGAACATTGCTGCCATTTGGTTTTAAGCTGTCTTTCACATCAGCAAGATCTAACCAAATCATCCCTTTTCCTCCAGGGACTGAAAGATCAGAAAGCCTGATGTCTAAACTGTTTTTACCACTAACACCATTCAGCTCGGTACTACCGTTGCTGTCTAATTTATCAATACTTCCACCGAGCCATGCAATCGAGAGGTCACCGATATCCCCAAGCTCGATGTTCTCAACTCCACCACCAAAGCCACTCATGTCTAGGTAGTAAAAATCAGTCATGTGCACATCGAAACGGCCATAGAACCGCTGACCAGCCCAAAATGTCGCTTTCTTTTGTCCAGCCCAGACTCCTTTAGCTTGGGCATACGCTTCACGCCAAGAAAAGGTCGACTTCGCGGAGTTTGCATTAGGGACCGAGTACGAGGGCCTTAGACCGATGGAAAACTCGACTCCATCAGGTAAGTCGAGTTCTGGGAAGGTGTAGCCAAATGCAGTCTCAACATAGGTTTCAGCTTCGTTGCCCAAACGAAATTTGGATTGTGAGTTGGGAGCTTTGAATGCCTCCAACGAATTTCCGCTATCGTCGGTGCCAATACCAGAACGAAAATAGCCACTGAATGTGAACCCGCGAGTGATCTCGTTGTCTTCGAGTTCCAGCTTGATCATCTTAGCATTGGACTCAGTTAAGTCCTCCTTCACAGTTTTGAGTTTTGCTGTATTATGGACAGCCACTGCAGAAGTTGCTTGGACTTGCTTTTCTACACGCTCAATTTTTTGGGCGTCGGCGCGCTCCTTCTTCTCAATTTCGAGTAGACGAGTCTCAAGTTTGGCTATGCGGTCCTCATACGAGTTCTTGAGCTGATCAATTTCATCTTTGATCTCGATAAGGCTGTCTTGCTCAGCCTCGGCAGCATGAACAAGAGGTGCCGTGAAGCATAATAAAAATGACCCTCTACGTAAGCAACGTCGTAGCACTTCAGCTTTCTTTATTTGAGGATTAAATAAATACACAGTAGATACCATTAACAGGTAAACAAGGGAGGAGGCAAACATATTCATCGTTTGGAGTTTCAAAAACTGCAGCAGAAGCAGTCACTACCTGCTAGCAAGAAGATACCAGTAAGCAATAAAAGGAGCCAGGATGTCAGCCGGTTGAGAAGGGTTTATAGTTGGTTTTTCTTTTTCCAACCGTAGGAAAGTTGTTTCAGCATGCGTGGGAAGATGATGAGGTGGAAGGGAAAGATGCATATCCAGTAGATTCTACCAAAGAGCCCGCGAGGGCGAAATACGGCACGTTGTTTAATAGAGGTGGGGCCTACGCTGAACTCAAGCCAGGCCTCACCGGGGAGTTTCATTTCAGCAAAAAGTATCAGCCTCCCAGCTTCTTCATCAGCAAGAATGACTCTCCAGAAGTCTAGTGCATCACCAGTACTGAGTTCGTGTGGATCACGACGCCCTCGGCGCATGCCTGATCCACCCACACATTTGTCCAAAAGGCCTCTGAGCCGCCATGCCCAATCCATACTAGGCCATCCTAATTCCCCGCCTAATTTCCAAACTGCAGCAATGACCTCTTCGCGAGTTGTGTGCAGTGAAGACTCTCTGAGGTCTTGTAGTACGCCGTGCTCAGGAATCTGAATATTGCAAATGTGCCGGGAGTCAACCTTGCCGGAGGCTAAGGAGTTGAACCAAACTGATGGTACGCGGTTTTGGGCGATGACAGAGAGTGCTAGCCGGATCGACTCTTTGTAACCCAGTAGTTGTTGGGGGATGAGCTCTTCTATGTTCGATTCTTCGCAGGTGGTTTCAATGTGCAATGAGCTCACCAAAGCCCTAGCCAGAGGAAAACTAGTTGCTGTCATGAAATAGAGCCAATAGGCTGATAGCCTGGGGCTTAAAAAGGGTACTGGCACGATAAAGCGCCTCAATCCTCGGACTTCCGCATAATCCTCTAACATGGTCTGGTAGGTGAGAACTTGTGGTCCTCCAATATCGAAAGTGCCATTAAAGAAATGTTGCCTCAGTTTGGGATCGATGACCCCTAACAAGTAGCCAGTGACATTACGTATTGCGATAGGTTGACATTTTGTACGTGTCCACTTTGGTGTAGACATGACGGGAAGTTTTTCAACTAGGTCGCGAATTATTTCAAATGATGCACTGCCGGATCCAACGATGATAGAGGCACGCAGAGTGGTCAGTGGAGCATTTCCAGTCTCGAGAATGCGCGCGACCTCCGCTCTAGATTCTAGATGCTCGGAGAGAGTTGATCCGTGCGGAGATATTCCACCTAAATAGACAACCTGGCCTAAATGAGCGGGGGACAGCCATTCTGTAAAATTACGAGCACAGCTCTTTTCTTGGTCAGGGAAGTCTTTGCCCGCGCCCATGGAATGCAATAAGTAGTAGGCAGCGTCGATTTTTGGGAGGTAGTCACAATTCGGTAAGCTTTCAGGCTTCAGAAAGTCTCCTTCAATGAGGACAAGTTGTAGCTTCCACGATTCAAAGTTCTGAATAGGAAAGCGGTTCTTGTTTCGAACCATCGCGATAACAGAGTACCCAGATTCTAACAATTGGGGGATTAGTCGTAGGCCAATGTATCCATTAGCTCCAGTCACAAGTACTCGCATGAGCTTATGCTAGCACAGCACAAACCTATCAGAGAGACAATATTTAAGAGGAAGTCGCGCATCCTTTTGTTTTCAACAATTCTCCTCCAAATCTCTTTTCTATAAAGGGTCTATAAACCAGCTGACGACCGCCCTGCAAGTGTGATGCGGCGGGGATGCAGGCCTTTGCTTACTTTACTAGGCTGACTCTTCGGGCTCGTTTTAAAACCATCCCTTAGTGCGGTTGGCGAAGCTGACTAGAGCGAGCATGATGGGAACCTCTACCAATACGCCGACAATAGTGACAAGAGCCACAGGTGAGCTCGTTCCAAAGAGCGCGATAGCGACGGCGACAGCCAGTTCAAAAAAGTTAGATGCACCAATCATGTTGCAGGAGCTGCGACACTGTGAGGCAGTTGGAGAGCCTTTGCACCGAGGTAGGCGATGGAGAAAATCAAGACAGTCTGGAGAATTAGCGGTACCGCGATAAGTCCGATGTGTGCCGGGTAGGCGATGATAACATCTCCTTGGAATGAGAAGATGATGATCAGTGTGAGAAGGAGGCCAAGAATCGTGATATTTCCAAATTTGGGAAGAAATTGATGCTTAAAATAGTTTACCCCTTTCGTTTTGAGTATGTGATTTCGGGTGAGAATACCAGCACAGAGAGGGACGACCACGAAGAGGACGACGGAGAGGAAAAAGGGTGTCCCACGGAACGTGTACATCACTGATGCCTAGTAAGAATTTAACGATGGGCACAAAGGCGATGAGGATGATCAGATCATTGGTCGCGACTTGGACCACCGTGTAAGCTGGATTTCCTTTGGTGAGGTGGCTCCAGACGCACACCATTGCTGTGAAGGGGGCGGCGGCTAACAATACAGCTCCAGTAAGATAGTCTTTGGCCAAATCAGCTGGCATCAGAGTCTTAAAGAGCACATAGAAGAATAGTCAGGCGATGCCAAACATGGTGAAGGGCTTGATCAACCAGTTGACGATCCAGTTAAGAAATAGACCTTGGGGGGGTTCCCTAACTCGTTTGACGCTTTGAAAATCGACTTTCATCATCATCGGGTAGATCATGATCCAGATCAGAACGGCAACAGGGATGGAAACATTGGCGTATTCCATTTTCTCTAAAAGCTCGGGTACGGCCGGAAGAAACTGCCCAATCAAAATACCCGCGGCCATACACAAGACGACCCATGCTGTTAGGTATTTCTCGAAGAAGTTAATAGCGGTGTCCTTATGAGTACTCATTATTATGTTATTAGTAACAAGGAGCATGAGAAGAGTCGATTATCTCTTTCGTTGACATTTAAAGGGGCGGCTGTGAAGGGGATTCATTTAAGGGGACAGCAAGGCCTTTTAAAGGGGAAGTAAGTCGACGGCGGTGGTGGGTCATGGTAAGTTGCTTGTTATGAGACCCCCCCGCTCATATCAGTTGTCACCCTGGGCCGATGTGCAGTCCTCGTCACACCGCGTTATTTCGCGTGTTGTGGATCGTCAGTTTGTGCGGTTGATGCGTATGTCCGAAGAGTTCTACGGAGTGCGGGTATTGACCTACTGTGTCATGACGAACCATTTCCATCTGATGGTGGAGGTTCCTTCAAAGCCGAAGCGACGTTATAGTGTTTACCCAAATGCGCCAAAGCAGGCTCCTGTGACACAAAAGGGGGCATCGGAGTCACTCCGGTGGTTCAATCTTAAACCTAAACCTAAACCTAAACCTAAGCTTAACTTACTGGTCAGTTAAGTTTGAGGTGACATCACGACCAGCCCAACCCTACTAATCCCATGAAGGACAATACCAGTACCGCAGAAGCTCCCGAACAGGAAAAAATTGTCAATGGCATGAACGTGACCAAGCTCGGTGCAACCATCCGAGCCATTAAAGGAAATCCCGACATCGCGGCATTTCAGTTCCGCCTTACAAATCGATGGCAAAACTGTGGCCTGAACGAGGCGAGAATCAACAGCTACGACGGTGCTTGCCAGACGATCAATCGTGAAAAAGATTTCGTCTGCACACTAGATGAGCCCCCTGTACTGCTCGGAAATGACAGAGGACCCAACCCCGTTGAGTATCTTCTTGCTGCACTCTCCGGTTGCATGACGACGACTCTGGCCTACCACGCAGCGGCAGAGGATATTAAAATAGAGAGCATCCAGTCCTAATACGAAGGAGATCTGGATCTACACGGCTTTCTTGGCCTAGACCCCAAGGTACGCAAAGGCTATCAGGAAGTGCGCGTAAAATTCAAAGTCAAGGGTGATGCCGATCAGGCAAAAGTGGAGGAACTCGTCCGAAGATCCCCAGTCTTCGACATGCTAACGAATCCCGTCCCCTTGAAAGTTATTGTCGAAATCGAGTAAAACCTAATCTATCTGAAAAACAGTATTTGAGGGCGCTGAACACGATAGGTATGCAGATATGTCGAAAGCGCGTTTATTGGCGCCGTGGGTAGAGGAGTGCAAGATCGTTCTGCAAATTATCACGTGGTTTCACGCATCGTTGGTCAGGATTTCCTGCAAGATCGTGTGGGCAAGGAACAATTTGTTCTCAGTTTCTCTATGTGGTGTTAGTACGTGCTTTTTCGGTTCAATGACTTAAAGGGCTGGGGATGGGACTGCATGCCGGGAGAATGAGGTCAGGACGCTATTGTTGGGCGTGATTTGATTAGGCTTGGAAAAAAGCGTATCAGAACTCATTTGGCGGTTGCGTTTTTGGCCAACATAAGGAAAGTCGCTGTGAGCCAAACCCAACTTTATACAGACAGTTATGAGTGAATCCAGATACCGCATTGCTATCGGCGCCGACCACGGCGGAGTAGACCTTAAAGACGCTGTTGCGCGCCACCTCATGTCCCTCGGTCATGAAGTCGCAGACTACGGCACCCATTCCAAAGATTCTGTTGATTATGCAGACTTTGCGAACGAAGTAGCCATCGAAGTGAGCCAGCAGCAATTTGATTGCGGCGTACTTTGTTGCACATCTGGTGTTGGTGTCAGCATGGCAGCCAACCGCTTCATCGGAGTGCGCGCAGTGAATGTGCAGACTGTGGAAGACACAGTGGCTGCACGTGAACACAATGATGCCAACATCCTTTGCCTCGGCCAGAAGCACGTGGATGAAGCTACTGCTATCGCGATGGTTGAAGCATTTCTCGACACTAAGTTCGAAGGTGGCCGCCACGAAGCGCGTGTCACTAAAGCAAGCGGCAGCGCAATTGCAGTGTCTGACCCGGCCATTTTTGAAGCCATCCAAGAAGAAGGTCTTCGTCAGCGTAACAACATCGAGTTGATCGCGTCTGAGAACTTTACTTCACTTGCAGTGCAGGAAGCCCAAGGCGGCCTCCTCACTAACAAGTACGCAGAAGGTTACCCAGGTCGCCGTTGGTACGGTGGTTGTGAGAATGTCGACGTGGTGGAAAAAGTCGCGATCGATCGTCTCAAGGAACTCTTCGGTGCAGACCACGCAAACGTGCAGCCACACTCTGGCTCACAGGCAAACACAGCAGTGTATTTCTCAGTGCTCAAGCCTGGCGACAAGATCCTGACAATGGATCTAGCGCACGGTGGACACCTTACACACGGTCACAAAGCTAACTTTTCCGGTAAGTTCTACGAAGTGCAACACTACGGTGTGAGCGAAGTTGACGAGCGTATCGACTACGACGCTCTCGAGGCTGCAGCAGTCGAATTCCAGCCAGCACTGATCACAACAGGCGCATCAGCTTACCCACGTGAAATCGATTTCGAGCGGATGGGGCAGATCGCAAAGAAGGTGGGAGCTTATCTGTTCGTAGACATGGCACACATCGCCGGTCTGGTTGCTGCAGGGGTTCACCCGAACCCAGTTCCACACGCAGATTTCGTGACATCTACAACGCATAAGTCGCTCCGCGGACCTCGTGGTGGTGTGATTCTCTGTAAGGCAGAGCACGCTAAGAAAATCGACTCCACAGTATTCCCAGGCATCCAAGGTGGACCACTGATGCACGTGATCGCAGGCAAGGCAATTTGCTTTGGCGAGGCGCTCAAGCCAGAGTTTAAGGATTACTCAGTGCAGGTAGTAAAGAATGCGCAAGCAATGGCTGGACGTCTTGCTGAGCACGGTTACCGCATCGTTTCTGGTGGTACAGACAACCATCTTTTCTTGATGGATTTCCGTCCAATTGGTCTCGATGGATCCATCGTTTCCACCGCGCTCGATGAAGCAGGTATCACAGTCAACAAAAACTCCATTCCGTTCGACACTGCTGGGCCATTCAAGCCAAGCGGCATCCGTATTGGTACTCCAGCAGTCACGACACGTGGCATGAAGGAGGAAGACGTCATCAAGGTGGCTGACCTCATCCACGCTGCAATCGAAGACCGCGAAGACGAAGCTAAGCTGGAAGAGATCCGTAATGAAGTTTACGACTTCAACCGCGCGTTCCCACTTCCTCGCTAATCGCATTAGCAGACAAGATCTAATAGAAAGCCTCCGCTCAGATTTCTGAGTGGAGGCTTTTTTATTGAGTTACCAGGCCTGTTGGTCGAAATGCGCTTCAGTTTAGTGGGAGTTCGATGTAGCTGCCTTTATTTGTACTCGGCGAGGGGCTCGTAACCGTTGGTTTAAGTGTTGGGCTAGGGGATACTTGTGGCACGGGACCAGGCACGGGCGTGGGGCTATCTGCTAGGTATTCTTCTGCAGGAGGATCGATGAGCTCGGTAAGTTCTTTAGCCCAATCAGGGGCGCTGTTGTGGCTGATGTTGCGTGAGAGGTGAGTGAGCATTCTGGAGGCAGCACCGTATTCATCTCCAGCTGTGTAAACGTCCATTTCCATCTTCCAGATGAGTTTGGGTTTTTCGATCTCGATAAACTTATTGTAAGCAGGCGGCTTGAGGTTCTTCTTCATACCAATAGTCTTGGACTTCGGCTTAGGTGCCCAGTGCTCAATACTTTGTTCTTGGTAGCTAATGCGTTCCTTCCAGGCAGAACGGAGAGTGGCGGCTTTTTGTGGGGTACGGAGGGGGGGAAGACTACTTGCTCGTAAACTTGTACAAGGTTCAGCGGGGAGGTTGGCCATTCGTTCACTTTGTAGCTGCCAAAGCCGTAGGCCTTGGCAAAGACTGAGCTGAGGACGTCTTTTCTGAGTATCGATTGGTAGCCTTCCAAGCTTTTAGTGTCGTCGAAGATATTGGAGATTGCGGTCCGAGCTTTGAGGGAGAGGGCAGCGTAGTCTTCTTCTTCGTTTCGCGATGCTTCGAGTGTGAGCACGAGCCAATTGAGTTGGTGGCGCAGAGCCAAACGGAATCCTGGGTCTGAAATTTTTTCTTTCTGAGCTTTTTTCCAAGCGCGGAAGTCGCTGGATTTTTTTCCCGAATCGAGGAAATCGACTTTTTCTACACAATTGAGATAGAGGTCGTATGCTGCCGAGTTGGAGCTAAGTGCACTTTTATAGGCTCTGTAGGCGGTCGCCTGGCGTGAGATTAGGTGGATTTACTCTTATTGATAAGAGCATCGAGTGCTTTACTGAGCTGTTCGCGTTGAGCTGAGGTTATTGTCTCCGCTTGAGCCGGTATGGCTAAGGAGACAAATGCAAGGGCCGTATAGACACTGCGGAATTTATTGGTCATAATATAATCAAGCGTTTAGATGTGATTCATTGTCAGCGAGGTGTGAGCGCCGAGCAATGATGTCACAGTATTCACAGTCGTGATTTTGATGCGAGGGAAAAATTAGCTCCCTGTCTAGTCTCAGATGAGTTGCTTGAGGTTGGCGCGAATGCGATACCCTTGGCGTTGGGGCCGGGTGCCGACTTTGGCCAGCCAATCAACAATGTACGCTTCTAGTCGCTTGCAAGAGTCATCCCAGATTTTAGTCTGTTTGAGAATGTGGATGCATTCTTCTACATGGGAAAAGTAGACATCGTCGGCTCCCGTCTCTTTTAGTAAGTGGAGTTCATCTTGAAGCTCTTTAAAAAAGGCGAGTTCATAGCCGTCACCAGCATCACGTGCGGCGCGCTCTAATGAAATAGTGATGGGTGGAGCTATTGGGATGAGTGCGTTGGCAATGGAGCCGTAGCCAATCTTGCTGAGCATATGGGCTAGTCGCTTGTAGAGGTCTTCGATCTTTAGTAGACGAAGCGAGCACTTGTGCTCGAGGTAATGGATGACCCCTTCATAAACATCTTCGGTGAAGGCAAATTCTTCTTGCTGAGCACGCACTGCAGCTTGCTCGATGGCCTTGCGGATCCATTGAGTGCTGTAGCCTGTGACTTGGTAGCGGCCTACTTGGAGGACTGGGAGATTACCGACGATGCAGATCATAGTTTTTTTGAGGTGGGGTTTTAGTCTTTAAAAAGGGGACGCTGGAGGGCGTTGCTGTGGGAGCGATTTTCGAGCTTCTGAATCTCACGGATGAACTCGCCAACGTCTTCGAATTGGCGGTATACCGAGACATAGCGCACGTAGGCTACGGGATCGATATCATGGAGTTTGTCCATGACCTTGACGCCAATGATTTTGGATGGGCATTCTGAGAGATGGTCTTTGTGGAGCTCGGCTAGAATTTCTTCCACCGCACGGTCAAGACGAGCCATCGAGACTGGGCGTTTCTCACATGCTTTGACGAGACCTCGGAGGAGTTTCTCGCGGTTTAGAGTTTGGCGGGTGCCATCGCGCTTGACCACGCGGAGCTCAGTGCGCTCGATTTGCTCGTAGGTCGTATAGCGGTAATTGCACTTGAGGCATTCGCGACGGCGACGCGTGGTCGTCCCGTCTTTCGACATCCGAGAGTCGATGACTTTATCTTCGAGAGATCCACATTGAATACAGCGCATAAATACAGGTGAGTTGCGGTCGGGTATGCGGAGGGAATTCTGCTAAGTCTATGCTAAAATTGACGAAAAAAGTCATGCTTTGATCATAGTTAATTGATCTAAACTAAAAGTTTTAAAATGATGGAGGAATGAACGAGTTGTTCACAAAAAAGAGCCTAAAATTGTAAAATGTTCGGTCTTGGCAAAAGTAGGTTGAGGTGCATAGTGCCGCAGAGATGAGCGAGCAGCCGACCAATTTACTTGAGAAATCTGAAGTAGTTTCCATGCGCCAGGATCTAATGGTGCTGACGAAGGTGCGTTTGAACGTGTTTGTTCTGATTACGACATTATTTGGCTTTATATTAGCATCGAAGTCGCAAGCGGGTGGGTTTGCATGGGGGATGATTGACTGGTGGCTTTTGTTGCACACCTTAGTAGGGACGGCCGCGGCCGCGTTTGGCTCTGCAGCATTCAACCAGTTGATGGAGATCGAACAGGATCGCACCATGGCCCGCACTAAGAATCGTCCACTGCCAGCCAATCGCATGAGTGTGACGTCCGCCTTTATCATTGGCTGGGGGCTTTCAGCTTTTGGAGTGATTCACCTGGGAAACATGGTGAATGCTGAGGCCGCCTACATAGCGGCAGCAACGATCGCGATTTACGTTTTTGCCTACACGCCGATGAAGCGTCAGCATTCTGCCAATACTTTAGTGGGAGCCATCCCAGGAGCGACTCCACCGATGATTGGTTGGGCTGCCGCTGGTGGGACATGGTATGCGATGGAGTCCTGGTATTTATTTGCTCTGCTCTTTTTGTGGCAACTCCCTCACTTCGTAGCGATCAACTGGTTTTGCCGTGAGCAATACGAGGAAGCTGGTTATAAGATGTGGTCGAATGGCGATGTGAGTGGCAAGAAGACCGCTCGATTGGCTCTGATTTACTCGGCAATGTTGGCAATGTTGGCTCCTTTAGCTAGTTTACCTGGAATCGGAATGGCTGGCTGGGCATTTGGCGTGGGCGGGTTTTTAGCGGGTGGCTATATGTGTAAGCTGTCGATTGATTTTGGCCGGATTGGCGACCGGAGGTCTTCGAGGCAGCTGTTCTTTTTCACCCTGCTTTATTTACCGTTTGCACTGGCTCTACTGACCTTCAGTTGGAATTGAGCTAACGAGTACTAACTTTATTTTATCATCATGAATGCATCTGAACTAGAACCTGCTGACCGCGATCCGAAGGTGATTCGCCGTACCGTGATCATCCTTTTCATCTTAATGTTCGTGGGAGGTACTGCGATCTGGTGGAAATACACTCAACAACAAGCGCGAGATCAAGAAGAGGTGGTTGAAGGCCGCTCGCCTCGTATCAGTCGACTCACTAAAAACTTTGCTGGCATCTGCCAAGACGGTGAGAGCCGTGGTTTAGACGACCTTGAGGGTAAAATTTGGGTGGTGGCACCTATCGTGCCGAATCATCCAGAGGAGAATCTAATTCAGTTGGCAAAAATGAAGGACCTAGCGGAGCGCTACAAAGGGCGAAAGGATTTCCACCTTGTTTGCCTTTCAGTTGCTGACCCGGAAAAGCACGGTTACGAAGAACTAGCTAAGATAGCCGAAGAGGTCGGCGCAGACATTAATCAATGGTGGTTCATGGCGGCGGGTGAAAAAAAGATGATCGGGTTCCTCAAAGACCACCTAAAGATGGCTCATATCAAGCAGCGTAGTGGTGCTGAGGCTGAGAAACTTGGTGAACTCGACATCGCGGCGCAGCTCCGGGTGGTGGACCAAAGCCGACGCGTGCGTGGGGAATACCAACATTTTGATTTCGATTTTGCGCACTTTAAAACAGAGGAGACAAAGAAAGCGCTGGAGAATGAGCCGGGGCTACTTGACCGGCTCAAGCCAGACGAACGAGAAGTGGCTGAGTTCTACCTAAACATGGATGCAGAGTGGACCAAGCGGATGTATAAAGTGATCGACTACACATTTACCGAGACTGAGCCCGATAGTGACCCAGACTACATCACCGGCATTGTTGTGGTGGTGGGAATCCTCGGTTTCATTATTTTCCAAGGTCTCCGTTTGCGTAAACGCGCAAAAGGGTAGAGGGTACTTCGGATCGTAAGAAAGAAATTATTTCAGCATGACGGATAAAACTAAAATTATCATGATATACGCGGGGGTGGCAGTGCTATCCGTTAGCCTACTCGTATTATTCAATTTCGTGGGCAAACAAAATAAGGTAGCGGCTGCTGTGAGCGATATAGAGAATCGGCAGAACCGAGAAGCGTTGATCGAGCTGGTAGTCTCTCCTCTTACTGTGCTGAATCATCAGATTTCTAAAGATCTCAAAGGGGTGAATCAGGATGGTGAGACAGTTAGCCTTTTTGATCTTAAAGGAAAAGCTGTGGTTTTTGCCCAGTTTTACTCCCGCTGTAATATGTGTCTTGGGCATAACAAAATCATTATGCAAGAGCTCCATGAGGAACTTAAAGATAACCCAGGTGTGCACTTCGTGACAGTCACACTAGACCCAGATTTTGATACCCCAGAGAAGCTGAAAGAGTCAGCCAAGGTGTGGAATGCTGAGAGTAAGTCTTGGTGGATGCTCAATGTGCCAAAGGATGAACTTACCAAGTTTTGCCGCGAGCAACTATGGTACATCGATTACAAGGACAATGCTAAGAAGACTAGCGCTTCGGATGCCATCACCCACGACATGGGGATTGCTGTGATTGATGCTGACTCAAAATTACAGGCAAAGGTGAATCTGTTTGAGCTACTAGCTAATGATCAAAAAGATCTTTATGAGGTGAAAAAGAGTCAGTTGCTAGAAGTGATTGAGCTTTCCTTGAAGAATGCTAACAAGAACTAACATCTGATGTCATCATATAAAGAATATCTCAAGCGTGAGCCTAAGCTAGCGCTCTCAAAGACACTCAAGATTACAGCGTGGGTTTTGACTGCTGTGGTGTTAGGTCTGGTCGGGTTGATGCAGAATCCAAGAGGGCCGAAACTTCCTTTACCGGAGGGTTTTAGTTTCTCTTTTCTCCCTCCAGTCCATGCCGCGTTGAATAGCATTGTGGCAATAGCTTTGGTGGTGGCTGTGATGGCTATTAACAACAAGAATGTGAAGCTACACACGAGATCTATCAGTGTGGCGATGATTAGTTCGGTGCTCTTTTTGCTCTGCTATGTGGCTTATCACTTTACCACCGATGCGGTTCGTTACGGTGGTGAGGGAGTCATGCGTGGGGTGTATTTCTTTTTCCTTATCAGCCACATCGTACTAGCGGCGGTGAGTCTGCCATTCATCCTATTTACCTGGATCAACGGATTTACCAACCAGTTTGCCAAGCACAAGAAGCTAGCCCGTTGGGTGTTTCCGATGTGGCTTTATGTGGCTGTTACTGGACCGATCTGCTATTTTCTACTCAAGCCCTACTATTGATTCGTTAGAACTTAAAATAAAAAACGCATGAAAGTGATCCGATACCAAGACGCTGAGTATGCTGAGTTTGTTCAGCAACTAGACCGCCAGGCCATTCCCAGTACAGACCTCTACGAAACTGTGGCTGCCATTGTCGATGCGGTAAAGCAGGGCGGAAATAAGGCGGTGTATGAGTACACCGAGAAGTTCGATAAATTGGCACTGACGGATGAGACTCTTTTCGTGAGTGACGCTGAGCTAGCTGAGGCTCAAGAGCTAGTCGTAGATTCTGTAAAAGAGGCCATTGCGGCATCTAAGAAGAACGTCCACGCCTTTGCGCACAGGAGCATGCGGCAAGACTGGAACTACACTAATACAGAAGGGGCAGAAGTCGGCGAGCGATTTGTCCCTTATGATCGTGTTGGAGTCTACGTGCCAGGAGGTAAAGCTCCGCTAGTTTCTACGGCATTGATGACTGCCGCTATTGGCCAAGCCGTCGGAGTGACGAACATTATAGCAGCCACTCCTGCTGGGGCGAATGGTAAGGTGAACCCATCTTTGCTCTACGCTCTTAAAGAATCTGGAGCGACTCAAATCATCAAGGTTGGTGGCGCTCAGGCGATCGCCGCCATGGCTCTGGGTACCGAGACGGTCGAGCCCGTCGAGAAAATTTTTGGACCAGGAAATAGCTTCGTGGTAGAAGCCAAGCGCCAATTGGTAGGGGCGGTTTCTATCGATCTTTTACCTGGACCGAGTGAGGTGCTCATTATTGCTGATGACTCCGCAAATCCTGCTTTTGTAGCAGCAGATTTGTTAGCTCAGGCTGAACACGGCGGTGATAGTGTGGTAGGATTTGCGACTACTTCCATGGAGTTATTAGCCAAGGTCGAGATCGAGATCGAAAGACAAATCAAGACACTCTCCCGTTCTGCATACATCCGCAAAGTACTCGACGTTGGAACATTTGCTTTGGTGGTAGAAAATTTGGAGGAAGCGATTCGTATTTGTAATGTCTTCGCACCTGAGCACCTTTCGCTCATCGCGGATGATGAAGATCACTGGCTTGATAAGGTGAAGACTGCTGGAGCTATCTATGTGGGAAACTTTGCGGCAGTAGCTGTAGGAGACTTCCTCGCTGGGCCTAGTCACACACTTCCCACTGGTGGCTCCGGGAAATCATTTTCTGGAATCCGTGCAGACCAGTTCCAGCGTCGCACAAGCATTGTGCGCATGGATCAGGCGAGCGTGCAGAAATCAGAAAAGTATGTTGCTGAGTTTGCCCGAGTAGAGGGGCTTGATGCTCACGGAGCCTCAGTGAGCATCCGAGCGAATGCGGAGTGATGCAGATCCTATAACTGGTCGGTATTTCGGAGCGCCGTGAGTTTTAAAATTCAGCGTGATTTGTGGAGAGTTCTGTTTTTAGTGTTCCGAACCAGCAAGATGTGGAATTTCATTTCATACAGAATGATCAGAATTTTTACAGGATTCACAAAATCGACCTCAATTTTTGAATCTCATAATGCTGTGAATTCTGTAATTCTGTGAATTCTGTATAAATCCACAGGCTTTTCCCTGGTAAACCGCCGGCTAGCAACCTCACGAAATTTCCCTATAGTTCAGACTTCACAACCAAGCTCTGACAGAGTAAGTAGAGTCCATCATGGATTTTAAGAACGTCACAGCCCACGCAAAAGCCAATGTTTACTTCGACGGCAAAGTTGTCTCTCACGGAATTACTCTAGAAGACGGAACCACTAAAAGCTTTGGTGTCATATTCCCCGGTAGCTACCATTTCGGTACAGAAGCCGCTGAGCGCATGGATGTCATCGATGGCGACTGTAAGGTGACTCTCGATGGATCTGAAGATGCTACCGCATATTCAGCAGGCCAGCACTTCAATGTTGCGGCTAATGCGGGATTCACCATCGAGGTGGCAGAAGGACAAGCGCAATACATTTGTTCCTACATTCAGGGTTAGTAGGCTGATTTTATACTAAACGGTCATAAAAATCTCTATAAGATTAATCTATTTACCTGTAGTTATGCTAGCATTCACTTTGATAGTGGGTACATAGTTAATATATCTATTACCTAAAGTTACCGTGTCATAGGGGCTAATTTTGAGCATATTTATATTGTAAACCCCAGAGCCTGCGACTTCGATCACATTTTGAATTTTTGTTTTGATGTCGAAATCATTACTGAAAGGGATCTCTAGACGGTTAGTGACAATAGAAACTCTAGCTGAGCTATCTAGTTGCCCACCTGTAATTTCAAATACGATCTCAGCTGAAGGGTATAAGTCGACAATTGAAACTGAAAATTCAGGTAGGGTACGATAGACATCCTCTACTGGAAAGTTGAAGCTTCCATTGCCTATTGGCCAGACTTGGATAGTGGTTGCGCTAAGCTCAGTTTTTAGGTCGACAGTGTCATCCGGCTTTATATATGTGATGTGTGTCTCTTCGCCACGAACTCGGGTCAGATCTGTGATTTGAGTAGAGACAGTTATGGCTACGGATTTATCTAGTGTGTCGGTGCCTTCATGGGCGTAATCGCTGTTGATGATTAGTGTAGGAGCCACACCAGCATTACTATTTACTTGATCTGCAGAATAAGGATAGATAGAGCGTTCTAAATAGATGCTAGACTCTGCATCACTCACACCCTCTCCAGGTGGAATCATTCCTGATGCTGTAATAGAAAGAGTATAACCTTGCCCTATTTGCGTACGATGAATTGGTCGGTCAGCAGTATTGTATTCGTCCTCAGGAGGACCAACAGCTTTGATGAACGCATCAGTGTCAAATGAGGCCACTGATGTCTTAGCGAGATCATGTTTAAATCCCTTATCGTCTCCTTCTGTTATACGAGTAGCTATCAGTCGAAACTCAGCTCGGCCCATTATTGCCTTTGATGCGAGCCCAGTGCCTTTGTCATCCACTTCCATGGGAACGTGAACATGGGGTTCGAGACCTTCTTCATAGTTAATCTGCACGATTTCTTTTTTGTAATCACCTGCAGCAGCGAAAAGTAACGATGGTACAATGCTGAAGGATAAAATTAGGATATTTGCTTTCATTTGTATATAGTGGGTTTATCTGTTTTTTTTTCGTCTTTGTATGCTTTCTTGGCAACCGTCACTGGAGTTTTTCTGTAGGTTGCAACTACTATTTTGTTGAGCCTTTTGTATGAATCTATTAATTCTTTAGAAAGTTTATCACGTCCATATGATTGATCATGCGTGACTGGTAATTCATGAAGAATGCGTCGATTTTGTTCTAAAAACTTCTTCCAGCTAGCATATTTGCCTGTCGGCTTTTCAGAGATATGTTTTTTGAGCCCGTCCGGAACGTAGATAATAGAGTTTTTTGGAACATCGACCCACATGCCTCTCGAAGTCAAATTAATGAAAAGCTTATTGAAAGCTTCATTATCGAGGCTTTTATAAGTAGATTTATTTGTCTGAAGTTTTGTTTCCTTTTTTTTGTCTTCAGCTACTTTTTTTGACAAGCTCTCGTGGGTGGGACGAGGTGGGTATTTCGTGATTTGTGCCGTTAGGCTACAGGCCACGAAAAAAACTGAAGTAAAGGTAAGTTTAAAGCCTATTTGCATATAATTGCTATTGTTTACTCTTCTACAGGAATAAAACGGAAAAGAGCAATGCTGTCGTTCGAGTCGTAACCACTTTGGTTTCTATTGGCCCAAGAGTGAGTTAGCTCTGCGGCTATCATGATGTCATGTTCCCCGATATTTAAAACTCCATTTACTAAATAAGGAGCAATATAATCTTCGAGTGAAGCGTCTCCGCCCCAGCCTTCTTTGGATGAGGGAGTTTCTCCTCGGTACATAGTAAGTACTCTTTGGTCACCCATGTAAACCCAATTACCAGAGCTTGTTCTAGCAGCAAAGTTTAGATTCGTTCCAACAGGAGCGACATGGTCATGAACCGATACGTTAGGATTAAGTGGGGTATCTTGAGCGTAGACACGTCTACCGCTACTGTCTCTGCCTAAATAGACATATTGATACCCGCTACCATACCCGCTATATAAACTTTGCCAGCCTGCGCCAATATCGACATAGGTGTATGTCTTGGTCCTGTGGTTACTGACAGCCGTACCAATCATAAACGCATGCACCTCGGTCTGCATCTTTATTTCGAGATCTGGCGTTACTATCTCTGTGAGGTCGATCGGAAAGTCTATGTCCCAGGAAAGATCGGCGCTTTCTCCTGCTCGGACTTTATCGCGATCTACGCTGATTGTACCGGTTGGTATTTGGTTTTCTTCTGCTAAACAGCAGGAGAAGCTCGCAGCTAAAAGAGACGCTGCTGAAGTGAGTGTAATATATTTCATCTTTATCTATGGGTTTGTTTTAGAATTGGGGAATCTGTATGGGACAGTATGGGCTTAAATTAGACTCTCTGTAAAACTTTCTTTTACTTGGCGCTGACCGATTTCCCTAGAGCTAGGCTGGTCAAGCATTGTTTTTGTAGGGTTTGCGGCCAGCCCTAGCGGTATATTTTTTTTGAACATTCTTGCTATTTTGTGACAATATATTCGCTTAGTTATATTAAATTGTGAATTAGCGAACTCCCAGTAAATTATTTATTAATGGGCTACAATACCCAAAACAAGAAAACTAGAGAGTTAAACTCACTGATTTACAATGATCTGTGGGGATTTTATTAGAACTCACCTAGGGCATCTCTCCAGATCTCACGGGTGTCTTCGAGGAGTTTTTCGTGGTCACGGTCAGAGATTTCACCACTCGCTTTAGCTTTGTCTTCCTTCGACTCGAGTGAGTCGAGTTTGCGGCGGAGCGTTTTGAGATCACCCGAGCTAAGGCGATCGGAGTCTTCACCGAAGCGAATGACTTCTTCCATGTGGAACTGTAGACGGTTGACTTTCGGTGTGATAATACCGGCTGGAGCACGATCGGTCATTTTAGCCCGGATCGATTTTTTAATCTCACTGAGTTCTGCCGATGTTTTTGTGGCATCGGCGGCAGCTGCAGCAGCGAGGTGCTTTTCACCCACAGTGATGAGTAAGTCTACTGCGTCGCGGGCGTCTTCTTCGCTAATGCGGTCCTCTGTGACGGCACTTTGAATAGAGTGGTAGACTTGGCTGTGCTCTGATCTTAGCTTAGTTTCTAATTTTGTATAATACGCGCCACCTCCAGAAGTGAGGCGTTTGTGTTCGTTGAATTTGTGCAGCGAGCACACCAAATTCTGAAGCATCTCCTACGATAGCTCTAGCGTCATGGTTTTTGTGGTGCTTGCGTCCAGCTTTACCTCTAGCTTGGGCTGAGGCTGTGGCGGCGATGAGGCAGAGTGCGAGGAGGGATGTTAGCGTATATTTCATGTTTGTAGTTTTTGGGTTCTGAGGCATGAAACAATGCTTTTAACTCAGAGTTGCAGAATAGGCGCATTTATTTTTAAATACCAAGAGCTCTTGCCTATGAATCTGAGTTGTGATTTAGATGATGTCATGGCTAAGCAAGTAACTCCCGAGCATTACCAGCTAAAGATTGTACTTTATCAGATTGAACCCGTGATCTGGCGTGAAGTTTCCGTGCCATCTTCAGCGACGTTTCTAGAGTTACATCAAGTGCTCCAAGCGGCGATGGGCTGGGAGGATAAGCACTTGCACGAGTTTCGCCATGGCAAAGGGAAACGTCTCACTAGCGTGATTGCCTCAGTAGATGAGGATATTGTGAAGGGTGATGACTTCCGTGAAGAAAGTGGAGTCACACTCAAAGAGATGCTAGGGCGTAAGAGATTTCCTACTAGAATGCTCTATCGCTATGACTTTAGAGAAGACTGGATTCACGAGGTAGCATTCTTACGCAAAGTGGAGTGTGATGAAGCTAAGGCCAAAGTGCTGGGTGGTGAGCGCAATTGCCCGCCTGAAGATGCTGGTGGTGCACATGGCTACCTAGCTTGTATTGGAGGTGATCTCGACTGGATGGATGATAGCTATGACCCGGCAAGATTCGATGCCAAGCTCGCTCAGAAACGCGTGGCGAAGGTGAAGTGTGGTTAGTAGGTGACTAGCAGGGCTCCCGCATTAGGTAGACTATCTGGGTTGATGCTTGGGCACTCGCCAGGACTAACAAAATTTTCAGAATTAACCAATGAAGGTTAATGCCCCGGCTATCTCTGTCAGAGAGAGTGAAAGGTTTCGCACTTTTCCCAGCTATGCCATTTGAGGAATTCTGCTCAATTTTGTTAATTCTGTATGAAGATTGCTAGGCGAAGTGATCTTTCAGGAGTGTATTGAGTGCTCGACGAAATGGGCTAGGTAAAGGAAGCGCATCGAGCGATGTGAGGGGCTGCCAGGCTTCATCTTCTAAGAGCTCAATTTTTTCAGGAGCTTGGTAAACGTAGAGTGTCACTTTGTGGTGGGTGATCGCGTAGTTTCGCTGGAGTAAAAGCGGCTGATTCTCTAGCTCATGGGCCTGGCGCTCGGGGAGCTTCCACATGCCAGATCGGCGGGCGCTATCACTCGCTTTGTGGAGGAGTATGGTCTGATTTTTTTGATCAATTGCCAACATGCATAGCTCATCTAAGAGCACGGTTTTCTTGCGAGCCTTCTTTAGGGGTAAACTGGTGGGGTCAGAAGTCTGGCAGCAAGTTTTGACTGGGCAAATGCCACACTGAGGCGATTTATTAGTACAGATTTGCTGACCGAGCTCCATCAGTGCAGAGTTGTAGAGCCTAGGTTGACTGGGAGATACGAGCTCTCCCGCCCACTGCCAGAGTTGTTTTGTGCCAGCGGTGCTATCCACTCTTTCTTGGTAATCGAAGAGTCTAGAGAAAATACGCGCGACATTTGCATCTACCAGTGGCTGAGATTGGTTGTAGGCAAATGATGCCACCGCCCCTGCCGTGTATTGGCCGATTCCGGGGAGGTCTAGTATCTCTGAGTGCTGTGTGGGGAAAACGCCCTCGTGGTTTTCGCAGATAGCCCTGGCTGCTTTCTGTAAATTTCTCACACGTCGGTAATATCCGAGGCCTTCCCAAGCGCTGAGGATTTCTTGCTCGGGGGCATTGGAGATGGACGCGGGTGTTGGGTAGCGTTCTAGAAAGCGTGTGTAGAATCCCTTGCCTAGTACTGTAGCTACCTGAGTTTGTTGGAGCATCACTTCGGAAACCAATATGTGCCATGGGTCAGTGGTCTGCCTCCACGGGTAGTCCTTGCCTACTTCTTTGAACCAATCAATGAGGGATGACTGGAATGCTTGAGCTTGTTGGGTGGCGAGCATTTTATGCAGATGTTGGTATCGAGCTGATGGTGGTGGTCAAGCAATGCTCAGCAGCTGGAGCGAGAATGTACACATCTTCAAGAGCGTTGGCTGCCTCTACGCAAACGAAGTTATGGAATTCATCGTCACCAAGGTCGGCTAATTTCTGAGACTTTTCTGTCCAAGGGTTCCAGATTACAGTCGACAGGCTGCCAGATTTTTCAATGAGGATAGTCCGCTGGAACCCTGGATCGTGGATTTCTACTGGCTGATCACTCTTTAAATAGACACTATCGACTTCTGAGTCGAAGCGGATAGGCCCAACTTGGATCTTTTCTTCCCCAACTACGGTGTCGAGGTAGGTTGTCTTTTCGAGACCTGTGAGCGTGATTTGCTGAATGTCGCTAATGTAAAAATAGCTGTGTAGGGCTCCACCAATTGTGACTGGAGTGCTTCCATTGTTGGTCGTTTTTAGCTCTAGGCTAAGCGACTTCCCAACTTTGATCGTGAGGGTGAGAGTCGTGTCAAATTTCCAGATGTCGACGGACTGCGTGTCGAGTTGCAGAATAATCTCTGTAAATTCCTCAGTGCTCCGACTTTCAACGAGTTGCCA
Organism: Rubritalea profundi; assembly: GCF_002954445.1. GTDB lineage: Bacteria > Verrucomicrobiota > Verrucomicrobiia > Verrucomicrobiales > Akkermansiaceae > Rubritalea > Rubritalea profundi. The sequence continues at coordinate 2,378,466 of NZ_MQWA01000001.1, forward strand.
AAATCGATTTCGGGCAAACCCGTGTGAGGGCATTGTGCTGTCACTAGGATGCGCGTTAAACCACGGCCAGCAAACAGGAATCCCTCCGCGGACGGCTTTGCCTTCGGTAAAGAGTGCGTCATGGCTAGTGAAAATAACTGGTTCTTGATCGCGGGGGATGAAGTCGATCAGGTGAGCTCCGTGTAGGGCGATAGTGGCTGATGCGTGATCGTTGCTAATGCGAATCGTCGGGTATCCTGGTGCAAAGTCTTCGTACCAAAGTTCAAAGGGGATGAGGTGCTTTTTAGAGAGCGTCGGAGCCATAGGGGTAGGCTGTATTGGTTCTCTCTCTAGTCAACAGAGAAGCGTGACTTTTGTTCTAACAATCTGTTGCGGGCGAATCTCTAGAACTTCGGAGTTGCTCCCAGATTTGGCTATGAGATAGTGCGGGCGATGGAGGTACATGAACTCATAGATGCCTGTGATGTTGAGCTACAGGCAATGGGCGCTGAGCGTGAATTACTTTGCGAAGTCGAGGGCTTTCCAGTGTATGCCTACTCTCTCATGCGAGAGGAAAGTGAACGCACTGTCTATTTGTCCTCGGGGATACATGGTGATGAGCCGGCAGGTCCGTTGGCATTGTTAGAATTACTGAAGGAAAGAGTGATGGCTCAGTCGTGTTCATGGTATGTGTGTCCAGTTTTGAATCCAACAGGACTGCAGGCTGGTTCGCGTGAGAATTACCAAGGCCTAGATCTCAATAGAGACTATCTGAACCGGAGGTCCCCAGAAGTAGCTGCGCATGCCCAGTGGCTGGAGGGCAAGAAGTGTGACTTTGCGATCTCATTACATGAAGATTGGGAGAGCTCGGGCTTTTATTTTTATGAAATAAATCAAATAGAAGATCGACCACAACGCTACTTACGCATGGTAAAAGCTCTTGCCCCAACTATGGTGATGGAGCCAGAGAGTATGATCGATGATCATGAAGTGAGGGAGGCTGGTTGGATTTACCATGGCTGTGAGCCAGATGAGCCGAAACATTGGCCTGAAGCTATTTTCTTAGCCGCCAAAGGCTGTCCTTTGTCCTTTACCTTTGAGACCCCGAGTAGTCTTGAGTTACAGTTGCGCGTAAAGGCGCATAAAGCGGCTGTTTGTGCTGCACTTAGAATCTGCATCTAATATAGCCATTAATAATTAGAAGAATTTACTTAACTTTTAGGAAAATCACCCGCATAATACAGCGTGAGTGGCACTTAACTATTTAAGTGTAGATCTAAGTTATGGGAGCAGCAGTTGAAAAAGAATGGTTTTATCTTAGTTTGGGACGCCGGCATGGGCCAGTGACTCATGAGGATTTTTGTGATAAGATCGCAAAGCAAGAGGTCTATATTGAATCGACTCAGGTGTGGAAGCAAGGGATGCAGCAATGGGTGAATCTAACCGATGCCAAGCCCTTTGAGGCGACGATTAAGAAGATCAAATCCGTAGCTTCTCAAGCCGATGGTAGAGTACAGAATGCAGCTGGCACAAATGATGTCGATGAAGAAATTGCTTGCCGAGGCGCTTCGCGCGCTTTGTTTAACCTGTACTTTTATTTTGGGTGGCTCATCCCGATGTCACTAGGAATAGTAATCCTAGTAGAGCTGCAGGTGCAGCAATACCTCACTCCCACCAGAGCTAGTTCTAGCCTGTTTTTTCAGAGTGTTCCGCTGATTTTGTTAGCGATTACAACATGGAAAATAGCCGCGACTAGGATGCAGCATGCTGGTTATTCTAAGGTGCACGGACTCGGAGTATTTGTTCCAATATACAACCTATGGGTGTACTTTATCTGTTTGTTAGCGCCAAGAAATTACAAACGACATAAAAAGCTAGGGGCAGGTGTCCTCTTTTACATACTGCTATTTGGCATAGGTATTGCAGGGAGTGTTTTGTTTTTAGTGCCTAAAATAGGAGCTAAGAATTTATCGGCTCTGGTGATAACTGAGAGCATGACCGACTACTATAAAGGGAAAACCAGTTTCACCTCCCGTCTCAATACCAACGCGAGTGAAGCTGCTAGTTCAAAAGCTCGTCAAGAGCAGATGAAGAAGCAGAGAGAAATAGAGCGCGAGCAGTCGAAGGGGAGTATGCGGAAACTACCGTAGCCTACATCTCGCCCGGCTCCAGAAGGCGATTGTATCTCTCGATGCTTTTCGCTTTTCCTGTCTCTGGATCTATTTCGGCAATGACACCACAAAGTCTCACTGGGCCTTTCGCTACAGGGAAACGAGTCGGTAGTGATGACTTGAAACGGTAGATAATACTTTCGACGTTGCGTCCTAAAATGGAGGTTTCAGGGCCACACATTCCAGCATCTGTAATATGTGCAGTTCCATTGGGCAGGATGCGTTCGTCGGCAGTTTGGACATGTGTGTGGGTTCCGACGATGACCGATGCCTTACCATCGAGGTGGTAGCCCATCGCTATTTTCTCGCTGGTTGTTTCGGCGTGGAAATCGAGGAAGATCATTTTTGTGCCGTCTTTGATGAGGGCGTTGACCGTGTCTTCGAGGATGAGGAAGGGGTTTTCTAATGCCTGGCCCATGAAAGTACGGCCTTGTGCGTTGAGCACCGCTAACTTTCCTGCGGGGGTGTCGATGCTGATGAGTCCGCTTCCTGGCACACCTTCAGGGTAGTTGATCGGGCGCAAAATGCGTTTCTCATTACTGAGATGGTCGGCTAAGTCGCGCTGGTCCCAGACATGGTCACCAGTGGTGATGACATCCGCTCCAGCTTTGAAAAGGTCGTTAGCGATAGAGGGGGTGATGCCTCGGCCGCCAGCTGAGTTCTCACCATTGACGATGGTGAAATCTATGGAATGTTCCTTCTGGATGGTGGAAAGAAATTTGATCACCGACTTCCTGCCGGGTTCTCCGACGATATCTCCTAAAAAAAGAATGCGCATTGCGTAACTTGGTCTTCGTTTCACTCGTACTCAGATGTACTATCAGCCGTAGAGTCGGACGAGCAAACCACACCGACACCAGCGATACCAGCCCTATCACCGTTATGCCCCGTAAAAACTTAGCTTTGGAAATTTCACTAGTCGTCTGCGCCTTGCTTGGTGCCTTTATTGTGCAAGCGGTGGTTTCACAAACGAAGCCGCCTAAGATGCCTAAATTTGAAAGGTCTAATTATTCGGAGGAAATTGTAGGAATAGTAAAAGGGGAAACTGTGGCTATTAGCGAGAGCGAACAGCCCAGCAACGCCATTCCAGTCAAATATGATAAGCATCAGTCAGCTCTAGGCCATGCTCCGCAGTGGGATTTATTGGATGCTTATCAGTACACGGTGTCTCGCGCTGAGTTTATACATTTGATGAGTAATGTGTATTCTGTGGGTCCCTATTGGAAGGATTGGTTCACGCTGGAGGCGGAGCACGTCTTGATCAAAACCCACGGCAATGACTTATCGAAAACCTATAAATTAGCTTTCCAAAATGAGGTGGTTGAGGCGAAGCCTAAAAAGTTCTGGCGCACTAGAGTGGAGCTGGGAGAAAGTTCTGAGTCAGCACCCTTGTTAGGTCTACGAATAGCAATCGACCCTGGACACATTGGTGGCGATTACGCCGAAATCGAGCACAGGAGATTCATTTTGAAGGACGGAGTTCCGCCGATTCAAGAGGGAAATATGACACTCACTGTCGCAGAGTTGCTGATGAATCAATTAGAGTCATTAGGGGCGACTGTGCACCTTGTCCGGGATAAGAATAGCCCCGTCAATCCGTTCCGACCAGAGAACTACTATGCTTATGCTGAGTCCAAGCTGATTTTGAATAAGTCTGCTGTGACTGAGCAAAGTGTGAAGCGTGAGGCCGATAAGCTTTTCTATAGAAATGGTGAAATTCGTGCGCGAGCTGAACTTGTCAATCAAGAGCTAAAACCTGACATCGTTCTTTGTTTACATTTCAATGCGGATGCTGAGCCCGATCCTGAAGATCCCAGCTTATATGAAAAAGAGCACTTCCACATGATCCTCAATGGCGCCTACACTCAGAGCGAGTTGGCACATGACGATGAGCGCTTCCAATGCGTTCTTAAGATTCTACAAGGAAACCATGCTGAGGAAGCTAAGCTCACCGCCGCTGCGGCCGCGAGCTTTCATGCTGAATCGGGTTTGCCGCCCTACCAATATACGTCGAACTCGAGCCGGGCCGTGAACGTAGATGGAAACCCTTTTTTATGGGCACGAAACTTGATAGCTAACAGATTGTACGATTGTCCAGTACTGTATTTTGAACCCTACCTGATGAATGGTAAAGATTCCTACAAGCGGATGCAGGTCGGAGATTACTCTGGATTGGGCTTTGTGAACGGGAAGCTGCGACCATCAATTTACCGTGAATACGTCAATGCTGTGACAAAAGGCCTGGTTAATTATTACACCGCTGAAATAGTCGTTGAGAAGCCTCCTGAGACACTGAGTAAAGATCCTCAAGTGATCGATCCACTCGTGAAAGTTGCCGCTGAAGCGGATCCGAAAGAATTGCAAAGTCAGCCCGAAGACGCAGCTTCGGAGTCAGCGGAGTCAGCGGAGTTCGATCAGTCTAACAGTGAAGTAGAGACCGAATGAAACATCTATTAGTCGCCGGAAATGGCTTTGTCGGAAAAGTTACTCAGAAGTTATTCACAAAGAATGGCTGGAAGGTAACAACAATGAGTAGAAATGGTGCTGGAGACCAGCATGCTGACCTTACTTCTTTAAAGTCGTTAGATCACCTTTCTAAATCAATTAGTTATCCTAGTCATATTGTGCATTGTGCCAGTGCTGGCGGAGGCGGAATCGAGTCTTATGCTGCAGTATATCGGGATGGAGCGAGGAATTTAGCGGAGATATTCCCAGATTCACACATGTTATTCACATCAAGTACCTCGGTTTACCCGCAGGTGAGTGGCGAGCTGGTGACAGAGAAGTCTCCGACAGATCTTGAGCGTGAGACGGGTCAATTATTACTGGAAGCTGAGCAAGTCATTTTGAAGGCAAAGGGGACCGTGGCGCGTCTAGCTGGAGTGTATGGCAATGGTCGTTCGTATCTGTTGCGTCGCTTTTTGGCAGGTGAAGCTGCGATGGAGGAAGATGGCAGCCGGCTGCTTAATCACACCCACCATGAAGATGCGGCACGGGCGATTTTATTTCTTTGTGAAATGGGGGAGAGAGCGCGTGGTGAGATCTATAATGTGTGTGATTCTCACCCCATGAGCCAACTTGAGACGTATCAGGCACTGGCCTCAATCTTCAGCAAAGACCTACCTCCGAGTGTTCCACGCAATCTTCAAAGCAAGCGTGGTTGGTCTGACAAGGCAGTTTCTAACGCTAAAATCAGAGCGCTAGGTTGGGAGCCAGCTTACCCATCGCTCATCGCGGCAGCGGAAGAAGTTGCCGCTAGCCTTAAGTGATCGATATTTCACTGGCATGAATCGTGTCCATGGGCATGATAACGCACATGATTTCAGAGATTTTTCACGCTGAGGATTGGCAGGAAGTAGCAGGCTTTACATTTGAAGACATCACTTACCACGAAGCTGTTGTCGGTGGGACCGTGCGGATTGCATTCAATCGCCCAGAGTGCCGCAATGCTTTCCGCCCGAAAACTGTGGATGAACTCTATCAGGCGTTAGAGCATGCACGAGTAAATGACGCGATCGGTGTGGTGATACTCACTGGAAATGGCCCGAGCGCTAAAGATGGCGGCTGGGCATTTTGTTCAGGTGGTGACCAACGTGTCCGCGGCAAGGACGGCTATAAGTACGACGGCACTGAAGATGCGACAGGGAAGAATCTCGGGCGTCTGCACATTCTAGAAGTCCAGCGGCTCATCCGGTTTATGCCCAAGGTCGTGATGGCTGTGGTGCCCGGTTACGCAGTAGGCGGTGGGCATTCGCTCCACGTTATCTGCGATCTAACACTCGCTTCGGAAGAGCACGCGGTCTTCCAACAAAAAGATGCAGATGTCGCCAGCTTTGACGCAGGTTACGGATCGGCTTATCTAGCCAAGCAAGTCGGTCAGAAGCGAGCGCGTGAAATCTTTTTCCTAGGTCTTCGCTACACCGCGCAAGACGCCTACGAAATGGGGATGGTCAACAAAGTAGTGCCGCACGCCGAGCTCGAAAAGAAAGCGCTCGAGTGGGCCTGCATCATCAATGATAAATCGCCAACTGCTCAGAAGATGCTGAAATACGCCTTCAACATGACCGACGACGGAATGGTGGGCCAACAAATCTTTGCCGGCGAAGCTACCCGCCTAGCCTACGGCACCGATGAAGCAGCAGAAGGCCGCGAAGCCTTTGTTGAAAAACGCCAAGCCGATTTCTCCAAGTTCTCTAGGCAGTATTAGAGAGGAAACAAAAAGCCACTTGGATTACTCCAGCGCGGCTTTTGGTTGTTCGTAGAAGAGCCATCTGGGCTCTTTATTTTTTAAGTGTCGTAGTCCTTGGTGATTCATTAAAGAGGCTGGAAGCCTCTTCTACGGCTAGTTGGCTACGATGTTGACGAGGCGGCCTGGGACGACGATGACCTTGCGGATTGTGAGACCGTCGGTGTGGGACTGGACGCTGGCGTCGGCTTTAGCGAGGGCTTCGACTTCTTCCTTGGATGCGTCTTTGTTCACTAGCAATTTAGCGCGGACTTTGCCATTCACCTGTACCACGATCTGGATCTCAGATTCTATGAGGAATTCCTCAATGAATTTTGGCCAGAATTGCTCGGAAAGGAGGGTGTCGTTGCCGAGTTGTTTGTTGATCTCTTCGGTGATGTGTGGGGCAAATGGGTTGAGCACTTTGAGGAAATCAACGAGCAAGCTCACAGGGATTTTGTCAGCCTTGGTGAAGGCGTTGGTGCAGATCATCATTTGCGAGATAGCAGTGTTGAAGGACATAGAGTCGATGTCTTCGCCGACCTTCTTGATTGTTTCGTGAACCACCTTGAGGAGAGCTTTGTCCGTAGGCTCTTCGGTGACGACTTTTTCGGAGAGAGTCCACTGACCAGCTTGGTTCTGGGTGAACACTGCGCGCCAGACTTTTCCGAGGAAACGAGAAACGCCTTCGACGCCTTTCATCTGCCACGGTTTCACCTGTGTGAGTGGGCCCATGAACATCTCGTAGAGACGGAGTGAATCCGCACCGTAGAGTTCTACTACTTCGTCAGGGTTGACGACGTTGCCGATAGACTTTGACATCTTCTGACCGTCTTCACCTAGGATGAGACCTTGGTTGACGAGCTTTTTGAAGGGCTCCTTTGTGGTGAGATGGCCGAGGTCGTGGAGGACTTTGTGCCAGAAGCGAGCGTAGAGGAGGTGGAGCACTGCGTGCTCGGTGCCGCCGACGTAGAGGTCGACTGCTGCGTCTTCGCCACCCCAGTAGTTTTCAGCTTCTTTGGAGATGAAGCGCTCGGAGTTGTTAGGGTCGCAGTAGCGGAGGTAGTACCAGCATGAGCCAGCCCACTGAGGCATGGTGTTAGTCTCGCGCTCGGCGGTCTCTGAGTACTGGATCCAGTCGGTTGCTTTGACCAACGGGCCACGTGGGTCGCCGGTTGGCTTGAAGTCTTCCATTTCTGGCTGGAGAAGCGGGAGTTCGCTTTCGTCGAGCACTCTGTGCTGGCCGTTTTCCCAAAGAACTGGGAAGGGCTCGCCCCAATAGCGCTGACGGCTGAAGAGCCAGTCGCGAAGCTTGAAGTTGGTTTTGAAGGTGCCTTTCTTGTTGTCGAGAAGCCACTTGATGGTCGCCTTCTTTGCATCCTTGGTTTTCATCCCGTCGAGGAACCCTGAATTGACTGCGATGCCGTTGCCGTCTAATGAGTTACTTTCAAGTCCTCCGTCTTTGTGTAAAATTAGATAGTCTCCACGGAAAGCGTTAGCTCCCATGATTTTGAGAGCTTCATCTGTAGAAATTGAACTAGGAATAACAACCTGTTTGATGGGGATGTCATACTTAGTGGCGAATTCATAGTCGCGCTCGTCGTGTGCAGGAACCGCCATGATAGCGCCCGTGCCGTAGCCCATCATCACGTAGTCAGCGATCCATACTGGAACTTGCTCACCATTGACCGGGTTAGTTGCGTAAGCGCCGGTGAAGATGCCGGACTTGTCTTTGTTGAGGTCGCCTCGCTCGAGGTCTGACTTGTTAGCGCACGCTTTGATATAAGCCTCGACAGCGTCCTTCTGCTCAGCAGAAGTAATGCTGGAAACAAGTGCGTGCTCAGGTGCGAGCACCATGTAGGTGGCTCCGAAAAGTGTGTCAGGACGTGTGGTGAAGACAGTCACTTCGTTGCCATCGATGTCGAAAGTCACTTCAGCACCAGTCGACTTGCCGATCCAGTTGGTCTGGAGGCTTTGATTGAGTCTGGCCAATCGAGGGGGTCGAGTTCGTCGATGAGACGCTGCGAGTACTTGGTGATACGGAGCATCCATTGCTTGAGATTGCGGCGCTCGACGGTGTGGCCTTTCGCCTTCCACTCGTCGATTTCTTCGTTAGCTAACACAGTGCCGAGGTCAGGTGACCAGTTCACGGGAGCTTCGGAGATGAAGGCGAGGCGCTCTTCGTCGATCTCTTCACGTGAAAGCCCTTTGGCTTCGAGCTCAGAGATTGGCTTGGCCTTCTTTTCCTCTTCACAGAAATAAGAATTGTAGAGCTGGATGAAGAGCCACTGAGTCCACTTCACGTAGCCTGGGTCGGTGGTGTTGATTTCACGATCCCAGTCGTAGCCAAATCCGAGTGATTTGAGCTGCTTGCGGAAGTTGTTGATATTCTGCTCGGTGGTGATGCGCGGGTGCTGGCCAGTTTTGATGGCGTATTGCTCAGCAGGTAAGCCGAATGCGTCCCAGCCCATTGGGTGGAGGACGTTGTGACCATTCATCCGCTTGTAGCGGCCGATGATGTCAGTCGCGGTGTAACCTTCTGGGTGGCCAACGTGGAGGCCAGAACCGGATGGGTAAGGGAACATATCGAGGACGAAGTACTTTGGCTTCGTAGCATCGAAGTCAGCATCACCTGGGTTCGGGGTGCGGAAGGTCTTGTTCTCGTCCCAGTAGGATTGCCACTGTGGCTCGAAGACGTCGAATGGGAATGGTCTGTGTTGGTCGGACATGGTGTCAGTGAAAAGTGGTTAGGATAGAGTAGATAAGATATCTACCTGCTTGATGCAGAGGTGTGTAGCGGGTGGGACGAATTGGTAAAGAAAAACCCATCATTCGCGGCTGCGAAAGATGGGTGATGACAGTAGCGCGACCGTCTAGGTCGCATAAAGAAATTTCGTCGTAGGCGGGTGTCTAGAATCTACTTTTTTGTGGGGATATGTGCGGGTCCAAAGTTGAGACCTCCACCTACGACACCTGTTGGGTTTGAGGCGTAACTCATCTTGCTGAGGCTAACCATGAAGTTGATGGCTTTGATGATCTGATAGGCCCAGATGAAGAAGCCAACACCTGGAAGCAGGAGTAGGCAAACGAAGGCGCCGATGCTTAGGCGAGGTGCGTCTTGGGTGTTCTCATAGCGATCCATGATTTCATTCCATTGGCGAGGAAGCCCGCCCATGGCAACGAAGATCCAATAGTAATTAAAGAGTGGGATGAAGAGGAATCCGACCGCTTTACCTGGTGTGATAGTCGCTCCACCTGGCTGCAGGCAACGCCACGCTTTGTAGAGGTAGATGTACGGGAGAATACTAAGGATGAGAAGCATGATGTAGCCAATGATGGCAATGCCAGTTCCCGCAGTAGCGTGATTAGCTGTTTGGCCGTTTGCAACTAAGCCTCCAATGATTAAGAATACTATTGCACCTGCGAATAGGCCAATAAGTTTACCGAAGCTTGCACCAGTGACGATAGTCGATGGGTATTGACCGCCAGTAGGAGTGGGGTCGGTAGTCGGTGCTGCGTAAGCTGACTGTTCTGGAGCTTGCGCTGCAGGTGCGGGTGTTGCCGCAAAAAGTCCCTCTACTTGGCTAGCGGGAATCCATGCTTCTAAGCCGTCCGTCCAAACTTGGGTGGTTTGGACTATTTGTCCTTGGGCTGTGAGAGCTTGGAGTTGTGCCCCGGTGACGGGGCCCTGCTGTTGGTTTTGGGCATCTAAGTAGTGCCATTGAGGTTCGCTCATAGTATGGAGGTTTTCGCTTGGATTACACAAAATAGTAGCAAGTGAATTGGCTGACTGCAATCACGCACTTCAAATAGTTAGGTGCTGTTAAATTTTTTAAAAAAAGAACCCCAAGCTGTTGCAGCTTTAGGTTGATAAAGGTTGAGCGACCGAGACGGTCACGTTACAGAGTCTTTTTCCAGCGGGCGACTTCGCTTTTTACGTTTGCTATGCTTGGTGCACCTGGGTTGGTGCGGGCTTTGAGAGCAGTTTCTAGGTTGAAAACTGCGCTGGCGTCGGCGCCGTAGTGCTCGGAGATTTTACTGAGGTCGATCTTGTCGAGTGGGGTCTTGGACTCGACCGCTACGGCGACTGCTTGGCCAACTAGCTCGTGCGCGCTGCGGAATGGAACGCCGTTTTTCACAAGGTAGTCAGCGAGGTCGGTCGCGAGGAGCATCGGGTCGGATGCTGCTTCGAGGCAGGTGTCGACGTTGACTGTCATGTCAGCGATCATTTCAGTGTTCACTGCGAGAGCGATCTTGAGCGTGTCGATGGAGTCAAAGAGCGGCTCTTTGTCTTCCTGAAGGTCGCGGTTGTAGGTGAGTGGAAGCCCCTTTGCTGCGGTGAGTAGGGAAATGAGGTTGCCGTAGAGTCGGCCAGTTTTTCCGCGGGTGATCTCGCAGACGTCTGGGTTTTTCTTCTGCGGCATCAGTGATGAACCAGTGGTGTGTGCGTCGGAGAGTGTGGCAAAGCCAAACTCAGCGGAGCACCAGAGGATGAGGTCTTCGGAGATACGTGAAAGGTGAGTTCCCACGAGGGCGAAGTCGAAGAGTAGCTCCATGATGTAGTCGCGGTCAGAGATCGCGTCCATCGAGTTGGTGGTGACTCTATCAAAACCTAACTCGTCAGCGATCTGTTGGCGGTCGAGGTTGATGGTAGAGCCTGCGAGCGCGCCGGAGCCGAGTGGTGAAACGTTGACGCGCTTGCGGGCGTCGGCGAGGCGGTCGATGTCGCGCGCGAACATTTCGACGTAGGCGAGAAGGTGGTGGCCGACAGTCACTGGCTGGCCACGTTGAAGGTGGGTGTAGCCAGGAATGAGTGCGTCAGCGTATTGCTCAGCCTTCTTGAGAAGGGAACCTTGAAGTTCTTTGATTTGTACTGTGAGTGCGTCGATCTCTTCACGGCAGTAGAGGCGAGTGTCGGTAGCGACTTGGTCATTGCGTGAACGAGCGGTGTGGAGCTTGCCACCAGCTGCGCCGATGCGCGTGGTGAGCTCGGACTCGATGTTCATGTGGATGTCTTCGAGCTCGATAGAGAAGTCGAATTTTCCAGCATCGATGTCTATCTCGATAGATCTGAGACCTGACTCGATTTGATTGAATTCATCCTGAGTGAGGATGCCAGCTTTCACCTGCGCACGTGCGTGTGCGATGGATCCTGCGATGTCGTGTTTATAGAGTCGCCAATCGTACGAGATAGATTCTCCGTACTGTTGAACGAGGTCTGCTGTTGCTTTTGAGAAACGTCCTTTCCACATGCGATTTGTCTTAGGGGGAAAAGTTGGAAGTGTGAAGTGATAAGTGTGAAGTGACAAAAGAAAAGCCACTTCCGCACGGGGCGAAAGTGGCTTTGGGAATGTATTTATGTTCGGTTAGCTTACTTGTGCGGGTGGGCTTTGAGTAGCTTATCTGCGCTGTAGAGGTTGATTTGCTTGATTTCCGCAGCACGGACTTTCTTCACCTGCTCCGCTTTGATCGCTGAGGCGTTGTTACCGAAGCTCTTGCGCACGTAGGTGAGGACAGATGCTAGTTCATCGTCGTTGAGGAGTCCTTCAAATGGAGTCATCGCCCCGTTGAATTTCTTCCCTTTAACTTCGATTTCGCCCATGAGTCCTTTGAGTGAAAGCTTGATCAGGCGTTCTGGATCCTGAGTTGCCCATTTGGTGCCTGCGATCGGTGGGAAGCTAGCTGCTGGAAGTCCTTTGCCGTCTGCTTGGTGGCAGGTAGCGCAATGTGCTTCACGGTGGTAGATCTCGCGACCTTTCTTCATGAAAGCAACTTGCTTTGTATCCATGCCAGCCTTTTTCCAAGCTACAGCTTCGGTATCGATTTCTTTGGCGATTGTTGCGCCAGTGAGATCATTGTTAGCAGTGTCGAAGGATTGCTTGATCCAGTCGTCGATAGGCTTGGTTTTAGCAACCGCAAGGATCGCTTCGCCAGATGCTTTCTCGAGCCAGTTCGCGGTGTTGATTGCTTCGAGACGAACGCGTCCGTGCTCGTCACCAGCAGCGAGCTCTAGGAGTTCTTGGCCGTTGCTGAGTTTATCAAGGTTGTAGCGAACGACGCGGGTAGCTGCAGCGCGGACTTTGTGGTCTTTTGCCTTCATCAGGTTTGTGACAAATGTCTCGTCGACTTTGTTGACGCCCCAGAGAACCCAGAGAGCTTCGAGTAAGTAACGCTCGTATTCGGCATCATTCTTATCGAGTTTAGAAGCCCAGGCTTTGGTTGCCGCTGCAACTTTATCAGCATCGTGACCACGGAGCTCACGGCGTGTGCGGTAGCGCGTACGGTATTCAGGAAGCTTGAGGTTTCCAAGAAGTTCCGTGATAGAAGCGCCGGCAACTTTGGCAGGTTTTACCAATGGGCGGGATGGGTAGGTGATACGGTAGACTCTGCCGTGCACGTGGTCGCGGAGTGGGTCGCGGGCGTTGTGCTGCATGTGGCCAATGAGGACGTTAGACCAATCAATCACGTAGAGCGAACCATCAGGTGCGAACTCGAGATCGACAGGGCGGAAGTTCTTGTTGGTTGATTTGAGCAGGTCTTGACGGTACTTAGTGGTATAGCCTGTTCCGTCCTCGGTGACAGCGTGCTGCTTAGTACCGAGGTAACCGATGCTGTTGTTGATGAGGACATCACCTTGAACTTCATCGGGGAAATGGCGGCTAGAGACGAACTCTAGACCGGAAGTCGGGCGCACGTTGTTGTCCTTGAGAAGGTTCGGTGCGCGGAGGTTGCGGCCATATTTAGGTTTGACCGTTGACTGGCCCATCCATGAGAAGGATTGGCCTGAGGTGTGGAGGAAGAAGTTTTGACCATAGTCGTCAAAGGCGATTCCCCACGGGTTCGGAATGCTGAGCTGGCTGGTGCGCTCGAGGTGTTTCTTTGTAGGATTGTAGCGTTGGAATCCTCCATTGGTTCCTCGTACCGGACCGTAGGCTGTATCTACATTGGAGTGAAGGAAAACGCCTTCTCCCATGTAGATGGCTCCAGACGGATCGGCACAGAATGCGGATATCGCGTGGTGGGTGTCGTGGTCGTCGAAACCAGAAAGCACATATTCTTTCTCGTCGTACTTGTCGTCGCCATTGGTGTCCTTGAGGAGAATGAGCGAGTCAGACTGGGAGACGTAGACGCCTTCCGGAGCAAATTCGAAACCAATCGGGATGTGGAGGTCGTCCGCGAAGACTGTCTCTTTGTCCGCCTTGCCGTCACCATTGGTGTCTTCAAGGATAATGAGTGTGTCAGTGGGTTTTGGATCACCGACGCGCCAGTGTGGGTAGGATGGCATGCAGGCTACCCAAAGGCGTCCCTTGTTGTCGAAGGACATCTGCACTGGGTTGGCCAGATTCTTGAAGTCTGTTTCTGACGCGAAAAGTTCGATTTTGTAGCCTTCTGGTACTGTGAGCTCAGCGAGCGTGTCTTCACCAGACTTGTATTTGATGTCGCCATTTTTACGACTTGGTTTGAAGTTTGTTGGAACGGCTGGAAGTTTGTGTGTCTTTGCATCGGCAGCAGCGAGGTCAAAAGATTTACCATTCGCGGTAGCCAGATTGCTTGGTCGCGGAGCTGAGTCATCTCAGCTGCTTTTTTCAGCTCATCTGGGTAGTTCTGTGGACCCCAGGGTTTGAAGCGACGGGCGTAGACGTGTACGCCGTTAGGAATCTTATAGTAGTTGTGCCACACCCAGTTTTTCTCATTTACTGCAGCATGGATGGCTGCGCGCTTGGCTGATGCTTTGGCTGGAGCCTTACCGAAAATGCTGTCGGCGAGGAAGGGGGCAAAGAGTTGGTAACCCTTTGCATTGAGTAGAGCTCCATCTTGGGTGATTGGCTCTTTGTTTGGCGCGATCCAGGTCTTAGACGTTGTGAAAGCGTCGACAAAGAGAACACTGTTTGCGGCAGCCACCTCTTGCATCGCCTTGGTGTAGAGTGCCAGGTTCTTGTTTTCTACGATACCGTTTGGCGTGTCTTGGATTTTACTGAGATTCTCAAAAGCTGTCGAGGAAACTAAAGCAACTTGTGGTGCGCTTTTGCCGTTGTATTTCTGGGATTGAGTGTGCTTGAGAAAGGCATCGAGCTCTTTTTTGAAGCGGTCTAGTTCACTAGGTCCGTCGAAGGATGAGGTGAAACCAAAGCAGGCAATGACGACGTCGGTCTTGAGCTTTGTGAGCCATTGGTCAGGAGTCTCAAAGTGGCCTGTGGCTTTGGTGTTAGCCTTGAGGTCTTCACGGACGAGGTCCTTGGCGCCGGGGAAGGCGTATTGGCCTTCATAATCACGGCCTGGCTGAGGGCGGAATGCGGGAGTGTTAGCTTCATCACCCATATTACGGATGGTGAGTTTAGCATCTGGGTAGCGGACTTGGAGTTCAGTTTCAAAGTCGCCAAACTTAGGCATGCGGGACGCTATTCCGTTACCAATGATGGTGATGTGGGCGCCTTTGGTTATCTTAAGTGGGGCAGAGTTGCTGCTGGTACTTGAGATGTTGGTTGCGGGAGCAGCGCTTACAGCTTTGATGATGTCTGATGTTGAGTCTACCTTTTGTGGCGCTGCAAATGCCATGCTCGCCAGCGAACCGGTGAGGGCAAAGGTGATTTTGTGTTTCATGATAAAGTGGTGATTGGTTTAGAAAGTATGGGGCTTACTTGACGATGAAGTCAGCTGGCTTGATGCCTTTTTTGTAGGCTTTGAATGAGTAATTCGAAGGGTTCCAAGCTCCGGGGATCGTGACGTCAGCTTTGGCTGGGACGTCCATTTTTAGCCCCCAGTAGACTCCATTGACTACAAGGCGGCGAAGGTTCTCATCGCTCAGATCTGTGGCAGCACCCATGGTTGTGGTGACGATACGATTCGGAATGGCTCCTGTGTTTTTAAATTCACGGGCCCAGGCAATAGGCATCATCGGAGAGTTTTTCTTTCCCTCTACCGCAGGGGACTTGGAGTCGAGCGATTGTGTGACCTCACCGCGAAGCAGGATGGTGGAGGGCGCGAGTGGATTTGTACCGTAAACATCAGAAGTACCAAAAATAGTGCCGACACCAGATAAAATGGGGTGCTGGGCATTGGCTTTTTCTATTACTCCACGGGTGCCTTCTTTTTTATGTTTACCGTGGTGGTTGATCCAAGTTTCGCCGAGGACCTGGCGGCCAAATCCTTTTTGCCAGCCTGACTTAGCTTTTGCATTATAGCTGTATTTAGCCCACTTACTGTCTTTCTTGAAATTGAACCCGTGGGTGGATGTGCGGAGAGCAACCATCGGTACACCACGGTTGAGGGCATTTTCAAAGCGCTCCATGGAAGTGTCATCCCAGTGGCGGAAGCGGATACTCATGACAATAGCTTCAGCCTCATCGAGAGCCTGGGAGTGGCTAAGATTACCACCCGCATCAGGGTCAACATTGCCATCAGCATCGAGAGAGAAAAGCACTGTGGCTTTGAAACCTTGGGCGGCTAGAATCTGACCCAGCATTGGCATGGCTTCTTCTGAGCGGTATTCTTCATCACCAGAAATAAGAACCACGTGCTTGCCGTTGGCTTTCGCTTTAGGTTCGAAAACGAGGTGGTCAGCAGCAGCTGCTGCAAATGTTGTGGTCGCAAGAGAGACTGCGAGGGCAAAGGTAAGTGAGTTGGTCATGGTAAGTCGATATGGAATTAGCTTATATAAGGAGTTCTAGCAGCAGTTCTTTCAAATATTTATTCTGCTGAGGAATATTGAGGTCCAGTTTCTACAGGAACCGGGTTGTATAAAAAATGCCCTAGTGGGGTATTAAGTCCACTAGGGCTGGAGTGCTTTTGGCTTGGCTTTTATTACTTGCTCTCGGATGAGAGGTCGTTGAAAAGTTCGAGGCCTTCTTGTGGCTTGAGGCCATCATGGACGACGCCAGCGACAGCAGCCATCATTGCTGCTGGAGCTACGGACTGGAATACGTTGCGTCCCATGTCAACACCTGCTGCACCGCATTGGATCGCATTGTAGCAGAGTTCGAGGGCTTCGATCTCAGGGAGCTTTTTGCCACCTGCGATAACCACTGGTACTGGAGTACAAGCAACCACTTTTTCGAAGCCTTCAGTGTAATAAGTCTTCACGATGGATGCACCGTTTTCAGCACAAACACGTGCGGCCATTGAGAAGTAACGCGCATCGCGAGCCATCTTCTTGCCGACTGCAGTCACACCCATTACTGGGATGCCGTACTTAGAACCGATGTCTACGAGACGGCTGAAGTTAGCGATCGTCTTGTGCTCAGTTTCTTCTTCACCTACTGAAATCATTGCAGCCATTGCGGATGCGTTCATGCGGATAGCTTCTTCTTCAGCGATAAGAACGTTGTGGTTCATTTCAGTGAGGATAGTTGTTCCTGTGTCAGTACGAAGACAAACTGGCTTTGTGCAGCCAACTGGGATGGATGAACGGATCATTCCACGTGTACCCATGATACAATCTGCGTGCTCCACAAGTGGTGCGATGTCGAGGTCAACGCGCTCAAGACCAGATGTTGGTCCCATGAGGAAGCCGTGGTCGAATGCGAGCATTACTGTGTTGCCGGACTTCTGGTTGAAGATGCGGGACATGCGGTTTTTGAGGCCCCAGTCTGAGTTGTTGATTCCTTTGAGGTAGAATCCGTCTGTGTTTGCTGGTGTGTTGAGACCGAAGCTTGCTCCTTCTCTGATGTCGTCTGTATCTGCCATAATAGTAGTTTTAGTTAGTTTTGTTAGTTGGTTAAATAAATCAGCTGGGCTGAAATGAATGTAAATAAAGAGGCTGGAAGGCTATTTTACGCGTTGATGAAATCGGCCATGGTGCTGAGGATGATCGTCACGGAAATTGCTCCTGCGTCAGGGAGACCAATTGTCTTTTCTCCGAGAGTTTTGGCGCGCCCCATGGTGGCGATCATTGCTTTGGATGCCTCTTTGCCATCTTCTGCAGCTGCTGCGACAGCTTTGATTGATTCAGCCAGAGGCTTGTCGATGTTAGCCTTTGCTGCTTCCGCAGCTGGGTGAAGGGCATCGATCATTGTCTTGTCGCCAGGCTTAGCCCCACCGCGAGACATGACGTCTTTGAGGGATTGGCTAAGCAGGTGAGAAAGTTCGTGAGAGCCGAAGAACTCAGCGCCGTGCATTGTTTTACCACCAGCGAGGAAGAGAGATCCGAAAACAACACCGGAGGCGCCACCCATTGTGGTGAGCAGAGCGTTGCCTGCCGCTTGGTAGAGATCTCGCAGGTTGTCATGTGGATTCTCAGTGAGTTCCTTGGTGAGAGCAGTGAAGCCGCGTGCCATTCCTAGCCCGTGGTCACCATCCCCTAGATCGCGATCTGCCTGTGACAGGAGCGGCTCAGCAGCAATGATTTTCTCGGCAACCAATAAGGACATTTGCTTCGTTTGCTCGAGCGATAGGCCAACGGTTGATTTCGAATTGTCCTGCTTTTTTTCAGCTGCTTTCTTAGCAACGGTCTTCGAACTGCTTGCAGTTTTTGTGAGAGTCGCAGTCCCACCTTTGATTGGGCCTTCCATTTTAGAATAACAGAACGACTGACAAGGCATGGACCAGAGTTGTTTGAGCTCTTCATCGACACGTGTGATCGAGAAGGAGATGCCTGCCATTTCTTGGCAAGTCACGTATGGCCCGATGAGTACGTCGAAGATTTCGATGCCACGTTCTTCAAAATACTCGGCAGCTTTGCGCATGCAGACGAGGCATTCCATCATCGTGGTCGCGCCGAGTGAGTTGATGAGGAAAACGATTTCGTCGCCAGATTTGAGAGCTGCTACATCCGCGTCTTTTTCATAATCAGCGATGAGGAGATCTAGCATTTTGACGGTGAGTTCATCGGCAGATGGGAGTGGTATTTCGCCCACGCCAGCTTCGCCGTGAATGCCCATCCCGAGCCCGACCATTCCAGGTTCGAGCTCGAATGTTGGTTTACCTGTAGCCGGGATAGAACCCGGAGCCATAGCGGCACCGATGGAACGCGTCTGCAGTGATGCTTTTTCGGTGACTGCTGCAAGGTCTTCTAGAGTTTCAGCTATTTGAGACGCAGCACCTGCGATCTTTACGATTGGCACAAGACCCGCGACACCGCGACGGTCTTTTTTGCGCTCAGGTGGAGCTGAAGCCACGTCGTCTGCGATCAAAACAGTCTGGACATCAACGTCAGCGGCTGCGGACATTTCCGCTCCGACGTCGAAGTTCATCACATCTCCAGCATAGTTGCCGTAGAGGTAAAGCACACCATTTCCACGGTCGATCGCGGTGGTTGCTTCTTGCACGATGTTAGGCGCTGGAGCTGCGAAAATATCTCCGCAGGCAGCACCGTCGGCCATGTTGGTGCCTACCATCGCGTGGTAAATTGGCTCGTGGCCTGCACCGCCACCGACGAGCAAGGAGACCTTGCCGTCTGGGATGTCATTCTTGACAATGGAGCGTGCTCCCACTTTGTAGCATTGGCCATTATAGGCCTCGACGAGTCCCTCGAGGAGTTCGTCAGCTGCGGAAAGCGGATCGTTGAGTAGTTTTGGGGTAAAGCTCATGAATTACGTAGAAGAGGCTTCTAGCCTCTTTATGAATTAGATTTTAGTAATGCTTATTTAGAATGATGTAGCATAAAGAGGCTTGGGGCCTCTTTTACGAGTTAGATGACGCGATCGTTGCCACCGTCTACTGGGATCTGGGCGCCAGTTGTTTTGCCGAAAAGTGGTGAAGCCATGGCTGAAACCATTTGGCCAACATTGGCAGATTTGATCTCAGTTTTGAGCAAGTTGCGAGTTTTGTATTCGTCCACTGTTAGGCCGTAGCGCTCAGCTGATCGCTTCAAGTTTTCAGCAGTCCAGAGTTTGGTGTCGAACACGGCGTCTGGGTGAATGATGTTGCAGCGGACGCCTTGTGGTGCGAGCTCGAGAGCGGCCACGCGACAAAGTTGGTTGAGACCAGCTTTGGCACAAGAGTAGGATGCCGCACCAGCTCCTGGTGCATTCACATTGCGTGAGCCAACGAGAACGATTGCTCCGTCGATACCGAGCTTGAGGAATGGAATGGTCTCGCGCAGGAGTTTCTGGTGAGAGGTGAGGTTGACCGCAAAGGACTTGTCCCAATTTTGCTGCTCGAGGTTTTCGAGGAATGCGCCAGCTGTGAAAATTCCAGCATTTGAAACGAGGATGTCGAGTCCGCCGTAGGTATTGATGATTGTCTCCACAACGTTGGTGATTGCCTTGTCGTCGGTGAGGTTGGCGACGATGCCGAGCCCGCCAATTTCCGCCATTGTTTCGACGATGTCTGGGTTGAGGTCGGCTCCGATGACTGTTGCTCCAGCGAGAGCTAGTTGCTCAGCGCAGGCAAAACCGATGCCCGCTGCTGCACCTGTGACCAGTGCGATCTTTCCTTGGTGCGTTGGTTTGTTTGATCCGCCTTTGTTGAGCTTGGCTTGTTCAAGCTCCCAGTATTCGATCTCGAAAAGGTCTTTCGCTGGAAGTGCCTGCCAAGCGCCAAATGCGTGCTCAGTTTTGAGGATGGTGTCGACTGAATGCTCAGCGATGTCAGCGATGATGTTAGCTTCCTTGAGTGTTGCTCCGAAGGAGACGATTCCGTGGTTAGCCCAGGCGGCCCAGCGCGGAGCGGTGTCGAGGATGGTTTCGCTCTTAGCGTGCTTGTCGAAGTACGCTGTGTACTCCTTGGCGTACTTCGCAGTTGCGCTAGTGGCGTCACAACTGTCTGCGAGGTAAAGAGGAAGTCGCTTGGTGCGGATCGTATGATCAGGAGTGACTGGTCCCTTTTTGCAGATTGTTGCAAGCTTCGGAGTCGCTGCGAAAGCGCCGGCCGCTTTTGAGGTGGAAAGGCGTGCGATGCAGGCTGTACCGCGCTCGTTAGATACTGCTTTACGTAGAGCTGCTAGACCTAGGAGGTTCTTTGTGACTTTAGCCTTCTTTATAGGATTGGCCTTAAGGTTTGCCGCGACGTATTTCTCTGCGAGTGTGACCTTCTTGATCATCAGGTCGTAGGACTTCTTGGCGTCGTCATCGAAAGTGAAGATGCCGTGGTTCATCAAGATGAGACCATCTACTTTACTAAGGTCTTTGCCCGCGATTGCTTTTTGTACTGCTTTGGCGAGGACGAATCCAGGCATCACGTAGGGCACTACAATCATGGAGTCGCCAAAGACTTCCTTGATGTGCTTTTTTCCATTAGGATTGTTAGTCAGTGCTAGAATAGCATCGGCGTGGGTGTGGTCGACAAATTTTGCAGGGATCACAGCGTGAACAATTGCTTCGATCGATGGATTTGGCGCAGCCGGATCAAGTAAGCCGAGGCGTTGTTGCTCGACCATGTCTGAGTCAGAAAGGGTGTCGAGTTCAGCGAGCTTGAGCAGGGTGTCCATCCGCACTGCAGGGAAGCCGGGCTTCTCGATTGTTGCTAGATCCCAGCCGGAACCTTTCACGCAAAGAACCTCGACAAAGTTGCCAAAGAAATCTTTGACTGTCGTTTTGACAGATGTGTTGCCTCCTCCGTGGAGTACGAGGTCAGGCTCTTGCCCTAGAAGGCGAGAGGTGTAGACGCGGAGTGCTAGGTCGTCTTTCTTTGGTGCTTCTTTGCTGTTGTAAAGGTTCTTCATATGAAGTGAATAGTTCGTTGAAATAATTGCGGGGGGAGAAAGCGTTTAGCTAATGGGCTAGACGCTGAAAGGTTGGTGGGTGCTTACCCGAGTAGTGGCACGAGCTGTTCGTTACACCATGCGCCATTCTGAAGAGTGACTTCATCTGGGTTCTTGATGGCGTCTTCGCATTCGTCTTCACAGATGACCCAGCCCTTGTAGTTGCGCTGTACGAGGAATTCAGTGATCTGGTGGAAGTCCACTTTGCCTGATCCCATCTGTGACCATGGCTCAGCACCATTTCCTGAGAAATCCTTGTAGTGAACGTGGTTGATGAGGTGCTGCCAATGAGTCATTGTGTCAATCACATCCATGCCGCCGCGAACGATGTGACCAACGTCAGGAGTCCAACCCGTCACTGATGGGTCGAGTGAGTTGAGTACCACATTGTAGTCTTCTTGAGTTCGAACCAGTGAGCCCGGAGGCGAGTTCGGGTGGAAAGAGCATGTGAGACCAGCCTCTGCTGCACGACGTGAAACGCGGTTCACGTTGTTAACGAGGTTGAGTCGGCGTTGCTGGAGATTGTGGCGGCCGCCCGGAAGTGGCACGGTGCCGAGAGCTGCTCCTGGGAAGAGCTTGAGAGTCTCGATCGTCCAGTCCGCACAGGCGCGCTCGGACTCGGTTTCTTCTTCGCCGTCCCATTGGCAAATTAGCGCGAGAGCAGCCAGCTCGATGCCAGCTTCGTCTAGGTCAGCCTTGAGTTTAGCTGGGTCTTTCCAGTCGCCCATCCAGTAGGTATCATAGGGCTCTAGAACCATTGGCTCGATGCCTTTGAAGCCTGCTTTTCCTACGGTCTTGATCATGTGACCAAGTTGATTTTTATTACCTTCTCCGTAGCCGTCCATGAACCAAGTGTAAACCTCGGATCCAAATTTGATGTCGCTCATAATGTTTTGTGTTTTTTAGAATTAGTTTTCAAGAAGCCAAGCAGTGGTCTTCTCGTTGAAGGCTGGGAGATTCTCAAAGTGGAATCCGTGGCCTGAATTGTCATAGAAGTAGCTGTCGCTGTTAGGAATAGCGTTAGCAACTTCGTTAGCCATCCAGAGTGGAGTGAATATGTCGTCAATCCCGCCCGTGATTAGGCAGGGGACTTTGATGTTAGGCAGCTCAGCTAGTGAGTCGTGGCTGGTGCATGCTGCTGATTGAGCCTGCAGTCCATGCAGAGGCTGAGGTGTTGGATCGAGATCCGCACCTTCTTGGCCTTCGGCTAGAGATGCGTAGCAATCTGAGTTGTCCCAGAATGGTTTAGCAAAAATAAGCGTCTGAATGTAGTGCATGAATTCACCTGGTGTGAAGCGTGCCTTACATGTTTCCATGTGTTGGAAAATGCCCTTGGCGTAGTTGTCACAGCGAGCCCATGTGCACATAAGGATAGCGCTAGAAACTTTCTCTGGGTGGCGAAGCATCAATTGCTGCGCAATGATAGATCCCATTGAGCATCCCACAACACGTGCTTGCTTAATTCCGAGTTCGTCCATCAAGGCTGCGTAGTCATCAGCCATCATGGCGGATGTGTACGGGCCTTCCGGTTTGTCGGAAAGTCCGACACCGCGGTTGTCGGGCATGATGCAGCGGAAATGCTTGGACCATTCTTCCGCGTGCGCTTCCCAAACTCCACCTGGAGCAGTGATACCCATGATGCAGATGAGAGGTTCGCCTGAACCTAGCTCTTCGTAGTGCGTCTGGATGCCGTTGACTGTTACGTTTGGCATAATGTTAGTTTGTTAGCTTAACCTACTGCGTTACGAACCTTGATCGATGCATCGAGGATGGCATCCCAAGTTTTTGGCGTTTCGAGTACTGAGTTGTCGAACATGCAGCCATCCCAACAAATGTGTTGGATGCCACGTTGGTCGTAGTCCTTGAGCCACATTTCAGAGCAGCGAGTGATATCAAGTTTGCCGTTAGGATCATCAGCTAGGCAATGGCGGCCAGTCTTGTCGTGTGAGCCTGAGCCATGGACTGAGCCGTCGTTCTGAGCGACGTGGAAGTCAGTTGTCCAAGGGCGAAGCGCGTCGGTCATCGTCTTGTACGCAGCCCAGAATTCGTCTTCGCTATAACTAGGCTTGAGAAGAGCATTCTCCGGCGAGTTGTAGCCGAGAAGATAAAGGTAAGTGTGAGCGAGGTCTGCTTGGAAACCTATAGTGGAAGGCATTCCAGTTTCTTCGAGAGTGTTAAGCATGTGCTTCCATGAGTGCATGCCGCCCCAGCAGATTTCACCTTCA
This sequence comes from Rubritalea profundi, assembly GCF_002954445.1. Lineage (GTDB taxonomy): Bacteria > Verrucomicrobiota > Verrucomicrobiia > Verrucomicrobiales > Akkermansiaceae > Rubritalea > Rubritalea profundi. The sequence goes on from NZ_MQWA01000001.1 coordinate 2,401,704, forward strand.
GCCGCGAGGCGTTCACCGTGCTCAGCAGCCACAGCGCCAGCGCGTTGGAAAGTTTCTGCGAGTAGTTTAGTGTTGGCTAACTCGTCTTTTTCAAAGTCTTCTGGGCTACCAGCCGAGTCGATGCGGATCACTCCGTAGTCACGGGCGCCGTGCTCTTTAAGAACTTGGCCAATCTTAGCAGAAAGTGCGACAGCGTGTACGAAGTTGTCACGGTCGTCTTGTGAGCCGAATGCGCAACCACCGACGGTGCCTGGCCATACTGGAGCAACCAGTGAGCCAATCTTGAAGCCGGAGTCAGCAATCTTGTCCGCCATGTGACGGATGTCGTCGATCGAGGCTTCTGGATCTGTGTGTGGGTGGAAAAGAAAGAGGTCGACGCCGTCAAATTTTTGACCGTCGACGTCAGCGTTCTTTGTGAGCTCGAGCATGCGCTCGAGTGAGATTGGTGGGTGGTCAGTGCCTTCTTCTTTTCCGACGAGGCCGGGCCACATCGCGTTGTGTAATTTTAGTGCCATATTATGTTGAGTTTTTTAGTCTAAATGAGAATTGGCTCAAGCCATTATTTATTCTGTAGGTCATTTTAGACTATTTTCTCAACTTGTATTGTATTGCTCTGTGGTGTTTTTGTATAAAATCGGCAACGGCGAATTATTTAACTGGTCGTTTTTGCGCGATGTCTTTTTCTATACTGCAAAGGAGTCTCATTGGTGATGCGTGAGAATTCTCTGCTGAAGTGGCTTTGATCGACGTATCCGCAGGCTGCGGAAATTCCGGCGAGCGACTCATCACTGTGGCTGAGTTTGTAACAGGCATCATGGACTCTAAGGTGGCGAATGTATTGCCTAGGAGTCATGTGGAGTTGCTTCTTGAACTTCCTCTCAAAGGCGCTTATTGACAGGTTCGCGAGTTTAGCGAGTTCAGTGACTCGGACGTTTTCGGCAAATCGCTCATGCATTGCTTTAAGTGCGGCTCCGAGTTCCGAGTGGATGTCTATGGCGGATGTCCCAGTCGAAAAAGGGCGCGTGGTTCCAGCTACGGCGATGACTTTGCCCTCACTATTAAAGAGAGGGATTTTAGTGGTAGTGGACCAATCAACAAAACCTTTTCCGCGTGGGACAAGCTCGACTTTGTTATACATTGGCTGGCCAGTCTCGATGACTAACAAGTCATCTTTGGCGTAGGCGTTGGCTTGACCAGGGGGGAAAAAATTTTGATCAGTTTTCCCTAGTAATTCTTCAGGACTGGTGACCCCTAGTTTCTTCGCGAGGCGGCTATTGGCTGATACAAATCTGAGCTTAGTGTCTTTGACAAAGTATAGGAATCCTGGGAGGTGATCAAAAAGGCCCTCGCCGTGATCTATAAGTTGGTTTTTTAAAAAAAACGTTAGGTTTTTCATCTGTTAGATTGTTGGGAGTAGTGTGTCTCATTGGTGTGGTGTCGGGGAACAGCAGAACGAAAGGCATTGTTAATGCCTGCACGACTTCTATGCGAAGAGTGGATTGTTAGGCAATCACGAAATGGGGGAATTGTTAGGTTAGCGCTTCTTAGGAAGTCGCTTACCTGCAATCCTAGCTTGGATGAGGTTCTGGCAACACCCCTTGGTGCGGAGTTCTTCGCAGTTAGCCTCGATGCGGATTGACTGGCTTTTGGGGCGAAATCCCATTCGGCGCGTGAGGCAGTCATTGAGAAGTTCGAGGTGATTATCTTCAAACTCTAGTACTTTTCCACAGTCAATACAGATGAGGTGGTTGTGTGCAGGTTTGTCGTTAAAGTTAGGGTCGTAGGTCTTGGTGTCCTCACCTAGATCAATCTCGTATAGCAAGTTGGCTTCGACTAGGAGTCCAAGAGTGCGGTAGACGGTGGCTCGGGAGGCTTTGGAGTTTGTCTTGCGAATGCGCTCCCATAGTTCGTCAGCCGTAAAGTGATCATCGGATTCAAAAATAATATCGATGATGGCGTTGCGCTGAGGGGTGCTACGCAGGCCTTTCCCTTTTAGGAAGGTATTGAGTTTTTCGTGGATTTCAGCGAGCATACGGATAGGAGATAAACCGAGTAATTACAGATTAAACAGCTGTTGGCAACATTCGGAGTTGGATTTTTTTATTAGTTAGTCTAGTTAGTATGGCTATGAGAGCACTGCATTTTCTCGCGATAGCATCGATTCTTCTGAGCGTTTCTTGTGCTTCCCATAAGAGTGAAGTCGATGTGAGAACCTACCATTTGAAGGATACTAAGCGAGTTAAGCGTGATTATAAAGTGGTCCGCGCTGAACAACAAAAGCGCCTAAGAGGAGCTATCACGCAATCTGAGATGGCGGCTAGAAAAGGGCAGTATTATATGATAGATTGGGACGTGCGACAGCATTCCGTGACGGACCCCATACGCGTTGTCTTTAAATACCACCAAGCGGCAACAGGGACCATAGAGCTCAAAATGATCGAAAATTTTGCTAAGTCTGAGACAAGAGGTAGCTGCGAGTTCGCTATTGTTGGAGAACTGTATCAAAAAAAGGGACGAGTCTTAGACTGGAGAGTGGAGGTGTATTCTGGAGCCAAACTGTTGGCATCCGAGCAGTCTTATCTTTGGGAATAATAGAGAGGGCGGCGTTGGTTACAATTGTGACAGAAATATGGTATTTTTAGCTCGCTATTAGTTGACGAGTTCACTTTAGAAGCTACCATGACTTTAATGCTGGCAGGTAGACCAGCGATTCCCAAAGTGAGCAATTCCAACATCATTCTTGCATGTAATGTAAACGGCCTAGGATGGGTGCGTTGTGAGGGCAAAGGCTCTTTCATGAACAGTCCTAAACTGAAAGCTTGGGCTGATGATCAGTTAAAGTCAGGCACCGTTCACGTTGTTATCGACCTAGAGCACTGTACCGGCATGGACTCCACTTTCATGGGGACTATGGCAGGTCTCGCTATGCGATTGATTAAAACCTCAGGTGGGATACTCGAGGTGACGTCAGCTGATAAAAAAAATAGCCAGGCTCTCGACGACCTGGGTTTAAGTTCATTGATGCAGATCAATCCAGAGTCGCCATCATGGAGTGGCCAAGAAGGAGCGATGCGTAAATCACTTACTGAGTACGGTCAGGTCAATTCAACTGATAGAACGAAGCACGTTTTTGATGCGCATAAGACACTGTGTGATGCAGATGATAGTAACAGCGAGAAGTTCTCTACAGTGTTAGACTGTTTAGAGGCAGAGTTACTCTCACGTCATAAACCTTCAGAAGAGTAACTAGTTTGTGAAGTTGTGAGTAGAGTGTTAGTTGAAATTGACGAGTTGTTCTCCGACACCGACACGATTGTGGTTGTCTGCTTATTGTTCTCCACTGTTTTATTGTTTTCACTGCTGATTAGTTGGCGGAAGACGCGTCAGCGTTTGCATGTCTCAGAAGAGCAGAAGCATGTGATCGAGGGGGAGGAGCATCGGATGTTCGAATTCCTACACACACTAGGTATCGCCTTGGAGGAAGATCATAGTGCTTTTAAATTACACCGTGAGATTGTGGATGGCATCAGCACGGTAGTGAGTTCACGTGGTGGAGCTTTGTATTTGTTAGATAGAGCTCGCAAACATTTGGTGCCAAAAGCTATTTCTAAAAAATGCCCACTCTTGATAGGACTACCAGTGGAGGTTTTAAAAAAGGTGGATGGAGATGTGAGAGCGCTGAAGAGCCATGTCCAGCTGAGTAAAGTGCCTCACGAGGAGGGGATGCTAGGGGCTGTGTTAGCTTCGGGAGTTACGCAGATGGTCCCTGATGTGAAAAATCATGAGGCATTCAGAGATGCGTTTGTCCATTACCATGGTAATGTCTCAGCGCTTGTAGCTCCGTTGAAATACGGTGGACGTGACCTTGGTGTGTTGGCCGTTGCTCGTAAGCATGAAGAGGGGGCCTTTTCAGAAAGTGAATTTGAGTTGTTCCAGTCAGCGAGTGAGCAGGCCGCCTTTGCGCTAGGTAATGCTATGATCCACCAAGAGGCTGGAGAGAAGCGCAAGATTGTGAACGAGCTGCGCACAGCCAGAGAGGTTCAGCAAGTCTTGTTGCCACGGCAACGACCACAGATCGAAGGCTATCGCCTAGAAGGAGTCAATAGGCCTGCACGTTTGATTAGTGGCGACTACTATGACTACATTGCTCTGGGTGAAGGCCGATGGGCCATAGTCATTGCAGATGTTTCAGGTAAGGGAGTTGCCGCAGGATTGCTGATGGCGATGTGTCGTAGTGTGCTCCGCTCAGAGCTGACCCGTGAGTCTGATCCTCTAAAGGTCGTGAGCCAACTCAATCGTCAACTGTTTAACGATATTCGCGAAGACTCATTTATTAGCATGGCTCTCTATGTGATCAATGAGGCCAACGGTAAAGTGCAGTTAGTGCGTGCTGGCCACGATAAAGCGCCACTTTTGAGAAAGTCGACTAAGGTGATCGAGTGGATCAAGCCTCCAGGCCTAGCTATCGGTCTTGATGATGGTGATGTTTTTGACCGTGTGACCAAGCTTTATGAATTTGAGTTAGAGCCTGGCGATGTGATGTTGCTCTACACCGATGGAGTGACCGAGGCGCGTAACCACGCTGAGGATGAATTTGGTGCCGACAGCATGATCAATGTGATTAAGAGTTCTGCAGAATTAGGTGCCGAAAATGTGGTGGCATCGATGCTGAAGTCGCTCGACACTTTTGTCGGTGATGCAATGCAGTCTGACGACATCACTATGATCGCTCTAGAGAAGCGATAGTTTGGTAAATTCTCTGTCGCTGAAGTCCTAAGCTGTGCTATTTTTAGCGTATGCATATCGAGATTCTAAACACTGGCACAGAGCTATTATTAGGCACTACCCAAAATACCCACGGTGCCTGGATTGGTCAGGAGCTCATAAAGCTGGGACTCAGGGTGCAGCGACAAACAACAGTTCCCGATGGTGAGCCTGTACGTGAGGCTATTAAAGAATCCATCGAGCGTGCAGATGTACTGATCGTGACTGGCGGCTTAGGGCCTACCAGCGATGATCTCACCCGCGAGGCGACGGCCGAGGCCATGGGAATTGATTTGATAGAGGATGAACATGCTCTGCGCGTGGTGGTGGAGTTTTTTAAGAACTTAGATAAGTACATGGCTGATTCTAATCTAAAGCAGGCGATGATTCCTTGTGGTGCTGAAGTCTTGCCAAACCCCAACGGCACGGCGCCAGGAGTCTACCTGCCCCCTCGTTTAGGCAAGGGCTCGCCTTGTGCTGTCTTCCTTTTACCCGGACCTCCGCGCGAGCTTTATCCTATGTATCATGCAGAAGTGCCGCATCGGCTTAAAGCCTTAGCTGAACTCTCGGATGATCACGAGATGGTGGAAATGAAGTTCACGGGAATTGGAGAAAGTGATTTCCACGAGGCGCTCGATAGTCCTCTGAATGCGATTGCCGGTCTAGAGGTTGGTTATTGCGCGCGTCCTTCGGAGGTGGATCTTCGTTTGATAGGCCCACACGCAGCAGTCGAGTCAGCACGAACACTCGTGACGAATACCTATCCTGATAAATTGATTAGCGATGATGGAAGTTTGTTAGAAAAAGTCGTGGTCGATTTGTTAGCCGCTAAAAAATGGAATCTAGCAACAGTAGAGAGCTGCACTGGCGGAGCGGTAGCTAGTCGTATCACAGACGTGGCTGGTGCATCCGAAGTCTTCACCCATGGATTCGTGACCTATGCCAATGAAGCGAAACGAGATGTCATCGGGGTGAGCGAAGATTTACTCAACACTCACGGCGCAGTAAGCGAGCAAGTCGCCCGTGCTATGGCGCAAGGAGCTCTAGAGACGAGTGGAGCTGACATTGCAGTGTCAGTGACTGGAATTGCAGGCCCTGGCGGTGGTTCGGAAGAAAAACCGGTTGGCTCAGTGTGGCTGGGAATAGCCGTGAAAGGGGAGACTCCCTACGCGCTGAAATCCTTTTACCCCAAAGACCGCGCAGCATTCAAACTCATGGCCTCCCAGCGCGCCCTCGATTTAGTCAGGAGGGAGCTTCGCTCTGAGTGAGTCTTTAATCGCGATGGTAGGGCTCGCCTCGTTTGATGGTGGCGACTCTGTAAATTTGCTCTAGCAGCACGACTAATGCGAGTTCGTGCATCAGTGTGAGAGCTGAGAGAGAGAGGATGAAGTCAGCGTCATCACGTAGTTGTTGGGTGTGGCCATCGCTGGCACCGATGAGAAAGCTGATGTTTTTGACACCACGCATTTCCCACTTGTTGTAGAGTTTGACGAGTTCTTGGGTGGTCGGAGTGGCCCCACGCTCGTCCATAACCACTCGGATGGTGCCTTCACTGGCCTCGTAAAGCCGCTTGGATACATCTTCGCTGGAGCCGTCTTTGATGTGAGTGAGTTTGTATTTACCGTAACGCGTCAGCCGTTTGAGGTACTCGGCAGTGCCGTCCTTTGCGTATTTAAGGGAAGGTTTACCGGCTACGATGATCTCGTGGTTCATGGGGGATAGGAAAAAGGAAAAAGTGTGGAGGATAAAGTCTTTTTTCTGATCACTTCCTTACGTCAGTGACCCGCCGCAGGAGGAGCCTGAGCCGGCGGTGCAGCCGAAGCAATGGTTGGCTGTCTGGATAGGAATATTTTGGTAGGTAGCGGGGTCGATGTCCCAGACGTGGAGGACGTCTTCACCGTTTTTGATGCCCATTTTGAGCATCTGGTTGAAATCGCAATCGAAGACTTCTCCGAGCCAAGAGGCATTGATGGTATTGCGGCACATGAGTCCGTCGACGGTAGTCGGGTTGAAGGATTCCCTGAGGAGTTGGTTGTACTCTTCTAGTTGCTTGTTGCGTTTGAGATAGGAGGAGAAACGGGAGATAGCCATGTTGGCGATGCAGTAGAGCGAGTTGAAATCGATGTCGAAATGCTCTTTCATTTCTATCTTATAGTCTTCTTCTAGGCCTTTTTGCTCAGGAGGCAGGAGGGCTCCGTTAGGGTTGTAGACAAAATTGATTTCAAGCTCTGGGTCGCGGCCGTAACCGACGGCGTTGAGTTTCTGAAAGGCGCTGATAGAGGCGTCGAAGACTCCTTCACCACGCTGCTCGTTGACGTTGTCTGGCGAGTAGCAAGGCATGGAGGCGATGATAGTGATCTTGTGCTTTGCATGGAATGCGGGAATCCATTCGTAGCCTGGTTCTTCTATGATGGTCGCATTGAGCCGGGTCATCACGGTGCGAGGTTTCTTAAAGTTTTTGACACTTTCTACTAGGTAGCGGAAGTCTGGGATCATCTCTGGGGTTCCGCCCGTGAGGTCGAGAGTGGGAATGTCGGTCTTCTCGAACCACTCAAGAATACGATCCACCGTCTGGCGGTCCATGATTTCTTTCCGCTTGGGGCCGGCATTGACGTGGCAATGAACGCAAGTGAGGTTGCAGAGTTTACCGATGTTGAGCTGGAGAATCTCAGGTGCGCTGCGGGTGAGCGGGGTGTGGGCAGCAGCAAGTGCCTTGTCGAATGTGTTCATGGATTTCGGTGATAGGATCTATGAGTTATGATGGAAGTTACTTGGCCGTGTCAAGGTTGCTGGCCGCGTATTACAGAGAGCTCTACTTTTTATAATCGCCAATTGCCGAAACTTGTCTGACTGTATGAGGGTTACACTTGAGAAATATTCAAAACCAATTACTTTAAATCCATGCTTAGTTCATTCTTTATTCAAACTCTCGCAATGAGCGGGGTGGTCATTACCTTGCTCATCGTAGCCGCTCTTTTCGTGTTAGCTCTTTTGTGGGTGATGGGAGCCTACAACGGATTGGTGAAGCTGCGTAATCGTTACAAAAATGCTTTCGCCCAAATTGATGTCCAGCTCAAGCGTCGCTACGATTTGATCCCAAACCTTGTGGAAACAGCAAAGAAGTACATGTCCCATGAGCGCGAAACTCTGGAGGCTGTGATCACTGCCCGGAATTCGGCATCGAGCGCGCGAAAAAACGTGAGCCCTGATGATGCTTCGAATATGAAGGATCTCATGGTTTCAGAAGGAGCATTGGGGGCATCGCTCGGAAATCTTTTTGCTCTGTCTGAGTCGTACCCAGACCTCAAGGCGAACCAGAACATGATGCAGCTGACTGAGGAACTCACTTCTACTGAAAACAAAGTGGGGTTCTCCCGCCAAGCCTACAACGACGCGGTGACGGTCTATAATACGAAGCGTGAAACCTTTCCGACTAACATCATCGCCGGCATGTTCAACTTTAACGACGCTATTCTCTTCGAGGTCTCCGACCCAAGCGAGCGCGAAGCTGTGAAGGTGGAGTTTTAGGCGCCTATTACGGAGTGTTAAGTTGCTAGATTTCAGTGATCAATTAAATGAATTTTTACGAAGCTCAAGATGATGCGCGGCGTCGTACGAAGTGGCTGATTGGCTACTTTGTGTTGGCGGTTGTGGGGGTGGTGTTGGCTATTTATGCGATCCTTGGATTGTATTATATGAGCCAGACTGTTGCGATGGTGGATGCTGCAGGGAACCTTATGCAGCAGCAGGGGGTATTTTGGGACTTAGAGAGGTTTGTGACTGTCACCGTTCTGACGACTGGTGTGATCCTCGCTGGCAATGTTTTTAAATCTTTTCAACTCAGTGGCGGCGGCGCTGTGGTGGCGCGTGACATGGGTGGGCGGCAAGTCGACCCACACACCACGGATATTGATGAGCGCAAGCTGGTAAATGTGATAGAGGAAATGGCGATCGCTTCAGGTGTGCCAGTTCCTGAAATATGGGTGATGGATCAGGAGACTGGGATCAATGCTTTTGCAGCTGGGACTGAGCCTGGGAATGCAGTGATCGGAGTGACCCGCGGCTGTATCCAGCGCTTGAACCGTTCTGAGCTGCAGGGGGTGATGGCCCATGAGTTTAGTCATATTTTAAATGGGGATATGAAGCTGAACATGCGGCTAATCGGTTGGCTGTTTGGTATAATGATGCTTTCTATCATCGGACGACAACTGATGTTTCACATGCAGTTTATGAGTATGCGCCGTAGTCGCGAGAATAACAATGGTGCGCTGATCGGATTGATCGCAGCGATTGCTTTGTTAGTCGTTGGCTCTATAGGCGTATTTTTCGCGCGGATGATTCAAGCTGCGATTTCACGCCAGCGTGAGTATCTAGCAGATGCTTCAGCGGTTCAATTTACCCGAGACCCGGCTAGTATAGCTGGGGCTTTGAAGAAAATAGGCGGCCAGCAATATGGCTCGGAAGTGAAAGCTGGCAAGGCCTCTGAGGCTAGCCACATGTTTTTTGCTGATGGAGGAATGTTTTCCTACGGGTTTGCAACCCATCCACCGTTAGATGTGAGGATCAAGGCGATAGAGGCTGACTGGGATGGTGAGTTTAAGGACTCGGAGATTCCAGAAGTGGGCTCTCAGGCGCATCCAACTGACAGCCGCATGAGTGGATTTTCTGGAGGTGCTGTGAGTCACGCTCAGCCAACGGAAGTTCATGTCCAACGCGAGCAATGGGATAAACTCGGTGACATGTCGCAAACGAGTATCGAGGTGGGTTCAGCAATCCTCCAAAGCCTAGAGCAAAGTTGGATGGACGCTTGTCACGATAGAGATGAGGCGCAGTCGATGCTGTTTGGTCTACTTCTCGCTAGTGATAGAAAATTGCGCTCAAGTGAGGTGAAATTTTTGAAAAAGAAGATGGGCGATGCCGCGGCTGAACGTGCTCAGTCGTGGAGTGATGTTTTGCTTGCGCAGCATTCGTCGCAGAAAATTGCGCTGATTGATCTGTCCATCCCCACACTGCGGAAACTGTCCCATCCCGAATACGAGCGCTTTATCCATGCGACTCAATGGCTGATCGCAAGCGATGGGCATGTCGATATCTTTGAGTTCATGTTACAAAAATTGTTAGAGAATCATCTATCATCACATTTCGAGGGAGCAAAGTCGCCCCGCGTACGTTACCATAAGCTCAGCCAGCTCAACTCGGGTCTCAATGTCTTGATCTCGACGATGGCGGGAGTGGGTGCCTCTAGCGGTGAGGATCTGGAGAGTGCTTATGCCGCAGCTGCAGGAGCATTGTCCGAGAATGGATCGAAGCTGTCAGGCATACTTCCCGCTGACCAATGTGGACTGCATTTGGTAGAAGACGCTCTGCGGAGGTTAGCTGAATCGACCCCAATTATGAAACGTGATGTACTCCATGCTTGTGGATTGGCAGTGATGTCAGATGGCGTACTTGGCAGCCACGAGGCTGAGTTACTACGCGCCGTTGCAGACACCATGGGAGCGACCATTCCCCCATTCGTGAAGAGGTGAATTGCTAACAACGAGAGCTTTATCTATAGTAGAACTATGGAAACACGGAATCCAACAGCCTTTGAACAACAAATCTATGAGGCGACTTCTGGGATACCAAAGGGACCCGTGACGACTTATAAATCACTGGCAAAGCATGTCGGCTGTGGTTCTTCACAGGCGGTGGGGCAGGCGCTGAAGCGCAATCCATTTGCGGCAGAAGTGCCGTGTCACCGAGTGATTAGTTCACAGTTGAAGATTCGCCGGATACATGGGGAAAGTGGAGGGTGAAGAGGTGCAGCGTAAAAGAGAATTACTTGCTGCTGAGGGAGTGGAGGTTGATCCATCTGGATGTTTGTTAGACTCGGGTAGGATGATCGAACTTTAGTGGGGATAAGCGTGCTTCCAGCAGCTTTGTCACTAGCATGGCTGACTCTGGCATTGCTTCTTCTCGAGTGCCTTTAGATCACTATTTGAAATCATCTGCGTACTTTTTGTTTACCTAGGTCGGTTTGTATTGTTCTTGAAGAAACAATCCGATCTCTATGGATCTATGGTTCTGAGCTCTCAGAATTGCGCGTGACATATGAAAGTTCATCGTTAATGTTGGCGTTCTCAAAAAGAATGAGAAATAAGCGATGAAGAAAAAATATGTGATACCAGCTCTAATTACGGGCGTGGTGGTAATGGCCCCAGCCATGGCTGAGGAAGAAATAGTGGAGAACGAGAGCCAGTGGGAGAATAGTGTCGACTTTGGGCTTAGCCTATCAAAGGGAAACACGGACAATCTCTTGCTGCGCTTCGGCTTGCAGACCGAAAAAAAGGATGGACCAGATGCCTATTTTGGTAGTGCAAGTTACAAGTATGGTGAAGAGGAGTCTGCTGCAACTCAGGATGAGATTCTTGGGAAAGCCACTTGGAAACACGCGTATTCCGGAAAGAACTTTTTTGGGCTACGAGTTGATGCTCGCCGCGACACCTTTGCTGACATCGACTACCGATTCTCTCTCAATGCAACCTACGGTTATTATTGGGTGGATACAGAAACCACGGTTTTCTCGACTGAGTTAGGTCTGGGTATTACTGCCGAGGATAAAGGTTTGGGTAACACCACTTATCTCAATGGATTGTTTGATCAGCACTTCGAGCACAAGTTCAATGAGAACGCTAAGTTCTACCAGAGTCTCGCATTCTCTCCTAGATTGGACGATCTCGAGGACTACCGCATCGAGTTCGAAATGGGTATTGAAACGAAAATTACGGAGACGATCGCTTTCAAAGTGAGCTTTGAAGATCGTTACGAGAGTAGGCCTGCAGCAGGTAAAGAGGAGAATGATCTCAAGCTGATCACGGGACTTTCTTATAAGTTCTAATCGCTACGCGTAGACTGTTTATATAAAGGCGATATCCAGCGAGGTGTCGCCTTTTATATTACTGGAGGATCCTCTAGCTGACCTTACGGTTCCATCGGGTGACGATGATTGTGGCTACGATCAGGCTGAAAATCGAGACCGAAGCGAGTACTAATTTACACCAAAAGGTGGAGGAAATCTTGTGGCCAAACCAGAATTTCCATTCTGCTAGGAAGAGGGATCTGTCTCGCTCCGCCCATCTGTCGACTCGGTTGATTTCAGCGCGGCGCACTAGAAGTTCCGTCCGAGTGTTTTGGAAGTACGATTGGACTGGCTCGGACTCGTTTTCATCACCAATATAGATTTCCATGGCTTCTAGCTCTTCCATGCTACCGTGAAGCGCGACATTGGTTATTTTGTGTGAGAGTGTGGCCGCTCCATCTTGATCGAGAGCTTCCGCGGCATAGAGCCTTGTGAGGCCGGATGTTAGAATCTTGATCCGCCGGGCCTCATCATCAGTAAGGAAATTTTCTTCTTTTGTGTCATCAGCTGGGATCACTTTTTTCTTAAGAACTTCGATGCGCTGTTGGATGCGGCGACGTTCCTTTTCGAAGGGGTTTTCTGTGGCTTGAGCGAGATGATACCTTCGAAGGAATAGCGAAGAGGCATAAACATGGCGGGCACTGGCTCGGCGCCATTTTCACGCGCTTCATCGCCTCCGACAAAGAGACCGCGGTTCATTTCTCCGAAAGGAACCAATGCACCTGCGAGTAAGAGCTGGGGGACTAACAAAAGTGGAATGGACGAGAGGGCTGCACGTTCATTTTTTACAACGGTGGAGATCAGCATAGCCATTGCCGTTCCAGTGATCGCTGTGGAGCTCATCCAGAGCCAGTGGGTGAACCACATTTCTTTGATCTCGAGAAAGTAGTGACCAATCGAGACGTAGATGGCGCATTGAATACATGCTAGCAAGGTGAGCGTAGTGCACTTGGCAGAGATGTAGAGGCCTGTGCCATAGCGGGTATTGCGCTCACGGCGCAGTACGGGTAAATCACGTAAGATCTCTGTAGCGCTATTTGTTAGACCTAAGAACATGGCTACTGTCACAGAGAGAAAGAGGTAGGTGACGATGTGCAAGCCAGTCGCGAATTCGTATTTACCCTCGGCCGAAGCTCGTAGTGTTAGAGCAATCAAGAATGCCAGCAAAGGCGCTTCCAGAATCGTACAATAGAATGTGCCGCGGTTACGGAATTTTGCTAAAAGTGATCGCTTGAGGTGGGTCCGAAAGAGTCTCCAGTAATCTTGAGGGCGACGTGGGCGGGGAACTGGGACTGGCATGTTGTCCTCGGCCCGAGGCATGTCACCGAGTTGGGTTTGGACTTGGTTGTTTTGTTCGGTGACTTTCTGAATCAAGCGGTGGCTTTCTAGACGTTCTTGCCAGAATGCAGGTGGGAAGCGCCGGGCAAATGAGGAGGACTCGTTTGCTCCAGCTGAACCGTGAAGTGGAGTTTCTAACACATCGAACACGAAGTCGGCTCCGTTGAAGCAGCCTATACTTCCGTCGGTTCTGTTCAAAGTGGGGATATTAAATTCGAGACTGGCTTCTTCAAAATAGCGGGCCATTTCTACAGGGCTGCCGAAATAGGCCACTTTTCCTTCCTTGTCGAGAAGCAGAACCTTGTCGAAAAGTGAGAGAACTGAGGCGCCTGGACGGTGGAGTGATGCGATGACAATCTTATCCCGCGCGAGCGCTCGGAGTGATTCGGCAACGTGCTCAGAATCCTTTGAGGATAGTCCTGAGATGGGCTCATCAAAGAGGAAAATTTCTGCAGCCGAGCCGAGATCTAGTCCCAAATTGAGTCTGCCACGTTCACCTCCAGAGATTGTCTTGTCCCCAGCTGAGCCGACGGTGCGCTCTGCGAGAGGTTCGAGTGCGAGCTCTGCAAGAATGCTATTGACCCTACGTGTGTGCTCTTGGTTAGCGAGGTGAGGCCGGCGGATGGCGCAGGCGTGCATCAAATGTTCGCGGACAGTTAGATGAGGGTTGAGAGCCTCTTCTTGCGGCATGAAGGTGATGAAAGGGGCTAGCCTGGACCGGTGGTTATAGAGAGAAATGCCATTGAAGCGCACGTGACCACGATCGGGCTTGAGCTGTCCCGCGATGGTGGCGAGTAAAGTCGATTTACCACAACCAGATGGGCCCATGATGCAAAGCATCTCTCCGCGCATGATTTTAAAGTCGATGCTATCGAGTGCTGTCATGTGTCGGGTGAAGCGGTGGCTGATGCCGTCGAGGTGAAGTTCTTGGATGACAGTGCGTTCTTCATCAATCAATCCTTCAGAAAACCGGCAGCGCACGGCTTGGCTGGCGCTGAGACGAATAACCGAACCATCCATCAAGACTGAGCCGCTGCGTACGGCTTGGTTGTTCATCAGTAATGCTCGCTCGGATTCGATTATTTCCAGTTCACCTACTGATGTGTCAGGGTCGTATGTAATCTTGATGGTGATCTTCCCAGCGAGGTTGGGGGAGATCAAGAGGTCGCCCTTACCTATGACTGAGGGGTCATTGGAGACGAGACAGGTTTGCTTCTCGCGGCTTAGGCGGAATCGACCACCAGCTTCGAGCGCTTGGTTGCGAATGCTTTCAAGATCGACTTGTGACCCTGTTCCCAATCGCAGAACATCGTGAAAACTCCGGTGAACCGTTTGATCAACGACAAGTTCTTCCTCGCCAGCTTTGATTTGAGTGGGGCGAATCGCTGTGATTTGGGCATTAGTACCGAAATCGATACGGATGGTTGAGAGGCGCGTTCTACTGCGCTCAGCCATTAGGCCGTTGGCTGACTCGTTGATGAAGAGCACGCGCGGCTGGAGGGTGCGCTTGTAGTTGAGGAAGAAGTTGAGATCGTTGAATGATATCGTCCAGTTGGGCAGCATGATACGCTGGTGAGAGCGCATTCGAATGATGCCTCCAGGGACGATGCTCGACCCACTGAGCCAGAGAGATTGGCCGCCAGTATTGCGGGCTATGATCACTTCGCCAGACTGATAAACGCGGAAAGCATAATTGTCAGTCGACTCAGGCAGTTGGACATCGGCAAAATCTGCGGAGGAGAAAGTGAGCCGAGTGAATGGCAGTTTTTTACTGCCGCTGTAACCCTCTTCTAGCTCCTTGAGGATGATTTCTCCTAGGTCGTGGCCATCGAGCCGCTGGAAGAATTCGAGAAATGCACGTTTGCCTCGATCTCGCCTAGAGGATGCCTCGACGAGTAAGTAAAGCTGTAGCCCTAGCGAGACGATGCCTTCGTATTCGAGTTGTACGGCGAGTTTGTTGGCGAGAGAAACGGTGCTCTGTGGAGTTCGCAATGCCTTTTGTAATCGGCGAGCTAGCCAGTGGTGGTCGGCCTCTGGGAATGCGTGGCGTAATAAATCGAGCGCGACTTCAGCTTCGGTCGTGTCCACCCGACCATCCAGCGAAACGAATGCGGCAAAGACCTCGACGAGTGATGCCGCCAAAGGCGCACCTTGTGGAGCCTTACGGCTCCAGCCTTTTATCATCGATGGAGCCTTGAAGAATCGCGATTTTCCTTTATGATCACTTGATTGCGGGGACAGTTTCACTACAAGAGATCGTGCACGCATATCTAACTAATGGCAAGCCGACAGAAAAAAGGATTTATTTTTCTGAATCCCGTACTACCTTCTCGCGAAAGCATTATGGGTTACAGTTTAACCTGATTACCCGCACCCGAAAGATTTAATATGTCAGAACAACGACCACCCGAAAAAACTCCGGAACCTAAAGCTCCAAAAAATGGCCAGCCACCACAGGTAAAAGGGCCAAACTGGAGAGTTATGATACTTTTTGCACTCGCACTGGGTGTTTTGGTTGTGGCTTATATGAGCAACAATGACGGCAAGGAAAAGAAGATCGATTTTGCAGAGTTCAGAAAAGCTCTTGAAAGCGAGCAGGTCCTTCTAGACCCAGCCACTTTGCCCGCCGTCAAAGGTATCCAAGATAAGACTGGCGCCGGTAAATCTGAGTATCTGACAAAGTTGAATGAGATTTATAAGCTCCAACCTGACAGCCAGCTCAAGTTCGTGACCAAAGATTCAACCACTTCTGGTCAGGTTAAAGGATGGATCGATGTCACCGAATACCGCGATATGGAGGGTACAACTCCTGATCTTAAGAGTTTCAGAGTAGCGCTCGATACGAGCCTTGATGAACGTGCCGTGGATCGTCTTCGCCGTGAGTATGATGTGCCGCTCGAGGTGGCTCCTGAACTTTCCTCCAGCGCAGATTCTGAAAATATAACACTCAAACAACTCCGAAAGTTGTTGGCGCTAGATGAGGTGGTGTTTTCCGGAGACACAGCTCTAAAGCTTTATAAAACGGCGAACAGCAATGACGCAGTCCTCCAAGGTGTGCGCAAAGAATGGCCAAAGAAAGCAGGCGATAAGAAAGAAGCTGCTAAGTATGAAAAGTTCAGTGTTGAGGTGAACCTCTTCGCGATCACCGAAGCTGAGCGCAGCATTCTAGAATCCGCGAGAACCAGCCCAGAGAGCAATACTATGGGGATGATTTTAATCCAGTTGCTTCCTATTCTTTTGATCGTAGGCCTGCTGTTCTTCCTGTTCCGCTTCCAAATGAAGAACGCTGGAAAAGGCGCAATGAGTTTTGGTAAAAGCAAAGCGAAGCTTCTTTCCGTTGAGAAGAGTGGCGTGACGTTCAAGGATGTTGCCGGTATCAGCGAGGCGAAAGAAGAACTCTACGAAATCGTGGACTTCCTCAAAGCTCCGAAAAAGTTCGAAAAGCTCGGGGCGAACATTCCGAAAGGTGTTCTAATGGTAGGTTCTCCAGGTACCGGAAAGACTCTTCTTGCACGTGCTATTGCAGGTGAAGCTGAAGTGCCGTTCTTTTCCATCAGTGGTTCTGATTTTGTTGAAATGTTTGTAGGTGTGGGAGCCAGCCGTGTGCGCGATATGTTCGAGCAGGGCAAAAAGAATTCCCCATGTATTATCTTCATTGATGAGATTGATGCTGTTGGCCGTCATCGTGGCCAGGGAGTCGGCGGTGGAAATGACGAACGCGAGCAGACATTGAACGCTCTCCTTGTCGAGATGGATGGGTTTGATGCGCACTCAGGTGTGATCATCATCGCTGCGACGAACCGTCCAGACGTTCTCGATCCTGCATTGCTCCGTCCCGGTCGTTTCGACCGCGAAGTACGAGTCTCTCTTCCCGATGTGGTGGGGCGTAAGGAAATTTTAGAAGTCCACGCCAAGAAAATTAAGATAGCTGCAGGTGCAGATCTAGGAATTATAGCTCGAGGAACCTCTGGTTTCTCTGGTGCTGAGTTGGCGAACCTTCTGAACGAAGCTGCGCTTCTTGCTGCCCGTACTGGGAAGAGTGAAGTGACAGTCGTCGAGATGGAAGAGGCGCGAGACAAAGTGCGCTGGGGACGAGAGCGTCGATCAATGGCACTTTCCGATAAAGAGAAGGAAAATACAGCCTACCACGAGGCTGGTCACGCGATCCTTAATGTCCTTTGTGAGCACACTGATCCGCTCCACAAAGTGACGATTATTCCACGTGGACCATCGCTTGGTATGGCGATGTTCCTTCCTACGGAAGACAAATTTAGTTACCGCCGTGCTGAGATGATCGACTATCTTTGCGTTACCATGGGTGGACGTGTTGCTGAAGAAATTAAGTTTGGCAATCCAACTAACGGAGCGATGGGCGATATCCGCCAGGCAACCAGTACCGCACGCAGCATGGTCTGTGAGTGGGGAATGAGCAACGAACTAGGCATGGTAGAATACGGCCTGGCCAACGCAGGCCAGGGTCTAGGTGAGGCGAAAAGCTATTCTGATGAGACAGCGCGGAAGATTGATTTTGAAATCAAGAATTTCATAGATGAGGCCTACGAGCGTGCGATGACAATGCTCAAGGCTCATAGCGATTCTCTTGAATTGATCGCCAAGGCATTGATTCGGTACGAGACTCTGAATGGTGAACAAATCACAGATCTCTTACACAAAGGAGAAATGGAAAACCCACCGAGCGACCCGACTCCCCCTGAGCCACCAATGGCACCGTCGCTGGCTAATCCAACCCCTAAAAAAGTAGTTGAGGACACTGAAGATGGCGATCCGCTCGCTCCTGAGGCTGTAGCGCCCCAGCCTAATTTACCGAAAGGTACTAATGATTTCTAACGGGTGACTTGCTTTGAGTGAGTCATCCGTTTTTTTGTGTTCGTTCTCCCGTTTGTGATAAGGAGTGGCTGTTAGGTGGAGGTAACTTTTGGCTCTATCTAAATGGTGATTTAGTTAGAAATCAGTAAGTTCGTGACGTGCTCCATACTCAAGAATGATCTTGTGAGATCTGTGATCTATGTCTATAGAAGGGTTCGGCATTTGTTAGTTTTTTCTAACAAAGTCTAATAAAATCACAAAAATTACTCCACATGAACCCTTCTGAATCTGACAATCTATTTGTCAAAAACGCTATCGATGTTGCTGCCAAGCTGTTCCTTATCGGCATACTTCTCGTTTTATCCTTTAACATCATTAAGCCGTTTGTGCTGCCTGTCATATGGGCGATCATCATTGCTGTCGCATTCAACCCAATGATTAATAAGCTGACAAAGATGTTAGGTGGTCGACGTAAGACCGCGAGCATCGGATTTAGTTTAGTAGCTGTAGCAGTGTTAGTTATTCCAGTTGTCATGCTGGCGAGTTCTTCACTGGAAGTGGTTCAGGAAGTGGCTGGCGACCTTAAAAATAATGAGGCTAACTTCATAACAGAAGCACCAGACAAAGTGGCTAAAATTCCAGTTGTCGGGAAAAAGGTGAGCGATATCTGGGATATGGCCGCGCATGACCTGAAGGGGGCGATCGTCGCCACGGCACCTCTAGCCCAAGATGTGGCCACTAAATTAGTTGCGAGTATTGGTTCTGGCATGGGAGGTTTGGTCCAATTTGTTATTTCTTTCATCATCGCGGGTGTATTACTGATCAATCCGAGTAAAGGCTACGCAGTCACCAGCAAAGTCATCAGAAGCTTTGACCCTGTGCGCGGCGAAGAGTTCGCCAAGCTAACGGTAGCAACCATTCGAGGTGTTATGTCAGGCGTCATTGGTGTTGCCGTGATTCAGGCAGTACTAGGAACTCTAGGAATGGTGGTGATGGGTATTCCAGGTGCTGGAGTGTGGGGCGTGTTGATCCTTGTTTGTGCCATTGTGCAGCTTCCTCCTATTATTATTCTCGGGCCGATTGCAGCCTATGGTTTTGCTCAATACGACACAACTCCTGCGGTAATTTTCCTTATTTGGGCTTTATTGGTATCAGCCAGTGATGGAGTACTGAAGCCGGTGCTTATGGCGCGTGGCGTGGATACCCCAATGCTTGTCATCTTGCTTGGTGCGATTGGTGGCATGATGATGTCAGGTATCATTGGTCTCTTCTTAGGTGCGGTGATCCTTTCTATCACCTACGCTGTCTTCATTGCTTGGGTGAACGAGAAGTCTGCTGACCCTGTGCTTGAGGACACTGTGGCGGAAGCTTAAACTGAGTAATTCTGATGCGTGATCAATTTAAGAATTCGAAGAAACTAGGCCTCAATTTCTCTGCGTTGGCTTTGCCAACCTTGATGGTGAGTTGCATGGTTGGGCCTGAGTATATTGAGCCAGTGGCTCCGATTCAACCGGCTTGGGATGTGAAAGATTCCAGTCTGGCGCGGGGGGCAAAGTCGAAGGTTGATCTCTCTTGGTGGAGGCAATTTAACGACCCTAAGCTCAATACTTTAGTTGAGACAGCATACACTCAGAACTTATCGTTGCGTTCGGCAGCTTTGAGGATTCTTGAATCACGTGCAATTTTAGGTATTTCCCAAGGAAATATGTTCCCGCAAAGTCAGGCTGCTAGTGGCGACTTCTTGAGGGTTCGTAATCCTGGTGGTACTGGACAGAACCTTAACTCAACTTCCTTTGGTTTTGATGCCGCTTGGGAGTTAGATTTTTGGGGTAAATTTAGACGGTCAATTGATTCCGCTGACGCTAGCCTGTTAGCTGATGTCGCCGACTTCGATGACATTTTGACCTCACTGACGGCTGAAGTAGCAACGGCTTATGTCAATGTACGTACTCTGGAAGAGCGTATTGATTTAGCGCAACAGAATGCTGAGCTGCAAACCGAGTCTCTCAAGATTGTAGAGCTCCAGTTTGAAGCGGGAACGGTCACTGAGTTGGATGTGCTCCAAGCAAAGACATTACTCGTGAATACTCAGTCACAAATACCACGTTTCCAAGCGACTTTGTATAAGCTGCATAATGCTCTGGGAGTTCTAGTTGCCAAGGATGCAGACACGATTAGGACCTTAGTCAAAGGGGGGAAAGGAATCCCGAAAGCTCCAGTCAAGGTTGCTGTAGGAGTTCCGGCTGAGATGTTGCGCCGCCGTCCAGATATACGACGCGCCGAGATGATAGCGCTCGCTCAAAGCTCACAGATTGGTATAGCCCAGTCAGATTTGTATCCGAGTTTTACTCTCGTTGGGTTTTTAGGAAGTAGTGCCACTGATGTTGCTGGCGCCTCATTAGACGATGTATTTAATAGTGACAATGTAGGCTTCACCTTCGGCCCGACATTCCGATGGAATATCCTCAACTATGGGCGCATCAGAAATAAGGTGAGAGTGGAGGATGCTCGTTTTGAACAGGCGATTACCGCCTACCAGAATACAGTTTTGAATGCTGCACGAGAAGTGGAAGACGGGATGACTGGATTCGTCCATACCAAGAAAGAAGCTGAATTTCTCAGACAAGGGGTGGATAGCTCAAAGCGCGCCACTGAAATTTCTATGATCCAATATAAAGATGGTCTAACAGACTATCAGCGCGTTCTAGATTCGATCCGCTCACTCACCCAGAAGCAGGATCAATACGCCTCTGTGAGAGGCACCATCGCGACCGATTTTATTGCCATGTATAAAGCGCTCGGCGGTGGTTGGGAAATGCGTGACCGAGAAGAAGCATTACCATTAGAAATTCGCCAGAAAATGATGAAGCGCACGAATTGGGGGGAATTCCTTGATGTGCCTGAGCCAATCCAAGTAAGTGAATCATCCGCAAAAGGGTAATAGATGGAAAATAGATTTAAAAAAGGTTTCGGCAGGTTGTTGGTCTCTCTGGTTACTTACATTGTAGTCAGCCCATTTATTCCGCCCGGAACCATCGCCGCCAAAGGAATGCATTTGTGGCTTTCTGTCGCGTTGATTCTTGCTGCTCTCCAAACGGGGAATGGGAGCAAACGATCGGTTGCTGTCATCTGGCTCGTACCCGCTCTCATCTTACATTGGTTAGCTGAACTCAGTACTATCCAGTATGTCAAGGAAGGGGCTCTTGCCTTGTTTGTTGGATTTTACGCATTCGTGCTCGTTTCATTTTTGAAGCAGTTACTGAAGGCGAAGAAAATCGATGGAGAGGTGATCGCTGGAAGTCTGTGTATCTACCTGATTATAGGCCTGCTCTGGGGCAGTGCTTACCATCTAATATTCGCTCTAGATCAGTCAGCATTTAGCGGAAATTTAGTCGAACTCGAAGGGGTGAAAGTCCATGTGTTCAATTACTTTAGCTTAGTCACTCTGACCTCATTGGGGTATGGCGATATCACACCACAGTCGCTAGGGGCGGCCTCACTCTGCCAGATGGAAGCAATCATTGGCCAGTTTTACACAGCAGTACTCGTTGCCTGGTTGGTGGGAATGTACGGCAAACCACTCCGTCAAAAAGTGGTAGAAAAAGAACATTAAAGATTATGTCGAACGAAAATAACGATTCATCCACTCCGACAGTGGAGGGAAAAGAAAAGAAAAAACGTGACCCAATCAAGTTTTGGACACGCTTCACAGTGTTTATGCTCGTGGTGCTCTTTTGTGCTCATGTCCTGAGTGATAAATACGTTCCCTACACTGCGAATGCCCGCGTGGAAGCCTACGTAGTACCTATAGCAGCCGAAGTCTCTGGACGTGTATCAAAGGTCTATGTGACCAATAATCAGGTTGTAAAAGAAGGAGATAAACTCATCGAAGTTGATTCTGAGAAATACCAATTAGCCGTGCGCCAAGCCGAAGTCGATCTGCAACAAGCGGGCCAAGCATCAGATGCGGATGTCGCGAGTGTTTCGACTGCGCAGGCCAAGGTCGCGGAAGCTGAAGCAAACCTCGAGAACTCAAAGGTCAAAGGCGCGCGGATCATCAAGCTCTCTGAGCAAGGTGCCGCATCCGTGTCACGTGCCGATGATGCTCGTTCGAAAATTGTCGCTAGTGAAGCTAAGCTTGCCAGCGCAAAGTCTGAGCTCGTAAAAGCGAAAAGCAACCGAGGTGCAGCAGGCAATGATAACACCAAAGTGAAATCAGCTCTCACAAACCTAGAAAATGCCCAGCTCGACCTAGCGAGAGCAACCATCGTTGCCCCATCGGATGGAGTGATTACTAATTTTTCTATTGATGTAGGACATTACGCTAGTCCGGGAGCGCCGATAATGACTTTCATTTCGATCAAGGAAGTTTGGATCCAGGCAGACATGCGTGAGAATAGCTTGGCGCATATCGACAATGGTGACCCGGTAGAGATTGTGTTAGATGCTGCTCCTGGTCAGGTATTCACAGGTTCTATCCGTAGTGTTGGGTGGGGTGTTTCTGATGATACTAACAACCAGATGGGTGGACTAACCACCGTGAAGACAACTCAAGGGTGGCTGCGGGAATCACAGCACTTCCCAGTGGTGATCGATTTCGAAAAAGAGCAAGCAAAGGGATTTCTACGCGCAGGTGGTCAGGCCAATGTGATCATCTACACCGGTGACAGTTCCGTCCTCAATGAAGTGGGCAAAGTTTGGATCCGTGTGATCAGTTTCCTTTCCCACGTTTACTAACATCTCGATAGCATGACATTAGCTAATGTGAGAGCTCTTCGCTTGAGTACCGGGGTAACTGCCTCGGTAGCATTGTGCTATGGTGTCAACTGGCCATTAGCCTACATGGCGCCACTTTTTGTCGCCATGTTCCTTTCCATGCCATTGCCCTGGATTGGTTGGAAAAACGCTCTAGCGATTGTCCGTCGTCTTGGCGTTGGTTTACTCTTGGGGTTAGTCGTGTCTGAGTACTTCGTACGCTTACCCTTGGTCTGCGTGCCTCTGTATGCCTTGATCTTCTTTTACATTTTCTACAATGACGCCAAGGCTCCGCCGCTGGCGACTATTTTCATGACAATGGGTGTGGCAATGGTGCCAATCATAGGTCTGCAGGCTGCGGCGGCCTCTCACATGATCGCGTTTTACTTGTTAGTGAACATGCTAACGGGCCTAGTTTTCATGTGGCTCTTTCATATGCTGATGCCAAACTCGATGGCAAAAGTGGACCCGAATGCGCCCAAACCACAACGGCCTGCGCCCAAGCCGATCCCGTCGCGAGAAGAACGTGCGCGACTTGCCATCGTTTCTACCATTGTAGCCACGTCGGCTATTTTGATCTTTTATAGCTTCAACCTAGTCCAGTATTCGCTGGCGATGATCTATATTTGCATGATGGCTGGATCTCCCAACACCAATGCCAGCATCAAAGTGATGACTGCGAATACCAAGGCCTGTCTTATCGGAGGCGTGGCTGTCATTATCGCGTTCAACCTTTTAGTGGCCGTTCCGAAGTTCTGGTTCTTGCTCGTTCTCTGCTTCGCCATAGCTCTCATTTTCAGCCGAAAAATCATGGAAGGAAAACCATCTTCCGCAGCGTGGGCGTCTGGTTTCACCACCTTTCTCATATTGCTAGGCTCATCTACAGGAGGGGGGGCCAGCGCCAGCGCCAGCTCTAACTTCTACCTACGCATCGCTCAGGTCCTGTTCGCTGGACTCTTCTGCATCCTCGCCATCGTCGTCATCGAACACCGCATCCATAAGCGTAAAGCTGGCAAGCGCTGGTGGCAACTAGGACGGCTCACCGCTAGCTGAGTCCGGCAACAGAATTATTCATTGGAGCGCAGCGACCCAACGAGCAGGCCGCATTGCTCAACCCACGGCTCGCCGCAGATGACCCGTGGGCCCCATGGTCCAGCCCTACGAGGGAGATCCATTCCCTGCCTTCGCTCAGGTATGCAGTACCGCAACATGGTCATCTGGGACAAACTCAACGGCGGTCTCGGTAACGGCTTCAGACCTCGCCACTGAATGAGGAAGTCTTAGTTTTGTTATATATGGGCAGAATATATATGGGGACCGAGCAATAGTCAGAAGCCCAATCATCCACTTTATTTATCGCCGGAATGTGAGTTATTATCGAACAAATATTCGACCCCATCCTTGCTTTTGATTCGAGTCTACAAATTTCGCGGACAGAGTAATAGAGACCACCGTCCCTCCCTCGATGAACTCGGTTTTGTCGAGAGTCTGGCGGGTGTAATCTTTCCCCTCGCTGATGTTACTGACCAACGTACGATACTATTCACTACCGGGCGACTGCTCCAGTGGATATGCGAGACCGATGGATGGCACTGGCTGAAATGCGGGTCGTTGTCGATGCTGACCAAGGAATAGATCCCCCAATGACGAACCGGATCTGAACTGGTTCAACCAGGAAAGCAATCCCACCAAAATACAAATCATCAGGATAAACGAAGCTTTCGTCTCCAACTTGACCCGCATAGGAATTGTTCGTATGAACATATGCTATGCCGTCCATCTACCAGCCCCGCCGCCCACGCGCCTCGCCCCTCTGGCAGATTGTCCACCACGGCTGGAATGACTTTCTCTCAGATTACGAGCAGCATCACCGCAAAACCCTCGGCCCGCTTCGCACGGGCACCATAGCCACCGTCGAATCATTCCTCCGCTGCGGCGACCTCGCCGCCGGTTTCACACGCTTCCAGTGCCCGGACTGTGGTCACGAAAAACTGCTCGCCTTCACCTGCAAGCGCCGCCACTTCTGCCCCGCCTGCCACCAGCGCCGTGTCCGAAGCACCAGCTCATGGATCGCCGCCTGCGTCTGCCATGATGTCCCGCACCGGCAATTCGTCTTCACCATCCCCAGAGTCCTGCGTGGCATTTTCCGTAAGCGCCGCCACCTCCTCACCCACTTATTCCACATCGCCACCAGCTCCCTCCAGCACGCCTTCCGCGCCCAGCTTGACCTCCCGGACGGACGCATCGGAGCCGTCGCCGCCGTGCACACCTTCGGCGACTACCTCATCTTCCACCCCCACCTCCATATCCTAGCCGCCGATGGACTCTTCACCCCCGACGGCACTTTCCACTGTATGCCCGCCGAAGACCTTGCTCCCGCCATCGAACTCTTCCGCCACCGCTTCCTCCACGCCCTGCGTGATGCCGGACTCATTAGCCCCAAGAGACTTGCCCACCTGCTCTCTTGGAAACATTCCGGCTTCAACATCGACAACGGGGGCGAGGAAATCATAGCCCCCCACGACACCGCAGGCCGAGAACGCCTCGCCCAATACCTCCTCCGTTACCCGTTCTCCCTCCAGAAAATCACCTGGAACGCCACCACCAAAACCGTCATCTACCGCTCCAAACGCCACCACAACACCAAGCGCAACTTCGAGATTTTCAAAGCCCCCGACTTTATCGCCGCCGCCATCGACCACCTCCCGCCCAAGGGCCAGCAAACTGTCCGCTACTACGGCATCTATTCCAACAAATCCCGTGGTCTCGCCCCGCTTGACAGCTTCACCACCATCACCCCGCCCCAACAGCAACCAAAGCCTCCCTCCAAACCTCCAACATCCACCCAGATCCTCCTCATCCCCGCACCTCCTAAACGCCGAGCCCGCGACATGCGCCCCCTCTGGCGCGACCTCATCCTCAAAGTCTGGGGTGGCGACCCTCTCCAGTGCCCCTGCTGTAAGGGCATCATGAAACCCGTCCGAACCTTCCTCCGCCCCGAGGAAATCGAATTCTTCCTCCGCCTCTACGGCCTCTGGGAAGGTATCATCCATCTTCCCCGCCCACCGCCGCCCTTCGATATCGACACCATGGAGCCCATCGAGCCACCGTGGCAGGCCATCAAGGAATGGATCCCCGACGACGAGCCGGACCTGAAATGGTTCAACCAGGAAAGGAAGCCTGTAGGGGATGATTCCAGACAGTATGACCAAAGTCCCGCTTGGCAACCAACCGAAATCCCGCTCGGCGATGGCCTTACCCTGATCCTCGAAGATTCCTGACTCCGCCCATAGGGGCTCGAGAACAACCGCTGTCAAAAAACGCCCTTTTTTGACCAAGCGGCTCGGGAAAACTGCGTCCACGAGCCCCAGTGAAGACAACGAATCGACTGTGCTGAAGCTCTTTTTGCACCCCCAAATGCCTCTTTCTCAATTATTTTTCTCATTTCCGCATTTTTCTCTTGCCTGACCACTGCTCACCCGTTAAGTGTCCGCTCATTTCACCCCCGCAACCCCCTTTCTCCCCCTCTCCGATCTCTCCTACAACGTCCTCAGGGACACAACTAAAAAAGCAAATACCTAGCAGTAGCAGTAATATGCCGAAATCTGTACAGATGCTTCAGCAAAAGGAATTAGAACATACATCCAACGATGTCAGTCAGAACTTTGGACAGATGGATCGGACCAAAACAGTTGGACTATGGTTAAGCAAGCTGCCGCAAGCGCGTCAGTACATAATGACCATGATTCTTTGTTAACGATACTGACAGGGTTCTCCAATATCTCAGACCCTTCTCATAATTCTGATCAGTGGGACGATATTAAGGCGTTGGCAAGAGCGTCGGTCAAAAAGTTAGACACCTTTCAATCTTTAATGAGTCAAGTTATTTTCCTGAATGAGGGAATTTCTACTGATAAAGGTGAATGGGACAAATATGCCGAGATCTGTAAAGATGCTTCAGCAAAAGGAATTAGAACATACATCCAACGATGTCAGTCAGAACTATGGACGGATGAATTAGACCAAGGTAGTTGGACTTTGGTCAAGCAAGCAGCGGTTGATGCGTCATTAAAGAATGATCATGATGCTTTATTAATAATCTTGATGGGGTTCTCGAATATCTCACACCCTTCTCATAATTCTGATCAGTGGGGCGCACTTCAATCGTTGGCCATAGACCAACAAATTTATAAAGACGGGTCCACTATCTCATTCCATGGAACCGATACACGTCAACGTCGAACAATAAATGATCCGAACATACTGCCAAAAGAAATGAGCAGTTCCTTCCTGATAAAACGAGGGAAACTTCCTGCGCATTATACCTCCAAATTTGATCAGAAAACATGTCACATTGAATACTTAATGCGGCTGAATATTACCGATGAGGATGGGTCCGCATATTTTATCATTACTCATAGCCAAGATAATGGAGGGTACGTGGCTCTCGCGAAGGTAGATGGTAAAAACGTAGGTAACGGCACCAAAGAGCACGAGATTGTCATTACTGAACCTAATTTTGCAGGCGAAGTTGTTTGGTGGGACCACCTTGATACAGATCACCCTGGTGGATGCAACCACCCTGGCAATGGCGGTCAAATTGGCGAGATTACAATACTCGTTGGACAAGATTGGACTAAGACATATCCCGTTATTGGGCATGCCGTGAAGCCAGTCGGGAAGGGAAGTAAAGTTCTCTTTTATAATTTTTTGAGCCTAAAAAATGGAAATGACGAGCAGAATGCAATGATAAAAATCCTAAATGGTTTTAAACAAATTGTAAATCCATCAAAAAATTCTGATCAGTGGGATAAACTTAGGAGTCTGTCTAACAATGATGTTACTTTTATAACGTTAATGGAGACTATTATAAAACTTAATGAGGGAGTTTCTACCGATAAAGGTGAATGGGACAAATATGCAGAAATTTGTAAGGACGCTTTAGGAAAAGGTATAAAAACGTACATCCAACGTTGTCAATCCGAACTTTGGACGGATGGATTGGACCAACATAGTTGGACCATGGTCAAGCAAGCTGCGTTCGAAGCATCGGGAGGACCGTCAATGGGTTCTAAAAGTGCAACCTCTAGCGCTTACTTGGGTTGTTTGACAACACAAGAACTTAGGCTTCGTCCTGGGGACGATGGAGAAGTCAGTTCTGTTAATATTGAGCAAGGCCCTGATGGACTGTTTTACTTGATAGCAGGAAACAAGTATCAAACGGTAGTATGGAAATCGCCTGAGCTAGTTCCAGATATTTCAAAATGGGAACGAGTCCAATTTGGTGGATCCATTCAGCTCAATGATGGAAGTTCTATGCTAGCATGGTCTTCATTTACAGGAGTGCAAACTCTATACTGGGTGAAGGCGGGAAACAACGGAATGGATTTCCGTAAATTGACCTACGCTATTATGGATGGGAAAGTTGGGGGTATTAATGTCGACGCAGAATCTAGCCTACATACAACGCAATCAGATAGATTTGGTGACGGTGACTGGGTGACGGATAACGGAAGTATTTATGTTGGTGCCTCAAGTGGAATAGCGTTGTATGGAGCATATAAAAGTATTAATGACGAAAAGGGCCCCTCAAGCTCAACGCAAGCACCTTGTATTCAAGTTAGAGCTTGGTACTCATAGATTCAATAATTTGGTTTTTATCAACCCCCTATCTCCCCCCAGCACAATGCCCTTAATCACCTCACCCAAAAAGCAAATTCCTAGCAGTAGCAATAAATACCTAGCAATACAAAACGCCTCGTATTCACGCATCATACGCACAAAAACATCCTTCTCCTTCGGCCCAAACTTAAAATCACCATCCACCACCCGAGAAACACAGTGGTAAATAGCCGAAGACTTCTCAGCTGATGGGGAAATAAAGCGTTTTTGTCTCATGACAGACGAACAATATAAAAAATAACAGCACGTCAAAAGTTTTCTCTACTTGGGGCCACACCCTTTTTTCCTCTTATGGAATAGGGTCTAGCAAGGAGAATACCAATAAGGTCAAAAGGGCTTGGCTTGGGAGGCTCAGGGATTGGATTCGGCTTGCCGTTTCAGAGCCAGAACCTTGCTTTCCGGGGAGAGGCGGGAGAGGGGGATTTGGGTTTCCTTGTCTTTGAAATCAACGAAGAGGATTTCGCCTTCGATACGGATGAAACGGGCTTGGATCACGCGCCCCTGGGTATCGATCCACGTACGTGTTGTCGGACGCGGAGGAGGGACTAGCAACGATTGCATTTCACGGGCCATAGCATCTCCTATCAGGCAATAGGTCTTGGCATTGCGGTGCCAGTGAACGCCCTCATTTGTCGGTGACTTGGCGGTTGACTGAAGGAATCGCCGGGTATCTATGGCGGCGACATTGCCATCGAATTGCGGATAAGCCCCACTGTCTCCCATGGCCAGTTGCGCCTGTTCAACTTCTATATGACCTTCGGGGTTTCCGTTGGCAGCCATTCCAGATGAGGCGATAACAAAAGGCATGCCGGGGATCCCGACGGATGCACGAATATCGTTGATGAAGTTCTCCATATTCTCTTCGTAGTAGGTGGAACTATTGGCACTGATCAGATCGTTCCAACCCTGATGCCAGCCGAAGCCAGCGATCTCGATACCCTGTCCAGCGTAGGACGGAAAATAGGACGCTGTGTTAGCCAAGACATCAAGTACTTGGGACATCATTCTCTGATACCTATAGCCATCCTGACCCTGAAGCAACGGTTTGCTTATCGCCCAGCCTGAAGACGGTGGACGGAAGTCAACCATCAGATCCTGGCCACCCCATGCCGCCTTGATAATCAGCACCTGTTCGCTATGAAAATCACCCATGGCGTGACCAAATTCCAGTTCAATGCCCATGTTACTGTTATCACGCCTCTCACCATAGCCCACGCTGAGATCGCCAGAGAGAAAGGTGGAGCTAGGCGCGAATCCGCGCTCGTACCAAATCCAGACATCGTTGCGCACAACCCAGCTGCCGCCGCTTTTGTAATGCCCATAGGTGCCGGGTTCATTGGCCACAATATACTCCAGCGTACCAGGTGTTCCCACCGGAGACATTTCGCCCTGCCCTTCCATATTGGACTGACCGGCAAGGATGTAAACCTTGACGGTGGTACCGCTGTCTTTAGCCGTCTTGAAGCTCCAGACATCGCCGGTGCGGGTGCCCTCTGCATTAATCGAGTCGACTCGCCAGTAGTAGGTTGTATCAGCAACGAGCTTACCCGGATCATAGGTGCCTCCAGTAACATTCCCTTGGAATTCACCAGCATCTGGAGTCGCGTCGGTCCCAAAATAAACATCGTTGGAAGTGGTCAAAGGACTATTGGCCCAGCGCAAGTTGGCATCGATCGAAGCTGCCTGTATGCTATCGTACGGCATCGGGCGAAAAGCTACATCGGGCGGACCCACTTCAAATTGCCAGACGATACCGGTGGTAACGCCATCATCGTTTCTTTCATCTATTCGCCAGTAGTAAGTGCCAGGAGCCAAGGTACCCGGGGTGTAAGTGATTCCGGCTCGGTTGTCTATGAATTCACTGGCATCTGGAGTTGCATCGGTACCGAAGTAAACATCATGTGAAGTCGCGAACTGCCCGGCAGTCCAGCTCAATGTGGGCTCTGTATCGAGGCCGATGAGTCCTTGGGCTGGAACCGGATTCGTCACCTGAGTGGGCAGACCCAAAAGGGCTGAGAGCCCGGTGGTGGCAATCTGGATGCCGCACGGGCCGATGTGATTAAATCCATTTCCGTATATCGTAATATCCAGATCACCTGATAAACCCTTATAGAAAACAAAGTTGCCGGGTGTCGTGGCGTTGGTGATTTGGCTAAACGAGGTAAAGCCTCTTGCCGGCAGTATGAAATTCTGCTCCGGGCCATTGTTTAAAATTATTTTGCCACCGCTATCCGGGATTGGCCAGGACTGCGTCCCTAGGTAGAGGATAACATCGTAGGTGCCGATAGGAATCGATGTTACACTTATCTTACAAAACGCACTTTCATCGAAAGGGTCTTCGGTGCCATTGGCATGACCATCCATCATTTGCCCAGCAACGGTATTGTTGCCGACATTTCCGCGATTATAAGGACCACCGTTACGGGCATTCACTAATTGGAAAGTTGCCGTGCCGCCATCCACGCCTGTTATCCCAACCGATGACCCGGAGCCCCCCCAAGGGACTTCATGATTTTCCCAGCCATCTGTATCAAAGGCACCATAACCAGTCGATTCACCTGCATTGACCTGCATGTCATTCACATCTAAGCCATTGCCAGTCCAACCGCTATCAGCCCAAAAATTAATACTGAAGATTTCCGCCTGCAGTGAGCCGGTCAAAATCGCGAGAATCATCGCAGATTGAAATATTAATGGGAGAATTTGTTTTTTTATCATTGACTGCTAGGAATTTGCTTTTTGGAAGTTAGGGATTTCATCAAATCCACTTCGGATTGGATGTGGGGGGTGCCGTCGGGCATGAGTATGTCGTGGTGCCAGATTTTTGGTTCGGCGGTGAATTTTTTACTCAACGACGCCCATGGATACTGGGTCTGGGTTTTGCCTGCGACAAGTCCCCAGTTGTAGGCGGCGATTTTATTTTTCTTAAAATACGGAAGATGGGTTTCGAACTTGCTGTCGACTGATCGGGCGAGGTATTCGGTGCAGAGCAGTGGCCGGCCAAAGGGGCGGATCGACCCGACCCGGTCGATGGTTTTGTGCAGATCTTCGTAGTTGTGGAATGAGATGATGTCGGAGTTTTCTAGGATGAACTTGGAGAGGTGGGTGCTGTTGGGCCCGATCCATTCACCGGTCCAGAGTCCGCCGCAGGTGAGTGGTTGTGACGGGTTCAGCTCACGGCTCCAGCGGAATGTATGTTCTAGCAGGATGAGACAGATCGCTTCTTTTCTGATCTTTCTGATGCGGTCGTCACTATTGCCATTTCCCGGTTCGTTGTAGAGATCCCAGCACAAGACGCGGGGGTCGTTCTTGAATTTTCCGATCACGCCGGTGACGTAGGGTTTGAGGGATTTGTGTTTGGTGACGTCCTTGAGGGTATTGAAATTAGGCGACTGCACCCAACCCGAATTGTGCCGATGTGGTCTGGGAGTCGGTTGTTTGCCGAGTTTTGGAAATGATGCCCAACAGCTGTCAAACAGGACGAACATGGTCTTTATGCCGTGTTTATCCGCGATACCGAGAAACTGATCAATGCGTGTTAGAAACCCTTCGCTGTCCTGCTGCCAGAGCATGTCGTGCAGGTAAACGCGGACGGTGTTCATGCCGATGTCGGCGGCCCAGCCGAGTTCGCGGTCGATTGTTTTGGGGTCAAAGGTATCGGCCTGCCACATCTCGAGTTGATTGATCGCGGTGGATGGCGTGAAATTACAGCCGACGAGCCATGGTTGCTCGTCATACCACGTGTTGGCTTTTTCCGGAGACCACCGACCAGGCAGTTCGATTGTGGGGCCGGCGAAACTGGTGAAGGACGTCACCATGGCGAGAAGGCCAGTGAGTATAAGTGATTTCATGGATGTTTGTTTGTTGGGAGTTGTGATCTACCGCCAATCGATCAGAGCATGAACCGCTGAATAGCTCCTCTTTGTTCCATCTTCTTACGAGTCATAGTCAGGTCCATGTCACCGTAGTGTTCGATCGGGTTGCCGTAGGCGTTGAGCAGGGTGGTGTACCAGTTGCCTAAGGTTTGGTGCCCTTCGGTGGCGTGGAATGGTAGGCGGATGTAACGGCCGGCGATGTCGAGTTTTGAGTTACTACCGGTCATGACGATGGTCGGGGCTTCGGTGTCGGGGCCGTGGTGACCGGCACCAGTTTCGGGCATGTAGATGATGGTTGTGTTATCGAACATGGTGCCGTTACCCTCGGGTACGGATTTGAGCCTTGTGACCATTTTTGCGACCTGGGTCATGTGGCTCTGTTTGACGGTGTCGCGGAGTTCCATATCCCTGCTGTGGCCTAGGCGGTGGAGATCGACCTTGCCTTTGTTGCCGGGCAATGTGGTGATGGGGGTGCCGAGGTCGTCGATGGTGTAGGTGACGACATTTGTTAGGCCTGTAATGAGGGCGGCGAGGATGACATCGGTGAAGGCTTCTTGTTTTTCAACGAGACTGGCATCTGGTCCGCCGTTGGCGTGAATGGGATCTAGCTTTGGAAGGTTTTTAGCGATCACCTCGGAGAGGGAGGCGACCTTTTTATTACGTTTCCGGATGGATTCGATGGAATCCACGTGGTTGCTCATTTTGATGCGTTCGACACCATCGAGGCCGTTGAGTTTTCTGCTCTCTTGGGCTCTGAGGTATTCGAGCAGGGTGTTCTCGGAGTTGGCCGCGCTCTTGTTGGTGACGGATTTAAAGAGTTCGTTGTAAGCCGTTTGGGGGTCGGCGTAGCAATAATTTCTTTGGTGGCGAGTGGGGGCTGAGAAGCCGGAGACGATACCGGAGCGGAAGGCGATGGTGCCTGAGCCTGAGGCGAGGGAGCATTCAACGTGGCCGAAGGGGGAGGGGAATAGCTTGGCGAGTTCAAAATCGATGGTGGCTCGTTTGATGCCGTTGATCACATTTCGGCCAGCTTTGTAGGCGCCCATGCAACCTGAGAAGGAATAATGTCCGCCACCACTCATGGTCATGGAGAGGCCATGGAGGATGGTCATGTTTTCTTTGTGACTTTCCAACCCTTTCAACCAGTCCGGGAGTTCGTGTTTGTCGAGGTCGGCCTCGAATGCCAGTTTGTCTTGGTCCTTTTTCTTCTCTTGTTCTGAGAATGTCGGGAGTGAAAACAACTTGGGCACGTTGCCATTGGACTTTCTGATGAAGATGAAGCGTTGGGCGTGCTCAGCTCGAGAGGTGGCACCAAGCAGGTGATTGAAGGATGGCGAAAAAGCAAGGGCTCCGGCACCTAAGCCAGTGGATTTTAGAAAATTTCGTCTGGTGATCATGGCTCTAGTTGGTGGTGGATTTACGGTAGATGAAAGAATCGGAAGTGAGGAGCGAAATAATCACAGCATCGAAACTTCCTTCGTTGTCGAGATAGGCTTGTTCCGCATCGATTAGGGTTTTGGAGTCGGACAGGACTTCGTTGCGTCCCATGTAGTAGCGGAACGCGTGGCGGATGATGGATTGGCGAACCTTGGCGGCTTTTGCTAGGCGGCCGATGAGATCGATAGCATCGCTCACATCTCCATCGAGCGCTGGGTCGTCGGTGCCGGCGAGCACGCCTTTGGCCACGACTGGGAGAGTTTTGTAGCTTGCCCGGCCATCTAGATGAATGGCCCTCTCCTTGGGGGCTTCTTTGATGAGGTTTTTCGGATGCTCGATGCGCTCCTGCTTGCGGAAGCGTCCGAAGTCGTCGTAGATCTCGAATGGTAGGCCGAGCGGGTCCATTTGTTGATGGCACTTCCAGCAGTATTCCTCGCCGGTCTTTTTCTCAAGTCGCTGGCGCAGAGTTTTGTGGTGGTCCTCTGGGATGACGGCATCGACGGTTATTGGCACATCGGGGATGGTTCCTGCGAGCAATTTCTCACGCACCCATTTACCGCGACGCACCGGGTCGTTTTCTAGGTTGAGTGAATGAGCAATGAGCCAGGCTGGGTGAGTGAGGATGCCTTTTCGGTTGGCGATCTTAGCCGGCTGAGTGGTTGGGTAGTCCCAGTTGGCGTAATCTATGTTGAACAACCGGCCGACATGTTCGCCGCGCATCCGCGTTCCTGTCCGTGTCGCGGCCTCGCCTTTGTTCCAGTGAGCTAGGGGGATGGGGTCATAAGGTGGGGCGGATTTCTGGCCGTTTCCGAAGCGTAGCGTGTAGCTCGTCATGGTGGTTTTAAATGTTCTCACCCAGTTTTTCTTGCGTTTGCCTTTGAGGAAGTCCGGGAAGACGGTGCCCATCATTTTCATCTCGCTGATAAAGTCCCAGTGCTTGTAGAGTTCCTCTTCGGTGAAATTATTCCAGTCGTAGTCTTTAAAGTAATCGTAGATTTTCTTGATCCGATCCGAGGATGCCTTCATCGCCGCGTTGTCGCTGGAGTGATAGACGTAGAACTTCTCGGTGGTGAGTAGTTCTTCGATGACATTTTTGTCCTGCTGCAGGATGTGATCTACCAGCATGTCAGCTTCATCGACCAGCCGGCCTTTGACGTTGTCATAACTGGTGGCGTTGCTCAGGCGGGCGTCGTCTTTGAACAGCGTCATCGCCTTGGTGTAGCCAAAGAACTCGCGGAAAAAGCGTAGTTTCCGGATTGGGGTGTTGGTGATGCTCGAGTTAAAACCGGCTTTCTGGACGGTTTCGTCGATGACGTAATATTGATCGCGCCGCTTGAGCATGCGAGTCACTTCACGTCGGTAGTCATCCAGTGTGCTGAGTCGACCATCCTTGACGGCGGTAACCAATTCTTGATCGGGAGCGCTGTCGGTTAGTGCGTACGCGAGTGCGTAGCTGGCATCGCGTGGAGACATCATGCGGCGGCCATGTTGATCGGCCGAGCCCTGACCAAACTCTGAACGGTAGGCCAGCTCGGAGCTCAGGATCAGAGTCTCAATGAGTTTGGCGATAGCTTGTTGATTACTCAGCGTCTGCATGTAGTTCTCTGTCAATGCCATGTTTTCCTGTGATTCTTGTGCGGTGGGTTCACGCTCGAGGATTTTGAGAAAGAGTTCATCGACGAGCTCACCGATTTGTTTTTTACCCGCTTGTCCTGCTG
Organism: Rubritalea profundi; assembly: GCF_002954445.1. GTDB lineage: Bacteria > Verrucomicrobiota > Verrucomicrobiia > Verrucomicrobiales > Akkermansiaceae > Rubritalea > Rubritalea profundi. Next base: position 2,437,001 of record NZ_MQWA01000001.1, read on the forward strand.
CTGTTCGTTCGGCCTGGAATGACGCATCCCATTCGGCCATGCATTTCTCGATGATCTGGCTGTAGCGGTCGTCCTGTTTCCGATGTTTTCTGATCGCTGTCTCGATGATTTCCATCTCCGCATCAGACCGCGGTTTGTAGGGTTCCGGCTGATAGTTCTTCTTTTTAATATTTCCGTAGATGAGCGCCATGTCCCACTGCTTGTCTAGGACCTTCATGATATTGATCCGCATGCGAATCCGCTTTTCGTGAATGCCGAAGGCGAACCAGTCTCGCTCACACTTTTCGATGACGTCCTCAAAGGTGACGTTGTCACGTTTATACATTCCGACTCCGAGATAGATCGCTCTGAGATCCTGCGCTTCGTATCTAGCCAGCAGACCGACATTGTCCCGCTTCGTGAGATTCCCTTTTCCATCGGTGAATTCCGGAACTTCTTCCACCTGCTCCCTGACGAATGTGGGCAGCAGAGCTTCGTGGCGCTCCTTGTGCAGATCTTGCGCGACCTTCTTGATATGGCTGGTCAGAAAGCGCTCCCGGGACGCGAGGACTTCCCGATGCTCGAGCTCCATCTGCATAATGCGGTACATAGCTGGGTAGTGAGCCTTCATTGTCTGCTCCGACGACATGTGAGCGGCTATTTTTTTAGCGTTGGAGATCATCGTCAGCAGGTGGCCACCGGTCAGTGCGGTGGTGTCGTAGTAGCGCACGCCGATATTGTCGGGGAGTAGGAAGGGGTTGGTGATGCTCTGGCGCAGGCTGCCACCACCAAATCGCGTGTTGAGAGTGACTCCGTTGTCGCCGATGACGGTTCTTCTTTTGCCATCGATGGTTCTTAAGCTCGGGTGGTCGATGAGTTGATTGATCTTGGCATTGAAAATGAACTCGCTGACGAGCCAGCGGCGGTCGCGGGTGAATCCAGGTAGATTTTTGTACTCGCCCGAGAACAGCTTGTTGTGATCGACGTAGTTCCCGAACTCTGGTCTTTTGAGAGTTTCTGAGAGTCTGGAGGCATCGTGCTGCTTGAGTTCGCTGGAAACCCATTCGATCAAGGCTGTTCGCTCCTCAGTGGTTGGCTGGCTCTTCTTTTTCTTTGGAGGCATTTCCTCGAAGAAAAGTTGCTCTTGAATTTTGTTGAGAAGGCCTAAACGGGCATCCAGTGAGTGTGTGGCCAACTGATCCAAGCGGATGTCGCCCTTCTGCTTGTCCTCGTCGTGGCAGGCGTAGCAGTAGACGTCTAGTAAGATATCGATCTTCTCAGGCACGGCCCATGCAGATACTTTTTTCTCGGCCCCAGCCAGCGTTATGGCGCTAAGCGGTATCGCCAGAATGGCGGCCAATGTTCTTAATGTCATCATGTGTCCTTGAATTTCTAATAGCTGTGGTTAGCACGCGCGGTTGCATTTTTCAGCTAGATTTGTGCAGCGCGTTGAAGTAGCCAGATTTAGTGCATAGATACTGGCTGTCACAGGTTTTCTTACTTTTATTTTTGGAGTGTGACATTTATCCAGATCCATCAGGGTGATGAACGTGAGTTGGCTGAAGTGGTTCACCTATCTGAGGATTTCCTCATAGAAGAAGGAAACCTATTATCCATGTGCCGCTTACATGCAAGTCCAACGGGCGCACCACAAGCAATTACCCCCAAAAAACATTCCTCGTTTGAGGTGAACACACAGGTGGCACCGTCTGGGTTTTCAGTTTGTCGAATCAACCAACGGTCGATCTGCCCCAGTCACAAAACCGTTATCACTCAGCCGCCAGTTCGGGCTTAATTCCGGGGAGAAATACATCCTCTTCGATTTCTGGAATCAAGCGCTTCTGGGGGTGGTATCCGACCAGACGACCATTGAGGTTGCAGGTCACGATACCCGGGTGTTGCTTGTGCATCAATCATTAGATCGGCCGCAGTTGTCCGGCACCTCGCGGCATCTCACCGGCGCCTACTCCATCAAGGACCCGTCCTGGGATGCTGCGGCGACCACCCTCAAAGGCCAATCCGACATCGTGCCAGGTGAGGACTACACACTGTTCTTCCATCTCCCACCAGGCAGGCCGACGGCCTCGACAGCAGCTGCCTCGACCGGTGGTAAACCGATTCCAGTCAGGCTGGAAAGAAAAGGCGACCTCCTGTCGGTCAGCTTCAAGAGCCCAGAGTCTCCCGTCGCGTGGCAAATTAAATTCTGAGCCCCTCCAAGTCTTTCCGTAATATCCTGTATTTCGAGGTTCAAAATTGATGTAGCAACCCATCCCCACGGGAATTGAATGTTCCATGCAGGCTGTTGGATATTGAATATTTTACTTAGGCACCGGTCCCATCGTCCCGCCCTCGATGAACTCGGCGTCGATCATACTCTGGCGGGTATCTTCTTTCCCTTGCCTGATGTTATTAGTCCAGCGCACGATCCGGTTCACTATGGGCTGGTCATTCCAGCTGACATGCGAGATCGACGGCTGGAAGCGGTTGAAATACGAGGCCTTGTCGATGCAGATCAACGAAACATCCTGCGGCACCCCGAGTCTCCGGTTGAGCAGAAATTGGGCCGTGGCGAAGTATTGCGCCGCGCTGTAGATGAAAATCGCGGTGGGCGGGGTGCTCGCAAACAGTGATTCGAGGCATCTGTAAAAACCATCGAATCCTCCCTCCCAACCCGGCATGTTGTATTTGCCCGCATCGATACCGTGAGCTGTCAGTTCATCGAGAAATGTAGAACCGCCGCTGAGTACTGCATTTGATAGGGTGACGTGCTCGTCCAGCATCACAATCCGTCGGTGCCCGAGACTGATCAGCCGACGCGTTGCAGCAACAATAGAGGGCCGCTGGTTCGGCGCGATGCCCGCGATTCTCAATCTGCCGAACCCACCGTACAGCGCGAAGACCGGAACCTGCCGTTGCACGAAACATTGAAGGACTTCCCCTGAACCGCCAGCCACCACCCAGGCGTCCGCCTCGGTTTCCTTGATCATGCTGGCGAGTCGCCGCATATTCCCCCCAATGTCGGTTAGGTTTTTCCGCGCATGGAGGACCGTGTGTCCCGCCGCCTTTAGCTTGTCCTGAAACCGGGTGAACAAATCGTGTGATTCGTCGCCTTTTTCGTAAAATAAAACCGCCACCCGCAGTGCCAGCGGGGCATGACCCTCCGGCAGCGCGATCTTGCGCTGGAGTCCGCGCCCTTGGTTCAGCAGTAGTCCCTCGTCCTCGAGCATCCGCAGCGCGGCCTTCACGGTTTTGTGGCCAACCCCCAGTTCTTCCACCAGCGAGTTCACCCCAGGCATCGTCCCGCTCAATCCTCCCCGCAGCAGCTCCGCCCGCAGATGCTCGGCTACCTGTTCGACGGCGGAAAGAACGGTGATGGGTTGCATGAAGTTAACGTGGTCCCAAAGGAGCCAACCGTCAACGAGGAATAACCTTCTACTGTGTGCGTGTGCAAAAAGCGTGCGAATGAGCAACTCATGTCCGGTTTGTCCACGTTTGGAGAGGACCGGCAGCTCGCTAATAACTAAGAAAACACAACCCAAGTAACAAAATATGAAATTGAATAAATCAATTAAAACAACCCTCTCCATCGCGGCAATCGCTGGGCTGGCTCTTACCGGCGCAGCCCATGCAACGGTCCTGATCGACTTCGAGTCCTACTCCCTTGGTAGCATCGACGGCTAGGGCCCTTGGGTCGACTTTCCGGGTTCCCTTGACTTGCTCGTTAGCTCGACGGAAGCTCTGGGTACGCAGTCGTTCGAACTTCAATCCGATGGCACCACGTACGGTTCGGATATCTACATAGAGTAATTGTTTGGCGCACCGATTACCTCGGGACAGGTGACCATTGCCTTCCAAACCTACCTACCGGGCGGTTACGACGCCCACCTCGCCTTGTACCACTCACAGGTAGCGGGTAATGGAGCATTCGACACAGGCGGATTCCCTGTGCTGCAGGGTGATACCGGGTTGATCGTAAATGGGGCAAGCTCGGCGGCCCTCGTTTTCGACGCTTGGACGGAAGTTAAACTGGAGATCGACCTGGATGCCGATACGCTCGACATCTCGTACGGTGGCGTTGTGTTCCATTCGGGTGCCTGGGACAACACCGATCCTGGCGCTAACTCGCCAAGCGTTGGTGGAATTAATTGGTGGCAAGCTGGACCCAACAGCAGTGGAACCTCCGCCTACATCGATGATATCAGCCTGACGCAGGTTCCCGAGCCCTCCTCCGCAGCTCTGCTCGGACTTGGTGGACTCGCACTGATCCTCCGTCGTCGTAAATAACGCTTTGGCGGACAAGTCCTCCGTCGCCGTAAGTAATCCGGCCTAGGAAAATCAACAACCATTCCAACCCCACTCCCCATCACTCGGGGGGTGGGGTTTTTCTGTGTTAGTTGGTTCGCCGTTGGGCTAGCTGGCTAGCCCTGAGTGCATTTTATTCGACCTGACTCTGAAATTTTTCCACATACGTCTGATCTTCTTTACTAAGATCAGCGAGTCCAAGAGTCGTGATGCGGCCATTATTCATACGAACTTGAACTTTGCCGGACTTACTATCGTAGCTAACGAGTCTGCCCTGAAAGGAACGTTTGCGGTCGGGGCTATAGAATGTGCGGCGTGCGCCCTGAGTTGATTTTGGAAGACGATTGGTTCGGCTGTCTGATGTTTGGTTGGCGTTACCCTCCTGCCCCTGAATACGGAGTTTCGGAGTAGAATAGCTGTAGGCAAACGCCACCGCTGCCGTGGTGTGATTGCGAATGTTTCCGCGGTAGTATGAGAAGTCGGCATAATCGCGGGCGGGGAGAATGACGTAGGAGTCACTGCCATGGCAGCGTGCCATATTGATCCAGGCCTTGTAGTAGCTGGACACCTTCTTCTTCAGTTTGGCATCATCAGACGCGTAGGTCCCAGCCCATCCCCAAGTGAGTCCCATGAGGGCACAGGCATGGCCATCCGGCATGTCCTTGTAGGAGGCGTCAATATTGGAGAGGTGCAGCTTCATCATCTCCTTCGAGCCCTCGCGCTCCGGCGAAAGTTTGTGAACCAGATAGCCGAGGCCCGACTTGTGGGATGCTCCGTTGCGGGTGCTCGATTTCCAGCGTTCCGAGTCAATCGGTCCATTGTTTAGAGTGAACTCGCCGCCGTAGGCAATCTTACCGGCATTGGTGGTGCCGTAATCGAGGAACTGGAAACTGCGATCAACCGCCTGCTGGTCGACTTCTACTCCACACTGCTTGCTGAACTGCCAGGTCATGAGGGCCAGACAGGTAGGCCATTGCATCGGTCCGTATCCGCCACCTCCCCGAGCCACAATCACGTCGTATGGTTCATGGCCAAAGCCTCCTTCGTAGAGTGCCTGGTGTTTATCGATGATGGATTGATCGATGTTTTTGATCTGCTTGGATTTCCAGTGATGGATCGGAGCCTTCCACTGTGCTTTTGCTAGAAGGTCTTGAGTTTTACCCAAGGTCTTCAATACCTTTCTGTCACCTGTGAGCATGTGGTATTCAGCTAAAACAATCCCCTGAAATCCAAGATGCCAGGCCCTGGTTGTGTCATTATAGGGTTTGTTCCATGCCAGAGCCATGCGCTTGCCTGCGGTAAATACCTTGCGGTCGTCCGAACTGAGCATGGCAAGTGTGGCGATACAGCGACCCTGTGAATCAATGCCTCCGGGATTGTCCATCAGGTATTTGTAGGCTCGTTTCTTTAGAATGTCGGTTTTTGCGCAATTCACAGGAAAGGTGTCGGCGAAGCGACCCAGCTTTTCGAGTTGTACCTCGACCTCGAGTTTTGCTCCGTGACGGTCGACCATGAGCTTGAGAACGCCTTCATCACCCTCGCTGTCTTCGATAGCTAGGCCCATGTCTTGAATAGGGCCCTCAATACCATGATTGCCATCGCCAAAGGTGTGTTTGGAAAACTTTTTCCCATTGGCTCCATAGACCTCATCATCGATTCTCAACACGTCCGACGCCGGAGATTTCTTGAAGATGTATTTCACCACAAATGAGCGCTCTTTGAGGATGCCACGGGCTCCGGTCGGTCCCATGTTGACAAGAAATCCAGGGACAACGGCATCAGGTCCATCTTTACAGGGTTTATTCCAGCGTCCCTGATTGTCCGGGTCCTTGATTCCATAGGCGTCTCCCAGAAAGCTCATAAACAAAGCCATACAGGCGGCGATTCCAGTCAGCGAACTGCCGCTTTTAAATAGGGAGGGAAAAAAGTGGGTGTTTACGGTTTTCATGATTCTTTCGGTTAATTTGGAGACTCTAGTCCCGTTACCCACCGTGCCAAGGAGATAAAAGGGGGGACGTAGAGCGACCGTCTCGGTCGCTATAAATTCTTCCGGCGCAGCGCTGTCATTATCTTAAAAACCAGGCCTCACTTGATGATTGTCAGATGCGAACTGGGGGGGGCTGGCATCTATTTCGGGGCTATTTTTGGCTTCTATTTTGTCATTTACAACCGCATGAAAAGTTATAACATTGTATGAACATATGAAAACTGCAATTACTAAAATAGGAAATTCGAAGGGGCTGATCATTCCTGTGCAGCTCTTAAAACAATGTGGTTTTGAAAATGAGGTGTCTTTGGAGGTTAAGGATAATTCGTTGATCATTTCAAAGATTGGAAAACCCCGCTCAGGGTGGGAAGAGGCTTTCGAAAAAGCCGGTGTGGATCAAACCATGATGGACAATTTTGGTAACTCTTTTGATAAAGACGAATGGACATGGTAATGAGGTTTGATGTTTATCTCGTGTCACTCGATCCCACAAAGGGTTCTGAGATTAAAAAGACACGCCCATGTTTAATCATTTCACCCGATGAAATGAATAAAGGGCTCAATACAGTATTAATTGCTCCGATGACAACGGCACTCCGTCATTACCCAACGCGCGTAAAAATGACGTTTCAAAGTAAAAAAGGGGACATCGCGTTAGATCAGATCAGGGCAATCGACAAAGAACGTTTGATTAAGAAGTTAGGCTCTATTCATCCGGTTGCTGCCAGAAACACCTTGTCGGTATTGCAGGAAATGTTTTCATAAAAGGCGCAGCTTGTTGACCTGAAAGTGTTCTCAAGGCATAGGCAAAAAGACGTTGCAAATTATCTGAAGTGTTCGTCTGGCCGTCTGCCGATCCTGATGGCAGTCCATTCCCCATGGGCGAACTGGGGTGCGAACTGGGGTGCGAACTGGGGTGCGAACTGGGGGACATGCGAACTGGGGGACAGGCTT
>NZ_MQWA01000001.1:2444247-2611640 GCF_002954445.1 Rubritalea profundi
CGTGGGTATATAGGGACAGAGCAATAGTCAGGAAAAGTCTTGAATGGTTTTTAGATGTTGTGTATATCTTAAGTAATCAATGATTTGTGCGTTGTGTTCGAGTTGTTGTGATTCCCCTGATCATGAGAGTTACTCGTAAATATTTACTAGCCCAGGAGCATGAGACTTGTGCGTCAGTATATCACTGCCTTTCAAGGGTCGTATGGAGAACGTTTCTTTTTAAGAAGGAGGAAAAGGAGTTTTTTAGGAAGACGATGCGGCAATATGAAGCGTATTGCGGGGTGAAGGTGTTGGCGTTTTGTCTGATGAGTAACCATGTGCATATCCTGGTGAAGGTGCCACCAAAACCTAAGCGAATGCTTTCAGATGCCGCCTTTTTAGAGAAGTTGGCTTTGATTTATAGCGATGAACACCTCGCGGATGTGAAGCGCTGGCTGGCTGAGTGCCGTGCTATCGAGAATAAAGAGGATCGGAAGCTAGCGGTGCGGGAGCTGAAGGAGCGCTACACGCGGAGGATGTGTGATTTGTCCGAGTTCATGAAGGCGGTGAAGCAGAAATTCACGCAGTGGTACAATAAGCGCAAGGGCACGACAGGCACGCTGTGGGAGGGAAGATTTAAGAGTGTGTTAGTGGAGGATGGCTATGCCACACGTATGACGGCGGCCTACATTGACCTCAATCCTGTACGTGCAGGAATGGTGAGTGATCCGAAGGATTATAGGTGGTGCAGTTATGGCGAAGCGTCTGCAGGTGTTGAGGTTGCTCAGAATGGTTTGTTAGAGGTGATGCGGAAGCCGGATGGCTATGCAGTAAATGAACCTCTAGCTGAGACCTGGCAAGAGGTGATGGGCGAGTACCGGATGATGATGGTTGGAGAGGGGGCGGCAGCCGATCAAGAGGCGCAGGGAGTACTGGGCGAGAGTAAATCGATACGGTATAAGAGACGAAATGGTTTTAGCGCGAGCGAGATTGATAAAACTCTAAAAACTGGAGGTAAACTGAGTGCTGCGCAAATGCTACACTGCAAGGTGCGTTACTTCACCGATGGCGTGGTGTTAGGCAGTCGTGAGTTTGTGGATAGGTTCTTTTATAGAATGAAGGAAGCTCGGCCAGAGCAGCATACTAAACGAACGACCGGAGCGAGGAAGTTACAGCAAGTTAGTGATTCCCGTATGTATAGTCTTAGAGATTTGAGGAAGGATATTTACCGTATTTAGTGTGAGTAGGCTATTTCTCCTACATTGGGTTATGGCGAAGCGGATGCTCTGCTTGGAAAATGAGAAGCTCGAAGGTTGAGAGTTTTCAGTTGGCAGTATTCGGTTTTCCGACTGGGATGGAGCAGGCCGTGGGACATGGCACCGCGGCCTACTAACTACTCTCCAGAATTCAAAAAATCCCCGGCGTGTCGGTACTCGCTGAGGCTCTGAAAATTTGTGGGAAGCTGGCTTAGCTAGGGTGTTAAGGTTTTTGGTAGTCTTTACCTTCCCAGGAGTCGAAGACTGAATTTTGCCATTTGTCTAACTGTTCTAGCATTGTAGCAGTGCGGTCGGCATCGGACTTCGAGAGATCCTTGGCTTCCATAGGGTCGGTTACTAGGTTGTAGAGCTCTACAGTCTGTTTGCCATTGCTGACGATACGGTGGATCTTCTAGGGCCATTGAGTCCAGGCGGCGTGGCCGTTGAAGTTGCTTCGGTCACGTTTGGGGAAGTCGTTGATGTTTTTGAGGAGGCGCTCGGGGTGGGGTGTGGCTTCTCCCGCCTGCTGGGCTTCCATCAACTTTTTGATGATTCTGTCACTCCAGGTGGATTGGCCGCTTTCGTAATGATGCCAAAATCCCATTCCAGGGCGTTCTTTTTGGGTGCCAGCAATAACGGGGGCGAGGTCGACACCATCGAGTCGAGGCTGGTGCTCTACCTCTGCTCCTGCGATTTTCAGAAGAGTGGGGTAGATGTCAGAGGTGTTTGCGGGGGTGTCGATCGTTATGTGTTTGAGCTTGGCTGGCCATTCTAGTAATGCCGGAACACGCAAGCCACCCTCGTAGATGCTCCCTTTTTTAGCCCGTCCACCAGCGGATTGTGTGACCAGTCCTCCATTGTCGCTGCAGTACCAAACGATGGTGTTGTCGGCGATTTCCATCTTGCGTAGTTCTTTGCGGAGGCGTCCCACTTGTTGATCTAACAGGTTGATTTCTAGAAAGTATCCGCGGAAGTGATCTTCGATACCGTACTTCTTTTTAAGGTCCTTGTAGAGGTCATCACCGCCGGGGAAATCGACAGGAACTTCTTTGTGTGGGTCGTGAGGCGCTGGAAACCACGTGACGGCAAACATTGGTTTGTCACCGTCCTTGTGCTTGTTGAGGAAATCGAGCGTGGCATCCATGGTGAGCACCGACCCTTGCCCTTTCAGTTGCTCGTACTTGCCGTTCTTTACGAGGTAGGGGTCTTGGTCAAAGAAATTGAGACCAGTGAGCCACTCGTCGAAACCAACTTTACCTGGCGATGTTGGGCTCTCGGGTTGGACCGACCCGATGTGCCACTTGCCAAAATGTCCGGTGACGTAGCCCGCGGACTGCAGTACCTCTGCTAGGGTGGTTTCATGGGGGCGCATTTAGTGGCCGTGGTTCGGTATGTTGGTGCGCATCGGGTGGCGGCCGGTGAGGACGCTGGCGCGGGTGGGGGAGCAGACGGGAGCAGACGCGTAAAAGCGATTGAAGACGACACTTTCTTTAGCCATGGCGTCTAACTCAGGAGTCTTGACGAACGGGTGGCCAGTGAAACCGCAATCTCCGTAGCCTTGGTCATCTGCCATTACGAGGATGATGTTAGGCCGTTGGTCTTTTGCTGGAGCTGATATACTAAGAGCCAAGATGGCGATGCAGCAAAGAGAGAATTTGATATGGGTCATCTGAATAAGGTGCCTTTATGTTAGTGGAAAATGGACACTTGAGCGATCGATTTCTTGCTAATGTATTGGCGTCAAATTTATTCTTCAGTGATAAAGGAAACGAGGTCTTTGCGCATCTTTTCTAGATCTGTTTGGTTCAGGTAGAACATGTGACCCGCATCGTACCAAGCGGTCTGGATGTTAGCGCGCTGCGCTTTGGGGAGCATCAGGTGGTCAATACTGTAGAGGATGCCGCTAGCTGGGGTGGCTAGGTCAGTGTGGCCGCATTGGATTAACACACGAAGCTTTGGGTTGTGTTTGAGAGCGCTGGCGATCGATCCGCTGAGGTTGACGTAGGAGTTGTTAGCATTCCAGTTCCACGGGTGAACCTTGCCGGTGAGGATTTCATAGACGCGTTCATCTTTCCAGCCGAGGTCACGACCGAGGTAGTCGAGCATAGCGGTGGAGATTGGTCCGTGGACTACTGAGTAGGAGGGGTCGTAGTCAGGGTGGTCGCTGGCAGTGTTGATCGCGTCCCATGCGACTCGGGCATCAAAGCGTCCTAGCACTTTACCTTCGCTTTTGAGCAACTGTTTGCGGAACTTGCTAGGGGAGATACGAAGGTGGTTGTCGATGATCCATTGTGGATCGAGACTGGTGAGCTCTGAGATTTTAGCCGCGATCTTTTGCTTGCTTGCGTCATCGAGTGTCTGTCCACGGTAGAGAGCTGTGCGGTAGGTCGTTGCCGCAAACTCCTGGCTTCTTTGACAATGGTTTTGCGGTCGCCTTTTATTTTGCCATGGAAATGCGCCGTGGCAGCTAATGATGGAAGAAAAATGGAGTAGGATAGGTCGTTGCCTGGACTAGGGCTCAGAGTGCGATAGTCGAGCAGTCCAGAGAGCAAGATCACTCCATTCAAATGCATGCCATAGCGCTGTTGTAGCTTGTCCGAGAGACCGGCAGCGCGGAGTGATCCATAGCTTTCACCGAGAACGAATTTTGGTGAAGACCAGCGCTTGTGCTGAGTAATCCATCGGCGGATGAAATCGGACATCGAATCGAGGTCGCCATTGACGCCGAAAAATTGCTTTGATTTGTCTTTGTCCTCAGGGCGCGAGAGTCCAGTCGCGACGGGGTCCACAAACACGAGGTCAGCGACATCGAGGATGGACTGTGGGTTCTCGACCACTGTGACTGGAGGAGCGAGAGCCTTGGTGCCATCCGCAGAGGTTGGGATGATTCTAGGTCCCAGTGCGCCGAGGTGTAACCAGACTGCTGAGGAACCTGGACCTCCATTGAAGGCAAAGAGGACCGGGCGGGTGCTCAGATCTTTGACGCCTTTCTTTATATAGCTGACGTGAAAGATGTTGGCTTGCTCTTCGCCTTTGTCATTTTTCAGTTGGAGTTCGCCAGTCGTCACTGTGTAGTCGATCTGAGCCCCTGCTATTGTGACCGATCCATCTCGGCTGACAGGTTCTTTTTGCTCAGGTTTAGCTTCGTCCTTTTTCTCCTTTTCTTCCGCTGCGCTTACGCTGCCCGCAGTGAGTAGGAGTCCAACAAGAAGGGTGAGTGGTGATGTCCAATGCATAGGGAGTAAACAAGCAGAGAATCGTCCATCTGTCATCTTTTCTTGAGATATTTCAACTAATTTTCTGGTGGAGGGGGAGAACTCTAGTTCGAGCTCAAGGTCTGATCGTCGATTGATGCCCTATCCAAACGCCAAAATTCATGATAACTCTAGAATATGTTGTTCAAGCGTCTCATCGCCTCCCTCTGTCTACTCGCTCAGCCAAGTTTAGTTTCTTGTGCTGCGGAGACCGATTTACCCACCGCGATTGCATTGGGTTTGATGGGTAAAGACGGTGGTGATCGACTCTTTTATTTCCCGACAAAGGACGCACCATTCACCCCCGCTAAGCACGGCTACAACTACGAGGACGTAACATTCACGGCGAGCGATGGAGTCAAACTCCACGGCTGGTGGATACCGGCCAAGTCAGCCAAGACGGCCAAGGCCACAGTCGTCTACTCTCACGGCAATGCTGGTTCCTTGCCGCACCACTTCGTATTCGTCTATTGGCTAGTGGATGCTGGCTACAACGTGATGATGTACGACTACCGAGGCTATGGGAAGTCTGGCGGGGAAATCTCTAAAGAAGGTATTGTGGAGGATGCCAAGGCCGCTTTTATCTATACAACTGGGCGCAAGGAGGTGGATGGAATTATATCCATGGGTCATAGTCTGGGGGGAGCGAAATCTATTGCAGCACTCGCCGAGTTGGCCCCGGAAAACCTCAAGGCTGTGGTGGTAGATTCAACCTTCGCTTCCTATAAGGACATGGCTGAGCGGGTGGCTGGACCGCGAGCGAGAAAGGTGGTGAGCGATACCTTTGAACCCTATGTTTACGTAAAGAAACTGCCGGAAGGTACGCCAATCCTCGTGGTGCATGGCTCAGACGATGAGACCATCCCATTCGCGCAGGCTGAGAGATTACTAGCGGCTGCAAATCCGCCAAAAAAATTGATGCGGGTGGTGGGCGGTAACCACGTGAATTGCTTTTTTGTCGATGACGGCAAATACCGCACTCAGCTGCTGCGCTGGATGGACCAGACTCTCGTTCCGTAAGATTGAAGATTTATCTACTTTTCTGTAGACAGAACGAGGTGGTTGGGGTAAATCCCAGCCCGTCTAAGGAGCAATCTTCAGACGTAAATAAGTGAATGGCAGGTTAGCTCAGTGGTAGAGCAGTGGAATCATAGTCCATTGGTCGAGAGTTCGAATCTCTCACCTGCTACCATTTATATAAATGCCCGTAACTGTAATGGTTACGGGCTTTTTCTTGTCTGGGTATTGAGGCGTTGGGTTCTGTTAAGCTGAATGCGACTATAACCCACCTTGATGGGTTGATGTTGGTGGAATATTCGACCCAGCATGAATGTGAAGCCATTTTTGAAAAGTGGGTGGTTTTGAATATTCCTGAATACGTACAGGGCAATGTATCAATTGGCCTATTGCTAGAAACAAGAAACGCTGCGAACCAATACGGTTGCAGCGTTTGCTTAAGATGGCGGGCCGGGAGGGATTCGAACCCTCGGTGACATCACTGCCACACACGCTTTCCAGGCGAGCTCATTCGACCACTCTGACACCGACCCCGTTATCTTAAATATTACCTCTTTCGAGGTGGGCGGAAGCTAACGAGTGATCTAGTTGATGGCAATGCTTTTTTTGCAAAAATCTAGATTGGTTTTTGACGGCTGAGAAATGCGCTCCTATATGGGGGGATGGCAGCAGGAGATGAGGTGATAGTATTGATGGATAATGGCTCATTGCGAGCTGAGGCGACTATACAGTTGCGCGTTTTGGCGGAGGCTCTTAGTGCCAATTTGCAGATGCCTGTCCATCCAGTTTCGTTGTTGCATTCGAGTAAGCTGGATCCAGCGGATACGGATGGGGTGGTGGCTCAGACTTTGGTGCCATTTCTGCGTGCTCAGAGGGCTCTGGGGAAAGATGAATTCACGATTATTCCTTTGTTTTTTGGACCGAGTGGGGCGCTGGTGGATTATCTGCCGCAGCGGGTGAGTGAGCTGAGGTTAGAGGGCTGGGGGGGCTGAAGGTGACTGTAGCGCCGACATTGGTGCGGCAGGCAGATACGCGCATAGCAGATATCATGGCATCGCTAGTGGCTGAGAAAATGGATACTCTGGGTTGGACGCAGGCGAGTGTGGCGATGTGCGACCACGGGACACCAGCGCGGGCAGTGAATGAGGTGCGGGAAGTTATTGCTAAACAGCTTCAGGAGTTGTTAGTTGAGAAACAATGCAGTGTCACTGCGTGCTCTATGGAGCGCCGTGAGGGAGCTGAGTATGATTTTAACGATCCTTTGTTAGGGAGTCTTCTCGGGGCAGAGGGCTATGAGGAGAAGGTGATCGTGTCGATGTTGTTCGCTGGGCCTGGTAGGCATGCTGGAGCGCAAGGCGATGTGGCCGAGATCTGTCAGGCGGCAAAGCTAAAGACCCCTCAGTTAGAAGCTGAGATGACTGGGCTGGTCGGGAGTAAAGTGGAAGAGTTGGTGGCTATTCTTGCGGATCGTTATCGTGAGCTTCACGTAGTTTCTTAACATCTAGGAGCTCTGCCTGCTTTTTGAGGAAGGCTGGCCATTCTGAGTTCGGGATGTTGCTCACAGCCCGACCAACCATGATGACTTCCCTGCTTTCAGATACGCGGCCGTTATGGTCGAGTGGAATTTTATCCCATGCTATGGCCATTCCTCGGTCGTTCTCATTGAGGCCATTGACGAAGTGCCATGAGCTGCGCTCAGGTTTGAGGTAGCCATGGTTGGCGTAGAATTTCTCGGCGGCTTCTAGATCGCCAGCTTTGCCGACGATAAGATCTAGATTGTCTTGATCGACCCATCCATTTCCGATAAGTTGTGTTAGAGCTAGCTTTGAGGGGTCATCAGAGTTCGGTAATTCGCCATCATGGCCCTCAGAGTAGCTGAGGAGAGCAAAGTATAGACCTTTTGAGCATCGGTGCGTGCGACCGTAGGGATACTGGCTTTTATAGTAGCCTCGGATACTGACAGTGGCGATAGTGACAATTGCCAGAGAGATGAGGATTACGTATTTCTTCTTCTTCGACATGGACTGAAAACTAACAGAGGTGGAGTCAGTTTGTGAAGAGAGTTTTGTAACGGACACAAAAAAGCCGCATCTTTATCAGATGCGGCTTTTTAGCGGTGGAGCGGGTAGAGAGAATCGAACTCTCCTAGTCAGCTTGGAAGGCTGGAGCATTACCACTATGCTATACCCGCTTTACCGTTAGAACATCGCCGTGTTGGTGATGTGGGAGAGTATTAGGCTAGGCCAGCGCTTGGCTCAAGCCTAAACTTGCATAAATTTCACGTGTCGCCTTCGACTTATTGAGTGTGTAGAAGTGAATGCCATCGACTCCGCCGTCGAGGAGCTCGAGGCATTGTTGTGCAGCGTAGTGAGTACCAATGCGTTCCACAGATTCTGGGTTGCCATTGGCGCGTTCTAGGGCTCGGAGTAGCTTGGCTGGGTAGCGAGCGCCTTCGGCGAGTTCAGCCATGCGGCTCATGCCTTTGACCGAAGTAACAGGCATGATTCCTGCGATAATTGGGATAGTAATCCCAGCAATTTGGCAGCGTTCGCGGTAGTCGAAGAAGTCGTGGTTGTCGAAAAAGAGCTGGGTGCAGATGTAGTCGGCGCCGGCATCGACTTTGGCTTTCATATATTCCATCTCTAACACCCGATTTGGAGTGGTTGGGTGGCCTTCTGGGAAGCCAGCCACGCCAATGCCGAAGCCACGAGCGTCGGGGTGGCGTCCAGATTGGTTGAATTTTTTGATAAATGCGACGAGGTCTGCGGCGAATTTAAAGTCATCATTGGAGCGATCATAGTCTGGTTGGTCGCGTGGCGGGTCCCCACGGAGGGCGAGGATATTGGAGACTCCTGCGTTAGCATAGCGCTGAAGGATAGCGTCGATTTCGGCTTCAGTGTGGCCAATGCAGGTGAGGTGAGGAACGGGTGGGATTCCAGTAGTTTCCTTGATTCTGAGTACTAGATCGTGAGTGAGGTCACGGGTGGTGCCGCCAGCTCCGTAGGTGACGGAGACAAACGATGGTTTGTAGGGTTCAAGCTCAGCGATGACTTGGTAAAGAGCGTCGAAGCTTTCCTTGGTACGTGGAGGAAAGAATTCAAATGAGAGGGACGGGCCGTCTTGGCTAAGAATGTCAGAAATGTGCATGAACGGCGCATTTGTGGAGTATGAATGGAGGGAAGCAAAGCCAAAAAGCCGTCAAGGAGGGTGTAAGTTGCTGCATACTTAGAGCGTAGTTATAAAAAATTGGATAAGAGAGGGGGCTTGAAGCGCTTGATTGGAGGAAAGGATTCGACAAGTGAGAATCTCTGAACGATGATACACACCTCATGCATGGGATGAATATTTATGTCGGGGGAGAACTAGAACTATGAAGATAAAAAACACAATACGTAATGTTGTACTCAGTGGTGCAGCAGCTTTGTCTACTGTAATACCAGCTGCGGCTGCTGAGACTGATTTCAATGAAGTCGGTAAGCAGATGTCGATCATGCTGCAAAATCGACATTATGACCGTCTTCCCTTTGATGCAAAGTTAAGTGAGAAGATCTTCAAAGTGTACGTCAATGAGCTCGATTACGGGAAAATGTTTTTCACTCAGAAGGACATTGATGCGCTCGAGAAGGAATACGGAACACGCCTTACCGATTTATTACTTCACAAGGAGAGCATGAAGCCGGCTCAGGCTATCTATAACCTTTATCGCAAGCGTGTCGATGAGCAGACCGAGTTTGCTAAAAGGCTTCTGACGGAAGCAAAATTTGATTTTAGTGGGAACGATACGATCGTACGCTCGCGTCGCGATGTGAAAGAGCCTACGGATACGGGCTGGCCGGCTGATAAAGCGGCAGCAAATAAACTTTGGAGTGGAATGATTGAAGACGCGATGCTTTCTGAGACATTACGTCGATCCATTATTGAGATTCGAGCCAAGGAGCAAGGAAAAGAGAACCCACTGAAAGATGAGAAGGCTATCGGTGAGAAACTCAAGCTACGATATGAGCGAGTGAAGCGCGCGGTGGACGGTGTCGACAACGAAGACGTTGCAAACTTTTTTCTCAGTGCTGTGGCCAAGTCATATGGTCCGCATACTGATTACTTTAGCGCACGTGAGATGGAGCGTTTCATGTCAGGTATGAGCAACGAATTTGTCGGTATTGGAGCAATGCTCCAAGGTGAAGAAGATGGAGCAACTAAGATCATGGGAATTGTCAAAGGTGGACCAGCTGAATCAGCAGGTGAGCTCAAGCTCAATGACCGTGTGGTAGGAGTAGACATCAACAACACAGGCAAAGTGGTCGACATCATGTTCATGAAGCTCGACAAAGTCGTCGATAAGATCCGTGGTGCAGCTGGGACTAGTGTCCGCCTCAAGGTGGAGCCAGCAGATGGTGGTGAGCCAAAGTTTATTGTCATCAAGCGAGGAACCGTCGAGATGGGCGAGTCGTTTGCTCAGGGCGAGATCATTGAACGCAAAAATGCAGACGGTGAATTGAGCCGCATTGGTGTGCTTACCTTACCTTCGTTCTACGCTAACTTTGACACCGGTGAGACCCGTTGTTCGGTGGATGTGGAGAAAATTCTACTCCGTTTCAATAAGGAAAAGGTAGAAGGCCTTGTTCTAGATCTTCGTGGTAATGGTGGAGGATCACTCGAAGAAGTCCGCCGCATGACAGGCTTCTTCACGGGTAAAGGTCCCGTGGTGCAAGTTAAAAACTACAAGGGCAGTATCGATCTGAAGAGTGCTTACGATAAAGCAATTTTCAAGCAGCCAATGGTTGTGTTGATCGATAAATCTAGTGCCTCGGCGAGTGAAATTCTTGCGGGAGCTCTACAAGACTATAACCGCGCGCTCGTCGTCGGTACCAGCTCTACTTTTGGTAAAGGTACAGTCCAGCAGCCTATGGATATCTCGCGCTTGATGCCTTTCTTTGCTAACCGTGAGCGTGCAGGATACCTCAAGCCAACAATTCAGAAATTCTACCGAGTTTCTGGTATGTCGACTCAAAATAAAGGGGTCGAGGCTGACATTGTTCTTCCAAATATAATGGATGCCATCGAAGTCGGAGAAAAGTACCTCTACTACGCATTGGCCTACGACAAGATTCGTCGCGCTCCTGGATATATAGCAGCTGCCCGCGAAAACCTCTTTATCGCTCAGTTGAAGGGCATGAGCCTTGAGCGCTTGGAGCAGTCGAAAGATTTCGGCTACCTCGAAGACGATGTGAAACGTACCCAAAAGAGGATTGAGCAGAATGAGCTTTCTCTTAACCTCGAAGAGCGTCAGGCAGAATTGACCGTAGCTGAAGCTCGCACCAAGGAACGCAATAAAGAGCGTATCGCACGTTTCGCAAAAGTTCAGAAAGAAGATAAAGCGAACATGACATTCTACAAAGCGCACCTAGATGACCTCAAGTCGGCGAAACTTCCCGTTTTTGATCCATCCTCAGATGACAATGACTACATGAAGCGTGCTGTGGACGAGATCGAAGAGCTAGACATCACCCCAGAGTGGCCATCAGGAATCGACCCGGTGAAGCGTGAGGGGATTGCTATTCTCAATGATCTTTTGAAAATGACAAACCAGGCCAAGATGGCTGGTGTACTTAACAAGTAATCAAAAATTTTCCAGAACCCGTTCGTTCAGCTGGCCTTGCGGGTTCTTTTTTGTATGAGCGAAGATGAGCAGATTCGTCAAGCACTGCACTCCATGTTGGAGGAGTCTATGCAGCGGCTTGAAGAGCTTACTGATGCAGTATTTGCTTCTAAGGTGAATGTTGTCTGGAACACGCGGATGCGCTCTACTGCTGGTCGGGCATTTTGGCCAGAGGCGAAGGTCGAGCTGAATCCTAAGTTGATTGCGATTAGCCTAGAGGAAGTCCGTAGAACCTTGCTCCATGAGTTGGCGCATCTCTTGGCGTACCATCGTTGTGGTCGTCGAAGAATAGCTCCGCATGGGGTGGAGTGGCAGCGAGCCTGCGTAGATTTAGGGATTCCAGGTGAGCGCGCCACACATAGTTTGCCTCTGCCTCGTCGGCAGCAGCAAAAAAAGTGGCGCTATTCTTGCCCTAGCTGCGGTGATGGAGTCGATCGAGTCCGTAAAATGAAGCGCTACGTCGCTTGTTTCCCTTGCTGCCAAAAATTCAGTGGCGGCATGTATAATAAAAAGTTTCTGCTGGTGTTAGAGCAGATCGTTTAGCGTTGGACTACCTGCCATCCGGCTGCTTCAAATCCTGATTTCGCTTTCGAACTCATTTGGCCGTAGATCAATGCTCGGTATTTCATCTGCGGCATTTTTGGTGCTTGCGCAAAATCGGCGATACGTGGTGTCCACGAGATGTAGTCGACAGGCGCGACAATCTCTACGATTCCTTCTTTGGTGACACCTGCAGGCATTCTACCCACTGTGGTGAGAGCTGCGTAGGGGGTCTTCTTGTTCTGAGCTTTGAGTTTCATCATTACCTGATTGAGGTAGCGGGCTTGCTCTTTACTGAGGCAATTGGCCGCGATGCCGAGGGCGTTGAGCCTGTCACCATTTTTGGGGAATTCTTTGAGTGCCTCTATGATACTATGGCGTTGTGCTATGCTGAGGTCTTGGTTGCGAAAAACAGCTTCAATCAATGTTTCGCTGGCTCCGAGGGTTAGCATGGATTCACGGTCACGCAGCAGCAGCTCACTGGGGGTTACATCGTAAATGTCTTCTGGGAGACCGACTGTTTTGGTGGCAGTCATGGCGGCAGATGCACCACCTGATACCGCAGACACTCCTAGACGAAGCGGGAGGCCACCAGCAAAGAATGCCCAAGTGATTTTCTCCATTTCAGATTGCAGGAGGGCATTGTCGCTATATGGATCTACTCCTAGTTTTCTTGCGCAGTCGAGCTTGGCTTTATCAAAGCCTGCAATGCTTTTTGCGGATTTACCGAGGCCTTTCCCTGCATCTTCAATGGCTTCGGCGGAGTCTTTGTTTTTGTCTCGGTTCGCCCATTTATCTTCGACTTTATCTGAGGCATTTGAGATGGACGAGCCCACTTTTTTGAAGAAGTGACCGACCGTGGCGGGGGCTTTCCTAAGGGCACCTTCCGGGTCTTCTGCGATGTTTTTTACCGCATCAATGGGTGCTTCGATTGATCGCTTGAGGCCATCTGCAAAGAGGTCAGTGCGGCTCGTTTCAACTAAAGTTTTGATCGCTTTGAGCTCGTTGAGCCGCTCGGCCAGTTCGTTCATTCCGTTGCACTGGATCTCGCCGTAGTTGGAGTCGATGGTGAAATGGATCATGAAGCCATCGCTCGGGCAAAACTCGCGGATGCGGTGAAGGTCACTCTTGATGAGCGCTGGGGGGAGTAGCTTCGAAGCTTCAAATGTAGGAGGTTTTTCAAATGAAGTGGGTGCTTGAGCGTAAGTTAAAGTAGAACTAAGGGCTAATAGTCCGCCGCTGATACAGCTGATAAAGGGATTCATTACTAACATATAGGCTAAATTCTGAATTGGGACAAGGTTAAGATATTTATCCTATTGTCCGAAAAAACGAGCAGATTTGGTTAGGGCTTTTCAAGCAGCAATGGAATGCGTCATTGAGCACAATGGGGGGCTCAACTGAGCTGAAGTAAAGCAGTATGTCTAAGACTCCACTTTCTCTTCGAGCTTCTTTTGCATTCTTTTGGAGAGCATAGGGCGGATGAGGCCGTAAAGAAGGTAGAGTGTGAAGATGAGGGTTGGTGTGTACCAACGGGTCTGCTCGTTGAGTAGAAGCATGAAGAAGATTGCTCCGATCACGACTCCCCAGAGTGAACCTTTGGTGCGCCAATCTACTTTTTTGAAGCTGGGGTAGCGGACATTACTGAGCATCAGAGCTGAGAGGCCTAACATCGCAGCTGCAAGCACGTAATTCCAGGCTCCTAAACCCTGGGTTGTATTGGCTGATCCAGTGTAGAGGTGAATGATGAGGAAGGTGATGGAGGCGATGAAGCCAGCTGCCATAGGAATTGGAATACCTCTAAAGTCCATGTTGTCGCCAGGTTTTTTAGGCATGTTAGCCAGGCAGTTGAAGCGGGCGAGCCGCATCGCTCCACAGAGCAGGTAGATGAAGGCGATTGCCCAGCCTATTTTAAAGTCACCGAGTTGTTCTGAAAGTGGAAAAAGTACCGCCTTGGATACGAGGAGGGCTGGAGCCATGCCGAAGGAAACAACATCGGCAATCGAGTCGAATTCCTGGCCGAAGGGAGATTCTTGGCCACCGAGTCGTGCCAGTCTACCGTCGAGAAGATCGAAGATGCAGGAACCAAAAATGAGCATGATGGCCTGCTGGTAAAACTTATAAGCTTCTGAGAACTCGTCGTGCTGCATCCCCTTGAAAATCGTGAGCACAGCAAAGAAACCGCAGCAAAGATTGCCCGCAGTCATCAAGTTGGGCAGCAGGTAGATTTTTGGTTCTTCGTATTCCTCACTCATCGCAGTTCTACATAGGCATAATTGTTGGGGAAGAAACAGTGGAAAATGCTGGCAGATGTGATTACCTTGACCACGCAATGGCAGATCTAGATGCATCCACACCGATGGCGAGCTTACTTGCTCGATTCCCAGGCGCTAAGCGCGCACTTTTTGCCCGTTATCATATCGGCGGTTGTAGCTCGTGCGCTTACCGAGATGACGAAACCTTGGCTGAGGTTGCGACCCGCAATGAGATTGATGTGAGCGAGGTGATCGAGCACATCCTGCAAAGCCACACTGTGATGCAGCGATGTTGATCGCCGCTAAGGATGTCAAAGAGTTAGTCGAATCGGGAGCTGAGATAGTATTCCTCGACACCCGTACGCGCGAGGAGCATGAGGCTGTTGCCATTACTGGCTCCGAGTTTATGACCCAGGAACGCCAGCAAGAGCTATTCGGATCGGCTAAAGAAGACACCACTATTATTCTCTACGATCACACTGGTGGTAGAGTGCTCGATACTTGCGCTTGGTTTCAAGGGCACGGTCTCAAAGGGACCCGGGGTGTGATCGGTGGGATCGATGGCTGGAGTAAAGAGGTCGACAAGTCGGTGCCTAGATACCGACTAGAAATGGACTAGTTGCTCCATGGTTCTTCGAGTAACGACTCGTGAACCACAACCTTTCTAGGGTGCTGGCGGTGCAGGTTTCTACGGTATTCAGCTACGGCGTCTTTGCGACGTGAGGTTTCGAGCGCTACTATGATTTCAGTTTCGAGTGTCTCGAAGCTCTCTAGCTTGGAGGGTTTGGAGTCAGTGACTTCGACTAGGTGCCAGCCTAGCTTTGTCTTGATGATGGCTGGCTGGTGTGGTTCGAGAGCGAAGACAGCATCGGCAAAGTCATTTGGAATGCGTTGCTGGCTCAGCCATCCCAGATCTCCACCTACTTTTTTGCTGCGCTCATCTTCGCTGAGCTTGGAGTTGAGTGAGGCGAAGTTGTTGGTTGCTGATTGGATGAAATCGAGAGCCTCATTCAGCGAGCGCTGTGCGTCTTCTTCGGAATGTTCAAGCGCTGCGAGGAAGATGTGACGGACTTTTCTGAGGGCGGGAGTTGTGAGTGATTCGGTGTGTGCCGTGTACCACGCGCGTGCTTCTTCGTCGGTTACGGCGATGCCGCGTGCTATGTGGAAATCTAGGTATTTGTTTTGCTGCAGCCGTGCCGCAATTCTGAATCGAAGTTCTTTTTCTCCTTCAAACCCAAAATCAGCCATCGCCTTTATGAGGTCTTGAGGGTTGTTGAATCGGCTAGAAAAGCGGAGCATTACAGCTTCGATCTCAGCGTCAGTGACTGGGAATTCCTTGTCGTTGAGTGCTACTTTTTCTCGTAAGAGTGAGAGGTCGCAGAGTTCACGAAGGACGGCTTTGCGTAGTGCAAGACGTTCGATTTCTCCGACATCTTCACGGCTGCGGCCACCGCGCCAAAGGAGGTCGTCGACCCCATAGTCCACTTGGCTGAGTAAAATAGGCTTGGTGAAAACTCGGGCGACAATTCCCCGTTCGAGGTCATTGCTTAACTTCTCAGTCGGCGATCCCTGCATTCGATAAACTTGCTTTTTGAGAGGCCCTTCAAAAAGCACGAGGTCGAAAAGTAGATAGAGCATCAGCACTGACCACGCAGCGAGGCGGATCACAAATGGAGAACTCATTTTCATATGCAGTGTTTCTAAGCGCGCAGGCACAAAAAAGCCACACAACAAAAGCTGTGTGGCCTAGAAAGATAGAGTCGCGTCAGATTAGTTGACTGCAACCGCTTCTGCACCAGTTTCGCCAGTACGGATGCGGATCGCTTCGTCTACAGTAGAGAGGAAGACTTTGCCGTCACCGATCTTACCAGTGTTTGCGCTTTTAACGATTGCTTCGGCGACTTTCTGAGCTTGATCGTCGTCGACTACGATGTCGATTTTGACTTTAGGCAGAAAGTCTACAGTGTACTCAGATCCGCGGTAGATTTCAGTGTGGCCTTTCTGGCGGCCGAAACCTTTGACTTCAGTGACAGTCATGCCCTGAACGCCGACTTCAGCGAGTGCTTCTTTGACTTCTTCGAGTTTGAATGGCTTGATGATTGCTTCGATTTTTTTCATAGCTTAAAACAGTTTGTCTTGATTGTTTGTCAGCAAGTAGCGTGCCAACATTTGGGTTGATCAGTATTTTTGATTTATTGTTACAACGTTAGAGGAGGCGCTGGCTGCTTGCAAGAGAAGAAAACGAGATTGTGTGTCTGTGAAATTATTCTAGCGAAGAACATATCGAGGACCTGGGAGTTGACGGATGAGCCTCTTCATTTCAAGTCTTAGTAAGGTGGTGATTACGGTGGAGACCGGAAGCTTGGAGCTGTTGACGATATGATCGATGAGGGTCTCTTCTTTGCTGAGGGCGTCAAAAACACATTGTTCCGTGGCATCGAGTTCTTTCGGAGGAGAGGATGCTGGTTGGACTTCGAGCTCGAAATTGAGAGGCAGGGTTTCGAGGTCTTCTAAAATGTCATCGGCACTACTTACGAGTGAGGCACCGTCACGGATGAGTTGGTTGCAACCAGCCGAGGTGGGCCTATCGATTGGCCCTGGGACGGCGTACACGGTTTTGCCCATTTCGATTCCCAGGTTCGCTGTGATTATTGAACCCGACCATTTTGGGCATTCTACCACCAGCACGCCTGTAGACCACGCGGCGACAATTCGGTTGCGCATGGGGAAGGTTTTCTTGTCTGGACGTTGTTGAAGTGGAAATTCTGAGATCACAGCTCCATGGCCATTGGCGATCTCTTCAGCGAGTTTGAAGTTTTCTGGTGGATAGAGCTGAGCGAGGCCTGAGCCAATGACTGCGATGGTACGGCCTTTGGCTTCGAGTGCTCCTCGGTGGGCAAAGGAATCAATCCCTCTTGCTAGCCCTGAAATGATGGTTAAGCCTGAGCGTGCGAGGTCGCGGGAAAATCCTAGAGCAGCTTGTTGACCGTAGTGTGTGGTGCGGCGTGAACCTACGATTGCGATGGCGTGCTTATCAGCGGCAGTGAGATTCCCCCAGATGTAGAGCGCGAGTGGGGGATCGTACATGTGGCGAAGGGCTTCGGGGTAATCCGAGTCATCTTGAGTGATGATGGAGATGCCCCTAGCTTGGCATCGTCGAGCTCTTTGCTGAGGTCAATATGCTGTTCCCATTGGGAGATGATACGTGCAGTCTCTGGGCCTATCCCATTGCTCTGAGTGAGCTGGGATTCACCAGCTTTGAGAATAGCCTCCGCTGAACCGAGGCGCTCGAGTAAGCGCCGAACCCTAATGGGTCCAATCTTCGGCAGCATATTCAGAGCTATAGTGGCTTCGCGTGAATTCATCTTGAGTTGAATGAGTAGCTGTTAGGATGTGCTAGATCGTTCTCGCTCGCAAGAATGAAATGTGTGGGCGCAAAAAAGCCGCAGGCGAGAACGCTTGCGGCTGGAAAGGATTGCTGTCCGTCGGGCTGCTATTTTTTGTAGACTGAGTCCGGATCGAATGTCAGGTCTTCGGTGAACGCGAGCGCGGTAGGTGCGCTACCAGCTTCGAGGTCGACCTTGCGGTAGAAGCAGGAATTGCGGCCAGTGTGGCATGCCCCAGCACCTTGTTGATCAACATAAACGATCACGGCGTCTTGATCACAATCGGTCCGAATCTCGACCACCTTTTGGGTGTGGCCAGAAGTCGCGCCTTTGTGCCAGATTTCTTGGCGGCTACGTGAATAGTAAACCACTTCACCTAGCTTGAGGGTCATTTTGAGTGATTCTTCATTCATGTAGGCGAGCATCAGTGGCTCTTTGGTCACTGAATCCATGGCAACGCATGGGATGAGACCATTTTCATCGAACTTAGGGGCGAAGACTGCCTTTTCTTCAACGGACTTCTTGTCCTCGCGTTCGCCAAAACTAATGGATGTGCACATAAGATGAGTTCGCTATGGAATTAAGCGGCAACAAATTTCAAGCGCTCGTCAGAGGCTAGAATCTCATTGAGGTTCTCCCAGCCAGACTCGGTCTGGAGGTTGAAGATGTTGAGGTAAAGACTTACCAGTTGTGGGTCGAAGTCCACCAGTAAAGTGTCGATAGCTGCTTTGAGCTTATCTGTGTCGAACGTTTCTGGGAGGGCTCCATCGACGGATCCTTTGCCATCGTGTTCAATGCCCATGGCGTCACAGAATGCAACGAGCAGCGTTTGTTGGCCTTGCATGAAGTAGACCTGGAAAAGGTGCTCGCCAATCATGTCGCTGGACTTGAGTTTGAGTGTCTTGTGCATCCAGGAAATTTGCTCAGGGATAGACTTTTTCTGGACGAAAACTGGACGCAGTTTGCGGTCGTTAGCAAGTGTTGCGACAGTGGTCTTGTAGAGGTCACGTTCTTCGGCTCGCATCCATATGAAGAGGTCTACAATGATGGATGGCTTGATATTTTGATAAATTTCGTATGCGTTCACGGTCGTATAATATGAAGTGAAAATAAGGGCTGACGCAGTGAAGCAGCTATGGGTGATCCGTCAAGGGTAGGATCCTACAAGGTACCAATATTGTACATCTTGGCAATTCCTACAAAACCCCTAGAAAGAGGAAATTTAAATGTATAAGTCATTCATGTAGAGTGTCTAGATTCCCACGAAAACGCACAATTTTGGCTTTTGTCGAGCGCGGCCACTCTTGGAGTTATTCCCAAGATGTGACGAAGTCATTCTCGTCCCCATCCTGACCTTCTTCGCCGTAGGTCCAAATGAGGCTGCGCTTTTGTTTGATTGTGGTGTTACCAAATTCATTAGGCTCGTCGATCTCCTCGTCAAAAGTGCCGTCGAGCATGATATAGAAGTCCCCGCCGAAACTGTTTACTAAAGAATCAATGTCACCATTAGCGAGATAGACAAGCCCGCTTACGCCATTGGAGGCATCGGGAAGTGAAGCGACGAAGTTTTTCCCTGTAGTATTACGATCCTTGGTGTTGCCGGCGAGAGCATTGAGTAGGTTAACCTGATCTAATTCGATTTCGTCGTCTGAGCCGGCATCAATAGGAAAATAACCGTAGTCGTCGTAAAAGTCTTCAATGCCTCGTTCGATAGTGACAATCATAGCAAGATTTTTCTTCAACTTGCTACTCTTGATCATCTTTCCCGCGACGGGGTAAGCTATAGCAGCAAGAACTGCGATGATGGTTATAACGACGAGGATTTCGACGAGGGAGAAACCGCGACGAATAAATTGTGAGTATGAGGTTTTTTGCATAGCATTCATGAACTAGGGTAACATTAAGCGTCAGAGGCACCCGATTCCAATTCTTTTTTTGACACATGCTCTCGAGACTTTGATAGCTTGACCTTTATCGATTATACAATTACTTTGTAAATACAGATTGAGGCGAGACGATTAGCTAGCAATTTTTTTAAAAAAGTATTTTAACTCCAGCCAGAAATCTCTAGCGTACCAAGCAATCCATGAAAAACCGTTTCAATAGCCACACCTCCCCAAGCCGTAAGGCATTCACATTGATCGAGATGCTGGTTGTCGTGGTGATAATTTCCACGCTACTAGGCATTGGGGCTCAAGTGATGAAAAATACGACGACAGCCCAGGGGACTGACACAGCTGCCTCAAAAGCGGAGAGCCTCTTTGCTGAAGCGCGTAGCTTAGCAAAAACCAGTGGATCTTCGACACGTGTAGTAATCTACAAGAGTGGCGGTACTGGTGAAAATCGTTCCAAGCACTTGCGTTACATGGGTATTGTCGGACAGCAGCAAGATGCTGACGGGTTTTACTTAAAGGACGGGGATGGAAATCCTGAATTTAAAGATCAATTGAAAGCACGAGGTGTACAGCTCCCGCCCAAGGTATTTTTCAATGCTAATCTGAGTGGTGGGACTGACCTAGCGACTATGGATGTAAAAATCCCTGGTTTTGATCTACCTCAGGAATGTTACTACTATGAATTTAATGACGCAGGATTTTTATTTGTGGATCCGCCTCATCCAGCTAATGATCCAGACCCAGTCGGAGTTTTTGTAGTACAGTCAGGGAAGCTCTACCCCACAGATGATACGCCGAAAGAAGCTAAGAACGGGAGCCTAGACGTCGGCGGTTTCGCTATCTGGAAGCGTGGCAATACGACCTTGTTTAGGGCGCCTAGCCAAATCCCAGATTTAAGCAACTCAGAGGATCCAAAATTCTAATGTCATCAGACTGAGATTCTATTCTAATTTTATGAAAAAAAACATTTCTTCCCGCAAAGGCTTCTCACTCGTTGAAGTGGTCATTGCCATCGGTATTGTTGCCGTACTACTGACCACCTTCATGGCCGTCTTTGGTCCAGCTCAGAAAAATATCAACAAAGCTCTCGGAGTCGCCGAAGCTAATCGACTCGTTCATACATTGGAAAATGAAATGGCGATTCTACGACCCGGGGAGTCTGACTATATTTCCTCGTTCGATAAAGCCTTCCAGTGGATTAAAGATTCTCCAACGGAAACTAGCGCTATTGTCGTCTATCAGTATCAAACACTTCCAGGAGTTGATAATGACGATGGAACTCTCCAGGCTGCTACAATTGACGTCGTGAATGATGATTTGAAATTCCCAGGAGTGGATTATATCACGCAGACTGTAGCTCGCCGCATCGACAAAGCAACGTCAGCAGCGCTCCTCACCGCTGAACTATCTCCAGGTATTGTGCAAGGGAAAGTTTATGCAGTGCGCATGACTCAGTTGGTCCAAGACACCACGACTGGATCAGGATTGATTTTGGGAACTCCCGGGCAAATAGAGAATCCAGCAGCAGGAAGTACGATACCTAACCCTACAGATGGCTCTCAGTATGATGACGGCTACATGACTCTTCAAGTGGAGTTTTTCCCACTTAATAACAACCTACACGCATACGTTACTGGAGGGGCTTGGGAATTCGATAAGTTAGGAACTCCCGTCGCCACTCAGAATATCGCAGTCCGCCGCTAGTATTTATATGAAAACTCACCCATCTATTAGAAAAGGTTTCACGCTCATTGAGCTGTTGACGGCAATGGCCATCACGACTGTCATTATTGGCGTCTTGATCGGAGCCACTCGTATGTCCATGGACGCATGGAAAGATAGCCGAGACAAAGCCCGAGCTTCTCGCTTAGCCAAAGAGAGTATTGAGCTAATGTCGCACGATCTAGAAGGAATCGTGATCCGCTCTGGTAATGAGTACGAATGGCTTTCCATTCGTATGGATGGTACTTTAGCTTCAACTGATTTAGGACCGTCGGCTAATGCTGAGATGAAAAACCCACTGGAGTTTGTTTTCTTCAGCGCTGCGACTGACCGCTACGATGGGGCAATAGGTACTGCAACTGATAATGGCGGCGATATCTCCACTGTGATCTACAAATTGGTGTATAAAGATCAATTTGAAGGAAGTGGAGGAATGCAATTTCCCGTGTTCTCGCTGTATCGTTATTTGATCAACCCAGATATGACATTTGATAACTATCTAGCTAAGCCTGATATTCAAAGTCTTGCAGCGGCTGAAGCTGTGACCAATGCCAATAACTTCATTGCCGAAAATGTCTACAATCTTACGGTTACTCTTATTTTTGAATTCAATAACGTTGCGACTGGGGTAATGGAGCAACAACGAGTTCCAGTCATGACCTCGGGTAATGACTTTCAAGAAATTCGAATAAAAGGGAATATGGTTGCTAAGGATGCCCTAGCCTCACCAACAGCTGCAAATATTGTCGACAGTAATGGTGTCAATGTTGCTTCATCAGCGCGCCTGGCAGGCGCCGAACTCGGCATTCTTGTACTTTCCGATTCAGGAATGAGAGGACTGAATAAGAAGCAATTCGCTGGTGATGCGGCATTCGCTAAGTTCGTTAAACAGAATAGCCACTACTTCACCAAGTCCGTGGTAATGCCGCGGCCGTAAAGCTGTATTTCAATTGCAGTCTCGTGAGAGACTTAGTTTTCCTCAACGCTCAGTAAATCGCTGAGCGTTTTTTCGTTTAGATCGAGGCTATGGGTGGCGCCATCTAGGATGTTGTTGGCGAGGGTATTTTTCTTTGCCTGCATCTGTTGGATCCTTTGTTCCACTGTGCCAGAGCAAATAAGCTTGTGCACCATGACTGGCTTGTCCTGACCAATGCGATAAGCTCGGTCGGTCGCTTGGTTCTCAACAGCAGGGTTCCACCAGGGGTCGTAGTGGATGACCGTGTCAGCCCCAGTGAGGGTGAGACCTGTACCGCCCGCTTTGAGAGAGATAAGAAACACTTCGCCTTCACCACCTTGGAAGCGTTCGACTAAGGCTTGCCTATCCTTTGTGGCTCCTGTGAGAATGAGATAGCTGACTTCTTCACTCTTGAGATAGTCCTCGATAATCGAGAGCATAGAAGTGAATTGCGAGAATATGAGAACGCGGTGGCCTTCCTGCCGCAGGGTGACTAACAGGTCGATTAGGTAGAGCATCTTGGCCGACTCGGTTTTGGACGCGTCTTGCATTGCTTGGCTGTTAAAATTGAGAAGGCCTGGGTGGCAGCAGATTTGGCGCAACTTGAGGAGGGCGTCGAGAAAGACAATCTGGGCCTCACCACCACGTGCGACAATCGCTTGGCGTACTTGTTTGTCCATCGCCGCGCGGACAGTCTCGTAGAGATCTTTTTGTGCCGTACTGAGTGTGATGGTGTGGAGGATTTCTGTCTTTGGTGGCAACTCCTTGGCAACATCATTTTTTGTGCGGCGTAGGATGAGTGGGCCTACCTTGCGGTTAAGAGCATCACGCTTTCCTTTGTCGTTTTGTTTCTCAATTGGTGTGCGGTAGTTTTCCGTGAAGGCGGATCGCTCACCTAACAAACCGGGCATTAGGAAGGCAAAGAGGCTCCATAGTTCTCCGAGGTTGTTTTCGATCGGAGTGCCTGAGAGGCAAAGCCTGTGATTAGATTTGAGCTGTCTCACAGCAATGGATACCTGAGCACTAGGGTTTTTGATGTGCTGAGCTTCATCCAGCGCGATCAGGTGATAGTAATGCTGCAGGTGCTGATCGAGGTCTCGATGAACCAGGGCGTACGAGGTGAGGACGAGGTCGTAGCTTGAGATTTTTGGAAAATGCTGATGCCGTTTTGGGCCTTGAAGGATAAGGACCTTAAGTGTTGGCGCAAATTTTGCAGCTTCACGCTGCCAGTTGACGACCACCGAAGTTGGAGCGAGGACGAGATGGGGGAGGCCCTTCGAACGACCACTGCTGATCTCTGTGAGAATATGGGTGAGCGTCTGGAGTGTCTTACCCAGCCCCATATCATCCGCTAGAATTCCACAAAAATGATGGCGGGTGAGAAACTGCATCCAGTAAAATCCGTGGAGCTGGTAGTCACGCAAGGTCGCTTTGAGTTCACAGGGGACCTCGACGACGGCAATTTTTTCGAGCGATTGGATTTGTTCGGCAATTTTTTCAATACCCTCTGGGACATCGAGTTCAATGTCCGTGTCATTCTCAAGCAAAGCGGCATCGAGGGTACTAACTTTGATCGGTCCATCAGTGAATTTGTATTCTAGCAACTCTCCGAGAGTGACCAACATGTGGCGGAAGCGGCCGACAGGTAGAGCTAAGCCGCGGCCATCTGGCAGGAAGATCATAAACTCTTGGCCTTTTGGTAGGCCATCGGTGACTTCTAAGAAGTTGTTAGTGAGCAGTGCTGCTAGAATTGGTTGTAGCTCGAAGTGTTCTCCATCAATTTCAAAACCTGCAGAGAGATTGAACCAACCTTTAGCTTCTTCGACCATTTCAGCCTTCCAAGTATCACTGCGGAAGATCAGAGGCTGGAGCCCTACGTGGGCGGAAAATTGTACTTCCCAATGGCGCGCTTCCAGTGCCTTGGTGGCCTCGTGGCGAAATCGTTGCCAGTAAAAGTCGGGGTGCGGCCATTGCTTATTGTCGGGAAACCAAATTTTCCCGCAGTCCTCAGCTTGGTCATCAGTTTCAATCATCCACTTCGGGCGGGAATCAAATTTTTTCTTCTGCTGAGGCGCTGGAGGATCTTTCGGTAAAAGGTCGAGCGCGTAGAGCGTCTGTAAAGCCGTCATCTCGGCTTCCCGTTGCCTGCTGATTTTGCGTTCGGCGGTAACGATTGGAAGTAACATCCCAGATGGCTCTAGTGGCACTTTGTGTTCATCATAGATAGCAAATGCGTGAGCGTAGATTTCCGGGCCAGATCTCTCAGAGCTGTTTCTACGTTCGATGCGGAGGAGAAAGCTGGGGTCGTCTGAGTTCTTAGTTGGAGCGGGGGAGGCAAGTCCTATGGTCTTTCCTTCAGTGACTGCACCCATGTGTGGCGTTTCGCCAAAAGCGATGGCTAGCCTTTCGCCTCTAATGAGGTGCTCAATGCTAGCGACGCAGTGCTCACAGTTGCTTTGCACTGAGCAGGAACAGGACGCGTCTATCTGCATTTCACCTTCTTCTAACCAAAGAGCGACGATGCTTTCGTGCTGGTGGCCTGAAGGTTCTGAGACGTAGCTGACTATTTCAACATCACCTGTCGGTAAATGCTCGGCCTTTGATTGATAGACTTTCCGTGCGTGCGCGAGCTTCTTTCCTTGTTGGAGAGTGCCGTTAGAGAAGAGGGGTTTCCATTGGTCGCCAGAGAGGTAGTCGGAGATAGATGGGATCGAGAGGCTTTGGCTCATTGCTGTGTCAGTGGAGAATGAATCGTAGTGCTGCTTAGTAATAAGACGAAAAAGAGCGGCAGATTCGCATCTGCCGCTCTCACACCTATATCCCAATCACTTAGGATTACTATTTTATGAAGCCCCAGCAAAACCACCGGAAAGTGGCTTTAACTTTGGCAGATCTCTTTTTCGCAAATTTTTACGCATCTTGGCAAGAGCAACATTCTGTAATTGACGAATTCTTTCGCGAGTGACCCCAAATTCCAGCCCGACTTCCTCTAGAGTTTTTGGATTCTGGCCGTCTAAACCGAAACGAGCATCGATGATTCTCTGCTCACGTTCGTCTAAAACGTCCAATAAGCCATCCAGTTGGGTGTGCATATTCTTGTTTTCTAGTGCTAGAGCAGGGTCGATAGCGTGATCGTCGCCAATAAGTTCTCCGTATGCGCTTGTTTCGCCTTCTTGCACAGGAGCGTCTAGTGACGCGGGGAGTTGTGCTGCCTGCTTGAGCATCGCTAGTTTCTTGCGGGGGATGCCGAGCTCTTCCGAGAGTTCGGAGTCAGTAGGCTCACGGCCTAAATCTTCAGCGAGCATATTGGAGATGCGGCGCATCCTTGAAATTTTGTCAACCATGTGGACAGGGAGGCGAATAGTCTTACTCTGATTCGCTAGAGCCCGCTTGATCGATTGCTTGATCCACCATGATGCGTAGGTGCTCAACTTGCCTCCTTTTTCAGGATCAAATCTCTCAACCGCCTTCATAAGTCCAATATTGCCTTCTGAGATGAGGTCTGAAAGTGGTAAGCCGTAGTTCGAGTAATCCTGAGCAATCTTCACAACAAGGCGAAGGTTTGCCTTGATCATGTGCGCTCTGGCCTTCTTGTCTCCGTTTCTAATCCTTTCAGCAAGTTCGACTTCCTGAGCTGGTGTCAGTAAGTCAGTTTTTGAGATTTCTCGAAGATAAATTCGGAGTGAGTTCTCGCTGTCGTATGATTTCATGATTTTGTCTTAGGTTATTACTTTTTGTTTTAGTTATGCTTGTCTAGATAATGTCTACAATTTTGAGCTAGTTGTTGTCGAGTTCTTTCTATGTATTCGTCTCTAGACTGGTGGAGCGCTCTTTGTTTACTTTTTTGTCTAAGTAATTTAAAAAACAATTTGTAACAGGTGTTCACAATATAAGAGGGGTGAAAGATGAATTTAATCCTCACAATTTTATGTTTTTCATGTCAATATTTGCAATGTTCTTATTTTAAAGGGGTTGTGGATTTTTTTTGGCTAGGATGAAGTACCCGTATAGAGAGTCTAGACACGAATGCGACACACTGATGAGGAGGTTTGTTTTCTGTATTCAGCATGAGATTGTTATCGATCTCTCCTTGAATCAGCATTTGAGTTCTTAGATGCGGGCGTGGCGACTTCGACTGGATCAAGCCAGTGGCTGATGAAAAATTTCTTTTCAGAGAAGTTTAGTATATTGTCAGATCTGCCGATGATCGGCCGGAGGGTGGTAGGCAGTTGGAGTGTTACGAGGGTGAAAACGGCCATCCAGACTTTGAGGTGGAGTGAGCTGGTCATGCCGAGGTGTTTACTGGCCTTGCCAATCAGCTTGAAACCGAAGCCTAGGCAAATCAGCCAGACTGCGGTGCAGATGAAGCCGAAGAAGAGGATCGATCCACTAGAAGTTGAGAACAGCCAAACAACTGGCGCAAAGCCAACGAGTAATAAGGAAAGAAGAGAGATGGCGCAGAGTAAGAGTCCGATCACGGTCTGAAACTTGACGTCGATTCCAGAGAGGCATCTGAAGATATAGAGACTGGGTAGCTGATCAGGCGCCGAAACTGAGACCTAGAACGATCTTTGCCGGTGCGAGCCATAGTTGTTTAGCGCCGCTGAAGGCACCGATGACGAGTCCAAAGATACTAAGGCAGAGGATACTGAACAGAAGCAACGGCAGCCATGGCAGGGTTTGCTTTGTGTGGATGGTGGCGATGAGGTCAATTGGCCTTTTTAGCAGGGCATTGAGCAGGGTGGAGAAGGTGAGGGGGTCTTCAATCAGAGAGACAGGTTTTAGAGGGGTTTGTGGCTTTGATGGAGAGGCTTGCGCCATGACGTCCTGCAAATTTTGAGGAGCTTTGTTTGCTGGACTTGGTGTTTCGGGTGGTGTGCTAGGTTCCATGGTGTTGTTTATTTAGTGTTAAAAGAAGCAGAGGATGCTGTTCCAAACTGTTTCGTAGAAGGTGCCAGTGAATGGGTCATCACGCAGAAAGGCGACCTCTAGCCGCGGACTGCCGAAGAACGGCCGCAAGATCCACGAAAGCTGAGCCCCGACGAAGAGGTTACCGCCTATCTAGGCGAAGAATGTGCTGTTGGCTGCGCTCTTTTTTTTAGAAAAATGGAGTAAGAACCGACGAAGTGTGTGGTGGGAGAGGATGCCCGCATAGGCCACGACTGCGGTGTGGAAAAGTAGAATAAAGGCGTGGAAGTCTCTAGCGTGGTCCGCATTGGCAGCGGGGGCGTGGAGAGCCAGTGCCTGACTGATAGGGCTCAGAGCTCCGAGAACGATCGACATCGTGGCGAAGCCCGCGAGCAAGAACTGCAGGCTCTGGCGCATAGTAATGCCGCTATCAAGAACTGCAGCGAGCAGTCCGTTGATCAGCCCATTCACAAGTAGCGTGCAGAAGATCAGCAGTGGTAACTTGATGGCGACATACATCCCCATTTCGGCTCCGCGCCATAGACCCATCGAGAAGCCATAAGGCGCACAGCCGACGACAACACACGGAACAGTCCGAATGAACATTTTCTTCGGGCTGAGTGTGAGCCACTCGGACAATAGCGCATGATCGCCACGACAAAGTGCGGGGATCAGCTGAGTTAAGCTATGCGAAGAAGATTGGTTGTTCATCAGGAGTGAAAGAACCCTGACGCATCATTGTGAGGTTATGATGAAGACTGTGTGAAAAGTTGGAGAAATCGAGCTCGTATCAAAAGTAACTACCCCAGTGATTTCTGGATCAGTTTTTTGAGCGAGAGACCTTGAACTGAGATTGAGAAGATGACGATGACGTAGGTTACTAGGAGAATTACTTCTCGGGCCTCGCCGGCTTCTTTAGGGATTGCCAGAGCTAGGGCGATTGAAATGCCGCCACGGATACCACCCCAGGTGAGGATTTTCACCACGTTAGGGCTGAATTCTCGGAAGCGCTTGAGGATGGTAACGGGCACCCAGATCGATGCGTAGCGAACCGATAGGCAGACTGGAATGAGGATCACACCAGCGAGTAACACCATACCAGAGAATTCGAGTAGGAAGATTTCTAGACCGATGAGGAGGAAGAGTACAGCGTTGAGGATCTCGTCGATAATTTCCCAGAAGGTGTCGATGTTAGTGCGGGTCGTGGCGCTCATGGCATTTTCGCGCGCGTGATTGCCTATCATCAGGCCAGCCACCACCATTGCGAGAGGGCCGCTGGTGTGAAGACCCATAGCGAGACGGTAACCACCAGTCACGAGGGCAAGGGTGATGAGGATCTCTACGTGGTAGTTGTCGATTGATTTGAGTAAACGGTAACCAAGGTAGCCGAGAATCAAACCGAGAAGGATTCCTCCACCCGCTTCTACCGCGAAGAGCTTGGCGACATCCATTGTTACGCTGCTGGAATGGGCATCGCCGCCGTGGTGTGCGCCTACGCCTGCAATACCGAGTAAAGCAAGGTAGACGACGACGCCGACACCGTCGTTGAAGAGTGATTCTCCAGTGATCTTTGTTTCGAGAGATTTTGGAGCACCGGCAGTCTTGAGGATTCCTAAAACAGCAACAGGATCAGTAGGAGCGATCAATGAGCCAAATACGAGACACCAGATATATGGCATATTAATGCCCAGTGCGCCAAAGAGTAACCAAGCGATAGAGCCAACCAGAACGGTAGAAAGAACCACGCCAACACTGGCGAGCACGCTTACAAGACGGCGTTGGTTTTTGAGCTGAGTCATGTTGACGTGTAGAGCTCCAGCAAAGAGGAGATAGCTAAGCATGCCTTCCATCAGTGCTTCGTTGAAGTCGATCATGCTGACGAATTTTTCAGCGTAGTCATCCATTGGTGGCCAGATAGCGCCTAGACCTAGTAGGGCTAGGCTGATGACTAGGGAAATCAGCATGATGCCGATTGTGGACGGTAGCTTTATCCAGCGATGGTTCACGTAGGCAAAGAGGCTCGCCAGAGTGAGTAGAATCGCAGCAATATCGAGAAGTTCCATAGTGGTGTTAGTTCTAGCGAGCTGTCTCTGAGTCTTACAGGAAATAATCAACCGATGAGACAGTTCTTGCTGCCTTCCCGCTCAAGCGAGGCTACACAAAAAAAGGCCGCAGTGTGAATCACTGCGACCTTTTTGAAAGATTTGTTAGTTCAGCACCTTAGCTAATTTCAGTTTTACCGAAGTAAGGAACCAATGCCTCTGGGATGGTGATGGAGCCATCTGGGTTTTGGTTCTGCTCCAGAAGAGCCACGTAGAGGCGTGGAAGAGCGGTGGCTGAGCCGTTGAGAGTGTGGCAGAATCGATTTTTTCCGTCAGCGTCCTTGAAGCGAAGGCGAAGGCGGCGTGCCTGGTAGTCGCCGAAGCTAGAACAGCTAGAAACCTCAAGGTACTTGCCCTGACCTGGTGCCCACACTTCGATGTCGTAGGTCTTCGTCGCAGAGAATCCTACGTCAGCAGTGCAGAGTTCGATTGTGCGGTAGTGGAGTCCTAGCTTCTGCAGGACCGCTTCGGCGTGGCCAGTGAGCTCTTCGAGCACTTTGAGTGAATCGTCTGGGTGCACCGCCTGTACGAGTTCAACTTTGTCGAACTGGTGCATGCGGATGATGCCTTTGTTGTCACGACCCGCGCTGCCCGCTTCACGGCGGAAACATGGAGTGTGCGCTGTCATCTTTATCGGGAGTTCTGACTCGGCGAGGAGAGTTTCACGCAGAAGGTTGGTGACTGGAACCTCAGCAGTAGGGGCAAGGAACATCGCATTGTCTTCGAGTCCGTACATGTCGTCTTCGAACTTAGGTAGCTGGCCGGTGCCTTCCATGCAGTAGCGACGGATGATGTGAGGGACATTTACCTCAGTATAGCCGTGCTCTTCTGTCTGGAGGTCGAGGAGGAAGCTGATGAGGGCGCGCTCGAGGCGTGCTCCTGATCCGCGGTAAACGGCGAAACCTGATCCTGAAATTTTAGCGGCAGCATCGAAGTCGATGAGGCCGTGCTTCTCGGCGATCTGCACGTGGTCGAGTGGCTCGGCAATAGCTGGCTTTTCGCCCCATACGCGGACTTCTGGGTTGTCGTCTTCCGTGAGACCAACCGGGCATTCCGCATGTGGCACGTTCGGGATGCTCATGAGCAGGTGGTTCTGGCGGCTTTCGACAGTATCAACTTCGAGTTCTAGAATTTTGATTTTTTCGCCAATCATTTTGACTGCCGCCTTCGCAGTCTCAGCTTCCTCAGTTTGACCTTGCCCCATCAGAGCTCCGATAGCTTTGGAGGACGACTTACGTTCAGCTTGGAGTTGTTGTTTTTCTGTCTCGATTGCTCGGCGACGTTGGTCGCAGGCAAGGACTTCGGAGATCAGGCTCTGAGTGTCACCACCACGGGTGGCAAGGCGGGCCTGAATAGCTTCAGCGTTTTCGCGTATTTCTCGGATGTCGAGCATGTGGCTCGTTTACGTCTTTCCTACCGAAAGGTAAATCGTAAAAGCAGCATTGCGAGAGATTGTTCGAATGGGAGCTTATTCGTTCAATGAACTGTCGTTGAGGAAGGATTGCTTTGAGAGTTCAGCGTATTTGCCATTTTGCTGAATCAAGGATGCGTGGGTACCTGACTCTATGATCCTGCCGCGGTCTAAAACGTGGATGATGTCGGCATTTTTGATGGTGGAGAGTCTGTGAGCGATAACGAAGGCTGTTCTCGTATTCATCAAGTTGTCGAGGGCGTCTTGAATCAGTTTTTCAGTCTTGCTGTCGACGCTGGCAGTGGCCTCGTCTAAAATGAGAATAGGCTGATTTTTTAGTAGCGCGCGGGCGATCGAGACGCGTTGCTTCTCTCCGCCGGATAGTTTGACTCCGCGCTCTCCAACATTCGTGTCCAAGTGTGAGGGGAGTTCTTTGATGAATTGGCTAGCATTCGCCGCATCGAGCGCCCGCCATAGTTCCTCGTCAGTGGCGTCACGTTTTCCTAACAACAGGTTCTCACGCACAGAGCCATTGAATAGAAATGAATCTTGAGTGACGTAGGCTATATTAGAGCGAAGTGAGGGTTTGTTCAGCGTGTTGAGCTCGTATCCATCTATCGTGATCGAGCCTGAGTCATATTCGTAGAAGCGGGTGAGGAGGTTGACTAGAGTCGATTTCCCCGCGCCGGTAGAGCCCACCAGAGCGATGGTCTGGCCCGGCATGGCTTTGAGTGAAATATTGTGGAGAGTCGGAATCTCATCGTAGCTGAAGGAAACCTGATCGAAGCAAACCTCACCACGCACAGGCTGGGGCAGAATTTCACCGTCATCAGCATGGATCTCGTCATCCGTATCAAGGATTTCAAAGACGCGTTCGGCAGCGGCTTTAGATGATAATGCCATCTGGTTGAGGCCGTGGAGCTTAGAGATGGGTTCGTAGAGTGCCCACATGATAGTGAAGAAATACAGGTAGATCTCAGTGCCAACGCTAGGGTCAGTGATGATCCGGTAGCCGCCAACACCAAGTACCAGAACGTAACCCAATGAATTCACAAAACTCATGCTGGGCGAGTACAGAGCCCAGTATTTCATGACCTTGAGGGTAGTGTGCTGGACTTTGTTAGAGAGTTTGTTGAAGCGCTTCAGTTCATCTGCCTCAGCGGCATAGGATTTGATCTGGTTGACTCCAGCGATGTTATCGCTCAGCAACGCGTTCATCTCACCAGTGTATTTTTTGACATCTCGGTGGCGATCTCTAGCGTTGCGGGTATAAATAGTTGCACCTATCGCTAACAGTGGAAGCGGAGCCAAGGCGGTGAAACCTAGGACTGGGTCCTTCCATATCAAGAAGGCACTCACTCCAATAATCTGAAGGACAGCTATGAGTCCTTGCTCGACGCCGTCTATCAGCAGCCTTTCCATTGCTGGGATATCCTCGGCGACTCGTGTCATGATGTCGCCCGTACGTTTAGAATCAAACCACTTGAGCGGCAGTCGTTGTAATTTAGAATAAAGTTCAGAGCGGAGATCAAAAATGGCTTTTTGCTCAAACACATTATTGATGAAAATGCGGAGGCAATTGAAAAGATCGCGGCCGAAAAATGCAGCTAAGGCAATACAGGTGTAAAGCAGAACCTTCCGGGCGTTCTCGCTTTTGTAGGCGTCTGACTCCACGTCGGCAACCAGCCCGCGAACTGACTCGGCTGCGGCTAGATTAGAATTACCTTCCTTTGACTCTAATTTTTTGGCAATATATTCGGTTTTTTCAATTTCGGCATGGCTAGCAATGACTTCCTCATAGATTCGACCCGACATTTCAGGGAATACGGGGAGCATTACGGTCATGAGAATAGCACAGAGTAATTGCGCTATAGCGAGCTTCGGATAGCGGCCGTAGTAAGAGAAAATGCGTCGGATAGTCTTCATGAAATACTGCTAAAAGATGGGCATATTTCGCATAAAAGTAAAGCTATGCTAAAAATCAGTGAATTTTAGGGTTGTCGAGTGGGGGAGGAGCCAACTAGTGTCCACCAACACACCCGAAAATCCTATTTTAACAACTGTTACATAAAACCACAATGGCTACTTATATCTTTGGCGGGCTAACCGCCGCCGTCTTAGCCCTATCCATATGGATGGGATTTAAGAACAATAATGAATTTGAAAAACAAGTTAAGCTCAACAAGAGAGCTGAGAGCACGCTAAACTCTTTGCGAGTAGATTTGTCTAACCTAAAAACTAAACGCGACGATACTGTAGCTAGTAAAAAAGCCGCCACTGAAGAAAATGTTAAAGAAACTGCAAATCTTGAAGCCTTAGTAAAGGATGTAGCCTCTATCGAAAGCGATATTTCAGAAAAAGAGAACATTAAGAAAGCAAACGATAAACAGATCGCGACTAACGTCGATGTGCTTAAAGGTCTGCCAGATCCAGATGTCCTCGTTCCTCAGATCACAGCAACCAAGAACAAGATCGCTCAACTTAAGACAGATATCGAATCTGACGAATCAAGTCTTACTGACTTGAAGGAAAGTAGTGACAAAATAATAGCTCTAGCAGCTCGCAAGCGCGTGGTGGCTGAATGCCAGGCTGCTGGTAAGTCACTCCCATCTCTTTCAACTTCTGTCCAGAGCGTCTATCGCAACTGGGGATTTGTTACACTCAGTGGTGGCAATGCACAAGGCGTAGTTTCTAGCTCTATTCTTGACGTACTTCGCAATGGTGAAGTGGTTGCTAAATTGAAAGTAACAGCAGTTGAGCAAAATCGCGCAGCAGCAGACATCATCCCAGGTGCTCTTCCTGTTACAATCTCGCTCCGGTCCGGTGACCGAGTCGTGGCTGAAAAAATTGCTCAGCAGTAAACGATATAAATTTTTAACTACTTACTCATTTTACTACTATGAAAACACCTTTGTTCGTTGCCGCATGTGCTGGTATTGCCGCAGCAGGAATTTTTTCCTACCAGAATATTAAGACGCATCAAGCTGAACTCGACTCCACTGACGATAAGAAAGATAAGATCATAAACGTCGACGTCTCGATCGACTCGATGCAGAAAGATTACGACTCAGAAAAAGAGCTCAAGAAGAAGGCTGAAGACGACCTCAACGCGACATTAGCTGAGATCGAGATTAAAGATAGGCAAAAGCTCACACTTAAAAGCACTCTTCAGGATCTAGATAATAAAGTCGCGACTCAGCAAGAGAAGATCGAAGACGTTGAGGCTCTCATTAATAAAATTAAAGTAGCATTCCAGGGCCAAAACGTTGCTCTAGAAAATATTCCAGCATTTGTTGAGAAACTCGATGAAGAGCTTAAGGGGCTTGAGAAGAAGAGCGAAGAACTCGTTATAGCATTGGAAGAAACTCAGGAGCAGTTCGATGCTAGTAATGCGGATCTACTTGGCCTGAATAAAAGTGAGTCAGAGCGAATCAAAAGCCTCCGTCAGAATAGTCTTTCTTCACTGATCACTGCAGTCAACTCGAGCTGGGGCTTTGTAATTATTAAGCCGCATCCAAATACTGACATCAACGTAGATTCTAACTTGATCATCGTTCGAGGAGCACAACACATTGGCCGACTCCATATCAATGCAGTTGAAACGAACCGCGTGATTGCAGATATTGATTACGATAGCCTAGTGTCTGGTGCCCGTGTGCGTGCTGGTGACCGTGTCATCCTCGCTAAAGCGAACAGCCGCTAAGCGTCTAGAATTACTTCTCAAAACGCATTGTCCGATGGGCAATGCGTTTTTTCGTTAGTGGCTGGTACTGAAATGTGTTATTACCTCGGCATAAACTATGGAGAATGTACTAGTCAAAAAGGAAGGGGAGCCAGTAAAGCAGTTTTCTGTGATGCTGCAGAATAGAGCTGGTGCGCTAGGCTCCTTAGTGAGGCTCGTCCGATCTGCTAAGGTCGAGATTATAGGAATAAGTATCCAGGATTCGAGAGACGCAACTATCGTAAGGATGTTGGTCACCGATCCGGATATAGTCTTTTGCCTATTTGCTGAAAAAGGGATTCCGTACACGATTTGCCAAATGGTGGTGATCGGCCTGCGTGAATCTGGAATCGGACTGGCAGCCTGTCTTGAGGCGCTGATGGCGGCCGAAACGAATGTTGATTTTGCGTATTCTTTAATGGCACATCCCGACAGGCAAAGTCTCGTGGCGATGCATTTAGAAGACTACTCTTTTGGAATTGATGTTCTCAACCGTGCTGGCTTTAAGGTACTCTACCAAGAGGATTTGTCGCGATAGATTGACGCTAAATGACAAGCTTGTTTGTTTTAAATGAGTTGTCACTTGCGGATTGCTTGGAAACCCAGCTTCTGTCAAAATTGTTACTTGTGGATTTGGACGACTTAGTGAATGGTCGCGCCTGTCTATGAATGAACAAATTTTACAGTCCGCAGCTGCACAGGCTCGTGGATTAGCAATCGACGCGGTTCACGCGTGCTCATCTGGTCACCTAGGTCTTCCTCTTGGTTGTGCTGAAATCGGTGCCGTACTTTTCGGTGAAAGCCTCAACTTTGATCCAGCTGCTCCAAAGTGGCTCAACCGCGATCGCTTCATCCTTTCCGCTGGTCACGGCTCCATGTTTATCTACACATGGCTTCACCTCAGTGGTTACGGCGTATCTCTTGAAGACGTGAAGAGCTTCCGCAAGCTCGACAGCATCACTCCAGGTCACCCAGAATTCGATGAGACTCCTGGTATTGAAGCGACTACTGGCCCACTCGGGCAGGGAATCGCAAACGGCGTAGGCTATGCAATTTCAGGCAAGCGTGCAGCAGCTCGTTACAACACAGCTGACCACACACTTTTCAATCACAACATCGTGGTACTCGCTGGTGACGGCTGTATCCAAGAAGGTATTGCACGTGAATCAATCGAATTCGCAGGTCACAGTGGCCTCGATAACCTCGTTCTCATTTATGATAGCAACGACGTAACACTCGATGCAATGGCTGACGTTTCCCAGGGAGACAAAGCTCAAGACTACTTCGAGTCACAGAACTGGAACGCGGTAACAATCGACGGTCACGACCTCGCAGCAGTGAAGTCCGCTGTTGATGCTGCTAAAGCTAACTCAAATGGTAAGCCATCTGTAATCATCGCTAAGACTGAAATCGGCCGTGGTATTCCACAGGTTGCTGGTACCCAGAAAGCACACGGAGAAGGTGGAGCAAACTTCGCAGCGGAAGCGCGTGCAGGTCTTGGCCTTCCAGAAGGTTCGTTCTTTGTCTCTGACGATGTGCGCGCATTTTTCGCAGCAAAAGCAACTGAAGGCGCAGCAGCAGTTGCAGCTTGGCAGGTGACTTACGATGCATGGAGCGCTGCTAACCCAGCACTCGCTGAAGAGCTCAGCAACGGCGTTGCTAAGGTGGTTCCTAGCGACCTGCTCGACCAGATCCCAGCGTTCGACGCTGACTATAAAGACGCGACTCGTGGCACAGGTGCTGTAGTGATCAACAAGGTCGCTGAGCTCGTTCCTCAGTTCCTCACTGGTTCTGCTGACCTTTTCGGTTCTACTAAGAACTACATCAAAGAGGGTGGCGACTTCTCCGCGACTAACGCGACTGGCCGCAACCTCTGGTTCGGTATCCGTGAGCACGCAATGGGTGGCATCTGTAATGGTATCGCTTACGACGGTTTGTTCCGTGCATCTGGCGCCACATTCTGTGTGTTCGCTGATTACCTTCGTCCATCGATCCGTATCGCTGCACTCGCTAAGCTTCCAGTGACATACATCTTCACACACGACTCAGTGGGTGTGGGTGAAGACGGTCCTACGCACCAGCCAGTTGAGACCGTGAGTGGCCTTCGCGTCATTCCTAATCTTGATGTGATGCGTCCAGCTGATCCTGAAGAAGTGGCTGCAGCCTATGCCGCTTCACTTGCTCGCACTGATGGTCCTACAGCACTTATCTTCACTCGTCAGGGTGTGCGTCATAACAGCGAAGTGCCAGTGGCAACTCGTCGTGAAGGCACACTCAAGGGTGGTTATGTTCTTAAAGAAGAGAAGGGCGAGCTCAAGCTCATCCTTATGGCTTCAGGTTCAGAAGTTGGCCACATTGTGGAAGCTGCTGAGCAACTTGGTGACTGCGTACGTGTGGTCTCCATGCCATGTCTCGAGCGTTTCGATCGTCAGAGCTGCGAGTACAAAGCAAGTGTTCTGCCTGCTACATGTACTAAGCGCATCGCTATCGAAGCGGGTGTCTCTGCACCTTGGTACAAGTACACAGGTCTCGACGGCGACGTTCTCGCTATCGACCGTTTCGGCATCTCCGCTCCTGGCGATGTTGTGATGGAGAAGCTCGGAATGTCTGCTGGTCACGTTGTGGTTGCAGCTAAGAACCTTCTTGGCTAGTTTCAGCTGAAATTATTTTGACCATCGGCTCACCTTCACTTGGAGGTGAGCTGATTTTTTTGTGGGTTCTGCAACTTTTGGCCAAATTGCGGGTTTCACTTGTTGGATCTCGCGGCTATGCTGCGAATCTTGAACCAAAGTTAGTCCCCATCATGAAGCTCATTTCGATCACTACAGCCACCTTATTTCTAAGTCTCACTTCCGCGCTGCTTGCGCAAGAAGGACAACCGCGTGGAGAAGGAGATCGGAGACCCTCACGCAAAGACATGCTCAAGCGCTTTGATCTCGATAAAGATGGTCAGCTTTCTGAAGACGAGCGCAAAGCTGCACGTGAAGCTCGACCACAGCGAGGTCGCCCAGCTGGACGCCCAGCAGAGGGTAAACCTAATGGCGAGAGAGGGAATAAGCCTCCTCATGGCGTGCGCTATAAGCATTATCTTGAAAGATTTGATAAAGACAAAGACGGCAAGCTATCTGAGGAAGAACGCCGCATTGCGCGCGATGAGATATCCAAAGGTTTTGGCCAACGAGGAAATAAAATGCGTGAGCATATGCTCAACAAATTTGATAAGGATGGCGACGGCAGGCTCTCTGAAGAAGAACGTCAGCAGGCTCACAAAGAGATGCGACGCAATCAAGGCGTGATGTCTGGTAGAACGACCAAGGCTAAAAAACGCTTCGTGGAGCAGTTCGACACTGATGGAGATGGCAAAATTTCTGAAGCTGAAAAGGCTGTGGCAAAAAAGGTGATACAGCGGCGCATGGCGGAGCTCAAGAAGAAACTTATCCTCAAGTATGACACTGACGGCGATGGTAAACTTTCCGAAGAGGAACGGCACAATGCGCACGAGCAAGAAAAGCTGGAAATGCTAGACAGCTTTGATTCTGACAAGGACGGTGAGCTCAATGGGGAAGAGAAAAAAGCAGCCTTTGAATACATGATGGAGCACCAACCTTACCGCCTGATGCACCAGATGAAAGAGCGTAAAGGTGGACCAAA
The DNA here is from genome assembly GCF_002954445.1 of Rubritalea profundi. GTDB lineage: Bacteria > Verrucomicrobiota > Verrucomicrobiia > Verrucomicrobiales > Akkermansiaceae > Rubritalea > Rubritalea profundi. The sequence continues at coordinate 2,481,956 of NZ_MQWA01000001.1, forward strand.
GCACGGAGAGCGACACGGCGAATCTAATTCCAAGGAAGAGAGACGTCGTTCACCCCAGCGGCCATAACCCCCCCTACTATAGACCGCGCATAGCTCTACGACGATCAGGTGTTGCACTTAGTCTAAGAATCCAAGACCTCTAACAAATCCTTCTGAGCAAGCACAACCCCAGCACAAGCCTCACCGTAGCTAATCCTTAGGCTCGTGCCATTTAGTCTGTCTCATAGTCATGTTTGGTTGTCATGCGGGGCGGTGGCAAATTAGGAATTAGAAATTAGGAGGGGAGAGCACATTTCAAGCTAGACTGGAGGAAAGAGGGTGGAAGCACTCTTCTACGGCAATCAAAAAAAACACTCATCCAATGTGGAATGAGGGTTTTGTTGATTTATAAATGGTAGCCCCATCGAGAATCGAACTCGAATTATCGGTTTCGGAAACCGATGTGTTATCCGTTACACCATGGGACCTTTGGTCCGAGCGTGGCTCGGAAGGAAAAAGTGAGAAGAGGAAAAAGGAGAAAGTTATTTTCCTAACGCCCGCTTGGATAAACGAAGTAAGGCGGGAAAGTTCCCGCCTTACAATAGTAAATTTTGATAAAAGGCGCGCGTCGCAGATTGCGCGGATTCAAAAGATTTCGTTTTCGCTGCTAGTCACTACATACTAGCTACTTGTTACTATCTAAATTAGATGGATTTGAATGCTTTGGCCATGGCGTCGAGGGTGTCTTCGATGTCGCCGGCGCTGTGGGCGAGTGAGAGGAAGCCGGTTTCGTAGGGGCTTGGGGCGATGAAGACTCCGTCGTCTAGGAGGGCGGCGAAGTAGCGCTTGAAGGCGTCCATGTCGGCGCCATTGGCGTCGTCGACATTCCAGATTTCTTTGTCGGTGAAGAAGAGACAGAACATAGAACCAACACGGTGGAAGGTGTAGTTGAGGCCATTTTCTTCTAGAAGCTTGCGGATGCCAGCTTCGAGCTGGGCACCTTTGGCTTCGAGCTGGGTGTAGCCGTCAGCGGCATCGAGTGCTTTGAGCTGGGCGAGGCCGGCGGCCATTGCGAGTGGGTTGCCTGAGAGGGTTCCGGCTTGGTAGACTGGGCCGATGGGGGCGAGGCAGTCCATGATGTCAGCGCGACCACCGAAGGCTCCTACTGGAAGACCACCACCGATGACTTTACCCATGCAGGTAAGGTCAGGTGTGATGCCGACGAGTTCCTGGACGCCGCCTTTGGCAACTCGGAAGCCGGTCATGACTTCGTCAAAAATGAGGATGGTGTCGTGCTTTTTGGTGATGTCGCGGAGGAACTGCAGGTAGCCCTCACGAGGGAAAACGAGTCCAGCATTGGCTGGGAATGGCTCTAGGATGATGGCTGCGATTTGGTCGCCGATGGCGTCGAAGACTTCTTTGACTGCCGCTTCATTGTTGAATGGCAGGACGATGGTGTGGTCTGAGAATGCTTTCGGCACGCCGGCTGAGTCGGGCTCACCGTGGGTGAGGGCGCCGGAGCCAGCTGCTACGAGCAGGTGGTCGACATGGCCGTGATAACAACCGTCGAACTTGATGACTTTGTCACGGCCAGTGAATCCGCGTGCGACACGGATGGATGACATAGTGGCTTCTGTGCCGGAGTTTACCATACGGACTTTTTCGACAGAGGGAACCCAGTCGACGATGGTCTGAGCCATCTCGATTTCCCACGGGCATGGAGCGCCGAATGAGATGCCATCTTTGGCGACTTCATGGATGGTCTGGGTGATCAGGATAGGAGCATGGCCGAGGATAGCAGGCCCCCATGTGCCGACGTAGTCGATGTAGGTTTTGTCGTCTACATCAGTGATGCGCGAGCTGCGCTCTGCGGACAAAAAAGGGATCGCCGTCGACGTTTTTGAAGGCGCGTACGGGCGAGTTTACGCCGCCTGGGATGAGGGTCTTAGCTTTTTCGAAAAGTTTTTTGGAGAGTGGGCCTACCATGGTGATTGATTTGTTAAATATTTAGAAATGAGTCTGCAGTGGGTTTGTCAAAAATTGGCGTCATGAGCGATGCTTTTTTTTGACAATCTGACGGTGAAGGAGATCTAGTAGAAGAACGAGTTTGCTGGATGGAGGGATTTGCGGCATAGTTAGAGCATGAAATTCATTTTGGCCTTTTTATCAGTGGTGTTCAGTGTGGTCGGCAGCTCACTTTGTTTTGCTGGTTCTTTGCTGGATAATGACCCTGAGGTGGTTTTTTTTGAAGCCAATGATGAGATGATCTTGTTAGTGGTAAAGGAGGCTACGGTATTTGCGACGAAGAAGGGAGGGTCTAATCTAGGGACCTACCCAGTTGATACCAAGCTCAGGTTGTTAGGGATGACGGATAAGGGGTATAAGGTGAAAGGGAAGGCCAAGCACAGCCTAGTGACTGGTTGGGTTTCGCCTAAAAATCTAGCATCGAAGCAGCCTAAATTCGTTGAGGAGTTGAAGCAATACTATGAGCGTGAATTGGCAATTCGTGAGTTGATTGCCAATAAAGAGGTAGCGATAGGGATGACCATCGATGAAGTGGAGCAGTCGGTCGGGCAGCCAACTAAGAAGGAAAGCCGAATCACTAAGGACGGCAGGACCGGAAAGTGGGAGTTTATTAAGGGCAAGGAGCAGAAGCACTACACAAACACGGTAGATCCAAGGACTGGTCAGGTGTTTCGCCGTTTCTCACATGTGACAATCGAGGAACAGGAGAAGCTTACAATAGAGTTCGAGAATAATGTGGTTACTGCTATTTCGAGTCTTAAGAACAATAGTGCTGGCAACATCCGGATCATCGTTCCACCCATCATTTTTGGATTTTAGATTATGCGCAAAGTTTACGAAGATCAGGACATGACGATGGTGGGCTATTACCAGTCATTGTTAGAGGAGGAGGGAGTCAAGACCATGGTGAAGAATGAATATGCAGCTCTGGCGACTGGCGAGATTCCTTTCACCCAGGTGTATCCCGAATTGTGGGTGAGTGATGACGCTGACTATGAGCGCTCGGTGGAGTTGATCCGCAGCCTTAGAGATGGCAATGTCGTGGAGGAGGAGGTTAGGCGTCCCATTAGTTACAAGCGTTCAGCAGGAATGCAGCTGGTACTTTGGTTAGGGACGCTGCTGATTATCCTGATGCTCTTGTATGCGGCTAGTTCTATCATTCAGGCTTTATTGTAGGCCTGCTAGGCTAGAGTGGCTATCTCGGTTGTTACCTGCGGCGCTCGACAGAATTTACAGAATTAACCAATGGGGGGGGGCGATGCTCTCGCCATATTGCGGAGAGGGGAGTGTGTTTTGTCGCGGATGACGCGGATTTAACAGATCTTGAAGAGGACTAATACACCAGCATAGAAATCAATTTTGTGAAATTTTGAGCAATCCTGATAATTCTGTCTAGAATAGATCTCACAGTGCTGGTCTATACAACGATTTCTATTGTAGTAGGTCTGGACGGTTCTGGCGGGTGCGCTCTAGTGCTTTTTCTTTCTTCCACGCGTCGATTTTTTTGTGGTTTCCTGAGAGGAGGAGGTCCGGGACCTTCATGTCGCGGAAGGTGTTAGGCTTGGTGTAGGCTGGAGCTTCCAGCATGTTTGGGTCCGTGAAGGATTCCTCTTGGTGGGATCGTTGATCACCTAGTGCGCCAGGAATGAGACGGACGATGGCATCGGTCACCACTGCGGCAGCGATGGCTCCGTTAGTGAGCACGTAGTCGCCGATGGAGAGTTCGATGTCGACGAGTTGCTCGATCACGCGGTGGTCGACTCCTTCGTAGTGGCCACAAAGGATGATCAGGTGTGGTGCGGTGGAAAGTTGCTGGGCGATTGCTTGTTTGAATTGCTTGCCCTGTGGAGTCATGAGTATGACTTGGCAGTTATCGCTACGCAGTTCTTCGATAGCTGCGAAGATCGGATCAGGTTTGAGCAGCATCCCCTGGCCGCCACCGCAGAGGTAGTCGTCGGTTTTGCGGTGCTTGTCTGTGGTCCAGTCGCGTAGGTTGTGTGCGTGGATTTCGACGAGATCCTTTTCCCTAGCGCGTTTGATGATGCTCTCGCTGAGTGGGGCGAGGGCTATTTCTGGGAAAAGTGTGAGAATATCGATGCGCATGGTGAGAGAATGAAGTTTCAAGTTGGAAGTTTCAAGCGTTGAGGCTACTGGATTGGCATGAAACATAATGTGACTATCTATACCGACGGTTCGTCGCGGGGGAATCCCGGGCCAGGTGGCTACGGCGCGATCTTGATAACTGGCCAGCACAAGAAGGAACTCAGTGGTGGTTTTCTAAAGACGACGAACAATCGGATGGAGCTTATGGGGGCGATTGTGGCGTTGGAGGCACTGAAGCAATCTTGTGCAGTCGAGCTGATTTCAGATTCGAAGTATGTGATCGATGCTATGGCAAAAGGTTGGATTCACGGCTGGAAAAAGAAGGGCTGGAGCCGGGGGCCTAACAAACTACTTAAGAATGCTGAACTATGGCAGCGGTTGGATAAAGCTCAGGCTCAGCACAAAATGATTTGGAGCTGGGTCAAGGGGCACGCTGGAAATCCGATGAACGAACGCTGTGATGAGCTCGCCTATGGATCGACCGAGGGGGAGGATTTGCCAGTGGATGCGGGGTTTAGAAGTGAGAAGTGAGAAGTGCCGGCTACATGCTACGAGCTACTTTTTCACTTTGCCTCGGAGGAGCGGGTGGCCGGGTTTGGCTTTGGTGATGAATGGGCCACGGAGGTAGGTTGGTGCGGGAGGGGTGTTGAGCTGAGTTTTCCTATTCTCCTCTGATAGAGTGAGCCAGGCTTCTATGTGTTGCTCTGCGCTTGCGAGTTCTTGGGGGAGTGGCTGGTCGCCAGTGAGCTGCAGGGTTGGATCTAGCGAGAAAATCGCATCTGAGGACTGGTTTATTTTTTGGTCAAAGGCGTCTCGTTCCATGAGTTGCGGTTCCTGGGGGAGGCTGTGCGAGGCTATTTCAGCGATAAAGTAGGAACCTCTGCGGGCGTCACCTACTGCAATGCTGGGCTTGCCAGTTAACCAGGTGGGGGTGGCGAGAAATGAGGACTGGCCGACGACTGGACAGTCGTGAGCTACGGCGATTCCTTGGGCTGCAGCGATGGATATGCGCGAGCCTGAGTAAGATCCAGGACCGGTGCCGATGAGGATGAGGTCGAGCTTCTCTCCTTCGGGTATCAGCTCTAGTAACTTTTTGAGTGGGCTGAAGAGCAGTTGGTTTTGTTGCCGATGGCTTTCAAAACACTCAGAATGAGTAGGTTGTTCACCTAACTTGAGGGAGATGCTGGCAGCTGGATAGCTGGTTTCGATTGCGAGGATATTAGGCACGTTAAACAGTTCGTTGAATAAAATTCATGGTAAATATGTAAAATCTTTCAGATTCATGTCGATTCGCTCTTGAAAGAATGAGTGTCTCCATGTTTCTCTCTCGTGTCACTCGGCTAATCTGTAGTCGGATGAACAATTTTCACCAGAATAGTTATGAGCGATTACGCAAAAGGTTTAGAAGGAGTAGTAGCGAATGAATCCGCCTTGTCAAAGGTTGAAGGACTCGCAGGTAAGTTGTCCTACCTAGGATTCAGCATCGATGATCTCGTCGAGAACTGCAGTTTTGAAGAAGTTACCTTCCTTCTCCACAATAACCGTCTTCCAAATGTTGCAGAGCTAGCCGCTTTCGAAACGAAGTTGCGTAATGACCGTGAGTTACCTGAGCAGGTGATCACATTCCTCAAGTCACTTCCAGCTGACGCAACTCCTATGGACGTGCTTCGTACCGCAGTATCTATGCTCGGTATCTTTGATAGCCGCGCTAAGATTGGCGAGCCAGACCACGCACTCAACCGCGAAGTAGCTCTTTCACTTGTAGCGAAGACACCAGTGATCGTTGCTTACTACCACCTCGCTCGTCAGGGCAAGGAGCTTCCAGCAGTACGCACTGATCTCTCAGAAGCAGCACACTTCCTTTACCTGATCAATGGCGAAGTGCCATCAGAAGCTGAAGCTCGCACACTGGATGTTGCCTACATCATTCACGCCGACCACGGCATGAATGCTTCCACATTCTCTGCACGTGTCACTATTGCGACACTTTCTGATATTTACTCCGCAATGACATCTGCGATTGGTACTCTCAAGGGCCCACTTCACGGTGGTGCTAACGAAGGAGTGATCAAGATGCTCAAGGAAATCGGCAGCGAAGATGCTGTGGATGCGTTTGTAGAAGATTGCCTCGTCAATAAGAAGAAGATCATGGGTATCGGCCACCGCGTCTATAAGGTGCTCGATCCGCGTGCTCCACACCTCCAGAAAATGGCAATCAAGCTGACTGACGAACTCGGTGAGTCAAAGTGGATCAACATGTCTGAGCGTATCGCTACAATCATGCGTGAGCGCAAGGGGCTCAATGCCAACGTCGATTTCTACTCAGCTACAGTGTATTACTCACTCGGTATCCCAACGGACCTGTTCACACCGATCTTCGCCATCGCGCGTATGTCAGGATGGACAGCACAGGTTCTAGAGCAGCTGCAAGACAGCCGCCTCTATCGTCCACTTACTAAGTACGTAGGACCTGCGACACTTTCCCCAGTGACTCCTATTAGCGAGCGCTAGGAGTTTTAGATATTAGAGGTGAGATTGCCGTACGGTGGTTGCCTCATAAATTTACAACACCCCATGTCTTTAGTTAGATATGGGGTGTTTTTATGTGTGGTCGACAGGGCTCACTGACTCGGGGGTTAAAATCCCTTGTAGGCTTGGCAGAGAGACCGCTAGCAGAAGTCAGCCTAGAGTTCAGAGCCCGAGGTGTCAGACTTCAATTGAGTTCGTTTTTTGCGAAGTGCTTCTGTGCGCCCGTGAGGGTGATTTCATCAATGAACAGGCTGCTGGGGAAGTGGCCGTCATTCTGTTTGGCAAATTGCCAGAGGATGTCCCGTAGTTGGGTAGCCTGAGCACTACGATCGGGGCCTGAAGTGGCTGATTCTTCGAGCTTGTAGCCGTAGCCCTTCTTCTGCCAAGCGCCAGGCGTGAGGAGCTCACGGGCGCCTGAGATCATGGTGAGGACGACGTAGAGGAATAGCCCAGAAATGAGAGCCAGCGCGAGTGCGCGTCTGTAGTTGAGCATCGGGAGTTTCCCAAACGACTTCGCTAGGTAGTTCCAGAGCCATTTGACGAAGAGTGCCATCAATAGGTAGGCGGCGATGAAGAAGGAAAGCGACTCGATCCGCATCTTTGCGACATCGGTCAAGGTGATGACCGTCATCCCCGCGTGGGCTGCAGATGTCAGTCCTAGTAGGAGAATAAGAGTAGAGGTAAAGCGCATATCGAGCAGGCCGCAATCTAACTTGTTAGCTGTGATTATTTCAATCCCAATTTTTGCTGTAGTGCTCGGAAGTTCTGGCGGGTTTCTTGTTTGAGAGAGGGCGGGAGCTTATTCCAATGGTGGTCGTGGATGGCGCCAGCTAGAGCGTAGGCCATGAGGAGGTTGATGTCCTGACCGTTGAGTAGGAGCTTGCGGCAGGCCTCAATAGTGCCTAGCTGTCGGAGTTCGAACTCGCTGGGAATGCCAGCGGCTAGAAGCCAGTCGGCTGTTTTTTCTCCTAAGTTGGGGAGGTCTGCCAGTGGTTGAGTCATCGCTGAATGGACTTCATGCCAGCTCTTCAGCCAACTGGAGCCATTCTTGGTCGAGGCTACAGGTTGGCATTTCTTTACTGGCGCGGTGGTACCAATAGGAGGCATTGGAGAGATCGCCTTCGACACGGTGAAGGTAGGCGTGAATCCACGAACCTGCAGGGTCGGGGACGGTGTCGCACATGTCGTGTGCTTTGTGCCAGTCACCGGCTTGTTCTAGCCAGAGAGCTTGGTGTGAGCTGTTGAGTCCATCGGGCATAGGGTTGCCGGAGTGGGCAGACTTGAGAAGTACGTTAGGTGGCATGGTTACTTTTGGTGAATATCGGTATCTCAGAGCTGAGAATTCCCTAGAGAAGCGCAGATTTGCTGGCTGGGCAAAATTTTTTGATCACTGGCAGCGATCCGTGAAGTTAGACCTCGAGCGCTTCGGCTATGAGGGCCATGCGGATGGGTACGCCATTGAGGGCTTGCTCGAAGTAGCGTGCTTGGGGGAGGCTGTCGACAGCTTGCATGATCTCGTTGACCCGTGGCAGTGGGTGCATGAGGGTGGCATCTGGTTTCATCTTGTGGACCATTTCTGGGGTGAAGATGAAGGCATTTTTGACTTGGTTAAATTGCTCGATGTCTTCGAAGCGTTCTTTCTGCATTCGGGTGTCGTAGATGACATCGGCAGTCTGGAGGATTTCGTCGGTGAGCGTGGTGTGGATGCTGTCGCGACTGTTGACGTATTCGGACGGCATTTGGATGGCTTCTGGGGCGACGAATTGGAGGGAGACTCCCTCGTAGTTGCGCAGGATTTTAGCGAGAGAATGGACGGTTCGGCCGTATTTTAGGTCGCCGACGAAAGCTATATTGAGAGGCTCGTTGCCTATGTTGTGGTGTTTGACGATGGTGTAGAGGTCGAGAAGCGACTGGGTGGGATGTTCGCCGCTGCCGTCACCGCCGTTGAGGACTGGGACAGGGGAGTAGTGTGCTGCGACTTTTGCTTCGCCTTTGACCTTGGTGCGGATAGCGATGACGTCTGAATAGCCGCCGACGATGCGGATGGTGTCTTCGATAACTTCGCCTTTGGATTGGGAGGAAAAGGTGACATCGCTCTCTGAGATGACACTGCCGCCGAGTCGGAGCATGGCGGTCTCAAAGGAGAGACGGGTGCGGGTGGAGGGCTCGTAAAAGAGCGCGCCTAAGATTTTCCCATCACACATCTTGGTGCCGCCTTGCTTGAGGATGGCTTCCATTTCAGCGGAGCGCTGCATGATGCGGTCGAGGTCCGCGCGGGAAAATTGGTCGGCAGTGAGGACGTGATGCATACGGAGGAAGTAAGAAGCAAGAAGTGAGGTGTGAGAAGTCTTTTCCCTTTTACAAGAAACTTTTGCGTGAGCGAGCCGAGCGGAAGTCATTGTTTGAAAGACGAAAGAGAGTTGCTTGCTCCCTCTTTCGTAGTGGACAAGTGATCGAGTTTGATCTTCCTTGCAGAGGTTCATACGGAAATGCATGAACGGTGCATTTATTGTAAGTTATTTGACGGAGCTACGTATTTTAACTCACACAATTGAAACCATGAGAATATTTAAAACACTAATTTTTGCAGGACTCTGCAGTCAGCTCACGCTCGCCGAAGAGGGCTTCATTGATCTTTTCAATGGCAAAGACCTCACTGGCTGGACTGGTGAGGGGTATGCGGTAAAGGATGGGACCATCGTTTGCACGCCGAAGGGGAAGAACCTGATGACTAAAAAGGAGTACTCGAACTATGTGCTCGATTTTGAATTCAAATTGCCAGCTGGTGGCAACAATGGCCTGGGCGTTCATTACCCAGGTAAGGGGGATCCCGCCTATACTGGGCTCGAGCTGCAAATTCTCGATGACACGCACCCAGAGTACGCCAAGCTCAAGGAATCACAATTCCATGGTGGCCTTTATAAGGTACAGGCAGCCAAGCATGGCCACCTCAAGCCAGTAGGCGAGTGGAATAAGCAGCGCGTGGTTGTCAATGGTAACCATGTGGCGATCGAACTCAATGGTGTTGTCATCAATGATGCGAACCTCGACGAGCTGGCTAAGAAATTTCCAAAGCACGTGGGCGTAAAGCGTCGCTCAGGCTTTATTGCATTCTGCGGCCATGGAGATCCAGTGGCATTTCGAAATATTAAGATCAAGGATACTAGTTTGGTGAAAGTAGATCTCACCGGTTTCAAAGCACTCTACGATGGCAAGAGCCTGGGTGGCTGGAAACAAGAGCCAGGGCACGAAGGTCACTGGCAGCCACGCGGCGATGTGCTTTACTACGACAGTAAATCCACCGCCAAGGACAAGAATCTCTGGACTGAGAAGAGCTATAAGAATTTCACCATGGTGTTTGATTGGCGTTGGGCTGAGACATCTGCCAAGCGACTCGATCGTCCAGTGCTGGACCCCGCGACGGGCGAGACAAAGAAGGATGCCAATGGTAAGCCAATATCAAAGAATGTGATCGAGCTTGATAGTGGGATCTACCTACGTGGCAACAATCGTTCACAAGTCAACCTCTGGAACTGGCCTTGTGGCTCAGGTGAGGTTTACGGATACCGCATGAATCGTAAATTTAGCCAAGAGATCCGAGCAGCACTCACACCTAAAGTCCCAGCAGACAATCCGATTGGCGCATGGAACCGTATGGCGATCACGCTCAATGGAGACCGTTTGACTGTGATGCTCAATGGCAAGACAGTGATTGAGAACGCTCAACTCCCTGACGTTCCATCTGAAGGACCAATCGCTCTGCAGCACCACGGAAGTGCTCTTGAGTTCCGTAACCTATCCATCAAAGAACTTTAAAAACACCTATTATGTCAGATCAACAACCATCAAACGAAGAGTCTAAGTCTACGCGACGTGATTTCGTAAAAAAAGCATCAATCGGCACTGCCGCACTGGGGCTTAGCCCGTTAGTATTCCCATCGCTTAGCGCCGCTGACGGAGCTGGAAAGAAAAAGCTTAAAGTAGGAGTCGTCGGCCTAGGTGGCCGAGGAGCTGGAGCAGTGAGAGATATCTTGACCGCTGATCCAGATACTATCCTCTGGGCTGTTGGTGATATCTTTGATGATCGCATGAAAAAAGTGAGCGGTATCGAGAAGAAATTCTCTGGTCGTGTCGATACAGGCGGTGGCAAGCGTCACTTTGTCGGTTTTGATGCCTATCAAAAAGTGATCGATAGTGGAGTTGATATTATTTTGCTGACGACTACGCCAGTTTTCCGTCCGTTGCACTTTAAGGCTGCAGTGGATGCAGGAAAGCATGTCTTTATTGAGAAGCCATTCGCGCTAGATATTCCAGGACTTAAAAGCGTCATGGATAGCGCTAAGAAGGCTCAGAGCAATGGACAGTCAGTTCTCACAGGTCTAGTTTGGCGCTATAGCTCTGCCCTTATGGAGATGCACAAGCGCATTCAAGGTGGTGAGATTGGCGACGTGCTCTCCACCTCTTCGTCCTACTGTGGTGGCGGAAGACCAAATAAAATGCCTGATATCAAGTTCAAGCCCGCGAGCATGTCTGATATGGAATGGTCGCTTAGGTATTGGCAAAACTTTGTCGAATTAGGTGGTGACGGAACCTTGGAGTACATGATTCACGGAATTGACCGGATGTCTTGGGCTATGGGAGATACTCTTCCAGCCAGGTGTTTTGCTAATGGAGGAAACATCATACCAGTAGAAGCCGCGAACGCCTGGGATCAGTTTACCCTTCGCTACGAATATGCAGATGGACGCGTGGCAGACTTCTTCGGTCGTCAGATTCCTGGCACCTACGCAGCTAGCGGTGATGTAATCACAGGTAGTAAAGGTCATGCTATTGCAAAAGGGCAGAATGTCTCTCTAGTTCGTGATGGTAAGACCATCTGGAAAAGCTCAGGTGGACTTGGCTACGTGAATGAGCACAAGATCTTTACTGAGCACATTCGCAAGGGGAAGGTTTATAACGACGTGATCGATAAGTTCGATATTACACACGCCATCTGTATAATGGGACGCACAGCCGGCTACACAGGAGCGTTGCTCACTGATAAGCAAATTATGAGTTCCAAAGATGTGTTTGTTGAGTCTAAAGGGCTCAACTTTGACACTCCATTTACAGCGCGCAAATCACCAATCCCTGGTAAAACAAAATTTATTTAAGTGAATGATTAAGTTAGAAATTAACTCTAGCAGGGCAATTTTAGCGATCTCAGCACTAGCCGCACTTTGTGTTGGTGCTGAGACTGTGGACGCAGCTCAACCCGTTGCTGATATCAAACCAGCTCTCGCTAAAGGTGATTTCGACGAGGAGCAAATGCGCCTAGCTCAAGTCATTCACAAGCGCGTCACTGACTATCAGCAAATAAAGAATAAGGTCAACAATAGTACGGAAAAGCCCTTTATCGCGTATAAAAAGACGCTTAATTCGGGAGCGCAGTTTGAGATGTTACCGGTCAAAGCTGGTAGTTTCACTTGGAAAGGTGAGAAGGAGGGTGACACTCTAGAAGTGGATCTCTCTGCCTTCTGGATGGGCAAAGCCGAAGTTACATGGGAAGAGTATGATCCCTTTATGTACTCCGTGCTACCACGGACGAAAGACGGCCAATTGCCTGATTTTATGCGAGAGCAAATCAAAGGTGATCTCGACTTCCTGGCTCGTCCCACAACTCCCTACCACCCCATGACATTTGGCATGGCTCGTGATGGTCATCCCGCAATAGGCATGACTCAGCATGCAGCTAACAAATATTGTCAATGGATCAGCTTCCAAACTGGCCACTTCTACCGACTTCCTACTGAAGCCGAGTGGGAATATGCCTGCCGTGCTGGCAGTAAAACTAAATACAGCTGGGGAGACGATCCTGCAGATGCGAGTAAATATGCATGGCTCGCAGGTGAAGCTGGCTCACATTATCAAAAGCCCGCTCAGAAAAAACCCAATGCTTGGGGGTTTTATGACATGCATGGCAATGTGCTAGAGTGGACTCTTGATCAATACGTTCCGAATAGGCAGGCCCATTTTGGTAAGAAGAAGGTAGTCAATCCATGGGTGAAAGCAACCAAGCCATACCCACATGTCGCGAAGGGTGGGTTTTGGAAGCTGCCGCTCAATGACGTGCAAGCGTCAGCGCGCCTGCAATCAGATCCAATCTGGAAAAAAGATGACCCACAAGGCCCTAAAAGCCAATGGTATCATACTCGTGAACCCTATCCAGGAATACGTATCGTTCGCCCACGTAAAATACCGACTGCAGAAGAAATGTATCACTACTGGAATTCTGGTGTAGCAGAGGACTAATTACAAAACGCAGGTCAGAGGGTGATGATTTGGCTGCAATGTAGCTATCGCCAAGTTAGAAATACATGAGAAGAATCACACCTATCCCCCTCTTTCTCTGTCTATCAGTTCTCAGCTGTAGTCCAAGGGAGGAGGAATCATCAAGTCCGCCTCCTAGATCAGAGCTGAAAAGGTGCAGTTATTCAGCCCCTCATTTAGGCACCATGGTGCGTCTCGTTTTCTATTCTGAGGAGAAAGAGCATGCTGATACATTAGCTAAGAGTTGTTTTCAACGAGTCAAAGATTTAGACACCATACTTTCTGACTATCGTGCAGATAGCGAAGTCAGCGAACTGTGCGCAAAACCTATAGGGAAAGCGCACAAGGTAAGTGATGCACTTTTCTCAGTGATTGCTCAAGCTCAGGCCATTTCGGCAAAATCTAACGGAGCATTTGATGTCACCCTCGGTAAGCACACCCAGGCATGGAGAGAGCTAACCATGCTGGAAAATCCCTCGGTGGGAGCTCCGAGCTATCGAGATCTCATTCTCGACCACGATAAGAAAGCCATCACTCTGCAAAAGTCGCTAAAAATTGACCTAGGAGGCATCGGTAAAGGATACATAGGAGATCAACTTATGGATATTCTTAAAGGAGCTGGAATCACCCATGCCGCAATCATTGTCGGTGGTGAGACAGTCCTCGCTGCAGCTCCTCCAGAAAAAAAAGGTTGGCACATTGGCATTGAAGATCCAGAACATAAGGTCATCGGTAAAATAGTGTTAGCGAACACGGCTCTATCCACCTCTGGTGATAGTTATCAATTTTTCGAAGCCGACGGCAAACGCCAATCTCACCTCATTGACCCCGCTACTAAGCAAAGTAAAATCAATCGCCTCAACGTGACGACCATAGCCCCCACCGCGATGGAGTCTGATGCCTGGGCCACAGCCCTACGAATCTTGCCCACAGAAGAAGCCGTCAGAATTGCCAACAAAGAGCCCCAGCTAGAGGTTCTATTTATTCCCTATCAGCAAAACACTAGCAGCACCAAAAACTTTCCAACACTACAGCTACCATGAGCAGCACAGAAAACAAAAATAACTACAGTAAACTCTCAATCATGATGTTCCTGCAATTCTTTGCATGGGGATCATGGTTCGCAACTCTCAAACCAGCTCTAAATGCGCATGATCTAGGAAGCATTATTGGTGGCGCTTATGGGAGTGCTCCACTCGCTGCTATTTTTGCTCCGCTTTTCTTAGGTCTAGTAGCGGATCGATTTTTCCCATCTGAAAAAGTAATGGGCGTTCTTCTAGTGATTGGAGGAGTAATAATGAGTTATATTGCAATTATTGCTCCAGAAGGAGCTTCCCAAGGTCCCTTGATTGTAAATTTGATGATTGCTTACATGTTCTGCTACATGCCGACTCTGGGCTTGGGTAATACGATCACCTTCACCCACCTCCCTCAGGAACTGTTCCCTAAGGCTAGAGTCTGGGGGACGATAGGCTGGATTGTTGCTGGTCTAGTTATTGGCTTTGTCGGGTGGTCAATCTCGTTGAATATTTTCTGGTTGGCAGCAGCATCAACGTTGCTTCTAGGGCTATTTAGTTTCACTTTGCCTCACACTCCCGCTCCAGCCAAGGGGCAGGCGGTAAATATTCGATCATTGTTAATGTTTGATGCGTTCAAGCTGCTCAAAGATAAATCGTTCGCGGTCTTTGCAATCTGTTCGACTCTTATTTGTATTCCGCTGGCTTACTATTACGGACAGACTGCTGATTTCTTAACTGCAGCAGGCTATAAAGAATCTGGATCGACCATGACAATTGGTCAGATGTCCGAAATCATATTCATGTTATTGATTCCGTTTTTCTTCCGGAAGCTTGGAGTAAAAAAGATGCTACTCATTGGTATGGGGTGTTGGGTGGCGCGGTACGCTCTGTTTGCTGCTGGAGCATCAAATCAAATTGCTTGGATGTTGTTATTGGGTGTGGCTCTGCACGGTATTTGTTACGACTTCTTCTTCGTTACAGGATTTATTTACACTGACAAGAAGGCCCCTAAAGAAGTGCGAGGTCAGGCTCAGAGTTTGATCGTATTTCTCACGCAGGGAATAGGAATGTTTATTGGTTATGCATTTGCTTTTGGTGGAGGGAATTGGCCATTCACAAAAATCTCTCTCCCGGCCCTTCCTAACACTTTCGTCCAAAATGGAGAAACATATGGAACTCCGCCATCAGCTGAACTCGTTACGAGTATCGCTAAGATTAAAGAAGGTGAGCCAAGTAAAAATACGCTAGAGCAATTGGCTGACATGTTTGGTAAAGGTTACTCCGATTTAGTAGACACTGACCTCATTAGTTCAAATATGGCTGACTGGAGCAACTACTGGATTTTCCCAGCTATCATGGCCGCTGTCATTTTTGTCATCTTTGGACTCACATTTTGGGACAAAGTGAAAACTGACGACGAACCTCAAGACTAATTTTAAAATACACACACTAAACAATTATGATCAAAATTCTATGCGCAGGTGCAGGCAATATGGGACGTTCCCATGCCTTGGCGTACCACAATATTCCTGAGTTCGAGATCGTCGGTATCTGCACACGTTCTGCTGGATCTCGCGAGAAGCTCAATGAAGAACTTGGTGGAGGTTACGCGCTCTACGATGATTTCTACAAGGCACTCAAAGAGACCAAGCCGGATGCTGTTTCCATCTCAACTTACCCAGACACTCATGCACTATTTGCTAAAGCTGCCTTTGAAGCTGGCTGTGATGTGTTCATCGAGAAGCCGCTAGCTGAGACTGTGGAAGAAGCGCAGGAAATTGTCGATTCAGCGAAGGCCAATGGCCGCAAGTTGGTGATTGGTTACATCCTACGGCATCATCCATCGTGGCAAAAATTCATCGAGATGTCGCACGACCTCGGCAAGCCGCTAGTGATGCGGATGAACCTCAACCAGCAATCTTTCGGAGACAACTGGGAGACGCATAAGAATCTCATGTCCTCTATCAGCCCGATCGTTGACTGTGGTGTCCACTACGTCGATGTCATGTGCCAGATGACTCGTTCCAAGCCGGTGCGCGTTGCTGGACTAGGTGCGCGTCTTTCCGATGAAATACCTGAAGGTAAAATCAACTACGGTCACCTACAGGTGACTTTCGAAGACGGATCAGTTGGTTGGTATGAAGCAGGCTGGGGTCCAATGATGTCTGAGACGGCTTTCTTCGTGAAAGATGTCGTAGGGCCTAAGGGCTGCGTGACTATCGAAGCGAAAGAGGCTGCCGGTGAAGGCGCTTCTTCCGATGTCGATGCGCATACCAAGACAAATACTCTGCGCCGCCACTTCGCTGAGCTCGATGCTAACAACCAATTTGTCAAGAAAGACGTCTGGGAGGAAACCGGCGACGAACCGGATCACGATGAGCTTTGCCAGCGCGAGCAGTTGTTCCTGCTTGATGCTATTCAAAACGATGTGGATCTAACCGACCACATGGATGATGCTATCAACTCCATGAAGATCGTGGAAGCTGCAGACAAATCCTTTCGCACAGGAGAGATCGTGCACCTCGACTAGTATTCAGGCATTTCCACTTTCATGGCCTCATCCGATCATCGGATGAGGCCATTGCTTTTTCTGGAGGAATCGATTACTCCATGGTTGAGAATTTTAGAAAAACAAAATGGGACTAGGAAGAATAGCAATTGTGGGAGCTGGGGCGGTGGGCTCGTATTACGGAGCACGACTGGCGCGGGCAGGGGAGGATGTGACGTTTCTGCTGCGTTCAGATTACGAGCATGTGAAAGAGCACGGGCTCGAAGTGCGCAGTGTGGCTGGGGATTTTTATCTCGATGACGTCCAGTGTGCTCAAAGCTCTGAAGAAATTGGGCCAGTGGATCTTGTGATCGTGGCTTGGAAGACTACATCAAATGCTATGGCTCATGAGGTGATCTCGCCATTGCTGGGCCCCGATACTGCCATTATCACCTTGCAGAATGGTCTGGGGAATTGTGAGCACCTAGCAGATCTATTCGGAGCTGAGAGAATTATGGCGGGCCTTTGTTTTGTTTGTATCAACCGCCTGAGTCTAGGTGTGGTCTCTCACACAGCCTCAGGTCTGATCCGCATCGGTGAATTTGTGGGAGGGAAAAGTGCGAGGCTGGAGAAAGTGGCGGAAGTTTTCAGTGGTGCTCATTTCCCTTGTGAAGCCGTTGATTCTTTGGAGAAAGCTCTCTGGATGAAGTTGGTGTGGAACGTGCCATTCAATGGTTTAGCAATTGCTGAAGGTGGGGTGGATACGGCTGTGTTGTTACATGAGCGAGGTCTAGAAGCAAAGGTGCGAGCAATCATGGCCGAGGTGGTTGCTGTGGCGGCAGCTCTTGGGCATACCATCCCGCAGAGTTTTATCGATCACCAGGTGGAGATTACCTTGCCGATGGGGGCCTATCGTCCCTCCAGTATGATTGACTTTGTGGAAGGTCGACCAGTTGAGTTCGAGGCGATTTGGGAAACTCCACTTGCCGTGGCTCATCGATTAGAAGTTCCGGTGCCTGAGATGGAGGAGTTGGCAGTCCGAATAGAGGCTGTATTGTAAATTGAAGCCAAAGTGGAGAGAGAAAAGGGCTGCCCCATGAAAAAAACAAAAAACACGAGACAACCCCAAGTAGCTCCCGGATGGGAACCAATGGTAAGATCGCCAGAATTGCTAAATAGTCAAGAGTTTGAAGTAAATTTCAGATAACTATTTTTGATATTTGGGTAACGGAGTTGTCAGGATTTACAGCTAAGGATTACGTAGAATTGTAGATAATCGGCTGGAAATTTTAGAGTGAACGTGGTTGTTAGGGTGCATGAAAATAGCATTCTATTCAGCTAAGGAATACGATCGGGAATTATTTGAAGAGTGTGGAGAAGAGCATGAGTTCCTATTCTTGAAAGACCACCTTGGGGTCGAGACCGCGAGTTTGGCCTTGGGGTTTGAGGTGGTATGCGTGTTTGTGAATGATGAGTTAGATCGTCCCGTCCTAGAGCTGCTGTATGCAGCGGGTGTAAGGTTTGTCGCATTGCGCTGCGCGGGGTTCAATAATGTGGATGTTGTGGCGGCGGCTGAGCTGGGGATCATGGTGGCGCGGGTTCCCTCGTATTCCCCACACGCGGTCGCTGAGCATGCGGTTGCGATGTTGTTGACTCTGAACAGGAAAACGCACCGAGCTTACAACCGGGTACGCGAAGGCAATTTTGAACTTAATGGGCTAATGGGTTTCGACTTGGTTGGTAAGACAGTCGGTGTCTTTGGATCGGGCAAGATTGGACTCGTTTTTTGTCAAATAATGAAAGGGTTTGGCTGTAAGGTGATCGTCTGCGATCCGTACCCGTCTGAGGAGGCTAGGCAATACACCCTAGTGACTAAGGAGGAATTGTTCTCCCAAGCTGATATTGTGAGTTTGCATTGTCCGTTGATGGAGGAAACTTACCATCTCTATGATGTTGAAACATTTGCACAGTCAAAGCGTGGCTTTACTTTGATCAATACTGGGCGTGGTGGGCTGGTGAATGCAAAGGCGTCGATTGATGCCCTAAAGTCTGGTCAACTTGGCTACCTCGGCATGGATGTGTACGAAGAAGAGAAGGACTACTTTTTTGACGATCAGTCGTCAGGGATTATTCAGGATGATGTGCTGATGCGCTTGATGACATTTCCTAACGTTCTGATCACAGGCCATCAGGGATTTTTTACCAAAGAGGCGCTTCAGGGAATCGTTGAAACGACTGGGGAGAATATTATGGCTTATGCGTCCGGAAGTGAGCTGGTAAATGAGGTGAAGTGAGTGGCTGGAATTACACCAAATCTATCGCTGTAGAGTTAGAGTCTAACCTCTCCTAACTAATCTTGTAGTCAGATGCGTCACAGAAATGCTGTTGTGTAAGTCAGAGGATGAAGGATTTAGCAAAAAAAGATCGCTGGCAATTTTTCGGATTGCCAAGTGGCGTTTCATGGTAATAATCGCGCCGCCAAAATAGAACTCAAAAAAGCCTTGTGAAAAATTTCACAAGCACGTACAAGAAAGACCGTCATGGCCAACATTTTCCCACGATACTCCAACCTCATACCAATCCAAATAGCGATTTGTATAGGATCACTAGCATTTGGTATTGCTATAGCATTTACATACTACGGTACGCCAAAGAGTACGCGTGTCGGGTACATGCCCGACCAGCCGATTCCTTATAATCATGAGTTGCACGTGAAACAGCTCGGTCTTGATTGCCGTCTGTGTCATTCGTTCGTAGAGGAATCTGGCCACGCTAACGTTCCTACGGCTGATCGCTGTTGGACTTGTCACCAGCACGTGAAGACTGATAGTGAAGAGCTTGTTCCTCTCCGCCGTGCGATTGACAAGACATATGAAGGTTACACCGGCGATCCAGTGAAATGGGTCCGCGTCCACAAGTCACCTGATTATGTTTACTTCAATCACTCTGCGCACCTTAGTCGCGGAATCTCTTGTGTGAGTTGCCACGGTCAAGTCAACGAGATGCCTGAAGTTTACCACGCGAAGAGCCTTTCCATGGGGTTCTGTCTTGATTGCCACCGAGCGCCTGAGAAGCACCTCCGCCCGCTCGAGGAAGTATTTAATCTCGATTACACCGCTAAGAACTACGTTGAGGCTAATCCAGAGTTCCAGAAGGCTGTATTCGGTGAGTTATACTCACCCGCAGATTCTGAAGAAAAAGTTCAACATGTAGTTGGCACATTCCTCAAGAATCACTGGGACATTCAGCCGAAAGAAAGCTGCGCCACTTGTCATCGTTAATCCACTTTATCTAACTACCAACCTTTCTGCTGAAAATGAGCAAACGTAAATGGCAACATCCTGAAGCACCTGCCGGTGAAAACGTCACAAAAGCATGGCGTAGTGCAGGTCAACTCGAAGACACTACTGGCCTACGCCAGTGGGTAGAACGTGAATTCCCGCGTGCTGCTGAGACAATGATCGACGAAAATGACCGCGAGTCGTCCCGCCGTGATTTCCTAAAAGTCATGGGCGCTTCTACAGCGCTAGCAGGCTTTGGTCTCGCGTCATGTCGTCGCCCTGAAACATTGATAGTCCCTTACGTGAATGCTCCTGAGTGGGTGATTCCCGGTAAGCCACTTTACTATGCATCTTCCATGCCACAAGCCGGCGGCGCAATTCCAGCAGTAGTGACAAACCACCAAGGACGCCCGACCAAGCTCGAGCCTAACCGCATTCACCCTGAGAATGATGGTCACGGCGCGTTCATGCAGGCATCTGTTCTCAATCTTTACAATCCGGCTCGCTCACGTGACTTCCTGAACAAAGGAAATAAAGTGTCTCGCGCAGCCGCTGAAAAGCAACTCACCGAGTTCACCAAATCCGGTAAGATCGGTTTTGTGTTTGGTGAAGATGATTCAGCAACAAGGACTCGGCTTCGTGTTGAGCTCGCCGAGAAATTCTCTGGCGCTAAGTTTTACAGCTACGAAGCTCTCGCTGGTGCGGGCCGCAAAGAATCTAACGAGGCAATTTACGGACCTGGTGTGGATGTCATTGCAGACTTCTCTGACGCTAAGTGCATACTTTCAGTCGACTCGGACTTCCTCGAGCTCGACAAACAAGGCCCGGTAAAAGGTTTCTACGATCGCCGCCATGTGAACGGTCGCGATTACGACAAAACTGCTTTAGAGACTAAAGATAGCCTCAACCGTCTCTACATCGCTGAGCCTAACTTCAGTCTCACTGGTGGAATGGCTGACCACCGCGCTCCTGTGGCTCCTTCTCAAATTGGTCGATTCCTCGCAGCGCTCGCTGTTGAGTTCGGTGTTTCTGTCACCATTCCTGGTGGCGTATTTGAGGGGAAAAAAGCGCAATGGATCAAAGCATGTGCGGTAGATCTCATGAAGCACCGTGGCGAAGCAGTCGTGCTTCTCGGATCTCGTTACGGCAAAGATCTTCACGATCTCGCGCACCTGATCAATACTAAGCTCGGTTCGTTCGGTAAAACGCTCAAGCCTGTGCAGACTAACAAGGCTGGCCTTGGAAGTGTGAAGCAACTCATCTCAGATGTTAAGCAGCTCGACACAGTCATTCTCCTCACACCAGCAAACCCAGTGCACGAGAGCGCTGCGCTCGCTAAGGCCTTCGCTAAGGTGAAAGTGGTGCAGCTAGGCGAGACTCTGAATGCTACAGCAAACACAGCTGACCTACACATTCCTGCGGCGAACTACCTCGAAAGCTGGGGTGACTCATACACATCTTATGGTGTTTACACCATCGTTCAGCCAATGATCCTTCCGCTTTACGGTGGAGTTTCTGAGTTCGAGCTACTTACTGGTCTTCTTGACGGTGAGCTCCATAATTCTATGCTGGATGTAAAAGCAGTTTCACCAGCATACTCAGCAGTGCGTAAAACATTTGATGCCGTGAGTAACGGATCCAATGCTAAAGCAAAGCAAGCGGCATGGATGAAACTTCTTCGTGAAGGATTCTTCAAGTCCGAGTACGCAGTAGCGAACAAAGGCATTGCTGCTGTGAGTGCTCCGTCACTTACCGCCCAGCCTGTTCCGTCTGTAGATGCTCTCGACATCGTTTACTCGACTGACGGTTCCGTTCTAGACGGTCGTTACATCGACAACGCATGGCTGCAAGAAGCTCCAGACCCGATCACCAAGGTTTGTTGGGATAACGCGATCTACGTAGCACCTCAAACTGCTAAAGACCTCGGCATCTACGATGAACTCGTAGAGCTCGAGAAAGCTGGTGCTGCTTGGTGGTCTGGTATTGGTATAGCTACAGAAACGAAGATCAAAAAGACCGATGTCCCTGAAGAAGGAGAAGGACCAAGTCTCTATGCTCCAGTGGCTAAAATTTCTGTAAACGGCAAGACTCTCGAAGGCCCAGTGATCGTTTCTTTCGGAATGGCAGAGAACGTGATATCTATCTCCCTCGGTTATGGCCAAGGCTACGATGAGAACTTCGCGACTGAGTTCAAAGGAAGCGGCGTAGCATACAGCCAAGACTGCAAGAGCAACGTTTCTTGTGTCGGCATGAATACCGGTTTCAATGCTTACCCTCTCCGTGCTGAAGACGACTACTACGCTACAGGCGCAACCATCGCTCGTGCTGAAAATGGCACGACCTACAAGATGGCTCGTACGCAGGAGCACCACTCGATGTACGGACGCGCGATTGCTCGTGAGATCTCCACAGCGACCGACGAGAAGACGCATAAAGACTACGCATCACAGATAGCGAATGTTCAGAAGCAGGGAATGGATTCCCACGCTCCAATGAACATGAGCCTCTACAAGCAAGAAGCCAATGGTGGCCCACTGACAGGTGGTAAAGAAACCGCTACTCCGCACCTTTCTGATAAATCCCAGCAATGGGCAATGACCATCGACCTCAACGTCTGTAATGGTTGTAATGCATGTCTCGTGGCATGTCAGGCTGAGAACAACATCCCAGTGGTGGGCAAAACTCAGGTGGCAATGGGCCGTGAAATGCACTGGATCCGGATGGATCGCTACTTTGCAGCACCGGATAAATACATTGATGCTGACGAGTGGGAGAAATCTCCAGAGATGATCCCGCAGCCAGTGGCATGTGTGCAGTGTGAATCTGCTCCTTGTGAAACAGTTTGCCCGGTGAATGCTACAGTCCACACAGAAGACGGTCTCAATGCTATGGCGTACAACCGCTGTATCGGAACCCGTTACTGCGCGAACAACTGCCCATACAAGGCACGTCGCTTCAACTTCTTCGACTACAACAAGCGTAACCCACTTCTCGACAAGAACCTCTACAAAGGTCCTCTCGGTGAGAAGCAAGAAGGCGACTCCAAGCACCTCCAGCGCAACCCGAACGTTTCAGTTCGTATGCGTGGTGTGATGGAAAAGTGCACCTACTGTGTGCAGCGTCTCCAGTCCGCTAAGATCGATGCTAAGAAGCTCGCTAAGGAAAAAGCACTCGCAACTGCTGGTGGTTCTACTATGTCAAAAATCACTGCTGAGCAACTCATGCCAAAGACTGACGGCGTCCGCGTCGCATGTCAGGACGCATGCCAAGCAGGTGCAGTTGTCTTCGGTAATCTTCTCGATTCTAAGTCAATGATCAGCCGCATTAAGAACAAGAACAACGAGATCATCAATGATCGCGCATACGACCTTCTTAACTATATCGGCACCCGACCACGGACTAGTTACCTAGCACGTGTGAAGAATCCTAATATCAGCATGCCGGGCGCCAAATACGTCGGTAAGGCAACTATCAACATGCACTAGTCTGCAGTCACCGATTTCATCATCCTTTATCCCAACTTAATCTAGCACACACATCATGGCTGATTCAGCATCTGAAAACACTAGCGATAAGTCCTTCCAGCTTCCAGTATTGGAACGCGAGAAGCTTATCCTAAATAACCGCTCCTACGCGTGGATTACCGAACGTATCGCCGGTATCGTGGAGAAACCGCAGCCACTTCTTTGGTGGATTCTCTTCATCCCATGCGCCCTTATCGCTCTGATCGGTGTTGGTGGCGGCCTATTTTACCTCGTGTCCACTGGTGTCGGTGTTTGGGGTAACACCAACCGCACAATGTGGGGTTGGCCGATTGTTAACTTCGTTTTCTGGATTGGTATCGGTCACGCTGGTACATTGATCTCGGCTATCCTTTTCCTTACTCGTCAGAACTGGCGAACCTCGATCAACCGAGCGGCGGAAGCCATGACAATCTTCGCGGTTTGCTGTGCAGGTATTTTTCCAGCCTTCCATGTTGGACGCGTTTGGATGGCCTGGTTCCTCGCTCCTATTCCTAATGCGAACGCGATCTGGCAGAACTTCAAATCACCGCTCCTTTGGGACGTGTTTGCGGTTTCTACCTATTTCACAATCTCCTTGATCTTCTGGTACCTCGGTAT
The DNA here is from genome assembly GCF_002954445.1 of Rubritalea profundi. Lineage (GTDB taxonomy): Bacteria > Verrucomicrobiota > Verrucomicrobiia > Verrucomicrobiales > Akkermansiaceae > Rubritalea > Rubritalea profundi. The sequence continues at coordinate 2,505,810 of NZ_MQWA01000001.1, forward strand.
GGTGCCTGACCTTGCTACCATCCGCGACCGTGCGAAGCCAGGTATCCGCAAGTTCCTTTACGGAGTATTCTCACTCGGTTGGCGCGGTGGTAACCGTCAGTGGAGCCACTATGAGATGGCTTACCTACTGCTTGCAGCACTTTCTACTCCGCTGGTTCTTTCCGTGCACTCAATCGTTTCGTTTGACTTCGCGACCTCGACTGTCCCTGGTTGGCACACCACTATCTTCCCGCCCTACTTTGTCGCTGGAGCGATCTTTGGTGGATTCGCTATGGTGATGACGATCATGATCCCAGCGCGTTCGATCTATGGTCTCCACGACTTGATCACGATGAAGCACATCGAGAACATGTGTAAGATCATCCTGGCGACGGGAACGATCGTAGGCTACGCCTACATCATGGAGCTTTTCGTGGCCTACTACTCTGGTGGTAAGTACGAGATAGAGGCATTCAAGTTACGAATAACTGGTCCTTACTGGTGGGCGTACGTGACGATGATGTTCTGCAACGTGATTGTACCGCAGGTCTTTTGGTTCAAGAAATGCCGTGAGAATCTCTGGATTGTCATGGGTATCTGTATGCTGGTGAACATCGGTATGTGGTTCGAGCGATTCGTAATCATTGTGACCACTCTTCCACGTATGTGGCTGCCAGGTGACTGGAAGTACTACGAGGCGAGCCCAGTCGACGTCCTGACATTTGTCGGAACGATCGGGATGTTCCTGACACTCTTCCTTCTCTTCCTCCGATTCCTACCATGTATCAACATAGCTGAGGTGAAGTGGACACTGCTAGAAGCAGACGCCCACTTCGACGACAAGAAGGCGCATCCTGATAAAGGAGTCGCAGCTGAAGCCGCTTACCAATACGAGCTCGACGTGAATCCAAACGTTGAGTGCTAATTCCGCCCTTATTCTTAATATTTACCTAATCACAGAACAGTGAGTACTACAGTAAAACGCGTCTACGGTTACCTCGCCGAATTCGAAAGCGCATCACACCTCTACAAAGGAGCAGAACAAGTGCGTGATGCAGGATTCAAGAAGTGGGATTGTTATTCCTCTTACCCGATCCACGGACTCGACGATGCCATGGGCATTCGCCGCTCGATCCTTCCCTACTTTGTTTTCTTTGGTGGTTCTACCGGACTACTCACTGGCTTCAGTTTGGCGTTCATCACTCAGGTGTTGATTTACCCAACAGTGGTTCAGGCAAAGCCAGCGAACATTTTCACCACAGCAGCGTTCTTCCCAATCATGTTTGAGCTGACGATTCTCTTCTCGGGTTTCACAGTGCTCTTTTGTCTACTCGGTTTGATGGGGCTCCCTCGTTTGAACCACCCACTTTTCGCTAGCCGCCAGTTCCACCGTGTGACTGACGATGGATTCTTCATCGCTATCGAAGCTCGCGACCCTAACTTCTCTGCCGAAGAGACAAAAGCCATGCTCGAAGCAGCTGGGGGTAAGAATATCGAACTCGTCGAAGAAGACTAAACGCAACTTTTTACTAACCACACTCATGCGCTATTTCTTTATCATTTACCTACTCCTTGCAGTCCTCGTTGTTAGCATCGGCGGATTCCGCGGAGATAAGTTCAAAAACACACCGATCCGTATCTTTCAAGATATGGACGAGCAGGACCGTATCAACCCTCAGCAAGCATCTGATTTCTTCAGCGATGGTCTCGGGGCGCGACAGCCTGTGGAGGAAACAGTCCCTCAGGGACTCGAGCCCGCATCAATCGCTGACGCATCAACCCAGTCATTCGCTAATGATAACAGCTACTACCATAATGGTATGTATGACGACCAAGTCTTAGGAACTGGCCTGCCAATAAAGGAACTCGAACTCACTGAGGAAAACCTTCCGGCGTTCATTAATCGTGGAAAGATAGTGTTCAACGCTAATTGTTCTGGCTGCCACGGTATTTCAGGAAATGGCAAAGGTGTTGTAGCATCCTACGGTGTTCCCGGTGTCATTAACCTAATTACCTCCGAGCTTCCAGACGGTGGCAAGTACGATGTGATCGTCAATGGTCGCGGCAATATGTCGGCATTTGGTTACCAAATAGACCTTAAAGATCGCTGGGCAATTATAGCTTACCTTCAGGCTCTTCAATACTCACGCAAAGCTCCGCTTGACCTCGTCAAGGATGCCTACGAAGCAGGATCTGCTAAGTAATTTAATTTTTTAACTCACTCATTTTTTTTAACACACTAGTCCCATGGCACATAACGTCACATCACAGGACCTACCAGAGAATGGCGAAAAGATCGCTAAGAAAGACCTCAGTCTTCCTAAGCTCATCGCATTTGGTTTGTTTGTAGCTGGAGCAATCGCCAGTTATTTCTTATTCAATGATCAAACATTCGGATCTGGCTACGCCTACTCTTGGTTATTCGCATTCCTTTTCTTTCTCACCCTCGCTTTAGGTGGAGTCTTCTGGACCACGCTGCACCACCTTACTAACTCAGGTTGGGGCGTCAGCGTGCGTCGCATCATGGAGAACCTAGGATTTATCTTCCCATTCATGGCAGTGATTGCCGTTCCTCTGATGATCCCATCCGTTCAGGACGATCTTTACGAGTGGATGAACCGCCACCGCGAAGTACAGCAGACGGTGGAAGCTGATCCTGTAACTTATAGTGATGGCACAACTGGTTATGAGGCAAAATACTCTAACCAAGACACAGTAAAGGCACATGAGCCCGGTGGCGGCTACAAGTCTCCAACAAAAGCGCAACTTTATGCGACTCATGACGCTCACGACCACCTTCTAAAAGCGAAGCACTGGTACATGACTCTCGATGGGTGGCTCATCCGCATCGTTTGTTTCTTCGTTTTCCTGAGTGCTGGAATCTTTCTACTGCGTAAAATCTCTATCGACCAGGACACCGATCCTAATCCGACCACTCGCCGCCTGATTCTTGCGCGTAAGGTTTCTTGCGCAGTGATGCCTATATTTGCAGTTGCTGCCACATTCCTAGCATTAGACTTCTTGATGGCACTCGACTACAAGTGGTTTTCCACGATGTACGGAGTTTGGTTCTTTGCCGGTTGTGCGCTCAACTCTATGGCCGTGCTTATTCTGGCGCTCTCATGGCTTCGTTATAAAGGGTACCTTCAGACAGTCACTTCTGAGGAACACTACCACGTCATGGGCAAGCTAATGCATGCCTTCGTTATCTTCTGGGCCTACGTTTCATTCTCCCAGTTCATGTTGATCTGGTACGCAAACATCACCGAGGAGACATCCTACTTCCTCCTGCGTAACTCATCTGACTTTGTGACATTAGCTGATGGTAGTGTGACTGGATCTGTAAACTGGAACGTTTGGAGCACGCTGCTTGTATTTCTTCACTTTGCAGTGCCATTTGTGATTCTTCTTCCCCACTATATGAAGAAAAAGGTGAAGTTCGTGGTTCCAATCTGTCTCTACATTCTCGTCATGCACGTACTCGATCTCTACATCGCAGTGATTCCTGAGCGTGGACCATCACTTTCTGTGATGGATAAGCTAGGAGTTGACTGTGAGTTACTTCTTACCGTACAGCACAATGCCTACCTAGGTGATATCGTGGCCTTCATCACAGTGGGAGCGTTCTTCGTATTTGTCTTCCTTCGCAACCTAGGCAGCGCAAATACTTACCCGAACCGCGACCCGCGTATCCTCGAGTCAGCGAATCTCCATAACTAACAATGAGTTATCAGACTCACACTTCACCTATTAACGGATAACAAATAACCGATAACAATTTATGGAACCAAATCTCAGAGATACTCCACTGCGCCGCTTCAATACTTTCTTTTGGGGGTTGGCACTCTTCCTTGTATTCGCTATCGCAGCAGTGCTTGTAAAAAATATCATAGCCACTGATGTAGTTGACGCAGAAATAGAGCAAGGCAAGGTGCGCACAGAGACATTCAACAGGATCAATGCTGAGCAAATCGCTGAGCGCAATACATACAAAGACAACGGGGACGGTACAGTTCAGGTCAAGCCTGAGGACGTATTCGGTCTTGGTAAGCAAATGGGCCTGCTCGACGGCCCTGAGGCTTCTGATAAGAAGCATGGTAAGCAGTTTGACTAAAGGTCGAACCTAACAAAATTTCTAACGATATATAGAATCATGGCATCCGAAATTACCAGCCAACAAGTCGAAGACAATGTGCTGAGATCGCAAATTGACCGATCTCTCCGTCACCCAGTGATGTTCTTCTTCACCAGCGGCGCAGCATGGCTCGCGGTCTCACTTATTTTAGGTGTGATAGCATCCGCTAAGTCGCACTCACCAGGGTTCCTCGGTGAATGTTCATTCTTTAACTACGGACGCGTCTTCCAGGCGCACATGGCTACCTTCATTTACGGATGGGGAGCGCAAGCTGCCTTTGGTGTGATCATCTGGCTGATGGCTCGCCTTTCTCGTCAAGAGAGCAAGAAGTCTGGCATCATCCTTGCTATCGGCCACTTTTGGAACTTCGCGATTAGTCTTGGAACGCTCTGTATCTTGATGGGCCCGGGCTTCATCCTTGGTAGTGGTACTGGTAAAGCGTGGATGTACTTCCCCGATTGGGTTTGGCCAGTTCTTCTTGTATGTTACTTCGGTATCGGCATTTGGTCAGTGATCGCATTCCGCGTTCGCCGTGGTGGTCACGTGTACATTTCTCAATGGTACCTGATGGCTGCACTGTTCTGGTTCCCATGGGTATTCCTCACTGGAAACATCTTTATCAACACATTCGCAGACGCTGGTAACGGCGTGATGGCAGCAGGTATCAATGCCTGGTTCCGTTCTGCCATGCTCTTCCTCTTCTTCACACCAGTAGCCATCGCCAGCGCTTACTACATCACACCCAAGGTGACTGGCCGCCCGGTTTATTCCTACAAGCTGGCACTACTTGGATTCTGGTCACTCGCAGTCATCGGGCCATGGGCCGGCATGCAGAAAGTAATGGGAGCACCGATTCCGTCTTTCCTTCAGTTCGCTGGAGCAGGTGCAGCTGTCCTCTTCATCATTCCCGCACTTTGTGTCGCAGTGAACATTCTCAAGACCGCTACTGGTAAGACATCCGCAGTGGCTCACTCACCTTCACTTCGATTCACTATGGCGGGCATCATTGGCCTTATTGCTACTGCGGTAGTGGGTGGTTTGCTAGCTCTTCCTGGTGCGCTTCGGTACACCCAGTTCGCCTTCGGCGGTACTTACGGATACGAGATTCTAGCTCTCTACGGGTTTTTCTCCATGTCAATGTTCGGCGCGATCTACTTCATCGTTCCACGTGTGACTAACCGCGAGTGGATATCCGTTGGTCTTATCCGCCAGCACTTCTGGCTTTCGCTATATGGAGTGGTCTTCATTGGCCTGTTTTGCTGTATCCTTGGTGCGTTCATGCACGGATACGCACTAGAGACTTTCACCGTGCCGGCTGAGTCAGCACAGGATCGTCTTTACGCATACACAGTTGGAGTCACCACTGGTTGGGTGTTTGTCGCAGTTGCAAATGTCTTCTTCTGCCTTCACCTCCTGCTCATGTGGCTCCGCCTAGGTCGTCGCAGTAGTCACCCGACGCTGCTTCAGCACCATACGCCAACTATCCCAGTTGCTTAATTTCTATCTTTTCTAATTTTACCTAACGATTCACGAAACCATGACTGTTAAAACATTCTTCATAGGCCTGATTGCAAGTTTTGCACTTCCGTGGCTTGCAGTTGTAGCTGTACCCTACGCCACAATGCGCGCTGTAGAGATCCCTCAGTTCGATCTTAGTAAAGATGGCAAAGAGGGAGCATACACACCAGTGAAGTCTGGGCATGTTACTTTCGGCTCGACCATCTACGGTGCTGAAGGTTGTGCCCAGTGCCATAGCCAGCTTGCTCGTCCTACCTACGCTGGTAATGACTTAGGTCGCCCAGATCTCGCTGGTATCGCTAAAGATCCTGACATCGGTGACACCCGCCGTGAGTCCAATCTTTGGGACTACGCTGGTGAGCCCTTCGCCTGGATCGGTGAAACCCGCATGGGCCCTGACCTAGGCAACTTTGGTCGCCGCATGGAGATACTCGCTCTTAAGGAAAATAAAGTGCGTGCAGAAGAGCTCGGCATCAAAGTGGTTGATCTTCCGCAAGCTGAAAAATTTAATATTGTGACATCAGTCAATCTTCACCTTTACGACCCACGTATTGGGAACTATAGTTCCATCTGCCAATCCAACAAGAGCCTCTTCGAGACGAAGAAAGTATACGGTCAAGGAGCAGTGAATGCCTTACCCATTGAATCAAATGATGGCCAACAGATTATCCCAGGCGAGAAAGTCCTCACGCTCACTTCTTACCTTCTCGGACTCAAGCGTGACGGTGAAGTGCCAAGCTCGATCAACTACTCCCGTAACAAGAAGTCTTCCAAGTAATCAATTTTTCGCCATGTCATAGAAAAAACCTTGAAGCACCCATCCTTTCAACTCATCAACAGCCAAACATTCCGATGTCATCTGACCAACAACCAGTAGATCCTCCAAAACCGGATCTCGAAGATTCCACAAACGTTGCACAGGCCCACGAAGAAGTGAGCTGCACTGCAGCAGCGGCTTCCCGTGAACAACAACTTCGCGAGAATGGCCTCGAGCCAGTCTCCATTTGGCTAATGGTTGCCGGATTTATCGTCGCAATCGTCGGTGGTAGCGTTCTGTTTGCTTCCAATAACTTTTTCTCCTACGACGAGTTCACTAAACAAGACTACGTCCGCGCTGAGTATGATGGGAATAAAATAACAATCCCGATGGCACTCGCTGGAGATACCTACATGAAGAAGGGTGCAGCTCTCTATAAGAACTGTGCTGCCTGTCACGGTGCTGACGGTGCTGGTGTGGCGGGTGCTTTCCCTACGCTTGCTGGTTCTGAGTGGGTCACTGGCTCCGGTGCAGTTCCTGCGCTTGCGATCATTCACGGTGTTAAAGGCAAGATTGAAGTGTCTGGTAATACTTACAATGGTGTAATGCCTGCGATGGCAGACGGTTGGAGTGACTTCGATATTGCCGCGCTTGTCTACTATGTTCAGAACAGCTTTGGCAACACAGTTGGTGAGATCTACTCAACGGAACAAATCACAGAAATTCGCGCTATCAGCAAAGAACACGGCAAGAATGCAATGACTGCCGATGACCTTAAAAAGCACCTCGACAAGAAGTTCGTAGCTGCAGCGCTTACCCCTGAAACAATGCTCAACTTAAAGACTGGAGAAGTCGTTGACGCATCCGAGTAACTAATCTAGACCCCACATACCTTTTACATAGCGTAATTATGAGTGACCACGACGACCATCACAACCCGAGTTTCTTACAGAAATACGTCTTTTCTACTGATCATAAAATGATCGGTATTCAATATGGAATAACTGCCTTGTTCTTCCTCCTATTTGGATTTTTTCTGATGATGGTAATGCGTTGGAGCATTGCCTATCCTAACGAACCCCTCCCAGAGTGGCTCAGCTGGGTCTTCACTGATACATGGAAGGGCCGCTGGCTCACCGACGGTAAAGTGACAGGAGAGACCTACAACATGTTTGGTGCCATGCACGGGACAATCATGGTTTTCCTTGGAGTGGTGCCACTCGGCTTCGGTGCCTTTGGTAACTACGTGACTCCGCTGCAAATCGGCGCTCCAGACATGGCATTTCCTAAGCTCAATATGATGTCGTATTGGACCTACCTAGTTGGTGGTTTGCTGATGTGTGGCTCATTTTTCCTTGAGTCTGGTTCCGCTAAATCTGGTTGGACAAACTACCCACCATTGGCGGCGATTGCTGACTCCCAGCATCCCAACCAGTTCTTCACTGGTCAGACCCAGTGGCTCATAGGTCTAGTTTTCCTGATTTCCTCATCACTGCTAGGATCGGTCAACTTCATCACCACCATCATCAACCTGCGAGCCAAGGGCATGACCTGGATGCGTATGCCATTCTTTGTGTGGGCGATGCTTGTGACTGCTTTCCTTCTTCTTCTCGCATTCCCACCACTCGAAGTGGCAGGTATTATGCAGTTGGTTGATCGATTCTTCGGTTCTTCCTTCTTCCTCCCATCAGGTCTCTACACATCTGACACAGGTGTCATTGAGCATGCTGGTGGTGGTTCACCGCTTCTGTTCCAGCACTTGTTCTGGTTCCTCGGTCACCCGGAAGTGTACGTTCTTCTTCTACCATCTATCGCCTGTGTCGCGGAGATTATCCCAGCAAACACACGTAAGCCACTTTGGGGTTACAAGTCCATGGTCTACGCAGTGTTGGTGCTCGGTTTCCTTTCCTTCATCGTATGGGCACATCACATGTACATCACAGGTATGGGGTCTGGCGTTTCTACCTTCTTCCAGATCACCACAGTGCTGATTTCAGTACCATCAGTGGTGTTGATCACCTCCATGTTGATCTCGCTCTGGGGTGGTTCTATCCGCTTCACGATGCCAATGATCTGGGCATGTGCTTTCCTTCCGATGTTCGGTATTGGTGGACTCACCGGTCTACCACTGGCCTTCAACCTCGTAGGTCTCCACCTTCACGATACCTACTACGTGATTGGTCACTTCCACTATGTGGTTGCTCCGGGTATTCTGTTCGGTCTATTCGCCGGTATCTACTACTGGTATCCCAAGATGTTCGGTCGCCACATGAACACGGTGCTTGGTCACCTTCACTTCTGGCCATCATTGGTAGCGATTAACTTCGTGTTCTTTCCAATGCTGATGCAGGGAATGGCTGGTTTCCACCGCCGTTGGTACAATGGTGGTGACGCCTACGTGGTTGACGCTGACTCGGCTAACGTTTTCGGCCAGACCGTCCGTAGTTTCATCGAACTCAACCAGGTGATGTCCGTAGCAGTATTCGTACTCGCGGCGGCTCAGCTCCCATTCATCATCAACCTCTTCACTGCCTGGTTTGCTGGTAAGAAAGTGGCTAACGATAACCCATGGGATGCAACGACTCTCGAGTGGGCCACTCCAACGCCTCCGGGCCATGGTAACTTCACTTTCGACATTGCTGTCTACCGCGGACCCTACGAGTACTCTCGTCCAGACCGCGATACAGACTACTACCCACAGTGGGAAGAGCCAACTAAGAAGGCCGATAAAGCTCAACCCGAGTCCGCTGAGTAATCTAGCTCGCGCTACCACTCTAACTTACGAAACATAAAGAAACACTTTTCCCATGGAAATTCCTTATATCGTCAATGCCCGCAAGGACACAGGACTCAACAACTCAAAGATAGCTATCTGGCTGTTCCTCGCATCTGAGGTCATGCTCTTTGGTGGTCTATTCTCCTCGTACATCTTCCTCCGTGTGTTCGCAGATTACCCTTGGCCTGAGCGCGCACTTCCAGTGCTGCCAGGTCTGATCAACACCTTCATCCTGATTGCATCCTCAGTCACAGTGGTATTTGCTTGGGCTGGCCTAAAGCTCCGCAAGTGGAACATGTTTAGAGCAAACATGGCATTCACCATTCTCTGTGCTGCAGTCTTCATGGTTCTTAAAGCCGATGAATATAATAAGAAACTTCACCACCACGCATCACAGACAGAAGATTACGCTTGGCTAGAAGGGCACCTCGATAAGGACCACCCTAACCAATACACAATCGAAGCTGACACAATCAACTTCTCAGTCGAGAGCACGGCTTCTAACTACCTGGATGCCATCATTACTCAAAATGCTGATTATCCTCGTGCCTACTTTGTCGAAAAATTGTACGAGAAGATTAATTCTGGTGATCTTAGCGAGGTAGCTAAAAATTCCTATAAAGAGTATATTGAACTCTCTAAAGATGTATTACCAAAGAAGATCGATAAAGCTTCTAAAGTAGTGGTAGATTTACTTGAAGAAGCACACGCTCTTCCGACTATACCAACACTCGCTGAGCCGTACAAGATTCGTACTATCGAAGCTGGGAAGTTTACTGAAACTGTTCTTTATTCTGCTGGTACTGAGCTTTCTCCGGAAGTACTCGCTGTAGCCAACGATGAATTCATCAGGGCACGCACACACAACCAAGAACTTCGCACCCAACTCCTCAAGGATGCTTGGAATGAAATTCGCGACGTAGACAAGCACCCAGAGCTAGCAGATATCGCAGATTTAGAATCTAAGGTCAAATCTGCTGTGACGAAGGCGCACAATGCTCTTATCGACAAAGCGGAAGAGAACAATGAGTTTCTGATAGCTAACGGTAACATGATGTTCAACTCCAAAGGTGCTGAGTTTAGTTTAAACACAGGCTGGGGACGTATCTCTGACTCCACAATTGGCGCGAAGTACTCCAACGTTTCTCTTCTCGACGGCACCGTGCTCAGCGGAACAGCGGGTGATTCTAGCATTGTCTACCACTACGTTGACGGCATTGATTTCCGGCACCTTGTGCTGAAGGCTGAGGCAAAAGGCCTCAATGCTGAAGAGCTTATCGAGAGGTCACCTATTCTCAACATTCACGATCACGGTGGCCACCACGGCGGCGCTGATATTCGTGAAATATGGGAAGCTCACAAAGTTTGGCGCGGATTCCTTGCAGCAGACCTGCTAACTCAGGATGACTGGCTCACTGGAGAAGGACGCGTTCCTACAGAAGTTGACCTTTACCGCGTCACTTGGCACCAAATGGTAGCCTATGATAAGTTAAAGAAGGAAATGGTTGTAGCAAAAAAGATTTCAGCAAACGCCCCGTTGAAAGATGCAATTACTGCTGAGAACTGGATGCGAATTAATGGCGAGCTTAAGCCATCAATGCTCAATGACGTTAAGTCAAAACTTCCAGAGGAAATAATAGCAACCTTCCCACACCATGTGAGTATCGAACGCGATGAAGTAAGGTTCGACTCAGTCTTCTCACCGAAGATGAACAACTACTACGCAATCTACTTCACCATCACTGGTCTTCACGGACTACACGTGATAGGCGGCGCGATTGTTCTCGGATACTATCTCTTCTTCGGACGCAAGATGTACCTCTCAAACCCTGAGTGGCTTGCTAACCGAGTAGAAGTTGGTGGCCTATTCTGGCACTTTGTGGACTTGGTCTGGATCCTTGTGTTCCCGCTCTTCTACCTCATGTAATTTTAACTCGATAGCTAACTTTTAAATCACTCATCAAATGGCAAATTCTCCAGAAGAAATTAAGTCACACTTCAAGCAATACTCTATCGTAGGTGCTGGGCTCTTTGCTGGTACAGTCGCTACAGTGCTTGTGGCCACGGTTCCTGCACTAGATATTGGCGGACACGGATTCGACTCCGCTGACATGATATTAGGATTTGCGATTGCCGCGACTAAGATGTTCTTTGTGGCATTCATCTTCATGCACCTTAACCATGAGAAAAAGCTTATTTATTGGGTATTCCTTGGCGCTCTGGTATTTGCTGCAATACTTATTGGTCTCTTCGCACTCGCGATGTACGACCCGATCACTTTCAAGACACTCCTACCGGCAAAGCCCGGCCAATAATTCAAACAAACTAAAGCTATGTCACTCCGCGGATTTCACATTTTCTTTGTTACTGTAGTCACTCTCTTTTTTGCGGGCGTTGCAGTATGGGGCTGGACTGTCGGTCCTAGCCAAGATGCGAGCTTCTGGAATATTGTGGCTATAGTATCTACGATCACTGCAGTCATCACTCCTATCTACGGAGTGTATTTCATCAAAAAGTCTAAGGCTCTCTACAACTAACACACACACGATTATGGTATTTAGTATGAACATAGCATGTCTCACATGCGCTAAGGCATTCCAACACGCAGGCGCGGACGCTGCAGGGTTCGCAATCCTTTTTCTGCTCGCCGTTATTGTTCCTGTGATCACTACGGTCGGTATTCTCATCTTTCGCATCGCGCGTCGTGAGAAAGAGCACTTCGATCCTCAATATTCAGATTCATTCGATTCCTAATCATTTAACCAATTGCTAAAGCACATTATGTTCAGCAACCACACACTATCCTCATTTTTCTCTCCATCCGAATGGCTCGGACTGCCTGCCAACTATTCACTTCACGGTGACCAAGTCGATCACACGATCGATGTTGTTCATTGGTTGATGATTGTTCTTTTCGTCGGTTGGACTATTTTCTTCTTTGTCTGTCTTTTCAAATTCGGTCAGAAGAAAAATGCTAAGGCTTCCTACCTCGGTGTGAAGAACCACGTTTCTACTCACCTAGAAATTGGTGTGATCATCATCGAGGCAGTTCTCCTCCTCGGCTTCGCACTCCCACTATGGGGCGAGCGCACAGACTCCTTTGACCGTGTTATCCAAGAAGAAAACGAAGTGCGTGTTCGAGCAATCGGGTACCAATTCGGGTGGAAATTCCACTATGCTGGTAACGACGGGGTGTTTGGCTTCATCGACCGCGACCTTGTGAAGGGACCGGGCGACGCATGTATCTACCCAGATGATCCTAACGGCTTCGATGACTTTGTGGCGTCAACGCTCAAGCTTCCAGTGCTCCGCCCAGCAATCGTGCAGGTGACTTCTACCGATGTGATCCATAACTTTGGTATTGTTCCAATGCGTGTGCAGCAGGATGCCTTCCCAGGTAAAGACATACCAATGTGGTTCACACCGCTCGAGGAACTAGAGACTTCAGTTGTCTGCGGTCAGCTCTGCGGTGAAGGACACGCTAACATGGTAGGAACTATGGTGATCGAATCTGAAAAAGTCTTCACTAAGTGGTCTGGCGATTTAAGCTCAGATGCCTACGAGTCAAACAAGGCTGCCTACGACGCTCGTCAAGTCGCCGCCGAAAAGGCTGAAGCTGAGCGCGCCTCTCACGCTGGTCAAAGCAGTCACGACCATTAATTGGCTGCGCGCCTAATGTGCAGCAAACATTTTTTCAAAGCCCATGAGTTTACTGCTCATGGGCTTTTCTTTGGAAAGATATCAGAATGCATCCTAGGGGCTGAGCTACGACGTTTATCTGGAAATGTCCGGCATGATTGACAGCCCAAGCGGCCAAATCCATAAGCCGCGTCCTGACGCGGCCCGGCCTTCATTTAGAATAGAGGGAACGCAAGTCACCGGGTTGACACTTGTTGTTAAGCACGGATTCTTGTTTACATTTTCGACAGCAGGTAAGAATCTCCCGGCATGTCTGAAACGTACGACAAGCTAAAATCAATTTTGTTAGAAAAGTCTGTTCGCACAGGCGAATTCACTCTTGCCTCCGGTGCCACATCTGACCTTTACATCGATTGTCGCGTCACAGCGCTCGATCCAGTAGGAGCTCGGTTGATCGGCCAACTCGGTTGGCATGCCGTGCATGAGCGCATCCAGTCTGAAGGATTAGAGATAGATGCTATCGGAGGCATGACCATGGGTGCTGATCCTATCTCTCTGGCAGTTGGGATGACATCTGCGATGGAGCATCCTGATGAGATGATTCAGGTGTTCAACATCCGCAAAGAGCCAAAGGTACACGGACGTGGTAAACAGATCGAAGGTAACTTTAAGTCCGGCGATCAAGTCGTCGTTGTTGATGATGTGATCACCACTGGCGGCTCTACCCTCCAGGCGATTGATGTGATCGAGGCTGCAGGAGGCGTAGTAAAATTCGCGCTGGTTCTCGTGGACCGCGAAGAAGGTGGGCGTGCAGCGATCGAAGCGCGCGGCATCCCAGTCGTGTCACTCTACTCACGCAGCACACTGCTCAACGCGTAGTATCCTTTAAAAAGAATTTACCGAAAGCTTCTATCCGTAATGGATGGAAGCTTTTTCATTTAGCGCCCGCTGTCTCGACTGCTGTGGCTTGACACCGCTCTGTGGAAGGACGCGGCTCGACGCGCGTGGTCGGGGATCCACCTAGAAATTTCTCCTCGCCAAAGAAATCCGAGTCAACCTGACAGTTGCTCCGCTCCTCATGTGTCGAGCCACATCCAACCTCAAGAGCTGCGTCTAGCCTCAGCAGTCCAAGGGTGAATCATGCGCAACGCATCGAGAGCTCATTTTGGGCAACAAAAAAGCCTATCAACAAAGGTTGAAAGGCCGGGGTGAATTTGTGTGGTTCGGCTGGAAACTACTGAGATGCGAGGGATACTTCAACTTCCTCTTCTTTTGGAGTCTCAGCATCGACAGCTTCGGCTGAGGCTTGGAGGGCTTTGGCGGCTGGTGAACTGCGGTAGCTGGAGAGATCCACGGTGTGATTGTATGCCGCTGCAAGCCATACTCCGAGTAAGAGCAATGATGAGGAGAGAAAAAGTTTTATCTTCATATATAGGTAGCGCTTGGCGAAAGTTAAGTTTCGTTGATTAGCTATGCATCTTTTCCCGCAGTTGTAAAGCTGAAAATTGCTCTGAACAATGCTGTCTCCGAGCGCTATGAGTCCCGTTGTCAATCGCAGATGCGAGCTTTGACTGAAGTTTCAGCGAGTGTGCAAGCTGAGTACCCGAGGCGCGCTGGTGTTACCATAACGATCCACGCTAGACACCGCGATGGCGTCTGGGGAGCCTTTGACGCTGACGCTGCGGTGGGGAACCACTGCTACGGAATGCCACTTTTTGCCGTAACGGACTTGGACTGCGAAGTTCTGACAGCCGGGAACTCGGCCAATATTGACAGTGGTGTTGCCGCGGGAGTATTGAGCGCCTAGAGTGGGGGGCTTTGGGACGCTTTTTGAAATCCATGGCATGGGGGGGACGAGCGCTGGGACCAAGTAGACTCCGCTTTGAAGGCTGCTGGAGATTCCTCCACGGTTTTGCATCAGCGACTTCATGCTCCAGTGGATAGCACCAGCCCAGTTGCGGCCGATGCTGCGGCTGTAGTTGACTTGCTTTATAATCTCGGAGGCTGGTCGGCCTGGGTCTTCGGTGCTTTTGATGCGTGCAGTAGCGATGCCGGGCCAGACTGGGCGGGTCCCTTGCTGGCGCCACCAGCTGAGTAGAGCATTGAAGGATTGCTTACGTGGTACGTCGCGCCAGTAAAGCTGCGGTGAAAGGTAGTCGAGCCAGCCATTCTTGAGCCATTTCCTGGAGTCTGCACAGAGGTGGTCGTAGGCGTCGATCCCAGCTTCGATCCCAGCCGGAACACCAGGTTTCCAAATGCCAAATGGGCTGATTCCAACGCGCACCCAGGGTTTTTTAGCCTTGATCGATTGGTACATTTTTTTGACGAAGGCATCGACATAAGACCTTCGCTGAGCGTTTGATTTGCCGTCCGGGAAGTTGGGACTGGGGCGGCCATTGACCACGGTAGGGTAAGGGTAGAAGTAGTCATCGATGTGCACTCCATCGACATCATAACGTTTGACCACATCCATGATCACCGCAAGAGCGCGCTTCTGAGTGAATGCATCCGCAGGATTGAGCCACTTGTATTTTTTGTAAGTCACGATGTGCTGCGGGTGCGTACGGCTGACGTGGTCGCGTGAGGTGGGGAGATCCTTATTGGGTAGCGCGCGGAATGGGTTGAACCATGCGTGCACTTCGATCCCACGAGAGTGGGCTTCCGTAATGCAAAAACTGAGGGGGTCGTAGCCTGGGGTCTTCCCCATTGTGCCGGTCAACCAATGGCTCCATGGCTCGTAGTTCGACTTGTAGAGGGCGTCAGCATTCGGCCGGACTTGGAAAATAATGGCATTGAGGTTGAGGCTTTTGGCTTTATCTAGCATGGCGATCAACTCCGCCTTTTGAGCAGACGCGCTGAGCCCTTTTTTACTGGGCCAGTCGATGTTGTACACTGTGGCGACCCAGGCAGCGCGAAATTCACGAGGAAATGTGGGTGGTTGTTCGTTGCTAGGTGCGTAATGCTGGGCTTGTGCTAGACTGACTAGTGCGAGGAAAATGAGGAAAATGCGAATCACGCCACACGCTAACAAGTGGTCAAGTCTATCTCCAATAAAAAATATAGGAAAGAACGTAAATTGAGTTGCTATTACAGTGAGAGCATCGCCCAAAATCCACCCAAGCATTATCTGAGAAAAGTAATATGAAAAAAAACAAACCAAGCTCGACCGCTTTATTTGTCTCCAATGGTCTATGGTGGGTAGCCAACCACCCCGGATTATCGATCGAGATTCCAGAGCGGATGAGGACACTCAATCATGAAATGATGAAGTATCTCAACCTCGGGATTTTTTCCACCCAGAATCGCTTTGGGAGATGTCTTCTGAAGTTCAAGACTTCTCTGATGCAGAAATTTGCGATACCAGGATTCTATCTACATTTTGCTCTAAGAAAGCGATGTATTGATGATCACGTTGGAACTGCGATTCGCGAGGGAGCTGAACAAATCATTGTGATCGGCTCTGGATTTGACACTCTGAGTCTGAGGATAAGCCAAGATTTCCCAAATCTTAAGATCATTGAAATTGATCATCCCGCCACCCAAAAACCGAAGAGTAAGGCTATCTATAGGTTTGATGAGGCATTTAAGAATCTCCATTTACTCCCACACGACTTCACTGAATGCAGCATTCATGAGTTACTTTTACAAAGCGAACACTACGATAGCAGTAAATCATCGGTCTTTGTTGCCGAGGGCCTGTTGATGTATCTCGACGAAAAAGAGGTCCGCGGAATTTTGGATGGCATACGTCTTCATAGCAGCTCAGATTCGCGGTTTATATTCACTTATATGGAGGTATTTAATGAGGGGGGGGCCAATTCAAATGTGCTTCACCCATGACGCTATACTGGCTCAAAATGAAGCGAGAAATGTTAACTTGGGGGCTTAAGGCTGACCAATTGGTCGCATTTCTTGACCACTCAGGATTTGATGTGCTTGTCTGTAAGACCCATAAGGAGCTGAGAGAGGAATACCTCACTGAGAACAACCTCGATGCCTCTCTTGTCGTTGGTGAAAATATTGTCGTCGCTACAATTAGTCAATAATCACATAGGTATCCACCTGTGCGATGTGAAAACCCAATCCAAACCACCAGTTATAGATAGAGCGACCGAGACGTTCGCGCTACTAGTAATGTTCAAGAATACCGTCGACGATCGCGCTGGCGGCGAGTGATTGGTACCAGGAGCGATTACATCTTTGGCGCTCCGAATAATTCGAGATATAGCCGCATTCGACGATTACTGCCGGGCAAGTGGTCTTGTTGAGAACCGCGTATTGCTTACCCGGCCGAGCTTTACGATTCTTGAGCTTCAGTTTTTGAATCATTTTTGATTGAATAGATTCTGCAAGCTTCTTGCCGCTGTAGCTGGCATAGTAGGTTTCCACACCACGGACATAAGTGTGAGTGGTGGCATTGAAGTGAATACTGACGAATATAGCATTGCGCTTGCCATTGGAAATCTGTGCCCGGCGGCTCAGCGCTACCCATTTGTCGCTTCGACGCGTCATTGTCACTGGGATTCCACGGGCCTTGAGCAGCGTCTCTACCTTGATGGCCACTTTGAGGTTGAGATCAGATTCTCTGACTCCTCCCCAGATAGCCCCCTTGTCTTTACCGCCGTGCCCAGCGTCGATAACCACATTACTGTAGCTTCCAGCATCGAGCATTCCATTGCCGATGAAGAGGCAAAGTAGGAGCGGGAGTATTTGACGAGTTTTAGACATAATCACCTGAGATCTAAGATAGTTTTTAAAATTTTAGCTAAAACTTGTCAATTGTTTTTAAAGTATGTTGAATATTTAGAAAAGTTTACAAAAAAATACCCGCAAGCTGAGAACTCTGCGGATATAGGGCACCTCCGGCAACTCCCGCTGTCGGTGTGTGAGTTATTAATTCTTTAAATTTGCGAGCGTAGCTCGTTTTTGAAGATAGGCCCCCTTCGGGCTGGAAAGCCTTTCTGCGCAAGGCTGCGTTATTCTTCGTTCACGGATAGAAATCCGCTCACTCATCACGCCTAGCCTCGCTTGAAATTCTTTCCAGCACCACCAACGCTAGTTGCCGGAGGTGCCCTATAGTAAAATAGTTGATTATCGGTATGTTAACCGAGAATTTTAAGCTGTGCCCGGTGCCCGGCGTACAAGATCTCTTTTGGCGTCTCCGTGAAGTAGCAAGTAGTTAGCAAAGAAAACCTGGCACGGTTCAGGTTGCAAGGTGCAGATTCACAAATGCGCTACTCGACAACCCTCAATGCTGGGCAGGTTCTTGATCTGAAAATTGTCGTGGAGCGTGATTATCGGTATGCTAGGAAAGTTCTTTAACAGCACGCTGGATGCGGCGGATTGATTCGGCTTGGCCTAGAATCTCAAGAATGGTTCCGAGGTCAGGACCGCCAGATGCGCCAGTGAGGGCGACGCGTGTGGGGAACATGAGTTGCCCGGGCTTCGCTCCGTTCGCCTTTGCTGTCTCGCCGATGGAGGATTTAGCCTCAGCCCAATCGCTGAGATTTGTGAGGGCTTCCGCGAGTTTTTCTAATAACCCTGCTGCAGCCTCGTTCTTTTTGACTTTTTCAACGACTTCAGCATCGAACGGATAGTCAGGTTTGTAAAAGAAGGCGATCATTGCTGGGACCTCAGTCAGCAGGCGGACCTTTTCCTGAATCGAGGCTGCGATGGTGATGTATTTGTTGTCGGTGGTGATACCTGCTGCATCGACGTAGGGTTTTGCTGCAGCCGCAAAATCTTCGACAGAAAGTTTGGCGACGTGCTGTTGGTTGACCCATCCGCACTTATCGATGTCGAACTTTCCAGGAGCGCGGTTGACTGACTCGATGGAGAATTTCTCGATGAGTTCCGCTGGGGAAAAGATTTCATTCTCGTCTTTAGGCGACCAGCCGAGGAGTGCGAGGAAGTTAAAGACTGCTTCGCTGGTGTAGCTTGAGTGGCGTATTCGCCGATGGCAGCGCCTTGATCTCGCTTGGACATTTTAGAGCCATCCATGTTGAGGATGAGGGGAATGTGGGCGTAGGCTGGTGGCTCAACACCGAAGGCTTCGAAGAGCTGAAGGTGTTTCGGTGTGTTCATCAGGTGGTCTTCACCGCGAAGTACGTGGGTCATGCCCATTTCGATGTCATCCACGACATTGACAAAGTGGAAGGTGTAAGTGCCGTCTGAGCGTTTCACCACCATGTCTGGGTTGATCGACTCGTCTCTGTAGTCGACTGTGACTTCCCCACAAACGAGGTCGTTCATAACCATTGGCCTGCGATCGAATCGGAAACGGTGGGCGCCTCCATCTTCATAGACTCTGTCAGCGGCGACGAGTTTTTCGAAGTAGCGATCGTAGATATCCATCCGCTCGGACTGGTTGTACGGGCCGAAGTCGCCGCCTATGCTAGGGCCTTCATCCCAGTCCATACCGAGCCAGTTGAGGCCTTCGAAGATTGCCGCGCGTGCATCGTCTGTGTTGCGTGCTTTGTCCGTGTCTTCGACTCGGAGGATGAATGTTCCGCTGTGTTTGCGGGCAAAGAGGTAGTTGAAAAGGGCTGTGCGTGCACCACCAACGTGAAGGTAGCCAGTTGGTGAAGGTGCGAAGCGTGTGCGGACAGGTTTGCTCATAGCTGTGGTTTAGAGGAGCCCGTTGAAAAGTCCTAGCGCAAAAATTATAAATTTCCGGAGAATCGCGACCACGCGATGAGTAATGACTTTGGACAGTCCGACCTTTGACACGAGTCCCCGTGTCAAAAGTCTAAAAGTCGAAGGTGTTGTTAGCAAAGTTTGGTGGCTTTGGGTAGAAAGCCGCAACGCTGACTTGTGCTGAAGCTGTTAGCTCGTTAGGGTCGGCTCTATGAAAAAGATCGCTGCCCATTGGCAGATTCTCATCGCCCTTGGATTGTCCGTGGTTCTTGGAGTTATTTTCAGGAATTTCTCGGTAGCCTATGGCTCGGAATCTAGCTTTGCTAGCTTTGCAGTGAAGACTATTGGGGTGAGTTCGTTTATTGGAGACCTGTTCATGAGCGCGCTTAAAATGATCATTGTACCGTTGATTGTGAGTTCTATTATTGCGGGGATTGGTGCTCTTGGGGGAGTCAAAGGCTTTGGCCGACTGGGTTTAAAGACTGTTGGCTTTTACGCTTTGACTTCGCTGGCTGCGATACTCGTGGGGCTTGCGGTGGTGAATCTCTTCGAGCCTGGCTTAGTCGATGGCCAACCGAATGAGGCAATCCATGCCGCCTTTGATCGCAGTGTTAGCGAGGCCTCGGATAAGGATTTAGCAAAGGTGGGGGCGGCCAATGAACGTCAAGCCACTGACTACTTGGACTTTTTCAAGAAGCTCTTCCCTCCGAATATCATTAGTGCCGCATCGGATAACGGGCAGATGCTAGGGCTGATTGTCTTTAGTATTCTGTTTGGTGTGGCGATGACTCGTTTACCTCAGGGGCAAATGAAGACCTTGCAGGGGACGATTCAGGGGATCAATGACGTGATGATTTTGATCACCCGTTGGATCATGATGCTGGCTCCAGTGGGTGTGTTTGCCCTGATGTTCCCCGTGGTTTTCAACTCTGGTACTCAAATCTTTATAGAGATGGGCAGCTACTTCGGGACCGTATTGACAGCTCTGGCGATCCACATGTTTATCACGCTGCCATTGATTCTGAAATTCGTCGGTGGCCTCAATCCCATATCGCATTTCAAGGCAATGCAGACTGCTTTGCTGACTGCATTCTCGACCGCTTCGTCCTCAGCCACGCTGCCGGTGACGATGCGCTGTGTGCAGGAAAATGCGGGTGTTAGTAAACGCACGTCGAGCTTCACATTGCCGCTTGGAGCCACGGTCAATATGGATGGAACAGCCCTCTACGAATGTGTCGCCGTTATTTTTGTGGCTCAGGTGATGGGTGTCGATTTAGCTTTCGGCGCGCAATTCGTGATCGTCGCTGCTGCCTTGCTGACCAGCATAGGTGTGGCGGGTGTTCCTTCTGCTAGTCTGGTGGCAATCCTTCTAATTCTTAAAAACTCTAACATCGAAGGTGCCGAGACCGCGGTGGTTGCCCTACTTAGTGTTGACCGTCTACTCGATATGTCGCGTACAGCAGTCAATGTCTTTGGTGATAGCTGTGCTGCTGTGGTAGTCGGAGCGAGCGAGGGTGAAAAGGTGCTGCAGGGCGACCTTCATCACTTTGAAGACGATATAGAAGATGAGGAAGAGCGTCTTTTAAAGGAAGATTAAATCACTAGTGGGTTCTCGTTTCTATTTGCTCTCATATAGAGTGGCTCATTATGGATGTTGCTTTTGTCACCAGTGATCTGTAATACTTTGTTTAATGAATAAAAATTCAACTGCGCGCATGAAAAAGGTGCTCCGAATTCGCAACTCAGTTGTGAATTGTCAGAAGTCTGGAGAGGGCTTGAGTGAAATTTCTAAAAAGTTAAAAATACCCCTCCAAAAAGTGAGGGAGATTGTGAAGCTGTATGAGGAGAGGGGGGAGACTTACTTGAAAAATTATAGTAAGCCGCCGCTAAGGATTGCTACTAGCCTGACTGAGGATGAGAAAGTTGAGCTAGAGGAGGTCTTGATAAATAGTTGCGCTTATAAACAAAAGCTTAAAGGCGGCTGTAAGGATGTCGGGCACTGGACCGTGGTGGAATTTCAAGCCTTAGTCCTAAAAATGTTTGGTGTGCGCGTGCCAATGAGTGAGGGCTTAATCGTCTTGCGTGGGCTTGGACTTTCGGTGGTTCATCATCAAGAGTCTAACGCTCAATTGACCAATCATACTCTTTGGCGAGATCAAATCTCAGATGAATTTAAGGAGTGGAAGAAGAATGTTAAACCAAAACAGCTAACTAGAAGAGAGTCTCGGGCTGTTAGTCTTTATAAAGACCCAGATCATTACAGCCAAATGGGGCGTAGGAATAGTGCTCAACAGCTTTTTTCAAAAATCAGAATAAAGTATCAACTTACAGATTCATTGGTGGAACATAGCTATTATGTGACAGAGCAATTGGCTAAGTGGGAAGAGAAATTACAAAAGAAGGAGAGTAAATGAGAGTGATTAGAAGAAAATCAATGAGCGGTAAATCTGAGTTCACCGTGTTTGTTTATAATGGGTTTAAGAAAGATGTTGAACCATTGACATTAGAAGGAAGAGAGATCGTCCGGGGGATTTTGTTTGCGGCTGCTGAGAAGGCTGGCATAGAGATTTTGGCGTGGTGTATTACTCCCGTTTCTTACCGTATCATTATCAAGACAACTCAAGGGTTTGCCTCCCGTAAAACCGAGCAGCGTAGACCATTAGTTAGTTTTCAAAAAAGGTTTCAGCAGCGTGTGAGTAGTTGGGTGAAATACACGACTGGGAGAGAGCATGGAATCTGGAGAGATCGGTATAAGCTGAGCCAGTTGCACTCAACTCCAGAGACTATAGTCGCAGTAGTGAGTGTGGATGCTTTCCCTATGATCGTGGGATTAGTTGATGAACCAGAGGATTACTTTTTTACCAGTTACTACCATGCTTGCCTAGGTGATAAGAACGCGCGTAAGGGGATATTGCAGCTTGTTGGAACTCCGAGTGCCTCTTGGCCAGTTGCGAAACGTCGCTACAGAAAGATGCTTCTTGAGGTTACCCAAGACTGTAGCAAGTCTTGAGCTGGGAGATGGCAGCGAACTTAGATAATGAACGTTTTCTACAAGAGGACTAAATGACTACTGAGCTAGTCATCGTCCTTGCGGTGTCCGCATTTTTTATTGGTGTATCCAAGGCTGGGTTCTCCGGAGTCTCGTTGATCTCGGTTTTCCTGTTAGCTGAGAATTTTGGTGCCAAAGAATCACTCGGAGTGGCATTGCCGATGTTGATCATGGCCGACCTGTTAGTTTATCCAGCCTACCGCAAATATGGAAGCTGGGGGCCGGTGTGGAAATTCCTGTGGCCAGCCTTGATCGGTATTGGCATAGCGCTATGGGGGCTACATGCATTTTCTAACGAAACCGTGCGCGTTGTCATAGGTTCTATCATTCTGAGCATGGTGGGGATGCAACTGCTGCGCAAATGGGCTCCCGTGTTTTTTGAGAAAATGGTCCATTCGCATAGTTTTGGTATCGCCGCCGGTGTCAGTGGGGGCGTGGCGACAATGATGGCAAATGCCGCGGGGCCGATCATGCAGCTTTACCTCTTATCTCGCAGGATGCCGAAGATGGAGCTGATCGGTGTGGGGGCTCGGTTCTTCTTGGTCGTCAACTTCCTCAAGCTACCACTCAGTGCCGGGCTCGATCTAATTACCTGGGAGACACTCAAGTGGGATTTCATCATGCTTCCAAGCGTCGTTCTCGGTGTCCTCATTGGTAAAAAACTTCTAGTGAAAGTCCCTCAAAAAGCCTTCGAAGCTACAGTCGTAGTTTTTGCCCTTATCGCGGGTCTCCGACTAGTTTCAGGAAGCTAATCAGGGAGTGCTCAGCCTCAACTTGTTATTTAATGATCGATGAGAAAAAGAGAATAGCCAGCTAGGTGTGCCTTAGGGTGTTGTATTTCTAGCAAGCTTATCACCAGCTTTGCTTTTTTTCTGCAAAAATGAAAATGGCTACTTGAGAGTCTTGATAGAGGGAACCAAACCCCACATTCTACTAGTGTAGGATTTGTGTAATAATTGAGCGTTTATATTGGGCTCTTCACGCGCTATGCATGACGCATGCCTACGTATCTCTCCAGTCTGCAAATTAAAGAGAATGGATCAAATGCTACCGCCATATAGCTTAGCGGTAGGTTTGTTCGATCTGATTCAACTCAAGTTGAAACCTAGGAATATTGAGTAATATCTAATATCCACCAATCCCTAGCGAACCCAATTCGCATATAGAAATTTTTCAGCCTTTATCTAGTTTGATCATGCGTAGCACGTGAAGAGCCTTATATTGTTCATATTTTGCGCAACGGGTTGGCTATCCCCAGTGCTTTCAATTTTTCGATTTCCTCAGTTGTCAGCCCATTGTCTACCCGTCACTGTGGCTCCCTCCCGCAAGCCTCTTTTTTCAGCAAATTTCTAGCAATATTAAGATTATGAACGACAGCAATAATATGATGGCTATTCTTTGTCCTGAATGTGGCAGTTAAACCGAAGTTGAGTCGCGATACGTCGGGCGCAAAGGAAAGTGCCCGGATTCTAGCCACAACTTCATGATCGAACGCATCGAAGTGAAGGCGGTAAAGGAGGAAGCCATTCGCGCAACATGCCCTATCTGTGACTTCGGTGTGGAAGTCCCCCATGAGATGAATGGGCGAAAGGGGCAATGCGCTTCCTGCGATCACAAATTCATCATCGGAACTTCACCGTCGACAAAAAGCAGCAAGCAGAAACCAAAAGCGAACAAACCGGACTCGAAGGACGAAGTTGATCCACTGGCGCAAGCCGAAGAAGAGATCCCCAGAGATAGAAAACGATCCGAATTCTACCGTCTGACAGCTTTGACGGCTGTTCTCCTCATACTAGTAGTAATCGCGTATTTTACATCACCTCATGAGGATGGTAAGCAGGATCCGAAGCCCAAAGTTGCTAGAACTCCTGAGCCTAAGTCAGTGGTGAAAACCCCAGGGTCTACGGTTTCCCCAGAAGCTGGACCTTTCGAGCTCGTTGCATCAAAAGCACCTGATAAAACAGCTGATCCACCAGTGACTCCGCAACCGGAGGATCCTGCCCCTATAAACGCACTAGTGACTCCATTAGTGAAGGAGCCTGCACCTCTAGACGATAGAAAATCGAGATTCACTCGATCGCTGAAACCTCAGACTATCTTATGGCACACTCCTCGAGCGCTTCCGACGATGAGTTGGCTAAACTCAGTTCACACGCGCAACGCATCCTGTGGTTAAATCTAAACCAGTCCACGATTTCAGATCATTCTTTTCCGCTGATCGGTCAGATGGCAAGTCTTACGAGGCTCCAGCTCAAGGCATGCTCGATCTCAGACGCCGGTCTGGCCCATCTCGCAAACCATGCAAGCCTCCAGATCCTTTTCCTGAACCAATGTTCGGAGATCACGGACTCAAGCCAGGAGGTTTTCGAATCGCTTCCAGCACTCCAAAGCCTTTATATAGAAGGCACTCAAATCACACCAGAATCGTTAGCCCAGTTAAGAGAAACACTTCCTAAGCTGAAAATACACTATTAGATGAAAAGCTCTTTAATATTTATAGCAACATTCCTATGGGCCCTCACAGCTCAGGCCGCTCCACGCATGAACGCCATGGTGGTTCACTTCGATCTAGACAGTAACGGTTCTCTATCAGCATCAGAGTTGAAAGATTTGGCACGGTCCCTAGGGGAAATCTTCGAGCCCGACTCACCCCAAAAAACACCATCACAGCCTCCATCTGAAAAGTTAGAAACATATGTTGAAACTGAGACGAAAGCACTTCCAACTGAGCGGGAGTTGTATGAGGAGAGCATCGCTGAGGCCCGACAAGTCGCACTAGACTGGTGTGACACAGATGAGAACCGAAAAATTTCTCGTGAGGAAAAGCAGAGAATCGTGGAGGCGCTGCGTGGAGACATCAAAGGAACGGAGCTGGGTAGTAAGGATACCGCGATGATCGAAACGTTCCTCCTAGCTTTCAACCAGGACGGCTCCAAAGTTCTCTCGACACAAGAAAGGTTGGAGGCTGTGAGGTTTATTGAGACCTATTATACAAAGACGCCAGAGGAATTCGCTGAGCTCCAGGACAAGTGTATTAAGCAGGTTGATCAAAATGATGACTGGCTACTTTCTCCCGCCGAAAAAAAGCGCGCGAGCGAATTGTTGAGAGCAATCACAAAAGAGACAGATATTTCGGACGAGCTGATCTTTGCCTTTGATTTCGACGAAAATGAAACCCTCTCCACGGCGGAGCGAAACAGGGCAATGCAACTTATCGAAGACTACTTCCGGCCGATTCCTTTAACTGCAGTGGAGAAGTCGACAGGAGAATCCTCCGATGCCCCCTCCGAACATAGCCTAGATCTCGAGTATATAGCCGCAAGTTTTCTGAAAGACCACGATGTTGATATCAGCCAATCTCTAAACTATGACGAACTCGTAGCGGCACTCAATCAGGCTAAGCTGGACGGTTTGTTTCGCACCCGCTCCCTCACAGTTCAATCATTGAGGGCCGAACGAGTCTCGAAAATCAGGCGCATTCGTGCCGAATTAATGCAATATTTTGATCAGGATAGCAATGAGTCACTGTCCAAGGGAGAAATAGTACAAGCTCGCGACGCTCTGAGGGGGAGAATCCGTGGGAAACGGGTTGGTGAGAATGATGACGCTATGGTGGCAAAAGTCATTACTGCATTTGATACCGATGGATCGGGCACTGTTTCAGTGGGAGAACGTGATGCTGCAATTAAGTCAATAGGTCGTCATTTTCAACCTGTCCCGCTTGAATCCGGTGGAGGAAAACCCAATAAAAAGAAGTCTAAGAAAGTAAAACCCAAGGAAAACTGAGACTAGAGAAGTCCAGAATTCTGTATGTCCATGTATTTATTGGCCAAGGACGCGGGAATATATTTAGCCAATTTCATCGGCAAACTCAAACGCCCCTGCAACGCGAAAATACTTAGCCATGATACCATCTTCCCCGTCATATGAGTAAACTGTCAGTGTATTTGAACTCTAGAAGACGGTGCGCTCACCGGCCAAGGTAGTTTGGCATAGCGCGCCCGTGATGTGCCGGATTTCTTGCTTGAGTAGGCGCGTATGAAGTTCTCAGCTCATTGTGGTGTGTCACTTGTCTTTAAGCGACACGGCCTATTTATTTGCTACCAAATAGCCATGAACCCAAAACTCCACGCTCTCCAACTCACGCTCCTACTCATGTTCACTTGCCTGGGGGTAGCTCAGAATCGAAGCATCCAGGCATTTAACGTCACCCCGGGAAACAGTGCGGCTTTAAATAAAGTAAACCTGCAAAAGACCATCGAT
Organism: Rubritalea profundi; assembly: GCF_002954445.1. GTDB lineage: Bacteria > Verrucomicrobiota > Verrucomicrobiia > Verrucomicrobiales > Akkermansiaceae > Rubritalea > Rubritalea profundi. The sequence goes on from NZ_MQWA01000001.1 coordinate 2,532,562, forward strand.
TGGGCGTCTACGAGTGGGTCGGCTTTGTGGGTGGAGTCCTGGTTTGTGATAGAGGTACACGGGGCTTTGCGGTGAAAGAAGCGCTTTTAAGCTCCTAGAGGTGTTATGTTTTACGAATTAAGTTTTATGAGTAAGCTTGGAACTCTCTGGTGAAAACTGCAATGTGGCGGTCGACGGATTTGTTTGGAGCATCGGTGATAATACGGGATCTTGGGTTGCGGATGCTGGTGGTGAGTTTGCCGCCCATCGCGCTGATGGCTTGGACGGCCTGCAGGTGCTCGCGATCGAAGTAGGAGCTGATTACTAGAATGCCATTATCGCGTAATCTGTGGAGAGCGTTGTCGTAGATCCTATGCCAAGACTCTGCACCATTCCAGTAGTTCTGGTGGCGGATGAAGGCTACGTCATAGGGGCCATCTAGCTGATGGATGTGCGCTATCTGGCTGGCGTCTTGGGTGTAGAATTGAGCTTTAGCAGCCAGCATCTTGCCCCAGCGTTGTTTTGCTTCGCCTATTTCACGGTTGCGGATGTCGATACCTGTGATCTCTAGCTGCTGGCAATGTGGCGCGAGTGAATCCGCAAGGATGCTAGTCTCGTCAGCCCGGCCGCAAGCCATGTTGAGTAATCTAATTTCTAACTGAGCGCTACGGAAGTGCTCCGCTAGGAGTGGAGCCAGCAAAGACCTGAGCTGCCGGAGGTCATCTTGCGTGTGTGGGTTAGAAAAGGGTAATGGCATTGGCTGTTGTACTCTTAGCGTAGCCGACGTGGATTGACGATGGATAGTTTCAGAGTTTTGTTTATTTGGGTGAACCGCAGCATAAAATGTTGGGGAGTTGAGCTGGCTGTGCTAGAAATTGGGTATGAAGTGCTGCTTTCAAATTCTTGTCGCTGTAATATGGGCTCAATTTCTTTTTGCAACTGATGAGGCGCCAGCTGACTCACCGCCGCCGGTTGTGAGTGGTGATAGCTATGCTGGCAAGGTTGTTGTGTTGAAGGTGGGAGAGAAGTCGCTGATGAATAAGCACTCTTTCAAATACTGGCGCAAAGTGATGCGACGCGCTCAGGACGAGAAGGCGCGTGCGATCATTTTCGATATAGACACACCCGGCGGTTATGCGGGGGAGACTGCAGACTTGATCACGCGGGTGATGCCAGACCTGACGATCCCATCGATTGCTTTTGTGAACCCTGAGGCTACGAGCGCGGGGTCGATGATTGCCTTTGGTTGTGATAAAATTTACATGCACCCGCGTGGGACGATCGGTTCTACTGGGATTGTTTCTGGTGGTGGTGGCGAAATTGAACCAGTGATGCGTTCAAAGATCGAATCACTCTTTTCTTCCTATGTGAAGATAGTGGCGAAGGAAAAGGGACGGAATGCGGACGTGATGAAGGCGATGATGTTTCGCGATCAGGAATATGAATTTGCGGATGGCAAGGTGAAGGTGGTGAAGGGGGAGTTGCTTAATTTGATAGCCGATGAGGCGGTGTTGATGCACGAGGGTAAGCCGTTGTTAGCTGATGGAATTTGTGAGGATATCGAGGCTGTTCTTGCGGCTGAGGGAATGGAGGGCGTGGAAGTCGTAAATGCCGAGCCGAAGGGCTTGGAGGCATTTGCTAGCTGGGTCGGGATTGTGTCGCCAATATTGATTAGTATTGGGCTGTTGGCCTTATTTATGGAATTTAAGACGCCGGGCTTGGGAATCTTTGGTTTAGTGGCTTTAGTGGCGTTTTCTTTGTTCTTTGTCGGAAATAACCTCGACGGCAATTTTTCGGGAACTGGTTTGTTCGTGTTGTTTATCGCGGGTTTGGTTCTCGTGATCTTGGAGTTTTGGGTGATCCCTGGAACCTTTATTGCTGGTGCTGTTGGGGTGGTGATGATGGGAGTTTCCTTGGTTTTCGCGATGGTCGACGTTGATATGCTAGATAGTTTCAAGGATAGCAAAAACGGGCTGATAAGCTTTAGCGCGCTAGTGGGCTATCCAATTATTTATATGACGGTTGGGCTGAGTGTTGCGTTGTTTGGTAGTATTTTTGTCATGCGTTATCTACCATCTATGCCGATGTATAATGCTCTGTCTGTGAGTGAAGAATTGGCCGCTGGGACTGGTGAGGAAAATCACAATGCCGAGTTGATTGGCCAGCAGGGGGTCGCGGTCACGGAATTGCGACCATCAGGCCGAGTCAAGATTGGTGACTCGGAGTATGAAGTGGCTTCTCAGCATGGATTTGTAGAGGCCGGAACACCGGTAAAGGTAGTTTCTGCCGATGGAATGAGGATTTTAGTGGATCTAGTGGGCTGATATTTGTTTGCATAGAGGAATGCAGGGAAATAGTTCATTTCAAGCCACCCGTTGGACCTTGGTTCAACGAGTTAAAGAGGCCAACGCCGCGGATGCACAAGAGGCTCTCAATGTGCTTTGTAGTATGTACTGGAGGCCTCTCTACGCGTTTGCTCGTGGCTATGGCCGGAGCATGGAAGATGCTGAGGACGTGGTGCAGGGGTTTCTTGCCAAAGGGATAGAGAAGGCATTATTTTCTGCGGCTGATCAAGAGAAAGGAAAAATGCGTACCTTTTTGCTGACAGCTTTCAAGCGCTACCTGCGAGACGAGCACGTAAAGAGCGTTGCTCTCAAACGTGGTGACGGAAAAGTGGATACTACTGACATTGCGGCTGAGGAAGAACGTTGGGCAGATAGTAAGGCGGTTGACCCTACAGTAGGCTTCGATAAACGCTGGGCGATCATTGTGGTCGAGAGCGCACGCGAGCAACTTGAGAAAAAGTATGCGAGCGAAGGAAAATCTGATCTTTATGAGGCTCTGGCTGGCAGCCTGACTGGTGAGCTAGAAGAAGATTACCAAAGTATTGCTGATCGCTTGGAGGTGTCACTCTCGGCAGTCAAAGTGGGAGTGCACCGTTTGCGTAAACGCTTTGGAGAAATGCTCCGAGCTGAGATTGTGGAGACGATTGGTGAGGGCGAGGATGCTGATCAAGAGTTACGTTACCTGATTGGTATTTTAAGCGACTAAGCGGAGAGCTTTTTTTGTGATGGGAGACAGTTTATTAGATAAGTTAGATGCGCAGAAGATGCTGGCGTGGGCATTGACTGAGAAGCTCGATGGAGTAGGGACGTCGGCTGACCCAGATCTTCCAGGTTTCGACATCCTGGGTGTCCTCGGGCGCGGAGGGATGGGAACCGTCTATAAGGCGATGCATCACGGCTTAGATCGAATGGTGGCGCTGAAGGTCTTTACCGCCCGAGGTGGCGAGCAAGATTTATTTATTGAGAGGTTGAAGCGCGAGGGGCGCTTGATGGCTCAACTGGAGCATCCAAATGTCCTAGGGATTTATGATGGAGATGTACTGAGTGATGGTACTCCCTATCTAGTGTTAGAGTATGTCAATGGCGAGGATCTGCAGGAGCGCATTTACGAATGCAAGCGGCTGAAGTTGAAGGAATCCATCCGGATAGTAGTCAAGGTCTGCAATGGCTTGTCCGCGGTGCACTCGCTTGGGGTGATTCACCGCGACATCAAGCCTGCCAATGTCTTGCTTGGAAAAAATGGTTCAGTGAAGGTGACGGACTTCGGAGTGTCGAAGGAAACGACGACTGATAATAATACAGCATTGACGATGACCGGGACTGCGATTGGAACTGTCGACTACATGTCTCCTGAGCAATCCAATGGTGGAGTCGTGGATGAACGGGCGGATATATATAGTGTAGGAGTGCTGCTCTACGAAATGATCGCTGGAGTAACGCCGAGAGGTGCATTCGAGCCGCTCGGGAAGTTTGGAGCACCGAAAGAGCTGGAGAAGCTGGTGATGCGTTGTCTCCAGCGTGACCCTGACAAGCGGCCGGCCTCGGCAGCTAGCGTGGCCCAGCAGTTAAAGAAAATCTATAAACAACTCCGTGGCCGCAAGGTGCGCAATGCTAGTTCTGGAATTTATTCAGGGCTGGCTGGTGTGGCGTGCTTGGGGGTTTTGGCGATGTTTATCGCGAGGGGAATGCGGGAGCTGGAGACTTCCTCAGCGGATGAGTTGGCTGCTTCAGAGCTGACTGCCACGTCCGAGCTTCCTGTTGTCACAGACCGTAAAGTTAGAGGGTGGGTAGATCTGTGCGATGGGCTCGATGTTGTCACAGCCACTCGGAATGGTCAGTGGTGGAATGCCGACGGGACACTTATTTCCAACGATAAGCCAGCTACTTTAATTCAACTCAATCAGCGGCCGACAGGTGCCTATACTATTGAGTATGCTTTTACTCGAGTGTCAGGTGACGGAGACGTTGTAATGATCGTGCCGAGTTCTATCGGCTTGCTCACAGTCAGCCTCGGAACTAATTCGATGCAGATTCCAGAGTTAGGAAAGCATACCCGTGGGCTGGCTGAGCAAAAAATTCACAATCTCCAGTTGGGAGTTGTCTACCATGTCGTGATTGATGTCACGGATTCGGAGATTGTGGCGCGAGTTGATGACCAGACCTTGGAGGCTTGGAGTCTCGATGCTCAGGAGAAAAATATACAAGGAAAGTGGAGTCGGGCGGAGGCTGGGAAGCTGGCTCTCGGAGTGGATGGTTCGCAAGTCCTTTTCAGTCAGTTGCTTATGCAGCTCAAATAAACAGCTATTTTGTATAAATTCATGGATATTTTGGTAGCCATGACCCTGTAGTTACTATGGGTGGCACAGAGGTGCTTAAGATTTATTAATTACCTTGGACGTGTGCTGATTCAGCTTGGTGAAATTCAGCGGGTTGTGGGAATTTGTAGACGGCTTGAGGTTAGCTGAAAATCTCCCAAAATAGGGCTTGCCAGATCGCATTTGCTGAATAGAGTCGCCGCCCCACAAAGTGTCTTGAAATATGTATTTCGAGCCATTTTCATCGAGAAATTAACAAATAGTAAACAATGCCGACTATTAATCAGCTCGTCCGCTACGGACGTAAAAAACCAGTAGAGCAGTCTAAGTCACGTGCTCTCAACTCCTGCCCACAGCGTCGTGGTGTCTGCCTTCAGGTAATGACACGCACGCCAAAGAAGCCTAACTCAGCTCTCCGTAAGGTAGCCAAAGTACGTCTTACCAATGGTAAGGAAGTAATGGCTTACATCGGTGGTGAAGGTCACAACCTTCAGGAGCACTCAATCGTCCTCGTTCGCGGTGGCCGAGTGAAGGATCTTCCAGGTGTACGTTACCACATCGTTCGCGGTGCTCTTGATACCCTTGGTGTCGCAAATCGTAAGCAGTCCCGTTCTAAGTACGGTGCTAAGCGTCCTAAGAAGTAATCCACTTCAATCTAATCAATTTAAATAACTAACTGAAATTTCATTATGGCACGCCGTAGAAAAGTTCACGCAAAAAAAGATCGTCGCGACGCACGTTACGACAGCCAACTCGTTGGCACACTCATAGCTAAGGTAATGAGAGACGGTAAACGCTCAATCGCTGAGCGTATCGTATACAACGCAATCGAAACTGCAAACGACGGTGTCGATACTGTTGACCCTCTTGAGGTCATCACTCGCGCTATCGAAAATGCTAAGCCGCGCGTTGAGGTTAAGTCACGCCGCGTTGGTGGTGCTACTTATCAGGTTCCTCTCGAAGTTGCTCCTGATCGTTCCGAGTCCCTCGCAATGCGCTGGCTCGTAACATTCGCCCGCAACAAAAAGGGTGTACCAATGCACAGAGCTCTCGGTAACGAGATAAAAGACGCAGCCAACAATACTGGTACTGCAGTGCGCAAGCGCGACGACATGCACAAGATGGCTCAGGCTAACCGTGCATTCGCTCACTTCCGCTTCTAATTGAAGCAAACATTGTAGAAGTAACACAATTCGCTCCGAATGTCCTCTGACCTCAATTCTTTAGACCGTCCATACCCGTTGCTGCAAACGCGCAACATCGGGATTGCGGCGCATATTGATGCGGGCAAGACGACGCTCACCGAGCGAATTCTCTTCTACACAGGCATGATTCACAAAATCGGTGAGGTGCACGATGGTGCTGCCACAACCGACCACATGGAGCAAGAGCGTGAACGTGGGATTACAATCACCTCAGCAGCGGTGACTTGTGAGTGGGTGCAAAAACCCAACGATGGTATTACCAAGCTTTTTCAAGGTGAAAAGCAGCGTGTCAATATCATCGATACTCCAGGTCATGTCGACTTTACCGCTGAGGTGGAGCGCTCTCTTCGTGTACTCGATGGCGCGGTCGTCGTATTTTGCGGTGTCGCAGGCGTTCAGCCACAGACTGAGACAGTCTGGCGACAAGCCAATAAGTATGACGTACCTCGTATCGTATTTGTGAACAAAATGGACCGCACTGGTGCAGACTTCGACAACGTGCTCAATGAAGTACGTGAGAAGCTTGGCGCTACGGCCGCGGCCGTCCTAATCCCTATCGGCTCCGAAGAAAGTCTTCGTGGCCAAATTGATGTGGTTAACCAAAAAGCAGTCATTTATTCGGATGATGACAAGATTGGTTCCACATTCACTATTGAAGAACTCGATAGTGAGTTGCAACTCACCGCTGAAACGGCACGTGAAGAACTTGTCGAGGTGGTAGCTGATCTCGATGATGTTCTTGGTGAGAAGTTCCTCATGGAAGAGGAAATTACAAATGCAGAGCTCAAGTCTGCTATTCGCCGTCTGACGATAGCGAATAAATTTATTCCAGTTTCTGGTGGATCAGCCTTTAAGAATAAAGGTGTTCAGTTTCTGGTGGATGCAGTGATCGACTACTTACCGAGTCCAGTCGATATTGTTCCAGCCAAAGGTCAAAAAGTTGATGATGAGGATGCTGTCGTTTTAGCACCCGCTGACGACAATGCGCCATTCTGCTCCCTAGCGTTCAAGCTGTGGGCAGACAAGTTTGTAGGCAAGCTTGTCTTTTTCCGTGTTTACTCAGGAACCGTTTCCAAAGGTGATATGGTTTTTAACCCGCGCACTGGTAAACAGGAGCGCGTTTCGCGTCTCATCCAGATGCAGGCAGATAAGCATATTGAGATAGAAACCTGCTACTCAGGTGATATCGCAGCTTTCGTCGGTATTAAGAATGTGACGACGGGTGACACGCTCTGCGCTAAGAAGTTCGATATCCTACTCGAGCCGCCCACATTTCCTGAGCCGGTTATTGCAATGGCTGTTGAGCCACGCACTAAAGCGGATCAAGACAAAATGGGGCTCGGCCTCGCGCGCCTTCAGGAAGAAGATCCTACATTCGTAGTGAAAACTGACGAAGACACTGGCCAATGCATCATCGCTGGCATGGGTGAACTTCATCTCGAAGTGATCGTCGATCGCCTCAAGCGCGAATTTAAAGTGGATGCCAGAACGGGTACCCCGCAAATCGCTTACCGCGAAACAATTTCAAAAAAATCCCCAGGATTAGGATTGCTGAAGAAGCAAACTGGAGGAACCGGACAATATGCTAAAGTAAACTTAGTAGTCAGGCCGGCAGAAAGAGGAACAGGCCTCACCATTGATAATAAGGTCACTGGTGGTGTTATTCCCAAAGAATTTATCAAAGCCGTCTACAATGGAATCGAAGATTCCATGATCAATGGAATCATCGCAGGATATCCTGTGGTTGACTTACACGTGATTATAGTAGATGGAGACGCCCACGACGTTGATTCCAACGAAAACGCATTTCACATGGCGAGTATATTCGCATGAGAGACGCATTGGAAAAGGGGAGTTCGCTCCTTTTGGAACCCGTAATGGATGTTGAGGTAACTACACCAGATGAATATCAAGGCGATATTCTAGGTGATCTCAACCGTCGCCGCGGTCAAATCTCCGGCATGGAAAGCAAAGGTGCAGCCTGTACGCTCAAGGCTACAGTGCCCCTCGCTGAAATGTTCGGATATATGACAGCACTTAGAACAATCTCATCTGGCCGTGCTTCATTTACTATGGAGCCGGCTAGTTTTGAACCAGTCCCACAGGCAATCGTCGATCAAAAGTTCGGCGAAAGCGTGTGAAAACAACAAATACAAATAAGGTAAAAACAACACATCTTCATTATGTCTAATCAGAAGATCAGAATCCGTCTCCGTGCCTATGACCATCGCGCAATCGATCGTTCAGCACAGGAGATCGTAGAAACTGCCAAGCGCACAGGCGCAAAAGTAGCGGGCCCGATTCCTCTGCCGACTCACGTTGAAAAATTCAGCGTAAACGCTTCTGTTAACCAGAACAAAAAGTCAGCCGATCAATTCGAAATCCGTACACACAAGCGCTTGCTTGATATCATAGATCCAACAGCACGCACAGTTGATGAGCTCAAAAAGCTCAATCTTCCCGCTGGTGTTGACATCACAATCCGTATCTGAGCCCTAAACTCGTAGAAATAAAATTACTATGTCACTCGGACTATTAGGTAAAAAAGTAGGCATGACCCGTGTATTCGATAAGGATGCAGGTATCATGATCCCAGTCACAGTTGTTGACGTTAAAGGCAATGAATTCCTCCAGGTGAAGACATCTGAAACTGACGGTTACTCCGCAGTTCAGGTTGGATTCGACGACCAAAAGGAAAGTCGCCTCAACGCACCAACTAAAGGTCACTTCAAAAAGCACAACGGAACAGCTAAAAAGTTGGTTCAGGAATTCCGCTTCGAAGACGACTCAGCACTTCCAAACACAGAAGAAGCTCACCCAGGTGCAGCTCTTTTCGAAGTTGGCCAAGTAGTTGACCTTATCGGTACCACGAAAGCCAAAGGCTTCCAAGGTGTTGTTAAGCGTTATAACTTCGCAGGTCAGCCAGATTCACACGGTCACATGATGCACCGCCGCCCAGGTGGTATTGGCGCTGGCACATGGCCAGGTCGCGTATGGAAGAACAAGAAGATGCCAGGTCGTCACGGTCAGTACCGTCGCACTGTTCAGAATCTTAAAATCGTTCAGGTTCGTGAAGAAGACGGTGTAGTCCTTATCTCTGGTGCAGTACCAGGTCACAAAGGTTCTTACGTTGTCGTCCGTCCAGGTGTTAAAGCGAACAAGAAGTAATCTTAAAATTTAGAAAGAATAACTGAAATGTCAGCTAAAACACTCACAGCAGCAGATGCAGCATCTGCTAACATTACTCTCGTTGAGGGACGTAAAGGTACTCAAGCAGTACACGACCTCATCATCGCATATCGCGCAAACCGCCGTTCTGGCACTGCTAACACTAAGACCCGTGCCGAAGTAAAGTGCACTGGTAAGAAGATGTACAAGCAGAAAGGAACTGGTAACGCACGTCACGGTGATCGTGGTGCTCCTATCTTCGTTGGTGGTGGTGTCGCGTTCGGTCCTAAGCCGCGTTCATACGCTAAGAAAGTTACTAAAAGCGTTCGTAAGCTCGCTCTTCGTCGCGTTCTCACATCTAAGATTGCAGCTGGTGAGGTTCTCACTGTGCCAGCATTCGAAGTTGCTGATGCCAAGACTAAGTCCTTCATCGCAGCTGTTGCTTCAATCACAGACGCAAAGAAGGTTCTCATTATAGCTCCTAGCTTTACTGAGCAGACTTACCTTGCCGCCCGTAACATCAAGATCGTTCAGCTCATCACTTCTGCGGAAGCGAACATCGAGCAGATCCTTCACGCGAACGCAGTGGTAATCACTGAGGACGCAATTGAAGCAATCGCCAAGCGTACTGCTTAAACCACTAATCGAAAAGAAAACGATGAAAGATATCTACAATGTAATCGACACTGTTCTTCTCAGCGAAAAAGCAACACTCCTTGCGGAGCAGAACAACGAATACGTGTTCAAAGTTGATCGCCGTGCGAACAAACTCGAAATCAAACGTGCAGTAGAGCAACTCTTCGGTAAGAAGGTTGAAGCTGTACGCACCTGCAACTATGCAGGTAAGTTGAAACGCCAACGCCGTAGCGATGCAGGACGCACCGCTAACTGGAAGAAAGCTATCGTACGCCTCAAAGAAGGTGACACACTTGATCTCATCTAAGCACCGAGATCGAACAATTATTAACGCTGAAAAACGAAATTCATTCGAAACTAATAGCGCATTATGCCTTTAAAAACATTTAGACCCTTCACCCCTTCAAACCGTTATAAGGTTTTACCGGGATTCGAAGAGATCACAAAATCAAAACCTGAGAAGTCGCTCACGCAGCCTCTCCCGAGAACTGGTGGCCGTAACAACCGCGGTCGTATCACTTGTCGACACATCGGTGGTGGTCACAAACGTAAGTACCGTCTTGTTGACTTCAAGCGTCGTAACTTCGGCGTGTCAGCAACAGTCGTAGCGATCGAGTATGATCCTAACCGTACATGCCGTATAGCACTGATTGAGTACACTGATGGACAGAAGAGCTATATCCTAGCTCCAGTTGGTCTTGAAGTTGGCGCTACAGTAGTATCCGGCCCAGATGTTGCACCTAAGGTAGGTAACGCAACAATCCTCAGTAACGTACCTCTCGGTACAAGCATCCATAACATCGAGCTCACTCCGGGTTCAGGTGGCAAGGTTGCTCGTTCCGCTGGTCAGGAAGCAATCCTTTCTAACCGCTCAGAAGAGTACGCACTCGTGAAGATGCCTTCCGGAGAAATCCGTAAGTTCAACCATAACTGCATCTGCACCATTGGTCAGGTCGGTAACCGCGATCACATGAACGAAGTCTCAGGTAAAGCTGGTCGTTCACGTTGGCAGGGCAAGCGCCCAACAGTTCGTGGTATGTGTATGAACCCTGTCGACCACCCTAACGGTGGTGGTGAAGGTAAGTCAAAATCTGGTGGTGGTCGTCAGCACCTCAAGTCTCCTTGGGGCCATGTTAAGGGTCAGAAGACTCGTAAGAAGATCAAGCACAGCGACAAGCTCATTGTGTCACCTCGCACTAAGTAACTTAATCTTATAACCATTTAACATTATGCCAAGATCACTCAAAAAAGGACCATTCGTGGACCAAAAGCTTCTTGATAAGGTAGATGCTGCTGTTGAAAGCGGTAACAAAAAGCCTATCAAAACATGGAGCCGCCGTTCAATGATTACACCTGACTTCGTGGGCCACAACTTCGCAGTACACAACGGCAAAACATTTGTTGCCGTCTACGTTACTGAGAACATGGTTGGACACAAGCTCGGTGAATTCGCACCAACCCGAATCTTCAAAGCTCACGGAGGAATCGGTAAGAAGTAATTCTTAGATCGTCTGATTTCATTTTATGCGCGTTTCTCAATTACTACCAGCAATCACAGGGGCTTCACTCCTGACTGCTGGTGTGGGTAGCGCGCAACAAAATGAAAATCGAGATGCTCGCCTATTAAGACTGGAAGCGAAAGTTGCCAGTCTTCAACAACATAACCAGACGCTCTCCAAGGCTCTTGCGCATGCTAATAAGCAAGAAGAAGTAGCCAACAGAGAGTTAGATGCAATCCGCTTAGATCTTGAAGCGCTCGGAACCTACCCACTAGGGATAGATGATGAACGACTCAAGCAGGCGGTGGCCAACCGCAAGGTTCTCGAGGATCGCAACAGCAAGCTGGAAACAGCAGCACTGAAGCTCACCAACCAGGTGCGTGAATACCTCAAGACCGCCTTTGCAGCTGACGCCGAAGCAAGACTAAATGTAGAATCTGCTATCAGAGGACTTGACGTTGAGCTCGGAATAAGGCACAAGCCGCGTCCCCAAGTAGATTTTGGCTCCCTTCAGGAAGCTAAAATCATCAGTATCGATAGCCAATCCGGCTTGCTGGTACTGAATGCAGGGGGAAAGCAGCAAGTGCGCATCGGCATGATGTTCCGTATCCTACGCGGTAACGGCCAAATAGCTGAAGCTATCATTGCTCGGGTTCGTCCAGATATATCTGGCGCCCTTGTAGTGACACTCGAAGACACAAAAAGCGCGGTTCGCCTAGGCGACATCGCATCAATCAAAACGATTAAATAATCAGGAATCAATCATCCAACGGAAACAAATCCATGGAAGTAAAATCAACATACAAATACGCTCGCGTCTCCGCTAAGAAGGCCCGCGACGTGGCCCGCGAAATCCAGGGTCTTCCTGTGTCCTCCGCACTTGACGCACTGAACTTTACACCAAAGAAATCAGCCGCTCTCATTGCTAAGACACTGAAGTCCGCCATTGCTAACGCAGAAAATAACTTCGAACTCGATGCAGATGAACTCATCGTAAAAGAAGCGACAGTCGGTGAAGGCCCAACATTCAAGCGTTTCAAACCACGTGCCCGCGGCTCCGCAGGTGCTATCCGTAAACGCACAAGTCACATCTTCATTACCCTTGCTCCAAAAGCAGAGGCTGAATCTACTAAATAACTTAAAGAACCAATATTATGGGACAAAAAGTAAATCCGATCGCATTCCGCCTCGCAGTTAGTAAAGACTGGCGTTCGAAGTGGTATGCCAAGGGTAAAGACTACTCAGACAAGCTCCACGAAGACCTCAAGATACGTAAGTATATCAAGGGTCGTCTTCAGTTCGCTGCTCTTTCACGCGTCACTATCGAGCGTGCATGGAACAGTGTTCGTGTAACTATGCACACATCACGTCCAGGTCTTGTGATCGGACGTAAGGGTTCAGAGATCGAGAAAATGACTTCAGACATCACAAAGATTTGTGGTGGCTGCCAGGTGAAGATCGACATCATCGAGATTCGCAAGCCAGAGCTCGACGCACAGCTTGTCGCAGAAAACATCGCCGTTCAGCTTGAGCGTCGTATCGCTTTCCGCCGCGCAATGAAACGCTCACTCCAGACTGCAATGGAATTCGGTGCCGAGGGCATCCGTGTTCGCTGCGCAGGTCGTCTAGGTGGTGCTGACATCGCACGTGCTGAGTGGTACCGCGAAGGCAAAGTGCCTCTTCAAACTCTCCGTGTTCCAATCGACTACGGTTTCGCTGAAGCAGCAACAACATACGGCATCATCGGTGTCAAAGTATGGGTCAACAAGAAGGAAGAAAAGCTAACAGCTGGTGGCAATAACCGCAATGATCGTGGTGGTCGTGGTCGCCGTCCAGGTGGTGACCGCCGCGAGCGTCGTCAGGGCTAATCTCTATATAACTTATAACAATTAGGAATAAAGAATTATGCCATTAATGCCAAAACGGACGAAGTTCCGTAAGACTCAGCGTGGAAACCGCGGTGGTAATGCACAGCGTGGAACAGAAGTAAGCTTCGGTGACTTCGGTCTTCAATCACTCGGTCGCTCATGGATGAGTAACCGTCAAATTGAAGCTTGCCGTATCTCCATCAACCGCTTCCTCAAACGTAAGGGAAAAGTATACATCCGTGTATTCCCTCACAAATCTGTCACAGCCAAGCCAGCTGAAACTCGTATGGGTAAAGGTAAAGGCGCTGTTGACCGTTGGGTTGCAGTAATCAAGCCAGGTGCGATGATCTTCGAGATCGCAGGTGTACCTGAAGCCGATGCGAAGGAAGCCCTTCGTCTCGCTTCAAACAAGCTTGGTTTCCGTACTCGTTTCGTTGAGCGTAACAAGCTTATCTCGTAATCGAACTTAAATAACGCGAAATAGAATAAACACTATGTCTACTCAAATTAACGACATCCGCGAGCTTTCCGTTCAAGAGTTGAGCACACGTCTCCGTGAACTCAAGCAGGAAGCCCTCACACTCCGTCTTCAGCAGGCCACAGGCCAGCTAGAGAATACCGCCCGCATCAAAGCAATCCGTCGCGAAGTCGCACGTGTGAACACTGTTCTCACTGAGCTTCGTACTAAGGCTGCTAAATAACCCCACAAAGGATTAAAAACATGAGCGAATCAAACACTACTAAGCCAGGTTTACGCAAGTCCCGCGTCGGCGTTGTTGTTTCCACAAGCATGAACAAGACTATCGTAGTAGAATACGTAGCTCGCGTTCCGCACCCACGTTTCAAGAAAATCGTTAAGCGCACGAAGAAATTCTATGCTCACGACGAAACTGGTCAAGCTGCTGTTGGCGACAAGGTGCGTATCACCGAGACAAAGCCTATCTCTAAGCTTAAGTGCTGGGAACTTACAGAAGTTCTCTCCCACTAATCAACTCAAAGGATTCGGCGTCCCATCAACGGGGCGCGACCTCCATCTCTGTAACAATCTAACTGATTACAAATATATGATTCAAATGGAATCCTCGTTCGCGATCGCTGATAATACTGGCGCGCGTTCCGCAAAAATGATTGGTGTCCTCGGAACTCGTTCCAAGGTTGCTAACGTTGGTGACATCATCACAGCTCACGTCCGTGAAGCTATCCCTACTTCTACTATTAAGAAGGGAGCAGTTGTGAAATGTGTTATCGTTCGTACCGCTGCACCTGTTCGTCGTAAAGACGGTTCAGTGCTTCGTTTCGATGGCAATGCTGCAGTCATCATTGATAAGGACAACAACCCTAAAGGTACTCGTATCTTCGGCCCTGTTGCTCGTGAACTCCGTGAAAAGCAGTTCATGAAAATCGTATCCCTCGCTCCAGAGGTACTCTAATTCTAACGAACTGAACTATCATGGCACACGTAAAAAAGGGTGACAAAGTACAGGTCATCGCAGGCAACCACAAAGGTAAATCTGGCACTGTAACTTCTATCAATGAAGCTAAGCAGCGCGTTATCGTTGAAGGTGTCCGCAAGATCAAGAAGGCTATCAAGCCCTCCGAAGCTAACCAAGAAGGTGGCATCGTTGAAATCGACGGTACAATCCACATCTCAAACGTTAAGAAAGTAGATTAATTCTACTCTCTCTACGAGATTTTCAAAAAGCGGCTCTCTTCACAGAGGCCGCTTTTTTTGTGCTCTAGAACCATAGCTTACTAGGATTGGGTTTTCGTTGAATATTGAGCGCATCTGTGGCGTTGTCACCAGGTGAGCAGTAAGGAGCAAAGATATGAGGATGTGTTTAAGCGTCTCGAGGCGCTGTTGGCGGGAGTGAGCGATGAGGTCGCTTGTCTTTCGACGACAGCCTGTGAGTTATTTCATGCGTTCGAAGAATTTCACTGGGTGGGATTCTACCGAGTGACAGTACCAGGAGAGTTGACTGTCGGGCCATATCAAGGCGGCCATGGTTGTTTAAAGATTAGTTTTGACCGCGGCGTCTGCGGAGCTGCGGCCAGGACCAAGCAAGTGCAGATAGTCAGTGATGTGAATGCAGTCACGGATCACATCGCTTGTTCAACTACGACCCAATCAGAAATCGTCTTACCAGTGGTGGACGTAAATGATGAGTTGCGAGCTGTGCTGGATGTCGATTCTGATGAGCTCGCGCACTTTGATGCTATGGATCAGTACCACTTAGCTAAGGTCTGTGATCTGCTGACGCGAACTTGCTATGTCGTCTCGTAGCTTACTGAGCTGAGTGTGAGCCCATCAGCTGGAGCGCAGTAGGGGGATTTACCATTGGGGAGATCGGCTGATTGATCAAGTAGGTTGAGGTGGTCGTCGAGTCTGAGTCGGCCTTGTGCTGCTTGTACTGCAGCTCCCGTCAAAAGGCGGACCATTTTATAGAGAAATCCATTGCCAGTGAAGCGGATGAGGTAGCCTCCATCGACCGATGTGAGTGAGGCTTCGTTGATGGTGCGTGTGTAGCTTGTCTCTGCTGTTTCGTTGCCACGTAGAGCGGCAAATGCTTTGAAGTCGTGCGTGCCAATGTAGTGCTGGAGCGCTTGCTCTAGAGTAGCTGGGTCGAGTAATCTAGGGAGATGCCAGGCTCGGCCATTGAGCATGGGGTGGAGCACCGGGTTGGTAGCTAGGAAATAGCTATAGGTTTTCGATTTGGCTGAAAAGCGCGCATGGAAATCTTCAGGGACTTCGACGCAATCCATGACTCGGATAGTTTTTGGTAGTTTGGTGTTGAGAGCTGGAACCCAATTGTAGGGATTCATATCAATACCTTCAGGGCTATCAAAATGAGCTATTTGCGCATTAGCATGCACGCCAGTATCCGTTCTTCCTGACCCTTGAATTTTGACTTCTTGTTTGGCAATAGCAGCGAGAGCTGCTTGCAACTTGTCTTGGACTGTTTGTGAACTAGGCTGAGTGGCCCAGCCTGAATACCGGCGCCCGTCGTAGGCTATTGTGAGTTTGAGGCGCATGGTTTCTTTTGTGGAGAAGTTGGCACCCGATGGGCTGAAGGTGAAGTGAATAATGTCACCGAGACACTAAAATACAATTCTTAGATGTCAGGGATCTAAATTCAAATCTTATATGAATCTGTTAGTGTGTTAGATTTACGTTGTCGCTCTCCTCGCTTCAACATACTCCCACATTATATGATATCTGACATGGATGCTCGCGCCATAGTGCGCCTACTTGGAAACACTGCTGCGGTTGAGGGTGGATTATCTGATAAAAAGCGTTTTCTGATGAATGGGCTTTGTGACCTGATAGGAGCTGATGCTTGGTTATGGTCGCTGGGTACTTGGGGGGAGCCTGGTGATCCGCCAGTTTATGTGGGTATTATGCATGGCGGTTTTGATGAGAATAGGTTTACAAAATTATTGAGTATCATAGAGCATCCAGATAATGAGACAATTGTCTCGCCGTGGATCGCAGAAGTGACTCGTCAGAAAAAGCATTCAACCTATAGTCTCACAGATTTAGATGAGGCTGGTTTATTTAGTAATAGTGAAGTTGCTGATCTCATGGAGCAAGCCGACATTGGTGAGCTTTTTCTTAGTGGATATCCAGTTGATGAATCATCAATGAGCGCTATTGGCGTTTATCGTGCTAGCGGCGAAGCCCTGTTCAGCCGTAGGGAGCTTAAGATTGCTCACCTTCTCTTTAAAGAAATCCCTTGGCTTCACTCGGCTGGGTGGTCACAGGAAATGAGCGCCAAAGCTCCAAAGCTCTATCCTCGTCAGAGGGTTGTACTTAATCTGATGTTAGATGGTTTGGGGCGTAAGCAAATTGTCTTTGAAATGCAACTTACAGAAAACACTGTGGCAGGTTACATTAAAGATATTTACAGGCATTTTGGTGTGAGTTCACATGCCCAGTTGATGAGCAAGTTTCTTGTAGGGAATACCTACACTGGTGGACTGTCAACTCGTGCTAGTGGTCATTGTTAGATGCCCCCCCCCAATTAGGGGAATAGACAGAATGATACTATCGTTTATTCTTCAAATTAGCAGAGGGTAATCCTCAAAGCTCATTGATGTAGAAACTAGAAGTGCTGGGTTGTTTGTTAGTTTCAGATGTCGATATCTTTGAAGTGATCTATTTGCTCACTCATCCTAGAAACTTCGCCCCCCCGAATCCAAGCTTAATTTGCGGAGCTAACTTCAATGTTGGCTCCGTGAGTTAGGTTACTTCCTTCAACCTCTCCAATGTTAAAAAATACACCTACTAAGGAAAATCAAGACAGGCCCATTGATCCTCGTTTAGCTGAATTTCTCAGTGACGAGAACCGATACCGACAACAGTTACCCGCAGCCTCACGTGTCGTGTTAGCCATTACGATGAGCTCGATCATCGTGTTTTTGTTACTCTGATTATTGTTGCCGCTCACTAATAAAATTTACCAACAATGTATGAGGGGGGCTGCTAGCATTATTTGTTTCACTTCAATGTTTCTCTCAATCCATCCAATAGCACTCTTCTAAAAAATGAGATCTACCACAGAAAAACAAAAGAAGAAGCAACCCCTAGATCACACCTATGCCGAACTCTTTTCCGATGAATCAAATCAAAAGCAAGAATGCTTTAGATCTGGTATCTTCATATGGGTGTCAATTGGGCTGATTGCCATCCGAACAATTTGGGCCCTATTCTAATAGTTCGTGGTTAGAAGTTAGAGGTTCTCTCTAACCACTTGTGCAAAAGCCAGTTCTAGTAGGAAACTGCTAGAGCTGGTTTTATTTTAGGATTTAACCTCAAGTGTGCCTTCAGTGACGCCGAGTTTCTCCATGATACCGAGGTCTTGCCAGAGCATGTGGCCATCGGTTTTCTTCTCGATGAGTTGCTGGTAGGCTTGGAGTGTGAGGAGGGTGGATTCCTTGTCCTCGTCGAGGAAGTCGATACGGTAGCGGCTGAGGCCGGTGGCGCGGACTTCATCATAGAACCGGGCGCCCGTTTGAGCGCGTCCGTTGAAGAGGGTGTTACGGCAGCCGACATCGGCGGCTAAGGTGTGGAGTTGGCCTACGCGGTCGCGCAATTGGACCTTATGTTTTTCGCATGGACGACCGCAGTCCTTATAGCTGGTACCCGTGCTCATGAAGGTGCAGAACACACAGTGCTCCATATGGAACATGGGCATGTGTTGGTGCAGGGTGAGCTCGAACCACTCGCTCGGAGCTTGGTCGAGCATATCTATGAGTTGCTGGACATTGAGATCGTAGGAGAGAGTGAGGTGATCGAGTGAGGCTCGCTCTTTAAGAATTTTAGCGGTCGCTGGGTTGGCGCAGTTGAGTGAGAAATCGCCAGTGCGGTAAAGCCCATCATGGTCTTCGAAATACCTTACGGCTCCGAGGTTGCGGATTAAAACACCATCTGGCTCAGCTTTGTCTATGAATTTAAAATAGCCTGTTTCTTGCGGCTTTTGAATCCGTGGAGTGGCGAGGTGGATCGTGGCGTCACCGCCGGCGCTGCGGACGATTTCGACAGCTTCTTTGTAGCGGCGGATGTCTTCAAAGTCGGCGTAGATTCGGTTTATCCCGGCTTCTAGTGCTGCTTCGATCTGGTGGGGGTGGCGGGCGAGTGTTGAAAGTTCTGCAGGTGCTGGCTCAGACTCAGGCTTTGTTGGCATGATGTCTGAGAGGGTGAGCTTGGAGATCGCTTTATCGATTATCGGCTGGGCTTCCGCGTGTTGGTCGAGCTTTTCGACAAGTGCTCTTCTTGTGCGGTTGAGGGCTGAAACTGGAATGATTAGACCATCTTCGAGTTTGTTATCTATACTTCCTAATGAGTAGGCTGTGTTGCCTAGTCTGCCGAGTTGAGCTGTGAGTGAATCGGTTGTGAGTGGGCGGTTTTCTGCTGACTGGAGAAGCTCTGATGTGGAGGCTGTGAGTCCGTTGCTCTCGAGGCTGAGAGGGGTTCCCTCAGATCCGGTGACTGTGATTTTGAGACCGCTTTTGACGGGTTCGAGTTTGGCATTTTTCCAAAGTGCTTTCACTTCGGAATTGAGCTTTGGGTCGTCAGTTTTATAAATTTCGATCCCAGGTCTGATCCGGTCCCAGTTGATTCTGCAATGCTTGTTGCTGAAGTTGAGGACGGTGCCCTCGACTGTCCAGATGCGTGAGCCTTGTTCGAGGTCACGGTTCTCACCCGCGTCAAAGACGATGCCATCGCCAGCTTTGAGTCCGACATTGCCTTCTTGGTTAAAGACGATCCAGCCAGGGCCACAGTTCTCGACGGTGCCGACGCGGATACCTCGTTTTTTGCCGTATTTACCGTGGGTCAAATACGGATGATCTGTGCCAGCGAGCCAGCCAGTGGAGAGGCCGCGGGAGAAGGTCATTTCCATCGCGTAGCGTTCATGGTCGGTGATGGTGGAATCGCGCTGGGCCACGGCATCATCGATAGCTTTGCGGTAGACTCGGGTCACGGCCGCCACATATTCAGGAGTCTTGAGGCGACCTTCGATCTTGTAGGAGACCACGCCTTGGTTGACGAGGTCGGGGACGAGGTCGACTGCTGCGAGGTCTTGTGGGGAAAGGAGGTAGCGTTTTTCTCCCATGTCCTGAATTTCTCCATCAATTACGAGTTCGTAGGGCATACGGCATGCCTGAGCGCACTCACCACGGTTGGCGGAGCGTTGGCCGAGAGATTCGGAGGTCAGGCACTGGCCAGAGTAGGCGACGCAGAGTGCTCCATGGACGAAAACTTCGAGCGGGACGCATTCGCTGGGGTTGAACTTATTGATCTCCACCAGTGAAAGTTCACGCGAGAGCACAGCTCGGTCAAGTTTGTAAAGTGAATCGATGAACTCCAGTCCTTCAGGCGAGGTGATGGTCATCTGGGTCGAGGCGTGGATCTCGATGGAGGGAGCCACGGCGCGACAGAGCATAGCGAGCCCGAGGTCTTGGACGATAATGGCGTCGACTCCAGAGCGCTCGAGCAAACGTAGCTGGACTTCGGCATCTTCCAGCTCAGAGGTGAAAATGAGGGTGTTCATCGTCACGAAGCCTTTGACTCCGTGGGCGTGAAGAAAGTTCATTAGCTCGGGCAGGTCTTCGTCAGTGAAGTTGTCTGCGCGAAGGCGGGCGTTGAACCTAGAGAGACCAAAGAAGATGGCGTCAGCTCCATTAGCAACAGCTGCGCGGGCACAGTCCCAGTTACCTGCGGGTGAGAGAAGTTCGGGTGTGCGGTCGTTGTTCATGGTTCTAGAAGTGGTTGGCTTTGCAACACGTTGTTGCTGCGAAGCGGTGGTGGACTGAATCTAGCCCTATTCCAAGCAAAATCAAAGTGTGGCTTGCTACTAAGTCGTAAGTCTAAGGGATTAAAAGGGGTAGAGGGGGGGGGCGAGGGCTGCTACTAGTCGTCACTGCGGAACTCTCCTGGAGACTTGCCTGTCATTCTTTTGACGAAATTCGAGAGCCCAGAGGCTTCAGAGAAACCTGCTTGTTGTGAGATGCTCTCAATCGTCGAGGACTTATCTCGTAACAAGGTAGTGATGGCATTGATGCGCATTTCGCGGATCAATGCAGCAGGGCTAGTGTCGGTGCATTTTTCAAATGCTCTTTCGAGTCCGCGCCGTGATACTCCACAGGCGCTTGCAAGTTTAGTGACGCTAGTGCCCTTGAGCGACTGGGCCGCTAGATAATCGAGAGATTTTTGGTAGGTGAGCATCGACTTGTTGATCTCGTGGCTGGATTCGCGAACCACTGTCTTTGCTGGTTGCAGCATGCTGGGGGCGTCTTGTTCGAGAACTCCCATAGCTTTGGCTAAAGCAACGGCTGCAGCGCGGCCGATGTCCACGCTCCTGAGATCAATGCTGCTGAGCGATGGGCTCGTTGTTTCACAAAGAAGTCTGTCGTTGTCCACGCCGATGACAGCCACCTCATCTGGGATGGAGAGGCCTAATTTATTAGCTGCATTGATCACGTCGATGCCCGCTTGGTCATTACATGCCAGTATCCCGCAGGGCTTGGGGATTGGGGCCAACCATTCGGCGATAGCTTCGACCGCTGCCCAGCTATGGCGCGTTTCGGCAGAAAGGGTAAGGGTCTCATTGTTCACTGCTCTGGCTGTGGCGTAGGAGTGAAAGGATTTTCTACGCGCATCGGACCACACTACGTCGTCCCAGTGGACGAAGCCCCAGTAGCCTAGATTGAGTAAGCTGAATTCTTCGCCAGCCAATCGACCGATGGCTTGGTCGTCTACGTGCGGGCCGTTGATGTACTCGGCTGATTCATCTTCAGTATCTCGGATGAAAATACAAGGGGTGTTGAGTTGAGCGATGGAGCGGGCTAACTCAGGTGTCAGTCCGCGCGCGATGATTCCGTCGAAGCCAGCTTGTTTGCGGTGCTTTTCCAGTTCCTCGGCAGTAATAGATGGTCGGATACAGCGGATGTCCCAGTTGAAGCCCTCGGTGCGCATTGAGAGTACGCCTCTGAGGATTTCACGTGAAATGAAACCAGATGATTCACCAAGAAAGAGGATTTTGAGTTTTTGGTGGGTAGTTTTCAAGGTGTCGTGATTTGAAATTTGAATGACGTAATATCGATGTGATCACAGCTGCGCTGGTGTAAGTCAACAGAAAATGAATTGTCGTTAAATGTAATGATCCGATGCGCAGCATGTGATTGCTTGTCGACATGCTCTTGTGCAGGATTCACGCACGCTAGACCAATTGAACTTTGAGCGCCAACTGGTGCTGTCAGAGTCCACCGTGATGAATGTTTTCATTGATGGAATGATCGGCAATTTTAAGACACAACGATAATGGATGATTTAACGAGAGCAAAAGAAGGTGGATTTGGCACGAAGCTCGCCATTTATGGCAAGATGTCTGGTCCTGGTTGGATTCAGGCCGCTGTGACATTGGGCGGAGGTTCCTTGGTGGGCGCGCTTTATTTGGGAGTGATTGGTGGCTATGAGTTCTTATGGCTGCAACCACTCGCGATGCTCTGTGGCATTGTTATGCTATCAGCTATCAGCTACGTCACACTTTCCTGTGATGAGCGGCCATTCCGCGTGATGGAAAAGAAAGTTTCACCCACTCTTGCATGGGGCTGGCTGATCGCGACCGTTATTGCGGACACCGTATTCTGTGCCGCCCAATTTTCGTTAGGTCGAGGTGCGATTGAGGATAATCTAGGATTCACCCCTGGCCCCTATGTCATCACCGGCTCATTATTCGTACTAGCGATGGCTCTGATCTGTATATCTCAGAAAAACTCGAAAGCAGCAGCGCTCATTGATAATATTCTAAAAGCCCTAGTCGGCATAATCGTCCTCTGCTTCATGGCAGTGGTCGTGACCCTTATTTCCAAGGGAGCCGTGCAGTGGAGCAGCCTATTCTCAGGGCTTATCCCAGATTTTACAGCACTCTTTAGACCCACCGATCAGATAGCAGCGGCAATCTCAGCTACTGGTGATGGCGCTAGTTACTGGACCGAGTACGTTACTGGAGAACAGCGCAGTAAAATTATCGCAGCATTCGGAACAGCAGTGGGCATCAACATGACCTTCCTTCTCCCGTATTCACTTAAGAAAAAAGGCTGGGGAAAACCGCACCGCGAACTCTCGCGCTATGATCTCATGCTCGGTTTGTTTGTGCCATTTGTCCTTGGAGCCTCAGCGCTCGTCATCGCCTCAGCGGCTTCATTTCACGCCAAGCATGCCGATATGATCACCGCTGACGGTAAGCCACTCCCAGGAATGGAAAGTGCGTATTACAAGGTGGTCGATAAGCGTCTTCAGAACGACGTTAGTGGTTTTGCCGAACTAGACGTAGAAGCTAAAGCCGTCCATCGTGAAGGACTAGCACTAGAAGAAAAACAACTCGCCGCGATGCTAGCGAACAGAGGGGCTAAAAACCTAGCAGCCTCACTGAAGCCCTTCCTCGGCGAGAATGCTCAAGTTATTTTTGGAATTGGCGTTTTAGCGATGGCGGTCTCCACATTACTCGTTCACATGATGATGAACGGCTACGCGATAAGCGAAGCATTTAACAAAGTCGGCAACTCGAAGTACTTCGTACTAGGAGCCTCGATGCCAGCAATTGCAGGGCTTTTCTCACCTTACCTTTGGAGTGGCGATGCCAAGGCTGCTATGGCAGTCCCCGCATCGGTGATAGCAACAACCTTGCTGCCGATCGCGTACTTAGCCTTTCTGCTGTTGATGAACTCTAAGTCCGCATTGGGCGACGAGCTTCCGAAGCGCAGAGGCTTGATCAATCTACTCATGGTCATCTCAGCTGGTGCGGCATCGTTCGCATCGATCTGGGCACTCAGCGCTAAAGGAGTTCCAGGAATGATCGGTATGGCCGGACTCGGAGCGCTCGCAGTTATTGGAATTCTTGGCTTCTTGAAGCGGAATAAAGCAGCATAGAGTAAATCTCAAAAAAGAATATATTATGAAATTTGGAATTATAGGAACTGGCATGATCGCAAACTTTCATGCCAAAGCGATCGAAGCGATGGCTGGGGGAACTCTCCATTCTTGTTTTGATCGTAGCCCTGAGCGTGCGACTGAATACGCGGAAGCAAACGGCATCGTGAGCTATGCTACAATGGAGGAATTTCTGGCCGATCCAGAGCTTGAAATAGTCACGATAGGCACACCATCAGGCACCCACCAGGAGCCCGCAATGGCAGCACTGAATGCGGGCAAGCATGTTATTTGTGAGAAACCACTTGAGGTGACACCTGAACGCATCGCTCCTATGATTGAAGCGGCGGAGAAAAATAAGGTCACGCTAGCCGCGATTCTTAACCGACGCTTCAATGAGTCGGTCGTTGTACTGAAGGATGCGGTCGATCAAAAACGCTTTGGCACGCTCTCTCTAGTAGAAGCTTCCGTCAAATGGTTCCGATCACAAGAATACTATGACTCAGCAGGGTGGCGTGGCACATGGGCACTAGATGGTGGTGGAGCACTGATGAATCAGTCTGTTCATATTGTCGACCAGCTTATCCACACCATTGGACCAGTCAAACGACTCACCGCAAGCATGGCGTGTCTGGCACACACAGACATCGAAGTTGAAGACACAGCAGTCGCTATTTTAGAATTTGAAAATGGCGCTAAAGGCGTCATTCAAGGGTCGACCGCTTGTTACTCCTCCACTGGACACCCAGCTGAGGTGAACATCTGTGGGGATAAAGGCAGCGCATTCCTTGCTGACGAGAAGTTTAAAGTCTGGGACTTTGCGGAAGCGCAAGATGTTGACAGCTATGTTCACGCAAACCTTATGGTCGGCGGAGAGGAAGCTGGCTTGGGAGCTAACGACCCCAACGCGATTAACTTCACAGGCCATCAGAGAAACTTCGAAGAGGTGGTAGAGTCTATCGAACAAGGACGCCCTTGCACAGTAAGTGGCTACGAAGCCAGAAAAGCTGTTGAAGTGATCTGTGCTATCTATGAAAGTGCGCGTAACGACGGCGCATGGGTGAGCCTCTAAGTTGAGGGATTGTTCTCACAAAAGCTCATAGTCATACATAATAGAATTATTTTCATGAAACTCACAGGATTCGCTGACGAAGCAGCAAAAGACCTCGCTACTCAAATCAAAGCGACACAGGAGCTGGGATGGCAGTATATTTCAGCACGCGGAATCGATGGGAAAAACATCCACGACCTCAGCGATGCTGCATTTAACAATGCGGTAGAGCAATTGGCTGAAGCTGATATCAAGATCGCAGAATTTGGTTCCCTCATTGGAACTTGGGCAAAGTCGATTCATTCTGATTTTAACATTACGATTGGCGAAATCGAACGCTGCATCGATCGTATGCCCAAACTTGGCACCCAGATCGTTCGCGTGATGTCCTACGCTCAAGAGCCTTGGGGA
Source organism: Rubritalea profundi (assembly GCF_002954445.1). Classification (GTDB taxonomy): domain Bacteria; phylum Verrucomicrobiota; class Verrucomicrobiia; order Verrucomicrobiales; family Akkermansiaceae; genus Rubritalea; species Rubritalea profundi. The sequence goes on from NZ_MQWA01000001.1 coordinate 2,557,468, forward strand.
GAGGAGCAATACCTTGACGAAAGGGTCAAAAGGCTCCGCGAGATTGTAGCGAGATTTACAGACGCTGGGATCACGGTTGCTCACGAGAACTGCATGAACTACGGAGGATTCAGTAGTCAGCATACCTTAGATCTTGTCGAGAAGGTGCCTGGAATGAAGCTCATTTTTGACACAGGCAACCCAGTTTTTCAACGGGATAGATCTATGAGCGAGCCGCAACCGTGGCAAGATGCTTGGCAGTTTTATCAAGACGTGAAGGAGCACATCGTGCATGTGCACATTAAAGATTGCTTCAATCCGTTGCGCGATGGTGTTGAGCCTGAATACGTTTTCCCCGGTAAAGGGCAGGGCTACGTGGAACAGATCATGGCCGATCTCAAGGCTTCAAATTATCAAGGTTTTGTGGCTATCGAGCCTCATGTCGCCACTGTCTTCCATGCCAAATCCGATAGCGTGGACTGGGACCAATGCTACCAAAGTTACGTCGACTACGGCAGAGCTCTAGAAAAAATGACCAGCGAGTAGCGCGTGTTGTCATAAAATGTGGAGTCTCTAGGATACGGCACACCAGATCACGGCAAGCCAAACTGGACTAGGCAATAGAGCAAGATGCCTTTGTCTTGTTTGGAGCGTCGAATCAATACTCGAAGCTACACAGGTGTTGATGGCTGAGCCCATTTCAACGAAATAGTCTTGCGGAGAGGGCTATTAGAGTAACCATATCCCTAAATGAACAAACTGTTTGCCAGCATTCTTTTCATTGGGCTCTGCTTCTGCATGAGTGCAAAATCCAAGCCGATTGATGGCGCTACGGAAGCGTTGTCCAAGGGGATTCATAGGGTGGAAAACACTCGGCTCAGAGTTGTCTCTTACAATGGGTATTGGACCTCGATTTTCCCTCGGGATAATGGCGAGGTCAGAACCAGCGAGTGGATTGATGGAAAAGGCATTGATGGTGAGGCGCGCTTGAACCGGTTTTCTGCATGGGCACCCAAGGCGCATGCGGACATCTGGGCCATGCAGGAAATCATCTACAGTAAAGAAGACGGAGCGGATACCACGGCTGAAGCTATCGGTAAGCATTTCGCCAAAATCACGGGGCAAACCTGGCATGCCGCGGCTGATAGCAAAGGCCGATTGGTGCTGAGTCGCTACCCGATCCTCTGGTCCGGGTCGATCCGAAACGCCCGAGGGATGGCCGCGTTGATCAATCTACCAGACGATGTGGGTGCCGATCTCTTGATGATCAATTTACACTTCTTCACGAAACCCAAGGAAGTGCAAATCAAGCAGGCGACACGGACCTTGGACTTCATCGATTCGGTTCGCCAGGGCGAGCACCCTGAGATTCCCAAGCAAACCCCAATTATGATCTGTGGTGATTTTAACAGCCTTCCTAGCGAAAGACCCTACAACATCCTCGCTAAATTGGCCCGGGATGCAGTGGAGGGAGACGGCAAGCTCAGCCATTTCCACAACCCAAGGCCACGACAGTTGAGCTCCAAGGCCAGAGGGACCTATGGTGAGGTCGCTTGGTCCGGGACAGTCGGCACATCGACTCCTCAACCACCGACCAGAACAATTGACCACATCCTGGCACCCAAGGGCTTTATGGAGCTTCAACAGACTTTTATATTCAATAGCCTGATTCTTCCGGAGAAAACCCTAGCTCAGTATGGAGTCGAGCGAGAGGCCATACTGTTAAGCCGAGAAGGCCGCCATGAAAAAATAGACCATCTGCCAGTTTTTATGGATCTCAAATGAAGCGATGAAACACGCGAGTTTACCCGCTCAGAGTCCCGCCCCTGGAACTGAGTGGTGAAGGTTCTGGATCAGAAGATCTATGTCATGTTCGGCATTTAAATAGCAGTTCACGGAAGCCGAACATTACCCCTTCTCTTTAATGAGAACGATTTCGGCATCGTTCTTTTGAGCCGCACCCGGAGTGCTTCTTCCTTGTTGGATGTACTGCTTCATCAAGGCGTGGAGCTGTTCTACTTTTTCTGGGTTTTCTGTGTACAGATTAGTCGTCTCAGCAGGATCAGCTTCTAGATCGAACAACTGCCACTTTGGATCACCCTTTTTAGCTTTTCTCGGAGTACTCCAACCACCAGATCCACCACAGAAGCAAAGCTTCCACAGGCCTTGGCGGATAGCAAACATGCCTCCAATAGAGTGCATCACGATAGGAGCACGGTCTACTTTGGCTGGATCTTCTAGAGTTGGATAAAATGAAACTGAATCAACTCCTTCTGTAACCTTTTGCTCAGCTCCTACGATATCGGCACAGGTCGCATAAAAGTCTACGAGTGAGGTGATTCTTTGAGTTTTTGAACCAGCCTTCACCACCTTTGGCCAACGGGCGATAGTAGGAACACGGTGTCCGCCTTCGTAGATGTCAGCCTTGTGACCGCGCAGGTCGCCATTCGGCTTGTGCCCCATTTTCACAAGCTCCCCAATTTTCGCTGCTGGCGAACATCCGTTGTCTGTTGAGAATATAACCAGCGTGTTTTCTGAGATTTTATTTTCATCTAAAGCCTCTAACACCTGGCCAACTACCCAGTCAGTTTCCATTAGGAAATCGCCATACTTGCCGATGCTCGACTTACCTAACCAAGCTTTACTTGGAACAATGGGTGTGTGTGGCGAGGTCAGTGGAAGGTAGAGAAAAAAGGGCTTATCCTCTTTTGCTTTCTGATTGATGAAATCAACAGACTTTCCCGCAAATACTTTCAGACACTGGTTGGCTTCGAAGTCCTGCGTGGCGGCGCCTTTTCGGAAAAAAGCTTTGGTCACTGTGGGAATAGCCACCGCTTTATCATTCTCAATGTAGACGTAGGGGGCCATATCGAGAGAGGCTTGGATTCCATAGAAATAATCAAATCCATTCGCGGTGGGGGTGACTGCGGGTTTGGAATAATCAACATCCCATCCGTCTTCAGATTTTGGGTTGCTCTCGGGCTTGAATTGCCAGCCAATCCCCATGTGCCACTTCCCTACCACCCCAGTGTTGTAGCCATTCTCTTTGAGCAATGACGCCACGGTTGACTCTCCTTTTTTGATAAGGGGCTTATCATGTGGAGTGAAGAAAACCGACTTCTGCAGTCGAGTTCTCCAATTATAGCGACCAGTGATCAAGCCGTAACGCGATGGTGTACAAACCGATGCTGTCGTGTGTGCGTCAGTGAAGCGCATGCCCTCTTTAGCTAAACGGTCCAACGCAGGAGTTGCTGCTTTTCCAGTGGTATGTGACACATCGCCCACCCCCATGTCATCGGCAAAGATGAAGATGATGTTAGGTTTGTCTGCTGCTCGTAGAGAAACTAATCCCACCGCACTAGCTATCGTCAATAAAGGTATAAATTTCATGAAATATATCACAGCCATTCCATAGGCTATTTAATTTTTAGGAAGTAGCTGGCGGCCGCCCCACTGAGGAACGGCCAGGTGATAAATAAACCAGCTAAATTCAAACTGTCTGTACTCACTCAGCTCAGCAAGCGCATTCCTCTACATCTGGCTAATAAACTTGCTCTCAAGCAGGGGGGAGTGAGGTGGATTATAGCTTTGTGGGATATTTCTATAAAATAAAAGAAGGGCGACTCGAATTGCATCAGAAGCGAACGACCGGTGCGAGGAGGCATGCAGGTTAGGCCAAAATGTTCAGCTTCGACATTTAAGAAAAAATCCTCTGGGCTGAGAGGGAGGAATGCGGCTGCATGAAAAATTCTGGGTTGTCGTAAAACGTGAAGCAGGAATGCGAAGTGTTTGCTATAAATTCTTTATGGGTTAAGTATACTGAGTAATGACCATATCCTCACTCAATCACAAAGTAGGCTTCGCCTTTAGTGCTGTTCTATTTGTCGCAGCATCGAGCTCTACTGCATTCGCAGAATCAAAGGCTCCAACTGAGCAAAAGGCGACACAGCTCGATGAAGCAATCGCGCTATTTAACGGCAAAGACTTGAGTGGCTGGAAAATTGTCGGTGGTAATGGCCAATTTAAAGTAGAGGATGGCTGCATTGTCGGATTTGGTGAGAATGTCAAAGGCAATACGTTTCTACGCACTGAGAAGACATACACGGATTTCGAACTCACTTTTGAGTTCAAATTCGACGATTGGACAGGTAATTCTGGTTTGATGTTTCGGGCGAATCAAAAACCATCGGACGATGGCAATGGTCGCGTGTTCGGCTACCAATGTGAAGGAGATAACACTGGCCGTAGCTGGACAGCGGGGATCTATGATGAAGCCCGTCGTGGCTGGCTTTTCCCAGTGAAAAAGGGTGGCGATGAGGAAGCCAAAAAGCGCGAAGCATTCACTAAGCAAGGGCAGAAACTTTTTAAGTGGGATGATTGGAACACCATCGTGGTTCGTTGTGAGGGAAACCATATTCAGACCTGGCTCAATGGTGAAAAGCGCGTCGACCTCATCGATGAAGACAAGAAGAACGACACACGCGAAGGCTTCTTCGGACTTCAAGTGCACAGTGGGAAATCCTGTAACGTGCGTTGGAAAAACATCCAGCTAAAGCCGATTCAATCGACCACCAAAGGAAAATAGACTTTGATGTTTAGCAGAATCATTTCCATTCTATTGGCTGGTAGTTCCTTTTGTTATGCCCAGCAAGGGGACAAAAAAGGACAAGTCCAGCACGATCCAATACCGGCATCGAAGATTCCACCTTCACCACTACTGAATCAAGCTGATGCGCTCAAGTCATTCCAATTGGCTGATGGATTTGTGATAGAACCGATCATTGAGGATGCAAAAATCAATATGCCCGTCGCTTTGGCCTTTGATGCAGGTAGCCGAGCTTGGGTGGTGGAAATGACTCAATACATGGTGGATCTCGACGGTAACCATGAGGAGTTGGCAACGGGAAAAATCAAAGTCTTCGAAGATACTACGGGAGATGGGAAGTTAGATAAATCTACCGTCTTTCTAGATAAGTTAGTCATGCCGCGCGCTGTCGCGGTAACCACCGATGGAGTACTATTTGCTAGCTCCGGAAAGCTACAATTTATCAAACGTAATGGGCTCAAGCCTATCGGTGAACCTGAGGTGATCGACGCTAGTTACGCAGTGGGAGGCAATGCTGAACACCAAGCAAACGGCCTACTCCTAGCACGTGATAACTGGTACTACAGCGCGAAGTCTGATAAGCGGTTCCGTAGAATCAATGGCAAATGGGTGATGCAGAAAACTGCCTTTCGTGGGCAGTGGGGCATTGCTCAAGATGACTTTGGTAGACTATTTCACAACAACAACAGCACCTTGCTGGTCGGTGATCAGTACCGGCCAAACCTTTTTAGAAATATACCAAGCTTCACGCCTAAGTACAGAATGTCTAATCGGGCGACATCGAACAAAGTGTTTCCTATTCGGATGACACCAGGTTTGAACAGAGCCTACCAAAAGGGAACCTTGGATAAAGACGGAAAGTTAGTCAACGCGACAGCGGCTGCAGGTATGGCCATTTACAGAGGTGAAAACTTTCCAGAATCTTATTATGGTTCAGGGATCACGACTGAGCCCGGTGCTTTCTTGGTTAAATTGATCGATCTAGACCGTGGTGCTGATAATAAATTGCAAGGAAAGTTTCGTTACGAGGAGAGTGAGTTTCTCGCATCCACTGACGAATGGTTTCGGCCAGTCAACGTCTATACCGCGCCAGATGGCTCGCTATGGATTATCGATATGTATTTTGGCCTACTTCAGCATAAAGCGTACATGACGTCTTATCTCAGGAAGCAGTACGCCAGTCGAAAGCTCGACAAGTCAATGTCTAACAATGGGAGGTTGTACCGTATTCGATATGCTAAGAATCCACTGAATAAAGCGCCAAAACTTTCTGGTAAATCTGTCGATGAGCTGATCCCTTATTTATCACATGAAAACGGCACAGTGCGAGATACCGCTCAGAGGTTACTAGTTGGCCTAGTGCAAGATCCAGCTCAGCAAAAGGCGTTTACCGAGGCGGCCCTTTCGAAGCTTTCTGGAGAACATGCCAAACTCCACGCCCTTTGGGTGTATGAGTCCACTGGATCAATCTCAGTAAGCTTTCTTAAGCATTGCCTTGAGGCCGATGATTTTGAGCTGAATGCCGCGGCGCTTGAGCTAGCTCATCTCGCTGACAGCCCAATCGATAAAGAAATTTTAGCCTTCCAGCCCAAATCACAATCTGCTCTTTCAGTAGTCTATGCTCTAGGCCGACTTGGATCTGAGCAAGGCTACGTCAGAGCTCAAGAACTGATCGCTCAATTCTCGAAACAAGTCGGTTTGTTAGCCGCAGCCTATGTCAGTGGGCTCGGCAGCAAGCTCCAGCTATCGAAAGATTGGAGTGAACCAAAGGATAAGAACCTGACGAAGCTATTAGAGCTCGCTAGAGGATCTCTAGACAAATCAAACGTGGCAAAGGCACCGAAAGTGCCGAAGTCTGCCCAAGCAAGATACGATCACGGAAAGAAGCTCTACCTAGGAAGTGCTACATGCATGGCCTGCCACGGCATGGAGGGCCAAGGGCAAGCTGACTTGTTCCCACCCCTTGCTCCATCAGATTGGGTCAATGGTGACCCTAGCAGGCTAGCGAAAGTCATTCTGCACGGTCTCGAAGGCCCAATCAAAGTAAATGGAGTTCCCTTCAAAGCTGCGCAAGCTATGCCGAAGTTTGTCCAGCGCTCTGACCTGACGGATGAAGACTTAGCGTGTGTTATGACCTACCTTCGTTATATGAAAGGCAACAAAGGCGGCGTCGTGAAAGCAGAGCTAGTCAAAAAAGTGAGAGCTGAGACAAAAGGCCGTACCAAGAATTATACGCAAGCCGAGTTGATGAAATAATTGCCCAGCTTCCGAGTGAGCAACTTAGCTAATACCATCTTCACAGTTATACTGGATCAATAGAGTTGTTCTAATTCTTTGTAATTGCAGCGGAGCTGATTTTGAGAGCGCGAAACAATCTAGCTATATTAGCTTCGTTAGTAGTCAGTTGCATAGCTCGCTATGCGTCCTCCTCCTCCTGCCTCGATACTCTCACCATCTTGTTTCGCTATTGATCCACTCTAACTATTCAAATGGTATAAGCTGGACCACAGAAAAAATCAAAGGCGAGTACGCTCTGATGGGTAGCTGAATGACTGGCTATACCTTTTACCATGTCCAGCGGGGTATAGAAAAGCCCACAATGCCGGGAGATGGCAATGTGGGCTTTACTTTAAAGAGTTCTCTGAGAGAGAGAGTTACTTAACTGGAATGGGTGAACCAGCTGCCTTTTTCACAGCGTCATCAACGGACTTTTTTGCAGATTCTGTAGTTGAATCTACTGTGTCTTTAGTTGCTTTAGTTACGCTATTGACTGCATCAGTAGCGGCAGACTTAGCTATATTTGCAGTTGCAGCAGTTGCAGCAGTTGCAGCAGTTGCAGCAGGTGCAGCAGGTGCAGCAGGTGCAGCAGGTGCAGCAGGTGCAGCAGTGTCAGTAACGATGACTTCAGTTTTAGTATTAACTGATTTTTCAGCAGCTACTGTTGTCTTTTCAGCAGTATCGGAAACAGTTTTCTTAGCTTCTTCGCAAGAAACCATTACAGCAGCAGATGCAGCACAGAGGAGGATAGATTTGAGTTTCATAGTTGTGTGTAGTTTTGAGGTGGCTCACTTGATTGTGGTTGCCACACTCGCTAGAGGTACAGCCATAACCCCACAAACCGAGAAAGAGAAGGTATTTCTGATTATCTGCAAAATTTGAGGATCAAGTCTCCCAGCGCTCGATCTTATCGTTGAGCCACTTGATCCACGCAGGGTGGGTGTTGAGGCATGGGATAAGCTCGTATTCTTCACCACCAAGGCTAAGAAATTGCTCTTTGCCTTCCATCGCAATTTCTTCGAGAGTTTCTAGGCAATCTGTGATGAATGCAGGACAGATGACTTTAAGCTTTTTGACCCCTTCTTTAGCGAGGCGCTCGATTTCAAAATCAGTGTAGGGTTTGAGCCATGGATCTTTGAGTAGACGAGATTGGAACGAGATCGTGACATCGTCATGGTGCAGGCCGCCCTTAGCCATCAGCGCGTAGGCAGCAGCATAGCATTGGTGGCTATAGCAAGTAGCATGCGCTGGGTGCGGAGTGTTGCAGCAGTCCTTTGTCTTGAGGCAATGGTCGTGAGACGGGTCAGTTTTCTGGACGTGGCGCTGGGGGATGCCGTGGAAGGACATCATCAGATGCGCTCCAGATCCTTCATAGCTAGGTCGGATGGATTCCCAGAGAGCGTCGATGTACTGAGGGTCTTTGTAAAATGGCTGAACGAGGACAGTGTTGATCTCTGCCATTCCTTGCGCACGCAGCTGTTCCATTAGTTCGACCACTGCGGATTCGTAGCTGGACATAGCATACTGTGGGTACAGTGGGATGATCATGAGGTCGTCAATGTCATCTTTTTTCATTTCGGCGACGATCGACTCGGTCGATGGATTACCGTAGCGCATGCCAAGGTAGATGGGTGTGTCCGTGTTCTCCTGTACCAGTTTTTGCTGTGCGACACTGGTGACGACGAGAGGTGATCCTTCATCGGTCCAGACCTTGTCGTAGGCCTCGCCAGCTTGCTTCGGGCGTCTTGGCAAGATGATAAGCTTAAGCAAGAGTTTACGAAAAATCGGATTCAGATCGAGTACGCGATCGTCTGAGAGAAATTGGTCTAGGTAGGTTCGAACATCCTCGAAGCTAGTCGAGTCTGGGGAACCTAAATTGAGAAGAATGACGCCTTTTTTTGCCATAATATGTGAGTGATTTTAAGAGTGTTGAACGCCTTTTAGTTTTGTTAGCTGCTATGTTCTACGGTTGAATTTACTAATTCGCAAATTGTTAGGAAGAAATTTTCTCGGTGAGTTTGATCCCGCTGATAATGCAGTCGCCAACGGAGATGCCTCCGCGGTAGTTTCCAGAAAAATGGATACCTGAGAACTTGCGTTCGCATTGTTTGAGTTGCTCAAGGATCGAGCTGTATCCGATGTTGATCTGAGGGATCGCTTTCTCCCAGCGGACTAGGCTGCTGAAAACGGGACTGCCTTGGATGCCAAGGAGGCGGCGAAGTTCATCCATGGCTGAGGCTTTCATCGCACTCTCACTCATTTTTCCATGTTCTGGAGTGCGTGAGCCTCCGAGCATGATGTTGATGGTGACACAGTCGTCTGGAGCTCTACCAGGGAAGAGCGTGGAGGTGAAGAGCGCTCCGAGGATCTTTGATTTCTCGTTGAGAGCATTGAGCATGCCGAAGCCGTCTAGCGGGTGCTTAACCTGGCTACGTTTGAAGCCTAACATCATGGAGGCTACTGGTGGGTAGTCGAGATGGGGGACGCGCGAGATGGCATCTAGGACTTTCTCCTCAAGCGGTAGCTCTTCTAACTTGTGGGCTGGCACGGTGATGATGACATCGCTGAAGCTACCTTGGCCGATAGTTCCATTTTTACCCTTCCAGTCGATGTGCCAGCGCTTGGTTTTCTTGTTGTAAGAAATGCCACCGAGCTTGGTGTCGAGGAAGAGAGTGCCTTCTTCGAGAAGAGCGGCAATCCCCTTGGGCAGAGATTCCATGCCATTCTTGAAGGAAATGATTTCGCGCTTTGCTAGTCGATTGGTGTCGCCCTTGCCTGTTTTTATTTCACGAGCTGTCTTGAGCATCCCTTTGAAAAGTGATCCATGCTCTTGCTCTAGAGCAAATAGACGAGGGAAGGCGTAATTGGTAGAAAGCCTGTTAGGGTCGCCGGCATAGATGCCATTGACGAAGGGGCCAGCGGCTTTTTCTAGCATTTCTGGTCCCAGCCGGCGCCGGACAAAGTCCGCAAAAGATTCGCCGCCAGCTTCGGCGGGGCGCTTGGCGATGAAGGGCTCCTTGGCAAGGCGGAGCTTAGCCTTGAAAGAAAAGAGTGAGCAGGTGAGGAAGCTCGCGGGGGAACTGGGCAAGGTGTTGAGTTTTCCCTGGTGTATGACAAAGCGTTTGTTGGCAGCCTTATTGGCGACGAGGACTTCAGAGCTTAAGTTTGTTTTCTGAATGAGGTTTTCAACCCTTCTGTCATTCACCATCAGTGAATTTGGTCCATGCTCATAAAGAAAGCCATCCTTAGTAGAGCTCTGAATTACACCACCAATTCTGGAGGAATTCTCGAAGACGACGACGCTGTGCCCAGCTTGCTGTAAATGATATGCGGCACTGAGCCCGGTGATTCCGGCTCCAATGATAGCAACATGCTTACGTTCTGTGTTTTGTTCCATTATGGGGAAATTCGCTGCATATTGCATGCGTGATAGAGAGTACATATTCAAGTACGATCATTTACGCAACCTAAACTTCTCTACCTCTCTACCTTCAATTCTTAATAATCTTGCTCGTTAGTTGAGATCTACGGCCCATGCCAGCCTGCTTTATTAATTGATCCTACGAAACTGTGAATTTTATAAGCCTCTCTCAGAGGGGTGAAAAGCTCGGAAAGGTGAATTTACTACTAGTTTACCTCATACAGTACGCGAGTGTCGGGCTGAGGATTGGGCCAGATGCGCATCAAAGTGCATCGCGATGTTGCGGATGAAGAGCGTTCCTTGTGGAGTCACTTGGAGTTTGTTGTCTGAAGTCGTTAGGAGCCCGTCTCGTTCCATTTCAGTGAAGCTATGGAGCTCGTCCGCGAAGTACTCTTTGAAGTCGATTGCTAGATCGCTTGAAAGTTGGGTGTAGTCGAGCGAGTGGTCGCACATCAGTCTCATAATGGTGGTGCGACGGATGCGATCGTCCTCGGTGAGGATGTAGCCCTTTTCGGTGGGAAACTGATCGACGCTCAGTTTCGCGGTGTATTGCTCGAGGTCTTTGACATTTTGCCGGTAGCTGTTGGCTGTCTGAGAAATGGAGGAAATTCCGAATGCGCAGATTTCGACATCTTTGAATGTCGAGTAGCCTTGGAAGTCGCGCTGCATCGTTTTGTTGCGCTGAGCGACTGCGAGAGAGTCGTCGACTTTAGCGAAGTGATCCATTCCGATATATTGGTAGCCGCTGGAGGTGAGTTCCTGAATGATCACGCCGAGCATCTTGATTTTAGCCTCGGCAGAGGGGAGCCCGTGGCGGTCGAGAATTTTCTGAGCAGTTGCAATCCAAGGAACGTGGGCGTAGGAGAAAATTGCTAGCCTGTCTGGATCGTATTGGAGGACGTGACGGATGGTGGTGCGAATTGTTTCGGGTGTTTGATAGGGGAGCCCGTAGATGAGGTCGATGTTGAGAGAGTTGATGTCCGCCTCGCGAGCCCATTGGATGGCTTGGCGATTTTGCTCGTCGCTTTGCACGCGGTTGACTGCTTCTTGCGTCTTGAGCAGGATGTCTTGCATGCCGAAGGAGACTCGGTTGACTCCGAGACGGCGGAAGGCTGAAATGTGCTCTTTAGTGAGGCGGCGCGGGTCTAGCTCGGCACTGATTTCAGCATCGTCGGCAAAGGTGAAATTCTTGTGCAGGTAATCGGAGAACCTGTCGATCTGATCGGGAGTTAGGTAGTTCGGCGTGCCACCACCGAAATGGAGTTGCTGGACGAGTCGTCCAGGCTGAGAGGTTTCTAGGTAGACGTCGATCTCTTGCTCTAGCTGGTCGAGGTAGGCGTCAGCTGGCTCGCGGCCACGGCTGATGATCTTGGTGCAGCCACAGAAGTTACAAAGCGATTGGCAAAAGGGGATATGGAAATAGAGCGACAGTGGGCCTGTTTCGAGACTCGCCTCATGGCGCAGATCTTCGAGGTCAACCGCGTCGGAGAACTGTGGCGCTGTCGGGTAGGATGTGTAGCGCGGGCCAGGTTTGTTGTATTTTTTAACGAGTCCGAGGTCAGGTTTCAGCATGCGAGGAATTTGTGCCAGTAGCGGGTATATCGCTTCGCATATCCTGTGCTGGCTAGAACAAGATATGCAAGGGTGATAGTTGTGATCTTAGTCAAATTACGAGCCAGCAGCGAAGTTGTGGTCATCTATCTCCAGCACTCAGAGATAATTTTAGAATGGTGGCACGCTTCGTAGCACTAGTTTTTGGCAAAGCTATCCCTGTTTCTATTCCATTTTAATCCGAGTAAAAAAGAGGCTTCGTCATGATCGACGAAGCCTCTTTGGTGGAAATATTTATGGGCGTGAAGTTATTTTTGGACTTCAGCGTAGGCCCAGTCGAGCCATGGGATGAGTGCCTCTAGGTCTTCGCTGTTGACGGTAGCTCCACACCAGATGCGGAGTCCAGCTGGGGCGTCACGGTAAGCGCCGATGTCATAGGCTGCGTCCTCTGCGGCGAGGAGCTTGATCATCGCTTTGACCTTGTCGGCAGCGAGATCGAGGGTGAGGCAGACAGAGGTGGTGGACGCGGTGGCTGGGTCCACAGCTAGGTTGTTGGCCCAGTCGCGCTCAGCCACGAACTTATCGATGACTGTTGTGTTTGCATCTGCACGAGCGATCATGGCAGGAAGTCCACCAATGGACTCAGCCCAGTCGAGTGCGTCGATGTAGTCGACGACGGCGAGCATGGATGGTGTGTTGATGGTTTCACCACGGAAGATGCCAGCATTGATTGAGTCGCCTTTGAGGAGACGGAAGATTTTTGGAAGCGGACGATCTGGCTTGAAGGACTCGAGTCTAGCGACTGCTTTCGGGCTGAGGATGATCATGCCGTGACCACCTTCTCCGCCGAGAACTTTCTGCCAAGAATAGGTGGTGACATCGAGCTTTGCCCATGGGAGATCCATGGCGAAGGCTGCAGAAGTGGCGTCACAGATGGTGATGCCTTCGCGGTTATCTGAGATCCAGTCTGCATTGGGAACGCGCACACCTGAGGTCGTGCCATTGTAGGTGAATACGACGTCGTTCGCTGGGTTGACCTGAGAGAGGTCTGGAAGAACTCCGTAGTCCGCTGTGATTTCGTTTACTTCGGGGAGCTTGAGTTGCTTGGTGATGTCAGTGAGCCAGCCTTTACCGAAGGATTCCCAGTGGCAGACGTCGACTGCGCGCTCACCGAGAGTGTGCCAAAGGATCATTTCCACGGCGCCAGTGTCAGATGCAGGGACCAGGCCGATGAGGTAGTCATCAGGAATGTTGAGGATCTTGCGGGTTTTATCGATTGCCTCTTTCAGCACAGCCTTGCCGATGGCTGAGCGGTGTGAACGACCGAGGCATTCTGTGTTCAGATTAGCTAAGTTATAGCCAGGTCTTTTGGCACAAGGACCTGAGGAAAAAAATGGGCGTTCTGGTTTGGTAGTTGGTTTTGACATTTTCTTGAATGTTAAAGAGTGAAAATTTTATAGCGCTAAAGAATTGCTACTCTCTGAGTGAAGGTGCGTCAACATTGGGTTCTGGCAGCATTGAGTTATTGGGGAGCTTTTCTCAGAGGATCATACTCTGAATTCAATCTTGAGTATTTACGCTAGATAACCTAAGTCTAACGAGTCACCTAACAGAGCTTAGTTTTTGAGTTGCTCCCAAACTAAGGCCTCGAGCCCAAGCACTCATTTTTAAATTGAGAACCCCGATCGCATATCAGTCTGTCACAGCCGTTATTGGTCGTTTGGTTTGTAAACGGACTTGTGTGTAAAGTTCTAGGTGCTGTTCCACGTCATGAAGCTATTGTAGCACGTATTCTAGATCATGATTATGCGCATCACCTTATGATCATGATAGGTCTGTCAGAAATGGTGATGGCAGCCTGGGTCTGGTCGGGGAAATGGAAAAAGTTGAATGTCTGGACGCAAATCACACTCGTAGCTGTGATGAACACACTGGAGTCTTTAATCGCTCAAGATCTGCTGCTGTGGTCGAGATGGAATCTAGTTTGGGCTGGGGTGTTTATCTCGATCGTATATTTCAATCATCGAGTATCTAAACGAATATGAGTATCTTAAAAGAACACCCATTCGGCGTAAAAGCTCACTTTGATCAGTCGCTGGTTTTGACTTATGCCGTGCCCGCTGATCAAGTTCGCAAGCTAGTGCCAGCGCAGCTAGAGCTAGATCTTTATCAGGGGAAAACTGCCTTCTTAGCTGTCGCATTAGTAGAAACTAGAGCAATGCGCCCTCGATTGTTCCCCTCATTTCTCGGGAGGAAATCCACTCTGTTAGGGTATCGGGTATTTGTACGTTATAGAGGCGAGGATGGTAGAAGGCGTAGAGGCTTATATATACTAGGGTCTGAAACGGACTCCCACTTCATGGTGAGGACTGGTAATCTAGTGACACGATATTGCTATTCACATGTCGATATTGACTGGCTGAAGCTCGCCAATGGACAGCAGAAAATATCCACTAACATGGGGCTTAAGATCAAAGTTGGCGGTCTGTCAGAAAATGCTCAGCTCCCCAGGGAATCACCATTTCCAGACTGGCGACAAGCTCGTAGGTTTGCGGGTCCTATGCATTTACATTTAGCTATGATGCCGAAACGCAAACCATGGTTACCGTGGAAGGCGTTAGAAACAACTGGACTCCAGCGCCTGTTGAAATCCTAGAACACGAGGTGCCATTTCTTGAGGGATATTGTTTTAGTTCCATAAAGCTAGCCAATGCCTTTGTCGTTAGGGATGTTCCTTATGAGTGGAAAAAAGGCGTATCAGAATCTTTTTTATGAAAAGAACTCGTTATCAGGGCGTCTTAAATATTGTAAGATTTAACCCTTACTTTTTCATCACAGCATTAGTAGCAGGGTTACTAATTTTCACCTCAATATGGATCTTTTCAGGCTGGCTCTCTATTTTATTAGGCCTATGTCTGGTGGCGCTGCTATACTCGTTGGTCGTCTCGTTAGCTGTTTCACATTGGATTTATGATTTATCAAAAAATTTTATAAACTACCATGGGTCAGAGATACCCCTTCAGACCGAGAGTCTACATGGCTAAATATCAATGTAGGCTTTGATGAAAGCACTCCTATACTTAGGAATCATTTTCCGCATGCTAGACTGAGAGCGATGGATTTCTATGATCCTGTTAAACACACTGAGGCGTCGCTAGCCCGAGCTAGGGCCATTTATCCGCAGCCGGAGGAGACCGAAAAAATTGCGTCTCACTCGATACCAGCTGAGGACGTTTCTGTGGATAGGATCATCGCCATGTTTTCTCTCCATGAAATCCGGGACAGAGAAGAGCGAATAACCATGCTAAGCGAGCTTCATCGTGCGCTGGCTGAAGATGGTGAAATATACATCACAGAGCATCTGTGTGACATACAGAATTTTACAGTTTATTCGCTAGGAGCAATTCATTTTCATTCTAAAAAAGAGTGGCTGAGTAATTTCCGCGAAAGCAAATTTGTGGTTAAGCAGGAAATAAAAACGACACCATATGTAACAACCTTTATCCTCACCAAATTATGATATTTTTAATATAGCTGATAGGATACGGATTAGTCGTTCTAGCTTTCATTCACGCGGTGTTTCCAAAAATTTTTGACTGGAAGCGTGAGCTGCCATTGCTAAGCCTAGTTAACCGTCAGCTCATGACCGTGCACACATTTTTCATAGCGTTCACTGTGTTTCTAATGGGCTTGCTCTGTGTTAGCTCTGCGGAATTACTGCTGCATACAGAACTGGGTAGAAGAATTCTGTGGGGGCTATCTTTCTTCTGGTTCACAAGACTCATCACGCAGCTATTCCGGTATTCTCCTCAGTTATGGAAAGGGAAATGCCTAGAAACGCTCGTGCATATTATTTTAATCATTTTGTGGTCAGTAATCACAGCTATCTTTGCATTCGGCGCGATGAAGTAGAGAGGGTTGACACCCCTGCCTACGATCAATTCCGACGACACTTGGAGTAGCTCAAATGATCCGGTTGAATTTTGGATGAAAGAGGCCAGTTCATTTTTAGATTTAAGTTGTAGTGAGTAAGCGCAGAGAGATAAAGTCTAACGCATGAGATTATTTTGCTGCATGTGTTTCGCTACTCTATTGATGCTTGGGGCTTCTGAGGCTAAGAATACAGTAAAACTCAAATGCAGCATTGATAAATTAGTTTATCTTCCCGCAGCATACCAGGTTGCATCTGACGATTTAGAAAGTTTATTTGATAAAGGTAACTATAGAAAAAATCCGTACTTTGAATGGCTCACTTTGAAAAAAGACCGAGCTATATTTAAGAGGAATAGATCTCAAAGTTTTAAAATCGATCTCACGATGTTAGCTGGTGAGGTTCCTATAGATGAGGCCGTGCTTGATTTTGAGAAAGGTAAGTTTCTAGGAATTACAATTTCTGTTTTTAACTGGGGAGATGGTGGATCGATTGTCCAAACAGAGTTCCAGAGGCGCTGTGATCTTATAGGTAAGCACCTTAGTGAACAGTTAGATACGAAGCCCAAGAAGAGAGTTGGTAATATCAAAAAGGGTATTATGACAAGCGGTTACGTGTGGGAGTCCCCACGAGGTAAGGCGATACTAGAGTATAATTTAGGGGCTCCAGGTAGGATTGAATTCGTTCGGGTACGACTCGCTACAAAAGCATCTAAAGGAATTTATGCCGCCGCTATGAAAGAGCGTTCACAAGCAACAGTGAGGAAGTCTAGTCTTACTAGGAATGTAGTGAAAGAAGGTGGTAATGTATATATTGAAGGAATTCCAATGGTGGATCAAGGCGCTAAAGGTTACTGTGTGGTAGCATCAGCACAGCGCCTGTTCGAGTACTATGGTATTGCTTGTGACATGCATCAGCTAGCGGTGCTTGCTCAATCAGATCCAAGGCAGGGAACGAGCACCTTACTTATTAACCAACAACTAGGCGCAATTGATTACCTTTTTAAAACAAGGTTCACCTGTCTCGCTGTCCGTCATAATAACGGTTTATTTCAGCTCAAAGATGAGAAATATGTAGGTAAACCAGTGGACGAAAAAAAGTTTCATAAACTCATTCGCACGAATATAGACGATGGCATTCCTTTACTTTGGTCGTTAATGCTCGGTGTGGCTGAGGAAGAGCCTAACTTAAATCCTCAAACCAGCGGTGGTCATATGAGAATGATTATCGGATACAATGATGAGACCGAAAGAATCATTTTTACGGATTCGTGGGGTGCTGGACATGAATTTAAAACGATAGGATCGAAAGATATTTACAAGGTGACTCAAGGGGTTTTTCTGATGAAGCCGACGACTAACTAAAAGCTGATTTCCTTGCTCCTCAAATTACTTGAGTATTGATTAATGTGCATCTGGAAATTCTCCCCCAGCCGTCGTTTCAGCAAAGTATTGTATGGGACTGTGCAGGGACGTAACTACTAGGTGTATGGAGAGAAAGCAGTAGGAACCTTCCTTAAGCAGCACGCTCAGCATTTATATAGCCTGATTGGTCTACCTGAGTAATTAGTTGAAAGAGCTGTCCCTCGTGGTGACTTTTATGTGCTGAAAGTAATCTGTACAGGATTCGTGTATAGGGGTAACTTTCAATAATCATCAAGGACGAAGGAGTATTGAACATGAAAAGAACACTAATCAAAACTATAGTTTGAGTGGAAAAAAGGCGTATCAGAATCTTGTTTACGAAAAGAACTCGTTATCAGGGCGTCTTAAATATTGTAAGATTTAACCCCTACTTTTTCATCACAGCATTAGTAGCAGGGTTACTAATTTCCACCGCGATATGGACCTTTTCAGGCAGGCTCTCTATTTTATTAGGCCTATGTCTGGTGGCTCTACTATACTCGTTGGTCGTCTCGTTAGCTGTTTCACATTGGATTTATGATTTATCAAATATTTATAAACTACCATGGGTCAGAGATACCCCTTCAGACCGAGAGTCTACATGGCTAAATATCAATGCAGGCTTTGATGAAAGCACTCCTATACTTAGGAATCATTTTCCGCATGCTAGACTGAGAGCGATGGATTTCTATGATCCTCTTAAACACACTGAGGCGTCGATAGCCCGAGCTCGTGCAATTTATCCGCAGCCCGAGGAAACTGAGAAAATTTCGTACCACTCGCTACCTGCTGCTGATGTTTCTATAGATAGAATCATCGCCATGTTTTCTCTCCATGAAATCCGGGATAGAGGGTAGCGAATAACGATGTTGAGAGAACTTCACCGTGTACTAACTGAAGAGGGTGAAATTTATATTACGGAGCATCTCCGAGATGTGTCGAATTTTGCTGCCTATGCGCTAGGTGCATTGCATTTTTACTCAAAAAAGAATGGCTGAATAATTTAGAGAAAGCAAATTGGTGGTTAAAACTGAGGTGAAAACGACACCATTTGTAACAACCTTTATTCTAACAAAAGGATGCTATTTTTAATACCATTGATCGGTTGCGGTTTAGTGGCTTTGGCTCTGATTCATGCGGTGTTTCCAAAAGTATTCGATTGGAAGCGCGAGTTGCCATTGCTCAGCCTAGTTAACCGTCAGCTCATGACTGTGCACACATTTTTCATAGCACTCATGGTGTTTTTGATGGGCCTGCTCTTTGTGAGTTCTGCGGAATTGCTGCTGTATAGCGCGTTGGGGAGAAAAATACTTTGGGGGCTATCGTTCTTCTGGTTGGCACGACTCATCACCCAGCTGTTTGGGTATTCACCAAAATTATGGCAGGGTAAGCATCTAGAGACGCTAGTTCATATTGTTTTCATCTTCTTGTGGTCAGCCATGACTGTGATCTTCGCACTTGGAGCAATGACGTAGTTTTGCTGGATGGTCATGCTCGTGTGCCTTTATTCACAACTTTCAATGGCTGGTTTTAGAATTTCCCAGACATTTTCTGCGACTAGAGCTTGGCCTTCTGCAGTGGGGTGAATGCGATCGTCTTGATTGAGTTTTTCTACTCCGCCGACTCCTTTTAGAAGAAAGGGGATGAGAGCTGATTTGGATTCTTTTGCGGCATCGGGGAAGGTAGTTTTGAAGGCTTCTACGAATTCTTGGCCCATGTTGTCGGGCATTTCCATGCCGGCAATGAGGATCAGGACTTCGGGGTTTTTACTGCGGGCTTTGCAGGCGATGCCGAGCAGGTTCTTTTTCGTTTCTGCGGGTGGGATTCCTCGGAGACCATCGTTACCGCCCAGAGCGATGATGAGTATATCGGCTCCCTTTCCCATGGCCCAAGCGACCCGCCTGAGTCCTCCGGCGGTGGTGTCTCCGCTGACTCCGGCGTTGGATACCGTGTAGGGGAGTTTGACCTCATCGATTTTTTTTTGAAGAAATGCCGGGTAGGCGAGTTTCGGGTCGAGACCGTAGCCAGCGGTAATGCTATCGCCGAGGACGACGATGCGTTTGTTTAACTCGTTTGCATTCGAGGGTTCTTCGGCTAGTAGTAAACTGCCTGCAGCCAGTAGTAGGCTGATCCACAAAGTTCTCAAAAATGTATTCTCCATCTAAAATTAGTCTAGATTCCGCGCCTGAGGTTGTCAAACGACCCATTCTTAAAGTTTCGGGGCTGCGGAAGGTGCATAAAACAGCAGATCACGAGCTGACGGTTTTGAAGGATGTGAGCCTGAGTTTGGATGCTGGCGATACGATGGCAATTGTGGGGCCATCGGGGAGTGGTAAGACGACCTTACTGGGGCTTTGTGCGGGGCTGGATGATGCCAGTGCTGGCTCAGTGGAACTTGACGGGATGGCGATTGAGGCAATGAGTCAGGACGAGCGGGCTGCTTTGAGAAATCGGCTAGTGGGTTTTGTTTTTCAGAGTTTCCAGTTGATCCCAACGCTGACGGCGATTGAGAATGTGTTGGTGCCGCTCGAGCTACGTGGCGAAACTGGCAAACAAAAGGAGGCCGAGGAGTTACTGACTGAAGTTGGGCTGGGTGACCGGCTAGATCATTATCCATTGCAGCTTTCTGGCGGGGAACAGCAGAGGGTGGCATTGGCCCGTGCATTCATTCATAGCCCAAAAATTTTATTTGCAGATGAACCGACTGGCAATTTGGATTCCGCGACCAGCGAGCCGATAGTGGAGATGCTTTTCCGTCTAAACCGAGAGGCTGGGACGGCGTTGGTGCTGGTGACTCATGATCTATCCTTGGCGGCGAAAGCCCGACGAGTGGTGACAATGAATGGCGGAGAAATCATTAAAGAGGAGGTGAATGGAAAGGTCTAATACCAAGCGGTTACCTCGTAGTCTGTGGACGGCATTGTTTCATCCGTGGGTCTGGCGGATGGCTTGGAGAGATAGCCGGTCGCAGCGATTGCGGTTGTTGGTTTTTTCGCTGGCGATAGTTGCAGGGGTTGCAGCTCTCACTGCAATTCACTCACTCAAGGAGAGTGTTGAAAGAGGGATTTCCGCTGAGGCTAAGTCGCTTCTAGGTTCAGATCTTAAAATCTCCTCGAAGAAGGCTTTTGTCGAGGGTGAGTTGGCTGGGCTGACTGAGAGCGCTGAGGAGTTTAGCAGAGAAACCAGTTTCCCGACGATGATGCGTTTCCAGCCAAAGCTGGATGGCGGCGGGAGCCGTTTGATGCAGATGCGTGGGGTCGAGGAAGGATACCCGTTTTATGGAAAGGTGGAGACTCGGCCGGTGGATGCCTGGGATAAACTCCTAGCCGGAGGTGCTGAAAGCGGAGTGTTGCTAGAGCCCGCGGTGCTAGATCAATTTGGAGTTAAAGTGGGTGATGAAATTCAGATTGGGGAAATCCGTTTGAGAATTATTGGGGTGGTCGATAAGCCTGCACCACGTGGCAGTCGGTTTAGCGGATTTGCGCCCGAGGCTTATGTTCGCTTGGCGGATTTAGAAAGTGCTGGGTTGCTGGGGGCCAAAAGTATGGCGAACTTTACCGTGCATTTGCAGATGGCTGGAGCTGGTTCAGCAGATGAGTTGAAAGAGGCGATCCAGGAGGGCTTTCCTGAATCATTTTGGCGGATAGAAACGCCAGAGGATCGGAGCGAAAACTTGGGGGATGCGCTGGATAACTTCCAACAATTTCTGGGTCTGATAGCTCTGGCTTCGCTAGCATTGGGGGCAATAGGTGTTGCTGGAGCTGTGCATGCACACATTACTAGACGTATTACAACGATTGCTATTTTACGTTGTCTGGGATGTCCCGGCCATCTTGCATTTGGCATTTATTTAGCGCAGGCGCTTGCGCTTGGATTGTTCGGAGCTTTGCTAGGCGCTGGGTTAGGAATTGGGATGCAGCTGGGCTTGATCGTAGCCTTTCAGGATCAACTTCCTGTCTCAGTAGCTGCTGTTACTGAGTGGAAGATTGCGGGGCAAACGGCTGCGATGGGTTTTGCTGTTTGCTGTGGGTTTGCCCTTCTACCCTTACTAAGGATTCGTGAAATTTCACCGGCGGTGACGCTTAGAAATGGGGCTCGCCTCAAAGGCAGTGTGCTGCGGAGATTGCCGGTCTATGGATTTTTGGTGGCGCTGCTTCTTGCGGTGGCTTACAGCAATGACCCCAGATGGAAGAGTGTGCTGGCGCTTGTCGGGGGCATGCTGATAGCCTTTTTATCCTTGCTCGTAGTGGCGAAGTTACTGATGTGGTTGGCGCGCAAATTGGTAGGAAAGCACTGGCCATATCTACTGCGCCAGGGAATCTCGAATCTCTATCGGCCGGGGAATCAAACATTGCTTTTTTTACTTTCTCTGGGACTCGGGACATTTCTTTTGGTGACGGTGCTTTCAGTTGGAAATATCTTGAATGATCGACTCACGCTTGATCATGCTGGGAATAGTCCGAACTTGTATTTGATCGATGTTCAGCCAGATCAAGAGCTGGGTGTCCGCGAGGTGCTAAAAAATGATGGGCTGCCGGTATTGGAAAGTTCACCAATGGTGACGATGCGGATCGAGTCGATACGTGGGGTGCCAGTGGCCGAGGCTATAGGCGTACCAAAATGGGTGGCTCGCAGGGAGTTTCGTTCGAGCTATCGTGACTATTTGAACCCTACCGAAACTCTGGTGGCTGGAAAGCTCGCTACAGATCGAGCAAATGCTGACGAACTTGTGCCAATATCTCTAGAGGAAAAAATTGCGATGGATATGGGCGTGGGGATCGGCGATGAAATGACGTTAGATATTCAGGGGGTTTCTATTCGGACTCAGGTGACAAGCCTGCGGCAGGTAGATTGGAGTCAGTTTAACCTAAACTTTTTCATGATCTTTCCTCCGGGAGTTCTTGAAGATGCACCGGGGTTTCATGTGGTGACTACACGCACGCCTTCTCCTTCAGCTTCCGGCGATTTGCAACGGCATTTAGCTGACAGTTATGCTAATGTGACGGCGATTGACCTGACCCAGATTCTAGAATCTATCCGAGATATTCTAGGGAAGATTTCTGCGGTGGTCTCGGTGCTAGCTGGATTTACCGTGCTGGCAGGGTTGCCAATTTTGATTGGAACGCTGCTGAATGGTCGCGATGTGCGACTGAAGGAAAGCATGCTGCTGCGGACCCTAGGGGCTTCGGGGAGGCAGGTCAGAATGATTTTACTGATCGAGTACACCACGCTCGGTGTGCTCTCAGCGCTGACTGGCGTGTTGCTCGCAGTTGTGGCGAATGCAGCCTTGGCAATTTTCGTATTCAAGGCTGATCCGTGGCCAGATGCTGGGCTCGTTTTAGGCGCCGTAGGAATTGTGACAGGAATCTCTGTGCTAGGTGGGCTGCTGGTGAGCCGTGGGGTAACGAATAATCCACCGCTAGAGGTTTTACGGGGTGGTTAAGCAGGCTACTGCACTCAGTTAAGGCAACCTCCGCTCAGCCGTCATTTGAGTGGAGCTACTAGTTTTTTGCATTTCTAGTTGTCTTTATCGGTCAAGGTTTGGCGATTTTAGGCGGAGAGGCAGTCTATGGTGTGTGGGGTTTTTGTTTATTCTGGGCGTCGGAGCCCAATTGATCGGGGTTTCACGGGATTATCCCTGCAAGGAGGCATACCTATCCATATTGTAAGTCAAATTGCATAGGGCGTTGTGCTGACTCGCTCTTTTGATTCCTATTCGCCGAAAGAGGTCTGACTTCATGTGTTTCATCCTGCCAAACACGTGCTCTACCCGCACTCGAATACGGCTGACCTTCTTGTTGTAAATCTGATCTTCATCACTCAATGGCGAGTTTCTATTCGCTTTGAGCATCGTGAAATCTTCGAGATTGCGCTTGAGTAGGATGTCTTCGTTGGTCTGAGATTTATAGGCGCTATCACTTAGGACGGCTTTATCCTTTTCATCTAAAAGAACCTCAAAAACTTGGCTGTCGTGAACGCTTGCGGTCGTTGTCGCATAAGAGTCGATAAGTTTACTTTTAGCATAAACCTTGGCGTGATTCTTGTAGCCAAAGTGAGTTTTATTATTCTTTTTTGTCCAGCGAGCATCGCAGTCTTTTTGAGCGCCCTTGGGTGTGTCTTTTTCAAAGCCTTCGGGACGATTCCCTTCTTTGATCTGCTTATTTTGATCTCTTGTATTCCTTTGCTTCGGAGTTTCAACAAAGCTGGCGTCGATGATGCTGCCTTCTTTGGCTACTAAGCCTTGGGCATCGAGAAGCTCACGAAAACAGGTAAATAGTTTATTGCTTCCATCGCGTTGGTCACGCTCGATGAGTTCCTTGAAATCCCAAATCGTGTTGGCATCAGGAATGTCGTCGCCCATCTCAATATCGAGAAAGTTTATGAAGCTGATTCTGTCACCGATATGAAATTCAGTGGCTTCATCACTTAGTCCGTGAAAGCTTTGCAGGATTAGAATTTTAACCATCAGCAGTGGGTCAAAAGGCAGGTTGCCCCCTTTGCTCCAATCTTTAGTTTTGTAGCCTGTGACCTCTTCAAGAACAGGTCTAAAAGAATTCCAGTCTATGGCCTTTTTGAGTTTCAGCACCCCCCGCTGAAGCTTAGCCATCTTTTGTTGATGACCAATGGATGAGAACAGGTTACCTCCCTAGCTATGGTTACGAAGCTTCATAGCCGATTGTGCACTGATGACGGCTGTTAGAGAATGTCATATTTTACAAAACGGCTGCCGGGGGTCATCTTAAGAGGCTTCGCAGCATTATGCGCGTTGTTAATTACACAGCACGGTATCCATTTTACTTCCGACTTGTGCAACTACCACACCACTCTAACTAACCCAATGGAATGATTTCCATTGGGTTATGTGTGGTAAGTATTTCAGCTACAAGGCTGTTGAGTCAGTCTTCGGTAGTTAGCTTCTTTGGTGAGTCGATTACTCCATCTATGGCTTATGATTATGGATGTGGTGGGAAACTGGTGTATCCCTCTGGTCCTGCAGATGACCAAAATGACGTGTCAGCGTCGTCTGCTAGGGGTAGTTTTTTACTGAATCGTGTGGGCAGGTCAGGATTGGATATGAAGGGGCGACCAAATGTAATGATGTCAGCATCACCGTTAGCTATCGCTTGTTCTGCGGTTTCCTCAGTGTAGCCACAGTTGCCGATGATGGTATTTTTGAAGACCTTGCGGAAGTCAGCGAGAGTCATAGGCTCACCTAGTTCGTGGAAGCCGAAGGCAAGTCCGTCCATAACGTGGAGGAAGCCGATATTGAGCTGATTGAGCAATTTCGCGGCGGCAGTGTAGGTTTCGATGTAGTCGGGGCTGCCCATATCATTAAAGACGCCATTCGGTGAGAGACGCACACCTACTTTGTTCGCAGGCCAAACCTCGAGGATTGCCTCGGTGATCTCTTTTAAAAGCCTCAGCCTGTTTTCTAGTGACCCGCCGTAGTTGTCGTTACGTTGGTTGGTCTTGGATTCTAGAAATTGATTGAGTAGGTATCCATTTGCTGAGTGGATTTCTATACCATCGAAACCAGCTTCTTTGGCGCGAATGGCTGCTTGCTTATAATCTTGGATAGTTTGCGTGACTTCAGCTGGACTGAGAGCTCGTGGCGTTTCGTAGTCTTTTTTCCCCTCTGGTGTGTGGATTTCATCGCCATTTATTTTGATTGCTGAGGCTGATACTGGCGGCTCACCAGCGTGAAAGCTGGAGTGAGATGCGCGGCCACAGTGCCAAAGCTGAAGGACGACCGGGGTGTTGTGCTGGTGGAGTGCTGAGCAAATCTTTTTCCAGCCTTGAGTTTGCGCATCGTTGTAGATTGCGGGGGAGTCAACCCAACCAATTCCTTGCTTGTTTACCACGGTGGCTTCAGCAATGACGACTCCTGCGGATTCGCGTTGCACGTAATATTCGCTCATGAGACTATTTGGAATCCGGTCTGATCCAGAGCGTCCACGAGTGAGTGGAGCCATTGCTACCCTGTTCGATAGTGTGGTTCCTAGGAATGAGTATTCTGAGAGCAGATTGGGTGAGTTGGACATGGCTTGCTTTTGTTTTTTATGAGTGACTATTGATTGGCCGACGGGCGGATTCAGATACCAATGAAATCGATGGTGGATGCATTTTCAATTGTACCGCTTATGCTGGCTCAAAGATGTGTCAAACGATGAATTGCTGAGGCTGAGTCTTGGACTTATCCTCCGCCACCTTATTGGGGGCAAATTTCACTAGTCCTCAAGCCTTGAATTATTGAAAAATGGGATTAGGCTATTCTGGGTAACCTAATTTTCATCTAGATCAAAAATGGACAAACAAACCATCATCGTCAGCGTATTACTAAGCCTAGCCATCCTTTTCATTCTCTGGCGGTGCTACATCGCTCTGAAACGTTATTCCTGCTGCGGTAGTTGCGGATGTGACCTCATGACAAAGAAAGAACGCAAGGTGTTCAATGCCAGAAATGCCAATCCTGTAGACCAAGGAAAAGGGAACCCGTAGATTTTAAGGTGATCCGCGGAGCCGGGTAGAGTTTGGCAACCATAGAGTAAGAGTGGGAGCATTTGGGTTGTCATCGACACTGCTGGACGTATGCTTTAGATTTTATGGCCGGTAAGGAAGTAGCTGCAGTTGAGATTGTTGATTTGGTGAAGGAATATCCTTCGTCATTCCGGCGTAAGATGTATCGAGCCGTCGACGAGGTTTCGTTGCGCATTGAGCAAGGTGAAGTCTATGGGCTGATCGGGCCCAATGGCTCGGGGAAATCGACGACCATGAAAGCTCTATTAGGCCTAGTGGCTCCAACCAGTGGGCTGTGTAAGGTTTTCGGTTGTGATTCAATGAAGGTGGATGCGCGACAGCACGTTGGCTTTCTGCCAGAGAACCCTTATTTTTATAAACACCAGACGGCTGAGGAGACTTTGAAGTTTTACGGCAGGCTGTGTGGGATGCGCGGCAAGCAGTTGGCAATGCGGATCGATGCTTTGATCGAGCTGGTGTCGCTGCAGGACGCTCGCAAGCGGCGACTCGGTGGGTATTCCAAAGGGATGCTTCAGCGGGTGGGCTTAGCGCAGGCGATGATCCAGGAACCTCAATTGCTGGTGCTGGATGAACCGACTGCGGGGGTTGATCCCGTCGGGTCGAGACAGATTCGCAATCTGATATTTCAGTTGAAGGAGCAAGGTGTGACTGTGTTCTTGTGCTCACATCTGCTAGAGCAGGTGCAAGAGGTTTGCGATACAGTGGGTATTATCTTTAATGGTAAAATGGTGCAGCAGGGAAGCCTTTCGGAGCTGACTTCTGTGGATAGCCATACGGAGATTTTGGTCGAGGATATGGATGAAGCCACATTAGCAAAAGTGCGAGAGGTGATCGAACAAGGCGGAGGCGAACTTCTAGCCTCCGGAGCACCACGTAGAAGCTTGGAAAATTTATTTATTGAGATAGCAAATCAATGTGGAGAGGAGGCCCGATAAGATGTCAAAAATAGGATTTATCTCAGCTACGCGGATTTCGGTGATCGCTGGCCACACCTTTACTCAGTTAGTACGGATGAAGGTGTTTTACTTTCTCGTGGTGTTTGCGGTGATCGTTCTTGCGAGCCAATTTGTGGACATGAGCACGCTCGGTGCGGTGAAAGCTGTGGAGCAAAACCTACGGGTGATGAAGGGGGCTGGGTTCTTCGCCATGAATATGTTCTCGGTGATTTTAGCGCTTTCAGCTACGGCGTTGTTGTTGCCCAAGGATATTGAAGACCGGACGCTCTACACGATTTTATGCAAGCCGGTACCTCGGCTCGACTACTTGATTGGTAAGTTGTTGGGGGTGGTGGCTTTGGTGACCGTTGGCTTGTTAGTGATGGATGGGCTGTTCTGTTTGATTCTTAATATCCGTGTTGAGGCGATGGTGGCGGAGCAGGCTGATCTACTAACTAGGATGGGGCGCTCGGCTGAAGTGATAGAGTCTCATGCGGCTGCAATTCGTGAACAAGGCGTGACCTGGAGTCTGCAGGCTGGGGTTATTGCCGTGCTTCTAAAGGCGATAGTGGTGGCTTCAATCGCTTTGCTAGTTTCCACCTTTTCCACCTCTACTATTTTCACGATTATTATCACTGTGGTGGTGGTTCTCATTGGGCTTATTCAGGCCGAGGCCAGAGATTACTTCCTCCAGCAACAAAGTTTGGGGATGAGTTCGCCAATGTTAGAAATGACCCGGTGGATCTCTTTGTTATTCCCTGACTTTAAATTATTGGGAATCGAAGATGGTGTGATCAATGGTGAGCGAGTCAGCTGGTCCTTATTAGGCCGAGTGAGTCTCGCTGGAGTCCTCTATGCGGCGATCTATACGGTTCTCTCTTGGTTTGTCTTTAGACGAAAGGAATTGTAATGAAGTCGGCACTTAAATTCCTAGTCGTGCTAGCTGTACTCGCTTGTGTTGGCTGGCTGCGCATGCCGTTTGAGCAAAGGCTCAGCCTGGACTTGACCGAAGCACACTTGCTCTCACCATCGTTTGATCGAGAATCTCGTGCGAGCCTTAGCCAAAAAGGTTTTGTGGCTTCTTTCGGTAGTCTGAGGCCGATGCTGGCTGCTTTTACAGCTCTCTCTACCACCAAACACCATGGGAATAATGACTGGGAGAACCTCGAGCAAGCGATCGAGACCACGGTCTTGCTCGACCCCTACAATGGTTACTATTGGGATCTTGGGGCATGGCACTTAGCTTACAATGCTTCGACCTCAAGTTTGGAAAATGATGGACTAGCGCCACTCCAAGCGAAGCAGCTATTTGAAGAGTATATCCATAAAGGCGACAATCTCTATACGAGGGGGATAGCGGCGAACCCCAATGACATTCAATTGAGGTTGGAGCGCGCGCGCTTGTGGTCGAGTCGACATAAAATTGAGGACTACCCCAAGGTTGCTCAGATCCTGAGAACGACTCTCTCAGAATGTGAACTGAGTCTGAGGCAGCGTCAGAGGATTCGAGCTGACTTATTCTATACTCTATTGAGAATCCCTCAGAGGGTGAATGAGGCTTACATTTTAGGGCGCGAGCTCTATGAGGAATCCGCTCAGAACCATTTCCCGTCATTGCTTAATGGGCTTTGTGCTCTACAGATGCATCCATGGGTAAAGGTGGATGACCCACTGAGTCTTCCTCAACTTTATAGTTCAAGGACCGATGCCATTAAGCATCTAGGCAACTATTTGAACGATAATGATAGCCACAAACCGCGTTACGGAGTCCAAGATTTGTTGGATAGAGTGAGTTCGGTCGATCACTAGTGGTTAAGGAGAGGTCAAATTTCTATTTTTCTGATGAGTTAGAGTAGCTAGAAGCATTTTTTTCTTTTCCTTTGTACGACTTAAGTGCATTGCTTTGTTTACCTAGATGACAAATCTAGGAAAACCACCTATTCATAATGAAAATCGCTTTATTTGGAGACGTCCACGCAAACTGGGAAGCACTAGAGGCCGTCTTGGCAGATGCCGACGAGCAGGGCTGTAATAGCTATGTGTGTCTTGGTGACGTTGTTGGATACAATGCGGACCCCGTGAAGTGCCTCGAGAAAATTCGCGAGATGGGATGCCCAGTAGTTAAAGGGAACCACGATGAAGACGCAGGTGGTGAGCATTCGCTCGAGATGATGAACCCAACTGCTGGAGAGGCTCTACAATGGACTCGTGACCAGCTGAATGCTGAACAACGTGAGTGGCTCGCCCGCATGCGCATGGTCCGTCAGATCGAAGATTTTACGATCGTGCACTCCACTTTGGATCAACCAAATGTGTGGAACTACGTCACCAATAAGTTCGATGCGATGTCGAACTTCTCTTACCAGTTCACTCAGGTCTGTTTCCACGGCCACACTCACGTTCCTCGTGTATTTGTTCGCGGGTCACGTGTTCAGGAAGGTACTCCAGACATCGTAGCTATCGAGCCAGGCATGAAGTACTTCATCAATGCTGGCTCTGTCGGTCAGCCACGTGATGGAGAGTGGAAAGCATCCTACTGCATCTACGATACAGACAACAAGACCGTGACCTTCCGCCGCCTAGAGTACGATATCGAGACGACTCAAAAGAAGATTCTAGCAGCAGGTTTACCTAAGGTCCTCGCTGACCGTCTCTCACAGGGGCGCTAAGAGTGAGAATCCAAGTTTTTTTAAATAAAGCCGAGTCTATCCGAGTCTCGGCTTTGTTGGGTTTTAAAACGCTGTTCCGTTGGCAGTGTCAGATTTTACGATCCAGTGCTGTGATGCACCATTTTGTAATTTCCGCTCACACTGGACGACAATTTTTGAGCTTCTACCCAGCTAGAGATAAATCCCATTTTATGCAGAATTATCAGATTTTTTTTAAGGATTCACAAAATGGACCTATGCTTCTGAATTTCTTCATTCTGTCCATTTTTAGAAATTCTGCAATTATGTATGAATTCATAGGCTCTTTCCTAGAAATTGACGGCAAGTAAGCTTACTTGATTTATTGTCGTGTAGTGATTCCTGCTATTTATGGTTAGAAACCATTTCATTCTACCGGCCTTTCGAAGCTTTAGTGTCTCTCGCAGTTAGAAGTTACTGCAGCTTCATTGGCCATGAATTGAGCCTAATTTTCGACACAAAAAGAGCCCGCTGCGAAGGTGCTGTGGGCTCTTGGAAGAGTTAAATCTAGCTGGGCCTATCCTGTGGTGCGGAGGCCGCTAGAGATAGCATTGATAGAGAGCAGGATTCTAGGGAAGAGCTTTTCGGCTTCTTCTTCTTTGCTGAATTTCTTCAGTGCGCGCCACTCAGCGATGAGTTTGACTTGTTGCTTGTGGAGGAGTTGGAGTGGTTCTTCACGGATATCAAGTGTTTTGCTCATGCGTGGACGGCGGGTCTCAAACGAGCCTTTGAATACCTCAGCGAGGAGTTCGCGGGTAAGCTCGAATTCGTTGAGGATGATCCCCATGAATTTCTCACGCAGCGCTTCGTCAGTGACGAGATTAGCGTAGCTTTCCATTAACTCGCGGTTTGCTGAGGCGAGGTTGGTTTCTACGTTGGTGAGAACGTAGGTGAGGAAGACTGACTGGGAGAGGTTCTCTTTGAGATCAGCAAAATCCTGGGGACTTTCGTCTTTCAATCTCTTGAGGGCAGATCCAGTACCGAACCAACCAGGGAGGTAGAAGCGGGCTTGGGTCCATGAGAAAACCCACGGGATGGCGCGTAGATCATCGAGCGAGAAGTCTTTCTTTCCGGTGCGGCGCGCTGGGCGCGAGCCGATACGTGAATTTTCCAAAGCATCAATGATGGTGGCTTCACGGTAGAAGGGAATGAATCCTTCGGTGCGGAGGAGGTCCTTGTAGGCGTCTTCAGAACCTTCAGCGAGACGGGGCACGTACTGGACACACGGATCGTCAGTGTTCTTTCCATATTGGTGCTGTGCCGCTGTGGAGGCGGCGGATGCTACTAGTAGCTCAGCATTGTAAGTTGCGTTAGAGAGGTTCGCGTATTTCTGAGCGATGGTCTCACCCTGCTCAGTCATGCGGAAATGGCCAGACATGGAACCGTGCGGAAGTGCCGCCATGAACCATTGCGTAGGACCTGCTCCGCGTGAGATCGTGCCGCCACGGCCATGGAAGTACCCCAGTTTGATGTCGCGCTCAGCGGCGATGTCTACCATTGCTTTTTCAGCGCGGTGGAGAGCCCAGGCAGCAGTGAGGATGCCACAGTCTTTGTTAGAGTCTGAGTAGCCGAGCATTACTTGCTGGAATATTTGTGCACCTTGGAAGCGAAGCTTGAAGCTGCGGATCGTGACTGGGTGATCGAGGAAGCCTGTGAGTAATCTTTCAGATGCATCAAGGTCTTCTTTTGTCTCGTAAAGCGGGACAACTTCGATAGGTGAAGCAAGTCCGTCCTCGGTGTTGATGAGGAGACCCGCTTCGCGCATGAGTACGTAAACGACCAGCAGGTCGGAAACCGAGCGAGTCATGGAGACGATGAAGGCTCCGATACCGTGGTTGCCGTAATCGTGGAGTTGCTTTGCAATGACTCGGTAGCTGTTGAGTACGGAATCCGCCTCTGGGCCTGCGCTGCAGCGGTTGTGGATGAATGGACGTGTCGTCTCGAGTTCCTTGGTTAGGAATGCGCAACGCTTGTCTTCTGGCCAGTCAGCAAAGTTTTCGCCGTCTTCGATGTTAGCTCGAGAGAGAAGTTGGCTCAGCGCCGTATCGTGGTATTCAGAGTTCTGACGGATATCGATGGTGGCAAGGTGGAAGCCAAAAGTCTTCACCTTGTGGCGAAGTGGAGTGACGTATTGCTCGATGAGGTGATCGCAACCTGTGGTTTTGAGAGTCGACTCTAGCAAAGCAAGGTCTTCACTCAGTTGTTCTGGGCCGTGGTAGCCACCGGTGGCGTTAGCTGTTTCAAATAACTTGCCACGCATCAAGTACACGAGCTGACGCCATGGCTCATCGCGATTTTGTTCGATGACTTTTCCTGCCCAAATTGGATCTTTAAGATCGAGTCGGAGTAGGTCGATGCGTTTCTTCAATTCCGCAGGAATTTCCTGGAATTGGCTAGAAATAGTAAGGTGGAAAGCGAGTTCCTTCAACTCCTTGCGTAGGAGAACAAAGGCGTGGTCGCGGAGATCCCCGAGTGTGCGCTCAGTCACTTCTGGTGTCACGAGTGGGTGACCATCGCGGTCGCCGCCGATCCAGGTGCCAAATGTGAGACGTGGAGTGGCGTCAGCTTTTTGGAGCTTTTCCATGGAGAAACCAGCATCACGCCAAGCTTCACTAAAGTGGCCATCGAGTCGGCTCAGCACGGATGGGAACATCTCGCGCAAGTAGTAGATCGCATTGCGTAGCTCCATATTGAGATCTGGGCGTGTGACGTGAATTTCGCCAGTGCGCCAGAGGGCTTCGAGTGCCGCTGTGATTTTTGTTTTGAGGCGGCTCTTTTCGCGATTAGTGAATTTTGGGTACTCGCTAGTGACGAGGTTCTGGTAAATCTCACGATGACGCTCACGGACGGTAGCGCGCTTAGCTTCAGTTGGGTGCGCAGTGAGAACTGGCTCTACATGCACGTTCTTGAGTACCTCGACGATCTGGTCTTCGCTCATTTCGAGCTTCTTCATCTCACCTAGTGAGCGAGCCCAAAGTCCACGGATGGAGTCTGCGCCGAGTTCTTTTTCGCGCTCGCGACGGATTGCTGACGACACGCGCTCTTCAACCATGTTGAGAAGCTGGAAGCCAATGGAGTAAAGCTGTTGGATGCCTTCTGGTGGATCTGACTTTGGTGTCTCACCGCGCCATGGAAGGAAGGGTAAAAGGTCGTCTTCGCCCAAGCTAGTGAGCGCATCTGCTAGACTATCAACTAACAACGACAGCGTGCTGTCGATGAGTTCGAAGCCTTCGCTACGTAAATTATCGCGTATCTGGTTCTTATCAGTCACGCCGGGAGTATGGCTATGTCGATGAATCGAGCAAGCAAGATTCAGTTCAGATAGTCATTTATAAATGAAGGATTGATCAATAAATAAGCTAACTGATCAGGATCGGGATCGCTGATAATTATTTACGCCACTTTTAGATGGAGAAATAGGCTGAGGAGCCTGTCGCAGGCCGGTGGCGGGAAGAGGTTCTGAGTACTACTCGTTCCAAGTGAGGGCACCTTTTTTGAGGGCGTAGATGTAGGCGGCGGCGAGGACGCTGACAAAACCTAGAATACTGTAGAGCGATGCTGTGTTAGTCAGGATGAGTTCTTTGAACTGCACCGCCCATGGGTACATGAATACAACTTCGATATCGAACAATACAAACAGCATAGCAACCATGTAGAACTTCACTGAGAAGCGTGGTGAGCTAGTGCTGATAGGGAGCATGCCACATTCGTAGACGGTGTCTTTGTCACCATCGCGGCGACCTTTCTTACCTAGCAGTACGCTGAGTCCTAAGGCGATGGCTGCGAATCCAATGGCGGTGATCGCCTGAAGAACAATTGGAAAGTAACTTTCGAGCATGATTGAGTGAAGTGAAGTAGTTGGAAATTGTGTGTTAGGTTCTTAAGTTCGCTGCTTGAGTGGCACTAAAAAACCCATGCTGACGAATCAGCATGAGTTATACTTAAAGTGTGAATTCCTGCTATTCCAGCAGAAAGATCAAATTTATTCAGCTTCGAATGTGCTGTGTGCTTCAGGAAGTCGTGCAAGGCCCTTATATTCCTTGCCTAGTTTTTCAACCATGCCACGAGTGACGAGGTTTTGGAGCTTCTCATAAGCGCGTAGACGAAGCATTTCTTCCCCACCGCTAACAGCATTGCGAGCCTTGAGACGTGCAAAAACACTCTCGAATAGGTCGTTGAAGCCAAAGAAGCGTTCATCCGCTCCAAGGACATAAACAATCTCATCAGTCACATGATCAGGGACGCGACGGGAGAAGCGAGTTCTTTTAGTAATTGCCATAACAAGGCGGGGTATAGCACTTTTGCACGTTGATGGCGACTGCAAAATTTTATCATTTAATAAATTCACGTTGAATCTGCCAAGCTAAATCCGTGAGGAAATGATCTTAATAGTCGACAATTCAATAGTATTTCTATGATTTACAGGTGTACTAGCCACTTATTGGCAGAGTGAAATATTTTGTGGAATCATTACGCAGAGCTTAATTTTTTTACAATTACGTGTCTTAGCGCTGGATTCTACGGTGTTGGGCGGCTATAAACTTCGGATATGATCGCACGCTTGAGAGGGAATGTATTAGAGGCTTTGCCGAATCGTTTGGTAATTGATGTTCATGGTGTTGGCTACCTGGTACACGTCCCGCTCTCTACTTATGACCGTTTGAATCCACTAGAAGGTGATCCTATCGACCTGCGCACTCACCTGCATATCCGTGAGACTGCTCAGACTTTGTATGGATTTGCCTCGGATGCTGAACGCGACATGTTTCTCTTACTGATTGATCGGGTGAGCGGTATTGGTCCGGCTATTGCCATGGCTGTGCTCAGTGGGATGTCTGTGGAAAACTTCAAGGCGGCAGTGGTTAACAATGATGTGGCCATGCTTTCTAAGATTAAAGGCCTAGGAAAAAAGACGGCTGAGCGAGTAGTGTTAGAGCTTAAAGATAAAGTGGGAGTCGCCGATGGCTGGAAGGTCGCGAGCGAAAACGCCTCACCAAGTGCGTCGAATGATGCTGAGCTGGCCCTCATCGGTCTCGGTTACAAACAGGTGGAAGCTCGTAAGGCGGTCAAAGCTATCTCAGCTGCTGACCCTAGCGTCTCCGCCGAAGATCTCCTCCGTGGTGCGCTGAGGATGCTGAATTCTTAGGGGCTCACATGCACCTGACAGTCTGGTAAGTCAGATTTGAGTTGATCAATCTCTACTTTGGTTAGGCTGTGGTTCCTAGCATAACCCAGATGTAGCGATTTTAGCTGCTTGAGCATCCCTAAATTCGCCGTCAATTCTCGAAGAGGACCTTGGTGAATCCCTAACGATCTAAGCTCAGGGAGCTGTCTAAGAGACTTAAGCGAGCACTGGCCAAATCCTTTCCCTTCAAGTTGAAGGTTAGTCAGAAGAGGAAATTGAGAGAGTCTTCCTTGAGCATCATCTGAAAGCTGAGTGCTTCGAATCATTACCTCGGTCAAGCTCCTCACTTTACACAGGGACTGAAATTGACGATCATTGAAATCAAGATTTGATCGGAAATACTTCAACTCCTTCAGGCTAGAGAGAAAGTTTAACTCTCCCTTTTCATTGCCAATCCAGCCCCACAAGATCAATTTCTCTAATTCTTCCAATGCTCCTAATTGTTCGAAATCAGTTGCATCAAGATTACTCACGACTAATGATAAAGAACTAAGGTTTTCTAACTTGGCGATCACCTCGATCGACGCCTGAGTGATCCCATAGGCGTCGCCTAATTTTAAATGAGTCAATTCTCGGAAGCTGGCCAGATAGGAAAATCCTTCAGCACTCAATCCCCCGCGAATCGACCCATAGTCGGAACAGTGATTAATCTCCAAACTCTCTAGGCGAGTGAGGGAGCTCAGCTCAGCCATCGTGTCATCTGTCGGGGGCTGACTAGGAAAATGAAGTCGACGCAAATTCGAGAACCGACCCAAATGCTTCGTATGCTCCTGGGTGGCTCTGAATGAGTGTGTAAAATCAACTTCCTCGATCCCGGATAAATGATCTAAATAAACTAACCCAGCCCCTGTTAAATCAGCTCTTAAAATTTTTAAGTTCACTAAGCCTTTGAGATGCGTCAAGCCATCATCAGTAACTGAAGATCCAGACAAATCAAGTTCCTCTAGAGCTGTCATTGTGCCGATCAACTTGAGCGACTCATCAGTCAACTCCATACCCAAAAGCCCTAACTTTTTCAAATTCTTCAGCTTCGCCAAGGTCTTCACCCCCTGAACTGTCACACGATCATATCCATAGAAGGTGCCTCCTCGAAGGGTGAGTGAGACTAACTCCGGATCATCAAGAAGCTTATGAATACTCTCATCAGTCACTCCCAGCTGGCTAGGCCTCAGCTTAGGCACTGCATTCTGCGCCAATCCTGACGTGCAGAGGCATCCTCCTATGCCTATCCCCCAAACGATACTTCGAAGTGAATAAATCATTCTAGAGATTTACCTTCATTTCTAGGTTTCTCCCAAACACAAAGTGTAAAGTGTTCGTAAAGCTGTAAAATAGAGGACAGGATTCAATGGTGCTTGATTAGAGCCTAATGAGCCAATGAAAGAGGGCTCAGAGGCTGCGTAGAGATCAATTGATCACTGGGGTATTTGTCTCCAGCTAACTCCAGAGATTAGCTGGGTAGCAGCCTTGCTCGACGAGTTTTGTGATGCTAGCGACGCACATGTCTTTATCCTGAGGATAGGTGACGCCGAACCAGAGACTAGAGGTTTCGAGGATGTTGCAATCCGCTTTACCAGACTTGATCATCGCATCGACATCAGTCGGAATGTAGCACTCAGATGTCATTTCTGTGCCGCGCTGCTTTAGAAACTCAATGAAATTATTTTCAAGGTCTTGCATAATGCTTGCGGGGAATCCCCAGAAGTTCATGGACGCGATAGAATCGATGGGGAGCTTTACACGGTCGCCAGCGAGGTTTTCACCACGGCACATGCCGTCGGATTCAAGTTCGATGTCGAGATGCTCTTCCACCTTGCTGAGGAAGCCATCAGTGTCGGAGCAAATGCCACGGTTTACCTTACCGTGATCGGAAAGTGTGTTTCCTAGCTTATAGCCAACCATGCAGTAGTGGTCGACGCCGTCACTGGTGTTCGCCGTTTCAGTGAAGTAGGAAGAGATTTGCTGGAAGGAGTCAGAACCGTAGAAATCATCGGCATTGATCACAGCAAATGGGGCGGCCATTACATTACGTGCCGCAAGAATCGCGTGAGTTGTGCCCCATGGTTTAACTCGGCCTTGTGGCAGGCTGAAGCCTTCTGGTAAGTCGTTGAGGTCTTGGAATACATAGTCCACTTCGATTTTGTCAGCGAACTTGTGGCCAACCCGGGTTTTAAAGCTGTCAGCAAACTCTTCGCGGATGATGAATACCACACGTCCAAAACCAGCACGAATCGCATCGTAGACTGAGTAATCAAGTACAGTCTCACGGTTAGGGCCCATTGGGTCCATCTGTTTGAGGCCACCGTATCGGCTTCCCATACCAGCTGCTAGAACGAGGAGAGTAGGTTTCATATTATGCTAAATGAGTAATTTTCGGGATAGTTTAGCGCTTCAGTTGAAGTTGTCGGGTTTATGAATAGGTTTTTAGGCATCGACAACCAAAAAGTTATAGAAGGTAAAAGGCTACCCTCAGATCGAAGAGACTTTTCAATCTCGTCAGCATTGATGTAGACTCCTAGCCATTTTGGTTTCACTACACCCTTTAAGCTGCTTTTACTTACGCACAGCTAAAAAAGTAAAACATTGGGCGTTACCGATGATCTCTATTTTCATCTGAGGTCACGGTCTCGTTGAATAGAAAAATCTCCAATCGCCTGTGTAGTGGAGCTTTGAGTCGACTAAACTTGCTAAGGCCGTGCTGGCTTAAACTTCGCCGAGGTCGAAGTCTTCGTCTTCTACTTCAACAGGCTCGCCGTCGGCCACATTCTGAACATGCTCACTCTCTTCTGCTTCAGCAGTGAAGTAGACTGGAACTTGTAGAGTGAGGTCTTCGTTCAAAAAAATAGAGGATGCTTCGATCTTTGTGTCCTTGAGGAAGTCCTCTTTTTGATCAGGGCTGGCGAAAGTGAGGAGGATGGTGTCTTGCTTCATTGAGGTGAGGATATAGCCGAGCTTTGCTTGCTGTAAACTTTAAATAGACCGAGGTTACCTAACAATTGTAGAAATGATTTTGACTTGCCATCCGACTATGATGCCGTCTAGTTGGTTGGGAATGATAGAAGCATTTGAGAGTGAAGGTTTTGAGATTTATAAAGGGGTGTTCAATCCCGATGAAATCGACAAATTTCGAGTGATATCAGATGCGCTAGCGGCGGAAGAAAAAAAGGCATGTGTGCGAGGAATCGCAGCAAAATCAGCTGGAATTTTGGAACTAGCTGAATCTAACGCGCTCAGACAATTCCTTCCAGCTGACTATTTATTAGTGCGTAGTATTTTGTTTGATAAGACGCCTGAGGAAAACTGGCCAGTGCCCTGGCACCAAGATTTGAGTATTGCGGTGAGAGAGAAGAAAGAGGTGGAAGGCTACGGTCCTTGGTCTGTTAAGGACCGGGTGGTGCATGTCCAGCCGACATCGGAGGTTCTACAGCAGATGCTGACGCTGCGCGTGCACATAGATCCCACGTCTGAGAGTAATGGTGCTTTGCGTGTGATTAGGAGTTCAAATAAGTCTGGCAAGATGAAGCGTCATCCGTGGCTGAAGCTGTAGAGCTCGGACAAGAGGTCGTCTGCGCTTGTGCTCCGGGGGATGTGCTAAAAATGTCACCCTTGATTCTACATGCATCACGGAGATCGAAGCAACCTAATCGGTGGCGGATATTGCATTTTGAATATGCCCACAAAGACTGTCTCCACCCAGAGCTGCAATGGTGTCGGTGATAATAGCCGCGGACTACGCTTGGGCATAGCTTAGCCGGCGACCACTCTCAAGATGCTCGATGTGGATACAATGGCTGCCCGCTGGAATCATCTCAGGAAAGCGGTCAGGCCATTCGATCACGAGGATAGCATCGCGCTCTAGGTAGTCTTCCCAACCGATTGCTAGTAGTTCCTCGGGCCGCTCCATGCGGTACCAGTCGAAGTGGATCAGCTCTGGGGCACAGTCTTTGTATTCATTGACGAGGGCAAAGGTGGGGCTCGTGACGGCGTCTGTGCGACCGAGAGCCGAGGCGATGCCCTGAGTGAGCTGGGTTTTTCCCGCGCCAAGATCACCGATGAGCGCGAGGATGTCACCGGAGCGAAGTTGCTTAGCGAGGCTCGAACCAAAGTCTTTCATTGCTTCTGCGGAGTGTATTTCTATTGGAAAAAGTTGTTGCACGG
Organism: Rubritalea profundi; assembly: GCF_002954445.1. Taxonomy (GTDB): domain Bacteria; phylum Verrucomicrobiota; class Verrucomicrobiia; order Verrucomicrobiales; family Akkermansiaceae; genus Rubritalea; species Rubritalea profundi. The sequence continues at coordinate 2,596,139 of NZ_MQWA01000001.1, forward strand.
GAATGATTTTGAACTTTTTTGAGATAAGTTCAAAAAAATCTTGCCGATTTATGAGATTTGTGGTCAATTCCGCCCCCAGTCCAGCGCGCTCTTGTGGTGGATTAACCATTTAACCATTTACTTGTCAGATCATGGCATACGCAGTTTTCAAAACAGGCGGTAAGCAATACCGCGTTCAAGCAGGTGATCAAATCGACGTCGAGAAACTCGTCGCTGATGTTGATTCCGAAATTTCTTTTGACGAAGTTCTCCTCGTCAACGATGGCAGCACCACTAAAGTGGGAGCGCCAGTAGTTGAAGGCGCAACTGTCAAAGCCAAGGTTGTGGACCAGTTCCGCGGCAAAAAAGGTATAGCTTTCAAATTTAAGCGCCGTAAAGGTTACCACAAGACTAAAGGCTACCGCCGCCATCTCACTAAGCTTGAGATCGTAAGCGTTGCTTAAACCATTTAACTTACTCACTTACTATGGCTCATAAAAAAGGACAAGGTTCAGTAAAGAACGGCCGCGATTCACGCAGCAAGCGTCTTGGTGTTAAGAAGTTCGGTGGCGAAGTTGTTACCGCAGGTAACATCATCATCCGTCAGCGTGGCACTAAGTGGACACCAGGCAAGAATGTCTACCTCGGTAAAGACCACACAGTTCACGCCTATGTAGACGGTTCCGTTTACTTCGACCAGTCTGGTCGCCGTGTGAACGTCGCTCCTGTTGAAGCTTAATACAGCATCATACATTTTCAAAAACGGTCTTAGGTTTTACCTAAGGCCGTTTTTTTGTCGTGAAAGCGAAGCTTTTGCTGGGTCGAGGCGCAGATCGATTTAATATGTGATTATTTCTAGGGCTTCGAAATTTGCGCTTCGCAGAGGAGGTAGATACTGGACGCTTTCTTTATAAATTGCGTTTTCCTATGGATGTGGAGAAAAAATCTTGAGCTTCATCGTCTTTGGTCATCCTAAAAATGGAGAGGAATAGACTTTTCTTTATCGAGGGAGCTTGAAAAGGTTTTAAGAAAGTTTTCGAGCTGACAGCTAAACTGGTCTTAAAGAGCACGGATGAGGGATTCTTAAAAAAATACCTTGAGTCGCTAAATGGTCAAGTTGATCTGAGTTACCGAGTTGTTTCAAACTTGGCTGAAGGCTTGTTATTAGTGAGGAGCTTTGAGAGCTTAGGCGGTATGAGGAAAGTTCTATTTGGCATTTTAGCTCTTCTGAGCTTTGTTGCGACAGTTTCGTCAAAGCCTATGATGCTGCGAGTAGTGGGCGGGGAGATCCATGAGGGCGTGATTAGGTTTGTTCGTAACGATGCGATCTATCTGCAAAAGACGAATGGCTCAGTGGTGAAGATTCCAATGGCAGCACTCAATCCATCTGGGAGAAAAATGGTGAAGAGTTGGATCCATGAGCGTGGAGGGAGCTCGGCGTATACTTCATGGATTGGGACAACTAATCAGTCATTTTCAAAATCGTGGCCGAGAACAGTCTACGGCCCCTCTAGTATTCATCTTAAAAAGATCCAGTCGCTATCGAAGAAAAACCTGCTGATTTACGAGAGTGCTAACTACCGATTTTTGATCAACACCAAGGTCGAGCCACGAGTGATCCAGCGCTTTGCTGTGCTTTTTGAAACCACCCACAAGTTTGTTTCCTCTCTGCCAATCAATGCTTCTGGGCATTACATGGAAAAGGGAGGCAAGTTTCCGATTTACCTTTTTAGCGACCATGCGTCCTACCATCGAGCTGGAGGTCCGCAGGGTTCTGCTGGTGTGTACACAGCTGGAAATCAATCGGTGTTGGTGCCGATGCCAGTGTTGGGAGTAGAGTGGGATGGCAGGAAATGGGAGTATAAGAAAGGTGGCAGTAATCGAGTGTTGTCCCATGAACTCACCCACCAGCTGTGTGCGGGCCCTGCATTTTCTTCATGGTATATTGAGGGAGGAGCTGAGTATGTGGCATCGACTCGCTACACGCACGGCGTTTATCATTCTAACAATGGAAAACAGCGCGTGTTTGATTACGTGCGGAATAAAGACGGCCTAGATGATGGATCGGGGCGGCGACTGGGTTCGCGTATTTCAATGATATCTCTGGAGAGCTATATGAACCTACCCTACGCTGGTTTTACTGAGGGCAAGGATGCTAGCAAGAACTATGGAGTAGGTTTGCTACTCACTTACTATTTTTACCACCATGATGGCCGTGGCAAAGCCGCTAGAATCAAACAGTATATCAAGGCTGTCCAACAGGGGAAAAGTGAACGAGAGGCGCAGAAGCTCTTACTCGGTAATCGCAGCTATTCCCAACTGCAGGAAGAATTTCGCAAATTCTGTGCTAAAGGTGGAATCAATCTGGAGTTCCCACGAAAATAACCAGTGTGCTATGCCTCGAGCTCTTCTTCAATGAAGACTTCGATGAGCTCGGGCACCTCTGTGAGAGCCTCAAAGTATTCTTCTTCTATGCCTGAAAGGTGGTTCGATTCAGTTTCTGAATACTGGCTACGGTCAGAGCTAGAGCTCTGGCACCATTGGCTAGAGTTGAGAGTGTCCACTATGGTTGACGCTCCAATTAATTCGAATGAGTTACTGATACGTGCGTGGTCAATTGAGCTGAGCCAGAATTCGTTGAGCCCTTCACCTTCTTCGATGAGTTTTACTGTGTCTAGAACATCGATGAGTGCGCGCTCCTCGCGATTGAGTTGGCGCTCATTAGAGTCTTGCTCAAGCTTATCGACGAGAATTTCTATCTCATCGCTGAATTCCGTTGTGTCAAAAATGCCCATGATTTTAGTTGGTGTTGCGGTGGTTCCTTGGGGGCGGATAGATTCCGCACTCAAGCGGTGGTTTTCATAAGGATTCCCCGAGGATGGGCGAGACAAATTTGCAACTATTTGCCTAAAGCCCGCTAGGGTGGCGGACGTAATAGCCTAACAGGCCTCGACGCTGGGGTTTCCAGCGTGGTCCGGTCGAGTTCCATGTGCCACCAGTGTCAAAGCGGAGGCCGCAGATCTCCATGAAGACGTGACCTTTGCGGACGTAGATTGTGACATGGTCACCGTAACCCTTTTTTCCGTAATCAAAGAATTGCTGAGAGACGAGTGGTTTGTCGAGCTTGCCGCCTTTGTGGAGCACGTAGGAGGTTGCTCCAGAACAGTCGTATCCGTTGCATATGAAACTCTTGTGCCCTCCTCCGTAGAGATAGGGCTTATCGATGAGCTCGTTGGCTGCGGCTACCATCTTGTGGACTTTGCGTGGAGCGCTTGGCGGTGCTTGAGCTTTGCCATCCGCACCAATGTAGGCAGTTCGGCCGTATACGAAATTATGCTTTAGCGCGGTTTCCTTCGCCTTCATCTGCGAGGAGCAGGAATTGAGGAAGCAGCAACAAAGGGCTATGGCTGTTAGTCGACTGAGCATAGATTATAAATAAACGGGAGGTTCTACTCAGTAAAGGTTTAGTGGTCGTTTCGTGGAGAGTATTTATTTGTTGGGTGAATTGAATGTCATTCATGAATAACTCACAATGAGTTTCATTCATAACTATCTATTTTAAATTCCACAGTTGGCACGCTGAGTGCTCTAACTTGGTTAACTTGAGCTGCTTTAACGTGGTTCAAAATAAACATTATACGATACTATGAATATTATTAATACAACTGTGGTTTCAGCAGCGTTGATTGCTGGATCCGTTCATGCGGGCGAGATACAGCCAATTGTTACACCAACTCCAGAAGTGAGCCCCGTATCCGGTACTTTAGATCTATCCTATAACACGCACTTCGTTTCATACGGTGCTGATGTATGGGGAGTCGGTACGGATTTTGGTACTGATGCCACTTTCAACCCATCTATCAATTTGGATTATGCTGTGACAGATAATCTTACCCTTAGTACAGGTGTATGGTTCGATGTTAATGGCAATGCACCGCCGTCAATTGGTGGGGATGTTCAGGAAGTTGATTTCTGGCTTGGAGCTGCATATGCAATGGGTTCACATAGCATGAGTGTGACCTACCAGGCTTGGGAATACGCATCTGACACCGAGAAGATTGTAGACGTGGCTTATGGTTATGATCATTGGCTTAATCCCTCTGCTTTAGCTCACTTCCGAGTGGATGAAGGTGCTAGTGGTGGTAATACCGGAGTGTTTTTTGTCTTAGGTGTTGAGCCTGGTAAGAAATTTGAAAGTTTTTCTCTCAGTTTCCCAGTGGCTGTAGCCTTCACTCCCGATGATTTCCACGGCGGAGACAGCGGATTTGGTTACGCGAGCGCTGGGATTCAGGCGAGTTATCCATTCAGCCATGGTTGGTCACTCAATGGCGGTCTTACTGGCTACATGACAAATGATGAAGTGATCCCCGGTAACGTTGATGAGAATTTCCTGACAGGAAATATTGGTGTTTCACTCAATTTCTAATCTACGAAAAATCAAATTATTGAGATCTGGGTGTTGTGAACACAGCGTAGGGCTTTTTATCGCACCCAGACCTCTTTTTAAAGCATTACCCAATAAAATAATGAAAAAAAGATCTTCTATTTTAAGGTACACACTCGCTGTAGGAGTTGGAGCAGTGCTCGCTTCTCAGTCTTTGCAGGCTAAGGAATCAGTAAAAGTAGGCGTTCTTCACTCTCTGAGTGGTACTATGGCTATATCTGAAACATCACTCCGTGATGTATTGTTGTTCACATTCGATGAAATTAACGCGAATGGCGGTGTTCTCGGCAAGAAAATTGAGCCAATAGTTGTGGATGGAGCATCTGACTGGCCGCTGTTTGCTGAGAAAGCCGAGCAACTTTTAGTGAAGGACAATGTGTCTGTGACTTTTGGTTGTTGGACCTCCGTGTCACGCAAGTCGGTTCTCCCTGTTTATGAAAAACATAACAGCTTACTTTTTTACCCAGTTCAGTACGAAGGTGAAGAGATGTCACCGAACATTTTTTATACAGCCGAGGCTGTTAACCAGCAGGCAATACCCGCTGTAGATTTCTTACTGGAGGAGGGTTATAAGAAATTCTATCTGATTGGAACGGATTATGTGTATCCACAGACAACTAACTTGGTGCTGTTTGAGTATTTGAAGTCTAAAGGTATTCCAGTGCAGAATATCGGTGGTGGACTACGCAAGGACTCTAAAGGGGCTGTGATTAGCGCAGGTAACTACACGCCGTTTGGGCATAGTGATTTCCAGCAAATCATTTCTGAAATCAGCAAATTTGCAGCATCTGGCGACGCGTGCGTAATCAACACAATCAATGGTGACTCTAACGTTCCTTTTTTCAAGGAATTCGCTGCATCTGGTCTTAAGTCAGAAGATTGCCCGGTTGTGTCCTTCTCGATTTCTGAAGATGAGTTTCGTTCGTTACCTTCGAAAGATCTTGTTGGTCACTTAGGTTGCTGGACTTATTTTATGTCAATCGACTCACCTACTAACAAGAAATTCAAGGCTGATTTCCAAACTTGGTTAACCAAGACTAATGTGCCAGGAATTGTGAAGGAGGGGCGTGTGACATGCTCACCAATGGTTCTGTCATATAATGGAGTCTACCTCTGGAAAGCTGCTGTAGAGAAAGCGGGTACATTTGACCCAGTAAAAGTAATGGAAGCATTGAAATCTGGAGTTAGTTTTGATGGGCCTGGTGGAACAGTTACTTCTCAGAAGAATCACCACCTAACTAAGACTGTGTACATTGGTGAGACTCTAGAGAATGGTCAATTCGAGGTCGTTGAGACATTAAAAGATGTGGTTGGTGAGCCATTTCTTAAAGGTACTTTTAAGTAATAATTCCATGTAGTTAGTTATTCATAACACATTAACAAATTTACAGGATTTTTACTCACCCCATCATGTCACTGCATGGTGGGGTTTATTTTTTTAGGGTGGTTGGTACGGTAAAATGCACAAGGAATATGAGCCCCGTTATATTGTGGATAGAAGAGTGAATAATGATGATTACTAACAAATTTAATTTTATGAAGACCCTCTATTTGTTATTTAGCATATTGGGGATGATGGGGGTGGTTAAAGCTGACGAGACTAAAGCGAGGGAGGTGTTGGTAGCACTGATTTCCTCCTCTAGTAAATCTGAAGAGGCTAGGTATGTGGAGGATCTTACTGAGCTTGGTGATCCTATTATTGCAAATGTTGTGGCGTCTTGGAGAGTTGGTGAAATTAGTTATTCAAAGTCACAAGATAAAGTATATATAGTTTCTGGTTTTGAAACATATGAAGATCTTCTGACAGGTGCAGTTATCAGTCCAGCTGGAGATAGAGCAATTGATCGACCATCCCGAAAGCTCCGCAAGAAGTTAAGCAGAATTGTTGATTTCTTGGATTTAAAGTCACCAGATTTAGAGAAAAGAATGGCTGCTTCTCGTAAGTTTGGTAGCTCACAGAAGCCTGAATTTATTGAAGTACTAAGGGAGTTTGAGGCTAAGCAAGATGACCCTGAAGTTGCGGCAGCCTTTCGCGAGTCAATCGCAATGTCATTACTTGAAAATGGAACGAGAGATGAGCGAATTCAGTCGGTGAAGCTGCTTGGTGACACGTATGTTTTTGCCGCTCGCGACAATATAGCTAAAATACTTAAAGATGCGTCCAGCGGCGAAACCGTTGATGAAGAATTGGTTTCTAGCTGTAAATCGGCTTTGATCAGTATCGACGGTCGCCAAGATCTATTAGATATCGTAGGTACTCTATTTAGAGGTCTGAGCACAGGCTCGGTGCTCTTATTGGTTTCTTATGGATTAGCTATAACTTTCGGTCAAATGGGTGTGATAAATATGGCGCACGGTGAGTTTATTGCTCTAGGAGGATACAGTGTGTATTTGGTTCAGAACTATGTATTAAAGCATTTCGGTGAGTCGTCTGTTATGTATGAATGGTATTTCGTTATAGCATTACCAATCGCCTTTGGTGTGACAGCCCTTGCTGGTTGCTTACTGGAAAAAGGTTTGATTCAATTTCTGTACAAGAGGCCTTTAGAGTCTTTGTTGGCGACATGGGCAGTGTCTATGATAATGCAGCAAGCTCTGAGGCTGTATTTCGGTGCTGCAAATGTTTCAGTGTCTTCTCCCGAGTGGCTGTCTGGTAGTTATGACTTCGGTGGAGTTATGATGTCCTATAATAGAATAGCACTCATCGTATTTGCAATATTTGTGGTGATCGTCACTAGTTTGTTGCTGAGTAAAACGAATTGGGGTCTCCATGTGAGAGCTACGATGCAAAACCGTCAGATGGCATCGAGCTTAGGAGTTCCGTCGAGTCGGGTGAATATGCTTACTTTTGCATTTGGTTCAGGCTTGGCTGGCTTAGCTGGAGCATTCATTGCGCAAATTGGTAATGTGGGACCATCAATGGGTCAGACATACATTGTTGATAGCTTCATGGTTGTCGTCGTAGGAGGGGTTGGCAACCTGATGGGGACAGCAATTTCATCCTTGGGTATTGGTTTAGTAGATCAGGGATTACAGCCGCTGCTTGGACCCGTAATGGGCAAGATCTCAGTTCTATTCGGAATCATACTTTTCTTACAGTTTAGGCCAGGTGGGATATTCCCAGCAAGAAGTCGCAGCCTAGACGATTAAATATTTTTTAGCATAATAAGATGAATCGAAATTCACTATTTGATAGTAAAGCGGAACTGGGATTAGTTTGGTCGCTGTTGGCCTTTGTATTGGTGTTGCCTATTTTGAATATGGTGGCGCCAGAAGGGAGTTTTTTACACGTTAGCAGTTTTCAGCTGAGTGTTTGGGGGAAATATTTATGCTACGCGGTTCTAGCTGTGAGTCTAAACTTCTTATGGGGGTACACTGGTTTGTTGTGCCTAGGGCAGTGTCTATTTTTCGCCCTTGGTGGGTACGCCTTTGGAATGTATTTGATGCTGATGATTGGAGATTTAGGAGGCTACAAAAGTAGTTTGCCGGATTTCATGATTTTCTTAGGATATTCAGAACTTCCGATGTATTGGAAACCGTTTTACAGTCCATATTTTGCATTGTTTGCTGCGATGTGGGTGCCAGGGCTTGTAGCCTTTTTATTTGGCTTACTTGCTTTCCGATCTCGTATAAAAGGGGTGTACTTTTCTATCCTCACTCAGGCTCTTACTTATGCAGCTGCATTATTGTTCTTCCGTAATGATTTTACCTTTGGAGGGAATAATGGGTTTACCGACTTTAAGTTTATTTTCGGACAGGAGTTCTATGACCCGTCTGTAGCAAGAGGCTTATTTTGGGGTTCTGGAGCTCTATTGTTAGGAGTTTATGTGTTGCTAGCGTGGTTGCTGAAGAGCAAGTTTGGATTGGTCCAGAGGGCTATTCGTGATTCTGAAAATCGAGTGAGGTTTTCTGGGTACTCCACGACCCATTACAAGGTGTTTATATTTGTATTGAGTGCGATGATTGCTGGTTTAGCTGGAGCTCTTTATGTGCCTCAAGCGGGAATTATAAATCCGAGCGAAATGTGGCCAACAAAGGGACTGGATATTGTGGTCTGGGTTGCAGTCGGTGGAAGGGGGTCGAAATTTGGGCCCATTATAGGAGCCATTTTGATCAACTTGTTGAAAAGTTATACGACCCGTGAGTACCCTGAAAGTTGGTTGCTGATACTTGGTTTTGTGTTCTTGTTTGTCGTGTTATTCATGCCCAATGGTGTTGTTGGTCTTTGGGATCAATTAAAAGAACGCTTTTCAAAAAAGAGATCAGCTAGTGATCCGGGTGATGAAATTTTAAAATCAAATTAGCAATCAGATGTCTCACAAACCATTATATAAAGATACGGACTTGGTACTTTCGATTGAATCCGTGATGAAGTCATTTGATGGCTTCCGAGCCATAAATGATCTTAATTTTTATTTAGGCGAGGGCGAATTACGAACGATTATTGGGCCTAACGGAGCAGGGAAAAGCACGTTCATGGATCTGATAACAGGGAGAACTAGGCCTGATGAAGGTTCTCTCATTTACCATCAAGATGACGGGCATGATATGGACCTGACGAAGCTTCGTGAGTACGAGATCAACCGTTTAGGTATTTCTCGTAAATTCCAGGCTCCAAGTGTCTATCAGCAGCACACTGTCTATGATAATATTGTGCTATCCTTGAACAAGGATCGATCCGTTCTTAAATCTCTTTTCTATAGAGTGAGTGCAGATGATAGAGAGTTTATTGATGAGATTTTAGGGACAATACGGCTGAAGGGGATGATTAATAACTTGGCGGGCTCGTTATCTCATGGGCAGAAGCAGTGGCTGGAAATTGGTATGTTGTTAGCTCAGCAGCCTAGAATACTACTGGTGGACGAACCGGCTGCAGGCATGAGCGATGAGGAGACCGAGCGGACAGGCGAGTTGCTGTTAAGTTTGGAGGGGAAACACAGTATCATTGTGGTCGAACACGACATGGAGTTCATCCGTCAGATAGCAAGGAAAGTGACTGTCTTGCATCAAGGACACGTTATCAAAGAAGGAAAATTTTTAGAGGTCGCGAATGACCCGACAGTCAAAGAGGTATACCTAGGCAGGCAGAAGCACGAATAAGAAGAGAATATGGCTAATAAATTACAATTAGATTCAGTGAACGTCTCCTATGATGGTTCATTGATCTTGAGAAATGTTGGGTTTGAGCTTCCTGAGAATTCCGTACTGGCATTGCTTGGACGTAACGGGGTGGGCAAGACAACGACACTGAAGGCTATTATGGGGATTGCCCCATCTAGCTCAGGAGTCATTACTTTTGAAGGGAATGAAATTCAGGGAATATCTACGGAGAAGCGTTCACGTGCTGGAATTGGCTACGTGCCTCAAGGGCGAGATATTTTTGCAAATCTCACGGTCTGGGAGAATCTTAAAGTGAGTTTGAGTGTCCATGGTAAGGAGGCTTGGGAAAAGTTAGATGAGGTCTATACTTTGTTCCCAGTCCTTAAGGACATGAAAGATCGTAAGGGGGGGGTCCTTTCTGGAGGCCAACAACAACAGCTGGCTATTGGCCGTGCATTGCTGACTAATCCTAAGGTGCTTTTGTTAGATGAACCAACGGAAGGAATTCAACCTTCTATCATTGATCAAATCGAGGATGCTATTACTTATATTAAGAAAAATCACCAGATTAGTATCCTGCTAGTGGAGCAGTATTTGGATTTTGCAAAGGCGTGTTCGGACTATTTTTGTATCATGGAGCGTGGTTCAGTAGTGCAATCAGGAAAGATTTCTGATTTAAGTGATGAATTGATAGCTCAGTATTTAGCCGTTTAAAATAATGCATTTAACACCGAGAGAAATAGATAAACTAATGGTCGTTGTGGCCGCTGACCTAGCGCGTAGAAGGCAATCGAGGGGGTTAAAGCTCAATTACCCGGAGTCTATAGCGATCATCACCTACGAGGTGGTTGAGGGGGCTAGAGATGGCAAAACTGTGGCTCAATTGATGGACGAAGGGACCCGAATACTCACGCGAGATGATGTAATGACAGGAATCCCTGAAATGATTCACGATGTTCAGGTGGAGGCAACTTTCCCCGATGGAACGAAACTAGTCACAGTGCATCACCCAATACAGTAATATGATACCTGGAGAAATTATATGCCCTGAGGGGGAAATATTGATGGCAAACACTGGCTTGGATGTGCTGACAATTACTGTGAGTAATGTGGGAGATAGGCCTATCCAAGTAGGTAGCCATTATCATTTTTACGAGGTAAATGACGCTCTTCATTTTGAACGTGATAGCGCATTGGGTTTCCGGCTAAATATTCCAGCGGGAACTGCGGTGCGGTTTGAACCCGGAGATACTAGAGAGGTAGATCTAGTGGCTCTTGCGGGTGAGCGAAGTGTGTGGGGATTGCAGGGGAAAATAAACGGAAAGTTACAACGCTAGGATCATGTCATTGAATTTAACAAGAAAACAATACGCAGAGCATTATGGACCGACTTTGGGTGATAAAGTTAGGTTGGGAGATACCGAATTATTCATTGAGATTGAGGAAGATTATGTGACTCAGGTCGGAGGCTACGGTAACGAAGTGAAATTTGGTGGAGGAAAGGTGATCCGTGATGGCATGGGCCAATCATCCCAAGCATTGGATGCTGAATGTTTAGACTTAGTGATCACGAATGCTGTGATTCTGGATGCCGAACTGGGAGTTATAAAGGCAGACTTAGGTGTGAAATCTGGACGTATAGTCGGTGTTGGCCACGCAGGGAACCCAGATATTCAAGATGGAATTGGTTCTTTGGTTGCTGACCCAGTAAGTGGGGAATATGATTCGATGGTGATTGGTGCAGGCACCGAGGTGCTCGCTGGTGAGGGGAATATTATTACAGCAGGTGGGATTGACTCTCATATTCATTTCATTTGCCCTCAGCAAATTGACGAAGCGCTGAGTAGTGGTGTGACTACTATGTTAGGCGGAGGGACTGGTCCAGCTACTGGGACAAATGCCACAACGTGTACTCCAGGAGCATGGAATATCCATAGGATGTTAGAGGCCGCAGATGCATTCCCAATGAATTTAGGGTTTATGGGTAAAGGGAATTGTGCAACTAAGGAGCCTTTAAGAGAGCAGGTTCTAGCTGGAGCAATTGGCTTGAAGCTTCATGAAGATTGGGGGACTACTCCAGCAGCTATTGATACCTGTTTGAGTGTTGCAGATGAGATGGATGTACAAGTTGCTATCCATACTGACACCTTGAATGAGGCTGGTTATCTTGAAGATACTTTGAAGGCCTTCGATGGAAGGACTATTCATACCTACCATTCTGAAGGTGCTGGTGGTGGGCACGCACCAGATATCATGAAAGTGTGCTCTCACCCTAATGTCCTACCTTCTTCGACGAATCCAACGCGTCCGTTTACGACTAATACGATTGATGAACATTTGGATATGCTGATGGTGTGTCATCATTTAGATTCTAAAATCCCTGAAGACGTGGCGTTTGCTGAGTCACGTATTCGGCCGCAAACAATCGCGGCGGAGGACATCCTGCATGACATGGGTGCCATTTCGATGATTTCGTCGGACAGTCAAGCAATGGGGCGAGTAGGTGAAGTGGTAATGCGAACTTGGCAGACTGCTCACAAGATGAAGTTGCAATTAGGCAAGCTAGAGTCTGAGAGTCATCAAGCAGAAGATAATTTCAGAGCACTCCGCTATATTTCGAAGTACACGATCAACCCAGCTATTGCCCATGGAATTTCGAAAGATGTGGGGTCTTTGATGGTTGGGAAACTGGCAGACATAGTCATGTGGAAGCCGATGTTTTTCGGGGTGAAACCTGAGATGGTGATCAAGGGGGGAATGATAGCTCTGGCTAATATGGGAGACCCGAATGCTTCTATCCCAACTCCCCAGCCTTGCTATTATCGACCGATGTTCGGCTCATATGGTGCGGCAAAGTACGCGACATCACTGACATTCGTCAGTAAACGATCCTTAGAAAATGGACTACAATCAAAACTCAAAGTTCAAAAGACCTTAACTCCCGTTGAGAATACGCGCTCGATCTCGAAAACCGATTTGCTGTATAATGATGTGATGCCTGAGATTGAGATCGACCCTGAGACATACACGGTAACCGTCGATGGTGAGGTGATTACATGCGAGCCACTTAGTGAGCTCCCATTGGCTCAGCGCTATTTCCTTTTCTAATCGATGGCCGAGCCTATTACAGTGATACTGGAGCGAGAATGGCCAGCAGAGGAACCAGAGGAGCTGCGCTCGGTACTTGTCGACCGTCATGTGTTAGTGAAGCGCAGATGGAGAGTTCGTATTTCAGCTGACTTGGAATTGGTTTATGCGTCAAGCGCTGCGACCAAGCATTTAGGTTTATGGTTGGGCTCCGATGGACATTGCTACCAAGTGCGGCAGGGCGAGGAAGAAGTTGTCACGATCCCCATGCCTAGTTCTTATGGCATGGCTGCTAAGCTTGGTTGGTATCTAGGTAACCAACACCTCGCTGTAGAGGTGCGTGAGAAAGAAATCGTACTTGAGTCAGTCCACACGCTGACGCGTTCCTTAGATCGCATTGGAATCCCTTACCAAATTAAGAATGAGGTCTTTTTATGCGCGTTACACTCCAGCCACACACACTAGAAAAATGAAAGAGGTAGAAGAGCAATTACAGTGGTTGAGGGTGTTGATGCACTATAGTGATGGGGTGCTTCCTGTGGGAGCTTATGCTCATTCTATGGGGCTTGAGGGATTAGTTCAGCTAGGAACTATTCATGACCACCAGACTTTACGCCAGTTTTTGTTAAATGACGTGTTAGATGCTTTAGAGCATATGGATCTGCCATTGATCGCATGCGCATGGCAAGCCTGTCGCGAGGGTGATCGAGAGCGTTTGATGGAGCTAGATCAATTGTCCGTGGCTCTGCGACCGGCCCGGCAGTTACGCGAGGCCGTTTCAAAAATTGGGAGACAGCAGTGGAAAATCTATAGAGACACATGGGATCGAGGTTCTTCTGATTGGGATGATTTCAGCTGGAAGTTCAGCCAGAGTCCTGTCGTTTTAGGGCTTATTTTCGAGAGGGAGGGGGTGCCTTTACAGGGAGCATTATGGTCGATTGCATACCAAACTTTTTCAGCATTACTACAGTCGGCATTAAAATTGCTACCAATAGGACCGAGAGCGAACCAACTTCTCCTCAAAGAGGCTTTGGCTGCAAGCAGCGGAATCATAGCTAATGCAAAGGGTGTCCGCACTGAACAGATTGGGACGTCTAATCCACTCTGGGATATTGCCGCTATGCAGCACACATATTCAAAAGCTAGAATGTTTTTATCATAATGAATACGGAAAAAAATCACGCTATTAGAGTCGGTATTGGTGGGCCAGTAGGGTCTGGAAAGTCGACTCTCTGTCTCACCTTATGCAAGCGCTACGGGGAATCACGAAATATGGCAGTTATCACCAATGATATTTACACTAAGGAAGATGCTAAAATGTTATTGCGTGAGTCTGCTTTACCCGAAGATCGCATCATTGGAGTTGAAACTGGAGGGTGTCCCCACACTGCTATCCGCGATGATATTTCAATGAATTTGGATGCTGTGGATGAGTTAGAGTCACGACACGACGGCTTGGAGTTTATTTTGATAGAAAGTGGCGGAGATAACCTGACTGCGACATTTTCTCCTGAGTTAGCAGATGCTTTTATCTATGTGATCGATGTGACCGAGGGCGATGACATCCCGCGGAAAGGGGGACCCGCTATCGCACATTCAGACTTCTTGGTGGTAAATAAAGTGTCATTGGCTCCCTACGTTGATGCCAATGTGGATCAGATGCGTGAAGACTGTGAAAGCAAACGTAATGGCAAGCCATTTGAAATGATGGACATGAAGGATAAAATTGGCCTCGAAGTATTCTTCAAATGGTTCGAGCGTGAAGTTCTATTTTCTGATTTAAACTTCGAGTCGTAGAATTCTAATATGCTCGCAAATAGTATTCATTCTGAGGCAAGGCTACGTTTTTCGTGGGGTGAGGCCGAAGCTAAGACGAAGCTAATCGAGCGCTCGTTGGGAGGGCTTTGTCACTTGAGTAAAGGATACTGGGATGGCGGCATGGTGATGTTGCAGTTGGTCAATCCGACAGCAGGAATGTTTGCTGGAGATTCTCTAGAGCTTTCTATTGAGCTAGATGCTCGAGCTCAAGTTGCAATCACTTCTCCTAGTGCCACTCGTTTTCACACGATGAAGGACGCTGAGTCAGCCTGCTTATCTCAGTCCATCACTATTGGGGATAAGGCATTTCTCGAGTATTGGCCTGAAATGGTGATTCCGCAGCGTGGCTCATCTACAGTCCAAGAGACAGTGCTGCAGATTCATGGAGGCGGTAGTGTCCTATTTTTTGATGCAGTGGCACCAGGCAGAGTCGCACATAATGAGGTGAATGCTTACAGATCTTATCTCAACTCGATAGATGTCTACGTCGGAGGGGCTCTCAAGGCGAGAGAGCGGTTAAAGCTAGAACCTAAGCGTGGCAGTTGGGGGAAGCTTGTCCCGGATTGGGACGCGTGTTACCTGGCAACATTATGGGTCTACTCAGCGAACTCAACATCTACAGAAGCAGAGGTTTCAAGGCTTGTTTCAGCTTTGGAGGAAGAGCTCGGAGGGCTCTGTGCTTTTTCTGATTTAGGTGAAGGCTTAGGCGTCTTTCGACTACTGGCACCCGACGCTATTATTTTTCAAAAACTTTCAAAGGGGCTACGCTCGATCGTCTACGATAGCCTCGCCGCTCATCAAATAAACTTCAGAAAAATCTAAAATTAAAACACATAAATAGATGAAAAAACAGACAATACTATCAACAGCAGCTGCGAGTTTCTTTGCTTGCACCAGTTCAGTTCTCGCTCACCCAGGAGCACCAGGTCACACGCATAGTGGCACTGAAGAATGGCCATTTCCAGATTTTAGCTGGCCAATGGTTATAGCGGGAAGCGTTTGCGCCCTACTGGCCTTTGCTGGATTAGCCTATAAGAAAAATCTAGAAAAATGAGACAAGCAACTGTTTATGTG
>NZ_MQWA01000001.1:2611665-2691149 GCF_002954445.1 Rubritalea profundi
CGTTTATGTACTAGCAGTTCGTGGTAAACAAAAAAGCGCACCCAAACTGGATGCGCTTTTTGAAATTGAGTGTGCAGTTTTAGCTTAGATGAGGCCGTGGTATGCTTGGATCGGCTTGACCTCGAACTTCATAGTCTGGAGTGAGCGGATCGCGAGGACAGATGCTTCAGCTGCAGCAAGGTTGGTGCAGTGGGAGATCTTGTTGGTGACTGCGCTGGAGCGGATTTTGATCTCGTCTTCGCGGGCTTCGTGGCTGCTAGGGCTGTTGACGACGAAGGCTATTTCTCCGTTCTTCATCATGTCGATGACGTTTGGTCGCTTGTGTTCAGCGAGCTTGTAAACGCGCTCGACTGCGACGCCTTGTTCCTTGAGGAACTTGTAGGTGCCGCCTGTGGAGTAGACTGTGAAACCTAGGTCGACGAGGTCTTTAGCGATTGCGACAGAGTTTGGTTTGTCGCGGTCGTTGACGGAGAAGAAGACGCTGCCTTCGGTTGGAAGTGGGTTGAATGCTGAGATCTGAGCCTTAGCGTAAGCCATGCCGAGGTCTGCATCGATGCCCATTACTTCACCGGTAGACTTCATCTCAGGTCCGAGAACGATGTCGACACCGGGGAACTTAGGCCATGGGAAAACTGCTTCCTTCACACAGTGGTGGTTAGGGAGCACCTCTTCCGTGAAGCCGAGCTCCTTCAGTGTCTTGCCAGCCATTACTTTAGCAGCAAGCTTTGCAAGTGGTATGCCGATTGCCTTGGAAACGAATGGCACGGTGCGTGATGCACGTGGATTCACTTCGATGACGTAGAGTTCTTCATCCTTCACCGCGAACTGGATGTTCATGAGGCCGCATACTTCGAGCTCACGAGCAAGGTCTTTGGCGCCTTTGAGGATTTGTTCCTGAATGTCGTCGGACAGAGAAGGGGCTGGGATCACACATGCTGAGTCGCCTGAGTGGATACCTGCTGCTTCGATGTGCTGCATGATCGCGCCTACAACGGATGTTTCGCCGTCAGAGATGCAGTCAACGTCAACTTCCACTGCGTTCTCGAGGAAACGGTCAACTAGGATTGGACGGTCAGGTGAGACGTCAGCAGCTTCGCTGATGTACTTGCGGAGCTCTTCGTCTGAGTAAACGATCATCATGCCGCGTCCGCCGAGGACGAAGGATGGACGAACGAGAACTGGGTAGCCGATGCGGTCCGCAATGACGACAGCTTCGTCAGGTGTGACTGCTGTGCCAGCTTCTGCTTGCTTGAGGCCGATTCTGTCGAGGAGTGCGGAGAAGAATTTACGGTCTTCTGCTAGCTCGATAGATTTTGGTGATGTGCCGATGATTGGCACGCCGTGGCGCTCGAGGTCAGCTGCGAGGTTGAGTGGTGTTTGACCACCGAACTGGACGATCACGCCGTCCGGCTTTTCTTGGTCGCAGATGTTGAGTACGTCTTCTAGTGTGAGTGGCTCGAAGAAGAGTTTATCAGATGTGTCGTAGTCTGTGGAGACTGTCTCTGGGTTGGAGTTGACCATGATGGTCTCGTATCCAAGCTCTTTGAGGGCAAAGGACGCGTGCACGCAGCAATAGTCAAATTCGATTCCCTGACCGATACGGTTAGGGCCACCACCGAGGATCATTATTTTCTTTTTATCGCTTTCACGTGCTTCGTTTTCGTCACCGTAAGTGGAGTAGAAGTATGGAGTGTAGGCTTCGAACTCAGCGGCACAGGTGTCAACCAGGCGGTAAGTAGGGATGATGCCTAGTTTCTTACGTGCTGCGCGGACTGTGTCTTGGTCAGTGTTCTGAAGGTAAGCGATCTGAACATCTGAGAAACCGTACTTTTTCGCTTTGCGAAGTTCGTATGGCTTTTCGAGGAGGTTCTCAGTCGTTGCTAGAGCATCGCCTTCTTCTACGATCTGGCTGAGGTTCTCTAGGAACCAGCGGTCGATTGCTGTGGCTTCGAAAATTTCTTCTACTGACCAGCCATTCTCAAAAGCAGTCTTGAGCCAGAAAATACGCTCAGCATTAGGTACGTGAAGCTTGCGCTCGATGTCTTCGTAGCTTGGAGCTTTTGCTCCTTTGCCGTCGAAACCAAAGCCTGAACGGCCAGTTTCGAGTGAACGAAGAGCCTTCTGCATGGACTCCTTGAATGTCCGTCCGATGGACATTGCTTCACCAACAGCTTTCATCTGCGTGGTGAGAACTGCATCCGCTGTTGGGAATTTCTCAAAAGTGAAACGTGGGAGCTTAGTGACTACGTAGTCGATTGTCGGCTCGAACGATGCTGGAGTCACGCGAGTGATGTCGTTCTGGAGTTCATCCAGAGTGAAGCCAACTGCGAGCTTTGCTGCGATCTTAGCGATCGGGAAACCAGTCGCTTTAGAGGCGAGTGCTGAGGAGCGAGAAACACGTGGGTTCATCTCGATCACGATACAACGCCCGTCTTCAGGGTTTACTGAGAACTGGATGTTAGAACCGCCCGTCTCAACGCCGATTTCACGGATACATGCGAACGAGGCATCACGCATGATCTGGTACTCACGGTCAGTGAGAGTCTGCGCTGGAGCCACTGTGATAGAATCACCGGTGTGGACACCCATTGGGTCGAAGTTTTCAATGGAGCAAATAACCACGCAGTTGTCAGCGCAGTCACGCATGACTTCCATTTCGTATTCTTTCCAACCGAGGAGTGATTCTTCAACAAGAATTTCGGAAACTGGTGAGAGGTCGATGCCGCGTGTGCAGATCTCTTCGAATTCTTCGATGTTGTAAGCAATGCCGCCGCCTGAACCGCCGAGCGTGAATGCTGGGCGGATGATGAGTGGCATAGTACCGATCTCTTCGCGAATAGCGTGAGACTCAGCCATGTTGTGCGCGACACCAGAGTGTGGAAGGTCGAGGCCAATTTTGAGCATCGCTTCTTTGAAGCGAAGGCGGTCTTCACCTTTGTCGATCGCGTCAGCGTTGGCGCCGATCATTTTGACACCGTGCTTCACAAGCGTACCTGCCTTGTCGAGGTCCATCGAGCAGTTCAGTGCTGTCTGACCACCGAGTGTCGGAAGCAGAGCGTCGGGTTTTTCCTTGATGATGATCATCTCAACCACTTCAGGAGTGATTGGCTCGATGTAGGTGCGGAATGCAAACTCAGGGTCGGTCATGATGGTGGCCGGGTTTGAGTTTACAAGGATCACATCATAGCCTTCTTCTTTGAGGGCTTTGCAGGCTTGTACGCCTGAGTAATCGAATTCGCATCCTTGGCCAATAATGATTGGTCCGGAGCCGATAACTAAAATCTTTTTAATCGAGGTGTCCTTTGGCATGAAAGTGAGTCGTAAATTGAGGTGTTTCTGCCTACTCAGACTCCTTTTGTAAAGGATTGCTTGCCTGTTTCGTAAAAGAAAATCAAGCAGTTGTGTGAATAACTTGTGAGTAGCGGTGCAAACCTCTTTCACATAGAGGATTGTGGCTGCTTAAGAACGCTTAAGCTTTATCATCGATTTCGGCAAATACCATCACTCCGGCTGAGGTGTTGATGGTGGAAATGACTGTGACATCCAGAGCTGAACCAATCCTAGTAACGGCATTGTTGACCACGATCATAGTGCCATCCGGTAGGTAACCAACTCCTTGGTGAGCTTCTTTACCAGTTCTAACGATCGCCAAGTTCATATTTGCACCCACGGAAACCTTAGGTTTGAGTGAGTCTGCTAGATCGTTGATGTTTAGTACCGTGACGTCCTGAAGGCGTGCAACCTTACTGAGGTTGTCGTCGGCGGTTAGGAGCTTCGCGTTGATGAGCCGGGCGATCTGCATCAACATTGCATCATGGCTGTCGTCGGGCGAGGATGGTGTGGCATCGTGAATACTGACACGTGTGCGCTGTGAGGTGCGGAGCTCTTCTAAGCAATCGAGTCCACGCTGACCGCGCTTGCGCCGACCAGGAGATGGTGAGTTAGACATGATTTGTAACTCTTCCAATACGAAGCGAGGGATAATGAGGTTGTTCTCGAGAAAGCCAGAATTCATCAACGCGGGTAAGCGCCCATCGGTGATGACATCTGAGTCTAGCAGCAGTGGGCGACCTTTTTGTGCCTCTTGTCGGAAGCGAACGTAAGGGATGATGAGGGCAAAGTCTTCTTTGTTGCTGCGCAGTGCAATGACTGTTCCTAGGAAGCCGAGGGTAGCGTATGTGCAGACGTTAAAGGTGAGGGCAAAGTCTTCCGGCTTCCGGATGTGTTCACTAAAAGAAACAGTGAAAAGTTCCGGGATTCGAACCGTATTCAGAAGCCAAGCGCAGAAAAGTCCAATAACTAGTCCCAGAGTCGCTATAGAGAAGCCTCTGATAGAGAATTGCTTCATCAGGTTTTCAACCATGATAAAGAATGCTCCGACTAAAAGTCCCCCCGTGATGCCGATCCACATCTTAGCTGGGCCTAGACTTTGGAAGGCGAGTGCGCTACCTGCTAGTTCACATACCAGCAAGTAGAGCATGCGGGTGACATTGACGGCTGGATTGGAACTTTTTTTTAGACACGTACTTAATTGGAGAAGGACTGTAGTACTGTCCAACTTATCCATGTTTTTGCAAGCTTAAGATTCTGTTAGCCATAATCATTGGGCTTGCACGCGCTCGGAGCTCTAGTCAGTCTTGCCCAACAATGAAAAATCAGCCAAAATTGATTGCAATGGTAGCGATGACCTCTGACCGAGTGATCGGCAAAGGAAACGACCTGCCGTGGCACCTTCCCGAGGATTTAAAACTCTTCAAGCGCACGACGAGTGGCCACCCGATTGTGATGGGCCGAAAGACTTATGATTCTATTGGTCGTCCCTTGCCAAAGCGCCAGAATATAGTGATCACACGTGACCAATCGTGGTCAGCCGATGGTGTAGAAGTCGTGCATTCTCCTGAAGCCGTGCGCCAACTTGAACTGATGGATGAAGAGGTGTTCATCATTGGCGGTGCCGAAATTTACTCTCTTTTCCTACCGCACATTGATGAGTTATTAGTATCCCACGTGTACCAAAGCTATGAGGGCGACACCCGCTTCCCTGAATTTGAGCACTTTTTTACAGGTTTTGAGGTAGCCGAGAAGTTCGACGACTTCGAACTTCGCCGCTACACGAAGTAAAGAGGAGCTACTGCGTACTGCGCTGGAACCCACCATCACCAAAGAGCGCTTTTGCTTCTCCTATGAGGAAGAGTGATCCTGCGATCAGGATTGGATTTTTACAGTCGCTGAGTGACTTTAGAGCGCTTTCTAAATTCTCGTGGGAAGTGTGAGAGGTGTTAGCGGGGAGTGCTGTTATGGCGGCTTCAGTGCTGAGGGAGCGTGGTGAATCGAGAGGGGTGAGGTGAACCTCTTCGCTGATTGAACAAAGAATTTCGAGTACTTGATCCACGTCTTTTTCTTCGACGGCTCCGAATACTAGAGTGGCTTTTTGTTCGCCAAAATGTTGCTTCCATGTATCGACTAAGGCATTTGCCGCATGGGGGTTGTGCGCTCCATCAATGATGATTTGAGGTTGCTCAGAAAGAGTTTCAAAGCGACCTGGCCAGCTGATGTTAGAGAGCGCATATTTAACCGAGTCAAAATCGAGCGGTATGCCAAGAGCTGTGACAGCTTCGATCGCTAGTTGGGCATTTTCTGCCTGGTGCTTGCCCGCTAGATTGATGTTGTAGCCAAGTAGTGGGCCATTCACCGTGGTGAGGGGAGCACGTTTTTCTTCGGCTTCTTCTGCAATGACTATGGCCGCTGAGCGTTCTTGCTTAGCACTAATCACAGGTTTCTTCTCACAGATGATTCCAGCTTTCTCTCTAGCGACTTTTTCCAGCGTGTCGCCAAGCCACTCCGAGTGGTCGAGCGCGATAGGGGTGATGACGCAGACGTCCGCTGGGACAGCGGTGGTGGCATCCAGTCTGCCGCCCATACCAGTTTCTAGAATGATGAGCTCACACTCGGTTTCTTTAAAATGGCGCATCGCGATAGCGAGAGTGAGTTCAAAAAACGTCGGGTGGTGTTCCCAGTCAGTCACAATTTCTTTGATCTCGAGAATGGTGTCGAGGACCACTTGTTCGGGGATCATCTCGCCATTCACGCGGATACGTTCACGGAAATCTACCAGATGGGGAGAGGTGAATAGTCCGCAGCGAAGACCGGTGGCGCGAGACAGTGAGTCGATGATTGCAGAAGTCGACCCTTTGCCGTTAGTTCCAGCTAGGTGGACAACCTGGGTGTTGCGTGTTGGATTGGCTAACAGCTGACGTAGCAATTTCTTTGGTCCATCGAGCCCGAGCTTGATGCCAAAATTCTGAGTCGAGTAGAGCCAGTCGAGAGCTTGTTGGTAGGTCATGAGTCTATGCTATTAGTAGACAAAAAAACCTCTCTAATCAGATCAGAGAGGCTTTGTGAAAATGGGTAATGCCTACAGTGGCATCATGTAGCTGAGAAGCTGGCCGAGCTTTTTCTTCATGTCGCGACGGTGAACGATGGAGTCGATGAGGCCGTGCTGCAACATGAACTCTGCAGTCTGGAAACCAGGAGGCAGGTCTTGGTGGGTGGTTTCTTTCACCACACGTGGACCAGCGAAGCCGATCATGCACTTTGGCTCAGCGAGGTTGATGTCGCCGATGGTTGCAAATGAGGCTGTTACTCCACCTGTTGTCGGGTGGGTGAGAAGTGAAATGTAGGGTAGGCCGTGCTCAGAAAGACGAGCGAGAGCTGCACAGGTTTTAGCCATCTGCATCAGTGAAAGCATACCTTCCTGCATGCGAGCTCCTGAAGATGAGGAAATGATGATCATACCTCGCTTTTCTTTGACGGCGGTTTCGATGGCTCGTGTGATTTTTTCACCCACCACGGAGCCCATGGAGCCAGCAAAAAATTTGAAGTCCATCACAGCGATCATTGCCGGGTTGCCGTCGACATTCAGTCGGCCAGTGACCACAGCATCATTCATCCCAGTCTTTTTGCGGAGCATGTCGATTTTCTCTTCATACTTGTGGAAGCCGAGAGGGTTTTTCGAGTAGAGCTCAGCATTGGTCTCTTCGAATGTGCTGGCATCAGCGATGGAGGCAATGCGCTCAACCGAGCCAAGTAGGAAGTGGTGGTCGCAGCTGTTACAGACTTGATCGTTTTGTTTGAGATCAAGGGTGTGGATCATGGCATTGCACTCCGGACACTTGGTCCAAAGGTCGTTAGGCATGTCCTTTCTCTTATTGTTGCGAAGTCTTGGTCGTTCGAAAATACCCATGGCTTTAGTAAAGTTGTTTGGCAGCGGATGCCGTTTCTATCGGCAGACTAGCCACGTAAGGCGGTGAGCACAACAATGTTTTCGAGCTGAGGCGCGTGTTTCTTTAGAACCTCGGCGCAAGCAGTTGCTGTAGAGCCCGTGGTGAAGACGTCATCTACCAGTATTACTGATTTGAAGTGTGGGTCTAACTTACTGAACCTAAAAGCCCCCTCTAGATTTTTGAGGCGATCACTTCTTCCCAGCCGAGTCTGAGTCTTGGTGTTGCGTGTTCGGCTGAGAGCATTGCGTGTCGGAATGTGAGTGTGCCGCTCTAGTTGGCGGGAGATTTCTGCAGCTTGGTTGAAGCCCCTGTGCCACTTCCGCCGCCAATGCAGCGGGACGGGAATCAATACTGGCGATGGGAGTTCGGAAAATCGTCGGTCGCTTTCCATGGTTTCTTTACAAAAAAGAGCGAGCTCATTGGCGAGGTAAAACTTTTTCAAATACTTAAAGTCGACCACAAGTTGGTGGTTGGCGTGGGTGTTACGCAGGGCGGCTCTTGCAAAAAGGAAGCTGAAATCGAGGTGTTGACAATTGGGGCACAGAAAAGGGCTGTCGATCGTGCCGTCATAACCCTCGCCACAGCGATCGCAAAAAGGCGGTTTTACCCGAGCGCTGTCTGAGGTGCATTTCTTGCAGAGATAGCGCCCATCCTGCGTCGGCGTGTCACAGTGGTGGCACGAGGGAGGGTAAAGGTAGTCGAGTAGACGTGTTAGTCTTGGGTGGCGCACAATTTTCGAGAGCGAAGGTAAAAGGTCAGGCTCAGCCCGGTGATGAGGAGGGTGACGAGCGGGAGGACGCCGTCCATCAAGCTGTCATTGTAGAGTAGCCTTTGCGACTCACCAACTGGATCCGTTAGCTTGTTGGTGAATTTGAGCGAGAATACCCAGCCCGCGTGCAGCCCGATAGCCAGCCAGAGCTTGCCGGTTTTGTAGCGGGTGTAGGCTAACGTCGTTCCTACCACAAAAAGTGTGAGAAAGACTCCGAAGAATGAACTTGCGGCAAGGAATTTTTGACCAATCAGTCCGAGCATTTCAAAGCCAGCCATCATACTCCGCGGGTCAGCTACGGCGATGCCTTTTGGTGGGCTGAGGAAATGCACGGCAGCAAAGAAGAGTGAAAGGCCAATGATCGTCTGCACCGCATTGAGCTTACGCATGAGCACTCCGTAGAGCACTCCACGAAATAACCATTCTTCTAGCAGAGCTACGATGACCGCTGGGATGATCGCTTTTTGGAAGGCCTTAGCAAAGACAAAGTTGTCCGAGGTTTTTACCCAACCTAGGAGATAGAGTAGGCCTACCAGAAACGTGAGGAATCCAGCTGAAAAAAGGATTCCGACAAGTAGATCTTTCCAGCCTTGAGACCCTGGGTTGAGCCGTTGTTTCAGCGGTGGTTTGATTTCAATCTTGTCTTTACTCTTGAGGCTGCGGATCAATGGGTAGAGAAAGAGCAAGGCGCAGCCCATCAGGCCTCGGTTAAAATAACGTGAAAACTTGGCCCTGTCACATTTGTTAGCTAACCACTCCATCGGCGCGGAGAGTTCACTGACTGCTGCCTCTGCTGCGAGGTCTTTACCCCAAGCGTAGAGGTGAGGGGCTACTAAAGCGGCTCCAAGAAAGCTACAGAGGATGAAGAGGAAAAGCTTAACGAGTTCATGTTGGAATAGGCGAGCCACGTAGTTCTTTATAAGAGGCTCATTATCTTTGTGAACTCTAAAGCATCTTTATGAA
Organism: Rubritalea profundi; assembly: GCF_002954445.1. Taxonomy (GTDB): domain Bacteria; phylum Verrucomicrobiota; class Verrucomicrobiia; order Verrucomicrobiales; family Akkermansiaceae; genus Rubritalea; species Rubritalea profundi. The sequence goes on from NZ_MQWA01000001.1 coordinate 2,620,681, forward strand.
AATAAATAGATGGGAAATCTCATTGCAAAATACCATTGGGCTGGCTTGGATGCTCTGACGTATGAGTGATGGAAAATCAAAGGCTCAAGTATTTGCCGCCCGGCTCTTTAGCACCGTGTTGTTGGTAGCTATTGTTGGGGGCACATTTGTGAGCAAAAATCAGTGGGCGTACCTCGGCCTGATTTGTTTTTTGGCCATCGCTGCGAGCGTCGAGCTTTATAAGATGATTCGGGCTAACGAATTGCCATGCCAAATCAAATGGGGGCTAACACTCTCTATTGGTTACACTCTTACGGTTGCTTACTTATTGGCAACAAAAGGCGCTGGAGCGCTGGAAATGTTGGGGGCGGTTGATGGTGCAGCCATAGCGCTGGCAGTGCTCGCGAGCTTTATTTTCCAACTGCGTGAGCCGATCGAAGGAAGTAAACCATTAGTCGCCGTGGCTACTACGGTGCTGAGTTTCCTCTACGTACCCTTTTTATTCAGCTTCATGGGGCGTGTGCTTTTTATTCCAGATCTTGAGGGCGCAGTACCAGGTGCTTGGCTTCTCATTTGGTTAGTCTGTGTGACTAAAATCACTGATATCGGAGCCTACTGTACTGGTTCACTGATTGGTAAGCACAAGATGATTCCTCATATCAGCCCAGGGAAAACTTGGCAGGGTTTCTTTGGGGCTATCGTTTGGGCCGTGGCTCTAGGTTGTGGGCTCTATGCTCTAAAGCCTGATCAGCTCTCCGTGTTAGGCGGCTGGGGGCATGTGATTGGTCTCAGTGTTCTGCTTTCCTTATGCACGGTTGTTGGAGATCTTGCTGAGTCTGTGATCAAACGCAGCTTAGAAGCGAAAGATAGCGGCAACACACTTCCAGGAATTGGCGGGGCGCTAGACTTGATTGATAGCCTTTGCTTCACCGCTCCAGTGCTCTATTTCTACCTCCTTTGGGTGGCTTAATTTATTTAATATATACTCATTTCTATGAAGCGCAAAAAAGTGGTTCTCCTGGGCTCTACCGGATCGATCGGAACTAGCACACTCAAGGTCGCTGGTGAAATCCCAGAGCGGATGGAAATCGTCGGGCTCGCCGCCGCGAATAGCGTGCAAGCACTCGCTCAACAAGCGAAGGAGACTGGCGCCAAGCATGTTGCCATTTATAATCCTGAGAAGGAAGCTGAGCTTCGCGCCTTGGTTGACGAAGATGTCCAAGTCTACACTGGCCTCGATGGCCTAGTGAAGCTCGCTGAGCTAGAAGGCGCCGATATGGTTCTTGTGGCAATTGTTGGAACTGCCGGATTACATCCAGCGCTCGCTGCGATCGAGGCCGGCAAAGAGCTAGCAGTCGCGAGCAAAGAAATTCTCGTGATGGCCGGTGAGCTAGTGATGGCGGCCGCAGAGCGCAAAGGCGTCAAAGTGCTGCCAGTGGATTCCGAGCACAATGCTATTTTTCAATGTCTCGAAGGTCACACCGGTGGTGAGAAAGAAATCTCAAGACTCATACTCACGGCTTCCGGCGGACCTTTCCGCACCTGGGATGCTGACAAGCTTGTGGATGTGCAGTTAGAGCAAGCGCTGAAACACCCAACCTGGGAAATGGGGCGTAAGATCACGATCGACTCAGCCACACTCTTTAATAAAGGCCTTGAGATGATCGAGGCTCGCTGGCTGTTTGGGGTCGAGATGGATAAAGTCGATGTCATCGTCCATCCGCAAAGCATCGTGCACTCGATGGTAGAGTTTTCCGATAGCTCGGTGCTAGCACAGCTCAACACCACAGACATGTGTTTCCCTATCCAATATGCCGTGACCTACCCTGAGCGTGTAGGCACTGGACTGAAACCACTCAATTTTGCCGAAATCGGCAAGTTAGAATTTGAGGCTGCCCGCCGTGATGTTTTTCCCGCCATTGATCTAGCAGTCCGAGCAGGAACCAAAGGTGGGACGCTTCCCGCAGTGTACAATGCGGCAAATGAAGTCGCTGTAGACGCTTTCATTGCTAAAGAAATTGGTTTCACCGACATCTGGAAATTAGTGGAAAAAGTGATGGATGCCCATGAGTGGAATCCCGGCAAATCACTCGACGAGCTTATTGCTGCAGATGCAGATACTAGAGTTCTCGCTCAACGCGTCCTTGAGTCGATTTAGATGCCTATCCTATCCGTTTTTTCTCGCGATATCAATCGCTAGGATGAGTGCTGTCAAATATGTCGAACTGTGCAGATTTTGACACACAATATTTTCACAATGTGACGGTCACTCCACGTAGCGCGACCGTCTCGGGCGCTCAAAATAATCCCAACGAAGCTGCTAATACCATCTTCACAGTTACATTGGCGAAATGATCAAATCTTGGGTTTTACTTTGCCAGCAGAGCTGGATTAATGAGCTGGCACTGATTCTCTCATATTCTATCAGCGTTACGCGTTTACTGCTCGCCCCGCTCGATTGTCACATAGCTCGCTATGCTCCTTCCTTGTGCCTTGTTGAAATCTAAAAGCATCAGCGTCATTCCGACAATCTAACAGCTCAAATGGTATAACTCATAGCGCTCAGACCTCACCAGTGAACTTCCGCGCAGCTCATTTAGTCTGTCTCATAGATAATGTGCACTGGGGAGAGTCGAAGGTCAGAAGGTCTAAGGTCAAGCTAGCAAAGTCTGCTGACTTTGTGGATCCAGCAATCGCGCCCACGCGATCTCACCAGACTTGCGACCTTTCGACTTTTGACACTGGGAGGTATCGAAAGTCTGAAAATCGTGCAGGATTAGACACCCAATATTTATGCTATGCGACGTCTATTCTGATTTTTTTGAGTAGGGCGGATGTATCTTTACTCGCCAGCACCATGGACGTGGCCGGGCTCACCGTGTGCTGGGTTTGCAGCTTTAGGCTTGGATGCCGCTTCCTTCATTTTCTGCAGTTGTGGCTTGAAGCTTTCTGCAAACTTGGCCGCTTTTGACTCAGGGGCTGCCGCGATGATCTCATCGATCGCCTTGGCGGCACCATCAAAGTTATTGGTGCTTAACAATGGGTTCATTTTCATGCCAAGAATGCTTTGCTTTTCTTCGCCCACCACTTTGTAGTCGGTGATGAACTTATCAACCAATGCGATAGCCCCATCGGCCTGACCGGCCTGCATGGCTGCGTTGATATCTGCTCCAATTTTGGCCAGCGCGTCTTTGCGCTTCTGTTCGGCGACGAAGCCCGATGCATCGGCTGGGTCGAGCTTGGCAATTTGGTCGGTGATGTCACTGTAATGACCGAGTTGATCTTCCGGAAGGGCTTTAAGGACCGTGACCAGGGCCTTGGCCTTAGCTACGCCTTCGAGTTTTTCGGCGGCTGCTAGAGCTTCGTCACGGGCGACACGCTTGCTACCTAGCTCATCGAGATGGCTAAGGTACTTTTCAGGGCCGCCAGCTTGGTAACCGGTGCGTGCAAAGGGGCGACCTTTAGCATCCAGTAACAGGATGGTCGGGAAGCCACGGACTCCGTATTTTGCCTGCAGCTCAGCATTTTGTTTCTGAGTGGCTTCACTGAGCTTGGATTTGTCTTTAGGGAAATCGAGCTCAACCAGCACAAACTTATCAGCGACACCTTTTTTGAAAGAGTCGTGTTTAAAAACTTCATCGACGAGCTTGATGCACCATCCACACCAGTCGGAACCGGTGAAGTCGACGAGCAGCTCTTTGTTTTCAGCCGCAGCTTTTTTCTTAGCGGCTTCGAAGTCGGTCATCCATTCGTCTCCAGCGGCAGTGGCAAAGCAGGCGGTCATTGCCAGAGCTAGGCCGGCGAGTAGTAATTTTTTAATGATCATAATTTGTGATTGTTTCGATTGGGACGTAGGGGAATGTGATTTTATTCCCCCATTTGTCCAATCATATCGTCACGGATATCGGTTCTTGTCTCATTTTTTGGGTGGTTGACACACTTTACAGATCGCCCTGCACAGCTCATTCAGTCTATCTCATAGATCATGCGCACTGAGAAGTATCGAAGGCCTGAAAGTCGTGCAGGATTAGACACCCAATATTTGTGCAATGTGACCGTCACTCCACGTAGTGCGACCGTCTCGGTCGCTCAAAATAATCCCAGCGAAGCTGCTAACTCACAATATCACTTAAAGAGGGCTATGTATTCCGTGAAGAGGAAGAGGCGATTGCGACGCTTGCCTGTGCCTTCTTTCAGCACGCCATGCTTGACGAGGTCTTGAATCATAGCAGAGGCTGTATTCGCTGTTGTTTCGAGTAGCTGACTTACCCACTTCACATCGACCACAGGATGTGCGTAGAGATGGAGCATCAGCCTCTGAGCATTCTCCTGCCTCCGTGTGGTGAAGCTTGGTAGCACCTCAGTGTCGATACGCTGCTTAATCGATAAAATAGAACGAAACACCTGTGCCGAGGCTCGGGCGGTTTCCTCAACACCATGCAGAAAAAATACGAGCCAAGCTCGCAAGTGGTTCCCTTGCCTCACCGCCATCAGATGATCAATGTAGGCAGTTTTGTTACGCTCAAAATAATCGGACAAATACAAGGCTGGTTGTGCAAGTATCCGCTCTGAGGCTAGATAGAGCGAGATCATCAAGCGCCCCAGTCTCCCATTCCCATCTAGAAACGGATGAATGGTCTCAAACTGGTAGTGGGCGATTGCTATACGTATCAGCGGATGCACAAAAAAACCTTGAGCATGTAGGAATTTCTCCAAATCTCCCATCAGCTCAGGCACATGCTCATCATGTGGCGGCACAAAGGCAGCATTCTTTAGGCTGACACCTATCCAGTTCTGATTCCGCCGAAACTCCCCAGCTTGCTTATGCTCACCTCGTACGCCTGCCATCAGCATAGCATGCGTCTCACATAGCAGACGATTACTCAGAGGTAACTTCTCAAGGCTCTTGATAGCACCATTGATAGCTTCAATGTAGCTCTGCACCTCAGCCCAATCATCACGTCCCTCAGGCTCTAGGTCGCTCAGATCCTTGAAAGCATCCTCAATGTTGGTCTGCGTTCCCTCCAGTCTACTGGACTGCGTCGCCTCCTTCGCCACGTGCATCCTTATAAAAAAGTCAATGTCTGGGATTAGTTGAGAAAAGGCATTTAGCTCACCTAGGGCACGGTCGGCTTTACCTAGTAAATCCGTGAGCTCTGCATCAGACATATCCCATGCGTGGCATACCTTCGTCGGTAAAAAGGCTCGGTACTGGAAACGCTCCTCCAGCTCTCCTGCTCTGTAGTCTTTTATATCCATATGTCAAATAGTCGTCATTTTTTGATTTAGCTAAATTATTATATCAGAAAACAAGCCTCCTCAAGATCAAATGTCAGAATTAAGCCAACTTCTGACATAGTGAGTCTCATGTATCAAGAACTCCGCTATTCGCAGTCATCTTGGTCTAGAGGTCTGAAAGCACCTCGAAGCGTGGCGGCGGTTTCTAACCGCCCAGCCCAACTCCCCGCGAAGATCACACTCGAAAATTTAGACATACAATATTTGTGCAATGTGACGCTCACTCCACGTAACGCGACCGTCTCGGTCGCTCAAAATAATCCCAGCGAAGCTGCTGACTCACAGCGCTCAGTCCTCACCAGCAAACTTCCGAACGCCATTCAGGCCCGTCATCCCCACACAACTCTGGCTGATAGAGCCCTCCATAGACCCATACCAATTTCCAAGATCCTTTGTAGAATAGGGATTATTGGAGTTTCGGGCTCATTTAGTCTGTCTATATACTCGAAACGAGCCCGTAACCACAATCTCTATGTTCAGGTCGTTCTGGACGGCTGGCCGTGGACCACATACTATCGGGACATCGCCCTGGCCGATCTACGTGACATCGAAGGGAACAACCGGGAAAACATGACACCGGGCAGTATTGCTGCAAAGACGGACTATCTCGAACGCGTTGTTCAGGCCGTCAAAAACGCCGGGCTGGCGACCACGATTTTTTCCTATGAAATCAGCAACGAACCCTGCTCCTGGACCAATGCGAAACCCTTCAGCGTAACAACTGGGATCTTTAAAACTGCCGCCGGAACCTATGACATGAGCAGTGCAGCCTCCCGCCAGGCCTGCGCGGACGATAACCTGGTTCTCGCCCTCTCAACATGGCGCGATGCCGTCAAACGCATTGATCCGGACACATTGGTCAACGTTGGACTCTTCAGCTATGCCGCCGTCAAAAAAGCCGGCATGGCAACCAACGGCCTGCTTCCTATTGGGACAAAAGATGTGCGCTGGCCTGGACGAATGAAAAATGTGGTATCCGTAACCGACTTCGGAGATCTGCACATGTATGTTCAGTCCACCGGAACCACGGTTGCCCAGCATATGGAAAGCCAGGAATGGTCGATGATCCAGAACAAGAACACGAAACCGTTTATTTCCGGAGAATTCGGTGCACATCGAATCTCTTATCCGGATGACGCAACGGCAGCAGCCGCCCTGTATGACTGGCGGCAGGACATGCTGGATACCGGTTTTGCGGGAGCGTTACTGTTTACATGGGACACGCTCAACCATAGTCGATGGACTGCCGTCGAAGGCAACGGAGCCGTCAATAAAGCCCTCAAGCCCTGCGGTTAGCATGAATGAAATTGATTTCCTGCTCCAGATCGGGCAGATGGAAACGTATGGGGGCAGAGAATTAACCTCCAATCATCCTTCGAGCCGCTTGGTTCTTCGTCAAATCCTACATCTCCGCAAAAGAGTGCTCAAAGCTGTAGTTACTGCTAGGAATTTACTTATTGCGGGGGGGAATACAAGCTAAGGGCCTGACCTTTTTGATATAAGAGACCTTTTAGATCTCCGACGTTCTACATATATACTTAGACAGACAAACTATGAGAGAGTGCAGTGTTTCTATGGGTTAGCGTGAGTTATTGGTCTCTATGGCTAAAGCACGCGCCGCTCATTTTGGCCATCAATCGCTTACGAGTTCACTGATGACAGCATCGATCGTGAAGAGCGATTTGCCAAAGTTTCCATCTTTAATAATCAGTTGCGATTCACCGAGGAAGCTGCCCTTGGGATCATAGCTGCGCAAGGCGCATTCGTGTAATTCGCCGGTGGCGCTGCTGCCGTCGGCGCGGCTGAGCCGTAGGAAGAGTCGGCCTTTGCCGTCGTTGTCGGGTGCCAAGTTCTTCAGCAAAGAAGTGAGATCGATTCCTACTTCGATCGGAGTGTCATCACCCGGGCCAGCCATCGGAACGTGGCCGGCATTGCCGCCGCCGAAGAGGGGCCAACCGTTGAAGGCTTGCGGTGCGAATTCGTGCTCGGGAGCGGAGGCGTTCTTATCCCCGGCAATGCCTATGGTCATCCGCAGGTCCGTCCGGTCGTCGCAAGCGAGCTTGAGCCTCAGCGTGCGGCGAGGCAGATAACGGGTAACTTCGGCCCGGCGCAGGTCGTTGCCACGTTTCCAGGTCGGGTCAATCATGGCGCTATAGAGCAAATAGATACGGCCGTCCTTCGACCAGCTCTTGCCCCATGAGTTGACGACGATGTAGGCTCCGCGTTCCCAGTCGGCGAGCGTGACTTTGCCATCGCCGTTGAGGTCGAGATCGTTGGTGATTTTCCCGTCGCCGTTCAAGTCGTGTCCGACCTGGTCGTCGTATCCCACACAGGTAATGCCGTGGCCATAGCCGCTGGGCCCCCAGCGGGTCCAGATGTCTTCGCCCGCCGCATGTTCTCCTTTTGGAATGGTGACTGTGACTTTTTTTAACTCGCCCATACGGCCGTCCAACGCGAATAGGCCGCCGAGGGTCTTCTTGTTCGGCTTCGGTTGATTGCGGTCGAAAAGCCAACCACGGGCTTCGTTGAGTTGGTCAATGGTATTGGCCGGCGAGTAGCGATAGCCCGAGACTCGATACTCCATCGCTTCGCGCCAGATCTGGTAGCCGTTTGGCCACAGGCCGATCTTCTTTAGGCGGACTCCACCGTGGGACTTGGCAGTGGGCACGCCGATGTGCTTGGCCACCTCCCAACCGTGATAGGCTCCGATCCTTTGTTTTCGGCTAGGTTCATCATATTCCATGAAAAGTGAGCCGGGAAGCAGGTCGCGTCAGTGTCTGCGACGGTGCCATTCAACACGTTCATTTCGTAAGTGAAGATCGAGGCCACGGATGCGAATTGGCCACATGCCCCCCATTTCTGTTTGAAGATTGCCGGGAACTGGGGGCGAGCGGAATTGTCGACACGCGAAGGCAATCGGCCGAGATCGACCTTGGTCTCACCAATATCGGGGCCGGAGGCGTCACGCCAGGTGTTGTAGTTTTTGCCCTCGGACGGTGGCCGGGAAAAAGAACCGGGATAGGCGGCGCGAGCTTTGTCGGCCTCGTTAGTAGCTGCCAGACTGATGGAAGCGGAGAGGGCGAGGAGGGAGCAAAAAATGAGCCCGCGTTTAGGATAAGTGATCATGGAAATTGTTTTGAAGTTGGACCATCCTTTTCCTGCTAGAAATTTGCTTTCCGAGTGTAAGTGACGTTGCCTAAGCCGTGACCATGCCGCGGAACCCCAAAAGAGCAACCGTCAATCCTAGGCGCTATTAGTCTGTCTGTTAAATTGTGAGCCTCCACCTTCTCACCGGGAGCGGCCCAACCCCAGAACCTGGCATCGCTCTGTTGTTGCAGAACCATGTTGTCCGACAGCACCGCCGGTAGTTTGACCTCGGCAAGGAGATTGCTTGCCCCTGCCGATAAGACCAAAAGGCCAATAGAAAATTTCTTGCGCATGTTCATAGATTTATTTGATTTTAAAATAGTAAGGGACTGCCAGTGCTGGCAAGCCATTTGCCTAGAGGTTCTTTGGTCACTCAGGCAGCACTTCGTGTGTTTTCAGGTAAGCTTCCGCGAAACGTCTGCCCATCTTGATCTGACCTTTGCCGCTATAGTGAATGTTATCTTCGTTTTTGGGGACCTGAGCTTCTTTGGGGCTATTCAAGCCTGCATGGTACGGGTTCATTTCACAGTCATCGGTTTTGATCATGACTGTATTGGGGACCTTCAACTCAGCCTGAGCCTTTTGCACAATATCGGCATGGAGAAAACGTGGACGGCCGCAGTATGATTTTGCCGGATTGATTTGTCCTAGAATGAAAAGCAGGTTCGGTTCATTGGTGTCATTGCGTACTGTAGCGATCAGTTTGACCAGCTTGGCTTGATACGCCTCAGCCACTTCTTTGGTATCAGAATCGCTTTCCCCCTGGTGCCAGAGCATCGCTGCAAGTTGGGCGTCGGGTGCGTTTTTACTGGCCTCTTTGAAAGCTGTTATCAGGCGCGGGTAGAGCTTTCCAGTGGCTGCCCATTTGTCCATGGAAGTGCCTCCCGCTGCATATTTTACAAGACCGATATGTTTTCCGGGAAGGGCCGTTGAAAGTGCATGCGAAAATCCAATCTCGGGGCCAAATCGTTTGCCGATTTCCAGTGGTTGCCAATTTTTATCTTTAACATTCCAGACAGAAACATTTGCTGGAGCACTGTGGTAAGGTTTGTATTTTTCTGTATCCGGAAGGTCTGCGGTGTAGCCACCGCCAGCCATATTCGACTGCCCACTGAGCAGAAAAATAAGCTCCGGCTTAGCGGATAGTTGGTCAGATTCATTGGCGATGCCACTGCTGATCCAACTGAATACTAGCAAGACAGAGACGATCAGGGATTTTCTATTTAAGTTCTTATTGTACATGATTTTATTCTTTCGGTGTTACTATGAATGCTAAACGTAGCGCTGGCAGGCATTGTTTCAAAATCATTTCAAAATCATTTCAAACTCATTTAGTCTGTCTTATAGATCAGCGATGGGGTGAAACTTTCCGGCATACTTGATCGTGCGGTAAGGTATAGTTTCCGTAGAATCTTCTGCGTTATTTTCTGAATCAGAGGGGTCTTCAGTAGAATATGTAACTGGTTCAGTTTGACCAGCAGGAGCGGAATGATCCTGTATGTGCTGAGCATCCGCGAGAAGCTGGGGAGAGATCTGGATCATGGCAATCGCAGTGATCAGGAGAATGACTGGAAGAATTTTCATAGTCACTTGTTTGGCTTTTGAGCGGGGACTGGCAGTCCTCGCTCAAAGGCTAATGGAGTGGAACTTACTTCTTGAAGCTACCACAGTGGGCCATCATCGCTCCAAAATAAGGATTGTTGACGGTTTTGTCGCTGTTCTTTTGGAGCCAGTCGCCGCCTTTGTTACCGTTTGCCATTGGGCAATGAGCTACTTTGTAGCCTTTTTCTGTTTCCGCAATTTTGATAGCAGCGGCGCTGAGAGCGTTAAAACTCTTTCGGGCTTCCGCGATGGTTTTTGCGTTGGATAGCTCTTTGGCTGGAGCGGCGAGTGAGCTTTTTTTATCATGCTTCACAATGCCTGCTGCGGCTTTTTTCGCGGTTGCGAGGTCGTCCTTGTAAAGGGCTGAGGCAACGACGTTGTAGCCTTCGAGCATGTGATCGGCATGTGCCTCTATCTTGGAATGGCTAGCATGGTTGTGCTCTGCAGCGTGAAGAGGCATGACGGCCATCGAAAATCCGAAGATGGCGAGGCTAACTGTGTTTACTAATGTGGTGTTTTTCATACTTTATTGTGGTTTCTTTGTTTCTGTTGAGAGCCTCGGATGAGGCGAGAGTTTATAATTTTCTTTTCACCTCCTGCATCGTGCAGAACAGCACCGGGACGACAAACATGGTGATCATCACAACCATCATGCCACCGAAGATGGGGACGGCCATCGGGCCCATAATGTCGGCTCCGCGTCCGGTGGAGGTGAGCACAGGTAGAAGCGCCAGCAAGGTGGTAGCGGTGGTCATCAGGCAAGGGCGACAGCGGCGTTTTCCCGCGAGCACGGTGGTGGTGCGGATTTCCTTGATCGTCTGCGGATTGTCTTTTTTAAACCTCTGCCGCAGGTAGGTGGAGATGACCACTCCATCGTCGGTGGCAATGCCAAAGAGGGCAATAAACCCGACCCAGACAGCGGTGGAAAGGTTGATGGTTTTGATCTGAAACAGCTCCCGCAAGTTGTGGTCGAAGATGGTGAAGTCCATGAATCCAGGCTGCCCGTAAAGCCAGAGTAGGAGGAATCCTCCGGAAAAGGCAACGCCGATGCCGCTGAAGATAATGAAGGTGTTGAGCACAGATCGGTTTTCCAGGTAGAGAATCAGGAAAATCGCGAGCAGGGCGAGTGGCATGATGACGGCCATGTTTTTATCAAATTCAAGGGCGGACTGGTAGTTGCCTGCAAATTCGTAGCGAATGCCACCAGCGCGTTTGAGTTTTCCCTCGTCTTCTATTTTTTCAAGGTGAGCTTGGATGGATTCAACCACATCGACCTCGGCAAACCCTGGATTGGATCCGAAAGTAACATAGCCAGTGAGGAAAGTGTCCTCACTCTTGATGACCTGCGGCCCGCGGACGTAGTCGATAGTGACGACTTGACCGAGTGGTACCTGAGCTCCTTCTTTGGTTTTTATAAGGATTTTCTTGATCGATTCGATGTTGTCCCGAGCTTCACGGGCGTAGCGCACCTGCACGCCATAGCGTTCGCGCCCCTCCACGGTGGTGGTGACTATTTTCCCACCGATGGCGGTTTGAATTGTATTGTGCATGTCCACGACGTTGAGCCCATAGCGCTTGGCGGCTTCGCGGTCAGGGTTGATTTCGAGATAGGGTTTACCAACAATCCTGTCGGCATTGATACTGGATTTGTCGAGCCCGGGGATGCCGCTCTCGCGCATGAGTCGTTCGAGTTGCATGCCAAAATCTTCCAGAGATTGCAGAGTGGGCGCTTTCACCTTGATTCCCATCGGAGCACGCATGCCGGTGCGCAACATGATAAGACGGGTTTCGATTGGCTGGAGTTTGGGGGCGCCTGTCAAACCGGGCGCTTGAGAGACCTTGCTAATTTCTTGCCAGATATCATCGACGGTTTTTATTTCAGGTCGCCATTGGCGAAACGGTTTGCCATCGGGGTCTTCGATGAGATCACCTCTTTTATCGTAAACGTAACCTTCCTGATCATTGATTTTAAAGGTAAGTAATTCACCTTTGTCATTGGTTCGGAATTCAGATTTGTAGTTGACGATGGTTTCAATCATCGAGATCGGCGCTGGATCGAGTGCCGTCTCAGCACGCCCTATTTTGCCGACCACTTGTTTGACTTCAGGAATCGCAGCGATAGCGGCATCGAGGTTACGTAGAGCCTCGTTGGCTTCATCGATGGATGCGTGTGGGCTGACCGTCGGCATCACCAGGAAAGAGCCTTCATCCAGTGCGGGCCGAAATTCTTTTCCAAGACCGGGGAACTTTTTCCCAACCGCTTGATAGAGTTCCGATTTTTTGGCGAAATCCGGAAATCCAGATGTCACCTTGCCAAATCCCATCCAAACACAAGCGGCGGCGAAGAGCATTATCAAAGGAATACTGAGAAACAACGCTTTGTGGTTGAGGCACCAGCGGAGTATGCTGACGTAACAGAGCTCGAATAATTTAAAAAAGACGAGTAGGCCACCGAGGATGACGATGACGAAGATAAAGTTTTTTGTTACCGATGCATCAAGCCCTAGAGGCATCCAGTTTTTGGCTAACATCCATCCTACGATGAGGGCAGTCCCCACATTGAGGAACAACACTCCGAGTTTACGGAACCGGTCTGGAATTTTGGACTGAAAGGCAAAGGCGGCAGCCAAAGTAAGTAAGGCTAGCGAAAGGATGATTGAGAACTCAAGGGCAATTCCTGCACCAATGCCGAGTAAGGCTGTGATGATGATCTGGCGGGTGCCGAATTTTGCTTTACTGCCGGCTCCCTCGTTTTCAGCGCGTTTGAACCAACGCGGGAGGATGCCTAGTAGGAAGTGGGCGATCGGCGGAATAATGGTCAGCGCTACGATGATTGAGGCAATCAGGGCAAAGGACTTCGTGTAGGCTAGGGGCTTGTAAAGTCGGCCCGCCTCTCCTGTCATAGTGAAGACCGGGAGGAAGCTTACCACGGTGGTCATTACCGAGGTTGTTACAGCACCGGCGACTTCTGTCACAGCCTCGTAGATAACCGTGGCTGAGTTGGATCCAGGTTTGGCCTCCTTGATGTGTTTTATAATGTTTTCTGTGAGCACAATTCCCACGTCCACCACCGTTCCAATAGCTATGGCAATTCCTGAGAGCGCCACGATGTTGGCATCTACTCCGAAGAGTTTCATACCGATAAAGGTGAGCAGCACAGCAAGCGGAAGCATCGCAGAGATGAGAATGCTGGAGCGCAGGTGAAGCACCATGATGACGACCACGATAATGGTGACGAGGATCTGTTGATGGAGGGCTTCGTCGAGCGTGTTGAGCGTTTCGTTGATGAGTCCAGAGCGATCATAGAAAGGGACAATCGTGACCTTGGAGGTGTTGAACCAACTTGGCCAGAGTTCCATATCGTGGGTATTCGCCCAATGGGTCCAGGCCTCATGATTCAGGTTGGTATCAGCGGATTCTTCGGTGGCGAAGATGGGCGAGATATTGTGTTTCTTGGCGAAATCCACGACCTGTCCTCGGTCAGTCTTCCCCCAATCGACCACGGCTTTGATCGGGAGTGAGGCGGATACCTCCTCCGCCTTGGCCTTGGCATTTTTGATGGTTTGTAGTGGATTGGCTCCGAAACGGGCGACGACGATACCGCCTGCGGCATCGGCTCCATTCACATCAATAGCGCCACGACGTGCTGCAGGCCCCAGCTGGACGGTGGCGACTTGTGCGATGGTAATCGGGGTATTATCTCTGACGGTGACGACAGCGTCCTCAAGATCCTTGAGAGTTTTGATATATCCAGTGCCTCGGAGAATGTATTCCACACCATTGATCGAAAGGTTACGAGCTCCGGTTTCCATGTTGCTTTTGCGAACAGCGTCAGCGACCTCAGTCAGGGTGACATTCCATGCTTGAAGTTTTACCGGATCCACCTCGACCTGGTATTGTTTCACAAATCCACCGACAGAGGCTACCTCGGCCACACCTTCAGCTCCCAGAAGTGAGTAACGCACATACCAGTCCTGGATCGAGCGGAGTTCTTCGGGGTTCCATCCAGGAACGGGCTTGCCGGTGGGATCCTGACCTTCGAGGAAATACTGATAGACTTGGCCGAGACCGGTGGCATCAGGACCCAGTGCGGGGATAACGCCATCGGGGAGAGTTCCCGCAGGGAGAGAATTGAGTTTTTCTAAAATCCGGCTGCGGCTCCAGTAGTAATCGACGTCTTCCTCAAAGATAAGATAGACGTAAGATAGGCCAAACATCGAATAGCTACGGACTTCCTGCACACCTGGTATGCCGAGTAAGGAGACGGTCAGTGGGTAGCTGATTTGATCCTCTACATCCTGGGGTGAGCGCCCCATGTATTCAGTGAAGATGATCTGTTGGTTATCGCCAAGATCCGGGATGGCATCGACGGCGACGGGGTCACGCGGGAAGTCACCCGTGTCCCAGTCAAATGGAGCAACCCGCACTCCCCAACCAATAACAAAGGTCAGCAAGATGAAGACCACTAGCTTTTGGTTAAGACAGAAATAAATAAGTTTGTTCATCATGGCTGGGCTTGGAATGATCCGTGACAGGTTGGCAAAAAGAAATTGTTGATCCTATTTGATCTTCGACAAAGTGTCGGTGACATCACCGCAACCTAACATAGAGCTACCGAAGTAAGGATTTTTCACCTCGTACTTATCTGAAAGCCAGTCGGCACCTTTGCCTTGATCAGCCATTGGGCAATGGACGGTATAGAGGTTGCCAAGGTTATCCATCCCGTGATTGCGAACGATGGTAAGGAAATTAGAACTTACGGGTTTGAAGGCCGCGCGGATACCTTTGATGTCCTTTTGCATGTCGAGATGCTTGAGGCTTTTAAGCAGTTGAGCCGTGTCAGTAGCACTGGGGAGTTTTTTGGCTTCAGCTACCAACTGTGGGATTAATTTGAGAGCGTCAATTTCATGGTCGGAGGATAATGCCTTGGCTAGCGAGAGGTAGGTTTCTTTACTAGCGGTCAATGGAGTAATCCATTTTTTATCTGTTTCTATCGGGGCAATCGGAGTGGATGAAAGGCCCATAAAACGGCGGGTTTCGTTCATCTGGTTGCGGATGAGAGCTAAGCTTGTTTTATTCGCCGGCATCGATCTGGCTATAGTGAGAGTGTTATCCAAACGCATCGAGAACTCTTTCCATAGGTCCTGATCCTTGGCTCGCAGTTGATCATATTTGATCTTACGCAGGGCATCCTGCATAGCCGTTAGATTGATGTCTGCCGCTGTGGCATCATCGAGTTCTATTGCCCATTCGAGTTTTCCGTAAGAGCGTAATACTGAGGGCCACTGGCCACTAATTTGTTTAGGTGGCGACTTAGAGGAGTGTTCCTCAAGTCCTGCATTGGGGTTCATCATTGAAGGCTTGGCTTTAATTTGTAACTCGCTGTCGAGTTTGAATGCTCCATTCGTGGCGACGAGTTCTCCCTTGTCTAGCCACCTAGAACGATGAAAAAGTCACCAGCTCTAGAGCCTAACACGATTTCACGGCCTTCAAAAATAGGTTCGTTTTCTGCGGGAAGGCGAACATAAACGACCGCGCGTTTTCCAGTCCGCAGAACCGCGGACGCTGGGACGAGAAGTGGGTTTTCGGACGGGAGGGAAGGGGCTATGAAGCCGAACTCTTCAGCCGGGATAAGTGGCATGCCACAGAGGTCGCACGAGCCTGGGCCTGATTTTACGATCTCTGGGTGCATGGGGCTGATCCACTTGCCCGCAAGATCAGCGTCGAGAACGCGGCCGTTCATCGCAACCTTTGCTTTGACTGAGGCATTGGCAAACATGCCAGGCTTGAGCAAGCGTTTTTGATTGTCCACGTTGACGCGGACTTTGACGATACGGCGCTGGGGGTCGAGCTGAGGGTCGATGAAGGCAATTCGGCCATGAAATGTTTTTCCAGGTATAGCTTCTACATTGAAGGAGACTTGTTGGGCGTAGCGCAGCCATGGAAGGTCTGACTCATAGGCTTCCATTTTTAGCCATACTGACGTGAGATCGGCAATCCCGAATAGGACATCACCTGTTTTCAGATACTGGCCTTCCTTTACGTTGAGGTTGACGACAACACCAGTTTGCGGGGCGAGTATCGTGATGTAGTTGCTCGGCTTTTCGAGTAACTCGATAGCTGCAATTTGATCATCACTGAGGTTAAGTAAGCGCATCTTTTCGCGTGCAGATTCGAGTGTGCGTAGGAGACGTTTCCGTTCAGTGGCTGATTTGGCTTTTTGCCATTCCTTTTTTGAGTGAATAAGAGTGTGCTGTGCTAATATCAGGTCAGGTGAGTAGATCTCGCCGAGAGCATCGCCTTTGCTTACCATTGTGCCTGTGAAGTCAGCATAGAGCCTGTCCAGTCTGCCGCCCATACGGGCAGTGGTGGTGACTATTTTACGTTCATCGTAATCAATCTTGCCGAACATCTGTACGTTTACATTAGCTGGCGCTTGCAGCACAGGGCTAACGCGTAGGTCTAGCAGCGCTGCTGAATCTTCGCTGATCGTAACTTTTCGTAGCCCGCCTTCATGCTTACTAACAGTGTGTGGGATGAGATTCATACCGCAGATAGGGCATGGGCCAGGCTGAGGCTGCCTTATCTGGGGGTGCATAGAGCAGGTCCAGAGTTGGGGTTCTTCTTCGTCGGCTTGTTTTACATGACCTCCATCTGATTTTTGAGACGGCTGGGCAAACCACCAACCAGCAAAGAAAAATATAAGGGGTAGTAGAATGAAGGCTGTTTTTTTAACAAAGCTTAGGATTCGGCGAAGTGTATTTTTCTTTTGCATGGAGGGAAAATTTTTAGAGGTAAATGTGAAGCAGATGAAAGGAGCCTAGAATACGATCTGGATTGGTATGCTGATGCTTGGTAAACGAGGGCAGGCGCTCATAAAGCGACTGTTAGTCAGAGTGATTGTTTTAGTGCCTGCATACAAGAGATTTCTTCAAGTTATTAGTGGCGATTCGCGCTGAAGGTCAATGTGCTGCAGAGAAGTGTTGTGATGTGATTGATCCTAGCTAAGACGCCTGAACTAGCAGAGAAAACCATTCTCATCCTGCAGCTCTGCGACAACATGATTTACTCGTTGATTCAATCGGCTAGGCAGGCACCCATTCCGTGTCCGAATGCCTTGTCCAAAGCCCGGATTTGAGATCCGTATTTCAAAATACTCCTGCTGCGCAGAATCTCCTTGGCTCGGCGGGTTAGCGACTACAATCTTTTTTCAGTGAAAGGCACGCAAGCGAACAAGCTACATTCAGGGGGGAGTATGCTCGCCGACCTCAGGCTGCTGCCGAGGCCGTTCTATCTGCTGATGGCGGGGTCGTTCATCAACCGTTTCGGACACTTCGTCATCCCGTTCCTAGCTATCTATCTACGGCAACTAGGTTTCCCGCCGGCAGTCACAGGCTACACCCTAGGGGCGTACGGTGCTGGAGGCTTCTGCGCATCGATTCTCGGCGGCTACCTCACGGACAGGATTGGCCGCAAACCGACCCTACTCATCTCGTGCTTCGGTGCTGCAGTTGCGATGATTCTCTTGGCTTTTGCAAATTCCATTCCGTCCTTCATCGCGGGCGCTTTCCTAACTGGGCTGATGACTAACCTCTACTATCCGGCCAGCAGTTCGCTGACGGCTGATCTCATCGGCAAGGAACTTCGAGTGAGGGCATTTGCCGTGCAGCGGCTGGTGATCAACCTCGCCACCGCCTGTGGTCTGATGACTGCTGGCTTGGTCGCCGCGTCGTCATTCGTCTGGCTCTTCATCGCCGATGCCGCGACCACGGTGATACTCGGCCTAATCGTTCTTTTCGGTCTCAAAAAAGGGATCGGCAGGAAGGCGAGTACGAACGCTGGATGGGGCGCCGCCCTGCCGGTGATAGCAAAGGACTGGCCCTTCCTGCGTTCGGTCGGAGCTTCTTTCCTCGTCGCTGCGGTGTTCTGGCAAACGGGGAGCACGCTGGGGCTGCAGGTCACCGGGGAGTCGGGTCTCGACGCAAAGGCCTACGGGTTCCTCCTCGGCCTGAACGGGATGATGATCGTGTTCTTTGAACTACCGCTGACTAACTGGACCCGCCGCCACGATCCGCAGAGGCTGATGGCGCTGGGTTACTCGCTGCTCGGCGGCGGGCTGGCGCTTTTGGCCTTCGGCTCGGGGCTCACTATGCTGGTGTTGGCCATTGTCGTCCTCACTATTGGGGAAATGATCTCCTCGCCGGTGGCCAGCACCTACGTGGCAAACCTCGCGCCAGACGAGATGCGCGGCCGCTACATGGGCGTGAACGGCTTCAGCTGGAATATCGCGGCCGGAGTCGGGCCGATGGCGGGACTCTGGTTGTTCGGCTCCAGCCCAGAGCTGCTCTGGGCATTCTGCGGGATCACCGGACTCGCAGCTGCCTGGCTGATCCTGATACGGGCGAAGGCCGCTGTGTGAGCCCCAACCAAGGGCGGCCCCTGATGGAGGCGTAATTGCCCTAGGCTAGTATGAGTCAACCCGTTGAGCTCAGAGGAGAGGGAGCTTGCGCCATTAATAAGTAACTATTGTGTGTCTATGAGATATGTCTCGGGTCATCACCCTCTCTCTCGACTGGATCTACGGAGCCATCAGCGTGCCAGGAGCCACCAGCGGATGGCACACGCTCTCGCACCACTCCGGAAAAAAAGACCTGCTCACCAAACTCAGCCGGATCGAAGCTGAAATCGCCCGTCAACTGAACAAGTTCCTCTCGCAGCTCGATCAAATCAAAGAGGGTGAGGGGACTCTGCTCGGTCACACCACCGTGGTCATCGGCAGCAACTTCGGTGACTCGTCCAACCACACCTGCAACAACCTCCCCACCATCATTGCCGGCGGAGGCTACCGCCATCAGCCACACACCATCCTAGAAAAACCGACGCCACTCTGCAACCTCTACCTAGAGCTCCTCCACAGGCACAACATCGATACCGGCAGCTTCGGCAGCAGCACGAAGGATCTGGGCCTACTTATAGGTTGATCACAGTACTGATTTTTCACCCTACACGAAAAAAGCATCATACGAGATCCCCACCATCTCTCTATCGCGCCAACCCTAGTCATTGCGGCTGAGTCGAGCTGGGTTCTCCAACGGAGAACTTTATACCAGCCCCGTCAAAGGCGAAGCCGCATGGCGGGGTAATCCATAACCACAGCCACGAATGGCTGAAGGCCATTTTCATACCAGCCTAGGGTGAGTGACGCAGGAACGTAACCCTAGGATACGGAAGAGATAGTTTTTCTGGCTGAAGGCCAGACTCATGCTGAGACAAAGCTGATGGATAGATGAAGTTGGCCTTCAGCCAACATACGCTTCTTTACGCTTAACCTAGGGAATGCGCGTCGCTTCTTCCCTAGGCTGGCATGAAATTCGCCGATAGCGAAACAAGCCATCCCCTTCAGTCCTTCACTATTTTGGCGCGAATGACCGCTCGGACTAACAATCTCAAAGCTATTTTTCAAACACCATAAAATGCTGCCAGGGGAGAAAGCCTTCCGTTTTGACATGCTTCAATCCAACCGCTTGCATCTCCTTGATCGACTGCGCCTCGCTCATTTTATGCAGTGGTTTGATGGGCACAGAACGATCCTCTGCGCGGTATTCTAGGAGGTAGACACGGCCACCCGGCTTAAGTGCATGCACGATGGACTGCATCATCTCGTTGGGGTGAGAAAACTCATGATAGGCATCCACCATAAATGCAGCATCCACACTTTTTGATGGCAGCTGGACGGAATTGATCTTACCGAGGTTAGACACCACATTGGTCACCCTTAAGCGCTGTGCCTTTTGGGCCAAATGGGTGACCATTTCCTGCTGGATATCCACCCCAATGACCTTTCCCTTTGGCACCAAATTCGCCAGCAAAAACGAATAATAACCTGAGCCAGATCCCACATCCACGATCAGCGCATCCGGATTAAGTTCCCGCTTCATTCCCTTCATGACACGGCTGGTGGCTTCCTCAGCTTCTCGTTCAGGACGCTCTAGCCAGCTGATGGCAGCATGCCCCATCACGTGAGAAATCTCCCGGCTCATATACACCTTGCCCGTGCCATCTCGGCTTGCCTTCTTCTTCTGATAGACATGGGGCGTAGGAGCATACGGCTCGGCTGCACCCGCCACAACTTTCTCACTCTCGTTGCTCTTTTCTTGAGAGTAAGCACCCTCCTTATCCAAATATAGGATGCCGCCTACCACCAACAGTAACAGCATCAGATGCCAAACAATCCGCTTGCGCTCGAAGAATTTCATAACCATGTCACTAGCATACATGGATTCATGATACAAACTTCCTCTGAATATCGTATTTCTAGGGCGATCAAGCTAGGGGGGGTGATAGATTTTACGAGCTTGGGGCAATGACACCCACCGTGTGGCTAGTAGCTGATGCGCCCAGGTGTTCAGCGGTAAAAAGGAAGCCTAACAGATTCTATGCGGAGTTTTGTGTCCCTATCTGCGACCCAGAGCTACATTGCAGAATGCTTGACGCTGGAAACTCTGCCAATACAGTTCAAGGAGGATACTATGAAACAATTACTAGCTCTGACAATTTTGGTATTTCTATCAAATCAGCAGGGATTGACCATGAGGTGAAGCAGAACCTAGCATTTGCCGTCAGTGGCAGAGCGGAAGTCGATGATGTCAAGATCTGGAAGCTCGCGGCAGCGAAGTGAACCAAATCGATACACCGGTCGGATGCGCTTTGTTGTTTTTCTGTGTTAAAATATTCTGAAAGTTGTGTCCCTATATTGGTCTGTGGGCAATGCCTTTTTTAAGGGAGCTCGACCCTGCATCAGCGCGGTTCGTGTCGAGGCGCAGGTCGGGTTGGCGTAAAAATTGGTAAAACGCGTACTTTGGTTGTGGAGCTTGTTTCACCAAGGGAGCCCTAGCCAACTAGTTTTAGCTTCAAAGTTCTTTTGCACCGGCCCCGGTGTTGAGCGGCCATTTTCAACGTAAGCTTTGCTTGAGGCGTAATTTTTTTGATCATGTTGGAGTCCATCAAAGACAAACTTCCCGTCTTTATTTCTCCAGCCGGTACCCAAATGCCATTTACCTACAAGACCCGTGTGGTAACCTTTTTCACGCAGTAATTCTGCAATAGTGAGTTGTTCTTCCTCTATAAGAGGCATCCCGTAAGTCCAAAGCACCTGCTTTTGAGATGTGTTCGCCAGCAATGACGCCCAGTTAGGAGCCCATAGCGTGTTGGCGTGCAAACGGCAGATGCCGAATGCGCATCGGTGAAATGCATACCCTGCCTGACTAGCGTATCAAGTTCAGGGGTTTTCATGTTACCGATCTTGTCGTTAAAGATGGATACTGAATCGTAACTCATGTCATCGGCTAAAATAAAAACGATGTTCGGCTGAGAGTTTTTAGCAGCAGATG
Organism: Rubritalea profundi; assembly: GCF_002954445.1. GTDB lineage: Bacteria > Verrucomicrobiota > Verrucomicrobiia > Verrucomicrobiales > Akkermansiaceae > Rubritalea > Rubritalea profundi. The sequence goes on from NZ_MQWA01000001.1 coordinate 2,642,097, forward strand.
TAGAGGCAGCCACGCATATCGTTAGAGCTAATGAAAACATGAAACTGCTAGGGGATTTCTTTATGAGTGAGGAGGTTAGATGCATTGTGTTGTGAGGAAAAGGCTGAGTAGGGGGGGAAGGTGCGATTCATGTGTCAACATCGCAAAAATGGCATTGTCCTCCTAGGTGACGCCAGCAAATTCGTGTTCCAGTATGAGGGAAACGCATTCTGTTTTGCGGCAATTTATCGCTGACCCATCTCAGCACTCAACGGCAAGCTCAAGCATTCACGAAAAAATAGCGGTTATACCGCAAATGCTCGCCAATTCTTCGTAAGCCCGAATATCAATGTACTTGTGTTTTTCTGTCGCCCAGACAGTTTATTTCAGCATCGTTCGCACGCTTGCTCCAAGCCATTAATCCTAACCATTAGTAAACATGCATCACTCTCTGAAGATCCGCAGCATTCTGCTTTCAATCCTCCTCGTTGGAGTAATCTCTCCACATCTCTGGGCTGACAGCGAAGCAAAGCGACCGAATATCATTATCATCTATGTGGATGATCTTGCGCGTGGTGATGTGGGTGCCTTCGGTTGTCCCGATCCAGGTACGGAAAATATCGACAGCTTGGCGAAGAATGGTATTCGGCTAACAAACGCCTACACGCACAATGCGCCCTGCAGCCCAAGTCGCACCTCTTTGATGATGGGCATGTACACCCAACGGTTTGGCAAATTCGGCCTCTCACGCGGCGTTCCTATTCCCAAAGACAAAGCCACAATGGCCGAGACTATGCGTGACGCCGGTTACATGACAGGCATCGTTGGCTTGGAAAAGTGGGACATCGGCAGCTGGGACCAAGGGGCACTAGATCGCGGGTTCATGGAGGCCGGCATGCACCCGCCGCGCGTCAAAGGGCGTGAGGGATTCGGTGGAGGAAAATCCTACATCGGTGCTGACGGATCCTATCTCACTGAGGTGGAAGGTGGCTATTGTGTGGATTTCATCAAGCGTCATGGCAAATCCAAGGATCCATTCTTCCTCTACTTCGTGCCTCTAGCGGTTCACATCCCTAACACAGAAGTCCCGCAAAAATACCTCGACACTCTGAACCCTAAACACCAGGGCAAATACAGCCCACGCCAATATCTGCGGGCAACACTCTATGCGCTCGATTTGCAAATCGGTGAAATGCTTAAAACATTGAAGGACATGGATATCCATGAAGAAACCCTCATTCTCTTCAGCAGCGATAATGGTGGCGATCCTCACGCAGAGCATCGTCCACTCCCTTATCGCGGCGGTAAAGGAGGCAAAAACCGCTCCAACCTGCAATGGGAAGGCAACTACCGGATGCCCACGATCGCCTGCTTCCCAGGCACCCTGCCAGCGGGCAAAAGCTATGCCGGCATGTCGAGCACCATCGATTTCTACGCCACTGCTGCAGCGCTCGCCAAAACCCCACTACCCAAACACTGCGAAGGCAAAAATTTGATGCCGTTGCTATTGGAAGAAAAGCAAGCCAACCCCGATGATATCCTGTTTTGGAACACCCACGGATCAGAGGTCACTCGGTGGAAACAATGGCGCACGGTAAAGTTCCGCAATGAGCCAGCATGGAGGTTGTATAACATCGAGAATGACCCAACCGAAACGACCAACCTCGCAGACAAGTACCCCGAGATCACCAAGACCATGATAGAGCGCTATGATGCATGGCTCGGTGAAATGGCTGACCCGGTCGCTGCGGTGAAGCCTCCAGCTGAATTATTCGAACACACGTCTCGGGGCCGCCAAGCTCGTAAACCCTTTGGTCGCGGCTGGATGACCGTGGAGAAATGGAATCTGATCAAAGACGATGTCACGCAGTGGAGTGAGTTCCACGTCCGCGAAAGAATGCAGCTTCCCGCTCCGAAGGAAACGAAATCAAAGTAGTGCTAAGCTAAACGCCCAGCTCCATTCGATTTTGCCATCAGCCACGGCAGAATCCAGCACCCTTATGCCGACGTGTTACACGCGAAAGATAGGCGCAGAGCGTCTCCGGGTTGTTATACCACTTAGCAAAACCAAAGAGACAAATGTTCTTTTTGCTGGCTTTAGGAAAATGCGCTACGCGGAAAGCTATGAGAGCTGGGCGCTTTCTTGATAAATCGGCGTTTCTCTCGGTCATGGTGCTCGCACCATTCCCTCGTCTAGCCTTGATTGATCAAAAAATCACTCCAGTATTAGTCTCTTTTGATTCACTAAGTGGTATTAGATCTTGGGAGACTAGCTTTTCTAGAAGTTGAGAAGCAGAGTGAGGTTCGGAGTGTTGCAACTGGCTAATATAGAGATGAATACAGTGTGGCTGTTTGTGTTTTTAGTATTGCTAGTCTCTCAGTGGATCAAGTAGTTCGAGACTTATTTCGCGATTGAGCCTCCAGATTCTACTGCCACACAGCAAGTCTGAGAGGTTTTGAGTGGGAGCCTGAGGAAAAAAGATGGAAAAAAATGTGACCGATGGGGTGACGGGTGGTGTTTAGCTGTGACGGTTTCTGTCCATCACGGACGGATACTCCATTTTCTGGCCCCGATCCGGCCATATAGATACACTAAAAATACCCAACTACACAAATAACGATACAATGAATCCATCCACCAAACAACCACTCTCGCCGCGCTCGCCGGCCTCGCGCTTGCCGCCGGCTCAGCCCAGGCTGCGGTGATCAGCTTCCAGGAAGGCGTTTCGCCGTCCGGTGCCTATACCCACGATGCCGTGATGATTCGCACTAAAAGTGCAGCCACTAATCAAAACGACGCCGGCTCGATCATCATCGGGCTCGCAGAAGTCGGAAATGAGAGGCTAAGAGGCTTGTTTGAATTTGATATCAGCACGATTCCTACGATAGATCTGATCGATTCAGTGACCCTGGACCTGACGACCTTGGGTACGGCGGGCATCAATAACGTGGGCGGAGGTGGAGCTCTCACCACGTTTAATATCTACACACACGCCTTCGATATCGACGAAACCACCGCGACATGGGACGTTCCGGGCGGCGGTGCTCCCGCAGGCGGAACCTTCGGCACCTTTCTCACCTCGGCCAGCTTCGATGTGGAGCAGACTAGCCAGACCCATAACTTCGGCGACTCGGCGGCTTTCCAGACCGCCGTGTCGAACGCACTCGCCGGGGATGGAATCCTCCGCCTGATCATCGCCAATAACGATGAGTCGAACCTCGGCACCCATGACTTCGCCCGATTCGTAGACAATGAGTCAGCCGGAACATCGGCTCCAAAACTGAGCGTGACTTATAGCGCCGTCCCCGAGCCCTCCACCACCGCCCTGATCGGCCTCGGTGGGCTGGCGCTGATTCTCCGCCGCCGCAAGTAAGCGGATATCTTGAAATCACTTCTTTCACAGCGCCCCGTTCCGTTTCACCGGGATGGGGCGTTTTTTTTGCCTTAGATTCATTCCTATGAACTTCAAAATGATCAATTCCCTCGCGACCGCAGCTGTTCTGCTGCTGTCTGGCGGATTTTCAGCCCATGCCCAGACCAGCGCGGATGTGATCGTTTACGGCTCCACGCCGGGCGGATTCTGCGCCGCCATCGCCGCCGCTCGCGAGGGCGCCTCGGTGATCCTTCTCGAGCCAACCGCCCACGTCGGCGGCATGAACACCGGCGGGCTGAGCTTCAGCGATTCGAACCAGATGTATCGTGACAAGTTGATGGGCCTGTTTCATGAGTGGCACCTGGGCATTCAACAGGACTACACAGGCCGCGGGGTCAGCCTGCCCTACGATGTCAATGTGAAGAACCAGACGAACTGGTCTTACGAACCTCATGTGGCATCGCGGGTTACCAATGCCATGCTCGCCGAGGCTGGCGTGACGGTCTTGACCGGGCGCTATCTCCAGTCGGTGAATAAATCCGGCGTGCGCATCACCAGCGTTGTTACGAGCAATGGCACCTATACGGGGCGCGTTTTCATTGACGGCAGTTACGAGGGCGACCTGATGGCGGCAGCGGGAGTCAGTTGGACGATCGGGCGCGAGGGTAAAGCGGACTTTGGCGAGTCGCTGGCCGGCAAACGCTATCCAAAATCCACGATGAATATCAGCGGTCTCGATGCCGGGGGCGATCCGCTGCCGCTGACCACCGGCACCGACGCCGGGCCGACGGATGACGGCGACGACAACATCATGACCTACAGCTACCGGCTCTCAATGACGACCAACGCCGAGAACAAGGTCGCGATGCCCGCCCCGACCAACTACGATCCGGCCCGCTTTGAGGTGATGCGCCGCTACGTGCAGACCCATGGGGCTGGCTCGGTGGGATTTGACCTTTACAGTGTCCCGGGAAGTAAAAGGGATGGCAACAACTCGATTGCGAAACAGTTCTCGCTCGGCTTTGTCGGTGGCGCCAAGGGCTGGGCGACGGCTGACGAGGCTGGCCGCGCCGCTATCTTCGAGGGGCACAAGCAATACACCCTAGAGTTCTATCACTTCCTCACCACCGACTCGGTGTTTACTCAGGCCCAGCGCGACAACTACGCCCAGTGGGGGCTGTGCGCCGATGAGTTCACCACCACCGGTAACTTCCCACCGCAGCTCTACGTGCGCGAGAGCCGCCGCATGCAGGGGATGTATGTCGTCACCGAGAACGACATCATCGCCAATCCAGCGAAGACCGATCCCATCATGATTTCCTCTTTCCCGATCGATTCACACGACTGCCAACGGATCGCCTACCCTGGTGGAGGAGTCCGCAACGAGGGCACCATTTATCCGGTGAAACCGGCTGGCAATTCCCGGGGCTATCCGTATCACGTCCCGTATCGTGCGATCCTGCCGGTGCCTGCCGAGTGTGACAACCTGCTGGTGCCGGTCGCGCTGTCCTGCACTCACGTCGCTATTTCCTCACTGCGTATCGAGGCAACCTGGATGTTGCTCGGGCAAAGCGCAGGTATCGCAGCGGCTCTAGCAGCCGATAAAGACGTCACCGTGCAGGACCTGCCGTATGCCAATCTGAAAACCCGCCTACTCGCCCAGGGACAAGAACTCGACCTTCCGGAGGGATTTGGCCCGGTCGAACCACCCGAACCACTCGACCCCAACACCAGCGTATTAGTCGACGATCCCGCCGCCGAGCTGGTGGGCACCTGGGGAAGCTCAACGAATTATTCTGATTATGTCGGCGACGGCTATCGCTTCGCAGGGGCGGCAGACACAGCCAACGACGGCTCCGACACGGCGACCTTCCGCTTCACCGCGCCACAGGACGGGTTCTATCGGGTTTACATGGCCTACTCCCCGCACGAAACCCGCGCCACCAACGTGCCGTTGACGGTCACCAGCGGCACTCATGTTACCGAAATTTCTGTCGATCAAACCGTGGCACTGCCGTCGGGCGGCAACATGCGTGAGGTCGGGATCGCCAGACTCATCGCCGGCCAGGAAACCGTGGTCACCATCAGCACCGTTGGGACCACCGGATTTGTCATCGTCGACGCTCTGCAGTTCTCGTTGATCAAGTTTGCCGTCAAGGAAGTCAATCACGCAGCCGACACCAACACGCTGACCCTGACCTGGGACTCGAGTCCGGGCGAGAGCTACCGCGTCGCCTACTCGCTGGATATGACCGACTGGACCAACACCCTCGACTCCGGCATCTCAGCCGACACCGGCGACACCACCACCCGTGCCTTCAACCTCGCCAGCGCAGGCATCGACACAGACCCCCGCGTCTTTTACCGGGTGGAAATGGAGTGAGTGGAGGGGATAAACTCTAAAGACCAAATGGGGATAAACTCCAAGTTTTAAACTCCAAATACTAAGTAAGACAGGCTTCGCCTGATGCAAGAAGGGAGCGTGGGCGTCCCGCCCGCTATCAACCTAAGCCCCCAACCAGGTCTTCCTTCCGTAATTTCCGTGCTTTCCGTGGTTAAAAATTGAAGTAGCAACCCAAGAAAAATTCGCAAAATTCAGACTGCCCTTCGTAGCCTCGGCGAAGTAGGGCGGTCAAAAAAAACAAAATCTCCATGTGACCCAAGGCTGAATTTCGGTATACATAAGATGTACCATGAAGCCACCGGACAAAGAATTCGTTTACCAACTCACCGACTGGCAAAACCGCCTGTTCGGTTATCTGGTTACGTCGTTGGGCAATGTACATGATGCCCATGATGTGCTGCAGGAAACCAATCTGGTGCTTTGGCGCAAAATGGACGATTTCACACCGGGCTCGAATTTTGGTGCTTGGGCTCGGAAATGTGCGTATTTCCAGGCGCTGGCATTTTTACGCGAACGGAAACGCGACCGACATTTGTTTGATGACGACTTGCTTGCCCAGTTTGCCGAGGAGTAACGGATGCAGAGCATGAAGCCGGCGATCGCATTCTGGCGATGCGTGATTGTTTATCGCGCTTGCCCGACCGGCAGCGGCAACTGATCAACCTTCGCTACAGCCAAAACCAGTCGGTCCAGCAACTCGCCAAGGATGCCGACAAAAAAGAAAGCGCGATGAAAATGATGTTGATGCGCATTCGCCAATCGCTACACACGTGTATTGATTTAAAACTGAAGAGGTAGAATGATGAAAACCGGAGGATTTGATAAAAAAGACCAGGAGCAATTGCTGATGCTGATCGCCGAGGTACTTGATGGCACCGTGGATGACGACAGTCGGGAGGCTCTCAACACCCTGCTCAAAAGCAACCCGGATGCGCGCAAGTTTTACCGAGGCCACATGGATCTGCACGCGCGCCTGCATCTCGATTACACCGGTGGGCTGGCCGCTGATGCCATGCCTGTTTCACTGCCCAAGCCCGGCACGGAATCCGTTCAGAATGGCACTTATTTTTCAAAACAACGGGGAGTTGTCGCGCCCGTGCTAGCCGTGGCTGCCTGTATCACCTTGATAGCCACCTTCGCTTGGTTTCAGCAGCCAGTAGAAACACCCGTGACCGTGGAACCAGCAGAAGCGGAATCATTTGTCACCATCAAGCAGGTGCGTGCGGCCCGCTGGGAAAGCGGGAACTTGTCGACCTCTGAGGGGGCTCGCCTGGGTACAGGGACCATGCGTCTAACCGAAGGCTTAGTGACACTCCACTTCGATTCGGGTGCAAAAGTGAATCTCGAAGCCCCCGCAGAGCTGAGCCTGATCGATGCCATGAATGTGCAATTGGTGAAGGGAACCGTGGTGGTAGATATTCCGAATTCGGCAATAGGTTTTCAGGTCAAAACTCCATCTGCGAAGGTGGTTGATTTCGGAACCCGATTCTCAGTAAGCGTCGCTCCCGGAACTGGCGGAACACGCACACAGGTTTATGAAGGACTCGTGGAAGTGCAATCGGCGTTATCCGGTGAAATCGTCAGCCTGAAAGCAGGTCAGCGTAATTCCGTGGAAAAAGGGAAACTGGGATCGGCGCAGGATGGACTGGGTGAGCCGGTCTGGCGAACGGATGATAGCCCCGACATGGATCAATCAGATTGGACCGTTATAGAATCGGCCAAAGACGCTTACATCGGCCGCGTCGAGGATCACGGGTCCGAGGTGCTTCTCTATCTAAAGAATGGCCACATCTACGAAGCTCCACACCGGAAAGCCTACCTGGGTTTTGATCTTGATGGTGTCGCACCGGAACGCATCGCGGATGCCAAGCTATCCCTTCATTTTGCACCGACCGGTTGGGGTTTGGCGTCGCATGTGCCGGACGCCACCTTCAGTGTTTACGGCTTGCTTGCCCATGACGTGCCGTGGGCTGAAGATTTACTCAACGAAAAGAATGCCCCGGCAAACGTCACGGGGAATGGTGCCGCTCTGGTGACCGCCAAGGTGCACAAACTCGGGTCGTTTGTCATCGAGCAAGGTGTGCAGCGGGGCGATTTCGGGATCGATGGAGAAAAGCTGGCAGCCTACCTGCGAGATCATGCCGGTTCAGAAATCACCCTAACCGTGGTCCGCGATACAGTTGAAACCGAGGATGCCGGCCTGGTCCACGGCTTCGCCAGTCGACGTCACCCATACTTGCCCGCACCCACGCTTTCAATCCGCTTGAACGAGGATTGATTTCGCTCGCCGTATGATCCGGTGAAGGGGTAGGATGCACCCGCCGTCCCTCATCATGGTAGGCGTGCAGAAATAGAGGTAACAACAAGAATTTATGGAGAAAAATAATCACCCAGACAACAACGACCCATCGACCGGTCGACGCAAGTTTATTCAGTACGGCCTTGCCAGCATGGCCATTGCCAGCACCACGCATGTCGCGCTCGCCCGTCGCGATGGCACCAACGTCAGCAGCGAACCCGAAGAACTCGGCACCGATCTGACCACGGACGTCGATGTCGTTGTCGTCGGAGGTGGCACCGCTGGCTCCATTGCAGCCATTCAGGCAGGACGCGCTGGAGCCAAGACCCTTCTGCTGGAACGTAGCGGCCAGCTCGGCGGCATGACTACCGTCGGCGGAGTTTGTTACCCCGGTTTGTTCGACGCATGGGGAAAGCAGATCATCGCCGGCATTGGTTGGGAACTGGTCAAGGAGTCCGTCGAACTCGACGGTGGAACACTCCCCAATTTCGCCAAGGTGCCCAAAGCCCACCATCACAACCAGGTCACCATCAACCAGTTCGTTTACTCGATTCTAGCCGAAGAGAAATGCGTCGATGCCGGAGTCGAGATCGCCTACCACGAGTTCATCCAGAATGCCAAAGCAACACCAACCGGCTGGGAGCTCAACTGCGCTGGCTTTGGCACCAACCGACGCGTCCGCTGCAAACAGATCGTCGATTGCACCGGTGGCGCCGAAGTCGTTGGCCTGCTCGGCTACAAACGCATGCGCGAGGACGAAACTCAACCTGGGTCATACCTCTTCCAGCTCGGCGGTGAGCACCGTGTCGGCCGCAAGCAGCTGCACCAGATCTACGTGCACGGCGCCGATTCCACTAATTCCCGGACCGTCACCGAAGCCAAGCTTGCCGGCCGCCAACTGGTGCTGGAAAAACTCCGTGAAGCCAAGGGCACGAAACGCCTCATGCACCTACAGCCCGAGCCAGGCTTTCGCGAGAGCTACCGCATCGTTGGCGAGACTATGATCACAGTCAACGATTACACCTCCGGAAGAAAATTCGACGACGCCATCTGCAACGCATTCTACCCAGTCGATCTCCACACAAAAACTGGTGTGCGTCCCAAACCTCTCAAACCCGGCACCGTGCCAACCATCCCACTGCGCGCCCTGATCCCGAAAGGTAGCCGCAATATCATCGTGGCCGGCCGCTGTGTTTCCAGCGACCGACTGGCCAACTCCGGCCTGCGCGTGCAAGCGCCTTGCATGGCCATGGGACAAGCGGCGGGAGTCGCAGCCGCGCTGGCAGCCAAGAAGGGGACCACCCCGCTGGAGGTGCCGCTCGCTGAAATTCACCAACTCCTAGCCAAGCACGGTGCCATCATTCCGGGCAAAGTGTGATAGCCATGAAAAAAAAAGAACCTAGGCAGCCTGCACCGCAGGTTTACTTCCCTGTTTGTCGCACTCGTTTTTCTTGTGCTGTCGGTGACAGGTGTGATCGCGTTTGTGCAGCCGTTTTCGATCGGTGTGGTGGGATTACACGCGCTCACAGGTTTCCTCTTTGTCATCTTCGCCGTCTGTCACATAGTCAACAACATCCGACCACTCAAAGGCTACCTGCACAGCAAATCCCTCTGGCTCACCCTGGTCATCACCGCCGGACTAACAGTCGTGTTTTTCAAGCAACCCGAACCCGTCAAAGCCATCCTCGGCCTCAGCGCCAACCTTGGCCCAGCGCTGGACCGATTTGAGATGAACGAGGACAGCATGGTCTACCAATACAGTCCGGCAGACGATTATAAGATGGAACTGACGATCAAGGCCGGCAAGGCCTACGATGTCAAAACCCCACCCCACATGGCGATATGGTTGGAAAATACTTCGTCTTACCATCTCAAAACCTTGTACCACAGCGAAGCGGCCGAGAATCAAACTTCGCTGCCGTATTGGCATTATAAAAAGAGCGAGTATGAGAAGTATAAAGCAGAAGCTTTGGAAATGAGCGGGGAAGAGCAGTCCGCCGATGTCGATGCCCTCAGCTCGGCCACCCCTAACGAGAGTTTTGACCCAGCTGATTACATCGTTCCCAAGGATCCCGCAAAGGAAACTCCCTATCGGCTGCTGATAGAAATTAATTTGGCGGGTGATAAAAATGCGCATTACGCAGATCAGCCATCGCTGGTGTACTCGGTCGAGGTCGATAACAAGAACCCGCGTAGCTACCAGTTGCTAGAGCTCGTCGGCTATCCAAAATCAGAGATCGAGGATGACGAAACCATCTGGTCGCTTTTTTATCCCGATGAAACGATCACCACCGCGCATGACCTCTTTGATAGCGCCTTGCTGAAGATCGAGCGGTCTGAGATCTCAAAGTGAACCGACGATGACCCGAAAATTGTTTATCGTTGCCTTGCTGCTGATTGCTGGGGTTCTCATTTTCATCAACAAGGGCGGCGACGAGGCGCCCTACCATTCGTTTCATGGAAACATCTTTGGCACCCGCTATAAGGTTCAATACCAAGCGCATAAAAAACTACATAAAAAACTAGGTCTGACCCCTAATCAGCTCAAGCAGCAGGTGGAAAATGAGTTCCAGCGTATCGATAATATCGCTTCAAGCTGGAAAGCCGATTCCGAAATCTCTCGGTTCAATCGATCCGCAGCGAAGGATGACTTCCGGCTCTCCAAGGAATTAAGCGAGATCATCGCATTGTCCGAGGAGGTGAAAGCTAGCACCGATGGCGCTTTTGATATCCATTATAGAGGGAACGAGATCGATGTTTCAGCCATCGCTAAAGGCTATGCTGTCGATCGCATTTGTGATTACTTGGGTGAGGAACTTCATATCGATGCGTTCCTCGTAGATATTGGCGGAGAAATCAAAGCCAAAGGTAAGAACGCTAAGGGAAAACTGTGGACTGTGGCCATCTATATCCCTCCGTCACACGCACACGTCAAAGGCCCGCATGTGGAGCTATCCGACACCTCGATCGCGACTTCTGGCCAGTATTTTAAACCAGATCATATTAAGCAAGCTGGCCATGGCATTTCCAATGATCTGCTATCAAGCTCAGTGATTCACCCGTCCAATGCCACAGCGGATGCACTGGCCACCGCACTTTTTGTGATGGGGAGTGAAGCTGGCCTCGCCTGGGCCAAGGAACATAAAATTCGTGCGATCTTCATCAAAACAGATGGCACGGTGATTGAGACAATGGGAGCGAAAAGATAACATGGGGAAGTGGCGTACGGTTCGGTAATCTCCCTGATCGTTGTTGGTGAAATAATTGATACCGAGAACTTGGTTAAAAGATGTTTGTTAGCTGCCGAATCTCGGTGTACTCATCACCGGAAGACCATTCCCAAGGGGGATTTTTTTATTTTAAAGGGCAAACAGATGAAGAACAAAATAATAGCAGTAATGATGCTCGCCGGCTTGGCTGCCGTCGCTGTGAACGCAGAGGAGAAACCGAACATCATTTATATTCTGGCCGATGATTTGGGCTACGGCGATTTAGGTTGTTACGGGCAACAGGTGATTCAGACACCGAACCTCGATCGCATGGCCACTGAGGGAATGCGATTTACCCGCCATTATGCCGGCAGCACGGTCTGTGGGCCGTCACGCAGTTGTATGCTGGAAGGAAAACACAGCGGGCACACCTACGTGCGTGGCAATGGCAAACTGCAAATGCGCGAAGACCCGCACGATTTAATATTTCCAAAAGCGCTGCAGCAGGCCGGTTACCACACCGCGCTGATTGGCAAGTCGGGACTCGGCTGCAATACCGATGACGCCTCGTTGCTTTTCAAAAAAGGCTTCGACTATTTCTTTGGCTTCACCTCGCACACTCAGGCGCATTGGTATTTCCCAAAGTATTTGTGGCGTAACGATGGCGGCACGGTCACCAAAGTTGAGTATCCCAAAAACACGCTGCATGATGGCGATAATTACAGCAGCGAACTCGTCGTGAACGAGGCGCTTGAGTACATTGAAAGGCAAAAGTCTGGACCATTTTTCTTGCACCTAGCCTTTCAGATTCCGCACGCCAGTCTGCGGGCGAAAGAGGAATGGAAGGCTAAATACCGGCCGATCTTGAAAGAGAAGCCGTTGCCTGCGAAAGATAAACACACTCACTATTCTTACGAGCGCGAGCCGAAAACTACCTACGCCGCGATGGTTTCATACATGGATCACAACATGGGGCTGCTGTTTGCGAAGCTCGAAGAACTGGGCATTGCCGAAAACACCCTAGTCATGTTTGCCAGTGATAATGGCGCGATGCAGGAGGGGGGGCACAAGCGTGATTCTTTCAACTCCAATGGTGATCGGCGCGGCGGCAAACGCGATATGTGGGACGGCGGCATCGCCACGCCGATGATAGCATGGTGGCCCGGAAAAATTAAGCCAGGTCAGGTCACCGACCATGTTTCAGCGTTTTGGGATATTTCGCCGACCGTGCGCGAGCTGGCCAGTGCCGAGCAACAAGCAGACACCGACGGGATATCGATGGTGCCGCTACTGCTGAGTAAAGGCGCGCAGAAAAAACATGACTATCTCTACTGGGAGTTTTTTGAGAAGGGCGGCAAACGCGCCATTCTCAAAGGTAAGTGGAAGCTGATCCTCTATAAAACTAACACCGATCTGGACCCAAAATTCGAGTTGTTCAATCTATCAAAGGACATCTCGGAGGCAAAAAATGTGGCCGGCCAATATCCAGAAATCGTTTCTGAATTACGTGACTTGATGGACAGCGCACGCACCCCAGCTGAATGTAAGACCTTCAAATTCGCCTCTGAGCGGAAATAGATTACTGGGAGGACGGTATCACTTGTCGTCCTGACCTTTGATCAGCACATTTGACTTACCGGACTCGTCGACCATTGAGAACTGACCACCCGTGATTTCCGCGAGAGATCCCATGGCATCACGTGCTGACGGGGACATCATTGCGATTGCATTAATTACAATATCTTTTTTCTTCGCTTTTTTTGCTATCTCCTCCGCAATTTGAGCAGATTTCCCACCGCAAGAACCGTCAGTCATAAAGAAGATTATGTCTGGCTGAGGCTCCATATCGAGTGCCATTTCTAAAGGAGCCTTCCAAGCCGTTCCGAAAACAAGTTTTGTCTCTTCAATAATTTCAAGTGATTTTTTTAAATTTTTGTTGGTCGCCTTTAACCAGAGAGGAGTAGGTAATTTATTGTTTTCCGTACTCCAATTGTAGGCATCCTTTCCGACCCACTGGTAGTTCTTTCCGTCGTACTTCACCTCTGCAGAATCTCTGCCATTCATTTGCAGATCACAGCCAGCAACCCATGCTGGGCCCGCAAAAAAAACGAGTTGATACTCAATTGATGCGGGTAGAGCTCCAACAGAACGAGCTAATTCAACCTTAAGTAATTCGAAACGTTTCCCTCTCATTGAGGCTGAATAATCGATCACGAAACAAATACGCTCAGCTTTGACTTTTTGATTAAAAAACGAAGCTCCGCCGCCGCCACCACTGCCCCAGCCGTCGCCATCACCCCAACCATCGCCGAAATCATCCCCATTACCAAAGTCTAGAGCAGGTTCGGTTACTTCGGTGTCAGGTACAGGTACCGCTGTTGGTGAAGCTGTATTCGAGGCAATCACCTTCGCCATTGATGAAGATGGTGCCGAGGGCTTACGCTCGACCTGATTTGTCGTCTCAGGCTTCTCTATATCCTCTGTTTCATCGACTCCAGCATTATAAGAAATAATCTCAGGCGGCCTTTTGACTTCAATAGTCAATGCTATGACAAAGAGGATCAAAAAAATCAAAAAAAGCGCAAGCACTGAAATAATCAATGCCGAAACGGTAGATGTTCTCTTCTGTGCAGCAAGAGTTGCAGCAGCCTCTGGGGTAGTTTGGGCGTGAATGGACATATTGGAATATTTTTAGTATTAGAAGGACTTAATTTTTTATATATTTAACCATGTTAGGTGCGTTGCGGACTCAATCAAGAATTGCTCTAATCATCGCCAGCGCAGCCATCACCAGTAGCGAGATGATAGAAATCAGGGCTAAACCGGATTTAGAACTGAGTTTAAAATAAGTTACTGATGAACTAGATGTGTACACACACACACACACACACACAAGGGAAGGAATATTCACATTTACACCTATCTAGAAATTGGGTAGGTTATAAATGCGTGACTAATACCATTTAGACAATAGCGTCAAAATAAGTAATTTAGTCGTTTAGGGAGATTTGATCGACTTCGAGAATCATGACACAAGCTACTCAACTTGTAGATGCATGTGCAATCTACTCTTTTCATTGATGCACTCCCGCACGAACGTAATGCTTGTAGTGAAAGGATTTGCGTTCATCGTAACCACGGCGATGATGAAAGACTCTTTTGCTGCCTCATCCGGGGCTGGACCAAAACGAAAATAGAATGAAAAAAAGTAGATCTATACTGTCCCTCATGGGGCTTATTCTGGCAATGGTCCTCCAGGTCACTGTGGCCGCGACCGATGGGGCATTGACGAATCAATGGATCAAAGAGCGGGCCAATCAATGGTACGCAGAGCAAGCCTGGATAGTCGGGTGTAATTTCATTCCCAGCACAGCAATCAACCAACTGGAGATGTGGCAGGCCGAGACCTGGGACCCGCAAACGATCGATCAAGAACTGCTGTGGGCTTCCAAGCTCGGGATGAACTCGGTCCGCGTTTCACTGCATGACTTAGCTTGGGAGGCCGATGCCGAGGGCTTGAAGAAGCGGATCGATCAGTTTTTAACAATCGCGGCGAAGTATGAAATCAAGCCGACCTTGGTTATCTTTGATGATTGCAGGAGTGTAGAAAATAGCGGTTGGTTGCAGAGTCCGGGCAATGTTGTGGTGAACGATCCGGCGCAATGGGGACGGCTTGAACGCTATGTGAAAGATATTCTCAGCACCTTTGGCAATGACCAGCGCATCCTCTTCTGGGACCTGTACAACGAGCCCGGCAACAGCGGCCAGGCGACCAAGTCACTGCCGCTTCTGAAAGCGACCTTCAAGTGGGCCCGATCTGTCAATCCGACCCAGCCGCTCAGTGTCGGGATCTGGAATGACGGCCTGAAAGAGTTGAATGATTTCCAGCTCGCTGCGTCGGACATCATCACCTTTCACCGCTACGGAATGGCTGCTGATCTTATGTCTGAGATCGAAACATTTAAGAAGCACGGACGTCCGTTACTCTGCACCATATGGCTGCGCCACGGCCACAGCGATGCGGCCACTGTCCTACCCGTCTTCAAGCAGGAAAATGTGGCTTGCTATAACTGGGGACTCGTTTCCGGAAAGGTTCAGACCATTTGGCCTTGGGGCACAAAAGAGGATGCTATCGCACCGGATTGTTGGTTCCACGCCTTGCTGCGAAATGATGGAACCCCGCACGATCCGCAAGAAGTCGAGCTATTCAGAAATATCACAGAGATTTCCGTCCGAGAGGAATCGACAGCAAGGCCATTGACCGTCGCCCATCGTGGCGTTTCAAAGTATGCGCCAGAGAATACCTTGCCGGCGTTCGAGCTAGCATGGGAGCAAGGAGCAGATGCCATTGAAGGCGATTTTCGTCTGACCAAGGACGGCCACATTGTCTGTATCCACGACCGCACAACCAGGCGAACTACCGAGATGAACCGTGTCGTAGCCGATTCCACATTGGATGAACTTCGCGCGCTTGATGCCGGAGCTTGGTTCGCGGAGGAATTCACCTCTACGTTCATTCCGACTCTGACTGAGGTTCTCGCGACAGTTCCAGCGGGCAAGAAAATCTATATCGAAGTGAAATGCGGGGCAGAGATTATTCCAGCCTTACTTGAGGACGTTAAACAATCAGGACTGAGCCATGATCAAATTGTGGTGATCTCGTTTAAACCGAATATGCTCAAGGAACTGAAGGCTGCGGCACCCGATTGGAAGATCAGTTGGCTGGTGAGTTTCAGAAAAAGTCGGCTAGGAAAGATCGCCCCGACTTACAGTGCCGTGCTAGAGACATTGGCCTCTATCCAGGCGAATGGACTCAGCACCAGTCGGAATTTTGTGGATGCCTTTTTCATCAGCCTTCTCACAGAGAAGGGGATTGGCCACCATGTCTGGACCATCGACGACGGCAAGACCGCAAAACGCTTCCAAAAACTGGGCACAAAATCTATTACCACCAATGTCCCAGAGGATATTCAGTCCGCATATCACCCCAGCCCAGTTGAGTCGGCGCCAGCCTAGCGCCCTAATACCACTTAGACTCTTTTCAAACTCTAAGTGGTCATTCACGTCAAAATAGTGAATGGCTGAAGGGAATGGCTTATTTCGCTATCGGCGAATCTAATACCAGCCTAGGGAAGAAGCGACGCGCATTCCCTAGGTTAAGCGTAAAGAAGCGTATGTTGGCTGAAGGCCAACTTCATCTATCCATCAGCTTTGTCTCAGCATGAGTCTGGCCTTCAGCCAGAAAAACATCTCTCTATCCTATCCTAGGGTTACGTTCCTGCGTCACTCACCCTAGCTGGTATGAAAATGGCCTTCAGCCAATCGTGATCATAACGAGTATTCTGAAAATATTGAGTGTCTACATCAGCACGCTGAATTTCTTATTTTGACGCGAATGTCTAAGTGGTATCACGCTACACGACAATTTTCAGATCAAGAACCTACCCACCATTGAGGGCGTAGCCACGGTACTTGTCGAGTAGCTAGTAGTGAGTAGTGAGCTATACTTCGCGCCATGTTTTGGGATTTCCACTCCAAGGGTGGGCATAATACTTAACACGTAAAACGTAACACCACTAGGCGCTGAAAGGACCCCTCTCAATCTCAGAGTTCGTTCTCAATTGGACAAATCTTGATGCGCATCAGTATAGCATTTGTGAATCAACACTCAAGGTGGCTATCATTGGATAGCTAATCAGCACCTTGCTACCTGTCGGACTCTAGTTTTTTTTCATGCTAGCTACTCGCTACTACCTACTGGCTACTACATAGAGACGCCGAAAGCGCTCTTGTACGACAGGCAGGAGCACAGCTTAAAAATTGTCGTGTAGTGTGAAGTGGTATAAGAAGTAAACGCGTGACGTTGGTCTCCCGTTCGCCCGCTTGACTGGGATCAGGGATCAAGACGGTTGCTCGAGTAAAGCTGCCAGTTGCCGTCCTCGAAGATCTCAATATCGAGGGTGAGGCCTTCCTCGGGTAGTGGCCCGTCGGGGTAAAGTACGACGCTGAGACCGGCGGCACCCTCTACCAATGGGAGCAATGGATTTCCTTTGCCGTCGCTGCTAGTGAATATCTGGTCTCCTTGGTCGAGCAACGAACCATTGCCCTGCCCGTCGATGGCCAGCGGTGTGCCGTCGAGCAGATAAACTTCGACTCGGGTTTTTTGCGAACAGACAAAACGCAGCGGTGGCGAGGCCGGAGAGTCAATCTTGGTGACGTAGTGGAGATGCATGGGCACTCCGTAGAAAGGATTGGTCCTGTAACCTCCGGCTTGGATGATCGCTCCAGTGACACCACTTTCGGGAGCTTCGATCGAGACGGTGGCCACGGTAGCCGGATCACTATTCTGTTGGCTCCAACTGAAACGAAGCTCGGCTTCTTTGTTCGTCTTGGCCGAACCACGGATATGGATAACGTAATAAGTGCCGGGACCTATGGTAAGTGGTAGTTCCTTGTCACCGGCCTCGGTGGCAGGTAGAAGGGTGGCGAAGATATCTCCTGAGTCATCATCCATCGCAAGAGAAACGGGCGGTCCGCTCACGTGGAGGCGTCCAGCTTGCGATTGATCTCCTGGATTGGCGAGGCTGAGGTAGCTCGTCCAGGGCACGTTTGTTAAAGGGATGACCACCGAACGCTGAGGCTGGAGGTCAATTTCTGGGGCGCGGGCAGGTGTCTCGACGACGGACCTGTGACTCAGATCGCCTAGATGCTTGTTGGCCTCTTTGGCTCGACTCGGAGCAATCCGCCCTTTAGCAAGCAAGATGCGGGCCTCTTTGGCCACGGTGGCCGAGCCGGCTTCGTCGCCCAGGCGGTGAAGCAGAGAAGCAGAGAAGCAGAGAAGCAGAGAAGCAGAGAAGCAGAGAAGCAGAGAAGCAAGCTTCGCTAGATCGACAGGTAATCGGTAGAACAGGTCGAAGGCTCTCGAAAGCCGTACAACTTCGCGGCGCATCATAAGTGCCTCACTATCGCGCCCTCTGGCTTGGAGAAAATCCGCGTAGTCGCTGTACAAAGAGCACTCAGAAAGCTTATGGCCGTTTTTACGATGCAGCTTCAGCAGGTCCACGAGTTCCTGCTCCACTCCTTCGACGCGTCCGGAATCGAGCCAGTGCCGAACTCGGACCGAGCGGGCGTACTGAGATCCTTCGGCTACCAATGTATTGAGCAGGGCTTCAGCTTCACCGGTTCGGCCGGTGTGGAGCAAGGCCTTGGCCAGTGAGACTTTCGCTGACTTGTGGCCAGCTTCCGAAACATGTCGGTTTGTCTTTGCCCTTACGACGAACTCGCCAAGTCGGTCGACGATATCGTCGGGCGCTTGATCTAGGTAGCGGAGGATGCCGAGGGTGATTCGAGAACAACCAAGATACGTCTGTCCATGCGGAGCGGCGATTGCCTCGTCGGTCATGACGAGAGCCTCTTTGTAGAATCCCATATTCACTTGAATCAAACTAATTGACTCAGTGACCCCAAACCATTGGTGCGCGTATTCACCCACGGGCTGTCCAGTTTTCTTGCTGGTCGCCCAATCGCGGACCCAGACGAGCCATTCTATCCCCTCACGCCAGCGTCCAGCGTTGTAGTTCAAATGGCCGAAGTTAGCGAACGCTCCGGCTCAATGATATGAAAACGATTGGGGCGATTCCGTGGCGGAAGACCGCCAGCAACTTCCTTGGGGGAAGGCAGAGTGGCGGGCATCTGGCGATGGCGCACCTCAGGTAAACAAGAAATCGCCGGACCAAGATCAGGATAGGAGTCCAGATCCATTCGATGGCCACTCAATCGCTGAGCTTCTTCCCAGATCGCCATGACCTCTGCAAATCGACCAAAGCGACCGGATCGGCTAAGGGTGGTGCAGAGGTTTGATATGATTTCAGATGCCTCTTTATAGTTGCGCTCTTCGTAGGCCACGGTGAAAGCAACGTCGTTGAGCCTAGAGGCCCAGGCCCCATCCACACGGCCACTACGGACTTGGGCTTCCCGCCATGTGTAGGAGAACAAGTTGCGGAAGTTTCCGTAATTTCCGGCACGTTCCCGCATCTTCTCTCCGAGGTAAGCAATGGCCACGGCATCGCTCTTTTTCTCACGCAGCTCGAGGGTGGTGGCCATGGTGACCTGAGGCGTCAGATGCTTCGGCTTCTCTTCAGTCCGGGGTGCTTCGGCATAAATCGAGCCAACCCCAACGCCAACGAGTAGGCAGAGAAGAACCAGAAGGCGGGACGTATTGAAAGATAGTGGGCAGCTCATTGTATCAATTGTTCACTAAAAACTTTTGGAGGCTTCCGCTTCGGCCACCATTTCTTTAATCGCCTTTTCCATTCTATCTCCGCGCAAGCCTTTGTGTTTAATCACACCATTGTGGTCGATCAAATAAAGTGTCGGCCAGCCCCTCACCCCCCAAGTCGTAGAAATTTTTCCGCCAGCCTGTTCGTTGGTGAAATTTCTCCAAATCGTGGTGCCGTCTTTAACCAGCTCCTTGAGGCGATCTTTACTATCACTATTAACTCCGACAATAGAGAAAGGACGTCCTTTGAGTTCCTTTACGAGCGACCGCTCGTGAGGAAGCATGGCCCTAGAAGGGCCTCACCAAATACCCCAGAAATCAAGCAGAACTACCTGACCTCTGTAATCGCTGAGCTTAAATTCTTTGCCTTCATGATCCTTACCCACAATATCAGGAGCCGCAGAGCCAATTGATAAGTTTTCAGCGATAAACAACTCACTTTCAATCTGCTTATGCAATTTGGGGTTCCGCTCAGCAAGCCCATCTGTGGCCTGGAGCTTCTTCATCAAGGTGATTCCTTCAGCTTTGCTAGCCTCTTTTTTTGAAAGCAGCGAAGCCAGATGATAGGTCGCGCTTTGGCTTACTTTTTCATTACCGGATTTTTCAACAATCAGACGCAGACCTTCAACACCCAGTATACGAGAATAGTCACTCACCAAAGAGCCAAGAACTGCACTCTCGTTGTAGTGAGTTAAGATCAGATCTAACACTTCTAAGCTCTGCGGCCCACGGGCTGTTTTTTCTGCGCACCAACTCAAACCCTGCGGCCTTAAATTTTTTTTTAGCCAAGGTGATTATCTGATCCACTGAAGCCTGTGGGTCCGGCCGCCTCTTATACAACTTGCGTTTCTTCTTCCGATTCTTCTCAGCCCGCAATTTTTTCGTAAATGCAGTCGATTTCTGATCAAACTCAGAGGTTATCGCTTTCATTTGCTATTTAACAGAGCCCCTTGTTGGCTTCAGCAGCGGGAACAAGAGGTGTAGCTGGCACAGACTCCTGTGCGTACATTGCTGTCGGCGAGCTTGCTATCAGCGCCAGTGTCGTAATGGTAGTTAATTTCATATGATTAATGAGTAAATACATACACAAAATAACCAAGCGTCCATCATCTAATAATTAGCTTTTTGAGTAATACCATCTTCACAGTTACATTGGCGGAATGATCAAATCTTGGGTTTCACTTTGCCAGCAGAGCTGGATTAATGAGGTGGCACTGATTCTTTCATATTCTATCAGCGTTACGCGTTTGCTGCTCTCCCCGCTCGCTCCCTGCGGGATTGGCTATCTCGCTCCGCTCGATTGTCTCATAGCTCCCTCCGTTGCTCTGCGATCTATGGTGGGCAAGCTGCTATGCTCCTTCCTTGTGCCTTGTTGAAATCTAAAATTATCAGCGTCATTCCGACAATCTAACCGCTCAAATGGTATAACCCAAAATCGACGTAGGACGTACCTGCAAATCACTTCCCTTTGTTTTCACAACAAGATCATGCAGGGGAGGGGCCTTCACGGGAGAGCTGGCACGCTGAGCAGCACAGGATGGTGGTCGGAGGCGGCATGACCTTTTACGCCAGCGTTGGTGTCGACCTTGAATTGTGCATTTTTGATGGAGGCCGAGGTGAAAATGTGGTCGATGGGTAAACCTGGAACAAGCGCGGTCTTCCATTGACTGGACGAACGCACTTTTTGGGTGCCTAAGTTGGTTAGGTCTCCGGCGGCGAGAAGTTGGGTGACAGCGGGATTTTCTGTGGAGGCATTCAGGTCGCCCATGAGGATGAACGGGTCCTGCTGATGGGTGCGGGTTTTGATGGTCTTCAGCATCAGCGCACCGGATTTAACCCGCGACGGCTGACTTTGGTGATCCCAGTGGGTGTTATAGATGTAGATGGCGTTCCCTTTTTTTGGGCCATTCAGTTTGATCAACCGCACCCAAGTGCAGATACGGGTGTAGTTGTTGCCCCAGGTCCGACTGTTGGCGACAGCCGGGGTGTCGGACAGCCAGTAAGTGCCGTGCTCCTTCGGGTCGAGTTTCCAGATATTCCGATCATAGAAAATCGGGGAGTATTCTCCGCGTTTTTTTCCATCTTCCCTGGCTACACCGACATGGCTGTGGTCGGGAAGTGCTTTGTCTATATCGAGCAGTTGGTTATGCCTGACCTCTTGCAGGCCGATGATGCTGGCCTTGTTGTTGAGCAGATAGCCACTAAGCATGTCTTTTCTCTGCGGCCAATCCCGCGGGCCTTTGTCCCCCGCCGTGTCCTGGCGGATGTTGTAGGAAATGATGTTGAGAGGAGTCGGGTTGGCGAATAGACCGGTGCAGGCCAGAAAAAGAATGGTCAGTGTGCGCATCATCATGGTTGGAGCTTACGATGAAAACCGTTAGGATACAGAAAAAAATAAGGGCCGAGAATTGCTGGAGTCGTCCGGGTACTTGAAAATTGGAATGGTATGGTTTGGTAGGGATGAATTTATTAGATCTATTTATTACACGACATTTGCTGAGATGACTTCGATAAGTTTTTGAATGTCTTCAGCACTTGCCGAGTCACTCAGCTCAACGCCTGTGTTTTTTTCTTTGCTCGCTTTAGGTTGAGTAAGCTTGGGGGCGAGTGGCATGCTGGGGTCTTCAAAAGCGATGGGAAAGGTTGCTGAGTAGAGATATGGAACTCGGTTCATTATAATGTTGCGGTCGGCCTGCCACCCGGATTTTTCAGATTAAGGTTCTGCATGAACAGGCAAGGCCCAGAGAAATGATGTGATAAGGGCGAACTTGCAGATCGCGTTCTGTAAATTTAAAATACACATTTGAACTGACCATAGCGCTCAAGTCCTACGAGGCAACTATCCATGCTTTTCTGGGGGATGCGGAAGTTCGCGAACTCTAGATGAGATGACAAAATACGGGTAAAATATAACCTTCCTTTCTAGCAAGAATTAGCACAACCTCGCGTACAGTCCCTGTATCACGACCACTCAATTCACCAGTTTCACCTATGCAGCTTAGAATAATCACTCTCACTACCATCGTAGCCATCATCATGGCAGCCATAGTCCACGCAGCAGAGGATAGCTCCGAGCTGCCACTCGTGCCCTACCCGCGCCAGGTGACCTACGAAAAAGGCTCATTCACACCAGGGAAAAAACTGACCCTAAGTTATGATGCTGGCGCTGCGGCGCTCAAGCCACTGGCCCAGACCATCGCCCAGGATCTCTCAGCCAACGGATTTGAGTGCGGCCACCACACCCACGGCACTAAGCCATCTAACTCGATCACCCTGCGCCTCCAGGATGACGGCAGCTTTGGCGATGAAGGCTACCGCCTCACGATCGCTCAAGGCATCACCCTCACCGCCGCCACCCCAACAGGTATTTTCTGGGGCTCCAGAACTTTACTTCAGCTACTACACGCTGGGCCGCAAAACCCCATTGCCCAACTCACCATCAACGATGCCCCGGAATTCCTCCACCGCGGACTCATGATCGACAATGCTCGGAAGTTTCACTCGATCGATTTTCATCTAAAAATGATCAAGCGCATGGCAGCACTGAAACTTAACCGTTACCAGATCCACTTCAGTGATCACCAAAGCTACACCCTGCCCAGCACCGCCTTCCCCACACTGCCCACCAAGGATCAACACTACACCCGGGCTCAAATCCAACAACTCGTCGATACAGCCCATCAATACCACGTCCAGATCATCCCGGAAATCGACGTCCCGGGACACGCAGCAGCCCTGATCCGCAGCATCCCATCGCTCGGATGCACGACAACAACTAACAACAAACCAGCAAGAAAACTCTGCATCGGCAACCCACAAACCTACCAAGCACTAGAAAAACTTTTCACCGAAGTTATGGACATGATCCCAGGTGACTACTGGCACCTGGGCGCCGACGAAGTCCACTATAACAACATTCAATGCACAGCATGCCTCGCCACCATGAAAAGCCAAAAACTTGAGAACGGCACCCAACTCTACCACCACTTCATCAACCGGATGCATGACGTCGTCAAAGGCAAAGAGCGCACCATGTTTGTCTGGGAAGGGTTCGACCCAAAGGGCACTCCAAAAATCCATCCCGATATCATTGTTTGTCCGTTCGACATTAAACATAAAGGGCGCATGCCTAGCGATTACTTCAACGCGGGGTATACCATCCTCAACACCGCGTGGTCGCCACTCTACGTCGCCGACAACATCTACATGTGTACTCCGGAAGCCATCGCCCGGTGGTCGCCCTTCATGTTTGGAGCCGGCCGCAGCCCCCAGCCGTTTACTTACTGGAAAAAATTCAACCCGAAGACGCACCGCAACAAAATTATCGGTGCCCAGATGTGCTCATGGGACAACGAGGAGAAAGCAGAAGAAGGACTCCTCCTAGGAACAGGCCCCGGTTTTCCCGAATACGGGCGGCCTGCCCCACGCCTGCCAATCATGGCCGAGCGTGTCTGGACTGGTACCCAGACTACAACCAAGAGCCTGCTCGAACGCACTGGGGCCAGTTATTGGTAGCCTGAAAGGCCAAGAAGAAGGGTTACCCCATCCTTAGATTTTAACACCGAGCCATGGGGATTCTTTTTGGCTGCAAATGGGTAGGTGAATTGTTAACGTCCTGAATCATGGCTCGAATTCTCTTCATTATCATAGGACTATTAGCGCTCAACGGGTGTGGTACGCTGCCCCCGGTAGTGCATGAAGTGAAAGAGATGAGTTTGCAGGCTCCAGCTGATAGCCCCCTGGTGAAAGCATCTTTGGAGGTTACCCAGCGAGGTAATCAATCACATTTCTTGTTGATCAATGCTGCGAATGAAGCGCTCAATTGGCGTTTGGCTTTGATTGACTCAGCCGTCAGCTCATTGGATATCCAGACGTTCTTATGGAATGATGATGTCAGTGGCGCTCTCGTTTTTAAACGAGTCCTGAAGGCCGCCGATCGCGGAGTGAGAGTGCGGTTATTGGTGGATGACATCTGGCTCACATCTGACAGTGCAGGACTCGCCGCGCTTGAGGCTCATCCTAATCTAGCGATCCGTCTTTATAACCCGAACAAAGTCCGTGCGAACGCCTTTGGACGAACCGTCTATTTCTTGGTGAACTATTCCGTGATGAACCGTCGGATGCATAACAAAACCTTCATTGCGGATGGAGTGTTTTCTATTAATGGAGGACGGAATATAGGGGACAATTACTATGGGTTATCAAAAAAATATAACTTTCGGGACCTCGATGTTCTGACCACTGGAGCAGTGTTGGAGCAAGTAAATTATGAGTTCGATCGATTCTGGAATAGTGCTTCAGCCTACCCCGCGAGTCGCCTATCAAATAAAGCAGAATCGTTTGATCTACAGGAAGGATACGCTAAATTGCAGTACAGAGTCCTACATAATAAAGAGACGGAGCTGAAATCTTACCCGAGCTATTCCGCGAACTGGGATAGTAGATTGCAAAAGTTGAAACTGCAGATGGTTACTGGTGAAGCTGAGTTTATCGGGGACGACCCTCTAGGAGAAGACCGTGCTGTTGTGGATAATTTGACAGAATCCTTGGCCTCAGCCAAGCGTGAGATCATCATTGTGTCTCCTTATTTTATTCCTTTAAGCGCATCATTTGAAAAATTGGGAGCAATGACTAAGAAGGGAGTAAGAGTCAAAATTCTGGTCCCTTCTCTGGGGGCGAATAACCATACGATGGCTCACAGCCATTACCGAAAGTATAGGACGGCAATACTCGATGCAGGCTGTGAGCTGTACGAATATAATTTTCAACCGAGTCAGCAACAGCGGGACCTTTGCGATGTGTCACCCGTCATCGCGCCATTTATCGGAATGCATATGAAGGCCGTGATGGTGGACCGTGAGTACTGTTTCATAGGCTCGCTGAATATGGACCCTAGAGCGATGGATCTCAATACCGAGGAAGGTCTTTTTATCAAATCTCCGCAGCTTACAAGTAAGCTATATTCTCAGATCTCTGAAATGGTGAAGCCTGAGAATTCTTGGAAGTTAGAGTATGATTCTAAGGGTGAGATTGTATGGAAGGGAGCCTAGGAGCATCCCCTAACTACTCAGCCGGCACGTGGCTTTTCCCAGCGTCTTGTCGATTCCTTCGCTCGGTGGCTACCGATAGAGAGTCAGCTCTAGAATGTTAGGCATTCCCCGTCTGCTGGAATCAATAAGCGTTTAGCTGAGATTCCAGCGTCTTCAGCGGCCTGGTGCAATGCTGTGCGGGTCACTGGACAGTGATCGAGCGCTTCTAGATGGATCGCGATAATTTTGGACTTCGGGGCCAGTTCGCAGACTTCTAATGTTTGCTCAATGTCCATAATGATTGGTGGTGCGTCTGGGAAGTGGGCTCCGCCAGAGTTGGTGATTATGATGTTGGGCTTACGGACTTGGAGGAAGTTTCTAACCTCTGAGGTCATCACCGTGTCTGCAGCGATGTAGAGCGATGGCCTGTTTGGGGCACTGAGCAGAAATCCTGTGACGTGGCCCATGCGGGTTAACCAATCTCCTGTTCCGTGCTGAGCAAATGTGGCTTCAATGGTGATGCCTTCCCACTCGATTGGGTCCTTGAGTGCTGAGACGTTGGTGAAGCCTTTTCCTTCGATGTTTGGCTGATCGACAGGGGAGCAGATGACCGGCAGAAACTTAGCTAGAGCTTCTTGAGCGGGTTCATCAAAATGGTCTGGGTGGAGGTGGGTGAGAAGGATAAGTTCCGTGCCGGCTACGATTTCTTCCTTTGATAAGGGGAGTTCGACAGTAGGGTTCGGGGCGATTCCAGCAAATGCGGGAAGGGCTCCTTTAGGGGAGAAGAAGGGATCTAGAAGAATACGGTGCCTGTTATAATCTATACAGAGTGTGGCGTTGCGGATCAGTTGGATTTTCATAGGTACTAGAAATTACGTATCGAGTACTCTAATCCACTAGCATAGTGAGGTAAAGAAGATCTCTCAGAGTTCTTGATTTCAGCTCTACAGCTTAATTTTAAAAGCTTTGGGAAGGTAAGGGTTCGTGCTGCTAGAGTATAAAAATGGCAGCTCCATCACTGGAGCTGCCATTCTAAAAGGGAGTCTAAATTTTACAACACTAGACGCAGGGGGTGCCTTCGCTGTTGGCTAGGGCACGGAAGTCTTCCACGAGTTGCTTGGAAATCGGGCCCGGAGTTCCATCGCCGATTAGACGTTGATCGTACTTCACCGCAGGAATCACCTCGGCCGCAGTGCCGGTGAGGAAGATTTCGTCTGCCGTGTAGAGATCGTAGCGAGTCATCGACTTCTCAGTGAGCTCAAGTCCTGCATTCTGGCAAAGTTCGAAGATGACCTGGCGGGTGATGCCGTCGAGCGATCCGTCAGAAACCGGAGGAGTGTAGAGCTTGCCTTTTTTGATGACGAAAACGTTGTCGCCTGTGCATTCAGCTACGTAGCCTTGCTCGTTGAGCATGACGCCTTCGATGACACCGGCTTGGATACATTCGATCTTTGCCATTATGTTGTTGAGGTAGTTGAGTGACTTCACCTGTGGGCTGAGTGAACCAGGAGTTGGACGGCGAGTCGCACAGGTAATGAGCTCTAGTCCCTTGGTATAGTTTTCCTCAGGGTAGAGCTGGATAGCCGCTGCGATGATGAACATCGATGGCTTTGGGCAGAGGTATGGATTGAGGCCGAGACCCCCCTCACCGCGAGTGATTACTAGGCGGATGTAGCCGTCTTTGAGACCGTTGGCCTTCACTGAGTCGACAGTGGCTTGGCAAATTTCCTCCAACGTCCATGGCAGCTCCATGTGAATGGCTTTGGCTGAAAGAATAAGGCGCTCGATGTGCTCTTCGAGACGGAAGATGCGGCCGCTGTAGAAGCGAATACCTTCGAAGATGCCGTCACCGTAAAGTAGGCCGTGGTCAAATACGGAGATCTTGGCGTCGGCCTTGTTGACGATTTCGCCGTCGAGCCAGATTTGTTGCGTGTCGCTCATAATGAATGTGAATGAATGTGATTTTTTCTGGAAAGTACGGGAATGTAGCCCGAATGCAACTCACGATTCGTACATTTATCAGCATTGGTTTTTCGCTTAGTCTCAAGGTGCTAAGTATTTCAACTCACTCATTGAAGCCGTATCAGAGGCTTAGGAAATGGCGAATCGAGAAAATCACCCTTTTCACTGGCTGAAATACACGTAGTCTATAGCGAATGGAAACTTTGCTAGAAATACTCTCACACCCTTTTAGTTGGGGGCTTTTACTCGGACTCGGACTGGTCATCTTTGTTTGGAGGTCAGGAGCTAAGGATAGAAAATTTCTTAAGGCCGAGCTAAAGCGGATAAAAGAAGAGAATTCTGAACTACAAGGTCACCTCAATACTCAGCTCAAGATCAACGCCAAGGGCAACGAGTTGTTGCAGAATCAGCTCGATGAGCTGAGAGAGCAGAACGAGACACTCCGAGTCAACCTCAGCACTGTGCAGCAAAAACCTGGGAAAGCCGAGCTCCGTAGGCTCGAAGTCACGGAAGCTGCCATCAGTGTGATGCGTGAGCAAGCTCCTGGATTTGCCCAAGCGTGGGAAAAAGCACTACGCGAATCCGAAGACGACTATGTTGCCGCTGAAGGTGGGCTCAAAAAGCTCATGCGTAAAGTGGTCCCAAGTTTTCGCGCCACCCCAGATACTGGTGGGAAAAAGGTGGAGGAGATCGAGGGTAGGTGATTTGAGATCTAAGATTTGAGATTACTGACGTAACACAAGTTCATCCGAGTAGGCGATGGTCTCAGAGCTTCAGCTGGTGCGTCTTAGTGAAGAATTGGCGGTAGGTGAGGAAGGTGGCGATCATCGAGGCAAACGCCGCAGCGCCCACCAGCATAAACATCACCACGATTTGTAGCTGGACGGCTTCCATTGGCGGACTTCCGGCGAGGATCATACCAGTCATCGCACCAGGGAGCGCAATTAGGCCGACGGTTTTGGTGCTGTCGACCAATGGCGTCATGCCCGTTGCTAGAGCGGTACGGAGTTGGACTTGAGCGGCGACTCGACTGGGGGCTCCTAGAGCAAGTGCGGATTCTATCGCACTGCGAGAACTTTTGAGGTCATCCCGAAGACGGGCCATGCTGAGGCTGGTTGCAGTCATAGCATTGCCAATGATCATGCCGGCAATGGGAATGACCGACTGTGGCGTCGGCTCAAAAACATTGAGTGCGAGTAAGGTGCCAAGAGTCAGAGCTAAGCTGGTGCTGATAGAAAGGAGGGCTATCGTGCGGGCCTTTGGAATCGACTCAGCGCGTTTCCCTGAGGTTAGCCCCGCTACTGTGAGCATGACGCCGACGATCACACCGATCCACAGTGGGTTGTCGCTGTCGAATATAAGCTGCAGCGCGTAACCAATCGCAATCAACTGCACAAAAGCGCGGACCACAGCCACCGACATGCTTTTTTCTAGGCCAATTTTTTGCCAATAGGAAATACCGATGGCGAGGCTGACGAGAGTCAGGGCTCCAAGTATACCTGGCAGGCGGGGGAGTAATTCTGAAAGAATATCGAGCATGGTGGATCTAATTTGGTTGGTTCTCTTTCTGACTACTTAATTTGCCTTTAGCGAATTGCTCAGTCCAATGGTGATGGACTCCCGTGAGTAAATGTTCGGGCGTTCCTGTCTCTATGATTTTTCCATCTAGCATCAATGCGCTAGTGTCAGCAATACGTTCGACTTGCTCCATCGAATGGGACACCAGAACGATCGTCATTCCTAACTCATCACGCAGACGGATGAGGGTTGCCTCAATCGTTCGTGTCGCCGCGGGGTCGAGCGCGCTGGTCGGTTCATCGAGTAAGAGAACCTCTGGTTTGTTCGCTAACGAGCGAGCGATGGATACGCGCTGGGCTTGTCCACCTGAGAGTTTCTGAGCATCTTTGTCGAGCAGGCTAGGATCCAAGCTAACCAGTTCGAGAAGCTCTTTCATCCGCGGTCGGTCAATCTCCTGACCCAGTGAGCTCGGTCCAAAGGCTAGATTCTCAGCAATGCTTCCAGCAAACATCGTGGCACTTTGCATCACCATGCCGACTCGTGCCCGTAGTGTGAGTACATCGATGTCGGTTATGTCGACTCCATCTAACCTGATCGATCCTTTAGTTGGTTCAATGAGTTTGTTGAGGCAACGGAGGAGTGTCGATTTCCCACAGCCACTGGGGCCAATCAGGGCGTTGATTTTGCCCGCAACAATCGTGTGAGAAAGGCCATCTAGTACCACAGCTCCTCCACCGAGGGATACTGTCAAATCACAGATCTCAAACGTCGCCTTACCCTCTACCTGATGTCCTTGAGTCATTACTACTCATTTATTCATAGGAGAGTTTGGAATGCGAGGCAATTTCCGAGACTCTTGGTCAGTGGCTATTAATTCGTGGCAGTCTCATTAGAAGAGATGTTACCATCTTTGACGATCAGTGTGCGATCGCCGAATTTTGCTAGGCTGAGGTCGTGGGTGACGACAACGAGAGTAGTATGATCTTCGCTGGTGAGTTCTAACAATAGCTTCATCACTTGCTCGCCATTTTTCGAGTCGAGGTTACCAGTGGGTTCGTCGGCGAAGATGATTTCGGGCTTGTTGACTAGGGCGCGGGCGATGGCGACGCGTTGTTGTTCGCCGCCGGAGAGTTCCGCTGGAAGGTGGTCGTAGCGGTGGCTGAGGCCAACGCGATCGAGAGTTGACTTAGCTGCAGATTCGTCACCTTTGCCGCCAATCATCGCTGGGATCATCACATTCTCTAGCGCGGTGAGCTCGGGCATTAGGTAGTAGTTCTGGAAAATGTAGGACATCCGCGCATTGCGCAGTTTTGCCTGTTGGCGTTTTGAAAGTTTGTAGAGGTTCATTCCGTCGATGTGTACAGCGCCCTGTTCCGGGCGCTCCAATCCAGCGAGGGTGTACATCAGCGTTGTTTTACCAGCGCCAGATGGGCCGCAGAGGAAAATCTTTTCACCTTTCTGTATAGTGAGGTCGATGCCGCGAAGGACTTCGATACGCTTTTTGCCGACGGAATATCCGCGGTGCAGGTCAGTGGCTGTGATTAGGCTCATGGCGGGGAGTGTGAAGTGTGAAGTGTGGAGTGTGAAGGCCTAACTGATCACTTCTACAAATCAAACCAGAGTGATTTGAGGTAGCGCTCACCGGTGTATTCTTCAGGCATTGGTAGGGCGGTGGCTTTGTGACTAATGGGGAGTCGGCGTGATGCTTCGTAAAGAAAGTCTGTGTCGCTTATTTTACGGCAGTTATTGGATGCTAGAATCCAGCCGCCAGGGTTGATGCAGCGTGATGCGAGGTCGGTGAGACGGTGGTAGTCCTTTTCGACGCGGAATACTTTGCCTTTATCATCGCGCGAGAACGTGGGTGGGTCGAGAATGATGCCGTCGAACTTACGGCCCTGTTTTACGAAGCGATTGAGCCAATGGAAGGTGTCACCTTTGCAGAAGTAGTGCTCGGACGGGTCGAGCTGGTTGTGGGCGAGATTTTTTTTCGCCCAGTCGAGATAGGGTTGGGAGAGGTCTAAGGTGGAAGTGATGGCTCCACCCATGGCGGCTGAAACTGAAAAAGCACCCGTGTAGGCAAAGGTGTTGAGTATACGATCACCACTGCCCACGCGCTCGCGGACCCTCTTGCGGTTTTCCCGTTGGTCTAGAAAAATTCCTTGGGAGTAACCGGATTTGAATGAGATCTCGTAGTCGATACCAGACTCGCGAGCGATGAATGGCTTGAGTTGCGCAGGGCCTGCCATGTGGAAGGGATCAGTCTTCTGTTGTTGGTCTAGCTGTTTCCAATAGACAGTTTTGCCACAATGCTCGAAGAAATTGCGCACTCCCTGAGTGATCAGTCGGTCTCGGGTCGAGAGTACCCAGCGGTCGGCAAAGGTTTCGAGGAAGACGTCACGAATGCCATCTCCAGCTCCGTCGAAAAGCCTTACGGCGTTGGTGTCGTCATCGAGTAGATGCTGACGTTTGGCGATGGCTTCTTCAAAGAGCTGCGAGTTGGACGGTTGCATGGGATCAGTGTGGCTGGAATGTGACACGATTTCTAGTGAAATGCGAGTTTGTGGGATTGCCTTCTCATTTTTGAGTCTTATGATCCAGCTCGAAATGAGTGACCTTTTATCCCTTCTCGATAAGGCCGTGGAATACGGCGATCTACTAGTGTCATCCCGTGAGAATATTGCAGCATTGTTAGCTGGTACGGATTCTCCTGTGGCTGAAGCTGCTGTGACTGAACTAGCACAAGCTGGTGAGTGGAATGAACTGAATGATAGGTTCTTTAAGACTTTGGCATTCGGCACTGGTGGACTACGTGGACGCACCGTCGGCCGTGTGGTGACTAAAGCTGAACAAGGAGCTGGTGGGCCACTTGGACGCCCTGAGCATCCATGTGTCGGTACCGCGACAATGAATTTTTATAATGTCGGTCGCGCGATTCGCGGAATGATCGCCTACATCAAGCAGCACAGAGCGGCTAATGGTATCGAAGGAAAGCCAAGTTTCGCTTTTGCTGAGGACACCCGCCACTTTTCACGCGATTTTGCAGAGTTCTGTGCCAAGGTCTGTAATGACCACGGATGTGACGCCTACATTTTTGAGGCAGCACGCGCGACTCCTCAGTTGTCCTTCCTCATCCGTGAGCTTCGTCTAGATTCTGGTGTGGTTCTCACCGCGAGCCATAACCCAGCACAAGACAATGGATTTAAAGCGTATTTCAACCAAGGTGCCCAGCTGGTGGAGCCCCATGCATCTGCTGTGTTAGAAGAGTTTCAATCGATCACGGAAGAAGCCTACCAGCCGGTTGCTGAAGCTGAACGCGGTACACTCACTGTACTTGGCGCCGAGGCTGACCGTCGTTATGTCGACAAACTCAAGACCCTTCTACTCCGTCCTGACCTGCTAGAAAACGGTGGAGCGAAAGTGGTATTCACTAACATCCACGGCACTGGCGGCCACATTTCAGTGCCGATCCTGCGTGAGCTTGGATTCGATGTGCTGACCGTTGCCGAGCAAGATGGCGGCGATGGGCGCTTCCCAACAGTCGCCTCACCAAACCCAGAAAATGCTGCAGCTCTAAAGATGGCGATCGACCTTGCGGAACAAGAGAATGCTGAAATTGTTATCGGCACTGATCCTGATTGCGACCGTATGGGCGTGGCTGTGCGCAATGATGCTGGCGAGATGCAGTTACTTACTGGTAATCAAATCGGTTCACTCATGGCTTGGTACCGCACCAAGACGATGTTTGATCTGGGAATCCTCAGTGACTCTAACCGCGGCCACGCCGTGCTGATCAAGACCTACGTGACCACCGAGCTTCAGACGGCTATTGCTGAGAAGTTTGGAGTGAATATGGTAGACACCCTCACTGGATTTAAATTCATTTCCGACAAACTCCAAAAGTACGAAAATGGTATTCCAGCGAGCAAGATCAATGGTAACTACCGCGATCTCTCTGAAGAGGAAAGTCGTAAGCTTCGTCTGGAGTATTCACGCTTCTTCATCTTTGGTGGTGAGGAATCCTACGGTTACCTCGGTGCTGACTTTGTCCGCGACAAGGATGGCAACATGGCAGCTGTGATGTTCGCCGAGGTTGCAGCCTATGCGAAGAGTGTTGGCAAGACGATCGCTGGCTTACTGGACGATATCTACTCTGAGTTCGGATTTCACCTCGAAGACGGCAAGTCCATGGTGATGGAAGGAGCAGAAGGTGCAGCGCAGATCAAAGCTCTCAATGATTCTTATTCTAACACACCACCAACGGAGGTTGATGGCGTAGCAGTCAGCCGAGTGCGCGATTTCGCGAAAGAGCAATTTGAAGACAGCGAGGGAGATTCACTTCCAAGTGCTGGCATGTTGATTGTTGAGCTCGAAGACGGACGTTCCTTTGCGGTTCGGCCATCTGGAACTGAGCCGAAGATCAAGTTCTACTTGTTCGGTAAAGATGCTCCGTCCGATGACCTCGCAGCTAGTAAGCAAAAGGTGCGTGATGGCCTTGCTAGTCTTTGGGCTGCGTTAGAAGCTGATGCGCAGGCGCGGATGGGATAACTCCTTCGGATTTGTTTTACGCTATTATTTGTTAGGTTTCACGTCTAGTACTGTAATACAGTTTCAACCCTAGGGGAGTACCCTAGGGTTTTATTATTTAATTAAGTCAATATAGAGAACGAACCATGTCTAAATTTCAAAGTCTCATGCCCTACCTAGCCGCAGCTCTTAGTGGAGTTCTGTTAGCGATGTGTTATCCTGGATTTGAGTTTGCCAGTGGCTTGGTTTGGATTTGGCCAGTCCCATTGATGATTGGCTTATGGCTTGGAGGCGCGGAGAGGAAACGCAAACGTTTTGGCTTCCGAGTGGGGGCGCTCGCTGGGCTCGTTTTTTGGCTGATCAATGTGAAGTGGCTGATCGCGATGGGCGAGTTGCCCACTGTGCCTTTGGCTGGTGCTGTCTTTGGCTGGTTGATGCTCAGTCTCTATCTAGCCCTGTACTTTGGAGTTTGGGGGGCGCTGATTGCGAGCATTGGCAATCCATGGAGGTCGCGGAATGCCAAGCAACTTACTGCTATTGAGAAGAAAATGGTGGAGCGAGAGGACGCTCCAAAGAAGATAGTGGAGGGAGTCAAGAATTCGCTCCGAGTGGTTGTTTTTGCCGTGATGCATGCCTCTTTGTGGGTTGTGTTAGAGTGGTTGCGCGGTTGGTTGATGACGGGCTTTGGCTGGAACGGCCTAGGCGTGGCATTCCATGATGTTCCAGTGATGATGCAGATCGCTGATATTGTGGGGGTGACTGGCATTGCATTTTTCCCGATGCTATTTGCCTCGACGATGCTGCAGACTGGCAGACGCTTGATCGATGAACTCCGCGCTGGAAAGTTCCAGGCGCATTTTGAAATAGGAATCGTAGTTGGAGTGATTGCGATGATTTTTGCCTACGGGGTCAACCGGATGGCTTATTATTCAAACCTGGAATCACACGATGTTAGGGTGCTTATTATCCAAGAGAATATCCTTCAGTCGATCAAGTGGGATGAGATACTGGAAGCGGAGCACTATATTGATTATCAAGAGAGCATTGAGCGTAAGCTGGCTGAGATAGAGCAGCTGAATCTAGCTAAAATGGCTGAAGCCGTGACGACAGGTGAGGAAGTGGAACTTGAGTACCCAGACTTACTGGTGATGCCCGAGAGCTCGACTACTCAGCCGCTCGTGTACCTAGAAGAGGTAGATGAGGTTTACATGCCATTGCTGACCCAGGATTTATTGGTTAATCAAATCTATGCCGAAAACCATTTTAAAACAGTATTTGGAGCAAGTCTACTTTCTGGCACTATGTCGGAGGAGGGAATTTATTATAATCTAGATGGCGATGCCTACAATGTGTTTGCCGTGACCGGCCCATCTCTAGCAGTTGAAGAGCAGTACCCAACTACGCAAATTCAGACGCATGGAAAAAATCACCTCGTCCCCTTTGGTGAATTTATTCCTAACATTCCCTTTTTAGGCAGTGTTGCCGAGCTGTTCTCAGGTATGTCTTATGGGAAGAACTTTTCACGCAGCGGGTCTTTTGAGCCATTGATAGTGGAACTCAGAGGGGAGAATGTGCAACTCATCCCGAGTATTTGTTTCGAAGATACGGTTGGGCGATTGAGTCGTAAGTTCGCACGGCCAGAATTACAGATGTTAGTGAATATCACCAATGATGGATGGTTCGGTACTAGCGAAGCAACACTGCAGCACATGGCGAACTCAAAATTTCGTGCAGTCGAGATCCGCCGACCGATGGCCCGAGCTGCTAACACCGGAGTGAGTGGTGTGGTCGATGTCATCGGTAGCATGGAAGCGGATGAAGAGGGGCAGTTTAATGTGATAGGGACGCCAGAGAACCCATTTGTCAAAGGAACTTTATACGCTAAAGTAAAAGTGCCGAAGAACCCTACGATGACAATCTACGTAATGCTTGGCGACTGGTTTTCTCTGTTCTGCTTACTGCTTTACTTGGGATCGCTAGCTTTTTGTCTAAAAAGTGAGAAGTAGCTGTAAGGACTACAGCGCTTTGTACATATTATTGATAAGTAAAACTTACTTCTACCGATTTTAGCATTGAGCTCCCTAACGCTGAGTACTGTGAGTCAGGCATCTCAGAAACCCAATATCCTGTTCATTCTGTGCGATGACTTAGGACCTGGGGACTTGGGTGTGTTGTGGCAGAATCAACAGCAGGGTAAGCAGAAGTTTACCACCCCCAAGCTGGATCAGTTTGCCAAGGAGGGGATGATTCTGAGTAGGCACTATGCACCCGCCCCAGTCTGTGCGCCATCACGAGCCTCTTTACCGCGCGAGCAAAAAAGTGGATCACCGAGCACGTGAAAGAAAATCCTAAACAGCCATTTTTCACCTACCTATCATTCACCGCTCCACATGCGGGACTGCGCATTCCTACGACGTCACATCTCACAGCAAAGAGTAACTACCCAAGTGGTGGCGGTCTCAGCGGTGGTGTGCAATGGAATGATGATGCGAGTAAGGGACAAATCAATACTGCTGCTGGAGAGTTTGATAAAGGATTCCACCCTCTAGTCGCAAGTGCTACAGGAAATGACGGCAAGCCATGGCCAATCTATGCCAAGCGCCATGCCTCAATGGTGAAGCGTATCGATGACTCGGTCAGTGATCTCATCCAATTACTCAAAGACCTCAAGGTGGATGAAAATACATTGATCGTCTTTACTTCAGATAATGGCACCCACCATGAAGGTGGTGCTGATGGCGTGAGCCACTACAATCCAGAGTACCTCGCCACTTACGGTCCATATGATGGGACCAAACGTGATCTCTGGGAAGGTGGTGTGCGGATGCCCACTTTCGTGCGTTGGCCTTCGCACATTAAGGACAATAGTCGATCCGCTCAAGCCTCACAGTTTCACGACTGGATGACCACTTTCTGTGATCTAGCAGGAGTGGCGGCACCTGCGCTCTCTGATGGAGTGTCATTGGTTCCGACTCTAATTAGTAAGGGTGAACAGCAGCAAGGGACGGTCTATGTCGAGTATTCTGTTGGTGGATCGACTCCAAAATACAAAGCCTTTGAAGCGAGTCGACAGGGGCAAAAACATGGGCAGATGCAAAGCGTTTTGATCGGTGATTATAAGGCTGTACGGACCAATGTGAAAAATGGTGATGAGCCATTTGAGGTGTACCATACTCTGAAGGATCTTAAGGAAACTAAAAACTTAGCAGGTAAAGCCGAAGCTCCTCAACAGGAGGATATCATGGCAGCTATTCTTCGGGCGCGTCGTGCCAATAGCTCCGCAAATCGTCCCTATGACAATCAACTCGTGCCCGCGCTGGCCTCAGAGATTAAGTCACCAGGGAAGGTTAGATTGAAACTTATTTCTGAGCAATTTCCATGGGTTCCAATGACCCAGGACCTTAAAGGAGAAAATAAGCTAGTGAAAGGCTTGGCTGTTGAAGATAATGAAGGAGTCCAAGAGTTGAGTACTTACCTGATTGCTCCTGAAGACGGAGAATACCAGTTCTTGCTAGCTGCGAATGGCCAGGCCGTGGTGAGGCTTCATAATGAAGTCCTGATCGATGCTGATTCTCACTACCGTGCGGGTGAGATAGCTAATTCGGGTTCCATATATTTGCAAAAAGGAGTGCATCCGCTCAAAGTGATTTATCAATCAGCCAAAGGGAAGCCAGCTATGAGTCTCCAGTGGAAGACTCCGTCAGGTTCTCTAGAGAATATTCCAAGTGAGCGTATAGGGCTCCTAGAATAATGCTCTACTCAGCTCTGAGAGTACTCACTCTCGAGAGCCTCATAGCGACCACTGGCCTTGATTTCCCGTATCCCTTTATTGAGTTCCTGAAGGATATCCTTTCGTCGTGGATTTTTATTGGATGTCAGCCAATGGCAACTGAGAGGTGGATGATCTGGGATCATCACGGTATCGAATTGTTCCGGTATGTGATTGTTGAACTTTTCTAACTCTAAGTAGGCGATAGCAAAATCAATCCACTCCTTTTCTACGGCCTGCGCCATCACGCTGAGTTGTCTGTACCCAGCATGGCTCACAGTAAATTGTAATTCATCGGTATTGTAGCCTAGGATTGCTCCTGTTTGATAGGCTGAGATCTCACTTTGTTGTTCGAATTGAAACCCATTTGGGTGACGTGATTTATCAAAGTACAGCAGCTGATTGATCTGATAAATCTCATCGGTGTAGTCGTAGAAAGCATCTCTCTTTGGGCTAGCTGTGGCACTAATGAGGAGGTCTACAGTTCCTTCTCTGACTTCTTTCATAGCCCTCTTCCACGGGATGACTTTGTATTCAAATACATACGCGCTGTGTTCGTCAATGTGGTTGAGTAGGTCGAGTTCGAGCCCTACGTGCTGGCCGTTGCGGATAAACTGATAGTGTCCCCATTCTACGTTCTCTTCGAGTGCTACCACAATCGTGTTGGAAGCTGGCTTGTCCTGGTTCGAGACAAGCGCATGAGATGACTCCAGCTCAGCCTTGTCACAAGAAGACAGGCAGAGGCAGAAAAATGGAATGAGTAGCTTCATGGGGATTGGGGAGATGCACCCTATAACCTAACTCCCAAGGAGGTTGTAGTCAACACAAGAGCAATAGGAAACTTGAGCTGTAGATCAATGTCCGAGAGCGCTGCAGAGCTTCTCAATGTTAGCATGGGTATGTGCTGCAGTGAGTGTGATGCGAAGCCTTGCCGTATTGAGAGGCACGGTGGGGAAGCGTACCGCGGGGGCTAGTATGGCATGTTGCTCTTGCAGTTTCTGAGAGAGCGATAGTGCTGATGATGAGTCTCCTACATGCCATGGGATGATGGCGCTGGTGGGGAACTCTCGCTGAGTGTGGTCAGCAAAGGTCTGGATATTTGACCAGAGTTTTGCTCTGAGCTCAGTTCCTTCCTCTGAGCGAATAATCATTAGCCCAGCGAGTGCAGCAGCAGATTGTGCTGGTGGTGGAGCTGTAGAGTAGATGAAGGATCGGGAGCGGTTGACTAACAGCTCAATGTAATCACGGCGAGCCGCAATGTAGCCACCAGCAACGCCCGCGGATTTGCCGAGAGTACCCAACTGTAGGTCAATTTCAGAGCTACAGCTAAGGTGTTCGGAGAGACCCATACCGCTGGGGCCATAGACACCTAATCCGTGGGCTTCGTCGACGAGTAAGAGGACTCCATATTTTTTCTTAAGCTCGATAATTTCTAGCAAGGGTGCGATGTCGCCATCCATGCTGAAAACTGACTCAGTGACGATGACTACTCTGGAATCAGTACCAGCCTTCGCTGTGGTTGAGACAAGTAGCTTTTCGAGCTTCACTAGATCGTTGTGAGGAAATACCCGGATGGTCGCCCCTGAGAGCCGAGCTCCATCGATCAATGAGGCGTGGCTGAGCTTGTCCAAGATCACCGTGTCGCCTTTCCGTAAAAGTCCAGAAAGGGTGCCTACGGATGCGGCATAGCCATTTGCAAATACGATGGCAGCTTCCGTGGCTTTGGCTTCGGCTAGATAGCTTTCTAACTGCCCATGTGGCTTGAGCGACCCGCAGATGAGGCGGGAGGAACCTGAGCCGGCTCCCCAGTTTTCAACAGCATCGATATAAGCTGACTTCACAGCGGGATGGTTGGCAAGCCCGAGGTAGTCGTTTGACGCGAAATTGAGTAATTTGTTGCCACCGATATGGGCATGAGTGAGTTGCTGTGAGTTCACAGGACGCAGGGTCCGTCTAAGTGACGCAGCTTCAAGCTCAGCCAGTTCCTTTTCGGCACTACGCATGGCTTTAGTTTTCGAGCGCCCAGCGCAGGAGCTTCTCAGAGTCCTTCCAAATTGTCTGGGTGGTGGCACCGAGGCACACAACAATAGCTGTGCGACCTTTGTAAGTGCCTGAGCAAACGAGGCAGCGGCCAGAGGCGTTGGTAGTTCCAGTCTTCATACCATTACAATAGGGAACTGAGGTGAGTAGGCGGTTGGTGTTTTTGAGATGTTTTTTTGACCCATTAGCGTATTGGAAATAATATCCTTTGATTTTCATCATCTCACGAATTTGTGGACGGCTGTACGCATTGCGCGCCATGATCGCGACGTCGTAGGCTGTGGAATATTGGCCCTTCTCAGTGAGTCCGTTCGGGTTGACGAAGTTGGAATTATTCATCCCCATTTGCTTCGCCTTTTTGTTCATGTATTTGGCGAAATTCACCTGGCTTCCAGACACATCACGGGCCAATGCGCGAGCGATGTCGTTGCCAGATTTCACGACCAAGGCTTTGAGCAAATCCTGGCGCGTGTAGGTGTCGCCGGGCTTGATGTAGAGCTTAGTCGGTTCACAATAGGTGTCGGTCTTCTGAACCACCACTTTATTGCGGAGTGAACCTGCATCGAGCACACAGAGTGCGGTCAAAAGCTTTTGCGTAGAAGCCACCGCACACTTGTCGTGGGCATTTTTCTGGTATAAAATGCGGCCAGTGTTGTTGTCGATCACGATAGCACGCTTGGCGCCGATCGATGGAGCTGCTGCCTGAACAACTCCCGAGGTCAGTAGGGTGAGGAATGCGAGTGCCTGAAGAGCACGGATAGAAAAGAGACGCCAAATCATGGATTTAGTGTCAACGTGGGATGACTAACATACAAGTGCTCAATTCACTATCTCGTACAATGATCCGAATTACGCGGAGACTAGGTGACTAGTGGCAAGCTGCCTCAAAGGTACTTTTAGATATTCTCACCAGATGAACTGAATTCCCCTTCGAGCTCAATACCTACACCTTCATCAAGAATGATGATACGGTCTTCTAGACCTAGTCTTTTAGCTTCAGCTAGGAGGCGCTCTTCAGGCTCGTGGTCTGGTTCATTTCCTAATGGGAAGGTACGGTAGTGCATCGGGATCATGAATTCGGCTCCTAGCTCTTGGAACGCTTTGACAGCCTCTTCAGGGTTCATGTGGACATCTCTGCCACTAGGGGCATTGTAGGCGCCGATGGGCATGATTGCTATGTCGATATGCTGGCGTTTGCCGATCTCCTCAAAGCCTTCAAAGTAAGCCGAATCACCGCAGTGGAAGACAGTAAGGTTGCCAGATTTGACGATGTAGCCACCGTAGTCGCGGTGCGTGTCGTGTAAATAGCGAGCCCCCCAATGGTGACAAGGCGTGTGGGTGATCGTGAGGTCTGAAAAAGTAAGTTCGTCCCAAAGTGCCATTTCATAGACCGAGTGGAATCCTAGTTTCTTCACCAAAGAACCACTGCCCTTAGGAACCACAATGCCTTCACGGGAGTCGACAATTTTGAGCGACTTTTTGTGCAAATGGTCAAAGTGGGCATGACTGACTAGCACGAGGTCAATATGTGGGAGAAACTTGATCCCGAGCCCGGGGTTGCGCTGACGCTTTACGAAGCCGTGCCAGTGCGCCCAGTTCGGGTCGATGAGCACGGAATGGTCGGCGAACTGCAGCAGGAAGGAGGCGTGGCCAATCCAAGTGATACGTGCAACTCCTGAAGGTGGAGGGTCAAGAACCGCTTCGCTGGTCGTGCCAAGTCGGCGTTTGAAGACTTGAGTGAATACTCGCTTGCCGAAGAAGTGAATGTTGCGTTTGACCCAGCCTTTTTTAGGCATAAGTCCGGCGTAGTCTTTACGCATTTGGGCTATCTTTTTCTTGGGCATCTAGAGAATTGGTGAAAATAAGCGAGCGATTCGAGCAGCTATGCGAAAGCCGAAGGATCGCTCCTCTAGCGCATTGTGCGCTATAAATCGGGCAGATGCGAAATCTTTTTCTAACATAGCAGGCATCTCGCCTTCACGTAACCCTCGAACTTAGTTCTTCCAGTCACCCAGTAAAAAGGGAATGGCTATCCACGGCATCACCAAAAAAGCTAGCATCCACGCAATGGCTCCCTGCGATGACCTCACATAAATCAACACATGCAGGCAGTGCAATAGGCCGAGCAAGTGTACTATGATGGTCACTCCCAATCCTATATTCATTGACCAATTTCCCAGACTCATAGTTGCGAGGGCACCTCTAATTTTACTTGGTGTTAAGGTAAAAGTAGATGAGCTCAACGAGGTGAGTCGCTGAGGTCTTATTGTGGATCTGGCATTATCTTAAGGATGCTCTGCCTACGCCTTGGCTGGTTGGAGCTTTGGCTTCGGTGGGCGTCCCTGTTTGGTGGCTAATAATCCTCCAGCGACAGAGAGTAAAACGCCTAACAATTGTAAACCTTCAGGCATTTTACCCACGTAGATCGTGGCGATTAGGATAGTAGCTACTGGGCCGATCGATGAGATTATGGCGTAGGACGATGTGTTGATTCTTGATAATGCATAGGACAGCATGAGTAATGGAATGACTGTACCAAAAATGCCGATGGCAGCTCCGTAGCCAATGACTATGTTAGAGCTGAATAAGCTGCGGAAATTTCCGTCGTTGACGCTGAAGTAGCTTAATATCGTAATGGCACAAAACACCATAGTGATACCAGTGTATAGCGGTACTCCGATACGTTGAATCACGGGTTTAGCCACTAAAATGTACCCAGCGTAGATGATTGCGCTGAGTAAGACTAAGCTTGAGCCTAATAATATCAAACTAGCATCACCAGCGAAGCTGATTTCCTCGCGGATAATCAATGTGAGGCCAACCCAAGATAATCCGCAGGCGGCATACATTTTTCCAGATGGTCGAGCTCCTTGGAAAAGGATAGATCCAGCCAAAACGATGCTAGGATAGCTGAATAAGATCACCCGTTCTAAGCCAACGCTTACATACTGCAAGCCTGTCATATTTAGCAACGAGCAAAGGAAATATCCAGCGAACGACAGGAGGGCCATCAATCCCCAATCCTTTCGGCTAATCTTAGAAATATTCTTCCAGCGCAGAGCCAGCATAATCATAAACACTGGCGTAGCTGTGAGCATACGGAGAGCCATCACGCCACTAGGAGTAAGTCCCTCAGCGAACATGAGCTTTACAACGATTCCTTTGGCGCAGAACAAAAAGGAGCCTAAGATCACCATGGATGGTATGGTGATCGATGATATTGGTATGGTTGGTCCAGACATAGGTACAAAAAAAGACCCGCATCGAGGATCGAAGCGGGTCGGTTGACGTTGGTTATGAGCTTTCTTATTCACTCATTAAGCACACACATCCTCCTCCCGCGCCGGAACGAGCCAGCGGAGTACAAGAATCATGAGTGCTTTAGATGCGTTATGCATCTCTTGCTGAATAGAGTAAATTCTATGACCCTGTCAAGGCCAGTGTGCTGGGGAATGCTTGGTCGCTTTATCTAACAGAGGGTGCTCCACCCAAATCTAAGCTTCTTATTGAGATTTACAAACTCAAGCCGCGTCCGGTCAAATCTATCAGCTGGAATGATGAGATTGATGGACGCGAGATCGGGGTGCAATACATATATTGCTGCGGCAGTACCATCAACTTTGAGCCAACTAAGTTACTCGACTCACGAGGAGTGTATCTGGTGCGTGTCGTCGGCGGCGGGGTAAAGGAGCAGTATGTGACTGAACTTTATTAGTCGTCTTTAGCTTCTTCGATACCAATCGCATGGCTCACTACGGTATTGGCGAGAACTACAGGTGTATGGTTTATTGCGATGGTGCAAAAACCATAGCCCGATCCAGCTAGCTTGTTCTCTCGTAGAATTTTCCCCGCGAGAGCTTCGAGATAAAACACATGGCAGCCAGTGTGGGCAATGACTTGGTTCGAATCGAGAATGCGTGTGATGAGCTTCGAGGGTTTCAGCTTTGTGCGCCAAATTTCTTCTACCGTTCGACTGTTTAGACAAATAGCATGATTTCCGACACCCTAGCAGACTCGTTTTAGCAGGGGTTAAATCTGTTGAGCCTGAACGGGAATTGTTTAGATCAAAAGCGTGTATGCGTAAATGCTCGAGAAAATCCTTCCTCTCACGCAGGTCGCTGTTTAGCTTCGCTCGTATACAGCGCGTTAGGTGAAGCTAGCGCGCCTCATTTTATATAGGTTTTCCAGAAAAGATGACAAGCATCGTAGTATCTAGCCAAAAAGGTGGTGTCGGCAAAACGACAGTATCTATCAATCTCGCATTTGCCTTCGCTAGAGCGGGGTGGAATGTCTTGCTCGTGGATACTGACCCTCAGGGGTCGGTTGGTCTCTCTCTCACCCGGCAGTCTAGAAAGCTGCTCGGATTCTTTGATTACTTAGGTGATCAAAAGCAGACCTTTGATGGCCTTGTTGTGCCGACACGAATGAAGACTCTTTCTATGATTCCTGCTGGACAGGGGGAGGGGTACGAACTTGGTGGTGGCTATAGTGAAAGTGTGGTGGAGAGAGTGAAGGATTTTCTAGGTGAGGCTGAATCGAGAGGCTATGATATCTGTATTCTGGACAGCGCGGCAGGTTTATTTGGAATCACACGCGATGTGTTAGTAGCTGCAGATGCAGTGTTAGTCCCACAGCAGGCTGAGCCGTTGGGTATCAGATCGGTGCCTAAGATGCTCAAAGGCCTCACCGAATTGCGTGCGAAAAACACTAAACTATCTATCCTTGGGGTCCTTCTGACAATGGTTCAGCGCGACGTGCAGGAAAGCGCTGAGGCTGCTGACGGATTACGTGAGTTGCTCCCAGCGCAACTGGTGATGAAAGAAGAGGTGCCTCGAGATGGACTTTTCCTCAAAGCGAGTGGTAAAGGTGTTCCCGTGGGCGTGCTGCAAGGCTCAGCCAAACTACTTAGCGCCTTCGATGAACTGAGATTGGAGATCGAATCAAAGCTTGGTCTCAGCCTGTAATGCGAGTAGTCTGAACTGTTAAATAAATTTACTAATATGGATTCTATAAACCCATGGTTGGATGTCGATGAACTCAATCGTCTAGCCAAAGCTCTAATGGCACCAGCGGATGCTCAACAAACCAAAAAGGTCGAAGCATCAAAAAGTGAAGGACTTATCCGTAGCTCAGCGAGCAAGGTCTTAGCTAAAGCGAGTGAAATGGCGAAGCGTACAGGAGTGATTACTCCAGTTGTGCGCAAAGCAGCACTTCCAGAGTTAGGAGATTGGCTCAATGCTCATGCTCGTTGCCAAGGGCTCTGTGTTGTTAACCTTGATGGAGATGTCCTGCAAGCTGCAATGCCTAATGAAGAGTGGACTAAACTAACAGTTTT
Source organism: Rubritalea profundi (assembly GCF_002954445.1). Taxonomy (GTDB): domain Bacteria; phylum Verrucomicrobiota; class Verrucomicrobiia; order Verrucomicrobiales; family Akkermansiaceae; genus Rubritalea; species Rubritalea profundi. The sequence goes on from NZ_MQWA01000001.1 coordinate 2,686,817, forward strand.
GGCTGCTACTACCCGGCATCGACTTGAAGAAGGAAAATCGTCTAGCCTGAGGCTGAAAGTGGCATCGGAGAGTTTCTTGCAGTTCATCAGTGTGATGACTGCCCGTGGACCTTTGTTAGTTGGTCTACTCACTCAGAATCTTCTCAAGGATTCTCAGCTCATAGAGTTTTCCTCTTTGGTTGAGGGGATCAGTGCCCCAGATCAAGTTGAAAAATAAGAAAAGGACGGATGTTATTATGCATCAGCTTTTTTACGATTGGAAATTGGCCTGATCTCTCAGGCCAGAGGTCAGAGCGTTAGCTCATCTGGCGCTATCTCTGTTGGATGATTTTATCTTTACTGTAACGTACCTTGGGTAAACTCGCGTATTTGTCGTCGTTAGAGCGGTAGCCCATAGGGCAGGCCACGGTAGTGAAATATCCAGTCCCTTCGAGTCCTAAAATTTTGTCGTACTCCGCAGGTGTGATCCCCTCCATCGGACAGGCGTCTATCTTGAGGAATGCAGCGCTCGCCATCAATTGACCAAGAGCAATATAAACTTGGTTTTTTGCCCAAGCAATGAGTTGTTCAGCGCTCATGTTAGCTATGAAGCCACCCATCATATCACGGTAAAATGTGAGGCTTTCCTTTTCTCCTCCACGCACGGCGTGGGTTGTGTCGATGAATGTATCGAGCTCGGCGTTACCGATGGGGCCATGTGCTGCAAGTACTACAAGATGAGAGCAATCGACAACTTGTTGCTGGTTCCAAGAGTGTGGAAGTAGTTGTTTCTTTACGTCGGGATCTGTCACGACGATGAACTTCCAGGGCTGTAGCCCAAAGGATGAAGGTGTGAGGACTAGACTCTCTTCTATGGCGTCCCATACTTCACTTGCGATCGTTCGGCTCGGGTCAAAGGCTTTGGTGGCATAGCGCCAGTTTAGCGCATCAAGTAGTGTTGTTGGAGTCATGATAGAATGTGTTGCTATTGGGCTTCGATGTTAAATGGTAAATTCAAGGATGGTATGGCGTTGAGTGATATATTTAGCAATGCACCATACTCTTTATTGAGCCGATTGTCTCGTTGGTAGAACCCGAGGCCAGCGGTCCAACTTTCAAAGTTTCTGTGGAATGAATATTCCTGCCGTTCAAGAGTGTTGTCATCAAACTGCCATTGATGGTAGGTGCCGATCCCCCATTTTGGATTGATACGAAAGTAGGCTCTGCCGCGGATCAAGTCAGTGTCGGCGATGACTGGGTGGTTAGATAAGTAGCTGTGGCCAATACTCAGCTCGATGTTCTCGTGGGGCCAGAAGAGGAGGTTAGTGGTGATCTCAGTGAAGCCTTCACTGTTGAGGGGGAACTGTGTGTTGAGGCTCAAGCTTCCCCATGGGACTGGGTTCCACCGTAAGTCATTATAAAAGTTTGAGAAATCTCGATCGTACTCAGGGTCATTTAAGAAAGCGTCTATATACGAGTCTAAGGTGAGCCAGTTCTGGCTTCGACCATTACGCTTGGTAACCAGATTGTTACGTGTACCTAGGCGTGCGATCGACCAGTTTTGGTAATCGTCAATCGCAGTGAAACGGGCCACATCGATCGGTCGTGGGCGCTCGGTTGGGGTGAGTCTATCAATCTTGCTGTCGTCTTCGTTCAGCTCATTGGTGGCAAGGACTGAGATATTTGCGTATGGCTGCACAACATGCAGAAGTTCGTTGAGGCCCCAGCGTCTGCTTTGCACAGAGGCGTAGCTTTTTGTGAACTTCATCGCAGCATCAAGGCCTAGATAGCCGTGAGGGCTGCTATGTGTCTTGCCATCTGCCCCTTCATCCCAATAATAAGAATACCCGGCTCCGGCACGTGGTGTGACAGTGACTCCGTTAGCCACTTCAATTGGGCGGGAGAGTTCTTGATAGGTATGTATTCTAGCGAAACTATTCTCACTGAGGAGTCGTTCTATTTCACTTTCTCTTTCTGGAGTTGTGTAAGAATCTGCTGCTTCAGCGCGCAAACGAACTGGGTCTGATTTACCGAGCTCTTCTTTATAGCAGCCAATAGAAGTGGATCCCTCGTGTAGAATCGAGCTGTTGAAAATGGGTCTCTTTGCGTGGTCTAAATAGATTTCAGGCAGGCGTGTGTCAGCTTCATAAAAATCATTCAATTGTAGTCGAGTGAAAGCTCCTAGCTGATACTGATCACTACGTCGCTGAATGCCTATGATATTATCTGGCTGAGGGTTCAGTGTGTAGTTTCGTTCCTCAAAGTCTTCTAGGAAGTAGCGGTCACTGAGATAAGTGAGGTTTGTGTCGACGATCGTTGTGGTTGATGGGGTGTTCTGCCAATCGAATCGGTACTTAAGTTCAATTTTATAGCGATTACTGTCGATCGTTTCACGGGGAATTGAGGAGCGTGAAAGCGATGGGTCTGTATCATCGGCATAATAAGTTTTAAGCCAGCCTAGGTTGCTGTTACCGTCGAGCCTTTGGTCTGTGAAGTCGACGCCGACTCCCACGCCTCTTTTAGATCTAAAATCTAAAAGCCACTCAGAAAGGAGCCATTGGTCTTCCTTTCTCCCTGACACAGGGTTTTTTTCTCCCCCTAACATGATCCCGTACCGGTTGAGTAAAAATAGGCCCCAGTTAGACTTGGAACCAGGGGTGAATTGGTAGCCTAGCTCAGATCCTACTGATTGAGAGAGGTAAGGAAGCCAAAATATAGGGGTGTCGCCAGCGTAGAGCTTTAGATTTCTGAAGATGATTTCTTCTTCAGGGTAAATTTCAATTTTTTTTGCTCGGATCCAAAAATTCGGATTTTGTCTATCGTGAGTGGAGAGCCCAGCGTTCTTACCGATGAAGATGCGCTTTCCATCGACAGTTTCTGATGTGAATGTGTCTGAATCTAGCAGAAATGGATCCATGCTAGTTTTGAGTTCTTTTGTATCTAATTGTTCGGTTCCGTAATTATAGGAGGCTTTTGAGCCCCGGTGTAAGGTGGAATTTTGATAGATGCTTACATCGCCGTTGAGGTGGATGACCTCTTTAGTAGTATCAATAAGAGCCTGCTTTGCAAAAATTTGGATACCATTGTCAGTATAGACCTGAACGCCTCCAAGGTAGCGTATAAGTCCTGTTTCTCCATTGTAATCGGCTCCATTGTTAGATGTGACGCGGACATTGTCTGGCATCGTTGGAGTAAGTTGTAGGTCTAACCCTCCAGACTGTAGGTCACCATCTCCTTGAGCATGGCTGTAGCTGGTAGCAGAGATGAGGATTGCTGCTAAGCTGGGAAGGAGTCGGTTCATGCGCGTTATTTAGACCTTTGATAGACCTTCGAGTAAAGATGAAAGGAGTAAATTGATCAGTTGACCGTAGAACTAAGAATTGGCATCTTTATAAGTAATGGAAAAAGTAGTTGGAATTATAGGCGCGTCAGGACTGATCGGTTCAGAGGTAGCTAGCGCGTTTACAGAGCTGGGAATGCGGGTTGTGCGTATATCGCGCACTAAACGGGATGAGGTCGATCAAGAGTGGCGGGAGCTCGATGAGCGCTGCCTTATAGGAGTGGATATACTTATTAATCTAGCGGGTGAGCCCATAGATCAGAGGTGGACAAAGGGTAATCGGGCAAAGTTTCACGCGAGTCGCGTGGAATTAACTCAAAATTTGCGCTGCTGGATGCAGGCGTTACCGGCTCAAGAGCGCCCGAGCCTATGGCTGAATACTTCAGCAGTGGGGATCTATGGGGATAGAGGGGCTGAGCCGCTAGACGAATCATCTAATATAGGTGAAGGCTACCTTGCTGAGCTTTGTTCCTCTTGGGAGCATGCTGCTCACGAAGAAATTATTAGTGGATGTCGAGTGGTACATCCTAGAATTGGAGTGGTGTTAGGACGTGAGTCACATGCTTGGTTAAAGATGAAAAAGACTTTCTTGTTTGGAGTTGGGGGGAAACTGGGTTCTGGAAAGCAATGGTTCCCGTGGGTTCACTTGCAAGATGTAGTGAGAGCTCTGGTATTTCTGTCTCTCTCTTCACGTTCTGAAGGAGCATACAATATTGTAGCGCCTGAGTCCGTCACCAACGCTGATTTCACAAAGGCTCTGAGTAGAGCTCTCCGACGGCCAGCATTATGCCCGGTGCCAGCTTTAGCCTTAGGGGTGATTTTGGGTGAATTTTCACAGGCTTTGCTGGCTAGTCAGAGGGTGGTTCCTAAAAAATTGGAGGACTTAGACTTTAAGTGGAACTTTAAATCACTTGAATCGGCCCTTTTAGAGCTTTGTGAAAGATGATTCTACTGAGAATCCAATTATTATTGTAGAGTTGAGAGAGGCTGTGAAAGTTCTACTTGTTGATTTTT
>NZ_MQWA01000001.1:2696191-2754333 GCF_002954445.1 Rubritalea profundi
AAAGAAGGGGAAAGGATAAAGGGAAAAGTTATACCGGTTGCCGAGCTGGGGTTAGTCTAAGAAGCTGCTTGTCATAAGGCTGATGACTCGTTTCCCTAGGCTAGTGGGTGTGGCCTGTTTGCCAGTACCAGTAAGGATTCCTTTGGTGTGGTATTTATGATTTGACTGAGTGGGCTTAACGTAAGTCACAGTTGGGCGAATCACTGCACGATTGCTGGGGGTGATGGCGAGTGGGAACCCTGAGCTAGCAAAGCTAATTTCCCAAGCGGGGGTCATGACTGAATGATCACCTTGGCACATCCAACTATAGCGTTTCGCTAGGTCTAATTCACGCCGTCGAGGGATAGTGACCTTAAAATAAGTTGGTATCTTGGAGATGAATGATGTGAGGGTCAGGTTGGGGTTATTTTTGTGCCTAATGAATAGCTCTGAAATATTGAGGCCATTCATATTGAGGCCATTATAGAGTCCGTGGTGATTTTTGGAGGGAAAGTAGGCGTTATGCCATTGTTCAAAATCTTTATTGGCCAAGAGTCCCAGTTCAAGGTGGAGGTGGGAGCGCTCACGTGTGATACCAGCTCCAGTGTAGCCCATTTTACCTAGTGGTGAACCTGCTGAGACTTTTGCCCCAGTTTTGCATGAGATCGACTGAAGATGGGCGTAAAGGCTGTAGAATGGTCCAATGCCCCAGTCGTGTTCGACAACCACGTAATGGCCATAGTTTGAGTTGCCTGCAACTTTATTGGTGTAGACGACCTTGCCGTCGGCTATGGCTGAAACTATATCCATCGGGCGGCTGTAGCGGTCGCGTTTTATGGGGCGAATATCGATTCCTTCGTGAAATTTGGTGGCTATAATACCCTCAGGTGTTCGGCGTAGAGTTCTGACATAACCGTACTTTCCAGCTGTCCAAGGGTGGGAGTCAACACCCTCAAAGTTCCTAAACGTGTACATGTAGAATTTCTCAGGGGTCTTACTGAAAATGTATTGGTTCTCCGTGGGCAGTTTGAGGCTTAGAGCCGACCCTGCTGTCAGGTTAGTCAGAGCAAGTGATGAGCTGGCGAGAGCTGTGAATAAAATTTTCATCGTATTTTGTGATGCTTGAGTAATGTTTTTCCTAGTATTCGAGACGAACCTTCCAGTTTTTTTGAATTCACCGATTATTGGGGGTGAGATGGTTACATGCGTTGAGCGTTGCTTTATCTACGCCTCTCCAGATTAGTAATGAAGCGGCTTATTTACAAGTCGGGCAGCTGTTGAGCTGCTGGAAGAAGTCGTTTCCTTTGTCATCAACGAGAATGAAGGCTGGGAAGTCCTCGACGCGGATCTTCCATACAGCTTCCATTCCAAGTTCCGGGAAGTCGACGACTTCGACTTTCTTGATGTGATCTTTGGCCAGGATGGCTGCTGGTCCGCCGATAGAGCGAGGTAGAAGCCGCCGTGTTCTTTACAGGAATCTGTCACCTGCTGTGAGCGATTGCCTTTAGCTAGCATCACCATCGAGGCGCCTTGAGCTTGGAAGATCGGCACGTAGCCATCCATCCGGCCAGCTGTGGTTGGGCCAAAGGAGCCCGATGCCAGCCCCTCTGGAGTCTTCGCAGGTCCAGCGTAGTAAATAGGGTAGTCCTTGACGTAGTCTGGGAGTTCTTGGCCGTTATCGATCATTTCCTTGAGCTTTGCGTGAGCGATGTCGCGGGCAACGATGATGTGGCCACTGAGCGAGAGAGCAGTGGTGACTGGGTACTTGGAAAGGGTTTTGAGTGTTTTCTCCATGCCTTGATCGAGATCTATTTCTACACCTTTGAATTTCCAGTCCTTGAATTTTTCTGGGATGTACTGGCCTGGGTTTGTTTCGAGCTTTTCGAGGAAGATTCCGTCCTTGGTGATTTTCGCTTTCGCCTGGCGGTCAGCCGAGCAGGAAACTCCGATGCCGACCGGGCAGGAGGCTCCGTGGCGTGGTAGGCGAATGACGCGCACATCGAGGGCGAAATGCTTGCCACCGAACTGAGCGCCAATGCCGATGTCGGCAGAGAGTTTGAGAAGTTCCTTCTCGAGCTCGATGTCGCGGAATGCTTGGCCATGCTCGTTGCCTTCGGTTGGAAGTTCGTCGTAGTAGCGCGTCGACGCCATTTTGACGGTTTTGAGGTTCATCTCAGCCGAGGTGCCACCGATGACGATAGCGACGTGGTAGGGCGGGCAGGCCGAGGTGCCGAGGGTTGTCATTTTAGCGATGCAATACGAAGTCAGTGTCTTCGGGTTGAGCAGCGCTTTGGTCTCTTGGAAAAGGAATGTTTTGTTGGCTGATCCACCGCCTTTGGTGATGAAGAGAAATTCATAAGAGTCTCCCTGAGTAGCGTAGAGGTCGATTTGCGCTGGAAGGTTGGTCTTCGAGTTTATCTCCTCGTACATGGTGAGTGGGACGGTCTGCGAGTAGCGCAGGTTTTCCTCGGTGTAGGTCTTGTAAATGCCGTGAGAAAGCGCTTCCTCGTCGTTGGCGCCAGTGTAGACGTTCTCGCCTTTTTTACCCATGACAATGGCGGTGCCTGTGTCTTGGCAGTTAGGGAGGATTCCGTTCACTGCGACTTCCGCATTGCGCAGGAGCGTGAGGGCTACCATGCGGTCGTTCTCTGTCGATTCTGGGTCGTCGAGGATTGCCGCTACCTGTTTGAGGTGGGATGGGCGGAGTTTGAAGGAGATTGCTTTGATCGCCTCATTCGCGAGTAGGGTGAGAGCTTCTGGTGCGACGGTGAGGATCTCGCGCTCGCCGAGTTTGGCGACGGAAATGCCATCGGTGGAAATGAGTTCGTATTGGGTCTGGTCTGGACCTAGTGGAAATGGCTTTTGAAAGTGAAATGGTTTATCGGACATCAGTGTGAAAGTGTTTGGTTGGAGGTATTAAGTTTGAAGTGGGCGGGGTTTTCAATGGAAAACCCTAAGAGTGGTAGAATATTTTCTCGGTGCTGATATTAAAGTGAAAATTTTGGGTGCTATTTTTTGAATATTTTAGATCTAACTAGATCTTATGTTTAAATTAACTCCTATGATTTATGGAGCCGCCCTGATGGCCGCTCCTATGGCTAGTGCAGATAGTTTCGGAACTGGGGGCAATGCCTTCACTATGGATTTTGTGAATATTGGAAACGCAGGAAATGTAGGGGACGGCACTGGCTACGGTTCTGTAGACAATAATTTCCGCATGGGGACGCACGAGGTGAGTGAGTCTATGATCGATTCTTACAATGCATTGAGTGCGGGTCCGGATATAACACAAAGTAACCGTGGAATGGATAGTCCATCAACTAATGTGAGTTGGAATGAGGCGGCGCGTTTTGTGAACTGGCTCAACACCAGTTCTGGTCACAGTGCGGCTTACCAGTTCGATATTGCTGGGGGAAATGATAATATAGCGCTGTGGGATTCTGGAGATGCCGGCTATGAAGCTAGTAACCGCTTCCGCAACAGCAATGCGCACTACTTCCTGCCGAGTGAGAATGAGATGTATAAAGCCGCTTACTACGATCCGAACAAGTCCGGTGGGGCTGGTTACTGGGATTATGCAACAGGCAGTGACACAGCTTCTACTACCACGAGTGGTGGAGTAGCTGCTGGTACAGCGGTGTACAGTCAGTCAGGCCCCGCAGATGTGACCAAGGCTGGTGGTCTGAGTGCGTATGGCACGATGGGGCAGGGCGGCAATGTCTGGGAGTGGTCAGAGTCTGGCTATGACGCTTCAAATGACAGCGCAGCTGAGTCGCGCGTTTTCCGCGGGGGTGGCTGGTTCGACTACTCCCTCGCCCTGCAGTCGTCTACCCGCAACGGCCTCAGCCCGGGCCCTGAGAACAGCGCCATAGGTTTTCGAGTCGCAGCCGTGGCTGCGGTTCCAGAGCCATCGTCAGTGACTTTGCTGGTATTAGGTGCCATTAGTCTTCTCATGCGTCGTAAACGTGGATAATATTACCCTTTTCCTCTTTGTCTCTTTTCCCTTTTCTTTAGAAGGGTAAAAGGGCTGAGGAGAAAGGCGAAATTTTCTGGAATCGTGTCGGCGTAAGCCGGCGCGATTTTTTTTAGTAAAATGAAGATAGAAAAAGCAAAAGACCAGCCAGTGGTGCTGGTAAAGTGGTATGACTACACCAAGTGGGTGCTAGACCGTGTGGATGGCTTCCCAAAGAATCAGAGGTTTGTGCTAGGGACTAGGCTCGCGGATGCCGTGGTGCTGGTGGTCGAGCTGCTAGGAGAGGCTACCTTCTCTGAAAAGGGTAAGAAGCGTGAGCTTCTAGATCAAGCAAACCGTAAAATAGAGGTGGTGCGCTGGCTCATGCGCTTGGCATTGGATAGAAATCTGGTGAGTAAGAAGCAATTCCTCTTCAGCATCCAATCGCTAGAGGAATGCGGCAGGATGGTCGGTGGCTGGGCACGCTCAATCAAGCTGTGAAGCGGCATAAACATTTATGGAACCAGGTTGCTAGCCTGAATAATCTAGTGGCTGCCGCACAGGCTGCTATGTCAGGAAAGAGGACGGGAGCGAGTGGGGCTGCATTCTCAAATGTGTGGGAGACCGAGGTAGTGAAGCTAGAGCGTGAGCTGCGAACAGGTGAGTACCGCCCAGGCGAGTACCATTACTTTGAAATCCTAGAGCCTAAGAGGCGAATGATAGCGGCAGCGCCATTTAGAGATAGAGTGGTACATCATGCGCTGGTTAGGGTGCTAGAGCCGCTGTTTGACCCACGCTTTATCGAGGATAGCTATGCCTGTAGAACGGGCAAAGGAACCCATGCAGGAATGCGGAGAGCTTTATTTTTTAGTAAGCGCTACGCGTGGGTTCTAAAATGTGATATCCGGAAGTATTTCCCTTCTATCCGGCATGACTTGCTGCTGAGTAAGCTAGAGCGGGTGGTGGGGGACAAGCAAGTGCTGAACCTGATAGCGCTGATCGTGGGATCACATTCTGAGACTGTGACCCAGGAATGGCGGAAGAATGGTAATTTATTTGATGTGAAAGCGGTGCGGTGGGGGCTGCCGATAGGGAACCTAACGAGTCAGTTCTTTGCTAATATCTACATGGATGCATTTGATCACTACGTGAAGCAAGGCATCCGAGTGAAGGGATATGTGCGCTATGTGGATGATTTCTTGCTGTTTGGAGAAGATAGGGCGGAGCTGCGTAGGATAGGTGAACGCTGCCACAAGTATCTAGAGGGTGAAGGGCTAGTGATACACCCTGACAAATACAGGATGTGTAGGACGGCTGATGGAGTGGACTTCTGTGGCTTTGTTCTGCGTGCTGATGGGCGTGTGAAGGTGCGCTCGGCTGGTGTGAGGAGATTTCAGCGAAGACTGAAGCAGATGCGCTACGAGGTGTCTCACGGTGATCTGGGGTGGAAGGAGGTTGGCGTATCCGTGAGATCATGGATAGCGCATGCCGAGCATGCGCAAAGTTGGCGCTTGCGTAGTAGGATACTGGGAGGCTAGATTCTAGATTGTCGGGGCTTTCGGAGACTAACGGCAGCTGAGTCGCGCGTTATCCGCGGGGGTAACTGGAACAACAACTCCAACAACCTGCAGTCGTCTAACCGCAACAACAACAGCCCGGGCAATGAGAACAACAACATAGGTTTTCGAGTCGCAGGCTCCAGGATAGAGATACCTCCTAAAAGAGTGACTCTAGCTGAGCTCATGTTCACGGTGAGAACCGTAGTGGACAAGTGTCTCTACGGCAGTGCCGCGCTCTGGAACCACCGGTAGCCCCAGAGCTGGGATGGGTAACCATTCTAGGTCAAATAAGAATAGGAAAAGGTATTGCGGTGAGTAAGCGATAAGCTGAAAGCCGTGATGCTTAGTGAATGTGAGAATTTTAAGATAGATATGAATGAGTCTGGAGGAAATGAGCGGTCAGAGAGCGAGGTGACTCGCCGGAGGCGCAGTAAGAGTGATAATCATAGTCAAGAGGATCAGTCTGAAATACGAGGTTGTGCTGTCGCGATTCTTGTGGTGGTGGCTCTGGTGTTAGGGGGAACTATATGCTATCTGGAGGCGAGGAGGAAGTGGTTGCCGATAGGCAAGTGGTAGCGTCGGCGATTGTTCAAAAAGAACCGAACGCTGAAGAGGTAGCGAGAGCATTTATCGCCGAGATAAATGTGGAGAAACGGCTGACAATGGTACGAAATAGGGAAGTGGTGAAAACGCATCTAAGCAGTTATACGGAAGAGGCGCTTAAAGAACCAGGTGTGGAGATCCGAGAAATGATGCGCAGGACTTTTGGAGACAAAGAGAGGACGTCTTATGCTGTGAGTTTTACCAGCGGTAGTCTACGGCTGCTCAATGTGCTAGAGACTGATGAGGGACCTAAGGTGGACTGGGATAGCTACGCACGCTACTGCTCTGTTAGCTGGGACACCCTAACCAACGGGGAAAGTGTTGATCCAGCTCTCGTGCGGGTTTTTGTGCGACCAGGGAGTCATTACGCAGGTGAATACCTGGATCAAAAGAAGTGGCTGTGCTTCCAGCTAGAAACACCCGACTGTGGCGAGACTCTCTATGCCTACGGAAAAGTAGGTGAAGAAAATGCCGAGAAAATGAAGGAGATTGTGCTGCGAGCTAAGAACTATCGACAGCACATGACTCTGGAGCTGGAGGCTAAGGGAAAGCTAGATGGCGCATGTCTGTTCGAGGTGAAGAGGCTTGTGACTGTTGGCTGGGTGGAGTAGCGGCGTCATGGATGACCGTAGATCAACCGTGAGTGGGATGGGGCAGCTTATGGCTATCTAGCTCGATGACATCTTCCGCAAATTGGATGCCAGCCTGGGATTTTAGGCTCCACGCTTTGTCGATCCCTGCCGATTCTAAGGCTTGAGCTTGGTCGTCATAATCGGAAACTGCAAATCGTACAGCCCCCAGATGCTGGCTGAGTTTCGTAACCGCGATATTGGTTTCGTGGTCATGCATCGCCAATAGGAGCATTCTCACATTCCCTAGTGACAGGCGATGCCAGAATTCTTCATTCGTCGCGTCAGCTAGAATTACTTTGCGGTCGTTCTCTCTGTGCCCAGAGACAACAGACGAGTCAGTATCGACGCCCACTATAACCTCGCCAAATTCCTTAACGAGCGTGTCGTAGGCTCCACAGCCAATGCTGGCCATGCCGATGATGACGATCTGAGTGGCGGTTGGTACGACAGCAGAATCCTCCTGTAGAATGTTATCAGATTGGTGGCTGTCGAACTTTGTTTTGTATCGGCTATAGATGGCGCGAGCGTGGTTGTTGAGTGGGGATGCGGCAATAAATGTGAAGGTGAGTGCCAGTGCTATAACCACCACCCAATCTCCGCTGAGCCATTGGTTGGCTAGGGCCACGGAAGCCACGATTAGGCCAAACTCACTGAAGTTTGCTAAATTGAACGAACTCAGCACTGCCGTACGGGAGCGAAGCCTCAACTTGGTAAATAGCCAGAAGAATAGGACTACCTTCAGGACTGCTGCGAGGGCGAGTACGCTAGCTGTTAGGACTGTAGCGGTAGTGATCGAGCCAGACATGCCGATGCTCAAGAAGAAGCCGACAAGTAAGAGTTCCTTGAAGCTCAATAGCTTTTTAGCCATCGAGTTGGCAGAGGGGTGAGCCGCAAGCATTGCTCCAAAGATCAGCGCTCCAAGGTCTCCTTTCACACTGACTAACTCAAAGAGAAAGGCTCCGCCAAAGGCTATGCTTAGACCGAGTAGAGCCATCAGCTCACCATGGCCGACATCGCTCATAACTCGGAGCAGGAATCGACGCAATGGGATAAGTAAAATCAAAGCCAGCGCCCACGGTGACGGCGCTTTACCTGTCGAAAGGGCAAGAAATAGGATAGCGAAGATATCCTGCATGACCAGTACGCCAATGGCGATCTGACCATGGCGGGAGCACATTTCTCCTTTTTCTTCCAAGGTCTTGATTGCAAAGACTGTACTGGAAAAACTCAGAGCAAAGGCGATCAGAATGGCTGTGGTGAAGCCTACGTCGACGAGCAGAGCAACACCTGTGAAGCTCATGCAGAAAATTGCGAGGCCAAACAGAGCCACCGTGACAAGCATGTGTAGTGAGGTTCCCGCCCAAATCACGGGTTTTAGCAAGGAACGAACATCGAGTTTGAGCCCGATGGAAAACAACAGGAGTGTCACACCCATGTTGCCGATGCTTGCTAGGTTCACGCTGTTGCCATCGACGAATAGATTTAGCAAGAAACCGCCCGCTAGGTAGCCAATCATCGGTGGTAGGCCGAAGCGGGTGGCGACCAAACCAAAAATGAGGGCTGGGCCGATCCAGGCTAAATCATTCATGATGGCTATAGAAGATTGGGGGAGGGTGGAATGGTTAGCGAATGTTCGCTTTGGCCATTTCGTCGATAAGGACGTCGCGGAGTTCTTGCTCATCGAGGCCTCCAGTTTTACGCCAGACTACTGTGCCTCCTGGGGCAATGAGCAGAGTGTGCGGGATAGGGCCTTGCCATTTTGGATCGATCGCATTGGCCAGAGCTTCGAGGTCACCACCACGGTAATGGAAGTTGTTGGTCTTGCGTCCTTCTTTTTCCACAGATTTCTTGGTCCATCTGGCGAGTGGGAGGTGTTGTTCCTTGATGAAGCTTGAAACTGAATCCGCATCTTTCTTAGGATCAATCGAGATAGTGATGAGTTCAAACGGACGCAGAGAATGGCGTTGGTAGGTTTCTACCAGCATTGGAAACTCAGCGACACAAGGACCACAGCTGGTCGACCAGAGATTGATGAGGCGCATTTTTCCAGTGTCGTTTTTAGCGAGCTTCGTGGCGAGTTCTACATCGATAGCTTCAACGGAGATTGGAAGGGCATTCCATTGCTTATTGTATTGATCGACGAGTTCAGACTTTCCCTTCCACTTAGTGGAGCAACCGAAGACGCGGGTCTTAGCTTCAGGAACGGGCTTTCCTGCTAGAAGTGCATCCATCGTATTGAGGACGGTTTTCTTTTTCGCTGGACCTGGGTCGCGCTTGGCGTCGTCAAAATGTCCTTGGTAGAGGAGCTTTCTCTCGGGACCGAAGATGAAGACGTGGGGTGTGGCGACTGCTCCGTAGGCGATTGAGGCCGTCTGATTTTCGCCGTCGTAGAGGTAAGGGTGTGACAGCTCGTATTCTTTTGCCACGGCTTTCATTGATTTAAAGTCGTCGTTGTACTTTGAGTAGGCATTCTCCCAGATCTGGACGCCGGCCATCGACGCGCTGGAGATTGCTACGACCTCGACTCCTTTATCCGCGTAGTCTTTTGCGAACTGGTTGACCTTACCACGCGCAGCTATGGCGTCAGGGCAGTGATTGCAGGTAAAGACAGCGACAAGGTACTTAGCATCTTTAAAGGAGTTGAGTGTGTAGATTTTGCCATCGGTGGCTGGGAGTGAGAAATCCGGGGCTGATGCGCCGATTTCTAATGTGGTCACATTCTGAGGTGCCGCAGTGGCTGAAAATGTGAGACTAGCTACCGCGATTATTGCGGTGAGTGGTTTGGTGATCATAGTGGGTAGTTAATTAAGTTAGCTTAATGACTTGGGCCAGAAACATGTTCTTCGCGGGTGATTATGTATAGTAATCACCCAGCTAGAAGGAAGAACTTCAGAAAAAGACCAAAAATGTCTTGATTGACGAGAGGTTCTAGATACACATCGCAATCCCTATGGCAAAGAAGAGCTGGATCGCGCGGAACGAGCGCAAAAAGAAAACTGTAGCTAAGTATGCGAAACTTCGTGAGCAACTTAAGCAAGACAAAGATTATGTTGGACTAACTATGCTTCCACGTGATGCATCGCCAACACGCGTTGTAAACCGTTGTGAGTACACAGGACGTCGTCACGGTTTCCTACGTCGCTTTAAGCTTTCTCGTATTGCTTTCCGCGAACTTGCATCACACGGGATGATCCGGGTGTTACCAAGTCCTCTTGGTAGTCGGCACTACAGTGCTATAGACACAAATTTTTTATAAGCGTGAGATGGTGAGATACCCATCTCACGTTTTTATGTTTATTTTTGTCTACGTTATCACCCATACTTAGAATATGCCTTTATACGAATACATATCCAAATCTGCCGGTGTAGCTGGTAAGAGTTGTCGTATGTGTTCTAAAGGTTTCGAGCTAAGACGACCAGTGGATAGAGCCCCTTTGGAGGTTTGCCCACTTTGTAAACACCCAGTGAAAAAAGTGATCAGTCTGACTAATACCCCGACCATCACCAAACCAATGTCCACTATTGATGCGAAGAACGCTGGATTCACAGTTCTTGAAAAACGTATTGATGGAAACTACGAAAAATTGTAAACGGTTGGAATTCCAACAACTGGGTTGATAGGACATCAACCACTCCCAGCGACTGCCAGAGATTCAAAGAACCACCATGGCAGTTGTGATCGCTAATGAATACACTAGAAATTGAGCCTTACAGTATGATGCTGCAGAGTAGTCTGCAGCTATTATCCTCCGCCACGACAGAGATCCCCACAGAGTGGCCATCGGTGACTTATACCGTATTTTTTGTGCTTGGGTGCGTGTTCTTTCTCTTGCTTAATGCATTTTTCGTGGCATCTGAATTCGCCATCGTCAAAGTGCGCCCTAGCCAGATTGATACGGCTAAAAAAGATTTCCCAGAGCGCGCAGCAAAGGCGCGTAAGATTGTTGATAATTTGGACGGCTACTTGTCTGCTAACCAGCTGGGAATAACGATAGCTTCATTGGCACTAGGTCTTTTGGCTGAGCCTTATATCGCGGGAGTGCTGAACTACCTCCTGTTGAATCGTTTTTATGAATGGACTGATGGCACAGTGGATCTACGTGAGTATCAGAGGTTTATTGGCGGTCTATCCTACTTCACAGCGCTGGCTCTGTTCACTGTGCTTCACGTGGTGATTGGTGAGTTGATTCCGAAGGCGATCGCTATCCGCAAGCCATTAGAGACTACTCTAGCGCTGTCTAGGTGGTTGGATTATTTTTTCCTAGCCTTCTATCTACCTATCAAATGGCTCAACGGGCTGGCGAATATCGTGTTGAAGAGGGTTTTCAAAATTGATCCATTGAGTGAGGCCGAGCACGCGCATAGCTCTGAGGAGTTGGCCTTGCTGGTAGAGGAAAGTGAGAAGAAGCATGAGGTTACGGAAACTGAACGCGAGATTCTGATCAATGCTCTGGAGCTCAATGATGTTTATGTGAAGGACGTCATGACGACCCGCAGTGATGTGGTGGCTCTCGATGTTGATGATTCTTTCCGTAAGAATCTCGATATTGCAAATCATACGAAGCACACACGGTTTCCTCTGATCAAAGGGCATCTCGACAATGCTATTGGCTTGATTCATATCAAAGATTTGTTGCGTTTCTCACACGATGATCAACCAGATTTGATGACGGTGAAGCGCGAGCTAAAGGTGGTTCCAGAGACTATGCCGCTCGATGTGTTGCTCAAATTCTTCCTTAAAGAGCACGCGCATTTGGCGATGGTCGTGGATGAATTTGGTGATCCCGCTGGCCTAGTTTTCCTCGATAACGTGATCGAGGAGCTGGTTGGCGATATTCAAGATGAGTTTGACCAAGAGGTGAGCTCATTCACCCGTGTCAATAAAAGCGAATTCGTGGTGGAGGGCTCACTCACGCTCAATGAGCTTTCGGACCACGAGCCGAGAATTGCTTTGAATAGTAACGAGGTCACCACTGTCGGTGGTTACATCACTCAGCAGATGGGGAGAATCCCTGAACCTGGTGAAATCTGTGAAGTCGAGGGCTTTGAAGCGCGTGTGACCAGCACTGATGGCCGACGTGTCAGCCAAGTACATTTTAGGAAACTGCCAGAGCCTGAACCTGTTGAGGCAATCTAGAGGTATAAATAACCGATAGATTAATAATCGACCTGTCTAAATTTTTAGTTAGAGTTACAGCATGAGTGCGTCAGCAAATGAACCAATGATAGGCGGAGTGTGTTACACTCTAGCTAAGAAATTCAATATCGAAACTTGGATCATGAGAGTGATCTTTGTGTGTTCAGTAGTCTTCGCAGGTATCGGACTTATCCCATATATTATTTTATGGGTCTTCATGCCGAAAGCGCCGTAGAAGAACCATCTTGGTTCTTTCTGTAATTTCTCAAGCGAATCAAAGACGCTTCGTGTCGCTTTCTTATTCCACCGGGCTCTAGAAGAGGTGAGAGACTAATCCGTTAGTCCTTGCTGCGTGGTGGGCGCTTTGCTTTAGAACCACTTCGTCCCCCACCGCTAAACTTTCGCTTGGCGGGCCTTTTTTCAGCACTGCCGCGAGGCGGACGAGGTCCTCGTTCTTTAATCATTTTATTGCGACGCGCATCACGTGCTTTTTGCACTTCATGGGTGGTTGGCATGCGGGCTGGCCATTCTTTCGGCTCATAGCCTTTTCTTATTTCTAGTTCGATGCTCTGACCGATTAGTTGCTGAATGTCTGTGAAGAATGCGCGCTCCTCATTACTCACTAATGAAACTGCTTCACCCTCTTGTCCGGCGCGGCCAGTGCGGCCAATACGGTGAATATAGTCTTCGGGGACATTGGGCAGTTCGTAGTTCATGACGTGGGGCAATTGATTGATATCAATCCCACGTGCAGCGATATCGGTGGCAACCAGCACACGGATGCGGCCCGCTTTGAAATCATCCAGCGCTCGCACACGGGCATTCTGAGATTTTCCACCGTGGATAGCGGCCGATTCGATCACTGAAGCGTTGAGGTGCTTAGTGAGCCTGTCAGCTCCATGCTTGGTGCGGGTGAAGACGAGCACTTGCTTCCACTTACCTTTAGCGATGAGTGTGACGGCTAAGTTTGGTTTCTCAGCACCATCACAACGATAGGCACGTTGTTTGACTGTCTGGGCTGCGGTAGTCTTGTTATCGACTTCAACAGAAACTGGGTCATTGAGGAATTCTTTGGTGAGCACGCGAATCTCTTTCGAGAAGGTGGCAGAGAAAAGTAGGTTCTGACGC
Source organism: Rubritalea profundi (assembly GCF_002954445.1). Lineage (GTDB taxonomy): Bacteria > Verrucomicrobiota > Verrucomicrobiia > Verrucomicrobiales > Akkermansiaceae > Rubritalea > Rubritalea profundi. The sequence continues at coordinate 2,709,182 of NZ_MQWA01000001.1, forward strand.
TTTTTAGGAAGCAGCTTCACGATCTTGCGGATGTCACTGATAAATCCCATATCGAGCATTCTGTCCGCTTCGTCCAACACCAGCATTTCAACTGCCTCAAGATTGCAGAGGCCTTGGTCGCAAAGATCCAGAAGGCGGCCGGGTGTGGCAACGACAATGTCGACTCCATATTTCAAATCTTGGATCTGAGGGCCCGCACTCACTCCGCCAAAAAGCACTGTGTTCTTAAGCGATAGATATTTCCCGTAAAGGTTCAAGTTGTCTTGAATCTGAGCTGCAAGCTCACGCGTCGGAGTGATGATAAGAGCCTTGATCTGACGCTTACTAGAAGAAGACTTCGATAGAGCGTGCATGATCGGCAGAGTGAATGCCGCGGTCTTGCCTGTTCCCGTCTGGGCTGCAGCAAGCACATCTCTTCCCTTCAGTACCACGGGGATAGCCTTCAACTGAATAGGAGTAGGTTCTTTGTAGCCCTTTTGCTCTAAAGCTTTAACGATGGGTGCGGAGAGCCCTAGATTAGCGAATGTCATATAACTGGATAAGGATCTGGCAGGGACCAAACACAATTCCTAGTGAAATCATTTCTTTTTTGAGGGGCATCGCACAGGGTATTGGTCGCTGTCATATCCGCAGATCTGGGTTTATTTATTGAGAGAGTTCTAAAAAACGTGCATCACGCCCGATTATTGAGTACTCGTTTTTCATGAAAATATTCACACTACTTCTAGCGATAGTGGCTCTTACCAGCGCTGCCACAGCACAGAAGAAAGAAGCTAAGCTTACCACTGTCATCCAGCCTAAATGGGTAAGTCTTTTCAACGGTGAAGATCTCTCAGGATGGGTCGATGTGAATACCAGTAAAGCCACTTGGAAGGCTGTTGATGGCGAGATGCACTGCACAGGGTTACCGATCGGTGTGATGCGTTCTGAGAAAATGTATGAAAATTTTATTTTGGAAATTGAGTGGAAGCACATGAAGAAAAAGGGCAATAGCGGGGTCTTCCTGTGGTGTGATGCTGTCCCTGGTCGCAACAGGCTTCCAAGTGGCATGGAGGTTCAGATGCTAGAGCTGGACTGGATAAACAGGCCCAATGGAACTAAAGCACATCCCAGCTATATCTCAGGAGAACTATTTGGTGCTGGAAAGCTCACTGCAACTCCAGACAACCCGAGACCTGATAATCCCAAAGGTCCACGCAGTATGTCTAAGGAGTTTCGTTGTAAGGGAGTAGGCGAATGGAATCATTACAGCATCGTTGCTATCAATGGGACAGTAAACCTAAGTATCAATGGCAAGTTCGTGAACAGCATTCGCAACAGTTCTAAAAAAAAAGGCTATCTCTGCCTTGAGGCTGAGGGCTCTGATGTGCGCTTTAGGAACATTCGCATCATCGAACTTCCTAGTGGCGTGATCACGCCCGAGGAAGTTGTGAAACCAATTACTAAAAAGTAAGGTTTTCACTAAGTAGCCTCATTTGTTGAATTTCTAGAGACTTTCTCAAGTGACCTTGGATTGTCTGAAGAAAGAACTAGGCAATGATTGCTTCCCGCCAATCGAAACATCCATTTTCGGCATACAGGTTGCGTTTTCATAAGCCATTGATAAGCTTACTCGAAGGTGATCGAGAGCAAGGGTTGCAAATTGCTCAGCTTCGAGTTACCGATTTCCTGCTTTGACTACTTTAGCTACAACAAGCACGGTTCCAGCCGTCGCCGCCCGCGAGATTTTACGTCGCCGAACCTTTGCGATCATATCCCACCCGGATGCGGGGAAGACGACTCTCACCGAAAAGCTGCTTCTCTACGGCGGAGCGATCGGCTTGGCCGGGAGCGTCACATCAAAGAAAGAAAAACAGTCCACCTCCAGTGACTGGATGGATATGGAGAAAGAGCGTGGGATTTCGGTTTCCTCGACTGTGCTTCAATTTGACTACAAAGATTACTGCGTCAATCTGCTCGACACACCAGGGCACCATGACTTTTCCGAGGACACTTACAGGGTTCTTTCCGCTGTGGATGCAGCCATAATGGTTATCGATGCAGGTAAAGGGATTCAGGCGCAGACTTTGAAGTTGTTCGATGTTTGTCGTAAGCGCGGCGTCCCCATTTTCGTGTTTATCAACAAAATGGACCGTCCTTCGCGTCCGCCTTTGGAATTGATCGACGAATTGGAAACTGTGCTGAAACTAGCACCGGCTCCAGTCAACTGGCCGCTCGGTGATGGACCACGATTCCGTGGTGTTTTCGATAGGCAAAAAGGGCAGGTGAATCTTTTTGAGAAAACCGCGCACGGAGCGTTCAAGGCTCCTCTTTCAGTCGCCGGTATCGAGGATGATCAGGTCCGTGAGGCTATGGATGATGATATCTATGAGGCAGTGACCCAGGAGATCGAAATGCTCGATGGTCTGACCGAACCATTAGATATCGAACAAGTGCTGGCTGGCGAGCAGATGCCGATTTATTTCGGTAGCGCTATGAACAACTTTGGTGTGCAGAACATGCTGGAGAGCTTTCTGGAGTTGGCTCCCGCTCCGGCTGGTCGAGTGAATGGCGGAGAAATGGTCTCTCCAAATACCGATAACTTTTCAGGGTTTGTTTTCAAGATTCAGGCAAACATGAACCCACGCCACCGCGACCGAGCTGTGTTCGTACGGATCGTTTCCGGAATCTTTGAACGTGATATGCAGGTTGTCGATCAACGCACTGGCAAGAAAGTCCGACTTTCGAATGCCCAGAAGTTGTTTGGTCAGGACCGCGAAACTCTCGATATTGCCTATGCTGGAGATATTCTAGCCCTTGTTGGAAACTACGATTTCCTCATCGGGGACACCCTGACGACAGATTCTAAAGTTGTTTATAATGAGATGCCACGCTTCACTCCTGAGTGTTTCGCTTACATCCTCAACAATGACACTGCCGGTATCAAACGCTACCGTTCAGGAATGGCGCAGTTGATGAAGGAAGGCGTGGCTCAGGCTTACCGTGTGCACGGCAGTTCTCAGGCAGTCCCTATGCTGGGAGCGGTTGGCCCCCTCCAGTTCGAGGTGCTCCAAGCGCGACTTCTTTCGGAGTACAAAGTCGAAACCCGAGTGGAAAGCCCGCCGTGGTCGGTTGTCCAATGGTTCAAGGAAAACGAGCCTGACACAGCAAGAAAAGCCCAAGATCCACCCAAAGTGAACCTCACCTCGGGATGTGTCCTAGCACAAGACCAAGATGGCAATTGGGTCGTTCTATTGAACTCCAAATACCTTGTATCCTTCGTCAAGGACCGCAACGAGCACCTCACCTTCCGTGACTCCGCAAACGAGTAGACAGAAATAGCTCATAAATCACCCAACAAAAATCCCGCTTGGATTCCTCCGAGCGGGCTTTTTTATTCGTAGAAGAGGCTTCCAGCCTCTTTAGCCTCTAGACTAAGTGATTTGGAGCCGACGCAAAAATCCTGTAGCTCGCGATCGTATCACCTTTATCTTGATTCATGATAGTATCACTTGATACTATCACGCATGAAGCCACCTTTCGCGATTACAGATAAAATCCTCAACCTAGTCTCAACTATCGAGAGATTGATTGGTCGTATTGAAAGTTTAGACCACCCTAAGCCTCAGCCGCAACTACGTAAATCAAACAGGGTTAGAACGCTACAAGGTAGTTTGGCAATCGAGGGTAACTCGCTGGATTTAGAACAAGTCACGGCCATTCTCGATGGGAAGAGGGTGATTGCACCCAAGAACGATATCCAAGAAGTTCTTAATGCTAATGCTGCTTACGAGAACCTCCCCATCTATAAACCTGCAAATCAGAAGCACCTACTAAAGTCTCATGCAGTCATCATGAAGGGACTGATTGCAGAAGCTGGCAGGTGGAGGTCTGGGAACGTGGGAGTGATGAAAGGCGATGAAATCTCGCACATGGCCCCGCCAGCTGAACGGGTTCCCTACTTGATGGACGACTTATTTAAGTTTCTTAAAACCGACACGCATGCGCTTATTCAGGGATGTGTGTTCCACTATGAGTTCGAATTCATTCACCCGTTCCAAGGTGGTAATGGCAGGATAGGCCGATTCTGGCATACCTTGATGTTGTATCACTATCACGAGGTCTTTGAGTACATTCCTGTTGAGTCGTTAATCAAAGATCACCAGAAGCAATACTACAACACTCTAGAGCAATGTGATCACGCTGGTGAATCCACACAATTTATAGAATTCTCTCTCGAGATGATCATGAAATCTCTAGAAGATTTCATGGAGGTATTTAGGCCCAAAACGACAACACCCATTGATAGATTGACGAATGCGCGAAAGCATTTTTCAGATACGTCTTTTTCAAGGAAAGACTACCTCGATCTTCACAAGACCATCTCAACTGCCACAGCGAGTAGAGATTTGAGGGTTGGCGTGGATGAGAAGTTGCTGGAGAAGAGTGGAGATAAAGCTCTCACTCTCTATAGATTCTCTTAGTTCGGGATGTTACAGGCGCGTCTTGATTCGGAGTACAAAGTCCGAAAGCTGACTTGAGAGCTCGACGGGGTCGGTTGTTCAGGGGTTCTCGGAGAACGAGCCTGATACATCCACCATTCACCTAGGCATGGATGTTTTCCAAAACGTCCGGCGAGGTTTATAGATATGTGTGAATGGAGACTAGAGAAGCTCCAGCCATTTACTAGCCAGTTCATAGCGTCGCCCTCGACGTTCACCTTCTTGTAATAGGAATCCTGATTCTACCCATGATTTACAAAGGTTGAGAGTAGCTCTGGGCTGAATACCTAAAATTTTAGCAATCTCACCGGTGCTCAAAAATCGGCTATTTCTAAAGAGTGCGAGTACTAGCTTTTGGCGTTGATCTAGTTCCCTGAGTAGCGAGCTCTGATCAGGAATCGACTTCATTTGTTCTGCTTGAGACTGAACATGCGAGAACGAGTCTGCCATCCCTCCGCAAAAGTATTCTACCCAATGAGAAATATCGGCCTCGGCACGGCCCATATAGTAATTGTGAGAATCTCCAACACTGATAGATTCATAGTATGCGGTGAGGTTTTTAGCGCGCACTAAAAGACACACAATATAGGAGAACCCGCTACTAAATGGCTGGCATGCAATTTCCCAGCCGGAGCAAAAAAATCCCCATGCAACTCAAAAAAATCAGAGTAGCATGGGGATATATCGGCCTAATCAGTAAGACTAGGCAACGTGAGAAGAAAAATTATCCTTTAAGAGATGCAGTCACCTTCTTTGGGTACTTAAGCATTGCACGAACTGCACTTGAGTCCATTGCTGCAACAGTAGCTTCGTCCACACCTAGAGCGACAAGGCGGCGGCGTTGCGCTTTTACTCGCTGAGTTCTTGCTCCAGCTGACTTTGTTGGACGACTTCTGCTTGGGTTACGTTCTAATGTTGTTTTGGCCATAATAGTGTTTAGATTTGTAGTTAAAAATTGAAAGAACTGGCTGATCGACAGGATCGGATTAGCTCCGCTTTGCTGGTTGGTAGACGATCAACTAAGTTCAGTCAACTCGAAATCCACCCTTACTACCTCTAATAGCGTCCCTCAGCCCATAAATGAGGCCGCAGTAGAAATACAAAATCAACCTTAGTCATCTACCCATCAGACAAGTAGCATTTGAAACTTCCGATGGGCGCCGATGTGGAGATGTGCATATGGGGGCAGACCATTGCATTTCCTCTAAGATGCCACGGTAAAGGGCGCGTGCAGACCTAGACACACAATATCTGAGGCTGAGTTCTGCATCCCTTTATCTATAAGTGATCTTGAAAATTGATAGCTCGACATCAAACGCTATGCATCAGTTGAACTACGTGTAAATATGGGCAGTCTTGAGTGCGCGAACTTAAGCTGTTTTGTTGTAGTAGATCCTATGAAGAGTGGGGAGATTGGCCTAATTGGGGGCCAACACTGCCAGAGAAGTGCGATGCCTTCGGCATCTATGGATACCCCCAGACATCGCTGTGCGCTGACTGGTGGCTATGGAGTTATTCACCTCCAGTGAGGTGAGGTGGACTCCGAAATTCGGGGCATGGGGCGGTAATTGAAATCGCATGAAATGACTGGGAAATAAACAAATTAGCATAAAATGGTGTGAATATAATTGAATCCGCACATCTGTAAGCATTTCCGCACGAATAACCCGCTTGGCTTTCTCCGGGCGGGCTTTGTTTTAGTGTGGCGGTGGTTTCTAACCGCCACGCCTAGGATGGACTAGGCGGTTGGAAACCGCCGTCACGATACGCAAAAAGACCTCATCCCTAGAATAGGGTGAGGTCTTTGGAGATATGGTAAAGAGGCTGGAAGCCTCTTCTACGTTACGCGTTTGGTGTGGAGGCTGCTTCGTGTTGCTCTTCTGCTTTCTCGAGGGACGCGCGGGCCTTGGGGATGACGCGGATGAACTTCTTCACGGTCTTTTCCCAGTTGGCTAGGAACTTTTTAGCGCGAGCTGAGCCGGTGAGTTCGGCGTGCTTCTCGATGAGTAGTTTGAGCTCGGCGATGTCTTCAGCGCGCTTGATCGGAAGTGGTTTGACCATCTCGGTGTTGATGCGTGACTGGAAGCGACCGTCTTCGTCGTAGACGTAGGCAGTACCGCCGGACATACCTGCACCGAAGTTCTGACCTGTGAGGCCGAGAATCGCTACGAGTCCGTTAGTCATGTACTCACAACCGTGATCACCAACTCCTTCAACAACTGTTGTTGCTCCGGAGTTACGCACGGCGAAGCGTTCACCTGCGCGGCCATTGACGAAGAGCTCTCCGCCAGTTGCTCCGTAGAGGCATGTGTTACCGACGATAGAGTTTTCGTGCGCTTCGAACTGGTGACCGTCGACTGGGCGCACCTTGATGCTGCCAGCTGCCATGCCTTTACCTACGTAGTCATTGCCTTCACCGATGAGGTCAAGTGTGACTCCGCCTGCGAGGAATGTACCGAAGGACTGACCTGCGGAACCGTTGATTGTGAGGTTGATTGATCCTGCTGGGAGTCCGCGGTTTTCGAAGACTTCTGCGACACGCCCGGAAAGGCGTGTGCCGATGTTGCGGTCGGTGTTGACCACATTATAGCTGAGGTTCACCGGAGCGCGGTCCATGAGGACGCTAAGGTCTTCTGAGCCGATCTTTGCGTAGAGATCTTTGAGGATCTGTAGGTCGAGCGCTGGCTTGTCGATGCCATCGTTGCGATCTTGCTTACAGATGCGGGCAATCTCAGATACAGGAGTGCCTGTCATCTTGGAAATTTCTGGAGTCATGTCCTTGAGGACGGTAGAAAGGTCGATGAGGTTTGCCTTCGGGTGCTCAGGGACTTCGCGCTGGCGAAGGTACTCTGGGTGACCGATGAGGTCGTCGAGCTTCTTGATTCCTAGGCTTGCCATGACTTCACGTGCTTCTTGGGAAACTGCGTTGAAGAAGTTGATCACCTGCTCAGGAGTTCCTTTGAACTTTGCGCGCCACTTAGGATCAGTAGTCGCAACACCCACTGGGCAGTTGTTGAGGTGGCACTTACGAACGTAAACACAACCCATGGCAATCATCGCGATAGTACCGAAGTTGTATTCTTCAGCTCCGAGGATGGCTGCGGTGACGATGTCCTTACCATTCTTCATGCCGCCGTCCGTTCTGAGAGTGACTTTGGTACGAAGATTGTTAGCGAGGAGTGTCTGCTGCGCCTCTGCCAGACCGAGCTCCCATGGGAGTCCACAGTGCTTGGTAGAAGAGAGTGGGGATGCTGCAGTTCCGCCGTCGTGGCCGGAAATGAGGATCACGTCAGCGGATGCTTTAGCAACACCGGAGGCGACTGTTCCAACACCAGCTGAGGATACGAGCTTCACTGTCACTTTTGCTCTCGGATTGATTTCCTTGAGGTCGTGGATCAGCTGGGCGAGATCTTCAATTGAGTAGATGTCGTGGTGCGGTGGTGGGGAAATGAGCTGCACACCTGGCTGCGTGTTACGCAGACGAGCGATGATGCCATTCACTTTGTGGCCAGGAAGCTGACCACCTTCACCAGGCTTGGCGCCCTGTGCCATTTTGATCTCAAGTTCGTCAGCATTGACGAGGTAGTGAGCGGAGACACCGAATCGACCAGAAGCGATCTGCTTGATCCGAGATTTCGCGAGGTCGCCGTTCGGGTATTTCTTGAAGCGAATTGGATCTTCACCACCTTCACCGGAGTCGGACTTAGCGCCGATGCGGTTCATTGCGATAGCGAGAGTCTCGTGTGCTTCTGGAGAAAGTGCGCCCATGGACATTGCTGCTGTAGTGAAACGGCGGCGGATGTCTTCGATTGGCTCAACTTCGTCGATTGAAATTGCGCCAGATGCTGGAGGCACAAACTCGAAGAGGTCTTTAATGGCTACTGGGCCAGTCTCGAGAGAGGCTTGGACGTAGTCGTCGTAGTCTTCCTTTTTGCCATTTCTGACGAATGTGTGGAAGTTCTTGATGACGTCGGTAGTGATCGCGTGGCGCTCACCAGTCTTGCGGTAACGGTTGTAGCCTGGGTCGCCGAGCTCGAGCTCAGTGCCGTCGATAAGGTCGCTGTGTGCGGACTGGTGACGGATGATGGACTCAGCAGCAATTTCCGCGAAGCCAACTCCTGCGATGCGGGACTTGGTGCCGGTGAAGCATGTGTCGATGACGTCGTTGCCGATGCCGATAGCTTCGAAGATCTGCGCACTCTGGTAGGAGTTGAGCACGGAGATGCCCATCTTGGACATAATCTTGAGGATGCCTTTTTCAAGCGCCTTGCGGTAGTTCTTCATGCCAACCTCAGGAGTCATGTCGTCACCGAGTTTGCCTTTGGTGTCGGTAGCGATGACCTGACGGACAGTCGCGTAACCAAGGTAAGGACAAACTGCCGTAGCACCGAATCCGAAGAGACAGGCGATCTGGTGCGTGTCGCGCGCTTCAGCGGTGTCAACTACGAGAGATGAACTGAGACGCTTGCGAACGCGGTTGAGGTGGTGGTGAACTGCTCCTGTGATGAGCAGTGCTGGGATCGCTACGCGCTCAGGTGAGGCGGCGCGATCTGAAAGGATGACGATAGCAGTGCCGGCGTCGGCAGCATCTTCAGCTTGTGCGCAAACACGCTGGACTGCTTGGAGCATTCCGTCTGCGCCTTCGCTGATTGGCCAAGTGGTGTCGAGCTGGATAGAGCTGAATCCGTATTCGTCCATCTGCTTGATCTTCTCGAGCTCTTGCTCAAGGAGAATAGCGGACTCGAGGTTGATGATCTTAGCGTGCTCAGGAGTTTCGCCGAGAAGGTTACGCTCAGAGCCGAGACCGGCTTCGAGTGACATCACTGCCCACTCACGGATCGGATCGATCGGTGGGTTGGTGACCTGTGCGAAGAGTTGCTGGAAGTATGTGTAAAGAAGTCGTGGGTAGGTGGAGAGGATCGCTAGCGGGATGTCATTACCCATGGAGTAGACCGCTTCTTGAGCGCCCTTTACCATTGGTGGGAATACCATAGCGAGGTCTTCGTCACTGATGCCGTTCATGATCTGAAGGCGTTTGATTTCCGTTTCTTCGAAGTCTACAGCGGGAACCTGTGGCTCTGGTGAAATGTAGTCGCGAAGGTTGACTTGGTTTTCGTCGACCCAGCGGCGGTAAGGAGCTTGCTTGGCAAGGCCTTCTTTGATCTCGCGATCCTTAGTGAGAGTGCCGTCAGCAAGGTTAGCTAGAAGCATCTGACCAGGTCCGAGACGGCCTTTGGCGACAATAGATGTTTCGTCTACTTGGATAGCACCAACCTCTGAGCCGATGTAAAGGAGGCCGTCTTCAGTGAGCACGTAGCGTGATGGGCGGAGACCGTTGCGGTCGAGTGATGCGCAGAGCTTAGTTCCGTCTGTGTAAACGAGACCAGCTGGACCGTCCCAAGGCTCGGAGAACGAGCTGTGGTACTTGTAGAAGCCTTGAAGCTCTTCGGAGATGTCCTTGTCGTTGATAAATGCTGGAGGGACGAGCATACACATGGAGTGCTCGATCGAACGACCGGAAAGTGCGAGAAGCTCAAGTGCGTGGTCGAGTGACGCGGAGTCAGACTCGTTGTCGGAGGTGAGATCCTTGAGCAGAGCAACGTCGTCGCCCCAGATGTCGGATTCGAAAAGTTCTTCACGGGATGCGAGCCAGTTGCGGTTGCCGCGGACTGTGTTGATCTCACCGTTGTGTGCCACCATCCGGAACGGCTGGCCGAGTGGCCAAGCTGGGAAGGTGTTGGTGGAAAAGCGTTGGTGGTAGAGAGCGATCGCTGTGTGGAAGTCGTCGTCCTGCATGTCGAGATAGAACGCCTTCAAGGTAGCTGGCATTGCGAGTCCCTTGTAGGAAATCAAGCGACTAGAGAATGTAGGCATGTAGAAGCCTGCGGTCTCGGCAGTTGCGATCTCGATAGTGCGGCGCGCAAGGTAGAGTTGGCGCTCGAACTGGAGTTCCTCCCAGCCTGATGGCTTGGACATGAGGAAGTGGAGAACGTGTGGGCGAGTCTTCTGAGCGAGTTCGCCGAGTTCTTCAGGTGCGACTGGGCATACGCGCCAGCCGATGATGTTTATACCACGCTCTTTCACTGTCTTTTCAGCGAGTGCTTGGATCTCTGCGTGGCAGGACTCGTTGTCGCGTGGTAGGAAGAACACACCAACAGCGATGTCTTCAGCAGCTGCGTCAGATCCTAGCTTTTTAGCTTCGCGTGCGAAAAGTGGTCGCGGAATTTGTGAAAGGATACCAGAGCCGTCACCCGTTTTCATGTCTGCGTCAACAGCTCCACGGTGGGTCATGTTGCAAACCGACTCAACTGCGAGGTCGAGAATATTTTTCGATGCTTTACCGTGAATCTGGACGATAGCGCCCATGCCACAGTTGTCGCGTTCGTTGGTAAATGAGTGAAGGGAGCCGGTGGTGTCCGGTGTGAATCGTTGATCGTATGGGCTGGTCTTCATATCCTAATGATTGAGTGTGAAAAGTTTATGTCGCTGCTCGGGTGAGTTTGCCATTCCTTGCAGGTAGAATGCCTGCACGGCTCTGCATTTAAAAGGGTTAAAGCCTACTTGGAAAGCGTGAAATGTGGCAGCGATTCGAATCTCTGCTCGCTTCTGGTAAATGCAAGTGGGGGGAGGGGGCTATTTCCAGTCTGGAGGCACAAGTAGAGTAAGAGCTAAGCGCAGATCTGCAGGTGAAAAGAAACTCGAGTTTAGTGTGAAGAAATCCCTTTCAGCGTGGTCATCAGCTTCTCACCGCGTTTTTGGTTTGATTGAAGGATGCATTGTATACGTCCTTCGAGGTGGGCGACGAAGTTAGGATGGCACTCTCTGTTTTTAGCCTCAAATCCATGCTGTTTACATTGATGAAGTATCGCTCGGATTTGATCGTATTCTTTTCTGGGTAGATTGGTCCCTTGGTTGGCGACTAGTCCCGTGAGCCGTTGTTGTTGGCTTTGTCGCATCACTCTGGTTTTCTGACGATTAAGTTGCCACCCCTCTTCAGAAATAATGTTTTCGATCAACAGGGTGAACGATGCAATGGATTTATTGCCCAGTGGCTTGTCTGAAGAAAATGCGATGTCATCGGCGTAGCGGGTGAAGGATAAAGCCATTTTTTTAGCGAGCCCCTGTAATCTAAGATCAAGTCGGTAGAGTAACTTGTCCGCAAGTGCTGGTGAGCTTGGTGCACCCTGGGGAAGATGTGGCCGCTCTTAGAGCCACTTTCCTTTGAGGTCGTTCGGCAAGTGATGCGGGTTTGCCTGATGACAGCATGACCAGCGAGGTGTCTAGAAATTGTCGGTGGGTAGCCAGCCAGATGAAATAGAGATCTAACACGTGCTCGCTCAGTGCTCAAAAAGTAGTCTTTCAAATCAAATTTAAGAACTACCTTTTTATTTTTGTGGGGTTGGGTGAAACTGAAAATGGATCTAGCTTGTTTGAATCCGTGTGGGCAATCATGTGACGGAATGCGATCCAAAATACCATGAAGTATTCGACGTTGGATCATCTTTAATCGCCACTTTGGGATTTCTAACAACCTCATTGCGCCGCTTCTTTTAGCTATAGTTTTGTAGTTGTAGTGACAGAGTTTCGTGCTTCCAGAGGTGAAGTGCATTTCCCCCGAAAACCAATCGAGTTCTTCCGGCGAGATATCTAGCCAGTGAGCCAGCTTTCCTATAGTGCAGATACTAAGAACATTCCAGTCAGAGGAAAGGGTGCGATCCGTTGCCATCGTGACAGGAAGGGTGTCAGGATATAAAGTGATTCTCCGTTGTTTTTTTCGCCGCAGTGCTGGGTCATTACTAAGCCATTCTTTGACGGCCCGAATGGAGGGTCTGCTGCCAACACCAAAATGTTCGATTAGCCGGTGAATGAGTTTGTGTCGGAATGTTCGCTGACTTTCAAAGCAGGATTCCAGACGCTGATCCAAAGCGTCGAACGTGAGTTCTCCACTTAGTATGAGAATTGCTAACCTTTCTAATACATCCATACGAATTGCCAAAAATGAAGAAAATCAACATCGAAGCTAACCAATCTCGTATGGCGAAGGGCTCCTCCCAGTGTGGTGGGACGCACCCTTTGCTTTGCCGCGTAGTAGTTAAATAAATGCCCTGAGGTTACCTCAGAGAAGGATTTCTCCCAAACTTAGCTTCGATGCGATTTTCTCGCCTTAGTAATAATGAACAGAGAATGCGTTGCAAGAAAATAGCTATTGCCTTTTGTCGTTGGGAAATGAGGATGGCGGCATGAATGATGTCGCGCGTAATTTAGTAGCAGTGAAGCAGCGAATATCGGAGGCGGCAGAGCGCTCTGGGCGAACTGCTGATTCGGTGTCGTTAGTGGCGGTTTCTAAAACCTGGCCAGTGGATCACGTGCAGCTCGCTGTTGATGCTGGGCAGAATATTTTTGGTGAAAATAAACTTCAAGAGGGGCAGGACAAAATTCCGGCGATGGATCAGAGCCTTGAGTGGCACTACATCGGTGGACTTCAGCGCAATAAAGTACGGAAGGTGTTAGACCTTTTTCACTGGGTGCACAGCATTGATTCACTCAAACTAGCGAAATATACCGATGGGGTTGCCGCTGATTTAGGAGTGAAACCAAAGGTGCTCTTGCAGGTCAATATCGGTGCGGAGCTCAGCAAAGGGGGATTCACACTCGATGGACTTGGTGAACAGTTTTCAGAAATGGTAGCTCTCGAGAATATCGAGCTCCGAGGGTTGATGTGTATCCCGCCTGCGGTTGCCGAGCCCGATCAGGCGAGAAAGTTTTTCAAAGCGATGGTGACTCTACGCGATGAACTCATCGATAAACACAGAGTAGAACTCCCAGAACTCAGCATGGGGATGAGTGGAGACTTCGAAGTAGCTATCGAAGAAGGTGCCACCATGGTTAGAGTCGGCAGCTCGATCTTCGGTGGCCGAAACTATCAGAAGTAGCGCGACCGTCTCGGTCGCTTTAAATCGATCCGAAGGCAAATGGTGTATTCATCACAGGGAATAACGAGGTAACCGAGACGGTCGCGCTAAGTATTCTAGCCACTTGCCACTTGCTACAAGCGACTCAAACGACTAAGCCCGCTTCATGCTCAAACTTGAAAACATCGCAAGCATTGGTGACGAATTGGCACTGGCGTGGGGCGATGGCCTCGAAACTTACATCAAGCATGATGAACTGCGTAAGGCTTGCCCGTGTGCCAACTGTCAAGGTGAGCCAGATGCGCTCGGTCGTGTGGTGAAGCCTCCAGTACACTACAACGAGAAGAGTTTCACCCTCGTGCGCTGGGAGAATGTCGGAGGCTACGCGATTGCATTCCACTGGGCCGATGGCCACTCGACTGGGATTTTCAGTTATGAATACCTGCGTAAATTAGGGGAATAGGTGTTATGTCGGGCGGCGTTTTGTTACTGCAGGTTTCCTGATGAATTTCAGTATTAGGTTTTATCGACTGGTCAAAGCTGGAGGGAAATAGTAAGGAATGCTTAACCATTTTTAAGCGACCATGATTGAATACCAACGCGACGAGCAGCAGACCATTCCAGACTCCCAAGTTAAAATTATCGGTGTAGGGGGCGCGGGATTGAATATGATCGACCGTGTGGCTCTCGACGGTATGCTGGGGGCTGAGTTGTTAGCTCTGGCATCAGATGCGCGTTCACTAACCAGTTCGGTGGCTTCTGAAAAAGTTCAGTTAGGTGCAAATCTCACGATGGGCTTGGGATGTGGCGGTGATCCAGCTCATGGTGAGCGTGCGGCTAAGGAGCAGGAGACAGAAATTCGCGATGCTCTGAGAGATCGGAAAATGGTGTTTGTTTGTGTCGGTCTTGGTGGCGGCACAGGCTCAGGAGCTGCGCCATTGGTGACGAGAATAGCTCGGGAGCTTGGCGCTTTTGTAGTGGTGTTTGCAACCATGCCCTTTGAATTTGAAGGGAAACGTCGGCGTGATCAGGCTGAGACAGCGCTCAAGGAACTTTCCGTGATAGCAAATGCCTTAGTCACCTTTGAGAATGGCCGTATGGGTGAGTTGGTTCTAGCTTCCCAAGGGATTCACGAAGCTTTTGCTGCGGCAGATAGAATGATTTCTGAAAGTATTCAGGCTGTGACACGGTTGGTCGTTAAGCCAGGTATTATCAATATCGGCTTAGATGATTTGATGAGCTCGCTCAGCGCGACTCGCTCCCGTTGTCTATTCGGCTCAGGGGTGGCTGAGGGTGAAAATCGTAGTCAAGCTGCGCTGCAAAATGCTCTTACAAGTCCATTGTTGGACAAGGGTCGCCTGCTCAAGAATACCAAGACAGCATTGGTGCATGTCTGTGGTGGCGAGGGGATGACGCTGTTTGAGGTCGAGCTCTTGATGCGTGATCTCAGCAAGCACGTTCCGGACGATGCGCATATTTTATTTGGAGTAGCAGTAGATCCGAATATGGGTGATAGCCTGAGTGTCACGATCATTAGTTCTTTGCCGGAAGGTAGCTTTGTGAAGCAAGAAGAGACTGTGGTTGCTGTTGAAGAACTTCCCGAAGTTGTCGAGCTTGAAGATCCGATTGCCGTAGAGCCTGTTGTGGAGGAAGAGCTTGCTAAAGAAGAGTTGAACATCGAAGTGGCCTCAGAGGGGAGCCTTTTGGATAAACTTTCTGAAATGGCTGAAGAAGTGGATTCTTCTGAGTCTATTGTGGTAGTCGAGGAAGCTGAATCACTTATTGAAGGCGAGGTCGCCTTGCTTCCTGATGAAGAGTTAGAAGCGGAAGTGTCTGACGAGCAGTCCGTGGAGGAGGTGTCAGTAGAAGTCGATCAAGTGGCTGAGGAATCAGTCTCGGATGAGGTCGATGAGGTGACGATGTTTGAGGAGTTAGAAAAAGAAGTCACTGGTGATCTTATAGACGAAGCAATGAAGTCGGCTGCTGCTGCAGTAAAGGGCTCTCAAGCTGAGTTAGAACTAGACGGTGGGCCGCGTGGCAAGTTCGAGGGCGAAGCGCCTAATCTTGTGGACGGAGAAGACCTCGATATTCCACCGTACTTGCGCAATAAGCGTTAGGGAGATTTGATTTTAAAGCTAAAAAACCACTCACTGTTAGGTGAGTGGCTTTTTCTTTTAAAATATATCTAGCAGCTAAATTAAGCTCCGGTCAGGAAGTTGATGACGTCGCCGTCTTGGACGACGTATTCCTTGCCTTCAGCGCGGAGGGCACCAGCTTCGCGGGCGGCTCCGACGGTTTTGTGTGTGGCGTAGTCTTCGTAGCTGATAACTTCAGCGCGGATGAATTGCTTTTCAAAGTCGGTGTGGATCACGCCGGCAGCGACAGGCGCCTTATCGCCCGCGATGATTGTCCATGCACGAGTTTCTTGGACGCCAGTGGTGAGGTAAGTGCGGAGACCTAGGAGGTTGTACACGCCCTTGATGAGGGTGGATACACCAGAATCGGTAACTCCCATGTCAGCGAGGAATTCAGCCACGTCGGCTTCGTCGAGGTCCATCAATTCTTCTTCGATTTGAGCGGAGATGATGACGGCTTCGGCGCCGTGAGTTGCCTTCGCGAGTTCCACTACTTTAGAGACAAGAGGATGGGACATTGGATCTTCGGTTGCTCCTGCGAGGTCGGCTTCGGAGACGTTGCAGGCGAAGATAGAACGCTTGTTGGAGAGTAGGGAGAATTCTTTAAGCAGTAGACGCTCGTCGTCGTTGAGTTCGAGAGTGATGGCTGGCTTGCAGTCCTCGAGGTGGGGCATGAGTTTGTCGATGAGGTCGACTTCAGCCTTGGATTCTTTGTCGCCGCTCTTGGCTTTTTTAGCGCGCGAGTAGCGGCGCTTTTCCATCGCAGCCATGTCGGCAAGGATGAGCTCACCATTGATGATTTCGATGTCGCGGACTGGATCGACTGATCCGAGTTCGTGGATGATGTCGTCATTTTCAAAACAACGAACAACTTGAACGATGGCGTCAACTTCGCGGATAGTGGCGAGAAACTTGTTACCGAGGCCCGCTCCTTCAGAGGCTCCTTCCACCAGACCGGCGATGTCGACGAACTCGATTGCGGTTGGGATGAGCTTTTTGGATCCTGAAAGATCACTGAGCACAGCGAGTCGTTCATCCGGCACTGTGACGACGCCAATATTCGGGTCGATAGTACAGAATGGATAGTTCGCCGCCTCCGCCTTGCGTGTGCGGGTGACTGCGTTGAATAGGGTGGATTTTCCGACGTTTGGTAGGCCTACGATTCCTGCTTGGAGCATGCAGCGGACGCTAGTAGAGCAAATGGAACATTCAAGCTAAATTGCGGAGAACTAGTGAGTAGTGACTAGGAAGTATAGAGCGGCACGGGTCAGGGCCCTGGCTCTGAATGCTCGTTACTACCTAATCTTCCTACTCACTTCTCTCTTCAATAATAATCACGGCGCGGGGGACCTTCTCTTGTTCAACGTGGAGAGACTTGCAGAGCTCTTTCCAGTGAAGGCGGGTCAGATTGGTGGTGAGTGACTCACGAGGAGTTTCCGTTGCCGAGAGTGTCGCAGGAGGCATAAGCTCTGAACTTTGCTGGAGCTGGCCTGAAATCGAGCGATAGATCGCCATGTAGAGTTGCTCACCCAGCGGGGCTTCACCTTCGTTGAAGTGGAGAGTGAGCTGGGGAGTTTCTTTGGCTTGTTTGCCGGTGGAGCTGAGCCAGACGCGGATCGGTGGGCTTGGGTAGCCATCGCGCTGGGGAGTGGTCTTGAGGAGGATTTGTGGTGCGACTTGGTAGCTGGAGGCGTCTCGAATGTCGTCGCTGAGTTGTCCGAGTAGAGCTGAGATTTGAGTCTTGTGCTCAGTTGGAGTGTTGATGTGGAGGATGAGGTCGAAATTGTTCTCAGGGTCGGTGTTCCAAATCGGCTGAGCAACTTGCAGTTTCGTGATCGCTTTGCTGGCTTGGAGGGATTGTGCAGCGTTGGTGTCGCTGCTGTCGATGACGCGTTCCCATGCGAGGAGTGCGTGGTCGAGCTTACCGCTGGATTCGAGCCGGATGGCTAATTGAATGTAGCTATGAGTTCCGTAGTCACGATGCTCTCGAAAGTGCTCTAAGCTCGGGAAAGTTTCGAGTTGGCCGAGGGGGATTTGTGGTGCGCTAAGTTTCTCGGGCGGAGCTTTTGTTTTTGTAGCTGGCTTTGGCGAGGGGAGGGCTCTTTTCCTTTGGGGGAGAGAGGGGTGCTTTCTCTTCCACTCGCTGACTGATTGTGCGATGGCTTGGTCGTCAGGAGCGATGATGAAGTCCTTGTGGCGCACGCCAAGCCATAACGCGCAGCCGAAGACTGCGGTGGCTATGAGGACTACGAGATACCAAGGAATACGCATGTGCTTGTAAGGCTAGTCTAGGTCACGCTCTTTGCGAGTTGAAACTATCATCTGAGTTGACGAGTCTGATCTTTGTCTGGTGAGCAAGGCTTCATCGTCCCAGTCCTAAATGCCAGCTACTATCTACTGCTAACTAGCACGAAAAACG
This sequence comes from Rubritalea profundi, assembly GCF_002954445.1. Lineage (GTDB taxonomy): Bacteria > Verrucomicrobiota > Verrucomicrobiia > Verrucomicrobiales > Akkermansiaceae > Rubritalea > Rubritalea profundi. The sequence goes on from NZ_MQWA01000001.1 coordinate 2,727,129, forward strand.
GCCATTGCTGAGAGCAATAGCCGTTTTCAAAAAGTATGGAGTAGAAAGAATTACTTTCTAGCGGCAGTCTTCACAAGAAGAGCGCGTTTACCGATACGGTCACGAAGGTAGTTAAGCTTAGCACGACGTACTTTGCCGCGTGTTACAACTTCAACGTGTGATACGCGTGGTGAGTGAACTGGGAACACACGCTCAACACCTTCACCGTAAGAAATCTTACGAACTGTGAATGCTTGGTTTACGCTTGAACCTTTACGCCCGATGCAGAGACCTTGGAAGATCTGGATACGCTCTTTACCACCTTCGACAACGCGAGTGTGAACTTTAACTGTGTCGCCTACATTGAAGTCGGCTACTTCTGATTTAAGCTGTTCAGCTTCGATTTTATCAATGATGTTCATCGGATTGTTCCTGTTTAAAATTGTTCGATACGCCGAGTGACGTGTGCGGGGCGGATTGCTACAGGAAATTGTATAAGAGTGCAACTGGTTTTTTGGAATTTTCTGACTGATGGACTAGAATCTGCCTGATCAACAGAGAAGAGGTGCTCATTTTCGCTAGAATCTGGAGTTGCACGGCAGGAGTGCAGGTGTAAGGTCTGTCCAGTAAACAAATTTATTATGAGCAAAGACATTCAGATTACGACGTATTTAAAGACCTATTGTGGTTGGAGTGAGGGAGTACGAGCAATCATGCGCAAGTACGACCTGCCATTCGAAGAAAAGGACATCATCAAGAATCCAGCGTTCCGCTGGGAGATGGAGCAGAAGAGCGGTCAACCGCTCAGCCCTTGTGTTGAAATCAATGGTACAATGCTTGCCGATGTTTCTGGTGATGAAGTAGAAGCGTGGATGATTGAGAATAATGTGCTGGAAGCAAACGACACTGCAGCAGATTCTCCTACTGACTCTGCCTGTACAGATGAACAACACGATGCAATGGCGCGAGGCGAAGTGCCGGGTACTACCCAGAAGATTAAGTTTATTGACTAATACCGTTTCGTAACAACTTTGGCTCAATCGAGCTGATCAAAGGCCGTTCTCTTATAGAGACGGCTTTTTTTGTGCTGTTGCCGACAGGCCTCACTGACTTGAGGGTTAAAGTCCCTTGTGGGCTCTGCAGAGTGAGTCGCTAGCTGAACGGTAATGTGCGCACCGCGAGATGTTGGCTTAAGGAGGCTGAAAGCAAAACACTGCTCGGAAGTTGTCGACGCATAGGTGGCCGGGTGAGGGGGAGCTAAAAACCCGCTAAGCATTACGCTGTAGCGGGTTTATAAAAAGTACGCAGACTGGGATTCGAACCCAGGACCAATTGGTTAAAAGCCAACTGCTCTACCAACTGAGCTACCTGCGCGTTATTGGTGATTTGTGCCCCTTGCGGTGCGGGCAGAGACGTAGGGTGATTTGAGCTTTGGCGCAAGAAGTTTCTGCTACTTTTTTGAGGGAATTGCGATAGAGCTTTGCTTGTGGATTTCAGGAATAAGTGTGAGATATTCTTAATAGATTAATGGTCAGAATCTAACGATGAAAAATCGATGAGCCTCTTTAGAAATTCTTGCGCAGGTGACTGGGTAAGATATTCAGCTGGTCTCGGTATTTTGCAATCGTCCGGCGAGCTACTTTGATCCCTTTTTCTTTAAGAATTTTCTCAATGGCTGAATCTGAGAGAGGTTTCTTCGGGTTTTCATCGGCAATAATTTGCTGGATAGTTTCCCTAATACCCGTATTCGAAACTTCTTGCCCGCTTGCGGTGGTGTAACCGGAGGTGAAGAAGGTGCGGAGCTCGATTAAGCCGTGAGGGGTTTGCACGTACTTTCCGGCAACGGCGCGTGAGACGGTTGCTGGGTGAACTTCGATGCTTTCTGCTACATCGTTCATCGTCATTGGCTTGAGCGCCTTTGGTCCAGTTTCAAAAAACTCGGGCTGCCGCTGAATCAGCTGAAGCGCTAATTTGTAGAGCGTTTGCTGCCGTTGTGAGACCGAGCGTATCAGTATTTTGCCATCGCGTATTTGCTCACGCAGGTACTGCCGAGCCTTGTTGTCATCAGTGCTCGCCATCAAATCTTTATAGGCGTTGCTGATCGCGATGTCTGGGATGTTGTCGTTAGTGAGTTGCGCACTCCAGTCACCTGCTAGATTCCTAAAAACAAGGATGTCTGCCGTGATGTGCGGGTTCGATGTGGGATCAAATTCAGCACCAGGGTCTGGAGTGAGAGTTGCAATGCTTTCCGCTGCTAGGTTAACCGACTCAGTGGTCACACCCAGTTTACGGGCTATTTCGGGGATCTTTTTGCGCGCGAGGCTATCGAGGAACTCGCTGACAATGCGGTACTCTAGTGAACCTAGCATATCGCGGCGCGCTAGTTGGATCTGTAGTGATTCAGTGAGGTCGACTGCTGCAACTCCCGCTGGGTCAAAGTTCTGCAGTGCTGCCTGAGCATGTTCGGCTTCACGTAATGTGAAGTTGTTAGAAGTGGAGATTTCCTCTAGGCTGCAATCGAAAAATCCACGGTCGTTGATGTAGCCAATCAGGATGGTGGCGATCTGTTTAGTGTCTTCAGTTAGGGAGGCTAGTGCCAGTTGGCTTAGCAGGTGCTGTTGCAGGGTCTCTGGCGCCACGATTGAGTTGTAGAGGTGGTCACGCTTTGCCTCATCGTCGATCCCCACATTACTGCTGCGCTGTTCCGTGATCTGGAGTTCACGGAAGTCATCTTCGAGCTCGGAGAGCGTCTCCATATCGTGCTCTGCATCTGGGCTGATGGATTCCTCAAGCTGTTCCTCACTGCTGTCTATCTCTAGCACCGGGTTGGTGACAAGTGCCTGCTGTAGGATTTGCCCAAGCTCTAACGAGTTTGCCTGAAGCACCTCTAAACTCTGTCGCATCTGTGGCGACATGACCTGAGATTGACCCAAGTTCTGATGGAGATTGATACCTGCCATACAATTGATGATTTCTAGTCAAGGAGGGGGAGCTTCCTTCTGCTAGAGATTATAGGCAGCTTCTTAAAATACGCATAGCAGATTTTGTGCCATATCGAACATCGTTGATTTCTTCTGAGGCTAACTACCACATTTTCAGCAGGTTGTGTGAATCAGGGCGCCTCAAAATAAATTATTCAACTCTCTGAGTTGCGCCTTACCGTCGATGTGCTACTTTCCCGCATCAAGCAATGGAGGGTGCTGTGTGCCTGGTTGGTCACCGCGGTCTTCAAAACCGTTGTAGGGCTGTTATGGTTCTGGGTTGGTTCGATTCCTTCCCCCTCCGCCATTGCTTATGAAATAAGGGGTTACGGTTCACGTTTCTGAGTCATAACCCCTTAGTTGTTTCTGCCGATGTGAACAGGAATGACCCCAAGTGTATGCTGTATTTGGCAGAGAAGTGGCAGAGGTTTCTGGGGCTATATTCGAAGAACTCTGGTTGCGTGATTGCACAGCTGAGGTGTTGGCTTTCTAAACATCGGTGGTTAAAAGTGGCGTTTATTTTAGGCCGTATTCATGATCCAGCAGTTCCAAGGGTGTATCCCACGAGCATTGCCGTGTAAATAGTGCTCGCGCCCAACGAATGAACTTCACACTTATCTGAGTGATTCTCCGAAGCTTTTCGAGCCACGACGGTATCGGCTTCTTGGCGTCTGCATAAACCCTCTTTGTTTGACCCCAACGCTGCTCACTTTTTTTGATAATTGCCTCTTCTTTGAGATCTTTAGATTCTTCAATATGCTGTCGCATTCTAAGAAGAAGATTATAAGCCAGCACGATAAACTGAGCCTGCATACACTTAGCTGTTAGACTCTTCGACCAAGCCTTCGTCTCATCGAGTTTATTTTTAAAGTCATCGAAGACCTTCTCAATATCCCATCTCATGCGGTAGAGTTGAACAATAGCGCCAGGAAGAACCAAGTGGTGCAAATTGGTGATAAACTCATAGGTCACATTCGTTTCTAGGTCGTGGTAAGTGATCATTCTAATAGCCTCGCCTGCTCCAATATATTGATCTTTGAGAACTCCTGAGTTTTCGGCATCACCTTTATCAAACGGAAGCTCGCCGATCACCTCCTTGGTCATATTGCTTTTCGTTCGAGTGATGAAATAGATTCCATTATTGTGCTTCCATCGCATCCATTGAGCGAAGTCGACAATCGCTCGATCCCAAGTAATCAATACCTTTTGGCCCTTCTTAGCCCCTTGCTTCAGGGTGTCTATTTCCATACGCTTGAGTGTGCCCATATCATGAGGCTTCTTCTTTGTGCCATCACTTGATAGAACTAGGTGGCTGACGTCTCGGTTTCTTAAATTGAGTGCGTAGAGATGACCGATGGCGTGTTTTTTACCCTTTTCATCTCTATCTTCGTGAGTGCTTGGCCTATGAAAGTGACCATCCCCAGCATAGATGTGAAAGCCGTCGAGCGCTTCATGGAAGCCACCTTCTTTTTTCTTAAACGACTGTTGTGATCGATCTAGCAGATAGCTTTAACTATTTCAGTGGCGGCAATGACTTTTTCAACATCGGCTCCACTACCGGAACCGAGGGTAGAATAGGAAATCATGGCGACCTTCGGGTCGATGCCGAAAGCTTCTGCTGAGGCGGTGCTCTGCACAGCAATGTCAGCGAGCATTTCAGGTGTGGGGTCTAGGTTCACGGCGCAGTCGCTGTAGACGAGGACTTGCTCAGGGAGATACATGAAGAAGACTGATGAGACTCCTTTTGAGCCGGGCGCTGTTCCAATGATTTGTAGAGCTGGACGTAATTCAAGGAACAGACAATATTAGCTCGCTTATTTTTTGGAAATGAATGTTTAGCTTACGCTGGTGGTAAGCTGGGGTCGATGAGGTCGCGCCAAGCGTCGATTCCGCCTTTGATGTTCACAGTGTTGGTGATGCCTTGAGCTGCTAGGAAGGCGCATACTTTGGCGCTGCGTCCGCCAGCTTTGCAGTGGACGTAGATCGTTTTATCGGTAGGGATTTCCGCGTAGCGTGCCTCGATTTCTTGAAGTGGAATGCGGAGGGTGCCGTCGAGCGCTGTTGCTGCGACTTCCTGCGGTGTGCGGGCATCGACGAGGATGCCGTCGAGGCCAGCGTCGAGTTTTTCTTTAAGTTCAAGTACGGTTATTTCTTTCATAGTAGAGGTGTTAGGTACGCCGCAGAATCCATCGTAGTCGATGAGGTCTGTGACGGTGGGGTTGTCGCCGCAGAGTGGGCATTTGGGATCCTTGCGTAGGTTGAAGCTGCGGAACTCGGTATTGAGCGCATCGTAGTGGATGAGTTTTCCGAGTGGTGGCTTGCCAATGTTCAGCAGCAGTTTGATGGCTTCCATCGCTTGCATCGAGCCAATAATTCCGGGCAGGACGCCGAGAACGCCAGCTTCTGCACAGCTGGGTACGGAGCCTGGATCTGGTGGGGTGGGGAGCATACAGCGGTAGCATGGTCCACCGAGGTGGGGGGCGAATACAGAAATTTGGCCTTCGAAGCGAAAGATGGAGCCGTAGACATTTGGTTTCCCTAGTAAAAAGGAGACGTCATTGCTGAGGTAGCGGGTCGGAAAGTTGTCGGTGCCATCGATGATGATATCAAAGTTGGCTGCGATCTGCTTGGCATTGGCGGCAGTGAAGCGTGCTTCGTGGCATTCGACTTCGATGTGTGGGTTGATTTCTAACATGCGTGCCTTGGCGCTGTCTAACTTTGGTTTGCCGACCCAGGATTCACCGTGGATGATTTGGCGTTGTAGGTTCGAGGACTCCACGTGATCCGCATCGACTAGGCCAATACGGCCTACCCCAGCAGCGGCGAGGTACATAGCCACTGGCGAGCCAAGTCCACCAGTGCCGATACAGAGAACCGAGCTCTGCTTGAGCTTCTCTTGTCCTTGTTCGCCGACTTCAGGTAATGTGAAGTGTCGGGCGTAGCGTTGCTTCTCGGCAGGTGTGAGCATGCGTTGTTTTTAAGGAAAAAGTAGGAAAGTAGAAAGGAGAAAGTGAGAAGTGAGAAGTGAGAAGTGAGAAGTGAGAAGTGAGAAGTGAGAAGTGAGAAGTGGGAAGTGGGAAGAATCGAATAGTTGTTTTACCGAAGCCTATCTTTAGGAAGAAGACTTGGCTCTGTGATAGGCATCTCATTGATGGAGGCTTCTCTCTCGGTCATCAGGCCATTGGCGTTAAATTCCCATTGTTCGTTGCCGTAGGCGCGGAACCACTGGCCTGCATTATTGTGGTATTCGTAAAAGAATTTTACGGAGATTCGGTTGTCGGTGTGGGACCAGAGTATTTTTTTGAGCCGGTAATCTTGCTCTTTGACCCATTTATTTTGCAGAAATGTGCGGACTTCATTTCTCCCAGTTAGGAAGTCTGTACGGTTTCTCCAGACTGTGTCCTGACTGTAGGCGAGCGAGACTCTCTCGGGATCGCGTGAGTTCCAGGCATCTTCTGCCAGCTGAACTTTCTCGGTGGCTGTCTGCAGGGTGAAGGGGGGGAGTGGGTGTCTTTTCTCATTCATAATTTTATTTTTTGAAGGTTATAATACGATTTGAGTAGTTAGGTTGGTTTAATGACGCTGAAGATTTTCTATTCTAGCAAGGCACAAGGAAGCAGCATAGCGAGCTATGTGACTGACGCGGAACGCTGCTAGAATGGGAAAGGTTTAGCGTTTCTTGAAATTCAGCTTTGCTGACTACTCTCAAACCTAAAAATCGATCATTACTCCAAGGTAACTGTGAAAATGGTATAAAACAGCAATAGCGGGGGGAGCCCTAGCTGCTTATTGTTTCGAATATTGTTAGTGCTTCACTTTACGATCTAAGAAATCGCGCATGAGTTCGGCTATCTTCTCTCCATCTTCTTCTAAGGCGAAGTGACCAGTGTCTAGCAAGTGGAATTCGAGATCCTTGAGGTCTCGCTTATAGGGATGCGCTCCGTCAGCTGGAAAGATGTGATCATTTTTCCCCCATACGATAAGTGTGGGTGGTTGGTGCGTACGGAGGTATTCTTGCCATTGTGGGTAGAGGGCTGGGTTGGTCCCATAGCTTTTAAACATGTTGAGCTGGATCTCATTATTACCTTCTCGGTCAAGCAGGCGTTGGTCTACGGTCCAGTTGTCTGGGCTGATGGATGATTTATCGCGCACTCCATGGGTGTATTGCCATTCTGTGGCTTCGATAGTGAGCAATGACTTGAGAGCGTTTCTATTCTCAGTGGTGTCCTTTTCCCAGTAGAGCTTGATCGGCTTCCAGAAATCCTTGAGGCCTTCATCATAGGCATTACCATTCTGGATGATTAGGCTTTGAATTTTCTCTGGGTGCTTGTGGGCGATTCTAAAACCGACTGGAGCACCATAGTCCATCAGGTAGAGGCTGAATTTCTTGAGATCTAACTCCTGTGTGAATTGATCAATCACTGAAGCCATGTGATCAAAACTGTATTCAAACTCGGTCGGGCTTGGTGCCGAACTTTGGCCAAATCCTGGCATGTCGGGAGCGACTATATGGTACTTGTCCGCAAGCTGGGGAATCAGGTTTCGGAACATGTGAGAGGAGGTAGGGAAACCGTGGAGTAATAGGATGGTTGGAGCATCCTTTGGCCCTGCCTCACGGTAGAAGACCTTTTGACTTTCTACCTCAGTGGTTCAGTATTTCACTGAGGTGTCATTTTCAGTAGCTGTTAGTATCGGTGTTGTCGCTGCTAATGCTGCTGTTCCAATTGTCATGCCCACTTTAGTGAGGCGATTACTTAGTTTTGTTGTTTTCATGGTATTTGTTGTTTAGTTGAATATTGGTATAAGTTAAACCGACCTGTCAGTTTCTGTGTGTGTAAAAAAAGGGAGCGGTCGGTTAGGCTGCCTTTGAGTTGAGAATTTGATGCACCTGAGTCAGAGCTGCGTCTACTGGCCAAGTGTCCTGAAAGTTCTGGGATTCGACGAGTGCGCCTTCAAAGAGGAGGTAGATAGTCGATCCGTGTTGAATCGCTGAGTCAGGTGACAGAGGTATTCCTGAAAAATGTTCGGAAGTGAGTTGCTGAAACTTTTCAAGAAGCTGCTGCTTGTGCTGTGTGACAACGGCGCGCATGGAGTTCTCACAATCGGGTGTTTCCGCCATTGTATTGAGAAAGGCGCAGCCTCTGAAATTACTTTCCTGGAGCCAATCTTTCAAAAACTGGAAGCAGGCTGAAAGTTTGTTCGTGCTGCCATCAATAGTTGTGAGTGAGGTTTCTAGCCAAGCATTCCACACGTGGTGTCTGTTAGTCAGCCATGCGACGCCGAGTTGTTCTTTGGATGCAAAGTGTGTGTAAAAAGTACCTTTGGCAATGCCAGCAGCATCTATGATTTGTTTGATTCCTGTGGCGCCAAATCCCTGAGTGTAGAAAAGCTCTGAAGCTATTTCTATAATCTCGTCACGTTTGGTTGCTGCTATGCTCATACTCACAGAGAAACATAAACCGACCAGTCGGTCAAGATATTTTTTGTGGTATTAATAAAAGGTGAACCTGGCATCTAGAGATGAGGGTACTGGAATAGAGTCTCTGCGCACTAATGGGGGGGAAGAATGAAGAGCTAAGGGGAGCTGCTAGCATTCAGTTGCAAGTGGCTAGTATTGGGCAGCTCCAATAAAATCTGTCTTGAATTCGTGTGATCTGCGCTCAGAACTCGTTTCATCGTCCCGGCAGCCATTCGTGAGATCGGTGAGATTCGTGGTAGAACTCGCTTCATCCTGCTGGCAGTTTTCGGATCTTTCGAAATTTTCGCGGTAGAGATGACTTCATCGACCTAGGAGCTGGAACCGGTGAAGCCCCGCCGCGCTCGTCAAACCGAGCCAGCCGCAGAGCGGTGTCAAGCCACGTGCAGTCCAGAGTGGCGGTACCATGTGTTTGGCTAGTAACAAAAAAAGCGCAGAGCCGGAGCCCTGCGCTTTTACATTTGGAGTGTTTTGGATTTCTCTAGCGGATACGCTGGAGGAGCCATGGGAGGAGGTCGCTGATAGCGATACGCTCTTGCTCCATGGAGTCGCGGTGACGGACTGTCACTGTGTCGGTTAGGTCCTGACCATCTTGCGTTTCTTCACCGAGGGTTTCGAAGTCGATAGCGATACAGAATGGTGTGCCGACTTCGTCCTGACGACGGTAGCGGCGTCCGATAGCCGCAGTCTCATCGTAGAAGATGTTCATGAACGGCTGAAGGAGGTGTTGGACTTCCTTTGCCTTGGCTACGAGCTCGGGCTTATTTTTAAGAAGCGGAAGGATGGCAGCCTTGATAGGAGCCATGCATGGCTTGAAGCGCATGACTGTGCGTTCGTCTTTCTTTCCACCTTCTTTGGTGAGGTCTTCTACATCGTAGGCTTCGCAAAGGACTGCGAGGACACTGCGGTCACAGCCAGCAGAAGGCTCGACAACGTGTGGGATGAAGCGCTCTTTGGTTTCTTCATCAAAGTACTCGATGGTTTTTCCTGAGTGCTCTTGGTGCTTGCCTAGATCGTACGCGCCACGGTAGGCGACACCTTCGAGCTCTTGGATGCCGAATGGGAATTCGTATTCGATGTCGTAGGTTTTCTCTGAGTAATGAGCACGCTCGGCATCAGGCACGTCGAGGACGTGGAGTTTTGTGCGTGGGACACCGATTTCTTCATAGAAGGAAAGGCGCTTTTCGAGCCACTCTTCAGTGAGGCGGAGGCCGTCTTCTGGGCGACAGAAATATTCGATTTCCATTTGTTCGAACTCACGAGAACGGAATGTGAAGTTACGTGGGTTGATCTCGTTGCGGAATGCTTTACCAATCTGCGCGATGCCGAATGGAATCTTCACGCGTGAGGAATCGAGCACGTTCTTGTACTGGACGAAAATAGTCTGAGCCGTCTCAGGACGAAGGTAGGCAACTGCATTAGGATCGTTGTCGTCAGAAGACGCACCCATCTTGGTCTGGAACATGAGGTTGAACTCACGCGCTTCAGTGAGCAGTGAGCCATTCTCAGGGTTGTACTGAATGGTGTCAGTTTCCTCAGTGGTGGATTCACCTGCTAGAGCAAGCTTTTTAGGCGCGATCTGCTTGTCGTTGAGGAACTGCGCGTAGTATTGCTTGGCAACTTTGCGGGCGTTGTTCTCGTTCTGATTTGCGGTAGGATCGATGAGTACGGAGAATGGGCGCTCGATAGACCACTCAGATTCCTCGTGGCTAGCACCAGTGTAGTGGTAGGCTGTGCCAGTCTGAGCATCGATTTGATCGGCGCGGAGACGGGCTTTTGAAAGCAGGCAGTCGCACATTGGATCGGAGAATCCGCCAACGTGGCCAGATGCTGTGAGTACTGCCTGGTGGGTGAGGATGGAGCCATCCATGCCGAGAATGTCGTCGCGTTCCTGGACGTTTTTACGCCACCAGTAGTCTTTGAGGTTACGCTTGAGTTCTACGCCGAGTGGGCCGTAGTCCCAGCAACCATTGAGTCCGCCGTAAAGTTCTGCGGATTGGTAAATGAAGCCTTTGCTCTTACAGAGGGAGACAATTTTCTCCATCTTCTGTGGGTCGGTGTTTTCTCTTTCAGCCATGATAAAAAGTGTTTAGAGGCGGATCAAAGCAGTGAGGCGGCACTTGAGCAAGAATGAACTTTGACTGCTTTTATCAGCTTCCGAAGCATTTCCCAGTTGTTCTTAGCCACAGCATTCCAGAGGAATGAGATAGCCCTAATGAGAAGTGGTAGATTTTCAGGAACCTTTGATTTTAGGTTTCCTAGTAAGAATTCCCTCAGCATTCAGTAGTTCTTGATCCTGGAGTTTGAGCGAGCGAATACGTCGCTTAAAAAAAACGTCCGTCCTCGGTGCCGATCCAACGGAAGATGCGCTTTATGATGAACCAAGCGAGGAGGAATATACCAAATGCTATGCAAATCACGGTGACTTGCTGAATCAGGCGGGAAGAGAAAACTCCTGCTACTAGAGTGATAATGGGTGAAGCTTTCATGGTACGGTTGTTATTAGACCTTACTCCGCTTGAGAGTTGATTGTAAAGTGAGCAATCGGTGGCGGGCTCACCAGCTTAATTGGCGTAGTTCCAGGCGGTACTTTGAATATTCGTCCTTGAGTGTTGTGGCTATAGCCTCATAGCCTAAGATCAGACCTATGAAACATCCTTTATCGATATTGGCTCTCTTATTGACCCTATTTTTTAGCGGAACTTACGAGAATCTCTCTGCTGTTGAGGTAGAATCGCCTGCTGCGCTTGAGGGGGGGAAGTTTGAGGAAAAAGAAGTTGGTGTCGCGATGATTGCTGAGACTGAACTAGTTGTTAATTCGGTTAATTACGCACTTAATGAATATAAGCGTGGGGTGGACCTGCCAACGAGTGAGCTTAAGATGATGCTAAGACCACTGGGGCGTGAGGAACTTGAGCGGGAGCTGAATGAGTGGATGGCTCTGATGAAGCAGTTAATAGCGGAATCCTCTAGAACAAATCTGCAAGTGTTACGGATGGAATCTAAGCTTTTAGAGACTGAGGAAGGGAATGCGCTGCGCACCAAACAACTAGATGAGAGACGTAAAGAGCTCATGCTAGTCAAACATACGAGGACCTTGATTGATGCGTTGGAGCAAAAGGGCGGAGACGTTACAGATCAGAGGAAATATGTGGATGCCGTGGTGGTCACCAAGGATGTGACGAACAATTCGGTGGATCAAATCAGCGCCTTTGCTGCAGACTTTGGGGTGTGGTTTGAGAGCCGTGAAGGTGGTGATCGATTTTTAAAGAAGACTATTGGATTTGTGGCTATCCTTCTATTTTTTGCGGTTTTAGCCAAGCTTTCAGGGTTTATTGTTAGACGAATACTAAGGCGTCAAAAGCGAGGTTCACGGATGCTGCGTCAGTTTGTGCAAAAGACGATAGGCTTCGTGGTATTCTTCATTGGCGTAATTGTAGCGCTTTCAGCAATTGGGGTGCAAGTGGGAACTATGGCGACCGCTGCAGGTGCTGGTGGTTTGGTCATTGGTTTTGCCCTGCAGGACTCGATTGCTAACTTTGCCAGCGGCATCATGATCATGATTTACAAGCCATTTGACATGGACGATTTCGTACTGATCGATGGAGTGAAGGGCAAGGTTGAGAAAATGAGTTTCGTTTCTACCACCTTAGTGACCATCGATAATAAAGAGTTAGTGATACCTAACAGGAAGGCCTGGGGGAATACCATTACTAACTACACTGGGCGTTCAGTGCGCCGCGTAGACTTCCTTTTCTACATCAGCCACGGCGACGACATTGAGCGTGCCAGTACGCTGCTGGTAGAGTTGGCTAGCAAGCATGATAGTGTTTTGGGTAAGCCCGAGCCTATGGTGGGCGTCAACTCGCTCTCCGATGTGGCGGTGGAAATTTTCCTCCGTCCCTGGGTAAAGACCGACGATTACTGGCCAGTGTATTGGGAACTAACCAAGCAGGTCAAAGCTCTCTTTGATAAAGAGGGAATCACGATTCCTAAGCAGGAAATCCTAGTGCATAAAGCTGAGTGATTCCAGTTGCAGAGCCTTTAAATGAGGACAAAAAATCCCTCTCCGAACGAGCCAGAGAGGGAGAAAGTATGTATAGATATTACTGACCAAAGGCGGCGGCCAAGTCGGCGAGAGAGTCAGTGTTTGGCTGGTCGGCTGCGGCAATGGCGGTCTTTTGTAGCTCCACGATCTCGATAGTGCCTTTTTTAGCGAGTTCTAACATCGCAGCCATTTGCTCGGATGAGAAGGTGGCTTCTTCGCCTGACCCTTGGATTTCGACGAAGTTAAGGTCTTCGGTCATGACGACGTTGAAGTCGACGCTGGCATCGCGGTCTTCTGGGTAGTTGAGATCTAAAATCGGAGTCTCTTTGTAAACACCAGCTGAGATGCCGGCCACTAACTGTTTGAGTGGAGACTTCTTCAGCTTCCCTTCAGAAATGAGTTTGTTGATGGCGATGGCTACTGCAACACAACCACCGGTGATCGATGCAGTGCGGGTGCCGCCGTCGGCCTGGAGTACATCGCAGTCGATCCAGAGGGTGCGTTGGCCGAGCGCTTTGAGGTCGACTACAGCTCTGATTGAGCGGCCGATGAGGCGCTGGATTTCTGAGGAACGACCATCGATCTTGCCGCGAGTGATGTCGCGTTGCTTACGATCGAGCGTGGAGTAGGGGAGCATGCTGTACTCCGCTGTGAGCCAGCCTCCCTTGACTTTTTGGTACCTCATCCAGCGTGGGACATCTTCTTCGACGGTACAGGCGCAAATGACGCGTGTATTACCAAAGGATACTAGCACGGAGCCAGTGGCGTAGGGTGCCACATTGGGCATGAAAGAGATAGGACGAAGGGCGTCAACATCACGGCTGTCAGGACGAGTCATGGAGCGAGTGTTAGTGGCTAGCCTTCAAGATGCAAGTTTGAAGTGGTGGTGATTCGAGGGCAGGAAAATGCGTCGAACCGCGAAAGACGCGAAAATTTCGAAACAGCCAGCACAATGAAACGGTTTTGACCACGAATCCACACTGATTCACACGAATGGAAAGGCTGGGAACTCCACCTCTCACCTAAGTCCTGACCCGTGCCACCCGCGAAAAATTCCTAATTCTTAATTGGAGCGTAGCGACCTCAGCCTTTCACCTGTGGTAGCTGGGTGTTGAGGGTGTCGATGAAGGCTTTGGCAGCTGGGTTGGGATGCACTTGCGGGCGGGTGACCACCTGAACGAGTCTTTGTGCGTCTGGCAGTTCGCTGACCACTATTGCTGGGTCGAGTGGATTGGGCACCGCCATGCTCGGGATCACGGCTGCCCCGAGACCAGCTTTGACGAGAGAGAGCAAGGTGGAAATTTGGTCGCAGCTGATGTTGTGGTCGATCGTTTGGTTGCACACAGCAATGGCTTGGTCGCGCAGACAATGACCATCTTTGAGGCCGATCATTGGGAGGTCTTGATCGGGGCTATGGGGGTCGAGCGGAGTGGCGAGATAGAGTTTTTCGCGGAATAGAGGATGCTGGTCGAGGTGAGCAACGGTGCTGGCTGGGAGGGTGTCGAGGTCGCTGGTGATGGCGAGATCGATGTGACCTTGGTGGACTTTTTTAGCCAAGCTGCTGGTCGTATCTTCGTGGATGTCGAGCTGGATTCCCGGGTAGGCGGTGATGAAGTGCGGTAGCACGAGACGGGTCAAATAGGGAGCAATCGTCGGGATAATGCCTAGCGATAGCTTTCCATCCTTCAGGTCTTCGGTTTCCCGGCATTCGGCCTCGATCGCGCTGGCTTGCTGGAGAATGAGGCGTGCCCGGATAAGGAGCTTTTCACCCATGGCAGTCATGGTGAGTGGACGGGTGTCGCGGTTGATCAGGGGCAGGCCAACGGATTGTTCTAGCGCTTTGACTTGCTGGCTGAGAGCTGACTGGGTGATGCCGAGTCGTTGGGCTGCTTTGGTGAAATGACGGAGCTCAGAGAGCGCATCGAGGGCGGAGAGTTGGGTAGTAGTGAGGTGCATGGACATCAGTCTGGGAGTGAGAGGAGTATGCACGATAAGGTGTGCTAATAAATAGAATTCTATCAATACCATTTCCTACTCACAAAAAGGGGTTATAACTATAGTAAGTCCTAGAACAAAACGATGAGTGATATAGACCTAACAACCGCGAGTGGAGCCCCAGTGGCGGACAACCAGAATAGCCAAACTGCCGGGCGCTTTGGTCCTGTGCTTTTGCAGGATGTGCATTTACTAGAGAAGTTAGCGCACTTTAACCGCGAGAGGATTCCTGAGCGTGTGGTGCATGCGAAAGGCGCTGGCGCATTTGGGTATTTGGAAATCACCGAAGACATCACAGACCTCACCAAGGCAGCACCCTTTGCTGAGGTTGGAAAAAAGACCCCCTGCTTACTGCGATTTTCGACAGTGGGGGGCGAGCAAGGGAGCGCGGATGCTGAGCGTGATCCACGTGGCTTTGCTCTGAAGCTTTATACCGAAGAGGGAAACTGGGATCTCGTGGGTAATAACACTCCCGTGTTCTTCCTGCGTGACCCTCTCAAATTTCCAGATTTCATCCATACACAAAAGAGGCATCCGGCTACGCATTGCAAAGATCCAGATATGTTTTGGGACTTTCTCTCCCTGACACCTGAAGCAACGCATCAAGTGACGGTTCTCTTTTCAGATCGCGGGACGCCTAAGTCGTTTCGTCACATGAATGGTTATGGTAGTCATACCTTCGCCATGGTCAATGCCGCCGGGGGGCGTGTGTGGGTGAAATTCCACTTCAAGACCCTCGCTGGAATTCAGAATTTCACAGCGGTGGAAGCGCAAAAGATGTGTGGCGAAAATGCCGACCATGCGACCCAGGACCTTTACCAGAAAATTGAGACAGGAGGGACCGCAGAGTGGGAAATGCAAATCCAAGTGATGAGCGAGGAAGAAGCCGCGACCTATCGCTTCGACCCCTTTGATGTGACCAAAGTTTGGCAGCACGGGGACTTCCCGGTACGTACCATTGGCAAGCTGGTGTTAGACCGCAATCCTAAAAATTACTTTGCAGAAATTGAGCAGGCAGCCTTCGCTCCGAGCAACATGATTCCAGGGGTAGAAGCGAGTCCAGATAAGATGCTGCAAGGTCGGTTGTTTGCTTACCAAGATGCCCATCGTTATCGTCTAGGCGCGAATTTCACACAGATTCCAGTCAATTGCCCGTACATGGCTCGGCAGGTTGCTAACCATCAACGCGATGGTGCGATGTATGATGGAGCCGCCGAGGGTTCTCCTAACTACGAACCAAACAGCGTGGATGGGATTAAGGAAAGGCCAGATGCCGAGGTCTATCCACATCCAGTCCATGGAGAAGTGGGAAGCCACGCCAGAGATTACATCCAAGATGATTTCGTGCAAGCTGGTGACCTCTACCGGCTGATGGATCCTGAGCAGAAATCTAGGTTGGTAGGAAATATTGTCGGGCACATGAAAAATGTGACCCACAAGGGAATTCAGCTGAGAGCTATTTGTAATTTTTTTCGCGCAGATTCAGATTATGGCAAGAGAATAGCCGATGGTCTAGGGCTGGATCTGGAAGCCGAGATGAAAGCCCTACGCGGCTGAAACTTTGTTTACTGAGGGACCCTAGGATGATCATTGAGTTGGGGGGCTTGCTGGCCGTCTTTATTTTTAGAGGGGAGCCTACTTCAGATTTTGCACGGAGTCGTAACACCGAAGCAGGATTTCACGGATATTCCCATCGTGCTCGCGCCACCATTCACTGAGCATTGGCCGCAGCTGAGAGAGGTGCTCAGGTGCTAATCTATCAATAGATGTGGTCAAAAGCTGGATGTCTGGCTCCAGAGAAAAAAGCTGCGGCAGCTTTGCTGGCTTGTGGCGGGAAATGAGTAGACCAGAACAGTTCTGGGTGAGCTGATAGAAGCGGCGCCGTGAAAGGTAGCCAAGTTGTTCCTCTCCATCGAGCATCACAACTTGTTGCTGGCTATGTTCTAACATCTGCCATTGTATATTATCGAGCTTATTACTTTCTTGATTAAGAAAGAGCCTGAGGACTGAGTGACCGGAGGTTTCTAGGCGGGTTTGGAAAGCATCCATGAAGGTGGACTTCCCCGCGCCGTGAGGAGCCACCAGAGATGCCCGACTATACAGAGCTATCTAGCGCCGTTCGATTTCCACCCAGCTGGTCCTGCTGAGTTGCGGGTCAAAGGATAGAATGCGTTCCACTCTGTGAGTAGAAAATGGATTATCGCGGGCGAGCATGATTTCTCCTGCCTTTCTAGCTGCTAACTACCACTTCAGCAAGCCCACCATTGGGATCTCAACTTTGAGAATAAAAACTTTTTTTCAATTGTGGTGAATAAATCTGAATAAGCCGCCGTCGAATCATGTGAACTCGAAACAATCACTTATGAAAAAATTATTATTATCCCTCGTCGTCGCCGTATCTGCCGTTTTAGTTTTACCTCAAAGCGCAGAGGCGAGGACGTGCAGCTCCGATCATAGCTACACCTACGTCAGTGGTCGCACCAGCTGTGGTTGCCCTATCTATACTAAGCGTGTAGTGCGCTACTACGATTGTCACGGCCACCCAGTCTACGGATATCACAAGCAAGCAATAACGCACCGCTGCCGCCAGTATAACCATGGTCATGGGCATTCAAGTCACTCTAGCAGCTACAGATCTTACAAGCCTTCTAGCTCAATACAGTTTTCCTATGTGAGCCAGCGGAGAGGCTCGGGGTACACAAGTAACAGAGGCTACAGATCATCTTATACAAGGTGCCGATAAATTTCTAAATCAAGGAACGTGTGTTTACGGGAGCCTGCAATGGCTCCCGTTTTCTATTACCATTCCAGTTTCGCTCCTTGCAGGAGTGAGAGAAATTGCGGGTCGTTGAGAAATTCTTTCACCAGCCCTTGAGCAAGGACGAACCCAGCATCTGAGTCTGAGGCGTAATGGACGCCTGCGATTTCGCGGTTACGGGCAATTATTTTAGCCTCTCCGATGAGTTGCTCGCGCTTGGCTGGAAGGATTTCGGCAAGTAGCAGCGCAAAAGTCATGGACTGCTTGGCGTGGCCAGATGGATAGGCTGGGTGAGCCGGGTTCGGGATCGCTGTTGTTAGCTGAGATTCTAGATAAGACGGACTGACACGATTGAAATGGTGTTTGTAGTAGAATACCACCTTGGCCAGCTCTGTGTTAACTGAGCTTAGTAACTGATAGGTGTGCGGCTTTAGTTTTTTAGCCTGAGTACTTAGTGGGGAAACCCCTAGGAAGCGGTGGCCAGAGGGTTTGATCTCGCGCTTGATGGCTAGCACATCCTTATTGGTCCTTTGCTTTTGCCGTTGGAGCAGGGTGGCTAGCTCCGCATGCGTTTCAACGCTGGTATTGGTAGGGGGAGTGTCGGGGAGAAGTTGTACTTTCCAACCCGCGGTGAGAAATTTTGGAGTCGTTGTAGACAATTTGAGGTAACGCTTATTCCAGCTCTGGGTAACCGAAAAACTGAGCGGCTCCGCCACAGCCACAGCTGAAAGGATCAGGGAAAAGAGAAGGATGATTTTCATAGAATTCTTAGAGTTCGCGGTAGATTTTTTTTACAGAATTATCAGAACGCACAAAATGTGCCTTTGGAGAAATCGGGAGGCAAGATCTCTGGATTTGGCAGTTCAACATTATTCGTGAAATTTCGTGCGATTCGTAGTCGAGACGCTTCATTCGGCTGGCAAATCTTGCGTTTTTCGTATTTTTCGCGGTAAAATGGTTTCATCGGGGGCGGTGTTGTTAGCCACGGATTTGACTGATTTAAGACTGCCTTTTCAGTAATGAATCGCATTGCAGGAATCTGTAAAAATCTGTTTAATCTGTAGTAAGTCATTTCGCAGTTAGATTTAGGATTCTGGATTTGTTAGCTCAATATTATTCGTGAGATCGGTGAGATTCGTGGTAAAGCCGATTCATCATGCTGGCAGTTTTAGCGTTTTTCGTATTTTTCGCGGTAAAATGGTTTCATAGAAGTGGAGCACGACAGACTGTCTTAGAGTTCGCCTCGTTCGCGTTTGTAGGACTGCAGCCCCTTTTTCCAGTCGCGCATTTGTTTCTTGGTCATGCGACCCTGGTCTCCATCTTTTCGGAGTAGGCGGTTCTCGCGGTTTTCTGAGCGTCTTAGTGCAGCCTCCTTCAGAGTGTCTTCGCTGGTATGGTCGGAGTAGGCTGCCTGTGCCAGCGGGGCACTTACCCGTTTGTCGCAGAGGCCAACGACTTCAATGTGACGCTTGTACAGGCCGTCATGGGTCGGGACATCAAGGTGGTCACCAATCCGAACGATGGCGGAGGCTTTGACCGAGGCATTGGCGCGCTTCACCTTTCCATTATTGCAGGCCGTCGCAGCCTGGGTGCGAGTTTTGAAAAGGCGCACAGCCCAGAGCCATTTGTCGATACGTACAGAAGTGATTTCGTCCACAAATCTTAAATTCTCTAAAATTGGCGAAAATAGCAATAGCGGAAGTTAGGGACTTTGACTTGCCAAACCGTAGGTGAGCGTCTACTGGTTTGTTCGATGAAAGTTATTATGATTTATGGCAGTGCCAACGACATGCCGTTCATGGAGCCAGCTCGTGTTTACCTTAATGACCAAGGTGTAGCATTCGAGGAGACCGTGCTATCCGCACACCGCAACCTTAGCGAACTTATCGACTTCCTCGCGGAGCTTGAGAAATCTGGTGAAAAGGCTGTGATTCTCGCGATCGCAGGTCTTGCTGCCGCACTCCCTGGCGTGGTTGTGATGAAGACTTCCCTTCCAGTGATCGGCGTCCCAGTTCCTGGTGGCCCGCTCAATGGTATCGACGCGCTTCTTTCCATCAGCCAACTTCCTGGTGGAGTTCCAGCAACAACTGTGGGCCTCCACAGCAAGGCTCCTATGAATGCAGCGATGGCGGCTCACCGCATCATCCAGCTCGCTAGCAAGTAAGTTGACCCTCTTTTCAAAAACCCGTGGCGGCTTAGGTCTTCACGGGTTTTTTGTTGAAACCTAGGTACGGTCCTTGATCTGTGTGAGATCGAAGGGGGTGTCTTGGTAGAGTTCGTTGATGAAGTTGTTGAAAAGGAGAAATGCATAGGGGCGCCAACGATTGATCGGCTCTTGTGAGTCGTCATTGTTAGGGTAGTAGTGCTCCGGCATCAGAGTGTCAGCCCCAGCCTCTTTGTCCCTCAGGTATTCTTGGCCGAGGGTGTCGGCATCGTACTCGAGGTGGTTGAGGATAAAGAGGTCGCCACTGCGCGAGCAACGGGCCATCGCCACGCCTGATTCATCGGACTTGGCGAGGACTTCGAGCCCTGCGGACTCGATATCACCTGCTTGGTTCGCTGTGAATCGCGAGACCGGCATTGGGAAGCGGTCGATGAATCCCTGCATCAGCCGGGTGCTTGAGCAGTGCTGGAGGTTGTGGTCGTAAATACCGAAAAGTTTTGCATCCATCTGGAATTTTTCGATTCCATAAATCACCTTCATCAGCGCTTGAGCTCCCCAACAAATTCCTAGACGACGGAAGGCGTGGGTCTTCGACCACTCGATGATTTCAGTGAGTTCCTTCCAGTATTTGACGTCCTCGAAGGGAAGTGTCTCGATCGGGGCGCCAGTGACGATGAGCGCGTCGAAGTGCTCGTCGCGGACATCATCGAGAGTACGGTAGAACTCGATGAGGTGTTCTTGGGCTACGTTGCGTGGGGAATAGCTCGCTGTGGTCATGAGAGTGAGCTCGACCTGGAGAGGCGAGGCTCCTAACAGACGTGCAAACTGGATTTCAGTCTGCGCTTTTTTAGGCATGAGATTCAGCAGCAATACCTTCATCGGACGGATGTCCTGGCGTGAGGCTGAGGAGCTATCGATGAGGTCGACATCTTCTGAGCGAAGTGCCTCTCTAGCAGGGAGCGTGTCTGGAATCTTGATTGGCATAGAAGCGCGTGTTCTTAGGGACTTGATACACTGCCACGCCGAGAAATCCAGTGAGGTTTTTTATGAGTACCAAGATGATTGATTGGAGTTGTCCTAATTGACTTACTGTAAATGATCTGCGGTATCCTTTCTACTAGATTGACCTGTATCAAAGGAGCATGGGATGGGAGAGCAGTAGGTGCATATTGTCAAGTATGCACTGAGAAAGCGCCCGAAATTTATGATTGCACCTTGATCGTTAGGTTCCTCGTCGCTAGATTGGTCCCATGGATACTAAGGCAGCATCCGGCGAGAGCCCTAAATCAATTTTGGTCGTCTTTGATTGGTACGACCACCGGATTTACCGAGGGATTGCCCAATACTGTGCTGAGCACCATTGGCATCTATCGCCGTACCTTTTCTCCGAAAGGACTGTCCCTACAAAGTGGCAAGGTGATGGAGCGATCACATGTTTTGGGGGGGCTCTAGCGGATTTCATCCTCTCGCTCGACATGCCTAAAATTGATATCACGCACAATCCACTGCCTACACCGATCCCGCGTGTAACCGTAGATAATGACCAAATTGGAAGGCGCGCGGCAAAGCACTTTCTTGAGCGAGGTTATCGAAATTTCGCTTATTATTCATGGGAGAACGTGACTGCGAATCAAGTACAGAAAGAGGCTTTTATAGAAACCTTAGAAGATGCTGGAGTGTCAGAAGCAGGGATTCACATCATCCACCAATCCAGCATCCAAGAGATGGGTGATTGGGAAGCACACAGGGAGTCGATTCTTGGGCATATCAAAGATCTTCCTCGCCCCTTGGCTGTCTTTACTGGTCAGGATAGTTTGGGAGTGACGCTTGTGGATGTGTGTACCAAGGCGGGCATCTCAGTGCCAGACGAAATTGCTGTGCTGGGTGTCGATAATATCGACTTCCTTTGCGAGTGCGCAGTCGTGCCACTTTCGAGTATAGATACTAACCTCACAGAACTTGGATATGCTGCGGCCGCCCAGTTAGGTAGGCTGATGGATGGTGGGATCGATAACCATGAACCTCCAGTCACAGTGGCTATAAAATCGATAGTCAATCGTCGCAGCACCGAGGCTCTAGTAGTGACCCACCCAGCGGTGGCAAAGGCTCTGGATCTGATGCGCAGAGAGTTTAAAAATGGCTTAGAACTGGGGGATGTCTACGAATATTCTGGAGTGACAAAGAGGGGGTTAGAGAAAGCATTTAAGCGCCACCTCAACGATTCACCTGCAGCGGTACTCCGGAGAATTAGATTAGATTTCGCTAAGAATTGTCTCTCGCAGACAGATACCAAAATTGAATCCATCGCTGCCGATTGCGGTTATTCAAATAGTTCAAACCTAAGTCACGCATTTAGCCGCGAGATAGGCATGTCGCCTCAGGAGTACCGCAATGTTTACCGCTCTCCTTTGTTTAAGTCGAAGCGATAAGCCAAGTGCCGTAAAGGGTGGCACAAAAAAGCGAAGCTTGTTAGGGCTTCGCGTGAAGGGAGACTTACTGATAGAGTAAGTGTGCTTGATGGGAGGTCTTATTCTCCGTACTCGGCCCATGAGCTGGTGGTTTCCCAGACTCGGATAGTCTTGAGGCGGACCTCGGCCCGCACTGGGTACTCTGGATCTGGGTTGTCGATGTGATGCTTCAGTTCGCCAGCGGTGTGGTCGAAGATTGTTTTAGCCATCACTTCAGTCGTAGGGTCGAGCCCTTCGAATCCGATGATGCGCTCACCGTAGGCGTCCTTGAAGAACTCAAACTTCGGGTCCTCGGTATTCATGCAGAGGGCGTGGTCGTAGGTCTCTAGGAATTCGTCGACCATCCGTTTGACCAACTTGAAATCGAACACCATTTCGTGGTCGTCTAGGCTGTCGGCTTCGAAGATGAGCTCGACTTTACGCGTGTGACCGTGCGGGAAGCGGCACTTGTCTGGGTGCTTGGAGAGAAGGTGGCCGTTTTCGACCTCGATCATTTTGCAAATTCGGTAAGACATGTTTAAAAGTGATAAGTGATAAGTGTGAAGTGATAAGTCCTAAGTGTAGTGTTTGGCTACGATCTGTTGGAGGGTGGCGTGGACCTTTGGCAGTCCTGCGACCATGATACGGTCGTTGAACATGTTGTATGCTCCGCCGTGGTGGTTCGTGACTATACACCCATTTTCCTGCATGAAAAGAAGTCCCGCTGCAATATCGTAGGGCTGTAGGTCACTTTCCCAAAATCCTTGGTACCAACCACACGAGAGGTTGGCTACATCAAGGGCGGCGCTGCCGGTACGGCGGATGCCTCGGCCAGTGACAAGCACTTCATCGGCACAGGCAAAAAAATTGGAGGCAATATCCTGCGAGCGGTACGGGAAACCAGTGACAAACAGCGCGTCCTTAGCTTCGAGTGATTGGGAAACCTGCGCCACCGGCTCGGATTTGTAGTGAAGGCCTTTGCCCTTAATGCAGGTCCATGTCTCTTGGGTGCAGGGTCTGTGCAGTATTCCCATGATTGGCTGGCCGTTTTTGACGAGCGCGATCGAGATCGAAAAGTGATCCAACCCACTCAGGTAATTCGTCGTCCCATCCAGTGGGTCGACTATCCAGACAAGCTCTTGCGAGCCAGTCTTGCCAGATTCTTCGCCAAAAAATCCAGCTCCCTCAACCAAGGGCAGAAGTTCATCAAATAAGATTTTCTCGGACTCGACATCAACAAAGGAAACCATCTCCCGCGCCGCCTTTTGGTCGTCAGCGCCCGCCGGCATCGAGCGGAAATGTTTCAGCTGAAAAGCACTCGCCTGAGCTACAGTCGCTAGGCATTGAGGGAGGATGGAAACGAGATGATCTTGCATGACTTCAGACTGTGGTTGGGAGGGAGATGTGTAAAGTGTGTAGTGGCTCGGCACCGATCAAGAGGAAAGATCTTTACGACACCTATTAGTTTAAGAGAGTGGATAGAAACTAATGAGCGCGCAGGCCTTTGTGTTTTCGGCCGAGCCAGATGCCGGCGAGCATTCCTGTGAGGTGGCCTTCCCAGGAGACGGGGAGTTGGTTTTGTGGCAGGACGCCGAAGATCATGCCTCCGTAGAATAGGGCGACGAGGACGCCGGTGAACAGCCAGATCGGGCGTTTTTCAATGAGGGCTCTGGTCATGACGTAGCCGAAGTAGCCATAGATCAGGCCGCTGGCGCCGATGTGGACTTCGCCTTTCCCTGCAATCAGCCAAGTTCCCAGCCCGCCTAACAAGATGATGATTGATGAGCTGTAGAAAAAGCGCCGGCCTTCTGACTTGAGCATGATGTAGCCGAGGGTGAGGAAGGGAACTGTGTTAGAAATGAGGTGGGCGAAGCTTCCGTGTAACCATGGCATGAGTGGGATTCCTAATAGCCCGTGGAGTTTACGTGGGTGAATGCCGAATCTATCCAATGAACCACCTAGCAGGAACTGGTCCACCGCCTCGATAATCCAGACGATCAGAACGAGGTCGAGCAAGTACATGAAGGTGGGTCGCTCGGCGCGGTAATTGATACGATTGCGTTTTGGGTGTGCGGACTTCACCCAACGAAGATTCCATTCAATTGGCCGAGTGCAAAGAGAAATTCGCGGCTTCTTGCTTGTTAGTCGGGTAAAAAAGCTAGTTTCTACGGAAGTGGCTCGACCTAGGGGTGTCCTATTGAGTTACTTGTGTCGTTAAAATGCAAACTTGCGGACTAGAGCATCAGTGGGTGCGGATAGCAAAGCGGGCATCCAGGAAGGTAAATCTTGGGTGGTGGCTGGAGCTTGCCAATGGTGGCGCTAGCACTGCTGTTAGCTCTTTTAGTTCTACGCGTGCGTTACATTGTGGAGCAAGTGGATTGGCTGATGCTTACTTGCATTGCAGTTTGTTCTTTGATGGTTGTTGGAGTGGTTTGTTGGATGTTTGCTAAAAAGCATTTCGAATCAATCGAGCAAAGTTTAGTGCGTTCAGAGTCAGATTTGGGGCTCAACAATGCGCTGAGTTCAGCAAGGGTGGGAGTGCGGGCTTGGCCTGAAGTGCCTGAGGGAGCCTCGGTAAAGGTGCAATGGCAATGGCCGCGCATGGTGCTTCCGTTGTTGGGTGGTTTATGCCTGCTGACATCCTCGGCATTCATCCCGATTGGGGAACGTGGCAAAGAGGTCTACACCGTCGCAGCCCCGAAAGGGTTTACGGATCTGGCTGAGTCGATCGAAGAATTGGATCTGAACGAAGTGGTCGATGAAGAATACATCGAAGAAATTGAAGAAAAGATGGAAGAGCTGAGCGACGCTAACAGCGAGGACTGGTTTAGCCATGCGAGCCTTGAGGCGATAGATTCTCTGCGTGAGTCCCACCAGAACAATGCCGCGCAGCTGGAACAAGATTTGCGCAAGTCGGAGCGAGCGCTGCAGGTGCTCAGTAAGCAAGATGCAAAGCTTTCGCAGGAGGATAAAGAGCGGCTTCTGAACGAGTTTGGCCAAGCGCTGGATTCGATGAATAGCGGGGCGATGAAGCCTAACAAAGAGTTGATGGAGAAGCTCAAAGCACTCGACCCAAAGGCGCTGGAAGGCATTCCGAAAGAACAACTCGAGGCGATGCGCAAGAAAATGCGCGAGCACGCCGAGCGGCTGGACCAACAGCAAAAGAAAAATGGCGGAGACATCGGGGACGAGCCTGGAGAAATGGCTGACCAGAATGGTCAAGGGCCGGGCGAAGGCCAGGGCGAGGGGGAAGGATTTGGTAATGGCGGGATTGAGCGTGGGCCGGGTCATCCACCAGGGGTGCTAGGTGACGAGCTAGACCCGGGAGATATGCAGGGGATCGACCCTAAAACTTTGGATGATGCGCTGCCAGGAGATCTGCTAGAGACTCGCTCGACTGAGCATGATGTCGACAAATCAGCCACCTCCGCGCAATCGGGCGGTGGGCTCAAATCTGAAAGCCGTGGTGGCGAACGTGTCTGGCAAAGCGAATTGCTCCCAGATGAACAAAAAGCATTAAAGAAATTTTTTAAATAGAACGATGGAATACGCAAGTGAACAGGAAGTCGAATTGGCGGTGCCTCATATCCGGGCATTACAGAAATCTATGAATGGGGTTTTGTTCGGTCAGTCCGAGCTTATTGATCTAGTCATCACCGGCTTGCTGGCCCGTGGTCACATTTTGTTAGAAGGTCTTCCGGGCTGGGGAGTGCTTCTACGTGACGGAAGAGTCTGCCCGGTGAAGGAGGTGCTGGCTGCGGACAAGGCGGCCGATATCGCTATTTTTCGAGTAGAAGGTGAGGGGTTCAACGCGCTCAAACTAGGAGAGCCACAAAAAGTGGGTGGTGAGGTACATATCATTGCGCACCCAGATAGTCGATTTTTCACATACACCGCCGGATTGGTATCGCGCTACTATACCGCCCGCAGTGGCAAATCAGCGAAGACGATCTGGATGGCTGTGACCGCTGAGTTTGCTCGTGGATCGAGCGGTGGTCCAGTGTTAGACGAATGCGGGAATGTGGTAGGAATGGTGGCGAACACCCAATCGATCTATTATCCAAAGAAGAAAAAATCAGATTTACGCGGACCATTCCAAATGGTGATCCGCAACTGTGTGAGAGTCGCGGGTATTCAGAAGCTGATTGAAGCTAAGTAACGTGTGAGCCTAGGTCTGAGCTGATATAGCCGTGTGCTCAGTAGACTGAGATCTCCAGTTTACTGGACCTGTCGAAAGTCAGAACGTCAAAGGTTGAGTCTCATCGCGTGGTCGCGCTTTTGAGTAAAGTCACCAGACTTTGTCGCTCGACTTGCGACTCTCCGACCTTTGATAGTGCTAGCCACTGGAGGGAGGAGTTCTCCGTATAAATACGATGCCGAAGGTATCGCGCTGCGGCTGCCATGTTAGGCTCCTTCGGGGGCGTGCGTGTAGGATGTTGTCTCCCCGCAGCAGTACGGGCTTTCACTACTGGCTCCTTGCTACTAAAAGCCCGCTACTCTTTCTGATTATGAAAGAAGTTCACTTTTGGGAACTTGTCGGGGAGGTGGAAGTCGGGTTCACCTCCGCCGAGCTTGGTGGCGCTGAGGAATTGTTGCTCGGGTGAGTTGAGGATGAAGGTGGCGTTGAGGTGGGACTCCGGGCTAAAGTTGAGTTTGTTACGCAATTGTTCCAGTGGGATGGCAGCTGCAGCTAGCCAAGACCCGTCCTGAGCCATGTCGGCGAATGTTGCCACCTCTGGAAAGGGATTGTCTGCTATTTCAGCGCGAATCCGCGGGGCTGTGAATTCGGCTGACCACCATGCTCCATTGGGAGCGAGATTGAACTCGAGGTAGCGTCCGGTCTTGGGGTCAGTGAGGAAGAACTCGGCGACATCGTACTTCCAGAGCTCGGCCTGGAAGTCGCCGGGGCGGGCATCTGGGTGGAGGCTCGGTGATTTTTGGTGGGAGGCGATAAACCACAGGTATTTGAGATCCACAGCAAAGCCGAAAGCCACTGGCGGATTTACGGGCTGTCCAAACCAGTCCTTATCTACTCCAAAGAGTGAGAGGTCGAGCGCTCCCCATGAGAGCGGCTTGTCTGAGATCTCAATATTCATGGCTCAAGCAAAGCGTGTTTGTGATCCCTCTGCCAAGGAATATTATACCATTCTCACAATTATTAACTCGCGCTATATTTAGATAGATTTCTGAGGTGGTTTCGCTTCCAAAGTATGGATAGAAGAGATGCTAGGAAACTCACAGCTGAAGCGCAATTTGAAGTGAGACGTCAGGCGGTTCGCCTAAAACAATCTGGTGTCTCTAATCGAAAAATTGCTCAGCAACTCGAGGTGGATGTAAATACAGTAGGCAACTGGATT
>NZ_MQWA01000001.1:2755736-2811288 GCF_002954445.1 Rubritalea profundi
AACTGGATTGTTAAATTTGGTGAGAGTGGCATCGATGGCTTGAGGCCTCGTAAACGAGGTCCCAAGTTGACGACTAAACTTAAAATTAGCGTCGAGCAGCAAGCTCTTATCCGAGCTAAGCTAATCGACAAGACCCCAGAGCAATATAGGTTAGAGTTTGCGTTATGGACTAGAGAGGCTGTTTCAGAACTCATCAAACAGGAGACAGGCCTGGAACTCGACCGTCGATTAGTTGGGAGCTATTTAAAGAGATGGGGCTTCACCCCTCAACGACCAACGAAGAGAGCGTACCAACGTGATGACAAAAAAGTGAAGGCTTGGCTGGAGGAGCAGTATCCCGAGATTGAAGCAGCAGCAAAAAAAGAAGGAGCCCAAATTCAATGGACTGATGAGGCTGGGATGAAAAGTCACGATCATCGTGGCAGAGGTTATGCACCAAAAGGAAAGACTCCTATACGGAAGCCCAACCCAAGTTACGAAAAGATAAACATTATTAGTTCTGTTACCAATTTGGGAGAGCTCACATGGATGTGCTACAAGGAGAGTTTTACAACCAAGGTGTTTCACCAATACTTGAAGAAACTCATTGAGAAAGCTGTTGGCCGCAAGCAATACGTGATACTAGATAATCTCAGAGTGCATCACTCCAAGCTTATTAAGCGCTGGGCTCGCCGCTACCCGACACTGATCGAGTTGAAGTACCTTCCCAGCTACTCTCCTGATTTGAACCCCGATGAATATTTTAACTACGACTTAAAAACCGAGCTATCCAAGCGGCCAGAGAGGAGAACGAAGGGTAAGTGGAGTTCAACAGTCACAGATTGCCTTGTCGAAATGGAAGATAAGCCACTCAGACTGAAATCGTATTTTAAATCTAAGCACATAGCGTACGCGGCATAAGTTAGACCCACCTAAATAGGCGGCGAGTTAATATATTGTCGGAATGATGGGTTTGTTAGTTAGATTTAAGCAGCAGAGCTGAATCGAAGAGGGGCTCTGAGCCTTTCAAGTTCTCAGAGTCATTCCGAAAATATAACAGCTCAAATAGTATTAGCTGTTTTTTTGGAAAAGATTGATCGGGCTCATCTCTAACAAACCTACAGCAGTCGGTACTGCTGCTGGAGTAATTGTTGGACTTGTGGTTATTACTCCTGCTGCAGGATCTATTGATGTAATGGGGAGCATTCTATATTGGCTCTACCTCTACCGTTGTCTGTTATCTAGCTGCTACTAAGCTCAAGCTCGCATTCAATTACGATGATCGCCTAGATGTCTTCAGTGTACATGGAGTCGGTGGTATTGTTGGTGCTCTTCTAACGAGAGCGTTTATCAGAGAAAGCTACGTTGATACTAATGGTTGCGGTCAACAGTTCTGGGTTCAGGCTAAAAGTGTGATGTTTATGGCTCTTTGGAGTGCTGCTAGCAGTGAGCGTCGCTATATTGATGGCATATATATATATGTAATGGTCTTCGCGTTGATGGCGACGTGGAATATGTTGGGCTAGACCTGAGTTGTCACTGTGAAGAAACCTATGGATCAGATAGTTAAAGTGCTCTTTAAACGATCAAGATAGTCGGTGAATGTTAACTAGGTAGTCGATCGAGCTAGGGGTTCTGAGGTAATTTTTTAAAATAAATATGAAAAAAATGTTACTTTTTTGTTTTACGTGAGAGCCAGATGTGCTAACAAGAACTCGTTATGAATAACAATATTACATTATCCCTACTCGGTGGTGCACTTGTTTCTGGTTCTGCTTTCGCAGGCGAAGTAGTTGCTCCAGTTGTTGAAGCAGCTCCTTGTTACGAAGCTGACGTTATGGTCGGTGCACACTCTGACTACATCTGGCGTGGCGCACGTCAAGGTTCTAATCTTGTTGATGCTGCAGTTAACCTTTCTAAGTCAGCTTGGGGTCTCGACTTCACTGCTGGTGCTTGGTACGGTTCTTTCGAAGAAGAAGTTTCAGGTTATGACTCAAACCTTGACGAGCTTGACCTTACATTCGGTGTAAGCAAGGACTTCGGTTTTGCTCGTTTCAACACTGGCTACATCTACTACAACACTGACACACTCATCGGTAACGATGAAGCGTCTGAAATTTACGTAGGTTTCAGCAAAGAGCTTTGCTACGGCCTTAGCTCAAGCCTCACTTACTTCATCAACACATCTGGTGATCTTGGTGGAGACAGTGAGTATGATAACAACGGCTACTCAGTGCTCTCACTCGCTAAGTCAGACCTCTTCCTTGAAGGTCTCACACTCAGCAACGACCTCGGTTACCTCGTTGAAAAAGGTCAACTCAACCACAACACAACCACACTTGGTTACGATTACGCTCTCTCTGAGAACGCAACAATCACACCATACCTCGCTTACACTTGGGAGCTTGACGCTCTTGAAGAGCACGGTGCTTCATTGACTGGTTCAGAGCAAAACCGTTTCCACGGTGGTGTAGCTCTCACAGTTAGCTTCTAATCCAAGCTAATTAGTAAACATTAATTTTTGCGGGCAAGACTTCGGTCTTGCCCGTATTTTTTTAGCCCAATAAAAAACCGCAAAGGAGAGTATCCGTTACGGTTTTTCTATTAGAATAAAGAGTGCGTCAGTTAGGTCATCATGATGCCTTTGCGCGATGGATACTTAGCAGCGTTGATGAGTAAGAGTGTATGCTCTTCCCAAGTGCGTCGATCAGCCTCAGCGAGAGCGTCAGTCATGCTCATGCCGCTTTTAAACAACAGGCTATAGGCGCTTTTGATTTCTTTGCGCTGCTCAGCATTGAAGCCAGCACGGCGTAGTCCAATGACATTGAGGCCGACCAGCTGATTTTGGCTGTGGACCATGCAGTAGGGTGGGATGTCCTTGCTGATGGAGGCATTACCTTGGCAAAATGAGTAATCTCCAATCTTAAGGAATTGGTGGAAACCAGCCCCACCGCCAAGAAAGCAAAAGCTGCCGATTTGGACATGACCAGCAACGAGCAAGTTATTGGCGAGGTTGTTGCTGTCACCGACTTGTACATCGTGTGCAAGGTGGCTATTGATCATAAGCATGTTGTTATCACCGACTGCAGTGAAGCCTCCTTCGCTGGTGCTTCGGTGAATGGTAACGTGCTCACGGATGGTGTTATTCTCTCCGATGATGACGCCTGAGTTGATAGATTTGTCGAAGGTCGTGTCTTGTGGGTTTCCTCCAATGTGTGAGCCAAAGCCAACAAAGTTCTTTTTACCGAGGGTGGTGTGGCCGCTTATCCATACGTGGGGATCGATGGTGCAGTCATCGCCGAGTGTTACGTCGGCATCAATGATGGTGAATGCTCCAATGCTGAGGTTAGAGCCAATCGTGGCGTCCGGGTGAATGATAGCAGTAGGGTGGATCATGGAAATGTTAGTGGATGAGTCCGTGTTCACGGAATGAAAAGTAGGCATCACGCTGGGCTGAGGGTGAGCCAATGATGAGGTGGTCTATGCAACGGACCTGAAGGAGCTCAGCTGCTGCATGAACCTGCTGGGTCATTTGTTTGTCGGCCTGACTGGGGCTTGGGTCACCAGATGGATGGTTATGTACAAGTATAAACCCCCATGCTTGGTGGAGGATAACGTGGTGGAGTACGTCTCTTGGGTGGCAGAGAGTCTCATTGATCGTACCATGAGAGAGCTCGATGGTGCGCATGTGTTTTAGGCGTGCGTCAGCTAACAGGAGAAAGAGTTTCTCATAGTTTTGATGATCCACAATGGGACGCATCAGATTGTAGATTTCTTCAGGCGTTGCGATCGAGGCGTTGTTGATCTCTTCCTTTGCGGAGCGCAGACCTAGCTCAAAGGCTGCTGCGATTTGGGCGGCTTTGGCGGGGCCAATTCCGTGTTGCTTAGCAATTTCTTTGAGCGGGCTACGACCAAGGGCTCGGAGATTGCCGTGGGAGGTGAGTAATTCTTGCGCTATGTCGATGGCGCTCTGGCCAGCCACGCCAACCCTGAGGAAGATGGCGATGAGTTCAGCATTGCTGAGTGCCGCAGGCCCCCATTTGGCGAGTTTTTCTCTCGGGCGATCTTCCTCTGGGAGGTCGCTGATGCGGCTACTTTGCATTAGATTATTTATTAGGAATGATGAGGCAACAGGTGGCCATGGCGGCGATGCCTTCTTTTCTGCCGACAAATCCCATGGTCTCGTTAGTCGTGGCTTTGATGCCGATGTCTTCAGGTTCTATACCGAGAGCTGCTGAAATATTTTTCTTCATGGCTGTGAGATGTGGCATGACTTTTGGAGCCTCGGCAACAATGGCTGAGTCGACGTTCTGTAGTTCGGCTCCTTTTTCGTCAGCGAGAGCTCGGCACTTTTTGAGAATGTCGAGCGAGCAGATGCCCTCTATGCTGGCGTCTTCAGGTGGGAAATAGAAGCCGATGTCTGGCAGGCCTAGAGCGCCGAGTACGGCATCGGCAATGGCGTGGCAAAGCACGTCAGCATCTGAGTGGCCTAACAATCCTACGGAATGTGGGATATCGACACCTCCGAGGATACACTTGCGACCTTCGGCGAATTGGTGGACATCGTAGCCGATGCCTGTACGGATTTTCATAAGATAAAAGTGAGTTAGATTGTGATAGTTTCCCCAATAGCTGGGAGAAAGAGTTGCTTGCCTTTGCTGGCGAAATGTTCGCTTGCGGCAGAGTGATCAATTTCGATGTAGGGGAAGGTGTCAAAGTGGGTGCCCAATACTTTATCGACGCCAATCCAATCAGCACAGATGGCCGCGTCTCCATAGCCCATGGTGAAGTTGTCGCCGATACAGAGGACCGCCCAGTCGAGCTTGTGGAACTCACCGAGTAATTTCATGTCATAAGTGAGCGCGGTGTCTCCAGAGAAGTAAAAGTTACCTTCGTCGGACTCGATAACAAAGCCACCAGGGTTGCCGCCGTATGTTCCATCAGGCAGGACGGATGAATGCACGGCATTGACGAATTTGACTTTACCGAAGGGGAGTTGGACCGAGCCTCCGTGGTTGAGCGGGTGGCTTTTCTCGTGGCCTTTTTCACCAAACCAACAGACAATTTCATAATTGGAGATGAGGGTGGCACCCGTGCGCTTGAGGATTTCTTCAGCGTCAGCAATATGGTCTTCGTGACCGTGTGAAATGAAGACGAAATCTGCTTCGATGTCCTCTATGTTTATTCTTTCAGCTTTTGGATTGGGTGAAATGAAAGGGTCGAAGAGGATCTTGTATCCATTGATTTCGACTGAGAAGCATGAGTGACCATAAAAGGTTGTGTTCATGTTAGGAATATGAAGCGGAATAGATATTTTAGAAGAAAAAAAGCCGCTGATTCATCATCAGCGGCTTTGAAGTTGTTTTATAAATGTGGGTCGACTATCGTCTAGGTTGTCCCTGAGGCATTGCTCCTGGAGGCATCTGGAATGGCATGCCTTGTGGTGCTGGGCGTTTGCCGATCTTGGTGAGCTCGACTTCAAAAATGAGTGTTGAGTTTGGTCCAAGCTTTGCGCCTGAGCGACGCTCGCCGTAGCCGAGCTTAGCTGGGATGAATATCTTCCATTTGGAGCCAATTGGCATGATCTTCAATGCTTCAGAGAAACCTGGGACAACCTGTAGGGTGAATGGGACTGGCTGGCCTTCAGGGGACTTGTCGAACTCTGTTCCGTCGATCAATGTGCCGCGGTAGTTGACGAAGAATTCTGACTGCGTGTCTGCTCCACCGGGAGCGTCCTTTGGTACTTCGTATTTTTTGTCGCCACCTTTTTCAAGAATGAGGTACTGGAGGCCGCTTTCAGTCGTTTTGATGCCATCTCTCTTCGCGTTTTCTGCGAGGAAAGCAGTGCCTTTTTCGAGGTTTTCTTCACCGATCTTTTTGTCGCGCGCCATCAGCGATGCCTGCATTGTTTGCATGGCTGCATCGAGTTGCTCAGGGGTGAACTTGCGCTCTGCTCCTGAGAGAGCTTCGGTGAAGCCGCTCAAAAATGCGTCTTTATCAAAGTCGGATACGATTAAGCCCGCGTCAGCGAGTTGGAGAGCGCTTTGATAGCCAATTCCATAGAAAGTACGTGATTTGACGACTTCAGGAGAGAGTTGCTCAGCTTTTTTTTCTGCAGCTGGAGCTGCAGGAGTTTTTGGCTCTTGAGCGAATGATGTTGCCGTGAAGGCGAGGCCGATTGCGGCGATGCTTAGTTGCTTTTTCATGATATGAATTTGAGGAAATAGGAAAATAGGTTTCACCTAGTAGTCTGTCGAGAGTTTAGCGTGTCCTTTTACCTAGAGCGGTGGAGAGCTGAAACATTGTTTAAAAATGATTTAGATGGAGTACTTCTTCCCAGGGGTTGGAATAATGCAATCTGTTTGCGGAAGTTTGAGGGTGATTTGCTGGTGGAACCACTCGATCGCGGCAATATCCCCGTGTACCAAGAAGACCTGCTTAGGTGCTACCCGGAGGATGTAGTCGAGGATGGCATCGCGGTAGAATGTCCTGAGAAATCAAAGATCTCCACTGGGCAGTTAAGGACGACAGCTGGGTGTTCCTTGTTGAGTTTTACTGTGTCACCCTTCTTCGTTTGGCGGATGACTCCACCAGGTGTTTGCGGGTCACAATAGCCGACAAAGAGTAAGCTGTTGTTTGGGTTGCTTATGAATGTTTGTGCGAAGTTATTAGAGGTGGTTTTCTCCGTCATCATGCCGCTAGAGAGGCAGAAAATGGCACCTGGTCGGTAAGTGATGGGTGCGCGTTTTTGATTCTTCGAGCCAGTATTGATGTCCATGTCTTCAAGAATCTTGAAATCAGGAACCTTGCGGCTGGTAGAGTCGGAGAGTTCGTCGAAGAGTAAGGTCATTTTGGTGCTGAGCCCACCCATGTAGACGGGTGTCTTTGCCGGGATGCGTCCATCTGTCTTGAACTTGTGAATCATCGTCATGACTTCCTGAGTCTTGCCCATGGCAAATACTGGTATGAGGGCTGAGCCACCGCGCTCGAGTGTGTCGAGAATCGCCTGACAGAGATTGTTTTCCTCTGTGTCGCGGTCATAATCTGGTTTTCTAGGCGCAGCTCCACGAGTGGTTTCTACGATGAGAGTGTCGATGTTCTCCTCTGGGAAACGTGCGCCGCTGATCAGGGTTTGATCGTCAAACTGGATGTCGCCAGTGTAAAAAACACGCTTGTTGTCGGACTCGATCATTACCCCTGCAGAGCCTAAAATATGACCAGCGTCGTGGAGTGTGAGTTGGGTGTCGCGATTTATTTTCCACGGTTCTTTGTACTTTTTTGGCTCCCAGCGTGTCGCAAGGCGGTCGAGTTCGCGGTGACCGTAAAGTGGGTATTCCGTGATGCCGAGTTCTAAGCGCTTACTTTGCATCACATTCACTGAGTTATGCAAAAGTGCTTTGGCTAAAGCTGCTGTAGCTTCAGTGAGGTAGAGTGGGGCGTCTTGCTGGTCACGCATCAGCACTGGGATCGTCCCAGTGTGGTCAAGGTGTGCGTGGCTTAGGACGATAGCGTCTACGCTGTGAGGTGAGAGTTCGTGGTGAGCTGGAAGCGCAGCGATACCTTCTTCCTTCGGATGCATCCCCGAATCTAACACAACCTTACTGTCGCTCGTTTCTAGGAGGTAGCAGTTGGCTCCGATTTCATTTTTGCGTGCTAGATTTTGAAAAAACATAAATTGATCGGACGCAGTCTGGTTGAGGTTTCTAGCAAAAGCGAGTGGTTTTTTTTGGTACTAAATTCCAGCCTCTTCTATGGTCGGCCCGTATAAAGGCAAAGAGATGTATTGCCTCTCACCGAATTCGTGATAGAAGTAGGGTTATGGCTATATTTAAACTACTTATCGGTGTTAGCGCAGTGGCGTTGGCTCTATCTACAACTTCATGCTGCAACTGGGGCAGCACAAACACATCCTGTAGTAAGGGTGACTGTGATCTCTGGCCAGTGGTGCAGGATCATGCAGGATACAGTAACGCATGTAAATCAGACTAAAAGGCGTAGACCTTCTAATTTATTTTGAAACCTTTCAGGTGAAAGCTTGAAAGGTTTTTCTTTGTGTCTGGCTGACTAGGTGCCACAGAATGTTTCATGGACTATCTCATCAGCAAATGGTGCTCGTTCTAGGTCTGCGTATTCTTCTTGTTCGGAATAAGGATTACCGAGTCCGTCTACTAGTCTGTGAAATGGAGCGAAATCATTATCGTAAGCAGCTTGGATTGCTTGTTCGACTCGGTGGTTTCGCGGAATGAGTACTGGGTTACTCGTGCGCATTCTTTCTAGATGCAATGCTTGGGCCGTTGCTTCCTCCCAACGAGCAATCCATTGATTAGCTTCGGTTGCGTCGTTAAATAGCTCAAGCAAACAGTCCTTGGGAGCTCCGCTGGCGACTTGAGTTAAGTGGCGGAAAAAGAGTGTGAAGTCGACTTGTTGGTTGGCGAGCAGGGTGAGACCATCTTGCACCAGAGAATCTGCAGCTCTATCGGCCAAGCCAAATTTAGCTCTAAACCGGGCCATGTATTGGGAACTGAAATATTCTTGAAAGGTGTCGAGTGAGGATTGAGCGATAGCAATGGCTTGATCGGTGTCGTCAGCAAGCAAGGGCAGTAAAGTCTCGGCAAAGCGGGTCAAGTTCCACAGGGCTATATTGGGTTGGTTTCCCCAACTGTAGCGCGCATTGGCATCGATTGAGCTGAATACGCACTGTGGGTGGAAAGTGTCCATGAAGGCGCAGGGGCCGTAATCTATAGTTTCCCCTGAGACAGCAGTGTTATCCGTATTCATCACCCCATGGATGAATCCGAGCGACATCCAATGGGCTATGAGATCGGCTTGAGCAGTGATGACGTGATTAAGGAAAGCTGTGTAGGGAGCTTCAGATTCTAGAGCTTGTGGGAAATGGCGCTGAATGCAGTGGTCAGCGAGAGCGCGCAGCTCGGAGGTGTCTTTTCGGGCTGCAACGTACTCGAAGGTGCCCACGCGAATGTGACTGGAAGCTACCCGGATGAAAATGGCCCCGGGCAGTGTCCATCCTGTCTGACAACAGTTTCGCCAGTGGTGACTGCCGCGAGGGCTCGTGTAGTGGAAACTCCGAGAGCTGCCATGGCTTCACTTAAAATATATTCCCGAATCACTGGGCCGAGCGCCGCCTTGCCATCTCCACCACGGGAGTAGGGAGTGCGACCGGAACCCTTGAGCTGCATATCGTAGCGCTTAGAATCCGTTCCTATGATTTCACCCAGTAGGATTGCTCTGCCATCACCGAGCTGTGGGTTGTAGCCGCCAAATTGGTGGCCGGCGTAAGCTTGAGCTAGCGGCTCTGAACCATCGGCGATCGTGTTGCCTGAGAGAACTGCAATACCCTCTGGGGATTGGAGCCAATCGGCGTCGACCGAGAGTTTTTCTGCGAGCTCAGAATTCACGCGCACAAGTTTCGGGGCGGGAACTTGGGCTGGCGAAAGCTTGGTGAAAAATGACTCAGGCAGCTGAGCGTAGGTGTTGTCGAAATGAATTGCAGGCATCGTATGGATAGCTACCGAAGTCTGGACGGCTGACTCAGCTTATGCGAGAGCGTTTTTCGCCATGGATACGTGGCGCAAAAAAGCCTCACATATGTGAGACTTTTTTAAATGGTGCTCGAGGGGGAATCGAACCCCCACGGCCTTAACGGCCACTAGATCCTTAGTCTAGCGCGTCTACCAATTCCGCCACCCGAGCAGGTGTTGTTTGGTCTGGGTGGTTTCTAGGCGATATCCGCCTGTTGGCAAGGGATTTCTGCTAAAAAAGTAGAAGAGCAGTGTTCTGGGCGTGAAAAAGCCCACCAATGGTAGTAGGTGGGCTTTAGTAAAGTAACTAGATGAAATTTAGTGGATCAAGGGATTAGCCAAGTTGCTTGTTCCAATCAGTGATACGGTCAGCGTGCGCTGCGAAGAGTGCTGCTGTGTCGCCGTGGATCTTGATGCTTTCGATCTTGTCGCCTTGGACGATGGAGTTGATCACGTCTTGACCCTTGGTTGTCTCACCGAAGACCGTGTGGTTGCCGTCGAGGTGTGGAGTAGGACCGTGAGTGATGAAGAACTGAGAACCGTTGGTGTTAGGTCCAGCGTTCGCCATGGAAAGGATACCTGGCTTGTCGTGCTTGCGAATTGCGGGCTTGCACTCACACTCGAACTTGTAGCCTGGGCCACCCATGCCTGTACCAGTCGGGTCGCCACCTTGGACCATGAAGTTGTCGATTACGCGGTGGAAAACGATGCCATCGTAGAATCCGCGTGAAGCAAGATTAAGGAAGCTGGCACATGTGACAGGTGCGTCGGCTGAGAAAAGTGTGATGTCGATGTCACCCTTGTTGGTGGTGACTGTGATGTTGATGTCTGCGAGATCGCTCATAGTGGCGGGAATTTAGAGTGGGATGGGCAAAGGATAAAGGAAAAAGGGTGAGAAGTGAGAAGTGATTTACTGGCCACGGATGTCTAGGATTGAAATGTGGCCGTCTTGAATGATCCAGCTGATGGCGTAGCCGACAACAACGGTGACTTGAGTGGGGCTGGGTGCGAGGAACACTGACCATTGGAAATCTCCGCCACGTTCGGGGGTTACTTGGATCTGGCGTAGTTGCTTGAGCAGCATGTCGCGGCGTTGGCCGGTGGGGGGTAACTGCGCGAGCGCTTTGCTGTGCAACAATAGTTTGGGGAGTCCCTGCATGGCTTAAAGGTCGTCGAGGTCTTTCCAAGATTGTTCTAACTGGTCGTTCATCCGGCTGCGCAGGGTCTCAAAGTAGTTGCTGTCGTCGACTAACTCTAGGTGGGTGAGAAAGATCCCCAGCTCACCACGTTGCTCGGCGGGAAGCTCGCGGATGGCTTCTTTGATAGTTTCTAACTCCATGGGGGAAGTGTGTGGCGGCGGTTTCTAACCGCCAAGCCTTATCTTTGACCAGTAGGTTGGAAACCTCCGTCACCGGGAATTTCTCTTGTTGAGGGTAGATAAAGAACTGGTATAAGACGGAGGTGGATATGGAGAAAAATGCAGGGGAGTGCTGGGCAATGTGTCCGGACTGCCAGGGGCGAGGGAGGAGAAGCCGCAGGCTTTCAAAAAAAAGTGCGGCGGAACTACCAGAGGGAGTTGGATGAGTTTGAAAAAAATAACAGTGGCGGGCTGGCTCCGATACGGCCCAAGGGGCACCTCGATGCTTGCTTAATCTGTAATGGATCAGGGCTAGTTCCTGCTGCCCATTTCCCTGTAGTTGATACTGAGAACTATCCACATGTTGCGATTATTGGTGGGGGAATTGGTGGGATAGCTCTTGCTGTGGCTTGCTTGCACCGTGGTATTCCTTTTACTATCTATGAGCGTGACGGTGGCTTTGGTGTGCGCTCTCAGGGGTATGGGCTGACTCTGCAGCAGGCGAGTAAAGCGATAGAGGGGCTGGGGGTTTTCACCCTAGAGGAGGGAGTTATTTCGACAAGGCATGTGGTGCATACTACCGAGGGTAAAGTGGTCGGAGAATGGGGGATGAGGAAATGGGGAAGGTCCGATTCTAAGGCTGCATCGAGACGTACCAATGTCCACATAGCGCGGCAGTCGTTGCGCGCAGCTCTGCTTGAGGAACTCGGTGGGCACGATGCGGTGCAGTGGGGACACCAGTTGGTCGATTTTAAAGAAAACGAGGGCGAAGGGGTAGATCTCCATTTCCAAGTGGAGGGCGAGATAAAGAGCATCAAGGCAGATCTTGTAGTGGGGGCGGATGGGATTCGTAGCTCGGTGCGGAGGCTTCTTATCGGCGAGGAGGCTTCACTATTGCGCTACCTTGGTTGTATTGTGATCTTAGGGATTTGTCCTTTGGAGAATCTCGGAGGTATTGAGAATCCTCTGTTGGACTCAGCTACGGTGTTTCAAACGGCCAATGGCAATGAGCGGATGTATATGATGCCTTATTCGTCGGACTCTGTGATGTGGCAGCTCAGCTTCCCTATGCCTGAAGAGCAGGCGAAAGTGCTCAGTGCTCGTGGAGCTCAAGCTCTCAAGGACGAAGCCTGTCGTAGATGCGATTGGCATGATCCGATCCCTCAGATTCTAGCAGCCACTGATCACTCGCTGATCTCTGGCTATCCCGTGTATGATCGAGCATTGCTCCAGCCTGAACTGTTGGAGAGTGGATCTCAGGTGACTTTGATAGGAGACGCTGCGCACCCGATGAGTCCCTTCAAAGGACAGGGAGCGAATCAGGCGCTGCTAGATGCGCTGGCATTGGCTCGGGCTATCACCAAAGGCTGTGGGCCATTCGCTGATGGAGAAAAAAGAAGCTTGAGGGAAGCTGTGTTAACAGAGTTCGAGTCAGAAATGTTGGAGCGTAGTGCTACAAAAGTGAAGGA
Organism: Rubritalea profundi; assembly: GCF_002954445.1. GTDB lineage: Bacteria > Verrucomicrobiota > Verrucomicrobiia > Verrucomicrobiales > Akkermansiaceae > Rubritalea > Rubritalea profundi. The sequence goes on from NZ_MQWA01000001.1 coordinate 2,768,081, forward strand.
TTCAGCAGAAGCCGCAGAGTTCCTCCACTCCGAAGTCGCCATCCACGAAAGTGATGCGCCGAGAGGGCGGTGTCGGGATTAGTCATTGGTCATTTGAAAACGAAACGGTAAGTGTGACAGCCACTGAGGTGAAGTCAGATATTGAGCTGGTAGCGTGTGTAGCGTGTGTAGCGTAACTCACCAGTCTTCTTAAAGGCGCCTTTTTCAGCGAGGTCTGGTAGATCACGGGTCGCGTTTGGCTGGGATATCTGCGTGTTAGTCATGTAGATTTTAGCGCTTAGTCCGCCTTCGAAGCCCTCAACGCCTTCTCTAAACATTCGATGCACCATTTTTAGCTGACGCTCATTGAGTTGGTTTTGGTGCTGACTGAGGTTGCAGCCTGATGATGTGTATCGGCGACGTCCAATACTACGAGTTATTGATGGAATGGTGTCGACGGGTTACATGACTTTTATCAGTAGAAAGCGGCGGATGTTTTCCGTGGCGCGACCGTCTCGGTCGCTTTAATCTTCTAGTGTAGCCTGGCTTTCAGCCAACAGATAGCGCTGCGCCGGAAGACGTTTAAGCGAGCGAGACGGTCGCGCTACTTTGTGACCAGCTACTATGCAGAATGCACACTACCGAATAACCCCGCGTTCCGCGGTATCGAGGAACTTGATGAGGTGCTTGACGTGCTTGTTGTTGGCGCTGTCGGCGATTTTTAGTTCGGCGAGTGATACTGCGAGGTTGGTGTTCTTCTTGAGGAAGATCCTTTTATACGCACGGCGCAGGTAGGCGATGTCTTGGTCGGTGAAGCCTCGGCGCTGGAGGCCGATTTGGTTGATCGAGCGGACGGCTGCGGGTGCGCCATCGACGATGGTGAATGGTGGCACGTCTTGCACGACCTTGGTGCAGCCGCCGATGAGCGAATGGGCACCGAGTCTGCAGAACTGATGGACGCCGGAGAGTCCAGAAATGATGACGTAGTCTTCGACTGCGACATGCCCGCCAATAGTGGCGTTGTTAGAAAAGATGCAATTGTTGCCGATGATGCAGTCGTGTGCGACGTGCGAGTAGGCGAGGAAGTTGTTATCATCACCGATGGTGGTGGGCGTTTCCTCAATGGTAGAGCGATGGATGGTGGTGTTCTCGCGGAAGGTGTTGCGGTTACCAATCTTGAGATGGGTGGGCTCACCGATGTATTTGAGGTCCTGGGTGCGCTGGCCGATGGCGGAGAATGGATAGAAGATGTTCTCTTCGCCAATGGCTGTGGTTCCATCGATCACAACGTGTGATTTCAGCTCACATCGGTCGCCGATGGAGACGTTGTCACCAATCATACAAAAGGGGCCAATGGTAACGTCGTTACCAATGGTGGCAGAATCTGAAATGACGGCTGTCGGGTGAATCATGGGATTTAGTTAGTAGGAGAAAGGGGGGAAGGAGAAAGTAAAAAACTCTAAGATTAGGAAAACTCATCTCTTTGGTTATCTCCGTTCAGGCGCTATGTGGGGGTTTTCTCTAGGTTTCAACTAGCCGGCCTAATGACCCGTGACTAATGACAGCAACTCCGCTGCTACCGCAACATCGTGGCTGCCTTTCTGACGGCGTTGATGAGAGTTTCTACTTCTTGCTCGGTGTTGTAGATGGCGAATGAGGCTCGGGTGGTGCCGGTGATGCCGAAGCGCTGCATCAGCGGCTGGCAACAATGGTGGCCGGTGCGGACGCCGACTCCCATTTGATCCATCAGCGTGCCGAGGTCAAAGTGGTGGATGCCTTCAATACCGAAGGAGAGGACGGATGCCTTGTTGGGAGCGGTGCCGTAGATTTTGATACCATCAATTTCTGAAATTGCTTCAGTTGCGAGCATGAGCAGTTTGTCTTCGTGCGCGGTAATGGTGTCGAGTCCGATGTCTTGCATCCATTCGAGAGCGGCTGCTAGAGCTATTCCACCCTCGATGTTCGGTGTGCCAGCCTCATATTTGAATGGAAGTTCGTTGTAGGTGGTTTTTTCGAAGGTGACTTGTTTGATCATTTCACCGCCACCACGCCATGGTGGCAGCATCTCGAGTAGCTCTGTGCGTCCCCATAGGATGCCAATGCCGGTTGGGGCGTAGGTCTTGTGGCCTGAGAATACGAAGAAGTCACATCCAATCGCTTGGACGTCGATCGCCATGTGCGGAGCGGACTGGGCGCCATCAATAAGCGTCCAGGCTCCGACTTTTTTCGCTTTGGCGATGAGGATGTCGATCGGGTTGATGGTTCCGAGGGCATTGGAGACTTGGCTGACTGCAACGAGCTTGGTCTTTTCGGTGAGTAGTGAGTCGATGTCGCTGAGGTCGCATTCTCCAGAATCGGTGACGGGGATGACATCGAGTGTGGCTCCTGTCCGCTGGCAGAGCATTTGCCAAGGGACTATGTTAGAATGGTGTTCGAGCCCAGAGATGAGGATGCGGTCGCCGGTGGTGATTTTACCTGAAAGGCTGAGTGTGTCGGCGACGAGGTTGATGCCATCGGTGGTGCCGGAGGTGAAAATGACTTCGTGCTCGTGTGGTGCGTTGAGGTGTTTCGCGATGCTGGTGCGGGCTTTCTCGTGGGCATCGGTGGCCTTGCGCGAGAGGTAGTGAACGCCGCGGTGGATGTTGGCATTGAGCTCAGAGTAGTATGCGCGGGAGACGTCGAGCACGGCTTGGGGCTTCTGGACTGTGGCGGCATTGTCTAGGTAGACGAGTGGTCTGCCATTGATCTCTTGGTGGAGGATCGGGAATTGTGCACGAAGGTCTGCGTTCATTAAGAATTTAAGATTGGAAATTTAAGATTGGTACAAGAGGAGCATTCATTTGGTTTCAACTTGATGGCCCAATGACTCTTGACTGATGACTGATGACTGATGACTTCCTGTGGGTTACTCTTCTTCGAAAAGGTCGAGGGCGGCGAGCTTACCAACCGTATAGAGGCTAAGGATGAAATAGCCGTCGATGTTGCTCGCTTTGGCGTAATAGAATGCGCTTCTGCCAGATTTTGAGGATTTTCCGAGTGTGAGTGTGTAGGTGGACAATTGCGACGGCATTCCCTCGTTGTCAAATTCTTGGACGCTGATCGAGGCGGTGAATGCTGGAGTTTTTAGGGCTTCGATCGCAGCGGTATTGTTCGGGCTGAGGCGTTTTTGGGCGATGAGAAGATGGTTTGCGTTGAGGAAGAATTTGGCGCGTTCGGGGAGAAGCTGGTCACTCATGTCTTTGTCGCCGAGTTTAGCAACGAGGCTGTCCTCTAAGTAATTGTAGTCGACTGTGAGTTTTTCTTTGCCGGTTTGTTGGGCTGTGAATTGTTTGATGTCGATGACTGGGAGGTTCCAGATATCCTTGGGTTGCCAACTCCAATAGCGGGTTGGAATGCTGGAGACGATCTCGGGTGTGACTTCCCAGACTATTTGTGTGCCACGGAGGCTGGCGTAGTAGCTTTCGGTGTTGGTTCCGTCCTCGGCTTTGCGTGTGACTTTGCCGAAAAGCAATTGCATGTGCTTGGATTCGAAGAATAAGAAGTCAACGATGATAGACGGCTTATCCAGTCCGAAAGGTGAAAGGTCTACGGCAGCATCGCTGGCGAAATCTTTGATCGGTGTGAGGGCAATTTTTTGCATCAGCTCAGCAAACACGCTTTCGTCGATGGCTTCTTTCTTGTTGCTAGGAGTGATGAGTTTGTAGGGGGAGCCCGGAATGCGCGCGACGATGACTGGTTCTGCTGGGGTTTGAGGGCTGCGTACAATGATGGAGCGAAGGTCGGACCGTGTGTGCTTGGACCACTGCATCATTTGGCGGGAGCGTAGTTCGTTCACTGAATTGGGAAGTTGGGTGATGTAGTTAGATGTCTTCTGGGTTGCTATGAGTGGGAGCTCAAACACGACGTCTCGGTTGCTGATAGTGGCGTAGCTGGAACCAGCACCTTCGGATGGTGGATAAACTTTGAGAGTGATTTCCTCATCAGCGCCAAAGCTAGTGACTGCGACTTCGAGCGTGTCCTCTGGGGTGTCGGGAAGGGTGATAGATCCGGTAGGGTGGAGAGCAATGGCTTCGAGTTTCGAGAGGTTAGCTAGAAACTTCATGACTGCATTGCCGTCGGTGGCCAGCTCCAGTGGTTTGGTTAACACCCAAGGGGCATCAGGTCGCGGGTGGCTCAGGACTATCTCGGTCTTGCCGCGCAGTAGTCGAACTTGCTGGAGTGTGGATTTGTTGAGTGCGAAGGGGCGATGATCGCGGAAGGCGCGAAATTTATCTTCGAATAGTGAGTGGATGTCACCCGTGGTGTCCGTGCAAAGGTAGATGTGATCGTCTGCATCTGGGCCCTTTAGGCGGAGATAGACGGTGGGCAGGAGGATTTCTTTTTCTCCTTTGATTTTCTTTTTCCAGGCTGATGACTTGCCAATGCTGAAGTCGGCTATGGTGTCGCCTAGGCTGTTAGTGAACCGGGCATGGATGGCTTTTTCATCAAATCCGAGCTCTTTGATGGTCTCAGCGTTCACTTCGATGTGGTCTTGGATTTCAGCATTGTGAGCAAAGAGTATCAGAGACTCGATGGCTTTAGGTCCATCGGCTCTGTCCTGCCAAGGCTCGGTGCCAAACCATAATCTATTTTCAGGATCGAAGGAAAATTTCATTTTGGCTTGGTCGGCAGTTTTGATGACGACGCTGGAGGTGGCCAGCAGATTATGATCGAAGAGCGGGGCGAAGTCTTCTTTGGCTGGCTCGGTGGAGAAGCTATCGAGGAAATCTACGCGCCCAAGTTGTTGCAGGCTTAGAGTAGCTAAGCCTGCAGTGCAAAGAATGAGGATGATGGAGACGAAGATCTTCAAAATATCTGACTAGAGAGGTTAGGATCTGCGACTATTCCAGAGTACCAGACCAAAGAGTAGCGAGGCAAATGGCATATAGATCAAAATGATTTGATCGATGAATGATTTGTGGGCGGATTGGACCGTGATTTTCTTTCGAAATACAGGTTTTGGACCAATGCCGATGAGGCTTTCGCGCCCGACGAGCCAGTTGATTGTGGAGTTGATGAAGTAGGACATCTCCTCGCGAGCGTTCTCTGGACGTAAAAAATCAGTATTGGCGATGACGACCATGCGAGAGGTGAGTGGGTTGGTGAGGTCACTATTCTGACGGCCTCGGACAACTGCAGCAGCAAGGTTCACGGGAGTTGGGTTGACTGCCCCTTTGATGACTCCTTGGTCTTCTCGCGGGTCAAAGGATGGATTGAGTTCAGTGTATTTGCTTTCTCCCCACCAGCCGTCTGCGGCTTTGAGCAAGGAGAAGGGGGAGATGTTGCTGATGGCGAGTCGGTCATTGGTGCTCATGACTTCGAGGCCTAAGCTGGGGCCGTCTAGTTGCGTGGCTTGGTGGGCGAGACCTTTGTTGACTTCGGGACCCTGGGTGAAGAAGGCCCGTGCAGACGTCAGTGACTGACCTGATTTACTCACGCTCATCACGCGGTTGTCCTGCGGTGAAATCCCGTACTCGCGTAAGAACCGGTTGAAGTGCTTGAGTTTGGCACTGGGGTCGAGAGTGATGAAAAGGCTAGCAGATTCGCGGCCCCAGTACTCGGTGAGTTTGCCGATCTCATGCTCACTAAAGTCGAAGGCTGGCCCGATAATAGCGATGCCTTCTGCGTCGTCAGGGATTTCCAGCGTGGAGGAAATCTGGAGGGGAGAGAGCTGGATGTTCTGAGCTAGAAGCAATGATTGGAAGTTTTTCCACGCTGGAGTTCCTTTGTTTGCTTCGTCGATCCGGGCTTTATCGACAATGAAGTAGAAGCGACGAGGATTGCCTTCTACCGCGCTTACCAGATAGGAGGTGATGTAGGATTCATCGTTCCAGGTCGAGATGAACTTCTTATTGAATCTATCAAACTCCTCAATGAACAAGGACTTTACTGGGATTGTGCGGATGTGTTTCACCAGATCAATTTTCTCTTCTTCTGGAGAGAGTTTCGCATCTGCGATGGTGTTCCTGGCGTCGATGAGAATAGTTTCCTCAGTGATGTCGCGCTGGTAGGTGGTGACGAAGTCTTGTAGGCGATCTCGGTCAAGTGTCGGGTCTATGAATTCGAGCTCAATGTTGTTGCCTGAAAAGAGTTGGTAGTTCTCTAGCTGTCCTCGTAGTTGGAGGTAGTAGGGCGACTTTTGTTTTAGGATTGCCACCATTTTGATAGGTAGCTGACGTTGAAGGACTTCTGGACTGGCTAAGTACTGAGTCGTAGTCTCAGCGAGAGTGAAGTCAGCGTGGCGTGTTAGGTCAAAGCGTTTGTTGTTCGTGCACGAAAGGAAATTGAGCAAGATGACGCAGATCACAGCGAGGACAAGCTGGAAGATAGCGAGCGAGCCCAGGCCGAAGCGATTGATTTTTTTGACAGGACTAGATGCAGGAGAGCCGTTCGACTCATCGAGTTCGTCCTCATTTTTTTGAGATATTTCTGACATGCTATGGTATCAGTGTTTCCAGCGTCGGTAGTCGACGAGGTGGTGAGTGAAAAGAAGGGTGAGCACGCTCATGGAGAGGTAGAATACAATCGGCCGCAGATCTATTAAGCCTCTAGAAAAGTAAGAAAGATGCTCGTGTACTGAAATATAATGGAAGAGTGGAGCTCCTTGGAAAGAGTCGCCTGCAATACTTGGGATGAGACCCATGAAGATGAGGAAGACCAACAGCCCAAACGTGATGATCGCGGCTATAATCTGGCTCGATGTGAGCGCCGAGGCAAATATGCCCACGGCAATAAAGAAGGAACCGATAAGTAAAAGGATGCCGAATGATCCTAGCATTTCAGGCGTCGAGACGGGGGCTGGTGAGCCAGTTACCCAGGTGAAGACCTTGACGTGCAGGAAAACTGGAATCCAGAGAATCGCGTAAAAGGTGTATGAGGAAAGGTATTTAGAGAAAACGACCTGCCAGGTAGTCACTGGGGCAGTCATCAGGCTTTCCAGTGTGCCGCTGCGTTCTTCTTCGGCAAATTGTTTCATTGTGATCAATGGAAAAATGAAAATGAAGTAGAACCAGAAGATCGGCGTAGAGAGACAGGAATAGAGCATGTTTACCTGGATCGGAGCCTTCTCGTATTGCTCTAACACCGATGTAAGGGAGAAGCCCTGCAATAGCATGATAAAGGAAAGCACAACCCAACCAAACGGTGTGGTGAGAAAGTGTTTAAGCTCTTTTTTATAAAGAATGTATAGAGTGCGCATGATGTTCAACTACTGGGCAGAGTTGTAGAGTTAAAGCACTCCCTTTCCAAGCATCAAGTTGGGGAAATGCGTATCGAGGAAGACAAAAAAGGGCATCCTCGTAAAAGGATGCCCGTGAAAGAGACCTGAAATCAGGTTTGCTTAAGCTTCAGCTGCGATGCGAGCTGCTTTTGCTGCTGCTGCTGCTGCGTCTTGTGTTGGGCTAGTGTAGCGGAAACGCTGGCGGTTACGCTTAGAAGCTGTACGGCACTTGCGCTTAGCGCGAAGTACTGGTGTTTCGAATGCACGACGACGGCGCATTTCTTCGAGGATGCCCTCGTTATCGAGAAGTGATTTGAGACGCTTAAGGGCGCGATCTACTGGCTCGCCTTTGTTGATTGTTACTCCACGCATGGTATATATATGAAAATTTTTGTTAATTTCAGGTTGGGAGGCGGAACCTAAAAAGGATTCCAGCATCTGTCAAGCATGTGAGTGAGAAATATTCGGATTCGTTGAGGTCAATCCGAATGATTGAGAGCTTGACTCTTTCGATTGCTCCAAGTGGCCGTGTATTTTAGGACGAGAATCATGACGATGGCACCGGTGAAACTACCAAGGGTGTCAGCAGTCCAATCACCAATGTCATTACCTGAGCGTCCAGGAGTGAAGGTTTGGTGATATTCGTCGATCACGCCAACTAGAGAGCCTACTAGAGTCGTGATGCCAATGCATAAAACAGCATTAAGCTTATTAAATTGGTGTCTGAGCCAGCCGCAGAGCAATCCGCCGCCGCCGAAGAAAAACCCAAAGTGGGCAATTTTGTCGAGGTGGGGGATTTTAGGAACGTTCTCTGGAGCAGGTGTGCCTGAAGATAGAAGCCACAGGGTGACGAACCATAAGGACCAAGCAAAGATCCATGCTTTTGGCCGTTTTTGACCAAAGCGGGTAAAGCGTCTTAACATTCTAACGAATGGTTTCAGTCTGATTGGTCAGCGCGACGGGCTTCTTCCTCAAGTCGTTCAGAAAGCCATTGCTTCATCATCGATTGGTAGTTGAGGTAGCGTGAGCGGGCCATGCGCTTGATCCGTGAAAGCATACGTGGGTCAAAGCGTAGGGTGATGGTCGTGGACTCTTTAGAGTCGCGCTCGTGGACCGAACCCACCATCAGCTTTGCATCCAACTCATGCGTTTGCCAAAAAGCAGATTCTTCCAGCTCGTCTTGAAATTCTGGTATCTCGGACCACTTATAAATCGTATTCATCGTGCTATTCTATTTGTATTGAGCGTATTTACGGTCGTAAAATCGATTCTCACCATCGGTCATTTCGCGAACAGCATAGATGCGGGCCTTTTTACCATCAGTAGAGAAGGCTAGGAATAAGAACCTGTCGGCCACTGTACGGCCTAGCATATAATAGCGTGACTCGCCATCCTGCCGGTCGTGATCGGGTAAGAAACGTACGGCAAACGGGTCTTCGAGAATTTCCTCAATTTCTCTTGGAGAAAAGGAGTTGAGATCAATTTGTGCATCAATAAGGTCAAGTTCCATAACGGCTGATTGATAGACTCTAATGAAATCTATCAAATGGCAACAAAATTGCTACAAGCCTTATTATAACAAGATGGTTTCGAAGCATTAACAAGATTCATGCTTGTGATGATTAGCAGTATCAAGAAATAGACGAACTTTCCAATGGTTGTACGGATTCACCTTGACCGTTCTGTGTCATACCACTAGAAGCCGAACGTTACGCCATGAAGGCGTTCATATCCATGAATATTCACGAGTATCAAGCCAAAGAGCTGTTCGAGAAGTTCGGTGTGCCAAGTCCTAATGGGATGGTAGCAAGCACAGCGGAAGAGGCGGTAGCTGCAGCCAATGCAATTGGCGGCAACGACCTTGTTATAAAGGCGCAAGTCCACGCAGGTGGCCGCGGTAAAGGCACTTTCACAAATGGTTTTAAAGGTGGAGTTCACTTCCCTAAAACTCCAGCTGAAGCAGGTGATCTTGCGAGCAAGATGCTCGGACAGACACTTGTCACTCACCAGACAGGTGAAGCTGGACGTCTTGTTTCCAAGGTGATGATAGCTGAAGCAGCTGACATCTCCCGCGAACTCTATCTCGCTATTCTTCTCGACCGCGAAACATCACAGCCTGTGATCGTAGCATCTACAGAAGGTGGCATGGATATTGAGGAAGTGGCTGAGAAGACTCCTGAGAAATTGGTTCGCCAGTTCGTTCACCCACTTGCAGGCCTCCAGCCATACGAAGTGCGTAAACTCGCAGGTGCTCTTGAACTCTCCGGTGACCAAGCTAAGCAATTTTCTAAGCTGATCAAAAACCTCTACAAGCTCTTCATCGATTGTGATTGCGACATGGTTGAGATCAACCCACTGGTGGTAACTCCTACTGGCGACGTGCTCGCTCTCGACGCCAAGTTTGGCTTCGACGATAACGCACTTTACCGTCACCCAGAGATCGTTGCAATGCGCGATACATCAGAAGAAGACCCACGTGAAGTGGAAGCTTCTACATTCGATCTCAACTACATCGGACTCGACGGCAACATCGCTTGTCTGGTAAACGGTGCAGGCCTAGCAATGGCAACAATGGACATCATCAAGCACTTCGGTGGTGATCCAGCAAACTTCCTCGACGTAGGAGGTGGGGCAACTAAAGAGCAGGTTTCTGCAGCGTTCAAGATCATCCTTTCTGACCCTAAGGTCGAAGGTATCCTCGTGAACATCTTTGGTGGTATCATGCAGTGTGACATCATTGCTGAAGGCATCCTCGCAGCAGCAGCTGAGCTTGAACTTAACATCCCGCTCGTTGTTCGCCTCGAAGGCACTAACGTAGCGCTAGGTAAGAAGCTCATCGCTGAATCCGACCTCGCTGTTATCGGCGCAGACAACCTTAACGACGCAGCCAAGAAGATTGTAGCTGCAGTTAAAGGCTAATTCCTAATTCTTAATTTCTAACTCATAATTTAATATGGCTATTTTAGTAGATGAAAACACCAAGGTACTCATTCAGGGTATCACAGGTGGCTTCGGTGGTAAGCACGCACAGCTTTCCCTCGACTACGGCACTCAGATCGTTGCTGGTGTGACCCCTGGTAAGGGCGGTCAGACATTCGGCGCGGCTACTCCGATTTACGATTCAGTTTCCGACGCTGCCAAGCAGTCCGGCGCCACTGTTTCCGCAATCTTCGTTCCACCACCATTCGCAGCTGATGCTATCCTCGAAGCTGTTGACGCAGATCTCGACCTCGTTATCTGTATCACTGAGGGAATCCCGGTGGCTGACATGATGCGTGTGAAAGCTGCTATGGCTGGTAAGAAGACTCGTCTCATCGGGCCTAACTGTCCAGGTGTTGTTACTCCAGGAACTGGTAAAGACTCACACGGCGGTTGCCGTATCGGTATCGCTCCAGGTTACATTCATAAGCGTGGTAACGTTGGTGTTGTGTCCCGTTCTGGCACACTCACATACGAGGCTGTTTACCAGCTCACTCATCTCGGTTACGGCCAGTCCACATGTGTAGGTATCGGTGGTGACCCAATCAACGGCACTTCCCACCTCGACGTTCTCAAGATGTTCAACGACGACGACGAAACTGAAGCAATCATCATGATCGGTGAGATCGGTGGTAACGCAGAAGCTGAAGCTGCTCGTTGGGCTGCTGAGCACTGCTCCAAGCCAATCGCTGGTTTCATCGCTGGTGCTACAGCGCCTCCGGGACGCCGTATGGGCCACGCTGGCGCTATCGTCGGTGGTGAAGACGACACAGCAGAAGCAAAGAAGCGTATCCTCGCTGAGTGCGGAATCGCAGTCTCCGAGACTCCTTCTGAGATGGGCCGCACGCTCGTCGACATGCTTAAGTAGTCGCCTTCGGCGGAGTTGGCAGTTTTCAGAATTCAGTTTTCAGACTGGATAGATGAAGCGCTAACGACTTTATTTCCAAAACGCTCTCACTAAAGTGAGAGCGTTTTTTTGTTAGTTTGCTAGTAGCCGCTGCTTCTTGGCGGATCAGCGTTGCTAACGTCGATCCTTCGTTAGGGGCGTTTGTGTTAGAACTAATGTGAGAGGGCTTGTAGCTCTGTTTGAGAGAGATCAGCTTGGATAAATATCGGCGTGACTGCTGTATTTTTTGTGTTGTGCAGGGGGGGAGTACTTTTACTGCGCTGTAAATCTGCTGTTCATTTTGATCTATGGCGCTACCGTGAAGGTTATATGATACATGATTTGCTAGGGCACATACTCACAGTCTTTCTTGGCTATTTTGCCATTATGAACCCAGTGGCTAACACGGCAGTTTTTATAGGGCTCACGGCAGACGAGACGGCACAGAAAAAGAAGAAAATAGCGAGAAAATCGTTGTTGATCGCATTCTGTGTGATCACTACATTTGCTTTGTTAGGTAACGCAATTTTCCACCTTTTCGGTATTACATTACCGGCGTTACGGGTGACTGGGGGAATCTTGGTTTTCTTAATTGGCTACCATATGCTCAATGGGGAACGTTCCAAAATGCACAAACCCCGAGGTGAAGACAAAGCGGACGAAGAGGATGCAGACGTTGCTGTTTCACCTCTAGCGGTTCCAATCTTAGCTGGCCCCGGAACGATAGCGACAACCATCAACTTCTCTAGCACGGGTGGCTGGAGTGAATCTTTAATCACAGTCGCCATGTTTGCTCTGCTTTGCGTGGTAACTTACTTCTTCTTTGTTTCTGGTGAGAAAATTGTGCGCTACCTCGGCCGCGGTGGAATCAATATTGTGACTCGCTTGATGGGACTTATCCTAGCGGTGATCGGTGTGCAGATGTTGATTGAGGGGGTGGCAGGGGCCATCGCAGCTAGCTAGGCCCTCAGTGTTTTAACCTTTTTGATTAAGGTAGATTTCTTTATAGGGCTGGATGACGACGAAGCCTTCGCCTTCAAAAATCATCTGGAGAGACTCGCCTGAGGCTCGGCCGAAGAAAGTCTTCAGTGAAACATCAGTCTTGATGTTAGGTGAGAGTCCAGCGCTCCAAGCGACGGTGGCATTAGGGTCGGTAAAGACTGGGCAGCCAGGAGTGACACGCAGAGTGACAGGCTCGTAGTGGCTCGTGATAGCTAAAAGGCCACTACCATTGAATGCTACATTGAACAGGCCTCCCGCCATCATTCCCGCAACTTTCCTCATCATTGAGATCTTATGGTTGAGAGTGGGTTCAAATGCGAGGACATCATTTCCGTTCACAACAATACCTTCGTTGTCCAGGTTAAGAATTGAGATTTTCTTGCCGGCATCAGCGAGGTAAACTTTGCCCTGGCCGTCAGCATAGGTAAGGCGCATTCCTTCTCCTGAAATAGCTTTTTTAAGAAGGCTTCCAACGCCTTGGTCTAGAATTCCCTCACGGGTGAATTTCACCTCGCCACGGTAGGATACCATCGATCCGAGCTTAGTATGCATTCTGCCGTTGAGATTTACTTCTAGCATGCGAGGGGTTTCCAGTTCGAAAACTCCGTGGCCGCGGTCTTGTTGTTCTGTGGCTTCGACAAATTCTGCGATGCTATAGCGACGTGATGGTTCGTTAAGTGTTGGAGGTTGGGTCATGGTTTTATTTTGTATAATTGAGGGTGCTAGATGAACCAATTGTTCAATGAGTAGCAATGGTGAAATGACGGCTATTTTGTAATTTAAAATTCAGCTAACTCTAACTCTAACTTGATGCTGGCTGATGCAGAGGGAGGCTTCCCCTCGCCAAACTATATCGCGCCAATCGACACCTAGAATATGTCAGTTAGGTAAACTTAGCCTTCTTGATCACGTCGATGGCTGCGTCGAGGAATAGCTCAGGAAGCGCTGGGTGGATGTGAATCATTTTTGGCAACTCGCGGATGTCATTTTTCAAGTGCATCAGCATGAGGATCTGGTGAATCAATGTTGACGAATCTGGGCCTATGAGGTGGCAGCCGAGAACTGCATAGGTGTCTGGGCTGATGAGCAGTTTAGTGCGTGGGTAGTCCAGTTTGCTAGCCATCGCGCGGGCGCTAGATTTCCAGTCGCGTAGAGTGGATACATAGTTGATGCCTTTGTCTTGGAGTTCTTTTTCAGTGAAGCCGACAGATGCAACTTCAGGTTCCGTGAAAATAGCGTGTGGCACGGCACCGTAATCGAGAGCCTCAGTCGAGCCTTTCAAGATGGACTGGCGTAGGTAATGGATGTCGTAACTAGCGGTGTGCTGGAGAATATAGTTTCCTGCAATATCACCCGCAGCATAGATACCAGGAACTGTTGAGCGAAGGTGGTCATCAGTCTTAATGAAGCCGCGATCATCTGTTTCAATGTCAGTGTTCTCTAGTCGAAGAGTATCAGAGTTTGCGACACGGCCAGTGGCGAAGAGTATGCGCTCACTGACGTGCTGATGGTTGGAGCCATCTGGGTGACTGAACGTGCAGGTGAACATTTCCCCGTCATAGGTCAAATCGCTCAATGACGATTCATAGTAGACTGGAGTGTGGTGTTCGAATTGCTCTTGGAAGATAGGAGCGAGTTCTGGATCGATACGTGGCAGTAGAGTTTTTCCGCGCACGTGGATGCTAGTCTCGGTGCCGATGGCTGAGAAAAACGCTCCAAGTTCACAGCCTATAAATCCGCCACCAATGATGGTGAGTGAGGCTGGAGGTGTGTTCTTTAGTGGGCAAATATTATCACTAGTCCAGACTGGGTACTCTGAATAAGGTGCTGGACGTGGACGTGTACCAGTCGCAATAACGATAGTCTCCGAGGTGATCTGAGCGACTTCTTCACCGTCTTTACCAGAGATGAGGACCTCATTGTTAGATAGGAATGAGCCCGTGCCGCGATAGAGGGTAATGTTGGCTGGTAGACGGGACTCATAGCGTGGATCGACTCCGCTGATCCATTCTGCGACTTCGTCAAACATCTTCTGGCGATCTATGCCGTTGATTGTGGCATCGATATGGTGGCGTGAGGCCTCGCGCACGCGGCGAGCAGCCTCAGCATAACCGATCAGCAATTTTGATGGCACACAGCCGCGATTTGGGCAGGTGCCACCCAATGTATTTCGCTCGATGAGGGCTACTTTTTTGCCTTCCTGAGCAGCAGCAATGGCGAGTCCAGAAGCGCGGCCGCCACCGATGATTATGAGATCAAATTTTTCCATGGTAATTTTTGTTAAAGAGAGAGTTTGGCATTAGGTTCATCTAGCTTATGCCTTGTTATGAGTGAAGGTGTGCTGATTTATTCCATTGGGTATGATCCTTGCAGTGAGGGCACTCTGGAATGATTTCGTTTTCCTGTAAGTCAATTTCTGTAACCGAGCATGCTGAGCATTTTAGTTGAGCGTCTTCTGCCGCGCGCATCCCAGAATCGAAACGCAATCGAGCAGCGGTGGCGGAGTAGATGGAGACCACCAAGGGAACACAGTAGGTGAGAAGTGCCTTTAGGATGTTGGGCGAGTCGAAGTCTAAATTGATAAGGTTAAGTAGTCTCCCGACAATGAGTGATGTATAAAAACCACGAAGCAGACTACTCCGATCTAGAGCGGTTTTGATAAAGAGTGAAGACTGCGACATGGAATGATTTTGTTGTCAGATGCTGCGTTTAGCCCAGGCCGCAATCAGATCGGCCGCTTGCTCAGCGGCACCGGGCTTGAGTAGCAAGTGATCGGTGTTCGTGAGGGAGACGAAGCTCTTTGGATGCTTTGCGGCACTGTAGATTGCTGCAGCATTGTCGATGCCGACGATGTCATCAGTGGGTGAGTGCAGGATCAGGAGATCGCGTTTGAGATTACCTATATGGCATGGTTGGCAGTGGTTTTCGACATCGTCGAGGAAGCGTTTGCCGATTTTGAAAGGACGGCCAGCGAGACTGATCTCAGCGCTCCCCTTGGTTTTAATTTCGTCTAGATGTTGAGAGAAAAGGTGCTGTACGTGAGTTGGGTCTGCAGGAGCCCCGACAGTAGCAATCGTTTTCACCGAAGGGAGAAGGTGAGCTGTGGCGAGTACTGCTGCGCCGCCGAGCGAGTGACCAATCAAGATGCTAGGTGCGGCGAATTTTTCTTCTAGATAGTTAGCCGCTGCGACGAGGTCTTGCGTGTTGGTGAGGAAGGAGGTCTCCGCGAAATCTCCTTCACTTCTACCGAGTCCCGTGAAGTCAAAGCGCAGAGTGGCGATGCCTTGCTTTGCTAGAGCATTAGTGATGCGTGTGGCTCCACGGCTGGATTGACCACAGGTGAAGCAGTGCGCAAAAATGGCGTATGCTCGAGGTGTCTCGGCGGGTAACTCTAGAGTTGCTTATAGCGAGTTGCCTTGCTGATTGGTGAAACTGAGAGTCTTTCTACGAGGTGTTATAGCTTGGCTAGCTGAGCTTCGAGTTTTTGATGTACATTGAGCTGCGTCCAAAGTGGAGTGAGCTCTTCGCTCCAGCCGTTAGCCGCTGTCAGGATAATGGCGATGATGATTGCTCTAGCGGCGTTGTCACCGCCAGCGAGCGCGTTCTCGTTTAGAGCTTGACTGAGATCTGTTGGGTTTCTGAGAAGATAGAAAAGTGTCAGCGGGAATGCCTCTGGGTGCTGGCAGGTTAGGCCGAAGTTAGCTGCGACTTTGAGGTGCTCTGTTGAGTCGAGAGCAGCTTTAGCTTTTTCTAAATAGGCCGATGCGTCGAGGTGAGCGTAGTTGTGCTGCGCTGCGAACTCTAGCGCCTCGCTGAGGCTGGAGCCATTGAGGAGGAGCAGAGTGACGCGAGCAAAATACTCAGCGCTGTCCACAGTCTCAGGATCGCTGTGAGAAAATTTCACGTGCTGGCGAACTGCTGCAATACTCGCAGCTTGATCCGCAGTATCTAAAAATGCGATGAGTGAAAGAGCGAGTGCTGCGCCAGCTGAGTCGTTCGCCACGGAAGCGGGCGAGGTCTCAGGAGAATTGAGGTGATCGATGGTTTGCTGAGTTGCTCCATCGACGTAGCTCTCAGTATTGTTCCAGAACTCTAGCCAAGTGTGCTTGTAGAGTGAGTGACTCCATTTTCCGCTCAGCGCATGTGTATTGAGGATGAGAGTTAGAACGTCACCGTAGTGAGTAAAATCACCAGCAGTTTTCCCTGGATGATACTTGGTGGCTGGCGCCGCTAGTGTAAACACTCCATCAGCAAACTTACGCGCAAGCGCCGATTGATTGTAAACCCAATGTGGGCCGAGATTGAGCGAATCAGCGACCAGCGCTGCCTTTAAAAGATTTGGGTGGTGGATCATGGAGTTATATTTATGTGAGTTACTCGACTTCGGGGATACTCGGTTGTTGTTGGGAGATACAATGCATTGCACCGCCTTCCCAGACTATGTCGCGGCAATCGATTCCAGCAACTAATCTATCAGGAAAACATTCGCGAAGGATTCCTAGAGCGTGGTCGTCATTTTTAGCTTGCGCGAAAGTGGGGACAAGGACGGCGTCATTGAGGATGAGGAAATTGGCGTAACTTGCTGGTAGCTGATCGAGCCTCCAGTTTTCTGCGATCAGTGGATCGGGCATTGTTAGTTCGACTGTTTCTACTCTGGAGCCACTGACAGTGCGTAGATCTTGCAGTATCTCTAAGTTACGCTGGAGTATCTTATAGTTCGGTTCTTGGCTGTTTTTTTCTACAACACTGACAATGGCGTCTTCTTTGACAAAGCGCGTGAGATCATCGATATGGCCGTCTGTGTCGTCTCCTTCAATTCCTGAAGGTAGCCAAAAAATGTCGCTGACTCCAAGAGCCTTGCGAAGCTCGGTTTCCACATCAGACTTCGACCACTCAGGATTCCTGTTAGTATTGAGAGCGACAGCCCCCGTGGTGATGAGAGTTCCAGCTCCGTTGCCTTCTATGGCTCCGCCTTCGAAGAAAAGTGGTGAGCGATAATGTTCGGCTTTGGTCGCGGTAGCCATCTGAGCCGCGACAGCATCGTCGAGGTCCCATGGTGGAAACTTTCCGCCCCAGGCATTGAAGTTCCAATCGACGGCTCTGAGCTTATGAGTATTTTTGTTGATGACAAAGGTAGCTCCGTGATCTCGGCACCAGACATCATTGGTGGCATGGTTGTGGAGAGTGATGTTACTTAGTTCGCAGTTAGAAGCTGCTAGGGTCTTTAAAATCCCTTTGTGTAACGACTCGTGAGCATTGATAGAAACCTGCTGAAATCGCGCAGCTATAGTGATGATGTGAGCAAACTGATGCTGAATCTGCGCAAGTTTTTCTGCCGGCCAAGTGTCTGACCTGTGCGGCCATGAGAACCACACATGATCTTGTTTCTCCCATTCCGCTGGCCAGTGGAGGTGTTCGATTTGTGGGCTCATTTGAAATTAGTCGATGAAGCGTTCAGTGATCTGGCTGTAGCTGCCGATTCTGCGGTCTCGGAAAAACGGCCAAATCCGGCGATGTTCTTCTAACGCCTCCATGTCGAGGTCGGCTGTGAGGATTTTCTCTTCTGAGATCGGTGCCTTAGCGATGACTTGTCCATAGTGGTTTGAGACGAAGGACTGTCCCCAG
Source organism: Rubritalea profundi (assembly GCF_002954445.1). GTDB lineage: Bacteria > Verrucomicrobiota > Verrucomicrobiia > Verrucomicrobiales > Akkermansiaceae > Rubritalea > Rubritalea profundi. Next base: position 2,785,810 of record NZ_MQWA01000001.1, read on the forward strand.
AATTCTGTGTTACCTTCAGTGCTGGTGCGGTTGATGGCAACGACGTAGCAACTGTTAGCAACAGCATGACCACACTGGACAGCTTGCCAGGCGTTGTGTTGGGCTTCGCCTAGTTCGGCCTTTTCTTCAGGGAGCCATCCAATAGCGGTTGGGTAAATGAGGATTTCAGCCCCCTTGAGGGCGGTGAGTCTGGCGGCTTCTGGGTACCATTGGTCCCAGCAAATCAAGACTCCTATTTTTCCAAACTGGGTGTCGAATGCCTTGTATCCAGTGTCGCCTGGGGTGAAGTAGAACTTCTCTTCAAATCCCGGGTCTTGAGGGATGTGCATTTTCCGATAATGGCCGAGGTAGGAGCCATCGGCGTCGATCACCCATGCAGTATTGTGATAGAGACCCGTCGCTCGCTTTTCGAAACCACTGGCGACAATGACCACCCCTAGTTCTTTGGCTAGGGCTTGGTGGCTCTCAGTGAGAGGTCCAGGCAATTTGTCTGCTAGATCAAAGTTGCTGGTGTCCTGAGTGGTGCAAAAGTACTCGGTGGTAAAGAGTTCTTGGGTGCAGATGATTTGTGCACCCTCAGAGGCAGCCTGACGAATGGCTGCTTCGGTTTTACGAATATTTTTCTCAGGCTCAGCGAAGGCGGTGAGCTGAAGCAAGGCAATGCGTGGCATGGTATTTTACAGCGGTGCTCTAGTCATTGGTCAAGGGTCAATAGTCAAGGGGCTCTGCTGATGAAGCGGAAAGGGACTAGTGGACGCTTAGATTTTGAAGTTTGGGCAGTTTTCTAGGAAACTTTTCGGGTTGTCGTAGATGACGCGCTCAATGGTTGCTTTGTCGTACTGGCGTTTGCCCATTTCTAGTGCTGTTTTGACGACGGCGAGTGGGTCTGAGACGCCCCAGTCGCAGGCTGAGTTCATCCAGATGTTTTCCATACCAAAGTTTTCGAGGATATCGACGGCGCGGGCTGGAGTGCACTTCGATTCTGGGTAGAGGGTCATTCCCGCCCAAAAACCATTATCTAACACTAGGCCAGCGGTGTGCTCTTCTACGTGGTCGATCACCACACGTGAGGAATCGACGTTGGCATTTTTTAGAGCATCGATGATCAGCTTTGTCCCTTTGAGTTTGTCTTCAAGGTGGGGGGTGTGGATGAGAATTGGTTGGTCGTATTTTTTAGCGATTTCAACATGCTCTTCAAAGATCGCGAGTTCGTTCTTGGTGTTCTTGTTGAGACCAATTTCACCGATGCCTAGTACTGTTGGTCTGTCGATGAACTCAGGGATAAGAGAAAGAACTTCACGGGCAAAGCCGGCGTCTTCTGATTCCTTTGGGTTGATACAGAGCCAGCAAAAGTGGGGGATGCCAAATTTGGCAGCTCGGGCTGGTTCGTATTCGGTGAGTTGGCGGAAATAGTCGTAAAATCCTTGGACTGAAGCGCGGTCGTAACCGGCCCAGAATGCGGGCTCGCAAATAGCTTCACAGCCAGCCATTGCCATTTTCTGATAGTCATCCGTGGTGCGGCTGACCATATGGCCGTGTGGTTCGATGTATTTCATTTCTATTAAGGAAAAGGGAAAAAGGTGAGAGGATAAAGAGAATAGTAGACTACTGGCTGTTGATGAGTGACTCATCCGGGGCGCCGAAGGCTCCTTGAATGGTGGCGGCCGGGATGGGTGTTTCGCTGTGGTCAGAGAGAGCTAGCAGGACGGCTTCTGCCCGCGATTTGTCACCGGGGTTCTGCAGAGCCACGAGCGCTTTGTAAAATCCAGCGACGCGAAAGTCTTCTTCTCCTTCGTGACGATCTAAGCGATCGAGATAGGCTGCTATTTCTATCAAGTCACGTCGGGCGGGCATGAAGTAGAGATCTAGTATGTCTTTCTTACTGGGCATGGCTTTATTCTAGTGCTGATTCTTGTGAATAGCACGGAAGAATTACATCTTTTCAAGAGGGGGAGCTCAAAGCTTAAAGCTCTAAATAATTGTACTTAGCGTAATCTAACGCTGAGGACGCAGGCCGGTGATTGGAGTTCTTTGAGGTAGAATGGGTGGTAGTTGCCTTTGCTGACCCAGAGGCCTGAGGAGTTTCCGGCGTTGAGCTGGTAGGCGGTGGTGTAGCGGATATTGCCCTTTCTACTGATGTGTTGAAGGGCTTTGGCCAGCTGCTGTTGGCTGATGGAGGGAGCGTATCCGATAGCCCATAGGTTCGCTCCATTGTGGAGCAGGAAGGTGCGTCGAGCGTGGTGCTTGCCATCGAGTCCGGCTGGGTTTCCGGTTTGAGAGAGCAAACAGGGGCCAATGGCTGATCCCGCATTTTTACCAGCAGTGACTTTGAGTATGCCTTGTTGGGTGATGAGGGTGAATGTCTGCTCAGGTGAGGGAGTACCTAGGGCCACACCTGCGAGGTGGCTGCGGGTGTGGATGGCTGATTCGATGCGCTTTGGTTTGGAATGGAGTTGGGCGGGGTTTTTGTGCGCATCGAAGTGATAAAGATGAAAGGAGAGAGAGCGGCCATCATTGTTCACCGGGGCATCGAGCTTTTGATATTGTGCCGAGGCGATGGTGATGCTGAGGAGGAAGAAGAGCAGAGCTTTCATTTCTTAGTGAGTAGGAGGAAGTTTCGAACGGGTTTATTCCACAGTGCGCGGAATGTCTTGTCGCCGTTCTGAACTGACGGGGAGACCCATAAGTCAGAGGAGCGGCCTCCGTCAAGGTTGATGGCGTGATAGATGTTTACGTTGGCTAGGCGCTTTCCTGTCAAGGCTTTGCCAAGTTGCTCGAGTGTGGCACTTTCGGCGTAGCCTATGAGCCAGTGGTAAGAGCCATCGGTGGCGAGAAATGATCTGGTACGTGGGTTTTTACTGGAGAGTCCAGAGATAGCTGCTTTGCGGTAGCTGAGCATCGGGCCAGTTTGCAATAAATAAGTCGGAACTAGTTGGCTGCGGATGCGGCTAAGATCTGATTTCCGAGCGATACCAGATTGCTTGCCGTTGGTGTAAAAAAAGCCAGCACCGAGCGAGGAGTTGTTGATCAATCCTCGGGGTTTTCCGTCAGCTATGACGAGGCCGAGTGGTGAGCCATCGGGATTAAAGAATCCTGCATTGATGCAGGCGTGAGCACTTTTGGCTTTGCCTACACTTGAGGCAGTCGACCATTGGCTGGCTGGGCCAGAGGCTTGGTCGATGACTTGTAGTGCGCAGTTACGGGTGTCAAAGCTGACGAGGTGGAGTCGCACGCCATTGCTGGTGACCTTGTGGTAGCTAGGCTGGAGTAGTGGCTGGTTGTCTTCCTCGTCAATGACTAGTGCCTTTGGTGCTGCGTGAATACTGGCTGATAGAGCCAAGCTAATGGCTGCAGCTATCAGCGGGTGCTGACGACTCACTGAATGTAATATCCTGTCCAAGATGTAAGAGCTAGGTGTTTGGCTTGCGCGCGGTGGCGAGCAATGTCTGGAAATGTGGTGGCTCATCTTCTTTGTCGACGATGGCAGTTTCCACGTTCTCGAATCCACTATCCTCTAACATCGAGGTGATAGAAAGCTCAGAAAATCCTAGCCAGGTGTCGAAGTACATTTCACGCGCTTGCTCGAAGTTGTGTTGGAGTAGATCGAGGACGACTAAGGTGCCTCCAGGCTGGAGGATTTCGAAAGCCTTTTGCAGTGCGCGCTCAGGGTGCTCAGCGTGGTGCAGGGCTTGGGAGAAAATCGCGAGATCGACTGAGCTGGGGTCGATCGGTGGGTTCTCGATGTCGCCGAGTCGGTATTCTAGATTGGGTAATTTGTGGTCTTTGGCGAGCTGTTGGCCGAACTCGACCATCTTTTGCGAGTTGTCGACGGCGATGACCTTCTTTGCTCGTTGGGCGAGGAGCTGGGAAAGTGTGCCTTCGCCAGCACCGAGATCCGCGACAACATCGTAGTTGAGGATTTTGAGGAATGCTTCTGCCAGTCCTTTCCATGATCGACCAGGAACGTATTGGCGGCCGAATTTGCCCGCGAGTTCGTCAAAGTAGGTGCGAGCTCGATCCTTGCGTTTGCGCAGCGTGAGACGAAGAGCGGCGCGGTCAGTGGGGATTTCAGGGATTTCCTCAGCGGCTTGGCGGGCGACCTGAATCAAGGAATCCGGAGCGCTGGACGAATACAGGTTGTTCTTTCCAACGCGTCGGTCGCTGACGAGACTTTCCTTCTTTAGCTGAGAAAGCTGAGTGGAGATCCTGCTTTGGCCCATGCCTAAAATAGATTGCAGCTCAGCCACACTAAGTTCCTCAGATTCCAACAAAATAAGCAAACGCAGACGGGTGGGATCGGAAATGAGTTTTAGAGAATTTAAAATTGACGGCATTAGGATCTGGGTTATAGCTACACATATCAACGCATCAAGATTTGATGATGCAACTCTATAATTCATGAATCAATCCTACATTTTCTCTTCGGAGTCCGTAACTGAAGGCCATCCTGATAAAATCAGTGATACTATCAGTGACTACATCGTGGACCGCTGTCTCGAGCAGGATCCTAATAGCCGCGTGGCGTGTGAAACTCTGGTGAAGGACAATATGGTTGTGCTCGCTGGTGAGATCCGCACGGATGCAAAATTCAACTACCAGACAGCAGTTTACGAAGCTATCAAGGAGATCGGATACACCCACGATGACTGCGATTTCCATGCTGAAAAATTTGTATTCATCAACGCGCTAGGCCAACAGTCTACTGACATCGCACAAGGTGTGGATGATGTGGAAGCTGAAGGTAAGGATCACGATGAACAGGGTGCTGGAGATCAGGGCCTCATGTTTGGTTACGCTTCTAATGAAACAAAGGAGCTGATGCCAGCTCCGATCATTTACAGCCACCGACTCGCGCAAGAAGTGACACGTATCCGCAAGGCTGGCGAACTAGCTTGGCTCCGCCCAGATGCTAAAACTCAGGTTTCTTGCCGCTATGTTGATGGCAAAGTGACTGAGATTACAGCTGTAGTGATTTCCACTATGCACGCAGACGGTATCAGCCACGCAGAGATCGTCGAAGCGATGACTGAAAAGGTAATCAAGAAGGTGCTTCCACAAGAACTCATCTCAGAAAATACTGAACTACTCATCAACCCAACTGGTAACTTCGTTATCGGTGGACCCGTTGGTGATTGTGGTCTTACTGGCCGTAAGATTATTGTAGATACCTACGGTGGCATGGGCCGCCACGGTGGTGGTGCTTTCTCTGGTAAAGATCCATCAAAGGTGGACCGCTCAGCAGCCTACATGTGCCGTTGGGTTGCTAAGAATATCGTGGCCGCTGAGTTGGCTGATAAGTGTGAAATCCAGGTGGCTTACGCGATCGGACACCCGCACCCAGTAAGTATCAGCATCGATTGCTTTGAAACTAACAAAGTTGATGAAGACGCCATCATCGCAGCTGTGAATGAAGTGTTTTCCTTCAAGCCTGCTGACATCGTATCTCAGCTCAACCTACTGCGCCCAATCTACAGCAGAACAACGAACTACGGTCACTTCGGCCGTGAAAACGCAGACCTTCCTTGGGAAGAGACTGACAAAGTCGATGCCCTCAAAGCTGCAATTAAATAACTCATTCTAACACTCACAAAAACTAAAACTATTATGTCTACTGCAACACTAAAAAAAACTAGCGACTACAAAATCGCTGACATCAGCTTGGCGGGCTTTGGCCGCAAGGAAATCGATATAGCTGAACACGAAATGCCGGGTCTCATGTCGATCCGTGAAAAGTACTCCGCAGAGAAGCCTCTGCAGGACGTACGTATCATGGGTTCACTTCACATGACAATCCAGACAGCAGTTCTCATCGAGACTCTGGTAGATCTCGGTGCTGACGTACGTTGGTGCTCATGCAACATTTTCTCTACTCAAGACCACGCTGCTGCAGCGATCGCTGAAGCTGGTGTTCCAGTGTTCGCTTGGAAGGGCGAGACACTTGAAGAGTACTGGGACTGCACATGGAATGCTATCGTAAACCTCAAGGGCGAAGGCCCTGAACTCATCGTCGACGACGGTGGTGACGCAACACTTTTCATCCACAAGGGCTACGAGCTTGAGAATGGATCTGATTGGGTAAACGAGCCAGCAGAATCTGCTGAAGAGCAGGTGATCAAGAATCTCCTCAAGAAGGTGCACGCTGAGCAGCCAGGAATCTTCGCTAAGATTATTGCTGACTGGAAGGGTGTTTCTGAAGAGACAACTACTGGTGTGCACCGTCTCATCCAGATGGCTGAAGAGGGCAAACTCCTCGTTCCAGCTATCAATGTGAACGACTCTGTTACTAAATCAAAGTTCGACAACCTCTACGGTTGCCGTGAGTCACTCGTAGACGGCATCAAGCGTGCTACTGACGTGATGATCTCTGGCAAAGTCGGCGTTGTTTGTGGTTACGGTGACGTGGGCAAGGGCTGTGCTCAGGCACTCCGCGCTCAAGGTGCTCAGGTTGTTGTGACCGAGGTCGACCCAATCTGTGCGCTTCAGGCTGCAATGGAAGGCTTCCGCGTTCTCACAGTAGAAGACACACTCGGCTGGGGTGACATCTACGTTACCACTACTGGTAACTACAACATCATCCGCCTCGAGCACATGGAGAAGATGAAGGACCAAGCAATCGTCTGCAACATCGGTCACTTCGACAACGAGATCCAACTCGACAACCTCAACAATGCTCCCGGTGTTGAACTGCTCAACATCAAGCCGCAGGTGGATCGTTACACATTCCCAACGGGCAACTGCATCTATATGCTTGCTGAAGGTCGCCTCGTGAACCTCGGTTGTGCAACCGGCCACCCATCCTTCGTGATGTCTAACTCTTTCGCCAACCAGATACTCGCTCAGATCGACCTCTGGAAGAACAAAGACAACTACAAGGCCGGCCAAGTCACAGTGCTGCCTAAGCACCTCGACGAAGAAGTAGCTCGCCTCCACCTCAACAAGATCGGAGCTAAGCTCACAACTCTTTCACAGGATCAAGCAGACTACATCAACGTACCAGTCGAAGGCCCATTCAAGCCTGAGACGTATCGTTACTAATCAAGTAACGAGTAGTCAGTAGCAAGTGGCTAGCATCAATCAACAGCGTCAACTCGTTAGATCGAGTTGGCGCTTTTTCGTAGAAGAGGCTTCCAGCCTCTTTAATTGTTGGTTTATGGAGCCTTCTCAGTTCAACCGACTTCTACTCGAAAATTACAAGAACGGCAGCGATTGTAGTTCCCGAAGGTTCCCTTAAAGATTGAAAGCTAGCAGGGGAGGAGTCTTCAGCTGAGCTTCGTGAAGGGAACTTGTCAAAAGCGGCTGCTGATTTTTTAAGTTTATATTAAATATTGTCGGGCTAACTTCAGCGCATGCGCGTATTGGATTATCCAGCAGAGGTACGAGGAATCTTATCATTTGATTTTGATGGCACTCTATTTCTTCCTGAGAATGAGGTGGTTTTGGAGCCTGTATTTTATGAGACAATTGAAAAGCTGCGTCAGGATGGATGGCTCTGGGCAATCAATACGGGTAGGTCATTGCTCTTCATGCTAGAAGGGTTTGAGCAAAGTAGCTTCCCCTTTTCACCTGACTTCCTAGTGGCGCGCGAGCGTGAAATCTACACACCGGGTGACCGTTTTGGACGATGGCATAGGCTAGAGGATTGGCATGAAAATTACATGAGAGATACCGCTCATTTTATGAAAGAATCAGCTGGATTCATCGACCTTATGAAACAATACATTGAGGATGAGACTGCAGCCCAGTGGATTGAGGAAGAGGGGGATCCGGCTGGCATTATTGCAAGTTCGGAAGATGAAATGATAGTCATTGCGGAATTTGTGGAAGAGCAACGAAAGAGCTATGATCTAGTTGGGGTGTTGCGAAATTCGATCTACATGCGCTTCACCCATAAGGATTACCATAAAGGCACTTCATTACAGGAATTGGCAAGGAGGCTGCAGGTGCCAGTCGAGAGAGTCTTTGCCATCGGCGACGGCCACAATGACATTGATAAGCTCCACCCAGATGTCGCTGGGATGATTGCCTGTGTCGGAAATTCCCAACAAGAGGTGAAAGACTATGTCAGCAGCCATGGTGGCTACGTGGCAAAGGCACACGGCAGCTTGGGCAGCGTCGAAGCTCTCAACTACTTTTTAGCTTAGCCACCGGCAACAGGTGGAATGAAGACGACTTCATCACCTGCTTTGAGTGGAGTGGCCCAATCTGAAAAGTCGTCATTGATCGCTAGCATCAGCTGCTTTTGTTTGTGCGGAAAGGCGTGGCGAGATTTGAGTTCTTCGTAGAGGCCGGACGACGTGACGGAGTCAGTGGTGACCGATTCCTCGTCGCAACCAGCAAGTTCACGAAGTTGAGCAAAATAGCGGACGGTGATTGTTTTAGACATACGAGAATGGGTGAGATGACTGCGGACCTCTAATGTGTCAGCTGGGCTATTAGCATTATCGAGCGCGTGTGGCGACTTTAGAACGATGAGTTTAGTGTCGATGGTCTCTAGCACCTTGCGTGGGCAGCGAGATCCATTTTTGACTGCCTGGCTGATGGCTTCGGCCGAACTGGGTTCGTAGATCGCGCAAAGCGGTTCAGCTCGGTGGTCCACTCGGCTGCGGTAGCTAGTCGCTTGGTTGTCCCTCGTTGAACTGGCTATTAGTTCGGCAATGGTAGGAGACTCGAGTAGTGGAAGGTCGCAGGCAATCACTAGCCAACGGGCGTGCGGGTGGGCTTGTTGCGCCGCATGGATGGCGCAGAGCGGGCCCTCAGCGGGGTCGATGATGGCGTCCACACCAAATTCTTGATCGGCACGGTGGCTCAGAAAGGATTTCTCGCAGTGCTCACTGAGCAGGCTGTGCAAACGTATCCACTCAGGTTGGTCGTCACGGTAGATGAGCTGGGCCTTATCCTGACCCATGCGGGTGGATTTGCCGCCGACGAGAAGGAGTCCGTAGAGTGGTGCTGCCATGATGAGAGTAGTAGTGGGCTATCTAGCTACTTCGAGCAATAGTGATTTTAGAGGAAATGATATCAGATGCACTAAGTTGCCGGTCATCACCTTCTCATCTTGTTCTGCGTCTTCGATTGGAAGGGCAGAGCCCTTTGCATAGGCTGGTATCAAATTGGCCTTTGGCCAATAGGTAGTTTTAACCTTCACAGACAAACCACGCGGAGATAAAAGAAGTGCCAATAATGATAACGCTCACCCACTACGCCAGATTCACCGTGATGCTTTGGATATTATTCATGGGCATTGCCCCAATCCATGTTTCAGCCGAAACGAAAACCAGCAGTCCTCCGGTCAAGGTGTTTATCCTCGCCGGTCAGTCGAATATGGAAGGTCAGGATGTTGTTTCCTTGGATCATGCCAAGCACTACAACGGTGGTAAGGGGAACCTGGTTTGGTCGATGAAAAATTCTGCAAGTGCCGGTCAAATGAAACATTTGAAAGATAAAAACGGTGAGTGGGCTGTTCGTGATGACGTGCAGATTTCCTACAAAGTCCGTGACAAGGTGCGCAAGGGCGGCCTCACGGTTGGCTACACGGGGTACGGCAGCAACAGCCATATCGGCCCGGAGCTTCAGTTCGGCCATGTCATCGGCGATCACTTTGATGCGCCGGTTTTGCTGATCAAGACAGCATGGGGCGGCAAGAGCTTCTGCACAGATTTCCGCCCGCCCAGTGCCGGCGGCAAGGTCGGGCCCTACTATCAGAAAATGATCGAGGAAATCCACGCCGCTCTGGCAGATCTTCAGAATGACAATTACGAACTTGCCGGGTTCATCTGGATGTAGGGATGGAATGACATGTGCACGCCAGCGGCGATCCCGGAATATCCCGACAACTTGGAGCATCTAGCCAAGGATGTTCGCAAAGAGTTCAAGGCACCGAACTTGTCAATGATCGTGGGTGAACTCGGCAATGGCGGGCCGGTAAAAAAAGCCGGGGCGATGGCCGACCTCAGAAAAGCCCAGCAGCAGGGAGCCTCCCGTATAAAAAATGCAGTCTTCGTAAATACCACCGCCTTTGCCCGCCCCAATAATCTGTCACCTAACACTGGCCACGGTCACCACTGGTTCGGAAACGCCGAAAGCTATTTCCTGGTAGGGGATGCTCTGGCAAAGGCAACTATCGAACTCATCGAAAAAAAATGAACACACTATTATGTCGCTCGCGGATGATGGGCATCGGGTTAATTATTCTTGGTATCCTAACAACTTCAGTCACAGCGGAGATCAAGCTCGGATCTCTGTTTCAGGACCACATGGTTCTGCAACGGAACATGCCTGTCCCCGTGTGGGGATGGGCGGAACCCGGCACCGCCCTAACCGTCGAGTTTGCCCATCAGAAAAAAACCACCACCGCCGGCGACGATGGCAAGTGGATGCTCAAGCTTGACCCACTGAAAGCCAATGCCCACCCGCAGGCCATGGTGGTTTCCGATGACTCGGGTAGCACCCAAACCCTTAACAACATTCTAGTCGGTGAAGTCTGGATCTGCTCCGGCCAATCTAACATGGACTGGAAGATGAATCAACTTGGTGACCGCTACGACAAAGAAATTGCCCAAGCTAACAACCCTAAACTACGACTGTGCGTCGTCAGCGACATCTATGCCGCAGCACCTCAGCAACGTAATGAAAAAAAGTGGCAAGCATGCACGCCGGAGCAAGCCCGTGAGTTCAGTGCTGTCGCCTTCTTTTTTGGCACAAAACTTCTCAGTGAGTTAGACGTGCCGATTGGGCTGGTCGAATGCGCCAGAGGTGGTTCCCCGGTGGAGGCGTGGATGAGTGAAAAAAACTTACGTAAAGAGTTTCCCGAATTTAACACCAAACTCGACACCTTTCCGGCGATTATCAAAAAAACTGGTGGCGTGTTTGATCACCGCAAAAAGAGCAAGGTGTTTGGGATCACCCAGATTACACCCAGTGTTTTATACAACGGCTATATCCACCCGCTGATTCCCTTCGCCATCCGCGGTGTGATCTGGTATCAGGGAGAAAGTAACGTCAAGAGACCGGAGCAATATCGCAAACTCTTTCCCGCGATGATTCGCCAGTGGAGAGCCGACTGGAACCAGGGCGACTTCCCCTTTTACTATGTCCAGATCGCCCCCTGTGGTTACAAAGATCTATCCGCCGCCTACCTGCGGGAAGCCCAGATGATGGCGCTCTCCGTCCCCAATACCGGCATGGCAGTCACCATGGATCTGGGGGATGAAAAAAACATCCATCCGCCGGAGAAAAAACCGGTCGGTGAACGCCTCGCACGAATCGCCTTGGCCAAGGACTACGGCAGAAACAACTTGGTCTATTCCGGCCCATCCATCAAACAAAGCAGCATCGAAAAAAATAGCATCCGACTCACCTTCGACCACGTCGCCGGCGGACTTGTTAGTCGGGATGGAAAGCCCTTGAGCCACTTCACCATCGCCGCCAAAGACCAACAATTTGTTGAAGCAACAGCCGTGATCGACGGCGAAAGCATCATTGTATCAAGCCCCGCAGTACCGAGCCCCGTGGCCGTCCGCTTCGCCTGGGGCAGTGCCGACATCCCAAACCTAATCAATAAACAAGGCCTCCCCGCATCCTCATTCCGCACCGATCAGGCTAGTAGCCAGTAGTTAGCACTTTCCCCTTTTTCCTTTCTCCTCACTTCACATTGACAGAATTGGATTTCTGAAGCGTATTGTCTGCAGATCCTATGAAATACGCTGCGACCACCATTTTCTCAATCTGTCTAACAATCACCCCGAGCTTTGCCGAAACCGAGCTCGTTCCCAGCGAGGTAGTCCCGGGTCTTGGAATTCTTCCGGATACCACACTTCAAATATTTGCCGACCAGAAATCTCAAGGAGTCACATCCCCCACAGCTCTAACAATCGATGAAAAAGGGCGCGTACTGATCACTGAAACGTGGCGTTTTGGAGAAAACCTAGGCATTGACGACAACCGCCGCCGCACCCACTGGCTGCTTGATGACATTGCATCACAGACGACCGATGACCGCTTGGCGATGTACAAAAAGTGGCACCACAAACACCCGCCAGAAACCTACACCACACACACCGAGAAAATCCGTATGTTGGTCGATGAGAACGGCGACGGGGTAGCGGACAAGCACACGATCTTCGCCGAAGGCTTCAACAAGACACTCGACGGCACCGCAGCGGGTATATACTCCTACAATGGCGATGTTTACGTCGCCTGTATTCCAAACATCTGGTTACTCAATGACAAGAATGACGATGGCGTCGCCGACTCTCGCAAGTCGCTGCAAGACGGATTCGGCGTGCGCGTTTCACTTTCTGGTCACGACCTAAACGGCTTCACCTATGGCCCAGACGGCAGGATCTACGCCACCATCGGCGACCGCGGATTCAACTTCACAACAAAGGAAGGCAAGCACTACGCCTACCCAGATCAGGGCGCCATCCTTCGCTTTGAGCCAGACGGTTCAAACATCGAGGTCATCCACACCGGCCTGCGCAACCCCAAGGAAATAGCCTTCGACCAGTTTGGTAACCCAATCACCGTCGACAACAACTCCGACCAAGGTGACCAGGCCCGCATCGTTTACATCATGGAGGGCGCTGATTCGGGTTGGCGCATGGAGCATCAGGTAATGTACACCTTCAACCGCCAAGCTGGATTCACCTCACTCCCGACCAACCGCTGGATGCTTGAGAAAATGTGGCAACCACGCACTGAGAAAAATAAGCACCTCCTGCCAGCCTACGTTCTCCCACCGCTGATGAACCTGAGCAATGGCCCCTCCGGACTCACTTACCATCCCGGCCCCGCCTCCTATCCTGGCAAGCAAGGAAACTTCCTATTTTGCGACTACAAGGGCGCCCCCAGTAAATCCCTCATCCACTCATTCGCTGTCACCAACGAAGGCGCAGGCATGCGCGTCACGGAAAACTCAGTCTTCAACGATGGTGTCGCAGCCACCGACGTAGAATACGGATACGACGGCAAAGTCTACGTCACCGACTTCATCAAAGGCTGGGCATCAAAAGCCCAAGGACGCGTCTACTCTATCAGCAAAAATGGTAGCAAAAACGACGCCACCATCCAGAGCGTTAAGGACCTAGTCACCAAAGATTTCTCAAAATTAAGCGACGCCAAACTGCTGGCACTGCTCCAGCACGCCGACATGCGCATCAGGCTACGCGCCCAGTTCGCCCTCGCCGATGCCAAGAAAACCACACTCCTCGACAACTCTATCGGCAAAAACCAAGGCAAGGTCATCGCCCAACTCCACGGCATTTGGGGGCTGGGAATCATCGCCCGAAAGGGAGATGCCACCGCCACCGCACGTCTCCTCCACCACGCCAGCCAGGACCACCCCGTCGAACTCAAAGCACGCATCGCCCAATGTCTGGGTGAGGTCAGCTCCAGTGAAAAAGTCGACGCCGCACTCATGCACCTGCTCGTGGACAGCTCCCCCCGTGTCCAGTCCTTTGCCGCGACTTCCCTCGGCAGAAGAGGACACAAGGCTGCATTTGAAACCTTCGTCAGCCTGATTGCCAAAAACAACGACCAAGACGCCTTCCTGCGTCACGCCCTCATTATGGGACTCCTCGGAGCCGCCGACGAAAATCAGATCGCTCAGCTCAGCGACCACGACTCGCCCGCCGTACAGCTCGCAGCCATCGTTGCTCTACGCAGACACCGCAGCCCGCAAATTGCCAAATTCATAGGCAAGTCACGCCAAGTTTCACGCGAGGCTATCCGTGCCATCCACGACCTCCAGATCGAGTCAGCTCTCCACAAAGTAGCTGATCTCCTGCCCCAGCTAACCAACTCCACCAGCAAAGCCGACGCCTTCACCCCCATGACCCAGCGCCGCATCATCAACTCAGCCTTCCGCATCGGAGGAGATAAAAACATCCACGCTCTGCTCGCCTATATTGGCTCAAAAAATAGCCAGATCGACGCCAAGCAACGCCGCGAGGCCGTCCGCCTGATTTCCCTATGGAACACCCCACCACAGGTCGACCAAGCACTCGGGCGCTGGTCTCCCATGCCCAAGCGCAACAACCCCAATCTGATCAAAATTCTCCAGCAGGATCTGCCTAAACTCATCGATGTCTCCAACCCCGCCGTTGCCGAACTCATCGCGCTCATCAGTCATTTCAAACCGCACCTCAATTCCATCCCCGCAGAAAAATTGCTCGCCATCACCCGCGACCCAAAAATCAACAGCGCCGCACGCGCCGAAGCACTGCGCAGCGCAGCCGTCAACCCACCCGTAAATTTCGACTCACTGCTCAAAGAATTCGTAGCCGACAAGCAACCAGAAGTAGCAGCCACCGCACTCCGTCTCCACCTCGAGCGCCACCCCGAGGCATCCTACAGCCTGCTGATACAAGCCTCAGCTGCAGATAGACCCGCCGCACTTCGCCAAACAGCATGGTCACTCACTGCCGATTTGAAAAAAATCGACAGCAGCCTAGCCGAACGCCTCAACCACGAGCTTGCCAAGTTGCTTCAGCTGAAGCCGACCAACACGCCGCACTCGAAATCCTCAACGCCGCAGAAAAGCACCCGCAGGTAGCAGCAGCTCTGAAAAAATACCAGGCATCGCTCGACCCAAAAAAACCACTCTTACCCTACCTAGTAGCACTCAAAGGTGGCGACAAGAAGCGCGGCAGAGCCCTCTTCCGCTCACACCCCGCTGCCCAGTGCTCACGCTGTCACACCACCTCAAAAAACCACGATGCAGCCATGGCTGGTCCAAATCTGTATGGCGTCGCCGAGCGCGGTGACCGACTCTTCTTACTCGAATCACTCGTCGCACCCAATGCCAAGATCGCAGAAGGCTTCGGCACTGTTTCCGCTATGCCTCCGATGGGTCTGCTTTTGAAAAAGCACGAAATCCGCGACCTAGTGGAATACCTAACCACCCTCAATTAGTGGTAGGCTCCCGAACTCCCAAATTTCTGGCGCCTCCCGCTGTCGATAGTCCCAAAGTCGAAGCTAAGAAGTCTGGTAACTTCAATCTCAAAAAATCCATCGCGACCACGCGATCTAACCAGACCTTAGACCCTCCGACCTTAGACACAACCGTACTCCAAAAGTCTCCCCAACTTCAAAACTCCCCACTCCCGAACTCCCAAATTTCTAGCGCCTCCCGCTGTCGAAAGTCAAAAGTCCCAAAGTCAAAAACTAGGAAGTCTGGTGACTTCAATTTATAAAAATAACCATCGCGACCACGCGATCTAACCAGACTTTAGACTTTCCGACCTCAGACACGTCCGACCTTAGACACTTCCGTACTCCAAAAGTCTCCCGAACTTCAAGACTTCGGCACTACGCCCACCGTGCCGCCCTCTATGAACTCGGCGTCGATCTTACTCTGGCGGGTATCTTCTTTCCCGCGCCGGATGTTATTAGCCCAGCGCACGATCCGGTTCACCATGAGTTGGTCATTCCAGCGGCCATGCGAGATCGACGGCTCGAAGCGCTTGAAATACGGGGCCTTCTCGATGCAGATCAACGAAACATCCTGCGGCACCCCGAGTCTCCGGTTGAGCAGGAATTGGGTGGTGGCGGAGTATTGTGTCGCGCTGTAGATGAGAATCGCGGTGGGCGGGGTCCTAGCAAACAGTGATTCCAGGCATCTGAACACATAAAAGTAGACAGACTAGTAGCAAGGTACTACGACAATATGAAAATGATTGCTCATGATGCAATACGTCAGCACGCGAACCCCGTAGTACTCCTCATACATTCGCATGTAGCGGACGAATTTTTCCTTGCCTTTACTATCTAGCAGGAAGTCCTGCCCCACAATGCGTGATACAACGTGATAATTTGCGGAACGATCTTCCTCCCCTACTCACGGTGCCAATAAACGAGCTTTAGAAATTTCTATAAACCTCTCGTATTCAGCGATTTAGATCAAGTTGATTCGTGCTCTATAGAGCCTTATAGGAGGGTCATCATTTTGCAGAATCTATATGGAATATAGGATAGAAGCATCTTCCTTTTTTATTAGTCTGTCTTTTTCTGTGTGTCTTTTTCTGTGTTTCTTTTTCTGTGTTTCTTTTTCTGTGTGTCTTGTGCGGAAAACAAACCATCATTCCAACCCACTCCCGATCACCGGGGCGTGGGGTTTTTTCGTTATTTTCAATATCCAACAGCTAGCAAGGAATATCCAACCGAACAAGGAGCACACGAATCACCTAAAACACATAGGTATCCGTAAGCATTGACTACGAACTGTAAGTTCCTATCGCTGATATCTCCCAACCTGCGTCACTGTATTTTTGTTGACCTTGCATGGTTATAATGCATACTATAAATATCTTATTTTTGCTACTACAGATATACTATATGAATAAACCACTCAACAAAAGCGCGCTTGACCAAGCGATGAGGTCGCTGGCTATTCGTTTGCAGGACAACCATGCGGCGGCGGTTGAGATAGTGATTTGCGGCGGCTCGGCCTTGATTCTTACTGGTATGGTGCCGCGCACCACGAAGGATGTGGATATTGTTGCGTTGATTTGTTCGGGGGAACTGACCTCACCGGCACCGTTACCCGACGAGCTTATTCTGGCTGCTGCTGAGGTTGCCGAGGATCTGGCGCTGGCTCCGGAATGGTTGAACAACGGACCCAGCCGGGCTGATGGCGGACTGTTTCAAATGGGACTTCCGGACGGCTTTGCGGGTCGGTTGACATCCGTGGACTACGGTGATCGGCTGACGGCTCACTTCATCGATCGCCTCGACCAGATTTTTTTCAAACTCTATGCGGCGGCTGACCGTGGTGGTTACCACATCGAGGACCTCCTCAGCCTGGCCCCATCACCCAACGAAATGGAATCCGCCTGCCGATGGTGCACCACTCACGATGTGTCCGATGGTTTTAAGATGATTCTCAAACATTTGTTAAAAGAACTGGATTATGAAAACGTTGCTAACCGAATTTAAAAAGGAGTTTCAGGACCGGGTGTTCGACATCCTTTGGCGACAATGGAGTGCATTCGGGGTCGCTGGCCACGGTGACGTGTGGCGCGGTTCACTGATCGACCCCGAAGCCTTACTGTTGATCACCTGTACAGTGGGGCGTTATGATGCCCGGATGTTTGACGCTATGGTCGAGTGGATGGGCATCAATGGTCGGTATATCAACGTGCAACGCCTGAAACGGATCATGGCGAGTGAGCAATTCGCCGGCGAGCAGGTTGTCCGGGCGGTTGCCGCCATGACGCGTGATTCCGTCTCGGCGGCGAAGTGGTCGGGTACGGCTAAGCCGGGGGAAGCTAAGCCAGGAGAAGCCGAGGCCCCGCCTTGCCTGCTTTTTTTCCTGAGCAACGGCAAACCGATGCCCGTTATACAGGAGCCCGACCCGGTTTTCAGTGATCACGGGCTGTTGAGAACCCGGTATGAAACACGGAACGTGGCGCAGCTCTTCCGGCCCGAGCCGGTGTGCAATCTCATGTTACGCCTCCGGGCGTTTCTAGGTGTCAACGCCCGTTGCGAGATCATCGCCTACCTACTGCTCCATGAGAAAGGCTCACCCGGCCCACTGGCTCGGGACGCTTACTATTTTTCACTAACGATTTCCAAGGCGATGGCCGAGATGCGCGACTCGGGGTTTTTGGCGTCGCGTATCCAGGGTAGACGTAGGGACCACCGGCTGGCGCCCGGGATTTGGAACGATCTATTTCTAGGTCACGAGCAACCTCGTTGGATTGTGTGGCCACGTTCATTCCGCGCGATCGAAGTGCTTTGGATATTTTTCCAGGACACTGACCTCACCCAAATCGATGCTCTGGCACAGGCATCGGCGTTGCGGCGAGTCTTGATCAAATCAGTGGTGGACCGGTCGGAAACCTCCGGCCTGAACTACTCGTTCGGCGATCTTTCCGGCTACCCGGGCGAGGAACTCATTCCATTTTTCATCGACCGAATCACCGCGATGCTCGACGCCTTATCAGAACCGTAATGTAATGGCTCATGGCTCCAAGTATCGATGCAAAAAAAGGGGTCAGGTGATAAATCTTATAATTCTCTGTTTAACATCTCGCTATTCTTTGCTGCTTGGCATGGGTAGCTTCAACTCCTTCGCCAATTTGCTCACATAGGGGGCACTGCCCATGTGAAGGGTTTGCTAGATCCATTTTTGCGGCACGCTGGTTTGTTCCGTGATGATGTGCGCAAGCAGGGCTTTGGCTGGGGCGCTCTTCGAAAGCAGCGAAGGTGAAAACCTCGCGCAGAGCAGCGGTGAGCGAAGGTTTCATAAGATCATCATGGATCCAAAGGGACCATGTTCCGCTGGAGAATTGTCTTCCCGTGTGGGGTTGGGTGTGGAGACTTCGACTGCTTCTTATGGATTCGCGAATGGATAGATTCGCGTGAACCACCTAACAAGAAAATCTAACAAATTATTAAATTAAGCTCGCCGATAAAAATTCTCTTGCCCCTAAGTCTGTGCTTCATCGCGGGTGCCGGCCTGCTGCAGGCCAAGTCATCCGGTCATCTGCTGGGGCCTACCGGCATGCTTGGCACTAACAGCAAGACGGACATCAAAGTGACCAAGGTCGACAAGGGATCACCCGCTGATGGCAAGGTCAAGGTGGGGGATGTGATCATCGGGGTGAACGGCGCAAAACTTCAGAACAACCCGCGCCGGGAAATAGCAGCCGCCATTGATAAGTCCGAGGGCAAGGCGATGCGGGGCCGGCTCACAGTCGAACTCAAGGGCGGCAAGAAGGCAGAGCTGAAGCTCAAAGTTTTCGGCGACTTCAGCCGCACCGCACCCGCTAACTGCGCCAAGACCGATGCCCTGGTGACGGCGGTGGCCGAGCAATTGATCACCGATGAAAAACAACTCCAGGGCGACATCCTTGCCATTGGTTGGATGGGCCTGATGGCGACCGGTGAGAAAAAGTATCTCGATTTTGTAAAAGCCAACCTGCCCAAGCAGGAGTGGGCGAAACCGGATCGAGCCAGAATGCTGGATATCGTCAATGGCGGTAAGGACGGGGGTTACGTCGGCTGGTATTGGGGTTATGAACTCATCGCACTTTCCGAGTATTATTTACTGACTGGTGACAAGTCGGTGCTGCCGGGTATCGAGGCCTACGCCATTGCGCTGTCGAAGGGGCAGGATGCCTCCGGCATCTGGGGCCACCGGATGACTTCGCCAAAACGGCGCGGTCGCTTGCCCGGCTACGCCCACATCAAGCAACCCAGCCTGACCTGTTTCATGGGGCTGACCCTGGCCCAAGCCTGCGGGGTGAAGGACCCCGATCTGCAGAGGGCAATCGAGAAGTACCGCGGGTTTTACAACACCTTTGTCGGCAAGGGCACCATTCCCTCCGGTGTGAGCGCTGCTTACAGTGGAGCCTATAACAACAACAACAACGGCATGAGCGGCTCGGCGGCTATCGCGATGTCCTTTGTTGGCGACAAAAAAGCGGCGAAGTTTTTCTCCCGCCAAGTCGCCACCGACTATGACCGGCTCGAGACCGGCCATGCCACCCACTTCTTCAACGTGCTGTGGTCGCCGCTGGGCGCAAATGTCGCCGGCCCCGAGGTGACCAGCGAATACCATCAACGCTCGCGCTGGCTCTACACGCTCTACCGTTCATGGGACGACCGCTTCACCCACGATGGCAACAATCAAAAAGCGCTCTGCACCAGCGGAACTCTGCTGCTCAACTATTGCACGCCACGCAAGCAGTTGTTTATCACTGGCAAGAAGGCGGATCAGTCGCTGTGGGCGAAGGGGGCTGAAGTGGAGGGAATTATGAACCTCAGCCAGATCGACTACGCCAAGCTGAGTATCGACGATTTACTGGCGATGTTCGGCCACGAGGCACCGCAAGTCCGCAGAGGTGCGGTGTGGACCCTGCGCGATCGTAAGGGAAGTTTTCTCCGAAAAATCGAGCAACTGATTCTCAAGGGCACGGATCTGGAGCAGGAAAGTGCTATCGGATTTTTTGGATACAGGTGCCCTCCGGAATGGGCGCTGCCGCGCATCAAAATGATCGGCAAGGTGCTGCGTGACTCTTCTGAAAATGTGGAAGTGCGGGCCGCCGCCTACGCGCTCTGCTGGCACAAGCCGCAGGGGCAGGCCTACTTCAATGACATGCTGCGCCTGGTCCTTAAGGACAAGCCGGGGGATCCCTTTGGGTTGATCAACGATGGTGTAGCCAAATCTCTGGTGATTACTTCGGAGAACCCATTCGCCGATGGTCTGGTGACCGACAAGGACTTGTTCTATAAAGCCGTTCACAAACTTTCCCAGCATCCCCGCCAGCAGGCCCGTGGTTCTGCGATGACTTTGCTGGTGCACATGCCGGCCAAGGACTTTTCCAGAGCGGCTGATGACGTGAAAATCTTGTTCCTCAATCGGGCTCCGTCCTCCCATTCTTACAGTAATCCGCGCTCGACCCTGCTGCCCGGAGGCCAATTGCTGGCCCGCCTCGGCATCAAGGAGGGGCCGGAATGGGCCCTGGAAGTGTTGCGCACCGAGGATGGCAAGGGCAGCTTCAAGGCCATCGCGGTCAACAGCGTTCTCAATGCCTACGGCGCCAATGCCAAGCAGACGATCGAGGAGATCAAGGCTGACCCAAAATTGTTGGGGTGGTTGTCGGGAGGCCGCTGGTCCAAGGGCTGGAACGCGGCGGTGAAAGCAGTCGAGTCCGGCAAGGGAGCCAAGCCGATGATTTCCTTCGAAGAGGCAAAGAAGGGCAAGCTCGCCAAGTAACTAGGCTTCGAAAAACTAACAATAGGAAGACAGAGATTGCTAGAAATTTGCTTTTTGCTGGGTGCCCCTGAAGACGTTGTTGAGGAGATCGGAGAGGGGAAGGGTGGCTGACACACACTACATTTTAGGGGGAGTCCTTGGACCTCAACGATTTATGTGGGACCGACGGCTGTTGCTAACTACTTTTGGAAATCAAAATTAAGACCCATCCGCATAGCCGTCTCGTAACCAATCGCTCTCGCCTTCCAGCTCTTCCATTCTGGCGCAGCTTTATCCTTAGGCTCATCGCCGCGCGGATCTTTCCCTGTAATGAGAGTCACGATAAATGTACCACTTGCGGCGTCGGCGAGTCGGCTCATATGCCAATTATCACGGAGCGGCCGCAGCACTGGATCGAGGTCCTGGATTTTTGCCCACATTAGACGAATCGGAACTGCTCGGATATTTTTCTCAACTTCTTTGTCACGACACATATCATACGCAACCCCAAGGTCTGTTCCATCATCATAACTTTGTTTGTTAAAGTAGCGTTTATCAATTCCATAAAGCATAGAGACCGCAGCAGTTCCTTTTGCTTCCTGCATCGGGAATCCATAGGATCGATGGAATTTTCTGGGATCAACTTTATAACGCTTGTTGGATTCAAAATTACTATTGGCTCGGCCGTAGTTGAAATCGATCAGCCCTTGATCTAGATTTTTGACCTCTTGCGGGGTGATTTTGCATTGTTTCATGGCATTGATAATACCGCCCTTGATACCCTGTTCCGAGCTACTACCCGTTTGATTAAATGTGAGAACAGACTTGTCCATAAACTCCATGGTGAAGGGAGTAGGCTTCGAGTATGGATTTGTGAACACGGGTTTGGATCGGTTTTTAAGAATCGTGGCCATGGCCCTCTTAGCGTTGGCTCGACTACCCCATGATTCCCTGCCACTGAGGGTGCTGAATACTGATGCTGCCGCGAGGTATGCAGAATCACCCCTACCGATCGCGCCAGCTTTGGTGACAGTCTCGCCAGCAGGCGCCACTGGGATATCTAACCCTTGTCCGACTCTATAAACGACCTCACTGAGGTGGCTCGTGGCGTCTGCATTTTCCAGCCATGGAGCAAGTAGTACAGTCTTGGTTTTGCCATTGGCCATTAAATCGTTTGCAATGAGGTGCACACCTTCAGCAAAAATTCCGGGCATTTTATCGATCAAATAAGGATCCCCAACAATCACTGCATAATCCCAGTTGGTTCCAGCATCTCCTTTGAGTTGCTTTAAGCGAGCCTCTCGTCCCTCTGGCCAAAAATAATACTGCGCTAGACTGTGACAATGAAACTCAGTTGGAACCACTCTCCCACCAGCGCCCAAAGCGATTGGCGTCTCCTTGGTGCGGTAAATGTCCTCAAACTTGACCTTGGATGACCCATCTCTCTTACCTTTATTGAGGATTTTGGCCAACTCCTCAGCCACTGATTTTGGATCGAGCCGCTTCCCTTGCTTCCCCCCTTCTTTCTGATCGAAGTGATAACTAGAACCAATCAAAAGGACATTCACTCCTGCTTGTAGCTGGATCGGTAGCATAACGCCAAGGGAGAGAGTGATCATTAAAAAAAAGAATGCCAATTTCTGTGGAAGTTTCACCTTGGCAGTTTGCATTTTGTCACTCAATTGACGAGCGGCGGTGAACTTGGATCGAGAGTGGGATGGTAAGCGGGATTGAGATTTGATCGATTTCATGAGATGTAGATGGCAGCAGTTTCATTCACTTTAGATGAGGGATATCTTACATGGAGTATCACACTACACGACAAAAATCTAAGCACTGGATTCTACAATCAATGTGATCGCTCAGTGTGACAAAACCACGGAGTACTGGGGCTTGACGCAGCTCTGGTGAGGCTGTGGCTTGACACATGGGGTAGGAGGATTTCAGCTTTCCGTGTTCCGACCGATAGGATGAAGCCTGTTGCTGATTGTGTGGTCTGAGAGGTAGGGGAGTGGTTATACCAACTGAACAGTCATCTTACCATAATGATAGGTTTTTAAGGTTGGGTGAGATAGTCAGCGGAGCTGAGGCCGAAGGGGCGCCGAATGATTGGATTCTAGCGGCGTCGGCGTTTGCTGCTCGGCCCCTGCGGGATTGGCTATCTCGCTCCGCTCGATTGTCACATAGCTCGCTATGCTCCTTCCTTGCGCCTTGCTACAATCCAATCATTCGACGTCATTACGATAATCTGACTGTTCAAATGGTATAATATGAAACTGTGAAGCTGAAAACACGTCAAACAAGGGGCCTGATTTTCAGCTTGAGAGTCTCGTTCATGAATTGTCTATTAATTTATTTGGTCGCAAATATGGGCAGTCTGCCGCCACTTAAAGTAGGGGCTTTAAGACACTGCCGAATATGCGTGTGAGGCTTGCCAGTACCGACTTCGCTTGGAAACTGGGCACCATGGGAAAGCTACCCACTCTGTGGTAGCAGGTATGAAAATCGGCATGGTTACAGGGGACAGGTGATTGGCCATCTCTTAGTGCGTAGTTCGTTGTGTAGAAGTTTGGTAACAGGTCAATTGTCGTCATGCGAAAAACCAACTCGTTGCTGTGCTCAAGCAATTGGACCGCGGGTTTTAAGGGGCGCGGCCAATACTGCTTGGCCACGAGCCAGCTATTGCCGCCGGCTATGTCGCTATGGATAACTGCAGTCAATTCTTCAGCAAAGGCTTCGTCTTCAACAACAAGGGCCACTTCGGTGTTCAAATTAGCTGAACGTGGGTCCAAATTGTAGGAGCCGACACAGGCAATCTTGCCGTCAATCACCAGCGACTTGGCGTGCAGACAAAAATAGGGAACTTTAGTCAAATCCGAGGAGGCTCTCGATGACACATTACTAGGCCTCCCTTTTTTGCTGTGCGCTTGCATCTGTTGTTTGATGCTATCGTAATCGGGCCAAAGGTTTCGCAGGTCATCCGGCAGGGGTTTATACTCGTAAAGTTGTAGATCATGATTGTGAACGAGACGGCGCTTCTGACGGTGAAAAATCCCGTAGGTGGTCCAATTGTCAGTGGCGGCCAGACTATTGGTGGAAACTGTCATACGAATCCCCTTTTGATTCAATTGCGTGAACAGTTTTGTTGCACGCTTGGTGAGAACAAAATAGGGGCTCTGTATGAGGAGCTCTTTCTTCGCTGTTAGGGCCAAGCCCACGAGTTGCTCGTTCATTCGGCCACTATCGTCAAAGCCATTGCCGTCATTCTTGCCGGGCTCGTCCGTCAGAAAGGCAATGCGCTCGACCCTCCGGAATTTTGCCTCAAACTGTCGGTCAAAGCCCTGCAGCCTAGTGCTGACCAACTGGCGCAGCGGACTATTGCTACTGTCTGGTAAGTCTTTGGGACGGCTAGCGCCAGCTACCATTTTTTTACGCACATCGATGAGATCCATGCAGGCGACAGCCAAGGGATGCTTCCAGTAGTTATCAAACGAGCGCCGAATATCATCCAAAACTGGACCGCGGACAACCAGTTCTCGATCTCGAAAATTCATCCCTTTGGCCAGGTCAAAATAGGCATCTTCGATATTGCGACCGCCAACAATGGCGGTCTTACCATCAACAATCATTACTTTGTTGTGCATGCGTTGATTAAGCCGATGAGGATTGAACAGACTTTCGCCAAATGACTGAGCGAGGTTGGGCGAAAGTCGATGGCTCACCGGGTTATAAATTTTGAAGATGAGATTGGGGTGGAGGCCCGCGACATAGGCTAGCAGGTCCGCATCTGCTTCTGAGAATATTTGATCCACCAGAATTTGGCATCGGACGCCGCGCAGTGCAGCATCAACAGTTCGTATGTGATAAGCCTTCCCGAGCGGTCGTTGTTGTAGATAGATGTTTGCAGGTCTACTGATGTTTGCGCTTCGCGGATCAGGTGAACGTGGGCTAGTAGAGCTTCGCTTCCTTGGTCCAGAAGACATACGCTGTGATCACCGGATTGCAGGTGGATGGGAAGTCCAACACCTGTGCGCGTGGGGCTGCAAACTGATGCAACTTGACGATAACAGAAGCACTGCGGCAAGTGTCACCCTCAGCAGCGATCTGCCAATACAAGAATGATTGTGTAGATGCCAATTCATCATCATTTTTTTACTAGCTGAGATGTTGAGATTGTCACCTGCGGACTATCAAGCTCGTCGCCGTATCGTTTCTCCATCTGATTGTGGATATCGGTCACACGATGATGAGCCGCATCAGAACAGGCGAAGTCATCAACCGGCCAAGGATCAAGAGAACCAGTCTCATCAATATCAGTGAAATGCTTCAATGTTAGGGCGTATTGCATTGTTAGGATTTTTTTAGGGGTGTCCCTGAGGACGTTGTTGAGGAGATCGGAAAGGGGAGATCGGAGCTTACTTTCCTTCACTCCCGACGATGGAGCATCGAGCGCGGTTGCGGGGCGTCAAGGCCACCATGAAAATGGAGCGCATCAGGTGTGGCCACGACCGAGACGGCACTCAAGATGATCACTGACCGGTCAATCCGGCACCAAAACCGAGACCGGCACCGATGAGTGCGCCCGCTTCTGTGTCCCCAGCGAGTGCGCCGATACCGGCACCTATACCGCCACCGACTAAAGCGCCACACATGGCGCCGCAGCTGGTCAACATTGACGATACCACAAGAATTCCAATATTGAGGTGGACCCCGTTCTCCGTCTGTTAGATTTAGCTATTAAGTTATGATGGGAGGATGAGTTAGGTGATAATATAGGAGTC
>NZ_MQWA01000001.1:2814511-2923765 GCF_002954445.1 Rubritalea profundi
CTTGTGTCTAGAATCTATATGGAATAGAGGATAGAAGCATCTTCCTTTTTTATTAGACTGTCTTTTTCTTGTGTCTTTTTCTTGTTTTCTTGGCGCGTTAGAAATATCTGTAAACCTCTCGTATTCAGCGATTTATATCAAGTCGATTCGTGCTCTATAGAACCTTATAGGAGGATCATCATTTTGCAGAATCCATATGGAATAGAGTATAGAAGCATCTCTCTTCTTTATTATGTCTGTCTCTTTCTTGCTTTCTTGGGGCGTTGAGGATGAGGTCGCGCCAGAGGGGGGCAGCTGGCAGAGCTTGAAGCAGCTCGGTGTTGACCTGTGGTAAATCCTCTGTGTAGCTTGGCACTATGAGCAAAGCGCAGCACATCATGCTAGGAAAAGGTTTGGCAGATTTACCGTTCGGAGCCACCCGCGACGAGGTGAGTGCTATATTTGGTGAGCCAGAGGAAGTGGATCAAATCGATCTTGGTGACGAAGAATCGATCGCATGGCATTATTGGAACCTCGGGATTTCACTCAATTTTGATGAAAGCGAGAACTACCAGCTTTGTACGATCGAGGTCGCTAGCCCAGAGGTCACACTTTTTGGCAAGCAGCTCATCGGCCTGAAGCGTGATGAAGCCGTTGCCTTCCTAGATGGGCAAAATATTGGAGCCTCAAAACCTGAAACGAGCCGTGGAGTTATGTACGAAGATGTAGAGTTATATCTCTGGTTCAACGGTGGGGAACTCGCCGAAATCCAGTGGGGACCGATCGAAACTGATCTGTAGTAGAGCGAAGTTCGCAGTTTTTAGACTGGAGCAATAATCAATCTCAATCGCGAAAGATGAAAAATTCTCAAAAGCAGCCAAACTCGTAATCAATAGTCGCCTCCTCTGGGCAGCTGTGGCTTGATACAGCTCTGCTGCAGGGGCAGACCGATGACAGCGGTGGGGTATCATCGTCGTGCCTTGGCTAGCTTGAAATCCCTTCCAGCGTAACAGCGCTAGTTGCCGGAGGTTTCCCATTGGCGTCAACCTAAGTCGTAACTTATTTATCTAAAGATAAATACATAAATAAATGTATGTTTATTCTTGACGTGAGGCCAGATCACGCATGCTTGGCATGTCCAAATTTAAGAAGCGTGATGGTGGAAATGTTGTAATCGAACATTATCTTGGTGACCTTGAATCAATTGCCAAGAGTGTGGGATTTATCGAACGAGAAAGTGAGCACTTTTCGGCAGAAGGATTCTTGCGATCACTTTTTAGATCACTCGAAGATGGAAAGGCCTCGTTACGAAAATTGGCCAGTCGCATGGCGACTATAAATAATAACTCGCTATCAAAGCAAGCTCTCTGGAAGCGTATTAAGAAAGACTCTTGCCCTGATTTTTTACAAGCAGTATTGGACAAAGTAAATGGACAACAAACTCCAGAGAATCTCAGCCCCCGCAACTCGAAGTGTAAAAGGCTTATTGTCCAAGATTCCACACAGATACGGAGTCACAAAAAGAATCATAAACATTATGCTGGAACTTCTAACAAGTCGACGCGGATATCTTGTGCGAAGATTGATCTCACGATGAACTTTTTGACCAACGACATCCTGCTAATCCAAGAATCTAACGGCAAAGAGCAAGATCGAACACTAGGGAGGAACCTGTTACCACTGCTTGAGAAGGGTGACATGAAAATTAGAGATTTAGGTTATTCAGCTTTGGAGTCATTTAAGTATGCCGAGGGTATTGAGGCGCTCTGGATGAGTCGTTTACATGGTCAAATAAAAGTCTGGATCGAAGATGGGAATACTTTAGAAAGCCTCCTTTCAACGACTTTAAAGAGTACGTTAGATATACATGTACGTATTACCGCGCATGGCCACACTTGCCGTTTAGTCGCGGTGAGATGTAGTAAGGAAACTGTGGACCGCAGACGAGCGAAGCGGAAAGAAAAAGGAGATACAAAGAGGAGGAAGCGTAGATCCAATGGAGACCTTCGAGAGCAGTGGAGCCTTTACATCACAAACATCCCAGAGGAACAGCTAAGTACCCATGAGGTCATCTCATTTTATGAACAACGTTGGGCCATAGAGATTACGTTTCGAGCCCTAAAGGGTGCAAGTAACATGCAAAAAGCAATGAGAAGTCCGACTAACAAGAATCATTTGCAATTGATTCTGAAAGCCGCTCAAATCTTAGCTTTACTGACATCAAAGGTCCAAGCGGTGGTAGCTGCACACCATAGTATAGAACGGTGTAAATTGAGCATCGAGAAGTTCATGGACTGGATGCTTTCATGTTTATCACAACTTGACTCCATGAATATTGCGTATCCATACCGACTGAGGGAGTTGTCACATGAAGTTCGAATAAAAGGTAAGACTTTAGCCCAGAGAAGGATAGGTCACCTTAAGTGCTTAGGTTGACGCCAATGGGAGGTTTCCTTTAGTATGAAGGTAGGGTCGACCATCGCTCTACTCGAAGCGAACGACAGGAGCTAGGAAGTTACTGAGAGTTCGTGAATCAAGCATGTACAGTCTGAGAGGTCTCAGAAAGAAGCCTTTGGAGTGATTAGTCTGCCGACTCAATTTTAAGTAAGTCTAAAAAATGTTCTTTAGAACACATTTTGTGTTGACCGCGAATACGGTGAGGTGCAGTCTGAGTGTATCAAGACAACCAATTATTACCGTGTCTGCACAACCTGAACTTATTACTCATATGTCTACAAAAGAATCCGCTGCTCAAGAAAAGGCCAACGAAAAGCTATTAGAAGCACGCAAGAAGAATCTCGATTTAGCGCTCACGCATATTCAAAAGGAATTTGGTGAGACAGCGATCATGCGTTTGGGCGATGCGGGCTGTGTCGACGTCGACGTCATCCCGACAGGCAACCTTCTCATTGACCGAGCTCTCGGAGTCGGAGGTTTCCCGAAAGGTCGTATTATTGAAGTGTTTGGGCCTGAGTCATCAGGTAAAACAACGCTGACATTGACAGCGATCGCGCAGGCTCAAAAGCAAGGTGGTCTCGCGGCATTTATTGATGTGGAGCACGCGCTCGATCCTCAATACGCACGTCGTCTTGGGGTGAATCTAGATGACCTTCTTATTTCTCAGCCATCTTCAGGTGAGGAAGCATTGCAGATTTGCGAGACTTTGGTCCGTTCGAATGCAATTGATGTGATCGTGCTCGACTCGGTGGCTGCTTTGGTGACCAGGCAAGAACTGGCAGGTGAAATCGGAGATTCCACTGTCGGTGCGCAAGCGCGCTTGATGAGTGCCGCAATGAGAAAGCTCACGAGCTTCATCTCCAAGGCAAACACCGTGTGTATCTTCACTAACCAGATCCGTGAGAAGATCGGCGTGATGTTTGGTAGCCCAGAAACCACTCCTGGTGGTCGTGCGCTAAAATTCTTTGCTTCGATGCGTGTAGATATTCGCCGGATTGGTCAGATCAAGTCAACTGATGGAGTAGTGCAGGGCAACCGCACGAAAATCAAAGTGGTAAAAAATAAGGTAGCCCCACCATTCAGGGAAGCTGAGTTCGACATCATGTATAACGAAGGTATTTCTTCAGTGGGCTCACTCCTCGATTTAGCGATAGAGTACAATATCATCCTCAAGCGTGGCTCTTGGTTCTCCTATAATGGTAACCAGCTAGCCCAAGGCCGCGATGCAGCTAAGACAGCCCTTAAGGAAAATGAAGAACTCTATACTGAGCTGGAAGATTTGGTGAAAGCCGAGCTAGCAATGCGTAAAGACAAGTAGACTAATTAGGAATTTTTTGGGTCGTTCACATGGTGTGGACGGCCCATATTTTTTTTAAGTTGGCTTGGCGAGTATGATTATCGACATACCTCTATAGGATTTTTAGAGCTTAGTGTGTGGAGGCAAATCTGACTGGAAAGAACTACGATGCGATAGCTGAGAGGTGGTGTGAGCAACATAGGGGCTCGGGATATGGAGTCAGGCAGTTAGAGAGAGCACTGAGTTTTGTGAAAAAACGAGGTTGGGCGTTGGATGTGGGATGCGGTAGTAGCGGTCGCTTTATCAGCGTGAGCTAGACTTAGCTCTTGCGTGGGGGAGTGGAGACTGAGTTGTTCGATTGGGATTAGGCATCCGTCAATTCCTTCGGGAGGACTTTGATCGATTTTTTTTGCGCTGGGGTGGTTTCGATAGTGCTCCAAAGCTTAGAAGTTGCTTGGTTGGTTGTTCCGCCAGTTTGGAGGAAGAATCCATGACTGATTTGACCTGCATCGACATTTTTAGATGGGGTGCTGTCGCCGGTGAAGCGTGCTTTTGGCATTGGTCGCCAAGTCTTTGCGTCAGTTGATGCCCAGGCATTGGTGTAGCTTGCTTTACGGACAACTGTTGCTGATTGGTAGTTGCGGAGGAAGTCTTCGACGAAGGAGTAGATACCGTTACCAAGTTGCTTGCCTTTGGCTAATGTCTGGAACTCAGTCATCAGCTGCCAACCCTTGGTTTTGTTGTTATAAAAGTAGCCAGTATAACGGGTCGTGGTGTCGTTGACACGAATCGACTTCACTAAGAAGCTGACTTTTTCTCTAATTTGCCAATCGTAGTCGTAAAAGCTCTGACCGCCAGAGCCTTCACTACTGAAGCGCACGTCATCACCCTTACGGATGAGTTTTACTCGCATATTTTCCGGAACATTTTTTGAAATTCGGCCATTTTTGTGTTCCAAGACGGAGAAGATGATGACTTTCTTACCATTGGCGAGTTCTTGCATTCCAAGGTGTCCCATATGAAATCCTAGGGCACAAAAGTACGTGCCGGGTGAGGACTTCTCTACACTGAGGTCGATATAAGCGTAGCATGGGTCATCGACTGATTTTGTGTAGCCTAAGTGGATCGACCTACACTGGCGCTTAACTAGCTCTTCTTTGCTAATTGCCTGAGAAGTAACAGCGAGGGTAAGGCTGAGTATGGCTGCGGTGATTGTTTTCAGCATTCTTATTGTACTGGCGAAACAGGCCATATCTTCCATCTTTATGGACAAAATTAGATTGCTCCATAGGCAACCATAGCATCAGCAACCTTCACAAACCCTGCAATGTTGGCGCCTTTGATATAATCAATAGTACCGTGAACTTCTAGACTGTGGCGGAGACATTTCTGGTGAATACCGGCCATGATGCCCTTGAGTCTGGTGTCTACTACTTCGTGGGACCAAGCAATGCGTAGGGCATTCTGACTTTGTTCTAAGCCTGAGACCGCAACACCACCAGCATTTGCAGCTTTGGCTGGGCCAAATATGACGCCGCCTTGTTGTAGTGTTGTCACACCGTCGGCTGTCGTGGGCATGTTGGCTCCTTCGATGAGAACGTGCAGACCATTGGCGACCATTACTTTAGCATCGGCTTCATCGACTTCGTTTTGAGTCGCGCAGGGGAGAGCGTAGTCGGCTTTCACTGCCCATGGGCGTTTACCTGGGTGAAACTCGCAGCCAAACTTGTCAGCGTACTCGTGGATTCTACCGCGGCGTACTTCTTTGAGATCTTTAAGGAATTCGAGTTTTTCACCACTGATGCCATCAGGGTCGAAAATGAAGCCTGATGAATCGGAGGCTGTGAGAGCCTTGCAGCCTAGCTCTTCTAACTTTTCAATAGCGTAAAGTGCGACGTTGCCTGAACCGGAGATAATGGCTGATTTTCCTTCGAGCCCTTCACCACGGTGTTGGAGGATTTCCCTTAGGAAGTAGACAGCTCCATGGCCGGTGGCTTCCTTTCGACCAACGCTGCCGCCAAAGGAGAGGCCTTTACCGGTTAGGACTCCGGCAAAGCGATTGTTGAGTCTTTTGTATTGGCCAAATAGGTAGCCGAGTTCACGTCCACCGACGCCTATGTCACCAGCTGGGACATCCGTGTCTTCTCCAATGTGACGTTGGAGTTCGGTCATCATCGCGTGGCAAAAACGCATGACTTCCGCGTCGGTTTTTCCTTTTGGGTTGAAATTAGATCCACCTTTGGCCCCACCCATCGGCAGACCTGTGAGGGAGTTTTTGAAGGTTTGTTCGAAACCCAAGAATTTGAGAGTGTCGAGGTCGACATCTTTGTGGAAGCGCAGCCCACCTTTGTAGGGGCCTATGCTGTTATTGAACTGCACTCTCCAAGCTCGGTTGGCGCGAACGTTGCCAGCATCATCCATCCATGTGACGCGGAATGTGATAATGCGGTCTGGCTCAGTCATGCGCTCTAGGATGCTAGCGTCTCTGTATTTCTTAGAATCATAGACGAGGGGCATAACACTCTCGACGACCTCGTGGACAGCTTGGTGGAAGTTGGGTTCAGCTGGGTTGCGGCGGATGAGCCTTGCATAAAACAGTCGAGGTCACAGAATTCTTTTTTAGTCATGGCAGGTAAGAGTAGAGTTGTTGGATATTATTCTAGAAATATCCTAATTCAGCCTAAGTCATGCGCCAAGGATCATCTGCTAGAGACTTCGGATGTGCCTGAAATGCTCTATTGCTGAGTAAAAGCTTGCTCGTAGGAGCCGCGAACTGAGCCTCTCAATAGTACGATAAATGTGAATACGCCAAGGATGGTTCCAAAGGGCATTTGCTGGCAGTTGATCCCAGCGACGACGAGAGAGAATGTACGATTTTTACGCAGAGCGAGGAATCTGGCAGAGAGTGCATTTAGAACTGCTATCCCTACCGCAATGAATCCCATGAGAACATACATCCAGACGAAATAATCAAGAAACACAACTGGTGAGAAAGCGATCTCAGATTCTGTGTTTTTTCTATTTCGCTGAGGAAATGAGGATTGCGAAAGACGCTACTCAT
This sequence comes from Rubritalea profundi, assembly GCF_002954445.1. GTDB lineage: Bacteria > Verrucomicrobiota > Verrucomicrobiia > Verrucomicrobiales > Akkermansiaceae > Rubritalea > Rubritalea profundi. The sequence goes on from NZ_MQWA01000001.1 coordinate 2,821,306, forward strand.
AATGAAGTAATGCAAGCCGAGGAAGAGGATGCCTAGAGCTGAGAATCCTCCAAGAATGTAATGGAAAATGACGAGTAGCTTTAGCTGGTCGTTGTCGTTCTTCTGAACGGGTGTGGGAGGAGGCGGTGTCATGTGGGGGATTATTTTAAAAATGAATGGGCGAATATTGCAGTGCCGGTGACCCAGAGAAAACAGGCGGCGAAGAGACCAGTAATCCCAAAAAAGGCGGCCACAAATCCAGCTAGGATAATGAGGCCGCCGATGAGTCTTCCTTTAGACATGATGGGTGAGTTTTAGCTGCGGCACTTGTTGATCAAGTCTTCGAGGTAGCCGGTGATTTCTAACAGCCCTTTGGTGTAGTTATTGTCTTCTAGGCAATTGAGGTTGTCTCTTGCTTCATCGAGCATCTCAACTGCGGTGTCGAGTGAGGCCTCAATAGATGCAGTGTAGGCTTTGGCTCCTACTAAGCCTTCAAAGTCGAGCGGTTGCTGGTCTTTGATGTTCTTTTTAAGCAGCTTCTTCGTGCTGTTGGGAGCTGTTTCTAGCAGATTGAGAAGAGGCAGTGTGAGCTTACCTTTTTCTAGGTCGGTGCGCAGAGTCTTGCCAACTTGGTCTTCGGAGCCGACGAGGTCGAGGCAGTCGTCGTAGATCTGGAAGGCGGTGCCTAGCTTGAGGCCGTAGTCATAGACTTTTGCTTCGGTTTCAGCATCCGCACCTGAGAGTGAGGAAGAAATGCCGGCTGATGCGGCAAAGAGCGCGCCCGTTTTCATAGCGATGATGCGGAAGTATTCTTGCTTTGTCAGGCCGAGGTCAAATCGGCGTTGCGTCTGAATGACTTCGCTTGGCAAACTTCGCGTGAAGCTGTGCCGACCTTGCGGCAGATGTCGATGCTACCGAACTCTGTGGCGAGTAGAAGAGCGTGAGAGAATAGAGCGTCACCTAGTAGGACCGCCATTCCGTTGCCCCATTTGGCATTAGGTGTGGGCGTTTTACGGCGAGTATCGGCTTCGTCGATGATGTCATCGTGAACCAGAGTGGCCATATGAATGAGCTCAAAAATGACGCCAATCTTGAGGTTGTCGTCAGATATTTTTCCTAGTGCGCCACCTGCGAGGATGGCGAGGGCTGGACGAATGCGCTTGCCGCTCGTGTTACAGATGTAGTCGATGTATGGCTCCACTTCAGAGTCAAAAGCTTTGACCTGCTCAGAGATCTGCTTTTCTACCTGTTTGATTTCCTTGCGGACGAGATCGAATGCGATGCGTCCTTTTGAGTCAGAAAATGATTTTAGGCGTGCCATGTGGTATGTGTGGTGCGGAAAGAGCTTTGGCGGGGTAATAGAGAGAGCTGGGATTCTTCACACTCGGAGCTTAGATGCAACCGTAATCGTGTCTTAGCTGTGTCCAAAAAAGTATCGGGCACTCTCGAGAATGCCATGCGCTGTCTCCGCGATATTGAGGCCTGATGTTTGCAGGCGTAGGTGAGAGACTTCTCTGTAAATGGCATTGCGCTGGTTGAGCATCTTTTCGATGGTTTCGCGAGGATTCCCGGTTTGCAGTAATGGTCGCTTACTATTGCGCGATGTGCGCTCCAGTAGAGTGTCGGTATTCGCATCGAGCCAGACCACGTAACCGAGTTCGCGTAAGAGCGGGCGATTTTGTTCTTTTATCGGTAGTCCACCGCCAGTGGCGATGATGTGGTGGGTGACTCCGTCGCTGATGAGTTGATCGACTGCTTGAGTCTCGCAATTGCGAAAATAGCTCTCGCCTCTAAGTGAGAAAATGTCTGCCACGCTGAGTTTCTCAAGTTCTTCGATTTTACTGTCGGTATCGATCAGCGGGTAGCTGAGTAACTTACCCAACTCGCGGCCGATGGTTGATTTTCCCGAACCCATAAAGCCAACGAGGATAATATTCCTAGCAGGCATGGTGTTCGTTGTTTCTGCATTCATAGCGCGAGTGTAGGAAAGATTGTTAGCATGACCAGAACGGAGATGACCTAAATGGCGCTCAGTCTAGCTCAGACGAATCATATCCTTGATGAATTGCTTCCACAGGAAACAAAGTCCACGGAAGGAATAGCGAAATTTACCATTGTCAGTGATGGTGATGATACCGGTGTCGAGGTTGTGGCGGATTTGAACACGCATGTCATTCTCTACTTCTTCGTTGAGGATGTCGGGGTCAGGCATCATGAGGTTGTCAAACGATCCACCCTTCTTTTTTATAAAGTGTTTATGGGACTCGAGCGATTGCTCAAGCGAGCAATGACGGCATGCAATCTGGTTCCAGGCCACAGCTGGGGAGTTCTTTAAAGTAGATGAGAATGGGAAATTACTAGTGCGGTAGATTTTACCATCACAAGCACGGGATGAAATGGTGACGTACGAAAAGGCAACATTCGTTTGTTTGCAGAGGCAAACTGTGACAACGGTTCGTTCTTCTGGGTGCCAAAAGAAGCTGTAATGTTGGGCTGAGCCGGCCCAGTCCCAGCTGTAGTCTGAGCTGTGTTCGAAATCGAGGGTTTCTAGTTCGTCGATATTATGTGCGGCTTCTGGAAATTGCTGGAGCCTTGGACTTCTTTCCTCATTGAGGTGATTCTCTAGCGGTAGTCGCAGCTTGCGAACCCTCGTGCCTAGCTCGATCCATGGGAGGAAAAACCAGACGAAGATAGAGGCGATCGAGAGTGGGATGTTTCCCGATATAAAGTAGACGACGGTCCCACTAGCGAGCAGGTAGACGAGCGCACCGATCTTTCTGAAGATGCGGCGGCGGCAGGAACGAAGGGCCATGCCGATGAGGATGATACCAATAACTGTAAGGGATTCGTGCATAAATATGGAGTTACCTTCCGCTGAGGGAGTGGGAGGAATGGCATAGATTCGCCCAGAAATAGGTCAAGAGCAAGGGAAGTGTAGAAAATCATTGTGAGAATGCAGATGCGCCATAGATTGAGGGCATGGCGATTGAGTCTTATGAGGAGTTTTTACCGGAGGTGCATTCAAGTGCATTTATTGCAGCTAGCGCTGATTTGATTGGTCGTGTGACTATTGGTGAGGAAGCGAGTATTTGGTATAATACGACATTGCGAGGTGACATTAATGAGATTGTGATTGGGCCGCGTTCGAACGTGCAAGACAATGCCGTGATTCACCTTTCGGATGATTTTGGGACTTACATAGGTGAATATGTAACTGTCGGTCACGGGGCGATTGTCCATGCGGCCACAGTGAAGGATGAAGTTCTTATTGGTATGGGTTCCTGCATTTTAGATGGAGCCGTCATCGGCGAACGCTCGATCATCGGAGCGAATGCTCTGGTTACCAGTGGTGTTGTGATTCCCCCAGGTTCACTCGTAATGGGCTCACCAGCTAAAGTAGTGAGAAGTCTGGATCTAGTGGATCAAGCAAAAGTGAGGCATTGGGCTGAAAAGTATGTAATCCAGTCTCGTAAATACCTCGCTCGCTCAATATAAAGAGCAAAGATTATGCCAGCAGATGTAGTGAGAGTTGAGCCGGTAGCGCTCATGCCAACCCAAGCCGGATGCGCCGTTTTCCTCGGTGACGGGGAGAAGGTGATTGTCTTTTATGTAGATCCTTCAATCGGAGCGTCTATTAATATGGCCTTGGCAAATGAGCCGGCGCCCAGGCCACTGAGCCACGACCTTTTTACCGATACTCTAAAGGCGATGGGCGCGCGTATGATGCGTGCGTTGGTTGTAAAAGTGGAAGGTGAAGTGTATTTTGCCCGGCTTTTCCTAGAGGCCCAAAATGAAGTGATGGAGCGCAAAGTTATCGAGCTCGATGCTCGTCCAAGCGACTGCATTGCAATGGCCGTGCGCTGTGGTGCTCCTCTGTACTTTTTAAAAGAGATCTGGGATAATCTAGAAGATATGTCTGAGGTTCTAGCGAGAATGCGAGCCGAAGATGGCGGGTGAGCTATCAGTCGTGTAAAATTGAGGGTGGATTATTTGTAGGCTAACACCTATACCAGCATGCGATGAATACGCTTATTGCCGCAATTGATATGTCCGTCCTAGCAGCTCAAGGAGCTGACTGGGGAGTTAAAATTCTATTGGCTCTGATCACTCTAGCCGTCGGCTGGAAGGTGGCGGGGTGGATCGCTATTTTAGTTGGAAAACAGCTCGATAAAAAAGGTGTGGATCCAACGATCAAACCTTTTATTTGCACACTGATATCGACTTTAGTGAAGGTGGGTGTGGCTATTTCAGCCATTGAAACCGTTGGGATTCAAGCAACTTCTTTCGCTGCCATTTTCGCAGCAATGGGTCTAGCTATTGGTATGGCTCTCAGCGGTACATTACAGAATTTCGCTGGCGGTGTGATGCTTCTTATCTTCCGTCCATTCAAGATTGGCGATGTGATAGAGTCTCAAGGGTTCACTGGTTGCGTGAAAGAAATTCAGATTTTTCAGACGATCCTGTTGACTCCTGATAACAAGATGATCCACCTGCCGAACGGTAAGGTTTCTAACGATTCAATGGTGAACTATTCCACGATGCCCGAGCGCCGTGTGGATTTTACTTTCGGGATTGGTTATGGTGACGACATCGACCAAGCGCGCGAAGTGCTGAAGTCGGTCATTGCTGCAAATACAGAAATAATCACCGAACAAGAGGGGCGCGAGCCATTTATTGTGGTGGGTGAGTTAGCTGATAGTTCAGTGAATTTTACGGTTCGCGTATGGGTGAAGGCTGCCGATTATTGGGGTGTGAACTTCTCGATCATTGAGAATGTGAAGAAGGCCTTTGATCAAGCAGGAATCTCTATCCCATTCCCGCAGCAAGATGTGTACATGCACCAGGCTAACTAATTTTAAGAAAGCTCTAAACTAAAATGGCCTCACAGCGAATATGCTGTGAGGCCATTTTTATAGTAAGAATGTGAAATGTTAGCTCTTAGTTTGCTGCCACGCTTGGTAATTCTGGTAAGCGAACATACCCATGAAGAGGGACGCTATGTAATATCCTATGTAGATTGCTACCACTCCTATGAGTGCGGCGATGATAATCCCAGTTAGGTGAACGCCAGCTTTGCGGCGAGGGCCCATGATAGCGCCCAGCATTTGACCTCCGTCAAGAGGAAGGATGGGGAGGCAGTTGAATATTGCCCATATTACACTGATGAGAACGAAGGTTCCAATGAAGTGTGAGAGCATGTTCCCAGCTAGTCCAAGATAGGGGGAGATGAAAAAGACTGCTATCGCGACTAGAATTTGACTTCCTGGGCCTGCTGCGGTCACTAAGAATGACTGCTTACGGTTTAAGATGCCAGCTGGGTAGGTCGCGTAGCCACCGAAGTTGGAAAGCACGACTTGAGTTGGCAGCTTATAGTGCTTGATCATCAGAGCATGGCCCATCTCGTGAATGAGTAGCGAGAGGAAGCCTGCTATGACAAACATTGCCAGCATAAGTAGGTCTGCGCTTGAACGAGGGTCATAACGCATGAGACCTAAGAATCCCATTGTGAGCCAAAAAATAGGCTCCACTCGGATCGGTATACCAAAGAGTTTAAATTCGATCATAGCGTTATCCGTGGAGGAGGTTGTAGGCGCTTACGAGGGCTTTGAGGCCAGCCATCTCGATAGATGGGTCGACGCCGCAGCCCCAGAGTATTCCGCTGTTTTCATTTGAGCGAAGCTGGATGTAGGCAGCTGAGTCAGAGTCTGAGCCGCCACGGATCGCGTGCGAACGGTAGTCTGTGAGAGTGAAGTCCTTGAGACCCGCCGTTTCGAGCGCGTGCACAAAGGAGTTGATCGGGCCGTTGCCCTCGCCAGAGATTTCTTTTTCAGTTCCATCGACTATGATGCATGCGTGGCAGAGAACTTGGCCTGCGGCAGCTCTGTTGTGGTCGAGTTCGTATTCTATCAACTGCAGCGGCTGAGAAACATTAACGAAGTGCTCGAAGAATGCTTCGCGGATCTCAGAGGCATCGAGTTCCTTACTCTGTGAGTCAGCTAGCTCGTAAATGCTCTTTCCTACCTGTGGGTGCATGGTCTTAGGTAGATCAAAGCCGTGCTCGCGATCAAGGATGTAGGCTACGCCGCCTTTGCCTGACTGTGAGTTGATGCGGATGATCGCCTCGTAGGAGCGTCCGATATCCTCCGGGTCGATGGTGAGGTAGGGGACTCCCCATGCTAGATCAGCTTGTTCAGTGCGTTCTTTTCTGCGGCGGTCGAGGCCTTTCTTGATGGCGTCTTGGTGAGATCCAGAGAACGCCGTGAAGACGAGTTCGCCAGCATAGGGCGAGCGGTCAGAGACAGTCATGCGTGTGACTCGCTCGTAAACTGCCCGGATGGATGATAGATCGCTGAAGTCGAGACCTGTTGGGATTCCATGGGAGTTCATGTTGAGAGCCACGGTGACGATGTCGAGGTTGCCAGTGCGTTCGCCATTGCCAAAGAGAGTGCCTTCTACACGGTCAGCGCCAGCCATGAGGCCGAGCTCAGTTGCTGCGGTTCCAGTTCCTCGGTCGTTGTGGGTGTGCAATGAGACTGAGAGCGCGCCGCGCTTAGCCAAGTTTCGGCACATCCATTCGATCTGGTCGGCATGGATGTTAGGGGTGGCCCACTGGACGGTGTCCGGTAGGTTGATGATCATTTTCTTCTCGGGGGTCGGCTGCCAGATGTCGATGATCGCATTGCAGCATTCGACCGCGAAATCTAACTCGGTATCGGAAAAGGATTCTGGGGAATACTGGAGGACGATTTCAGTTTCTGGAATCGTAGGGGTAAGTTCTTTGACTAACTCGGCTCCGGCCACAGCGATGTCACGGATCTGCTCGCGTGAGGCGTCGCTAAAGGTGACGCGGCGCTGGAGTGGGGAGGTCGAGTTGTAAATGTGCACGATGGCGCGCTTAACTCCCTTGATTGCTTCAAAGGATCGGCGAATGAGGTGCTCGCGAGTTTGAACGAGGATCTGGATAGTCACATCTTCTGGGATGCGGTTTTCCTCAATCAAACGACGACAGAAGTTGTATTCAGTGTCAGCGGCAGATGGGAAGCCAATCTCGATTTGTTTAAAACCAATTTGGCAAAGAAGGTCGAAGAATTCGAGTTTTTCTTCGATGGTCATAGGCTGGGGTAGAGCCTGGTTTCCATCGCGGAGGTCGACAGAGCACCAGATCGGAGCAGAGGTGATCTGCTGGTCTGGCCATGTACGGTCGGTCAAATTTACGGGGGGGAATGGGCGGTACTTGCTAATGTTGTCTGGTTTCATGACGGTGCCTAGGCTGAAGCTAGGAGTGATAAGTGTGAAGTGGAAAGTGGTGAGTGCTACTCAGGTTTGCGGAAGCGGGCGCGTTCGATGACTTTGCCCTCGGCCTCCCACTGGAGTTGAAAGTCGGTCTTTGGGTAAAAGAAGGCGTCCTCCGGCCACTCAAGTCGTTCGAGTTTTTGGAAGGTTTTTAGTTCCTCTTCGACCCATTCAAAGTATTCTGGGTGATCGGTTTTGAAGCGAAATTCTCCACCCGGCTTGAGCGCTTTATAGAGAGCTTCGAGAAAGCCTTGTTGGACAAGACGGTTTTTGTGGTGGCGCGCCTTTGGCCATGGGTCAGGGCAAAGTAAGTGGACTCGGTCGACGGAGTTCTCTGGGAATAACCATTCGATCACATACTTTGACTCGAGTCGGAGTACTTTACAGTTAGCTAGTTTTCCTTGCGTAGCTTTGCGGCAAACGCGTTTTACGCGGCCGAGTAAACGCTCAACTCCAAGGAAGTTGCGATCGGGATGGTGAGCAGCCATGCCGATGATGAACGAGCCGTCGCCACTGCCGAGGTCAAGCTCGAGTGGTTGATCGTTGTCGAAGATTGTTGAGGGATCGAGTTTCGCGAAATAATCATTCGGCATGAACTCGCATTCCACTGGCTGGCGCTGCTGCTCAGATTTCATCGCGGCAGTCTGCTAAGAGAATTTCGGATATGCAAGGCTAGGAAAGGTGAATTTCTATTCTGAATCATTGAGTTTTCCCTTTGCCTGAAGAAGCTATGGAGCTAGGTCTTATACGCTCATGAAATACCCGATCCTCCCAACTCTGTGTTTTATTCTTCTGCTTGCAAGTTACTGTGCCGCATTTGTCTTAGGTTAGTCTGGATATCGGCGGTTGCGCTGGACTGAGGAGTTGTGCTAGCGTCGTGCTTGAGATGAATGAGGAACGGTGCTTAGCTGCTGCGGAAGGTTACTTGCAATTAGAGATGCCTGTTGAGGCTGTATTGGAAATTGAGCGCCTACCTGTGAATGTGCGACAAGGTGTGCATTCTTCCGAGCTTGAGCTTGCTGCCCAAATGATGCAAAAGCATTGGAATCGCGGCGCAGAGTTAGCTAGCCTTCTTTGTGCGCTGAAGCCAAGCAAGCGCGCCTACTTTTTACACGCGGCCTATTGTTTGCATGAAACGGGCGATACGCTGGCAGCCAAGAGCTTCTTGATGAGTGGGCCTAAGAGTTTGATGAAGGATGCGCTCTTTCATTACAATATGGCATGTTATTGTGCTGTGCTAGGGGATGTAGAAGAGGCGAGTCGCCATCTGATACCGGCTTTAGAGTTGGATCCTGCACTGAGAAAAATAGCATTAAGCGATGAGGATCTTAAGGGAATTACGTTCTAACTGGCGTGCCCAGCATAGGTCTGTTTGCTCAGAGTTACTTACATTAGCTGGAGATTTGTTATTTTTTTAAGAAATTGGCATAGAGTGATTGCCAAATGATCTGTGGCGATATATGCAACGCTGCAAGTAACTCGGCACAAAGTCGAAACACGAAAGGACCATTCTTATGGCTACAGATCTATCAAAATACAGAAATATCGGAATCTTCGCTCACGTTGATGCGGGCAAGACCACAACAACAGAGCGCATCCTAAAACTCACCGGTAAGGTACATAGAACTGGTGAAGTTCACGATGGTGAAGCTACCACTGACTTCATGGAGCAAGAGCAAGAGCGTGGAATCACGATCCAATCTGCAGCTACTTCATGTTTCTGGGACGATCACCGTTTCAACATCATCGATACTCCTGGACACGTAGACTTCACTGTAGAAGTTTACCGTTCGCTTAAAGTTCTCGACGGTGGCGTTGGAGTTTTCTGCGCATCTGGTGGAGTTGAGCCACAGTCTGAGACAAACTGGCGTTATGCTAACGAATCAGCAGTTGCTCGCGTTATCTTTATTAACAAGATGGACCGTGTTGGTGCTGACTTCCTCGGTGTCGTCGGACAAATCAAAACTATCCTCGCGGCTAAGCCACTCATAATGGTTCTTCCTATCGGATGTGAGACTGAGCTCAAGGGCATTGTTGATCTCATCACGCGTAAAGCATGGGTATGGGATGATTCAGGTCTTCCTGAGAATTACGAAGTTCAAGACGTGCCGGCCGACATGGTTGAGCAAGTTGAGGAGTACCGCGCGGAGCTTATCGAGACTGCTGTTGAGCAGGACGACGACCTCATGGAAGCTTACCTCGAAGGTGAGGAGCCAAGCTTCGAAGACCTCAAGAGATGTATCCGCAAAGGAACTATCGCTCTCGATTTCTTCCCTACTTACTGTGGATCAGCATTCAAGAACAAGGGGATCCAGAACGTGCTCAATGGTGTTGTTGACTACCTTCCTTCCCCTACTGAGGTTCCACCACAGCCAGAAGTTGACGAAGAGGGTACAGAGACTGGCGAATTCGCTATCGTGACACCAGACGCACCACTTCGTGCTCTTGCATTCAAGATTATGGATGACAAGTACGGCGCTCTCACATTCACTCGTATCTACTCAGGTAAGATCAGCAAGGGTGATACAATCCTTAACACTTTCACGGGCAAGACTGAGCGTATTGGTCGTCTTGTAGAGATGCACGCAGACGAGCGTATCGAGCTTGACTCAGCACAAGCTGGCGACATCGTCGCTCTCGTAGGTCTCAAGAATGTTCAGACTGGTCACACTCTCTGTGATAAGGCGCATCCTGCGACTCTCGAGCCAATGGTTTTCCCTGAGCCTGTGATTTCAATTGCTGTTACTCCTATTGATAAAGTGAACGCTGAGAAAATGGGTATAGCTATCGGTAAGATGGTTAAAGAGGATCCTACTTTCCTCGTTGAAACTGACGAAGAGACTGGTGAGACAATCCTTAAAGGGATGGGTGAGCTTCACCTCGACATTAAGGTAGACATTCTCAAGCGCACACACGGCGTTGAAGTAACAGTGGGTGCTCCACAGGTTGCATACCGTGAGTCCATCACTAAGACAATCAAGGACAGCTACACGCACAAGAAGCAGTCCGGTGGTTCTGGTCAGTATGGTAAGATTGATTACACGATCGAGCCTGGTGAAGTCGGAACAGGTTTCCTCTTCGAGTCCAAAGTTGTTGGCGGTAATGTTCCTAAGGAATTCTTCCCAGCTGTTGAGAAGGGTTTCCGCACTTCAATGGTTGCTGGTGTTCTCGCTGGCTACCCAATGGAAGATGTTAAGGTAACTCTTACAGATGGTGGTTGCCACGCAGTTGACTCCTCTGCTGTAGCGTTCGAAATCGCAGCTAAGGCGGCGTACCGTGCATCTATCCCTAAGGCTGGCCCTCAGATTCTTGAGCCAATCATGAAGCTCGACGTGTTCACTCCTGAGCTGAACGTCGGTGACGTGATCGGAGATCTTAACCGTCGCCGTGGAATGATCCAGTCTCAAGACACAACGCCTACAGGTGTTCGCGTTAAGGCTGAGGCTTCCCTTTCTGAAATGTTTGGTTACATCGGTGATCTTCGTACAATGACATCTGGTCGTGGTCAGTTCTCTATGGAGTTCTCACATTACGCTCCGTGTCCACGTAACATTTCCGAGAAGGTGATCAAAGAAGCCGCTGAGCGTAACGCTAGGTAATTTCTCCTAAATATAATTTCAAAGCGGCCAGTGGGTTTATCCTGCCGGCCGCTTTTTTTGTTCGTCTCAATGATATGTCGTTGAGCTGGCTGTGACTTATATCGATCTGGTCGATGTTTCCTTCGGTATAATCAATTATGACTTTTGGATGATTGCTGCTATAACTCGGGGTGTCGGTGAAGTCCGACCTTGTGTGTGTCTGGTGACGGCCTGCTGCTTTTTTGAGGTGGTGGGCCGTCTCTATTTTTGGATGGAATATAAAAAATGGGGGTAGTTATCGCTTTCCGCTTGCCGATTGGGAAATTGTGCGTTAAAGCCCCCGCCCGACTCGGTGTTTGTAACGCAATCTCCGTTCGGTCTGTAGCGCTTAAGCTAAGCTATTAAAAACAACCAGCTGACCCGCAAATTATGAAACCATCAATGCAAACATACTATCAGGAGAAGGTAGTGCCTGCGCTCAAAGAAGAGCTCGGATGCACTAACCCTCACCAGGTGCCTGGTTTGGAGAAGATTGTCGTGACCACTCACTGTGGCCGCGCAACTGATCGCAAACAGGCTGTTGAAGACTCCGTTGAGGAGATCTCAAAAATCACAGGCCAAAAGCCTAGTGTATCTTACGCTAAAAAATCTGTAGCGAACTTCAAGGTTCGTGAAGGTGAAGCAGTGGGCGCACGTGTTACCCTTCGTGGTGCTAACATGTGGGAATTCCTCGATCGCTTCATCCACATCACTGCTCCTAACATTCGTGATTTCCGCGGTATTTCACCAAAGAGTTTCGACGGTCAAGGTAACTACGCAGTAGGTGTCTCAGATCAATCTATTTTCCCTGAAGTTGAACTTGATAAGATCAAGCGCCAGATCGGTTTCGACCTGATCTTCGTAACTTCAGCTACAACTGATGATGCAGGCCGCGCACTTCTACGTGCACTCGGTATGCCATTTCGCGAGAACAAGAAAGAAGCTGCAACAGCTTAATTCGCATAACTAAAACATTTAAAACAAAGGAATAATATTATGGCAGTTCTTAGCGACCCAATTTCCGATTTTCTTACCCGTCTGAAGAATGCTTCAGCAGCAGGTAACGAAAAATTCTCAGCCCCTTACAGCAGAATGAAGCAAGACATTGCAGGCATCCTCGTTGAAGAAGGTTACATCTGGAAGGCTGAAGTCTCTGGTGAAGGTATTGATAAAATCATCACAGTGACAGTAAAGTACTCAGATGCTGGTAAAGCAGTTATCACAAACCTTAAGCGCGTATCTAAGCCAGGTCTCCGTCAGTATGTCGGTGCCAGCGAAGTTCCACGTGTTCTTAATGGTCTTGGCATCTCCATCCTCTCAACACCTAAAGGGTTGTTGTCTGGTGCAGCGGCAAAGAAGCAAAACGTAGGTGGCGAGCATCTCGCTAACATTTGGTAGTCCCTAACTTTAGAAATATAACATTATGTCAAGAGTAGGACTCAAATCAATCACACTTACCGATAAGGTCACAGTAACTGAGACAAAAGGTCTCGTTGTTGTAGAAGGCCCTAAAGGTAAGCTCGACTTCCAACTTCCAAGAGGCATCGGCTTCTCTGCAGAAGGAAACGAAGTAACAATCACTCGCGCTGACGAAAGTCGCCAAGTTCGTGCACTTCACGGCACTGCGCGTAGTCTTGTCAACAACATGATCATCGGTGTATCCACAGGTTACTCCAAAGATCTTGAACTCGTCGGTGTTGGTTTCCGTGCAAAGTTAGCGGGCAAAGCCCTCGACCTTAGCCTCGGTAAATCTCACCCAATCCTCCACCCAATTCCAGAAGGTATCAAAGTCACTGTTGACGGCACTACTAAGCTGAAGGTTGAGGGTATAGATAAGCAGGCAGTAGGTCAGTTCGCAGCAGAAGTTCGCGCGTACTACAAGCCTGAGCCGTACAAAGGTAAGGGTATTCGCTATGTTGGTGAATACGTTCGTCGTAAGGCTGGTAAGTCTGTTGGTAAGTAATTCGAGCCAACAAATATTAATCTCAAACTGAATTCATACAATGAGCAAACTCAATCGTAAATCAGTCCGCCAGCGCATTCACTTCCGTATCCGTAAAAAAGTTATGGGAACAGCTGAGCGTCCACGTCTCGCAGTTAACTATTCTAACCAGCACCTTTATGTGCAGGTAATCGACGACGAAGCAGGCAACACACTCACAGCAGCATCTTCCCTTGATAAGTCAATCGAAGGTGCAGCTTCTAACGTAGCTACTGCAGCTAAGGTTGGTGCACTCATCGCTGAGCGCGCCAAGGAGAAGAACATCGAAGCAGTCGTTTTCGACCGCGGTGGTCATCTCTTCCATGGTAAAGTCAAAGCGCTTGCTGAAGCAGCACGCGAAGCTGGACTTAAATTTTAATCAACCACTAAAGCATGTCTGAAAATAAAGAAAACGCAGCAGCTACTCCAGCAGCAGCAACTCCTGCAGCAACTCCAGTTGCAGCAACTCCAGCAACAACTACTGGCGCTCCTTCACAGGATCGTGGTGGTCGTGGTCCTGGCGGTCGCAGTCAAGGTGGCCCTGGTGGTCGTGGTCAAGGTGGCCCTGGTGGTCGCGGTCAAGGTGGTCGTGGTGGTCGTGGTGGTCGTGGTGGTCGTCCTCAGCGTCAAGCTCCTCCAAAGCCAACTACCGAAGATGGTGTTGAACTTGTCGAGAAGGTTGTATTCATCAACCGATGCGCTAAAGTTGTCAAAGGTGGACGTCGCTTCTCCTTCTCCGCTCTTATGGTTTCCGGCACACACGAAGGTCGTGTTGGCGTAGGTTACGGTAAGGCTAACGAAGTGATCGACTGCATCAAGAAAGCTGCAGAAGATGCAAAGCGGCGCATCAAGCGTTACGCTATCGTTGATGGCACTATCCCACACGAAGTATACGCTGAATTCGGCGGCGGTAAGGTTCTCCTTAAGCCGGCTTGCCCAGGTACTGGTGTTATCGCTGGTGGTGGTGTACGTGCAGTCTGTGAAGCAGTCGGCATCAAAAACGTTCTCGGAAAGTCACTCGGCTCAAACAACCACGCAAACGTAGTGAAAGCTACTGTTGCTGCACTAGCTCAACTTCGCACTCGCGATGAGGTTCTTGCATCACGTGGTAAGCTCAAGCCAAAGTCACTCTAATTTAAACTGAGGTAGACGTTCTTCATTGGACGGCTACTTTCTAACCATAGAAATTTAAGATAATGAATCTTCACACACTTAAAACTAATCCTGGCTCCAAGCACCGCATCAAGCGTCTTGGTAAGGGTGAAAGCTCTGGCTTGGTAAAACATCAGGTAAGGGTCACAAGGGTCAAAAGGCTCGCTCAGGTTCCGGCGTTCGCGTTGGTTTCGAAGGTGGTCAAATGCCTATTCACCGTCGTCTTCCTAAGCGCGGTTTCAACAACGTCCGTTTCGCGGACAAAGTTGTTGTCGTAAACACTGCTCACCTCCAGAAATTCTTCGAAGAGGGTGACACTGTAAATGAAGAGTCACTTCGCGCAAAGGGCCTTGTAAAAGGTGCTTTCGATCAAATCAAAGTACTCTCTAACGGCAATCTCAGCAAGAAGCTTACAGTTTCTGTTGACGCTCTTAGTACCTCCGCAAAGGAAAAAATCGAGAAAGCTGGCGGCACTGCTGCTTAACGCTCCTCGATCATCTAGGTGTTTTACATCTATTTTAAACTTTATGTGAGGAAGCGCTTGCGCGCTTCCTCACTTCTTTATACAAGCCGCCCCTCAATCTAACTAAATTATGATTTCCGCATTTGCGAATACTTGGAAGGTAGCAGAGCTACGTGAACGCATCATTTACGTACTCGTAATGATCGTTATAGTCCGTCTTGGTGTACACATCACACTCCCTGGCGTTGACGCTGGAGTGATCGATCAACACATGAAAAATATCGCTGAAAAAGGCGGTAGTAACAATGGCCTGCTCGATACCATGGCAACTATCTTCTCCGGTGGTGGTCTGCAGAAACTTGGCCTCTTTGCGCTAGGTATTATGCCATACATCTCAGCATCTATCTTGATGCAGCTCATGACAGCTGTTATGCCAAAGCTTTCAAAGCTTTCGCGTGAAGACGGCGGTCGTCAGAAGATTAATCAATACACACGATTCATTACGATTATCATCGCGATAGTACAAGGTGGTTTCCTTGGACGTCAGATATCAAGCAATCCTGGCTCACTTCCATTCTTCAGTGGTATTGCAGATGTGGGTAAGCTGGTACCTAACCCAGGCTTTACCTTTATTGTGATTTTCACACTCACTGTAGTGACTGGAACACTCCTGCTTATGTGGATTGGTGACCAAATGACTGAAAAGGGAATCGGTAATGGTACTTCGATCATTATTACGATCAACATCATCTCATCTCTCCCGACGGCGTTGGCCCTTCTTTGGAAATCACTCATCAGTGGTGGTACTCCAGCAGGTGCGGCTTTTGTTGTATTCCTCTTTGCCTTCCTTATCTTCGTGGTCGCTGCAACTATTGCGATTACTCAGGCCCAGCGCCGAATCGCTATCCAGTACGCCAAGCGTGTGGTTGGACGCAAGCAATACGGTGGTCAGACTCAGTATCTGCCGCTCAAGTTGAACTACGCAAATGTGATGCCAATCATCTTCGCAACAGCGATTCTTGGAATTCCGACAATGATTGCAAACCAGATGTTCCCGTCTGCTAGTTGGGCTTTGACACTGAATAAGGTTCTTTCGTACGACAGCATTTGGTATTATGTGATCGCTGGTATTATGATCTTCTTCTTCTCTTATTTCTGGGTGGCAACAATGTTCCAGCCATCTGAGATTTCAGAAAACCTCAAGCGCAGTGGTGGTTATATCCCGGGTATTCGCCCAGGTGAGCCAACTGCCAAGTTCCTCGACTTCACGATGACTCGTCTCACCTTTGCTGGTGCCATCTTCCTTACCATCATCTTTGCAATGCCGTTCGCAGTGTCACAGATGCCTACGCTTTTCTCCGCAGATCCATTGAATCCGATGATTACCGGTTTCTTCGGTGGTACTTCTCTGCTCATCATGGTGGGTGTGATCCTCGATATTATGCGCCAAGTTGAGACTCAGCTTCTCCAGCGCAACTACGATGGCTTCCTCCGTCAAGGTAAGCTCAAAGGAGCTGTTGATCGCCGTAATAAGCAACTCGCAGCAAGAAGCAGCAATAACATGCTCTACCTTATAGTAGTCGTAGCATTGCTCTTCATCCTCGGGATTGTAGCTCTTTCAATGAAGCCGTAGTATCCGATACTAAGTAACCACTTTCAATGGCCGCTAGGATTCAAAACCCTGCGGCCTTTTCTATCAATAGGGCAAGCAACTCGCTTGCTGAGTTTATTTTCTAGCAAAAGATTAATCTCTTATTATGCGCCGCATCGTTCTCATAGGGCCACCAGCGAGTGGTAAAGGCACTCAGTGCCGGCGGATTCAAAATCTTCTGGATGTTCCAACCTTGGGAACAGGGAAGTTGTTGCGCAAGGAGGTCGAGTCCGGTTCTAAGCTAGGACTTGAGGTGGAAGATTATTTAAACCGTGGAGCTTATGTTCCAGATGCTTTGATCATGGAATTGGTCAAAGCTTGGATGGCGAAGCGCTCTGAGTCGGGCTGGTTGCTAGATGGCTATCCTCGAACATTGGCTCAAGCTGAAGCGCTGGAATCGGATGCTTCCTTTCAGGCTCCAACTTTAGCAATTGCGCTGGATGTTCCTCAGCATGAACTTGAGCAACGCATTATCAGCCGCCGTGAGTGCGCCGACTGTGGGGCTACGGTCTCAGTAAGTTCTCCTGACGAACTAAACTGTAATGACTGCAATGGTGAATTAGTGTCACGATCCGACGATGATTTGGAGAATTTCCGCAGGCGCTACGCAAACTATAGCGAACTCACGCAACCACTATTTGACTACTATGCTGCGAAAGGTAAGTTGCTATTAGTTAATGGCAGTGCTAGCCCAGAGGACGTGTTCTGTGTAATCAATAACCATCTCTCTGAGTAAAATAGCCCCCCTGCAGAGCTCTCTAAGTTCTGACTAAAATTTTAAACCAACCTATTTCCATGGCGAAGCGCAAAACAAACAAGAACAGGATCCCAATTAAGTCACCTCAAGACATCAAAGAAATGCGTGTTGCTACTGAGACGGCGAGTGAGATCCTGCAAGCTACAGCGAAGTTTATCGAAGCTGGTAAGACGACGAGTGAAGTCGATCTCTATGCCGCAGAGTTGATCAAAGAGCACAATTGTATTTCGGCATTTCTCGGTTACCGAGGGTTTCCAGGTAATATTTGTATCTCACCGAACGAAGAAGTGGTGCACGGAATTGGCTCTGATCGTGTGATCAAAGATGGTGATATTATTAGTATTGATGTCGGAGTGGTTAAAAATGGCTGGATCGGCGATAATGCAACAACCGTTCCTGTCGGCAATGTCGATGAGGAGGTTAAGCGTTTGCTCGCTGTAACTGAGCAATCACTTTACGAGGCGTTAGCCTTTGCCAAAGATGGTGAATACCTCGCTGATCTATGTGGTGCAGTTGCTGAGTATGTGAAACCTTTCAACATGGGAGTAGTGAAGGAATTCGTTGGTCACGGTGTTGGGAAAGAGCTTCACGAAGAGCCGCAAGTGCCGAACTACCGTCCTCTGGGACGTAGCCCACGCCTCAAAGAAGGTATGGTGCTCGCTATCGAGCCAATGATCAATGCGGGAACTCCGCGGGTTAAAGTGCTCAGTGATGGTTGGACAGTCATCACCGGTGACAAGAAATATTCGGCTCATTTCGAGCACACTGTGTGTGTTGGAAAACATGGACCAGACATCCTCACTGCTCGTCCACGTGAAGCCACTCCTGAGCTTCTTGGAATCACTTTATAAGAGTCTATTTCTGTGAGTGATGAAATGAGAATGGAATTGTTATTTTTCCATGTTGTCTCATCACTCTAGAATATTGTAGAATATTCCAAGTGAGACAGATGAAGAGAGTTCAAAGCGCATTTCCGTCATTATTCCGATGGGGGGTGCTGACTTCTCTTTTTTTGTTTACAGCCATCCTACCGGCGCAAAGCCAGTTGGTGAGTAATGCGCTGGAGCCTGCACTGGAGCTGGGTGCTCCAGTCAAGCGCTCAGCAGATCTAGCCGCGATCCAAACGCGGCCAAATGCAAGGACGATGACTCTGTCGATCCCTGCCCTGCGTGGTCAGATTTTAGATAGGTATGGCAATCCATTAGCTCAGAACAAGGTCGTATGGTATCCTGCATTGCAGTTCCAGCAATTCGAGAACGCCGACCGAGATTTTGTTGTAGCATGGGGTCGTGAGCGGATTGCAAAGGCTAATGAAATCTTTGGTATCAACTGGACAGTCACAGACGATGATCTGTGGCAGCATTATCGACAGCGTCGCTGGCTAGCTATGCCGTTCACCCATGTGGTGGAAGCCGAGCGAAAGCTGTTATTGGATCCTCAACTTATTGACGGTCTTGTACTCCATCCTATTTATCAACGGTATTACCCACAGGGAGATCTAGCAGCGCACATGATCGGATACGTTGGTTCTAAAGGGAAGTTAGAGAAGGGGCCAATCAATTATGGCGATCCTATTTTTGAATTCACCGAAGGCCGTGCAGGCTTTGAAAAACTCTATGATGAGCAACTCACTGGTATTCCTGGGCTGAGAAAATTACAGTTCGATTCCTCAGGAGCGGAAGTGCTACGTGAAGATAAGCGGGCGCCTCAGCAAGGTGGAACAGTGGTCACTACACTTGATCTTGAGTGGCAGAAGAGAGCTGAAGAAGTTCTCGCAAAGCACGCACACAAAGGGGCATTGGTAATTATTGATGTGCGCACAGGTGAACTTGTGGCTATGGCGTCTAGACCGTCCTATGACCTCAACACCTTTGTTCCATTTATTACCTCTAAAGATTACGACGCACTTCGAGAAAATCCGGACGCGCCGTTGTTTGCACGTGCCTACCAGGCCGAGTATCCACCGGCGTCTACATTCAAGGCGGTGGTGGCTCTCTCGGCATTACAAAATGGTGTGTTAGACCGCTACACCCAGATCAATACGCCTGCGTTTATTCAGTTGGGAAAGCACCAGATGTGGAACTGGTCGAAAAAACCTGAGGGCCTGATGAATATTGTTAAAGGACTGTATCGCTCCAATAACCCATTTTTTATTCAAGTTGGTATCGCAACGCGACATCAAAATATTGTGAGGACCGCTGAACAATTAGGCTATGGCCGCAAAACGGGACTTCCCTTGGTTGGTGAGAAAACCGGCTTATTGCCGAGTGATGCATACATGCGAAAGCATCACAAACGGCGAATGACCGATGGAGACACGGCGAATATGTCCATTGGGCAAGGGGTGCTTCTGGCGACTCCGCTGCAGGTGGCACTTGGGATGGCGGGCATCGCCAATGGCGGAAGGCTGCCTAAACTCCAGCTTGTGCGGCAGGTGCAAGATGCGAACGGACGGATCATTTCTTATAACCGTGCTGAACCACGACAGCTGATGAATATGAATGCTAGCGATGTGTCGCTGGTGCAAGAAGGTCTGATGAGGGTTGTCAATGATCCCGCCGGCACAGGTAAACGCGCTGCTCTGAGCTACACCATCGTCTGTGGCAAGACTGGTACAGCGCAGTGGGGGCCTGAAGATAAAAAGCAGTATCTCGGTTGGTTTACAGGTTTTTTCCCCTTGGATAATCCCAAATATGCCTTTGCAATGGTTTACGAAGGACGCCCAGGTGAGAAGGTCGGTGGTGGTAGTAAAGCAGCTCCAATGGTGGCGAGTTTCTTCGAGCCAATTAAAGAGGATGTCATGTTTCGCGTTAATCCTCCAGTGAAAGCGATGATTATTCTAGAAGATGAGCCTGTGGCTGTTCCTGATGATCTAGGTGTGCCAGGACGTGCAACGATTATCGACGAAGCAGCAGCTCTTCCAGATGCACCGCCCGCACCAAGAGCTGTGCTGGTGGAAGATGAAACTATCATCTTTCCCGATGTGGCACCACGTGCCGTGCCGGTTGAACCAGAAGTCGATGTACCTGATTTGCGACCGCTGCCTGAAGGGGTAATAGAGCGACCAGAGACTCCAGCTCAACCGAGTGGTCCTGGAGCTCTGATTATTGAAGAATAAGTATGCTGTGTCTATTCGGCGTTGAGTGACTTATAGAGTGGGCAATTACTGAGTTCCAACTCCACTCCATCACGGTATTTTTCCAAAATTGTTCTCGAGCGCTTGGCTAGCATGCGCCGCACTTCACGGCGTTTGCCTTTTTCTCTCGGAATGGACATGTCGTCATAGGCAGTCGTTTGGTGGCGCATCCAGGCTATGACGGCTGATTCGGCACGTTGCTCGATTGGGATGCGCTGAGTGCGGGCTACTGTGCCGCTGCCGACTGGGACTGCGTGTTCTGCAATCAATTTTGCCATCTGGTCCTCTAGTTCGTCGTACTGGAAGGCAAAATTTAGAAATTGTTGGACGGCCGCGGTGAACTCCAACATATAGCGCTCTTGCTCTTTCCCGCGACGCGCTCTGCCGGCGTCTAACCTCTTCTGGTAGGATGGGTCTTCGCGTTCACCCACAAGTATTTCACGCAGTGCGTTGATACGGGTTGCTGGTGCCCAGATTCCGCGGGAAAAAAGCTTTCTACCTTTGGGTTCCTTGACGGTCCAGCTGGGTCCATCTTTTTTAATACGGCGTGACAGAGCTGCATCGCCAGGGGGCAGAAGATCCCAGCCTCTGGGATTTTAAGTTCTTTCCCCTCAAGGCTGACAACGTAACCGGCCTTTTTGCTAGTTCGCACTTCTAGAATCTCGTGTGACATGAGCTAATTGTGGAATTAGGCATCAGCCATCTCTAGAGCGAGAACGGCGCAGCCTATGATGCCGGCTTCATTAGAGAATTTAGCTGGGATGATTTTTAGGTGGTCGCGGAAGGGGGCGCTAAGTTGAGCTGCCAGGTGTTTACGCAATGGCGTGAACAGTGTGTTGCCGGCATTGCTGAGACCCCCGCCGATGATAAATGCCTCGGGATTGAGTAGCCAACAGCAGTTTGCCAAGGTGCAGGCAAGCTTTCGAGCGAAGTCATCCCAGCATGCGATCGCTACCTCACAGCCGGCTGTGGCCGCGGCATCGAGTGCTGCGGGGGAGCAGTCGTCGATGAATTTTTCGATGCCAGCTTCGAGGTAGGCCCGCTGAGAGTCGATCGCAAATTCATTGTTACCAATGTAATCTTCGAGAGCGCCCGGATTATTGTAAGCGCCGACTCTGCCATTGTAGTTGATAGATGACTGCCCGAGTTCGCCAGCGACAAATTGTGAGCCGCGTACGATTTGGTTGTTCACGATCACTGCGCCGCCCACTCCTGTACCGAGAGTGAGGCAAATGAGATGTTGGTAGCCAGCACCAGCGCCGAGCTTCCATTCGGCAATGCCCATCGCGTTGGCATCATTTTCTACCACACATGGAAGACCTGTCTTCTCTGAAAGTAGATCGCGCAGTGGGATGTCGACCCAGCCTGGTACGTTGGTTAGATTGTGAATTCGCCCGGTGGGGGTGTCTACAAACCCAGGGACTCCACAGCCTATAGCTTTGATGTCGCAGTGCTCTTCTTTGAGTGCGTTGACTTGGTCGGCAATAGCTTTGATGAGCTCTGTCGGAATTGGATAGTCTTTAGGGATGATCACTGGTGCCTCAGCGATGATCTGCTTGCCGAGAACGACTCCCATTTTGATTGAGCTGCCGCCAAAATCGATACCAATTGCTTTATCTGTAAATTCCATGCTGATTGAGTGCTATGAGTTAAAATTGTAATGTGGCCGCTCTGCGGACTCCTTCTAAGGTAAGAGTGGGTGAGACGTGGTCTATCTCGGGGAGACCTTCAGCTATGAGAGTTGCGTCGCCTCCAGTTGCTACGATGATCGGCTTTTCTGTCATTTCGCGGGTGATTTTTTTAATGATCTCTTTGATCAATCCACGGTAGCCGAATACCGCGCCGACGAGCATCGCTTCAGTCGTAGATTTACCAATTGCGTTGGCGGGTTCAGCGAGCTCTATTTTGGGGAGCAGCGCGGTACGCTTTGAGAGGTTGTCTGTCATTGATGCTAAGCCTGGGGCGATCACGCCTCCCAAGTAGGTGGCATTTGCTCCAATGGCATCAAAGGTGACAGCAGTGCCTAGATCGATAACAATTGCGGGACTTCCATAAAGGGCGTGGACTCCAGCAGCATTAGCAAGCCGGTCCGCACCAATCTGCTCAGGTTTTGGGTAATCGATATGAATGCCCATGTCGGTTTTGTAGTCGAGCTGGTGGAAGGGGAGTTCGCTAAAGTACTGCGCGATGATGGCAGCCTTTTCCGGAACTACCGAGCAAAGCATTACCGCATCGAACTGTTGATCGATGAGTGTTTTGTCTAACTCTGTGGGGCTGATCTCCTTTGTGGGAACTTGCGCCAGCCAGTTGTCCAGCCCATCACGAGTGCCGATGGTGAACTTGGTTCGGGTGTTCGAGTTGTCGATCAGTAGAAAACGCATATTCAGGAGTGTTTATCACAACGAATTGCCATGCGCGAGAGCAATAGACAAGCCATTCCTTTGACTTTCAGAAGGCTTGGCTGCCAAATTTGAGCAAGAAAAAGGGAGAGGCTTTCGCCTCTCCCTAGTGCTTATTTAATAGAGTTTTGAGAAATTAGTTAGCTGAATCGTTGTAAGCTGGCACACCGTGCTCCGCCACGTCGAGGCCTTCGTGCTCTTCTTGCTCGTCAACACGCACGCCCATTACAAGCTTGATGGCGTAGAATACGATGAAGGAAGTGATGAATGCGAATGCTGAGATAGAGAGTGTACCGATGAGCTGTGCGGAGAAACTGATTTTCTCGCCAGCGAGTGCTTCGCTTCCGAAGATAGCTACAGCTAGAGTTCCCCAGATACCACAAACACCGTGAACTGAAATTGCACCTACTGGATCGTCGATTTTTATCTTATCGAAGAATCCAACTGCGAGGACTACGAGAACTCCGCCAACAGCTCCTGCTGCGAGAGCGTAGAATGGTGGGATACTACCTGCGCCAGCTGTGATGGAAACGAGGCCTGCAAGCATTCCGTTGAGAGCCATGGAGAGGTCTGGCTTCTTAGTGAGGATCCAAGACAATGCGATAGCTGCAAGGCCTCCAGCGAAACCAGCCATTGCTGTGGTTACGAAAACGTGGGAAACACCTGCCGCATCTGCAGAGAGCACGGAACCGCCGTTGAAGCCGAACCAACCGAGGAAGAGGAGGAAGACACCAATGTTCGCAAGGGGAAGATTGGATGGAAGGATTGGCTTGATGCCGTTCTTCGTGTACTTTCCAAGGCGTGGGCCGAGTACGATTACACAAGCAAGTGCTGCGAATCCACCAAAAGCGTGTACGAGGGATGAACCTGCAAAGTCGATGAATTGACCAGTTTCAGCAGAGTTTTCACCGCCGAATCCGTTAAGCCATCCGCCACCCCACTCCCATGAGCCGGTAATTGGGTAAATGAATGTTACGAGAATTGCCGCGAAGATCATGAATGATGTAAGCTTGACTCGCTCAGCAACGGCACCTGAAACGATAGTTGCTGCTGTGGCTGCGAACATAGCCTGGAAAACGAAGTCAGACCAGTAAGTGTAGTCTGCATATTCTTTGGTAAGGTTTGCTGTGGCTGCTGCTCCTTCAAATCCACTTTCAATAGGAGATCCCATTGCGAAGAAGTTACCAGCGGCTTCTTCCCAGCCAGGGTACATGGCATTGAATCCCCAGAGCATGTAGCCTACTGCGCCGATGCAGACTATGAAGACGTTTTTGAACATGATGTTCACGGTGTTTTTGCGCTGACACATGCCAGCTTCAACGGAGGCGAAACCGAGGTGCATGATGAATACGAGGGCTGCGGAAATAAGGATCCACAGGTTATCGATGATGAATTTCACGTCCGCGATGGCCGCTGCAGAATCGTCGCCTGCAAAAGCGGTGCCCATCAGGCCGAGTGAACCAATTGCTGTACTGAGTAGTAGTTTGTTCATAGTATATAGACCAATTTTTTTGTCTAAAACTCAGTGAAGCATCTAGCGTGCCAACTTTGCAAGCGGGGTGATATTTTTTAATAAATTAAATTCCTCCTCCTCCTCCCTTATCTTATTTTTTTGGTATTAGACGGGTGCGGTTAACTTCTAGCTGCGACTTTTGGGGATCTTTGACAGAGGCTATGTCAAGAGGTCATGGAACTGTCGAATGTCGGAATGTCAAAAGTCTAGCTACATTGATTGGTCGAGATTGTGTGAGGGGGATGAATGGCCTTGACGGATTTGCTTTGGATGGGGAGTCTTTTGACATGTCCGCTGTAGCAGAGCCATTGATCGATTACCTCCGCCAATTAGAGCGTCAGGGGGAGACGCATGTGCATCTGGATGGTCGTTCTCGCTTGATTTTAAGGGAGTTCTTTGTGAGGTCGAGGGGTAGGTCAAGTAGTCTAGTAAGCCAACCACAGGCGGCAGCAGTTATTGCTGAGACAAAGGTGGAAGAAACCAAGGTGCGCGTTGCTGAGCTGGCTTCCAAGCCCGCAGTCGTTATACCTACGTCGGAAGCTCCTGTACAGCAGGCCCCATTGAGTAAATCTCTGGAGGGACTGAAACAGCAGATTGCTGAGGATTCGGGCTTGAAATCTCTAGGGACACTGCGTGATAAATTAGTTTTCTCTGAGGGGGAAGTCACTTCCGATGTCCTGTTGGTAGGGGAGGCTCCAAGCTATTATGACGAGAGCAATGGTAAGCCATTCTCTGGTCCAGCAGGCAAGAAGATGGGGGCTATTTTAAAGGCAATGGGACTGAATCGCGAGGAAGTCTATATGACGAATATGGTAAAGTACCGTCCCGCGATGGCGAATCAGACCACTAATACTCGGAAGCCAAATGCGGATGAGATTCAGGCGTCGATACGCTATTTGATGGCTGAGATCGAAGCCGTCAAACCTAAGGTCATCATTGTATTAGGCGCGACAGCGGCCAAGAGCCTGATCGGTGCAGATGTGCCAGTGGCGAATATGCTAGGGCAATTCCATAAAGTGGCTGGGGTGCCAGTCCGTGCCACCTACCACCCGAGCTATCTGCTGCACGCAGGCGCGACAGATGAGAAGCGAGCTGTGTGGAAGGATATGCTGGCTGTGATGGAGTTGTTGGAAATGCCGATCAGTGAGAAACAGCGCGGCTTCTTTAAAAAGAAGTAGGCGGGTTATCATACTAGGAATTTTTTTAGACAGAATTTACAAAATTAACAGAATTTCTCATGGGTAGTGCAGACCAACGACATCAGAAACATCATGGCTTGTCGGAAATTGCAGTGAGTAGCTCCAGTTTAGTAGGCTAATTCTGAAGAATTCTGTCAGTTCTGTCGAGCGCCGCAGGCATCAGCCCAAGTCCCTCCCCCGTGTAGGAGCCCTGGCTCTGCCTCCGATCGCTTCGTAGTGGATTATTATTCCTAGATCAATCAGACTGAGCATACCATGATGTTCAATGGTTCCAGTTTCGATTGAAAAAGCCCCCAACAAGGACTTGTATTGTGCCCTTATCAACAAATAAAATAGACTATAATGACCGCTGAAAATGAAAAATTGAGTTCCGATGGTAGAGTTTTGATTCTCTATGATTCTGCGAGTGGTAATACCGCTGCGATGGCGCAGCTGGTAGCCGAAGGGTGTAAGGCTGTGGCGGGTATCGAGGTCCGCCTACTGAGTATAGATGAGGCTACTGCCGAGGACGTTGTCTGGTGCGATGGGATCGCCGTTGGCAGTCCGACGAATATGGGGTTGATGTCCTGGAAAATGAAACGCTTTTGGGACGAAACCATGCTCGAAAAGTGGATGAAAATAGATGGTAAAATCGGATGTGCGTTTTCGTCAGCAGGCGGTTGGGGCGGAGGCTCTGAGATTGCCTGTCAATCGATCCTGTCGGTGTTGATTAATTTCGGGTTCCTAGTCTTCGGGGTCACTGACTACGTGAGTAAGTTGACGACCTTGCACTACGGCACGATTACGGCACGTGAACCAAGGAGTGAGGAGGCGAAAGAGGCTTGCCGAAAACTGGGTAAGCGACTTGCGGAGTGGGTTGCCGTCTATTGCGTCGGCAACAAGAGCGAGCATCCTCTCGAGAAGGATGATGTGCGCTTGTTTCCATCCTAATACCAGGGCTGCTACACTAGGGAGATTATCTAGGTTGTTGCCTGCGGCGCTCGACAGAATTGACAGAATTTTTCAGAATTAACCAATGATGGCCGATGCTCTTGCGGTATTTCAGATAGAATGAAAGGTTTCGTCTTTTTTTAGTTAAGTCTTTTGAGGGGGTCTGGAGGGTTAAGCTCTATGGGTCGAAGGAGGGGAGCCCGTCGATGCTGTGTTGGTTTTTCTCGGCTCGGTAGGCGTCTAACTTTTCAGGTCCTTTCACCTGGCTCCATTTATCAAGAATGTCTCTATTTCCCTTATAGTCATAATAGGGGACGGAGTAGCCACAGGAATCGGTGACACGGGTCACTTCAATGTGAATGATTACCCGCGTTCCTGGATTCTCTGGGAAGTGTTCTGCCAAATCCTCGAAGCGCGGGTCGCCGGGCAGGTTGACTGAACCCGTACCGTGGAGTCTAACAATCTGCGGAGGACCTTCGAAGGCGCAGAACATGATAACGATGCGTCCATTCTCTCGTAGATGGGCGACGGTTTCCGCACCACTTCCGGTGTAGTCTTGGTAGGCGACTTCTAACGGTCCGAGAACTCGAAATGATTCACCACCTTTTGGAGAATTGTTGATGTGGCCATCAGCAGCGAGCGGCGCAGTGCCGACAAAAAACATCTGCTGGTTTTCTATCCAAGTGGCCAGCTCAGGAGTGATGTTAGAGTGTAGATTCATGAGAATTTTAGTTGTTACTTATCCACCTCACATTGTTGCTTCCAATTCTTGAAAACAAACAGGTGAGGGCGCTTGAGGCCGACCCAGAACATGATTTCTTTGATAGGTCGGAGCCAGCCTTTGGCGACAAATCGGGTGGTTCTAGTGACCGTGGTTCCTGCAGTTGTTTTGCGTAGAGAAAACTCTTCCTCTATCGAGTCGATACAGGGTCCCCAGCAATGGTCTGTAGATTCCATGGTGAACCTTAGTTTACTGGGTGGTTCCCATTCTAGTATGCGTTGGAGAACGGTTCCTCTATCTGAAATACAGCGTCTCTCAGCACCCACGCCGCCGATGGAGTTAGGCAGCTCACAAGCCATCGGTTTTGGTACCCCGAGGCAGAAACACCCTTGGGATGTCATCTCGGAATGAGTCAAGAGTGGCCAGATGACTTCCTCTTTATTTTCGATCAATTGGCTAGTGGTGACTTTCATCGGTGGAGATGGTCAGGGGCAGCTTAGTGTTTCTCGATACTTTTCTGTACGGTTTTGAGTCGTTTACTGATCCGGAAGTATGCGAGCACAAAGCCCGCGAGAGCGCCGAGAATAAAGGTAAGAAAGAGCAAGAATGCTTGGGGCATTTCAATGCTGGCAAAGAGGATCTGAGTGGTGACTTTCTCTCGGTTTTGGAAAATGATAGTAGCCACCAAAGCGAGGATGAAAATGAGCGAGCCGAGGCGAATTTTTTTAGCAGTAGTCATAATGATAGGAACGTCTATGGGGATGTGTCGTTAGATTTAGAGTTTACTAACAGTTTGTGAGGTAGGCTAAATCCAATCCTGAGGTTGGAGGTAGTGGTCGTAGAGCTTTGCTTCTGGTGTGTTAGACTCTGGATGCCAGTCGTATTCCCAGCTAACAAGCGGTGGGAGTGACATGAGAATGGATTCAGTGCGTCCACCAGACTGCAGCCCAAAGAGGGTGCCGCGGTCGAAGACTAGATTGAATTCCACATAGCGTCCACGTCGGTAGAGCTGGAACTTGCGTTCGCGTTCGCTGTATTCCAGATCCTTTCGTGCTGCTACTATTGGGCAATAGGCATCGGTGTAGCTGTCACCGATCGAGCGCATGAAGGCGAATGAGTCCTCGAAGCCGAGTTCATTGAAATCGTCAAAGAACAGCCCGCCCACTCCGCGTGGTTCGCAGCGGTGCTTGAGGTAAAAATAATCGTCGCACCACTTTTTGAAGCGGTCGTAAATGTCGGCTCCGAAGGGATCGCAGGCGTCTTTGGCGGTTTGGTGCCAGTGCCTGCAGTCGTCGTCGTTGCCGTAGAATGGTGTGAGATCGTAGCCGCCGCCGAACCACCAGATGGGCTCGGCGCCTTCTTTTTTAGCGCAGAAGAAGCGGACATTGGCATGGCTGGTTGGCACGTGGGGATTGTGCGGGTGCATGACGAGCGAGACACCCATGGCCTCGAATGACCGGCCAGCTAGTTCTGGGCGATGCGCTGTCGCAGATGCTGGCATCGATGCGCCGTGGACGTGGGAGAAGTTGACTCCCCCTTTTTCAAAGACGGCGCCATCGGTCATCACGCGTGAGCGCCCGCCGCCACCTTCTTCACGGTCCCAAGAATCTTGGGCGAATGTGGCTTTGCCATCTGCGGCTTCGAGTTTAGCACAGATGGAGTCTTGCAGTCCTAGCAGGTAGGATTTGATAGAGTAGATGTCGATAGAGTTGTTCATAGAGAAGAGTGTGAGCTTGTTTATAGCCTTTGATCGACTTTATCGTCAAAGGCTATTCCTGCCGTGGGAGGAATGATGATTGAGTGGGCGGTGAGGTTCCTGCTGACTACCACTTTTTGATTTCACCTGGGTAGTCAGGATTTTTAAGTGGGAGTGTGGCATTGGTTTCTTTGAGCCATCCATCGAGCTTCTTGTTGAGCTCTGCGGCGATTTCAGGCTTTGAGGAATAGAGGTTTTTTTCTTCAGATGCGTCGGCTGATAGATCGAAGAGTTCTGGAGCTTTGCCCGAGTAATAGCGGATGAGCTTGTAGTTACCTAGGCGGACGACTGAGCCCGGCGAGCCACCTTGGTTGCCCCAGTGTGGGTAGTGCCAGTAGAGTGGGCGGTCATTTTGTGGCTTAAGCAGGCTTTGGCCATCGACGTGGATTTCTTCTAACAATGGTAGATCACATGCGTCGAGTGCTGTCGGAAAAATGTCGGTGCCGACAAAGAATTGGTCGCTAGAGCTGCCTGGTTTGGTGGTGCCTGGGATACGGATGATTCCAGGGACTTTGGTGCCACCTTCGTAGAGCCAACCTTTGCCAGTACGCATTGGGAAGTTAGATGTGGCCCAGCCTTCTGATGTCGAGAGCCCGCCATTGTCTGAGGTGAATACGATAAGTGTGTCCTCGTACTTCCCTTGCTTTTTGAGGTTATCGATGACTTTCCCTACAGCTTGGTCCATGGCTTCAACCATTGCCGCGTAGATTGCGTGGTCTTGTTTGACCCGCACCTTGCGGGGGGCGTCAAAGGCCCAAACTTGTTTGTCTGTGTAGCCGAGCTTTGCAGCCTTCGCTTTGTATTTATCCACGAGATCTTTGCGGCCGATTAGTGGGGTGTGGACGGAGTAGAAGGAGAGCATCGCGAAGAAGGGTGCGTCGCTGGTATCGTTGATGAAGGTGTTAGTTTCGCTTGCTAGTCTGTCGGGCAGGTGTTCACCATCGGGGCCATCTTTGAGTCTTGGGTTGCCGTAGGGAGAAAAGTATTTTTTTCCACCATAAGGACCACCGCGCGACCAGCCACCTTTGTTGATATCGAATCCGTGGTCTTCTGGCCAAGACCCTTCCTCACCTAAGTGCCATTTACCGGCAAAGAAAGTGCGGAATCCTTTGGCTTTCAGAGCTTCTGGTAGAGTGGTGAGCGCTGGGTCTAATGTTTCTAGATAGGGAGCTGGGAGGACGGGCATTTTCTTCCAGCGAGCTGGGACTTTTTTGCCTGGGGCTGGGTTAAATCCGCCGAAGTAATCGGTGTTTTTAGTGCGGGCCGGATGTCTCCCAGTCATTATCGCAGAGCGGGAGGGAGAGCAGACTGGGCATGCTGCATAGGCCTGTGTCAGCTTTAGTGAGTCGGCGCACAGCTCATCGAGATGCGGGGTGTCATAGAAATCTGAACCAAAGCAGCCGAGGTCACGGCAACCTAAGTCGTCAGCAACGATGAGCAGAACGTTCTTAGGCGCTGCCAGCAAGCTGCCGCAGAGGCTAAGGGTGAGAGCGAGTGTGAATCTTAGTTTCATAGAGAAGTGTGGAGTGTGGCCCTAGCGGTTTCTAACGGAATGGTTGATTGGGGGCTTCGCCATTTTCGGCGGCGAAGTTGATCGCGTCGCACATGCTCTTCATATCTATGATGTAGAGGACGGCGCTGGCGAGGAGGCCTAAAATGCTGGTGATGACTGAAGACAAGTAGCAGATAGCCATGGCGAGAAAGGGGCCTTCCGCACCTCTTGGAGCATAGGTGGGCGAGGTGTGCTGGCGGCAGGTGTTGTTCCACTCCACCGCCCATTTATGGTAAGCGATAAACATCCAGTAAATGTTAAAAAGCGGGATGAACATGAAGCCCACGGCTTGCCCGGGAGTGATGGTGGTTTGGGTCGGTTGAAGCAGCTGCCAAGCTCGGTGGACATAGACCAAGCCTAAAATGCTCCCAGCAGCGATGATGGCCCAGCCGAGTATGGTGATTCCAATAGTTGAAGGAGAGAGGGAGTCAAATGGATTCACCTCGGATGCGGAGTGCCCATAAGAATCTTCCTCAATCAGGACTTCGTCGAAATCGGTGACATCCTCAGATGCGATGGGTGCCGCAGGTTCTGTCTCAGTAGATGAGGCTTCTTGACTCTGCTCGATAGGCTCTAGCCGCTCAACAGTTTCAAGTTGTTCGATTTCTTCGTATGCCGCGGTGGCGACATTTGTCATGAGACCGGTAAACATAGCAATGTAGCCGCCAATCATCAGCAGTGTGCCAATGCTGAGAAGTGAAATTAATAGACCGAAATTTGCTTTCTTCACCTTCGGCAATGGGTAATCGCCAGCCTGATAGTTTTGGTGAGATGACGCTATTGGTGAACTGTAGGGATTATTAGTGGGAGTTGCGGAGGCTAAGGGGGGAGGGGAGTTTGGTGAGCCATTTGGTAGGGCTTGAAATTCTCCTAGCGTGTTCGCCATAACCCAGTCGGCCATGCTTTCTTTCCAGACTAGCGTGTCGGCTGGAAGAGTGGATTGTAGCATCTGCGCGAGCTCAGCCTGAGAGATCGGACCAGCTTGTTGACCGTTGAGTGTGTAGTACCACATGGGCGGGAGTGTGGAGTGGGAAGTTAGAAGTGTGAAGGAATAAAAAAGGCGGCTCGTTGCCGAGTCGCCTTTTGAAAAACTGAATGAAATAATGTGTCGCTAAGCAGCGAGGCTACGCTCGCCGTTGTGTAAATAGAGGTAAGCGACGAGGAGGCTGAGCCACGCAACTGGGATGGCCCAGATCAAGCCAACGAGTAGTGCAATTACACCAGCAAGTACGATGAAGCAATTAATAATGGATAAGCCAATAATGCTCCATTTGTTGTTTCTGGTGAGTTCCGAACTGTATTTAAGGGAGTCGATGACTCCGAGGTCTTTATCGACGATGGCAGTTTGGTAGAACATGAACCTGGTTGCCAAATAAATGCCAGGAACGATGAAGAAGAGTAATCCGACGGCTACCATCAGTCCATAGAGAATGGATGCGCCGATGAGTCTCAATAGTTTTGTGCCACTTTGGCTGAAGAGCTGGCCGACGTTAGCATCTTTTCCTCGTAAGAGGTTGAGACCAATAAAAGTAAGGCCAAGGCCGAGGAACATCGTGAATGCTTGATTTAAGATGCTCGCTATAGTCGATCCCACGCCAGTTTGTTGGCTCTGACTGAGGGAATGGAGAAATACGTCTTGTGGTGTCATGCCGTCGGTATTAGGAGTCGCCACAGTTGGGCCGTCTATAGCCGTGCCCAGACCAGATAAAACACCACTAACGATAGAGGAGATGAGGATGTAGACAAACCAAGTAAGGAATATAGTACCAAAGCATGAAATGGTGGTCTTCCAGGATTTTGAAATGCAGAAACCAATGTCGAGTGGAATGGGCTCGGCTGGGATTTCATCCGTACCACTGAGTTGCGCGTTCTGGTCTACTACTGTGTTAGGTGCTGCATAGGGGTTTGCTCCGCTAGTTGGTAGGGTAGGGGCTGGTGTGATACCAGTCGCGTAAGTTGGGGCAGCTGGGGTCGCCTCGATGTTGCGGAAGGCGTCGACGTCTTGGGCGGGGAGCCAGTCGCCCATACCGTCTTTCCAGACCATTGTGTCGGAGGGAAGAGCGCCATTGAGCATCTGTGCGAGCTCAGCTTGAGAGACTGGGCCAGCTTGTTGGCCATTGAGAGTGTAATACCACATGGCCGGGAGTGTGGAGTGGGAAGTTAGAAGTGTGAAGGAATTAAAAAGCGACTCGTTGCCTGCGACGCCTCCTAGGAAAGCTGTAATAATTCAATCCAGAAGGCTTGTTCCAAATCTAGCCTCAAATCAGGCAGGGCTGCTGATTGCAGAGTTGTTTGAAAGCTTCCCAGAATTCTCTGAATTTGTAAGCGAGGCAGTCTAGGGATTTGCTCCGCTGGTAGGAGTAGCTCTAGGTGCTGGTGTGATTCCAGTCGCGTAATACCGCTGAGCGTAGCAAAAGAGACAACTGTTGTTTTCTTAGGTTTTGGTATGAACGCTTTGCAGAGGAGTGTGGAGTGTGGAATTACGGGCTTGATCATTGATGTGCACGAAAGTGAGTGCAGTTTAGAAAATCTTGATCACAACGAACAGCTAAACCATCTCCGAGCTCTCGAAATGATTGTTACAAAAGTAAGGTGATTTGAGATTTGCCACGGGGCTGTAGCTATAGATGATAGTCGACGATGGCTGATACAAAGACACTGAGTGTGACCCGATTAGTGCGCAAGATGCGTAACTTACTAGAGATAGAGTTAGGTGAGCTTTGGGTCGGAGGTGAGGTGTCAAATATGCGACGCCAGTCGAGTGGCCATCTGTATTTCACTTTGAAAGATGACGGAGCCCAGATGAGTTGTGTGATGTTTCGCGGCAATGCTAGCCGGGCGAAGGTGCAGCCAGATAATGGAATGCAAGTACGCTTGTTCGGCGAGGTTTCTGTCTATGAGGCGCGAGGGAGCGT
Organism: Rubritalea profundi; assembly: GCF_002954445.1. Lineage (GTDB taxonomy): Bacteria > Verrucomicrobiota > Verrucomicrobiia > Verrucomicrobiales > Akkermansiaceae > Rubritalea > Rubritalea profundi. The sequence continues at coordinate 2,854,320 of NZ_MQWA01000001.1, forward strand.
GCAGTTGATTGTACGTCAGGTCGAATCGGCGGGCGAAGGGGAGTTGCAAGCGAAGTTTGAGGCTCTGAAGAGGAAGCTCGATGCTGAGGGGTTATTTTCAAAAGAACTGAAAAAGCCGATACCGAGCTTTCCTACCAAGGTGGGCTTGATCACTTCGGGCACAGGTGCGGCACTTCAAGATATGCTCAATGTGCTCGGACGTAGAGCGCCGTGGGTGCAGCCTATCCTTTATCCTGTGCAGGTGCAGGGAGTGGGGGCAGAGCATGGAATAGCCTCCGCTTTAGATCATTGGAGTCAATGGCAAGAATCTGGTCTGCCTGAGGTCGATGTGATCATCGTCGGGCGCGGTGGTGGCTCACTAGAAGACCTTTGGAATTTTAACGAAGAGGTGGTGGCGCGCGCGATTGCTGGCTGTACGATCCCTGTGATTTCAGCTGTCGGTCATGAGATTGATTTTACGATAGCGGACTTTGTGGCGGACATGCGAGCTCCGACTCCGAGCGCTGCTGCAGAGCTGGTGGTGCCTGATGGTGAGCAACTGCAGCACAAGCTCCAGCGTTATCAGTCTGGGATGTTCAGAATTCTTGATGGTGAAATGCGCCGGTACGAGATGCAGCTACAAGGAATGCGACGCGGGGCGCTGTCGATGTCGGTAGACCGCGTTTTGCGCGAGCCGCTACAGAGAATGCTGCAGGCGGAAAAGGTGATGGAGGATGCTGCTGAGCGCGGTATAGAGCAGCGCGAGCAACAAGTTGTTTTGATGAAACAGCGCTATGCGACAGTGCATCCAGAGTTGTTGATTGATGGAAGGCTTGAAAAAGTAGCGCATCGCAAACAATTGCTAAATCAAATCTTAGGGAAACGTTTGGAGAAAATGGAGCAAGCCGTTCTGAGGCAAAAGTCGATGTTACGAGCATTGGGGCCGGATAGCGCGTTTGAGCGTGGCTTCTCAATCACCATGACTAGCGACGGGAAATTGGTCCGCAGCGTGGATGCTGTGGAAAAGGGAGAAACTCTCGTGACCAAGCTCAGTGATGGGGAGCTGGTTTCAGTCGTGAGTAGTGAGTAGTGAGTAGTGAGTAGTGAGTGAGGTTGGCCTTCAGCCAACTGACTTTTGTTGTTACAAACCTAGGCATGCGGCTTCGCCTTTGCCTAGGCTGGTATGATTTTCGCCGTTGGCGAAAGGGAGTGTGGTGAGTAGTTAGAATCAGTTGCCAGTTGCCAGAACGGTTCTTGAGGGGGTAATAAAAAAGACGCACCGTGTGGTGCGCCTTTTAGAAATTGTATTGAGAAGCGGGTGATTACGCTTAAAAAGCTGGAGTCTCAACAGTAACTGTGAGCGTCGCTGTAACGTCAGCAAGAAGCTTAACCTCAACCTTGGTAACACCAGAAGTCTTGATTGGGCTTGAGAGCTGAAGAGCTTTACGTTCGATGACGATGCCTGCAGCTTCGAGCTTCTTGTGGATGTCGATAGATGTGACAGAACCGAATGCTTTGCCGCCTTGTCCAACTTCGAGAGCGAAGGTGAGCTTGGTCTTCTTGATCTTAGCAGCTGTGGCTTGTGCAGTGGAAAGTTCAGCAGCTTCGCGCTCAGCACGTGCTTTTCTGAGTTCTTCTGTGTGAGCAAGGTTTGCTTCAGTCGCTTCGAAAGCCTTGCCCTGTGGGATAAGGAAGTTACGAGCGAAACCAGCTTTTACTTTTACAACGTCGGCTTCAGCGCCGAGATTGTCGATCTTTGTACGGAGAATAACTTCTGTTGTAGCCATAGGAAAATGTTTCGTTAAAATTTGGAGGGGTGCGAGTGATTAGGTCGTTTGCCCTAGAGAGTCAAGCGGGTTTTATTGTTTTCCAGTAAATTCCCGTCTTATCCTCGCGAATGTGTGTAGGGCTCACCTTTGGCACTTGGGGCAATAGAAGGTTGATCGCTGCCCTAGAACGATGCGTTTGACTGTGTGTCCACAGCTCTGGCAGGGTTTTCCTTCACGGTCGTAGACTGTGAGTTGTTGTTTGAAGTATCCAGGCTGTCCGTCGCTATGGAGAAAGTCTTTGAGCGTGGTGCCACCTTGTTCGATAGAGCGAGCGAGTACAAATCGGATGGATTCGTAGAGCTTGGTGAGACGCAGCTTGCTGATTTTTTTAGCTGCGCGCTTTGGGGTGATGCCTGCAATGTGGAGAGCTTCGCAAGCGTAGATATTCCCTACGCCGACCACAGTGGTGTTGTCCATGATGTGAAGTTTTATTGCTCGATCACGCTTGGCGCAGGATTGTAGGAATTGAGGTAGAGTGAAGGAGTCGCTCAGCGGCTCAGGGCCCAGTTTCGCGAGCAGTGGGTGTTTCCGATAATCACCTTCGACCCAGAGGGCGCAACCAAAACGGCGTGGGTCATGGAGCCGCATTTCTAGTCCATTACTCAGATAGAAGACAAGGTGGTCGTGTTTACGAAGTTCTTCTTTAGAACGTGAGATTCGCAGGCTGCCGGACATTCCTAGATGGAGAAGTAGGTGATGACCGCTTGTGAATTCGATAAGAATGTACTTGGCGCGTCTTTTAACTGCTGAGACTGTTGAGTTACGCAGAGCATAGATCTCGTCAGAGACTGGCCACCGTAGGCTTCCATTGTGGACGTCAACATGGGTGATTGTTTGGCCGTCGATGTGTGGGCGGATTCCTCGGCAGGTGGTTTCGACTTCGGGTAGCTCAGGCATAGGGTATTTGTGCGCTGAACTAGGCAGAATGGCAAGAAATCAGCCTTACAAATTGGCGATGATTTTACAATTGTGTAATACTTGGGGAGTTTATAGGTTTTCCCCAGCAGCATGGAACATTCAAATTATTTTATTCTCCCAATCATAGCCGCTGGAGCAGTGAGCTTCAGTTCTTGTAACAAGCAAGAGAGCAACACAGTCACTGACGAAGCGACGGAAACAACGACAGATGTTGTTGCTAAAGTCGAGGAAGCTTTGAAGCCAGCCGTTGAGCAAAAGCCCGATGTGCTAGAGGTCCTGGCTAAACAAGCGGGCTTTGCTAAATTCCTACCACAGAAGACTGATGCGTTTTGGACACTCTACGACGGAGCTGGTCTTGCTCAAAAACTACGTGGCTCCAAACTCGGAAAGTTTGCAGAGACAATGGTTGAAGAACAGGGCGCAAGTATGGATGACCTGCTTACTAATCCAGATTTCCAGAAATTTGCTGAGATCGCAGGTGAAGAACTCTTTTTTGCCGTCGGCGAAGGCACGGCAGCTCAGGCTGATAACCTTCTCAAAGCATCCGCCGCGAGTAACTTCTATCAAATGCGTTCGATGGTTGAGTTGTGTGGCAAGATGTTGGGCGATGGCAGCGGTGATATGTCAGGGTTTGATGAAGAATATTTAAAGGATTGGGCTAAAGACCCAAAGACACTTGAGTCGTTTAAGCAAGCAAGTATGCCGCCAATGTACCTCGGCTTTAAGGTGAGTGATAAGGATACGCGTGAGTCGTATGTGGCTCAACTCCAAGGCTTGGCTGGGATGGCCTTGGGTGCGCAAGTTGAAGATGAAACCATTTTGGAGGCCGCGGACCACGGTGAGTTCAACGGCTTTGCAGTGAAGGGTGCTCTTTTAGCTGAGATGCTTGAAAAGGAAGAGAAAGAGGAGATGACGGAGGTTCTCGGCGAACAGACGTTCAAGGACTTTAAGGAGGCCGTATCCTCCAAGAATATAGTGATGCTCGCTGGAACTCATGACGACTACGTTGTGATCTTTATTGGTTCATCAGTGGAGCAACTTAACTTCGCAGCCTCACCAGCTGAGTCAGTACTGGCAGATAAAGGCATGGAGTTTGCTCAGCAATATGCAGGGGGAAATTTGGTAAGCATGCTCTATATGAGTGAGGAACTCAGTAAGACTACAATGAAGTATAGTTCATCGCTAAAAGAACCCGCATTGGGAATTCTGGCGGGACTGAAGGAAACTGATACCTTTGGCGACACTCGTGTGTTAGAGACTCTCCTCACTGATCTAGTACAGCGAGAAAAAGATTATTACGCGCCATTCAAAGCTGGACGTTTTGGATCCGTCGCCATGCTCGACGAAGGTTTTAAGGTGGAGAGTTACTACGGAGGAAATGCTCCGACCGTGGACCTCAAGGCAAAACGTCGCCTCAGTAAGGTATCAGAAGGTGAAGATGTTATATTCTCGGCTAACTGGGTAAATAACCCAGCGCAGACAGAGCTCTCGCTCGAGTACTTAGAGGCGATTGGGAGCACGGGCTATCAAGTTGCAAAACAGATGAGTGGCCTAGAGATAGATAATAGCAATTTTGGTGAATTTACAGCTGGGTTCGCAATGTTTGAAGGCGTATTTAAAAAGGAAGTCCTCGATGTGTGGGGAGCTTTACGCGATGACTTAGGTAAAGGCTTAGGAGCGGAGTCAGCTGTGGTTATCGATTTAAAAGGTGAGCTGCCAACGATGCCAATGATTCCAGAAGCAATGCTGAAACAAGGGAAGGTGCCACGTTTTAGTTATCTAAGCACTGTGAGCGACCGTAGCAAAATCGGGCTGAGCTGGGATAAACTTAATACCACCGCTGAGAAGTTGTTGAAGCAGGCTAGCGCGATGTCAGGTATGGAAATGCCCATGCAGCGACCATTTAAAAGTGAGTCAAGTGGACTGACTAGCTGGACATTCCAAATTCCGTTCACCCACCAAAATTGTATTCCTAACATCTCCGTGAGCGATGATTTGTTCATCTTTGGCACCTCTTCTGATCAGTCTAGTGAACTCTCAGCTGTGTTCGAAAAAGAGGCAGCTGGAGCCCCACTTTCAGAAGCTCAGCTAAACTTTAAACCACTGCGTGAACTGAGTCTCAATTGGTTGAATCTAGTGCATGAGCATGGTGCTGACTTGATTGGAGAAAATGAATTTGAAGAATTGGAGGAAGCTAAACCTTACCTCGAAGCTCTCATAGAAGCTTCTGATGAGATGGAATACATCAGAGTTGAAAATAAGCAGGAAGGTAACGAAATTCACGGCACGCTCCACTTTAAGACGAAATAGCACGTCCAGCATTGATCGCTAAAAAATTCTAAAGGCCATGCTAATTCTAGCATGGCCTTTTTTACGGAAGTAAAAGAAAAGGTGAGTTCTCATGCTCTGTTAGTTGGGTGCTTCATATACGGCTCGGAAGGTGCCGAGTGTCCGACCGCCGTTGGTTTTAGGTGCGGCATTGTAAAAGGCATACACTTTGGTGATTCTAGGGAGGGTTTTTATAGATTCCTGCAGAGCAATTTTTGAATCATTGACACCTTTTGCTATGAGCGTGATTTTGTTTCTCTGGGCAAGACCCTTGAGGTCGATACGGGTTTGCGAACCTGATTTGAGGGAGAGTTTTTTACCATTACTGATGTGTATGTTGACTACCTGTTGTGACGTGTTGATTAGTAACATTCGGGTGTCACCTTTGGAGGACCATGTGAGGGGGACGGTAGTAAGCTTTGGATTTTTTTCCCAAAGAGATCTTTGACCACCGGTGGGAGTTAGGAAAAATAGCGTATTAGTGTTGAGCTCTAGAGGTGGGAGCTTGAGGGCGGATTTAGTGCTTTTGTCAATTGGGATACTTGCGAAAAATCTTAGAGTTTTGAGGGGTGGGACATTTCTAAGGGCTCCTTGATTGTTGAACCCAATATCAAATCGGGCCCACTTTGTTTTTCCATCTTGTTTGCAGAACAGTTGGGCAGGTGGAGTTGAGTATTTGGGGGCTTCAAGTAGAATCGCTTGTCCGCCAAGAGAGGCTACTCTGCTCCCTGAGTGAAAGTCATTTTGTTTATTGGGCATTTTATATCGACGCATAGGCTTGGGACCGAGTGCTATAATCGATACTTTAGGTGGGAATAGATCTTTATTAATTGGAGGAACTGAAGCTTCTTGGGCAATCAAAGTGTTGGCCATTAAGCAAGTCGTGATGAATGCTGATAGGTGATGTGCTAAAAATGACATAATATTGTTGTTAGATTTCAGAGCTTGAAAGCCAACGGAATGATTTTACTTTAAATTTCCTTCCATATTTATTGTTTAAATCAGTTAGGCTTCCTTCATTTACAGAGCCACTTGCGAAGTTGAGCTTAATAGCTGGGTCTGTTGCTAGATTGTTTTGATTGGGAGTGGAGTTGAGTGGTGCGTCATCGATGTAGTTGGGAGTGCGAACGACTACGGCTTCGATATAGGCTGTCGCTTTGATTTTTGTGCCTTCTAGAGATTCTCCATAGCATCTGATTGTGAATGTGTCTCCTCGGACAGTCATGGCTGGAGCGAGCGATTCTAGAATGTCTCCTTGTGTTAGGTAACCTGGAGCACCCCATACCTTTGATGGAGTGGCACGGTCGGGATAATCATGCCGAAATTCGAGTTTGTTATTATCGTTTTCTGAATTAGTGGCAGCTAGCCAGGGCCCAGTGTTGAAGTTGTCGTTGAGGCCGGTGGTTATTATTGCTGCTTCAATAGTGCCTCTTAGAGATTCGGGTTTTGGTCCAGATTCCCCTTCAGGCATTAGTCTACGGTTCACCATGTCTGCTAGTGAGATGAATGGACCACGATTTTTGACTTCTTGGACAATGGCGGTAGCGAGCGAAGAAACTTCTGAGTCGTCGAGCGATCGGCCACCGAACCAGCCTCCTGCATGATCTGGGTTAGCAGAGCCGGTCAGAGATGTGTTTACAGGCTCGGAGAGACGAGAGAATACTGACAGATTTGATCCGCCAGAAACACTGCCATCTCGGAGTGATCGCTTAATTCCTCGAATCCCAGAAAGGAAGGCTGACCAAGCTGGAACGGAGGTGGAGTTGATATTGAATGCCGATCTATTTTTTAACATATATCCAGCATTCCAGAAGGCGAGGTTCATGCCTTCGCTTGATGTTAGTAAATTTCCAAGCGAGTTTTGGAGCTCCTTCGTGTCTGTGTTGAATTGAAATCTGGAGTTGAGGAGGTTCGGTTGATCTAAAGCATTAGCAACAAATGCTTTGCCTGTGGTGTCGAGCTGCAGACCTGAAATGAAGTAGCTGTCCCAGATATTCTGATTTGTCTCAAACACGATATCGTAAGCTAACATCTCCTCGCGAGTATCGATGTTTTGCTGATTTATTGTTACCGATTCAGCTTGGTCACCAATATGGAGTAGGCCATTGGATTTTGGTGGGAATCCTCTTGGGCCGTAGTTGAATGCCTTCGTATGTGAGCTTCCAATGAGGAGGTCCCACTGGTTTTCAATACTCGAGGGGCGTTTATGCTCGGCTGCTAGAGGGTGAGCTGTTGCTCCCAGTGGGGCGTGGAGATCCGGTAGGGATGAGCTGATTAGGTAACTCGGGTGCCAGGAATAGGGGCTTAGGTGCGCGTGCCTAAGTTTGCCAATAGACAAAGCCCCATACACTGAATCTGGTAAATCAAACAGTGCCGCTGAATCAGTTCCTGGGGCATCGGCGGCTGCCAATAATGGAAATTTTGCGTATTGGTCGTTTTTATTGAGAGTGGCTTGATCGTATGTCGACTGTGGTGAGTGGGGAGAGAGTTGGGTGATCCAAGCTCCTGAGCTTCGAGAGTGCCAACTATTGCTGCAAATTGAGGCTGGTGAGCGTGTGCAGATTTGTGGACGCACATTCCAGTTGGCTATGGTTGTTGGGTTGTAGGCGACGTGGCTTGCATTGCTCCAAAATTTCTGACGGAGTGGAGGGTTATTCCCTTCGGTATATTCTTCATCGAACCAAAGAAGTTTGGAGCCAATTTGATGGAGTGACGGAGCGTCTTTATAGGGGTTATCTTTAAAGGATTGAAGCTTACCAAATTGTTGGCCTGAAGCCTTGGAGCTATTGCCGAAGGAGGAACTGTAAAAATAAAATGGGTAAGTTCTAGCTCCTCCACTGCCACCATTGATGAACTGGAGCGTAGGATGTTTTGAACTCGCAGCTATTTCCTCTGCTGAAACATTATTGGCACTATTTGAAGCTTTCAGAATGAAATCAAAATTGTCAGCGGCCACAACCCAGGGTTCATAGTGAATGACTTCCTCCAGCCGGATTTCATCGAGAAAATAGTCAGTGATGCTTTTTGTTCTCTTCGTCTTTTTACCCACCTCTGGGAAGAAGTCATATTGATAGAATGGGGAGCGTTGCGTTTCGTGGTAGAAATGGGATCCACCTTGAGGTTCCTCAGCACTGAGGCGGTTTTGGGAAATGTCGTCTGATGAGTATTTTTGGATAAATACTCCTCCTGAAGATACTCCATTCTGGATTTTTGGTGAAAATACCAAGCATGATCCAGCGGGGAATTTGGTTTTTTCTATAACAAATGCTAGATATCGTGAATGTGGAAAGAGTCCGGGTGTGGAGTCCTTGTTGTCCGTGTCCGAGGCACCGCACTGGAATCTTAATTTTCCGTCCCATGCTAGTAGAGATTCCTCCTCTGGAAATTTTTTGATAAGGCGAGCGCGTTCGTCCTCGAATGCACCATCTGAACTAGATAACTGGAAGTGAAAATTCCCACCAGACCAGAAGAAGTTAGGCATCAATACGAGCATTTCTGGAGATTCTAATTCGACGTTATACGGGTTCCATAAGCAGACTCTAGGGATTAGATTGGTTCGGATACGGTTTTCTTTAGAGTTGTTTGTTAGACTGAAGTAAAAGTGGAATCGGGCATCAGTCATGACAGGTTGTAGCTTTGGATAGTCGCGATGCCAATGTGTCGACTTGAAGGTGTAGCCATCGTTCTGCTCACCGCGCCAGTATTGCGCAGGTCTTTTGCGTAAGGATGAAGGGGGGGCTGAGGTGTCGACTACGATTGTCCCTTTCTGAAGCCCTAGAGAGTACTTCAATTGCCCCCAGTAACGTAGAGCATCGAAGTTTGGTCCATGCGTTAAATGGCGAGTTCCTGGAATAATAGGGTAGCTGCTTTCAAAAGGGAAATCGGCAGTGCTCGCACTTGGCGGTTTGAAACTTAAACTAGGCTGAGCTGGATGGCCAAAGAGCAGGGGAGTGAGATCCTTCTTTATCCCTCCCAAGATTGGATCTGTGAATAAACCCGAACTATCATCAGTGAAATGGTTGAAATGTGAGGCTAATGACTTGGCTGTAGCTTTGGAGTCGTCACTAAAGAGTGCCGCACTCGCGTAGCTTAAAACTGCTGACTCTTTAGATTGTAAACCATTTTCTAGTGAATCAAATTCACGATGAACTCCATTTTTGCTATGTTTAGTAGTTGAGTATCCTGTCAGGTTACTCCGTTGAGATGCCGCCAGTTGGGTTTGTGATGGAAGATGTTTAGGGGGCTTAGTGATCGTAGCTTTCTGGCTATTATCGATTACAGCCCAAGCATAGGCACCACTTCCTGAATTCAGATTAAGTGCTATTTTTTGAACTGCTAGTTTTTCACGGTTGAATTTGGCTGGGTCATTTTCGGCGAATTCGGATCCGAGTGTTCCTTTTCCTACGAGTGTAATGGAGTTCTCGTCTGTAAGCTGAAATTGATGGGCTTGAGAATTATCTCCTCTGAAGCTGGCTAGCCAGATTAGCCGTAGTTCGTCTCTCCATTGATTGTTTTTATAGAGGTCGTTAGAAAACCGCAAATCAACATAACGATCACGTGCACTATAGGTGAGAGCAGTCGTAGAGTCATCGACATCTTTCCCTACAAGGTGGAGGCCAGAATCAGTTGTATTTCTCCAAACTCCCAATAAATGAGGGTTTTGGACATCATCTATTTCGGGGGTAGAAGGGTCTGCATCCAGTATAGAGGCATTCGCTGTGATTCTTTGATCTGGACCAGCGTACTTTTGAAGCTCGCCCAGAGCAATTCCCAACGCCATACGAGCATTTGCTCTAGCCTGCTGCTGGTGAAACCATTGCTTCGAGTGTCTTTTTTCTACATTAGCTAGTGAGATGATTGCTAAGCAAATCAAAGCCATGAAGGATAGTAGTGATAAGCTGGAAATTAGCGCAAATCCATACCTAGTGGTGGAATCGCGTATCGAATAAAAACGTACAAACATAGGAGTATTTCACACATGAAAGAACGTGAATTATGTTAGGTATACGTTAGATTTATATTTATGTCACTTATTTTCAAAGGAATGTGAAAATATATTCTCGTTAGTAGTTGTTCCGTCGAGGATTCTATCGACCAGTGCAATCGGGGGGGGGAGCCGAGCTCGTATTGGTCGAGCCAACAACGGCAGGACTATTAGCTGTGACAAGATGATTCTCTAATGAGTGGATAATTGTCGTTTATGATTGCTGAGTTGAAGACTGGAATTATGCTAGCTGAGACCTTATGGAAAACCGATTTTACACAGCCTTTGATACCGAGAGACTGATTGCTGAAACTCCTCGAGATGATTTTCGGTCGACATTTCAAATCGACAGAGATCGAGTTTTACACACTCCTTCCTTTCGTCGGTTACAAAGTAAGACTCAGGTGTTTTGGAGCGGTGAATACGACTTCTATAGGACACGATTGACGCATTCACTGGAGGTCGCACAGATTGGTCGCTCGATTTGTCAGTTTCTTAAAAAGAAGTCAGATTTACTGTCTGAAGATTTTTATATTGATGGTGACTTAGTAGAAGCGATCTGTTTGTCTCATGACTTAGGCCATCCGCCCTACGGCCACGCTGGGGAAATGGCGCTCAACAAATTGATGGGTAAATGTGGAGGATTTGAAGGCAATGCTCAGACATTACGGTTACTCACAGAGCGTATATTTTCCTCTAAAAAGACTGGAATGAACCCTTCTAGGGCATTTCTCGATGGTGTGCTCAAATACAAGACACTTTGGTCCGAGCTGAAATCTGTCAATGGTGGTGAGCTTCCGAAGAATCATTTTATTTACGATCAACAAGTGCAGTACATAGACTGGGTGTTAGAGGGGCGAGATTTCCCTCTTGAACTCTCCCCAGGGAAGGCGCGAGATGGTTTCAAATCCATAGAGTGCCAAATCATGGATTGGGCCGATGATGTCGCCTATTCCTTGAACGACTTAGCTGACAGCGTGCGTGCTGGTTTCTTAACTATCGAAAAAATAGAGAGGTGGGCTGATAGTCGACAAGTCTCACGTGAGGTTGGCTCAGCTGTGGGTGATTTATTGTCGGCCATTCGTGGAGGTATGATTGAGCCGATGGTTGGGCGCAGAATTGGAATCTATTTACAAGCAGTTTCGTTAGAGGAGAGTATCAACTTTATGAGCGGTACAACTAATCGATACCATTATGACCTAGTGATCGAATCTAAGGTGAAGGCCGAGTCCGAGTTGTTCAAAAAAATGGCTTACGAAGTTGTGTTTTTGTCGCCTGAACTGAACCAATTAGAGTATAAAGGAAACCACATGTTAGAACGATTGTGGGGGTTGTTGAGTGAACGTTACCTTACGGGTGAAAAGTCTAGCTACAACTTATTGCCAGATGCTATTTCAGAAGAGCTCGATTCAGCTGAGTCACTAGAACTGAAGCAGCGGCTTTTATGCGATTTCATGGCAAGTATGACAGATGGTTCGACGAGCAGGCTCTATAAGCGTTTGTTCATCCCAGATTTTGGTTCCATTGGCGATTTAGTTTCTTAGTACGATGAATGAGCGTGTGATCAAGCAGCCTATAGAGGCTTTGAAAGAATACTTTGGCTTTGACGGTTTTTTGGACGGCCAAGAGGAAGTCGTCGGGAAAATAATGACCGGGAGCGACGGACTAGTTGTGATGCCAACTGGTGGAGGTAAGTCGTTATGCTACCAGCTTCCAGCCTTATGTCTCAGGGGAGTGAGTATTATTGTTAGTCCTCTCATTGCCTTGATGAAGGATCAAGTGGATGGACTGGTGGCGAAAGGGATTCCTGCGACTATGATCAATTCGACCCTCGGGTTGTCAGAGCAAAGAGATCGAATCTCGCGTATGCGAGCAGGGGAATACAAGCTGGTGTATGTGGCTCCTGAAAGATTTAAGGTGGAGAGCTTTATCTCTGCTTTGCTAGATATCGATGTAGCTTTGTTTGCCGTGGATGAGGCTCATTGTTTGAGCCAATGGGGACACGATTTTAGACCAGATTACATGCGTCTGGGCAAAGCTCTAGAGAGAATTGGTAGGCCGCAGTGCATCGCTCTGACGGCTACGGCGACTCCAGTGGTGCGGCAGGATATGCTCAAGGTGTTAGACCTTCGCTCACCTTTTGAAATTGTGAGTGGGTTTGCCAGGCCTAATTTATCCCTGATGATCACATCGGTTTCAAAGCATCAGCAAAAATATAAGCGTATCCGAGAAATCGTGAAGCGCTGGAAGACTGGGATTGTCTATTGTGCGACACGCAAGCGTGTGGACGAGGTTGCAGAAATGCTCCACGACTGGGGGATAAGCTGTATTGCCTACCACGGAGGGATGAGTGATGACATGCGTGAGAAGACTCAGAATGTTTTCATCAAAAAAGAGGCGGATGTTGCAGTGGCGACGAATGCCTTTGGTATGGGGATTGACCGATCAGATGTGAGGTTTGTAATTCACTTTGAGCTACCAGGAAGTGTGGAGGCATACTACCAAGAAGCTGGTCGTGCTGGGCGAGACGGAGAGGCGGCGATCTGTGAGTTGTTGTTCAACTATGCCGATACCCGGACTCAAGAATTTTTTATTGAAGGAGTGAATCCTAGCTATGCCACGATTTGTAATGTCTACCAACACCTACAGAATCAAGCTGATGGAGATTTTGAGGTGCATGAGACATTAGATCAAATTAAGTCTGGAGCAGACGTGAAAAATGGCATGGCTGTGGGGAGTGCCATTGGTGCCTTGATGCGTAATGGACTAGTGGAGAGGTTTGATGTAGCGGGCTCTCGCGCAAAGGGAACACGGTTACTGAAGCCTGAAGTTCTAACAAGTAAGATTGGGATTGATCGGGCAGCGCTGGAAGAAAAAGAACGACGCGATAGTTCGAAGTTAGCTGCGATGGTGGAGTTGTGCTACGCAAGAGTCTGTCGGCAGCAATGGATCATGGAATATTTTGGTGAGGCTGACGCCGCAGTCTGCGGTAGCTGTGATGTGTGTCGAAGTAAGTTTGGTAAAGACGCAAGCGAGGGGTCTAGCGCACAGATTTTAACAATGAGAAAAGCTCTGAGTGGCGTGGCTCGGATGAGTAGGAAAGTAGGAGGAAAGTGGCAAGGGCGCTTTGGACGAGGGCGAATTGTTCAGATGCTTGTGGGCAGTAAATCTCAGGAGGTTAAAAAAAATAGGCTCGATACTCTAAGTACTTACGGTCTACTCAAACAGAACGGAACTGCTTATCTGAATGAACTATTTCACGCGATGCATGATGCGGGATTAGTCTTTACTCAAAAAGGGGAATACCCGTTAGTGAGCATTACGCCTAGAGGAGAATTAATTATGTTGGGTAAGTCTACGTGCTCGCTGGTTTGGCCGAAGTCGGGCAAAAATCAGAGCGTAGCGACAGCAGATGATGCGCTGGTTTTAGAGGAGGTTGGTTTTGATCCAGAGCTCTATGAACGCTTAAAAGAAGTGAGGTTTGAGATCGCGAAAACTGAGAATATACCAGCCTATGCCGTGTTCACAGATCAAGCTCTAGAGTCTTTCACTAGGCTGAGGCCTAAGTCTATGAAATCAGGTCGGACGATTCGCGGCGTGGGCGAAGCAAAAGCTGACCGATATTTGGCTCAATTTATTACGGTGATTCAAACTTATGGTTAGTAGGTTTATCCGTGCAGGCTACTGAGAGCTCCGTTCCAAAGCAGTTTTTTTACAGATGTGTGGTGGCTGGCACGCTTGAAACCTACTATTTCCGTAACTGGGCCATTTTCATTTTATGAGCTTTACTGAATGTTGTGTTAAGCTCAATGCGAGGAAGCCGATTTCCATTATTCTGATATGGAACGCCAGTCTCATAGCTGAGTTTAAATTTTTCTTATGATGAGCACGCTTACATCATCAACAATGTCTTCTCCTCCTGAGTGAGAAACAACTTTTCTGAAAATGGAGTCAGCTATCTCTTGAGGGCTTAATTTAAGTTCGTCTTGAACCCATTGAATAATGTTTTTTCTTCCTAGCGTTTTCCCAGCTAAACTCTCAACTTCCACAAGTCCATCGGAGTAAAGAAAGAGGGTGTCGCCAGAATAGAGAGGGAGAGAATGTTCGGTGTAGGACTTTTTATTGAGGAGTTCAGAGGGGAGCAGGCCAAGAGCTGGCCCGCCTTTGTCAAATACCTCCGTAGCTCCATCGTTACGGTACAAAATGGCGGGTTCTCTCGCAGCCTTTACATACCGCATCGAGCTCGATCCGGCATCAATGATGGTGTGAAAGGTGCTAGCAAATCTCCCTTCTGGAAAGAGGTCGTGGACTCGGAGGTTGATCTCGTAAAATGCTTTCGCAATAGATTTCGTAGATATGTTTAAGTTCTCTACTAGTTGTGTGTGAAAGATGGAGGCAAGCAAGGCCGATGATACTCCGTGGCCAGACATCTCCGAAAAGGTGACACCTAAGCTTTGTTGATCTGAGCAAGTGTCAAAGTGAATGTAGTCACCACCTATCGAAGTTGAGGGCTTGCTGAGGAAACCAATCTCGAAACCTTCTAATAATGGAGCCTTGGTTGGAAGGAATGCTTGATGAGCACTTTGGGCAATCTGAAGCTCCTTGGCTTGGCTGCGCTTATAGTCCCTCAAAGAATCCATTGCTTGGATGGCAGCTGTGACGTCTGTTGAGACTCCAATTACACCCACGATGTTGTCGTCCTCTCGCATCGGGGAATACCAAGTTTCAAAGGAGCGATCCTCAGTCGTTCTAATTTCACTGAAGCTCTCACCTTTGAGCGCTCTTAGAAAGTCACCGACATTTGTGGGCATCTCTCTATGCACTGTTTCAATTGATTTACCAATGATGTTGAGGGGCTTTTGGTGTAGTTTATTGAGGCCCATTCCTTCGCAAACTGTGAACTTACCTTGGCGGTCTAGTGAGAACGCAATAACAGGTGAGGTTGAGACAACTGTCTGTAGTCGCTCACGGTTTTCGCTAAGGTCGTTCTCAAGGTGTTTTTGATGCTCTTTGTTAGAGCGTCCAACTCTCACAAGAGTGATGCTGGAAATGATCAAAAGGAGAGTGAGGGAAATATATATATAGGTATATATATTAGAATTTTCTCTAATAGTTGTGATATTTCCTATCACCTGCTTGCCGTCGTGGTTGTGGTGGTAGATTAGATTAGCGCTCTCAATATTTCTAATAAGACCAGTTGATCTGAAAAACTCACGAATTTCTTCAGCTTTGGCCGGGTTACTATATTCTACAAAATGTGAGTGATCTGGGTGAGTAACGCAGATAGATATAAATTTCCCTTCAGTGGCAATGACTGCTGCATATTTTTGAGCTGTGTCTTCGTCGATATTCCACAGGTAACTCGAGAAGAGTTCTCCATAATGCTCCGTGTCATGACCGGCCGAATAGGTGGAGCGGCTTTCATGAATAAGGATGTAGACCCCAAATAGGATGAGCGCAGCCGTGCTTAGTAAGCAGAGAAATTTAACATAATTGTTAGAATTCTGGGTGTTCATGGAGTAGTTGTTAGGATAGGGAGGTGGATAAGGGAGATTGCATCATAAGTCTTTAATTCTATGAGTGACAGTAAAAATGACACAAAATAGCGAAGAAAGGGTAATGTCATCAAGGTCGGAGTCACAGGACTGTTAGTAAATTGCAAGATCCAGTATGAGGGACAGCTCTAACTATACTGACGCACATCAAGTTTGTGAAATTGAGAATGAGCTGTGAAACTAAAGTAATCGCCTAACATGGTGCAGCAGTAGAGCTGGCAAGAGGCTAAGGTTGGCTCGGTCCAGCTGAAGCCTTTTTACTACCCCAACGCATACTAGGGCGCTCGATGAAATAGTAAGCCACAGAGCAGCCTAATAACGTGAGTAGGATGAGTGCTGCAAGCGGAACAAGGTTGATCGGCCAATTGCCCTTGTGTACTCCAAATATTGGAATAATGAAGTTGTAATGGAGGAAGTAGAGGATGGCTCCATGAAAAAGGTAAATGGAATAGCACATCCCTCCTAGAGTGGCGACTAAGGGCTGGGACAGTAGTGACTTGAGCAAACGACCTCTGAGTACGCAGGTGAAGGCTATGAGTAGAAGGTAGGCTAACCAAGAATGTGAGCCATTGATTTTGAGCGCGAAAGGAATGAAGAGCCAAGAGGCGACACCAATTACATCGAACGCCCATGCTGAACAGCTAGAGCTGGGCTTACTTTTCCAAAAGCTTAGGTACAAATCACCAAGAAGGAGACCAGCGAGGAAGAACTGGAGTTGGCCAACGATTGAATGGGGCCAAATATCTGACGGGAAGTAGTGGTTGAGTTGACCTGAAAGTTTCTGGAACAAAAGAATGCTACTCAAAAGAATGATGGCTCTAAGAGCAAATGAACGAAGTTTGAAAACTTTGCATAACAGCGGGGCTAGGAGGTAAAACTGGATTTCAATCTCTAAGGTCCACGAAACAAATAAAATGGGATTGAGTGAGCCCTGATAGAATAGACCATGAGAGTATAGCATCCCAGCTCCGTAACGTTGCAGGCTGTCAACCAAAGGCATTCCTTCCCCAAGCGCAAAAAGTAATCCTAAGGTGAGAGCGATTAAATACGGAAAACCAATTCGGACCATTCTACGCGAGTAGTAGGTCTTGAGGTTTACGGGTTTGCGCTCTTCTAGGTAATGTCCAGCAAATGGCAGTGCTAGGACGAATCCGCTGATGACAAAGAAGACCTGCACGCCGAACCAGCCTTGTCCGATGGCGAAGTTGAGCCAATCCCAGCTCATTGGGAAGTTGATAGTCTGTGGGATAGCATTCGCAAAAAAGAGAATATGGGCGTGGTAGAGCAGCACCGCCATAATGGCGACAAATCGGAGACCGTCGATCTCTGGCATATAGCTGCCTGAGCTGGTCACGCGTGAAAACCGAGAGATCATGGCTTTCCATTTTGATGGTGATGATTTGGCTTGATTCACTGAGCGTAGAAAATATTAGCGGATGCTATCGTGGATCTGAACATCGTCCAGTGTGGATACATAAAATCTCTCAAGGGCGAGAGCAGTACTCTGTTTTTGATTCTCCCGCAGTATTTCAGTTTTCTAAATTGCAAACTTAAGGTAGAGCTAGGGCGTGAAAATTGACGCGTTAGGAACATCGGTGATTGAGGCCTGCCTGAAGGCTGGAGTGCGGGAATACGTAGTTTGTGCGGGAGCCAGGAACTTGAGTATTGTGGAGGCTTTAGTGAGTAGTGAAGATGCGGTGATTTGGTCACATTTTGAAGAGCGCTCGGCTGGTTTTTTTGCCTTGGGTCGAACGATGGACTCACGTGAGCCTTGTGCCATTGTTACTACATCAGGGACCGCAGTGGCCGAGCTCCTGCCAGCGCTTGTAGAGAGCTACTACCAAGGACGGCCACTGGTGGTGATAACTGCAGATAGACCTCCTGAATACCGAGGTACTGGAGCTCCGCAAGTGATCGATCAGGTCGGAATTTTTTCTAGTTATGTAGGCGGCTGCATGGATGTCACAGAGGCTTGTGAGGGGATGTTTGATGGATGGAATGGAAATCTACCGTGGCACATCAATGTCTGCCTTGAAGAAGATGAAATTGCTAGACCAGTCCAAACTAGCTTGGTTGCTTTTGAGAGTAAGCGAGAATTTTGATGTGAGCCAATTAGTGCATTTTTTTGCAGACTACTGGAAAGGCTTGGTTGTTTGTGTCGGAGGACTGGAGCCAGAAGATCGTGAGGATGTCTTCAATTTTTTGAAAGAGGTAAAGCTGCCAGTGATCGCCGATGCGACGTCTGGACTTAGAGAGTTACTAGGGCCTCTTCTGGTGGCCGACCCCGAACGACTGTTGAGTGAGACTTCGCCACAATTGATTCTCCGGATAGGTGAAGTGCCAGTCGGTAGGTTCTGGCGCGATTTGGAAAAGCAGCCTGAGATTACTGTTTTTTCAATCACACGAACAGGCTTCTCAGGTCTGGCTCGTGAGAGCAGTTTGATTCATGGGGAAGTGGGGCGCGTACTCAGAGGTTTAGGTGAAATTGGCGAACTAGGGGATGCACTCGATATCCTACAGCATTGCCGTCGCCGGTGGGGACAGGTTGATCAATTGCTCGAGATGTATCCTGACAGCGAACCAGGAATGGTGCGAATGTTGTCAATTTATTCTACCGTGGCAGATAGTATTTACCTTGGAAATAGCTTGCCGATCCGCGAGTGGGGTCAGTTTGCCCAACGTGAATACCCCACTGAAAACGTGCGGGCGAATCGTGGGGTCAATGGCATTGATGGCCAGCTGTCTACTTGGATCGGGCTTACTCATGGACTAGATGATGCTTGGTGCGTCGTAGGAGACCTTACTGCGCTCTACGATATGTCTGGGCCGTCATTACTCGATGGCTGCGAGGCTAGCGGGCGTGTGATTGTCGTTATCAACAATGGCGGGGGGAGAATATTTGAACGTCTCCCTCGGGTGAAGAATATGTCTGAGCCAACCCAGAAAATTGTAGCCAATGCTCATGATTTTAAGTTTAAAGATTGGGCGGCAATGTGGGACATGGATTATAAACTGTTTGCCAGTGCGGATGCCATTGAGATTGAGCCAGCGCAAAAGACTTCAGTTGTAGAGTTGGTGCCTTGTGCTAAGCAAACTGCCGAATTCTGGGACGCCTACGCTCAATTGACCTTCTAAAAAAGGAACAGTACCAAAGTCAGTGTCCTAGTTGCTCGTGGATTCTGCATGCTCTGCATGTTCGCAGTTAAATGATGATGCGCACATTGCTGTTCTTAGTGCGACTGCTGGCGCTTGGTACTTAGTAATAGATGGATTCCTTGGGGGGCGCTTATGGTTGTTTTGAGCTACTTGAGAGCTCTAGGCCTAGGCATTTTGTTTATGATCCTCTTTTCGTATCTATGACATTTTGAAGCTCATGCAGGAGAAGTGAGAGGGGGCTTGAAAAGCTTGAGTTTATCTATAGTACTACCTTTTTTTAAATTTTTGTAAAAAAAGTGAAATTATTACGTATAACTAAAAGATAGAGTGTTTTATAAATTTTCCTCTGGTCATACCGTATTTGAATGTGCTCAAATGCTGTCATGAATAAAGTAAACGACATATATGGCCCACTCGCTGTGACTGGCCGCCGTCGTTTTCTTGGGGCACTGGGTGCATTTGCTGGTACTTGCATGATGTCGATACAAAATGCTAAGGCAGGCTTTTTCTACAGCACCAAGCCGGTAGCTGGAATTCCTCAAGCATGGGTCAATGAAAAGGGGTCGGATGTATATCGTTATGCCAATTATATCAAAGGCCTACGCCTGAAAAACGTGACGCCTTATATGGTACTAGAGCCACATTTTAGAAGTCGTGGTCGTACAAGGAATAGTCTACCTCCTCGCTATATGTGGAGCCGTATTGCTCCGACATTGAGAGTGATTGATGCGATGGCTTCTGGCATGAGAGCTCAAGTATCAGAGCTTCTTTCGATTTACCGCAGCCCTACTTACAACCGAGCAGTCCGTGGGCGTAGCCGCTCACAGCACTTGGAGAACCGAGCTGTAGATGTTCGCTTCAAAGGTGTTTCAGCCTACACAGTTTCAAAGGTCGCACGTAGTATTCGCTCACAGGGCAAATTTGCTGGGGGTGTTGGCCGCTATAGTAGCTTCACTCACGTTGACACAAGAGGTCATAATGCCGATTGGTAAACAATGATAGGGATCCAAAAATTGGATACTTATCAGACAATCTGAGAATTTTTGAGTCTCCCGTCAGAGCTCGATAAATCTATTTATACAGAATTATTGCAGAATTCACAAAATGAATACCTGCTGCAAAAGCTACTCATTCTGTAAATTATGAGAAATTCTGCAATCCTGTATAAATTCACAAGTTATTGCTCGGCGGCTCTTCACTTAGTAAGTCACTGACGAACTCCAAGTTGAAATCACTCACTAGATCATTTGAGTATCTGTGGCTGGAGCAGTAGACGAAGAGCGCTACACCCAATACGAGTATGAGAAAGCTCTGAGCTCCATGCTTGGGTTTTAGAGATGCGAAGGCTATATCACTGACCACTGGCAACAAAATAGCTGGAATTATCCAGCGGGCATCATATTGATTCATTCGGATTCTAGTCAAGATGAGTGAACCCATAATTAATATGAGCGAAGTCACCAGCAAGCATCCTTGCCATTGAGTTGGCTGAAATAGGAGAAAAGCAGTCGCTAGACAGCTAACAACTAGTAATAGAGTGATTTCGCTAGCAAAGGGTTTTTCCTCCTCTCGAGTTACACGGATTTTCGCGGCCTTTGCTGCGGCGCGCTGAGCTCGAATACGCTGAGAGTTCCGGAGGCTGATTCTCTTTTTCCTCTTTGGCCTAGGAGGCATGGCTTCAGCCACTTGAAATTCCTCTTTAAATTCAGGAATTTGCATTGCTGGGGTCCATTCACCGATCCGTTGTTGGTAGATAAGATCGTTAGAACGAATAAATCCTTCAGCTATGAGTTCGCAAACTTTGGAGAAGGGAACTGGGCCTTTACGGACATCATGAATGGAAAAGTACCACATGTCCTGTGGACGAACTTGATGGACACGTTCGGCCATAGGAACCATGTTTTGTGGCGTTGTAGACAGATTCGTTCTTTTGCTTTGTTCAAACTCTGCTTGAAATTCTGCCTCCTGCTTAGCCGATAGCTTTAGATTTGCTTTCGTGAGAGTTGAAAGCGAATGCTGCATAGAATCATTTAAGCTACTGTCATGGGATATTACCGAGAGAGCTTCTTGCACATCAATATCTTCGAGTTGCATTAAGGCATTGAGTGATTCTCTGCAGCTTTCAATGCGGTCATCTTGCTTGTACTGGATATGTGACTCAAGCCATTGGCAAAATGAGCCAGGGAGTTCTGGTAAATGCTGACGAATCGGAATAAAGTCATTGCTCATGTGCGACGCCATGATCACAACGGGAGAATCACCTTTGAAGGGGTATTGCCCAGTAAGAGCGTAGTAGAATATGCAACCAAGTGAGTAAATGTCAGAGGCTTCGGTGTTGATGTTGGATTCGATGATCTCTGGTGCAATGAAGTGAATAGAACCAACGATATGCTGTGTGCCACTCTTGCTGCTTGATGACTCGTCATGTGGTGGCGACATACCAAAATCAATAACTGTCGTCTGGTAATTTGAGCGACTCATCTCAGTGAGCATGATATTAGCCGGCTTTAGGTCGCAGTGTAGAATGCTGTGTTCGTGTGCTGTGGCGATGGCACTGAGCAACTGCGTCGCGACAAAAAGAAATTGTTGAAGATCGAGAGGCGCTTCTTTGACAACAGTATCGAGGGCATCCCCTTCGATAAGTTCCATGATGATATCGCCACCATTTTCATTTTCAGTAACATCGTATATCGAGACGATGTTAGGGTGCTTTAGTCCAGCGAGGACTTTAGCCTCCGTCAAAAGTTGCTCTTTGAGTTCATTTTGGCTAGAGGAACTGACAGTTTTGAGTCGCTTGATGACGATGTCGCGATCCAGCTGGGTGTCACGCGCTTGGTAGACGCATCCAAAGCCATCTGAGCCCAATTGTTTGATGATTTGATGTCGCTCTTTGTTCATTCAATTCTAAAGTGATTGGCTCGTTTCAATGAGCAATTATTGGCGTGGGGGCAATAAGGGAGTTAAAGACCCAGAACTCATACTTGGGTTGAGAGTTTCAGTCTCTCTCTCAGAGCGAAGAGGGCGAAAACTAGCGCTGTGTGTGTCCAATCGAAACTGCATGGCATTGAGTTCACGGTTGAGCTCGGATTGCTGACTGTGCATGGTTTCTTGTTGCTCAAGAAGCTTGTTTAGCCTGCTCTCCAATTGCGAACTGTTGCCAGCATGAGCAGCGATCATAGATGATTGATCAAATAGCTGGCTCGTCCCGCGTAGGGACTCTGATGAATAATAAGCCCCATCAGTCTGATGCATCATTGGAGAGTGGACGAGAGTCGTTGGCTGGATCGTACCAAGGCTCATTTTGTGATGGAGCGCAACGCCGAGCGTGATACCCGTGATGCTCGCACATGCGACAGCTAAAATATGATTCATCGTTGTTAGATATCCTTATTTTGGGAGTGAATCGACCAGAGCTGAGAGGTTTTCAATACTTTGGTCTAAAGAGTCTCCCGCTTGTTTCAGGTTATTGGTGGCTGTTTTGAGCCGTGCGGAAACACTATGTTCTTGTTGATACCCGCGTTCAGGTTGGTAGCCTGGTTCCCTTGCTTGAATGACTTTGTTCGATATTTCAGGGACAAGGGTGTAGGGTGTGATACTCAGCGAGAGAGTTTTCCCAGTGCTCAAATTCACTTCAACTGGATAGGCTTTATTCTGTGGTGCTGGGATATAGCGCCAGCCTCTTGGAGCCTGTTGCATAGGTTTAGGAGCCCACGGACTTATGAGCTTGAAGCCACTATCTTCAGAGAGTTTTATTTGCTTGGGTATTTCCACTTTTACGACAACTGGCTCATCTTGCTCTGGGAGCCCCAAATCTTCAGGTTGCTCAGGCAAAACTGGATCTTCAGGCTGAGCTGGTTGTTCAGGCTTATTGAGCTCGTCAGAAGTTTCATCAAGCTCCGGCTCTTCTAGATTCTGATTGTCAGCTACTTCCTCATCGAGGACTGGGGGACTAAAATCGGTCTCAACAGGCTCCTCGTCTTCGACAATGATAGCGGTTGGAGCATCTTGAGTGAGACCCGTAAGTGGGAGTGCTAGGAGTATGTAAAAAGGAAAGTACTTCATTATTTAGAAAGCTTGATGGTTGATGCGCTATTTTCAGAGAGCATGCTAGGATGGCTAGACGATTTCTGGGGGAGTGAAGGGCTGTCAGCGCGCAGAGCAGCAATTGGTTGTGCGCTCATAAGCAAGCTGTCCCAGGCCAATTGTATATTTTCACCGTCCTGATGAAGTTTTTTAATTTGTGACTGATAAATTTTGAGAGCTCGGAGGACTCGTTGAGCCTCATTAGCCTGCTCAGGTCCAAACCTCAGCCCACGCGTTTTATAAATGACGGGCACTTGAATAATAATCCGCTCTGAAGATGAGTTACTCTGAGCTGTGATGACGTGCTGAATACGGTCATTGGTTTCTTCAAAACCCACTAATCCTTCAGTGGAGTCACTCTTCGGCAGTGGAATGTTGGAACTTTTTTCTGCGGCACTGGTTTGTGACAGTCCGCTGCTTACTGGTGTGTCTCCAGGGAGTCCACCACTGTTAAGTTTTGTAAAACTATTTTGCTCGGGTGCAGATGGCTTACTTGCTTGGGGGGCTGCTGCGTCTGGTTCTTGTCTGGCACTTTCTCCTGAGCCATCTGGGATGGCACTCACTATTGTCGGTTTGGTGACGTAGAGCCAGCAAAAGAAAACAGCACTGAGAGTGCTGAAGGTCAGTAAATATTTATAAGTGAGTGTGATTTCACTGCTTGAGTGTGAAGTGGATGTAGACATTTGAATGTGTTTCTAGATGAACTAGTGGGGTATCCAGGGGGACGGGAGAATGGACGGTGCTGGCGAGATCGATTGGCCGAACGCAGAACGCAATATATTTAGCGTTTTACCTGCCCTAGGGCAAGGCGTTTCGCGTAGGTTATCACGACAGTGTCTGAAATCGGGGGGAACTGTGTGATTGTCAGTCGAGCTTGAGTCACACTGAGTTGTTTTACAGTGTGGTTGGTGCTATGACTGGCCTGAATTCCAGGCTTGATTGAGATGTTTCCTTGAGCATCTTGCTGAGAAATTCCATCGGCACGATAAATCTGATAACTATGATAGGCGTCCGCCACCTCAGATTGATAAAGCCGAATTTCTTGGCCGTTTGAATAGACTCGGTATCGAGTATCTGGAAGAGGTATAGTTGTCGACTTACCCTTGCGTACTCGCACCATGGACTTGACTAAATAGACACCAATCAAGTCAAAACCCTCAGGCTTTACTGCATCCTCAACCACAAGAGCGACTGAGGGAGACGAATAGAGGGGGAGATTGGCGAGACTTAAAAAAGTAAGCGCTAGAAGACAAAATCGGCCCATAAAACGTTCTATATACTATCCAATTTGGATTATTTGCCAGCGTCCCACACGCTATTGTCACCAGGAGGCGAGGGGTCGTAATCTCCGCTTAAAACAGGAGGGCTCACAGTAATTGTAATCGTACGGTTACCCCCATCTAGATCAGTCACTGAGGGTATAGCAGTCATGTTGTTTGGTAGATACGGGATGATGTAAGTACTTGGTGTTGTTGGGTCGTTACTTTGAATGGCCGTTACCTGAATCGTGGGGTTATCAGCAAGTAACAATTTTTGTGCTTGATAGACAGCTTTGAGATCCTCGCCAGCAGCGAGCCCTTTTGACCAATCTTTGTAAAAAGAAATACCGATGCCAGTCGTTGATACTAAGATGATAATAATCCCTATGACAAGGGAGATTTCAATGAGAGTTACCCCTTTCCTTGGTGATGTTTGATGCATTTTCATATTATTGATTGAGTAACGTTTTAGTGTGCTCGATTAGTTCAAAATATAGATCAGTTTTCATGAATTGTGTAATTTGAATGAAAAGATAAAGAGCAATGATGAGAATGACGATCCACCAGAAAACACTGAAGGAAAAGCTTTTTTTCTTATTGAAAATGAATGAGTTGTACCAGTGAGGTCCCTCGGCGATTTTTGTTGAAAACATATTGCTTGGTCCGTGAGTTGTTGAATCAGTTTCTCGGCTCTCGACTTGTTCTTCACTGTCAGTAGATAGTGGTAGTTTTGGGTTTGCAACTCAGTCACAGTCACGCCAGCAGGGATTACTTCAGGCAGGTGGACTACTCTAATGTGATGCTCATAAACGAAATTTTCGATGAGCCATCTGTCAAATTTTGTTTTAGTCATAATAATAGTAGTAGTTACATGGATTGTTGCATCATTTCAGGGCCCATCAGGAAGATTGGCATGAAGACAGATAGGAATACGAAGGCAATCATGCTGACCGCTGCTAGCATGATGAAAAAGCTGAGGATATTAGTGAAGTCTTCCATGTGCTGTTTACAGTCTTCCTCATACATCTCGGTTAGCATTTCAAGCTGAGCTCCCATTGAGGCTGATCTCTCGCCGATCGCCATCATGTGGACGACTTGGTCATCTACCGAGGTGTACTTGGTGAAAGCAATCGCCAGGGGGACACCCGATTTTTCATACTTGTCAGCCGCATTGAGCAATTCGTCGTGGAGCGGAGTGCCTTTCACTGCAGTCGCTGAGGTGCGGATCGCCTTGGACATATTAATTCCGTTGGAATGCAAAAGCTTAATAACGCCTAAGAATGTGACCTGTCTTAGCCCCTGGATCAATTTCCCCAAAAGACGCCATTTCGATGTCGCAAGAATAAGTACTATATTACGGAGTTTTTCAGAAAAGACAAACGCGAGCACAATGCCGATGATGATAGTGACTCCTGCTGGCCACCATTGAATGACAAAGTCACTGAGCATGAAAAAGAATTTCACCGGCCCCTGTGGTTGATAATCACCAACAAGAACCATACCCTTGATTTTGGGCATAATGTTCGTTTGACTGTAGATGAAAGCGATGATCAGGAATGGGAATACAAAACTTGGAATAAGTACGATTTTGCGGATTTGTTTTCTAAAAAATGCTTCAGTCTGGGCCCGCGCAGCGAGATCCGTGAATGCAGAGTCTAATTTACCAGAATCCATACCAGCTTTGACCAATCCAAGAGTCATGTCGTCAAAGCGCGCGCTCTTTTTGAACGCCTCGTAGACGGATATACCGGCATGAATATCGTTACGGATACCCATGAGTGAATCAGCCATTCCCTTGTCAGGTAGACCGTCAGCGTAGTACTTTAGCGCATCTGCAGTATTGATCTGAGCTTTAAGCATCGAAGCTACACCTCGATAGAACTGAATAAGCTCCTTAGTTTTGAAGGTTTTGGGTTTATTTGAAGTGAATGGGAGTTTGATCTCTCTGTTCATTCCAGTTTTTGGCTTGCTAGCACCACTTGTAGCTGCAGCACCCTCGGTCATTGGTGGTGATTGGATATTATTCATCGGATGACATATCGATAACTTTACTGACGGCGTCTATATCTGTTTTCCCAGCTTCTAATAACTTGAGGCCATTGCGTCTAAGGTTTGGAAGGATCCCTTCTTTTGCAATTTTCACTTCAAGGTCATAGGGGGATATTTCGCCTTTAGAAAGTTGGTCAGATGTTTTTGGGGTGATAGGTATGATTTCTAGGATGGCTGTTCTTCCCGCGTATCCAGAGTTGCGGCACTCTTGGCACCCATCGTGATTAGCTTCGTAAACTTTTTTATTGGACCAGCTATCATCAAGGTTATACGTTCTTCGGTCAAGTTCAGAAATGCCTTCGAGTTCGATTTTGCAATACGGGCAGAGAATTTTAATCAATCTCTGAGCGCATGCCGCTTTGAGGGTTTGAGCAATCTTCCAGCGTTCAATGCCCAGTTGTTCGAATCGTTCAATGATTTGTGAAGCGCGTGAGGTGTGGACAGTGGTGAGCACTTTGTGGCCTGTTACGGCAGCCTCAATAGCGAGTTCAGCGGATTCCGTGTCTCGGACCTCACCCATCAGAATGATATCTGGATCTGATCGCATGAAAGATGAAATCATGGGCTTAAACTCTCCCGCGTTTTTCAAGTCACAATGGGTGATTCCTGGGACTTCGTCCTCCACAGGGTTCTCTAGGGTGAGAATATTTACTTCAGGTCTATTAAGCTCTCTCAACATCGCGTTGAGGGTGGTTGATTTACCTGAGCCTGTGGGTCCTGACATCACAATAATTCCAGCCGGAACCTTCATCACTTTGCGAATGGCAAAAAGGGTTTCTTCATCAAAGGCCAGTGAGCCCTTACCGAGTGTCACATTGAGATGACCTTTGTCCAATAGACGCATGGTAAGGTGGTAGCCCCTGTAGGTACGATGACGTTCATAACGAATGTCAATCGGGCGGTGAAAGTAACTAATGGTAAATCGACCAGATATACCACAAACCGTGTTTCGGATCTCCGTAGGAAGCTTCATCAAGTTGAGGATAAAGGCGTCAATCCTGTCCTTAAGTTTCATTGGAAGCTCTCGCTTCGCGCCAAGGTCTCCATCTACACGAAATGAGTAATAGAAAGACTCTTTTTCAACCTTAAAGTGAACATCCGAAGCGCGCTGTTTGACTGCATCCGCCATGATAGTGGCAGTCAAGGCCGCCATTGGCTCATCGTAGTCTGTCGATGTCACATCGAAATCTTTGTCGAACTCTTCAAAGTCTTCGACATCGATTGATTCTAATTCAGATTTTGTCGGTCCACCCGAGGTAGACGAGGCTTCGATTGTCCGGCTAATTTCCGACTTAATCGTAACGATCTTGATTATTTCGTACTCTGGAAACCTTGGAGAAAGGTATTCCTCTGCAGAAGATTTCCACGGGTCAACAACTGCTATAATTAGAGAGTCGTTGTAGATACAAAGAGGGGTGAAGTCGCCCCTAGTGAGGGTGGATGGATCGCATTTTTCTAGTAGTGCTCCATCACAGAATTCAGCGATTTTCGGAAAAAAAGCGAGTCCGTTAAGTTTTGCTACCGCAGCCATAAACGTCGTTTTTGTGACACGGTTTTGGACTTGGTCATGGGTGATTTCAGCAAATGCAGGATCGTGCTCACCGAGGCTAAGCATGATTTTTTTACTGATGAAATCATTGAAATGAAGGCCGTCAAATTCGATCATCGTGAAAAATGTTTCTCAGTGAGAGCTTTCCATGATTCGTAGTTCATACGAACGCAGGTGATATAAGGAGAGATCTGTAGGGTCTCTGTGACGTAGGCGTGTAATGCTTGAGCAAAGATAGTTGCAGTCACTGGATTGATAGAACCTAGTCCAATAACATCCGCATCTTCATTATAAAGAATGGGACATTTAAGAGACCTAGCGAGATCATATATGGGCTCATGCTTTTCGTAGAAAGCACTAGGTGTCATCATTTTTACCGCAAAAGGAGCGGGGGGCATGATAGGAGTGACGAGGGAAGCGAGCATTGTGCCCCAGCGCTCAATGCTCGCTTCATATTGACTTTCGTCGTCGTCCTCTAATGTTGCGAGCCTAAATAAAGGCTCGGCAGCGAGGTTGTTGTTCCAAGCTTCGATACACTGTCCGGAAACTGTCGTAATTTCCTCCTCAGTCGCTATGTTAGCCTTTAAAAAGGCTCCCGCGCTTTGTTGGAGGGAATAGGAGTGCCATTCGGTGAGGTTTGAGCTCTCCACGTTAAGATCTGACATTATTTCTGAATGGTGATCGGTTCTTAGAGTTGAGTTTATCGACGCACGCGGTACGGCTTATTCGTGCCGTTAGAGGAGTTTAGATTTTGTTGAAATCCAGACTCTTTTCCGAAATTTTTCAATGCGCGCTTGAGGTTTGGCTTCTCAAGGTCGTAATTGTTGGGATCATCAAAGGTCATATCTTTATCGCGAATCTGAAGGTTACTTTCTAGGCGATTATGGGTGCGGTGATGTGATTTATGGTTTTCCGGGCTATAGCTACTTGGAGTGACAACAAACAGCAGGCTGGATTGCTCTTTCGATGTTGTCTTGCTCTTAAAGAAGAAGTTAAGAACTGGGATGTCTCCCAACAGCGGTACTTTGTTCTCGTTCTCTATCTCAGATTCTTGGAAAAAACCACCAACGATGAGTGAGTGGCCATCTGGAATACGTGCGATAGTTGTGAGTGTAGATTCACGCACCTCTGGGTAGGAATTGCCTGTTTGAGGGCTCACAATGAGACGCGTAACTGAGGCAGCTCTTGGACGCATATTCAAGCGAATAGTCCCGTCTGGGAGGAGTGTTGGAGTGACAAAAATGGTAGTACCAATTTCTCGAGTTGTTTCAGGATCTGTAGAATCTTCTTCGTCGATCTTGTAGCGAACTTCTTCTGTGACAGTTGGGTTGCCTCCAGATGAGTTCTGTGTGCTTTCTGTGGTGATGATAGGAATACGATCAATCACTGCGATAGATGCGGCCTCGTTATCTTCCGTAATGAGAACTGGATTGTTCTGAAGTTTGATGATGCCGCCTTCATTGAGAGCTGTCAGAACAGCACTGATTTCGTTCGGCGAAAATACCAAGTCTCCTGCGGCAAGTGGTGTGGCAGCACTTGATGGGAGACCGAGTATGTCGTTGAGTCCCAAGACTGCGCGGGTCGGAACTGACGCGTTTGCACCCAATGAATCGGACCAATCAAATCCGATGCTTTGGCCAACGGAAGAAAGAACTCGGTAAATTTTCACTTCAACAACGATCTGCCCTTTTGCGCGATCAATGCGCTCAAGTAGGCTTTTTACGCGTTCAATTTTGTGCGGAGTGTCGATGATGATGAGGGTGTTAGTTTTCTCCTCATAATTTACGATTCCTGTGTTCGGGCTCAGAAGTGGAGAGATGAGCTCACGCATATGATCCTTCATGTTAGATGAGCGCAAGTACTTGAGTTGGTAGGACCATTCTGTGGAAGGAAGTTGGTTGAGCTGGTCGCTAGTCAACGCGTAGATAGTATTACCACGGCGGTGCATTGTGAGAGCGTTACTGAAAGCGAGGTCTTCCATTTGGGTGAGTGCGTCACCGTCTTTGAGGTAACCATTTACCTTAAAATCGTCTCCAGCAATACGGTTGTTGTGGAAGTAGGAGAGTCCAGCGTCGCGGGCAAGTACCTCAAAGACTGTGTTAAGGTTAGCATCATTGAGTCGTATGCCATCTTCTAGTTCTTCCTGTTGATCAGGAACTACGGCAGCGGGCTCCTCGCCGGGAAGGGCTGGTGCTGGAGCGACTGCCGCAGCTGCTGCTGGAGGCGTCAGCTCAGGGCTTTCAGGCGCAATATCTGGCGCGATATCTGGTGCGATATCTGGTGCGTCAACCGCTGGTGGTGTAGAGGGGAGGGTAGTTGGTTCTTGCGCAGTTGCAGTCGCGGCGTAGAGCGCGAATGCGGCAAGCGTGCTTGGTAGTAGCTTCATGCTAGTTGGGTGGCTTCTCATATTTTTTTTAGTTATATTTTGGGAGATTTGTTATAATGAACAGAAATGTTGTTAGTGATCAAGGCTATTCTTGATCAAGATCAACTAATCGATTTTGTGAGTATCTGTTTTGTTAGGGTTTATGTCAACTCGTGTAGGGTCTTTGGGCCTTGGAGTGACCGAGCGATATTTCATATCTAAGGAGATGATGCTCTTGTCGCTGAGGTCAAGGAATGTGACTTTACTCGAGGTGATTGAATTGAACTTCAGTGGGAAAATCTTTCCTTTGACGGAGATGTCGATTTTGTCACCTCTTTTATAGTTTTTAGAACCAATGATGACGCGTCTACCCATAACGTTGAGTTTTTTTCCAAGCTTAGTAATTTCCTGCTCAATAAGGATTTGTTCCTCTATGGAGGTGATTGAAGTGGTCGGTTTTTTAGGGTCGATTTTTTTAGTAACTAAAATTTTTTATGTGGGTCTTGAGGTTTACCAAAAGGACCGACTGATCGCCGATTGATTACAAAAACTGAAGTCTTTTCAGCGATGAAATCCATCGATGAATCGAGATTGAATTTTGCGGCATTTAGGTCTTCAGCTAGAGTGAAGCTTTGAAGCGTGAGATAGCAGCAGAGAGTGGTTATTGATCCTTTTCCCATATCGTGTAATTGAGTTTTAGGTTGAGTAGGTTACTGTTTGTTTGAGGCTTAATGTTCATGGTGTTCACCATGAGATTGGGCATTTTACATTCCAGTTCGGTTGTGCACCTTTGAAGTTCGGTGAAAGTGCCTTCTAGGACAAACTCGCAGGCTGATCGTGGGGCATCGACAGCGTATGCAGGTCGGGTCGCACTTTTTTGGTCGGTGAGTTGGAGTGTTTTACTTTTGTTGTTGTTGGTAATCGCTATACGGAGCTGTTTGTTGACCTCGTTGTAACTGTCGCTAGTGAGCAGTTTGTCCCATTGTTCGAGTTGGCTCTGTTGTGCTTTATGTTTAATTTCTAGTTTACTGAGCGCCGCTATCTGGGTTTGTTCAGTTTTGTATATTCGCTGGCTCTGCGAGAAGTCTCCTAATAAGGTGGATTTAGTGAAGGATATAATGCCTATCACAATCAATGTTACAATCAGTGGGACAGCGATGGAGAATGTCCCAATCGATTGAATATAATGTCTTTTCATAAAGAATTGGTGGTGGCGGTTATTTCTATTTTGCTAGAGGCAGAGTGAGCTCATCTTCGTTGTCAAGCCGTTGGGTTATTGTCATTTTAAACTTGAAAGGATGTGACGATGCGGCGCTGTTTCTTTGACTGTTTGAGTTGTTGGCTCTTTTGATTTGGATGTCTGGCCGCGGCTTTCGGTTTGCAATGCTCACGTTAAAGGATTTATCTTGAGTTCCTTGGTAGGTATTCTCAAATATTTTCGCCATTTCTGTAGCAGAATTGAGGGTTTCAAGGTAATTTCTGGCAGCGGAGTCTCCGCTACCTGTGATGGTCCATGTGCGGATGACTGGAATCCGCTGATTAGTCGCATTGGCAGCCTGAATAGAGGTTTTATATATAAAAT
Source organism: Rubritalea profundi (assembly GCF_002954445.1). GTDB lineage: Bacteria > Verrucomicrobiota > Verrucomicrobiia > Verrucomicrobiales > Akkermansiaceae > Rubritalea > Rubritalea profundi. Next base: position 2,885,956 of record NZ_MQWA01000001.1, read on the forward strand.
CCTTTACGGTGATATTTTGTTTTGCGGGGATGAGGCGTGCGAGTAGTTCCATGTTGCTCCATGCGCGGGAGCGATCGCTGAGTAGATTGTTGAGTTTATCATATTCGAGGGCGCTCTTTCGGTAGGAGTTGATCTGTATTTGTGGGTGTGTGGTTTCGTATCCCCAAGCTGGGTCAGCCACGGATGTTGAGAGGTCCATGCCAAGTTTAGCGAGTGACCCAACGACCAAGCAGGCGGCTGCAAGTTTAACTAATTTACTGCACTTCAGCAGCTTCATTTCCACTTGATCTGGGTAGAGTGCGGTTTCTGCAGAGGTTGGGGGAAGGAAGTCTTGGATCGGCCACATCTCCTTCACGAGAGTGTTGAATGTATGGCTCTCTGCTAAGATCGAGTTACTCGCTGAGGGTGGGTTGGTGGTTGAGACTACTTCAAGCCTTACTTGGGAAAGCATTGCCACAGCTGCCATGTCTTTGAGCTTCCATGGGCGTGTGACTCCAGGTATGGCGGTTTCTTCGGATGGGGCTGCCGGAAGGGGGTCAGATTCTACTGCTGCTTGTGCAGCTAGGTCACTCCACTTCCATGCGCGTGTGACGCCTAAGTCACTAGGGGCAGATGTTTCACTAGGGGCAGTCGGAATGTGCAGCGCTGAACTGGTGGGACTAAGGGTGATGACTTGTGAGTCTGGGAGCATACTCGTCAGCGAGTCACTGAGCCCCATCGGGGCGGCTCCAGCCATTGGAATGATGAAAACGTGCGGCTTCTCTAGCTCTAGAGAAGCCGTGGTAGTCATGATGGCACTTGCAGACTGCGGTGAGAACGGGACGTTGCCGTGGTGTTGTAGGGTCCGGATAAGTACGAGGTCGCCATGCGTATTAAAAAAGCTCAGTACCGTGAATTGCGGGTAGTGGTAGAGAGCTACAAAGCCATTTTCGGGCTTTTGATCGAGGAGCCAAGGTAGTGCGCTGATTGCGCAGAGTGGCGCGCTGATAGCGCGGGTGCGAATCGGTAGATTGTTTTGTTCGCCGTAGCTCCGAAACTTCTGCATCAGGTGTTCGTGGCGGCGGGTGAAAGCGATGGCGGTGGCGAAAGGTTGGCCGCTCGCTGCCCCAGGATAAGGGAAGAGTCTCCAGGAGTGGGACTCATTAGAGATGGAATGGTCTTCTAGAATCGAACGTGGATTCTCCTTGATGAGCTTGCGGAGTTCTGCCACTTCCGCAGGGTTTTGGTGCTCAGGTCCGAGTTCAGCCGTAGAAAATTCATCGGCTACATAGAGGATCACGCCGATACCAGGTTTTTTCGTATTAGCGCAATGTTCGGTAATGATGCCGTCGAGTACGGGCTTGAGGAGTGACGGATCCTCTTCCATTTCAGGAGAGATGTTAGGGCCTTTTGCCCATGCGCCCGATTCCATGTTGCGAATGTAGGAGATCGCACCCGAATCGCTGCCAACGAAAATGTGTATCTGGATGTTAATAGCAAGCGCGTCAGCGTACCAATTGGGGTTGCTGGCCCTGCTTGTATGTTTGATGAGGCTTTTTGCCTGTTTGTAGCGTTGGGGGAAAGAGAGGGTGTTGGGTTGGCTCAGATTCATGTGTAGTATTGAATTGATCGAAGATCATTATGGGGACTGGGGGAATAAAAATCCCCACCTCATTTCTAGGGGAGGTGGGGATGAGTGAAGTTATTTATGATTGTGAGTATTAGTAAGACTAGGTTCGTGTATGATATGAGGCTAACCTTTGTGTAGCATTAAGGATGTCCAGTTGTTGAACAAGTTACTGTAGATGCGCCAGAGGCGACTGCAATGGAATATACAGAGCTTGTATTCGTGGTTGGGCAATTCGGGAGACCTGAGCTCATAGGTCCAGTGGCCCCTGTGATAAGCCCTGAAATGGTGGCCGTAGTGGCAGATCCAGATATATTCATATAAGAATCGGCCGCTTTTTGGATGGATGATCTGTTGATTGCGCAGGCTGCTGCGTTAGCGGATGTTTTATAATAGCTAGCTCCGATGAAGAGAACCGAGATAAGTACGAGGATCACAGCGATAACGACTGAAAGCTCGATAAGAGTCACACCTTGTGGTGTCTTGCGGATGGATTTATTTAGTTTCATGGTATTTATTATTTATGTTTATTGTTTATGTATGGGGGAATTATTTGAAGATGCTTAGTCGTCAGATTTGGCGAGTTTAGCATTTTCAAAAGCTTCCTGAGAGATGAGTCCCTGTTGGTGAAGTCTGAGTAGGTTGTTGTCCCACTGGATGTTTCCTGAGCGGCGGATGGCGTCCTCGAGTGCGCTGGCCCCGCGGTCGTAGGCTGCAATCGCAGCGCCGACTGAGTCGTCGTTGTTATTGAGGAATTCGTAGGTGAGTACCCGTCCGTGAACTCCGGTGATGAGGCCTTGGGAATGGATGAAAATCATGATCTCACCGAGACGATTAAGAATGGAGGCATGCTTATCTTTCGGGTACATCTCCAAAATACGACCCATGGTCTTTACCGCTCCAGTGGTGTGGAGAGTGGAGAGGACGAGGTGGCCTGTTTGTGCAGCCTCAAGGCAGGTATCCATCGCTTCCCTGTCACGAATCTCTCCGAGAAGGATGATGTGTGGGGCTTTACGCAGGACATCTTTGAGGCCCTGGCGGTAGTTCGCTACGTCTCGTCCAACTTCTTGCTGGGTGACGATCGATGGAGCGAGTGTCTTCATTCCCGGTACATCTGGGTCATCCATGTCGAACGGGTATTGGTATTCCACAGGGTCTTCGATGGTGACGATGTGTTTAGGGTGGTGACGGCGAGCCCAGTCAATGAGCGACGCCAGTGTTGTGGATTTTCCTGAGCCAGTCGGTCCCGTGATGAGGCAAAGACCGGCTCGTTTGAGGACGCCTTGGCGCAGAGACACAATCGTATCCGGCAGGATGCCGAGTGATTCAAGCTCTGGGATCGAATCGTTGAGGATTCGACAAGTGATGCCTAGACCTGGGGCGCTTAAGTGGGCTTGGATTCGAAGGCGTCCTGAAATCTCACCGTTCTCACCGTATTGGACCCCGCTACAGGAGAAGTCGTCAACGCGCGTTTCTAAGAACTTGTCAAAGGCTTCCTGGACGTGGTCTTTGTCTTCTGCTGAGTCTCCAAAGCCATGAGAATCGTCATCTTTGTTGTTGAGAAGAGCTTTATAGATCTTTAGTAGTGAGTCCGCAGTAAGCACACCCAGATAAGGCAGCGCTTCCATACCGTGGTGGGTCTCAATATACATCGGTCGATTCGCTCGCATCTGAATGTCAGAAACGCCTTTTTGCTGGCAAGTCTGAAACATGATTTTGAGGAGATCGTCACCTGACATATTCTCGCTAAATGCCTGTGAACTGTGCTCAGTAGGCAATGGCGGTGGACTCGGTATATTGATTGCTGCTTCCATCGGGTTATGAAATTTCTCGTAGAGGGTTCACGGTAAGTAATACTATGGCTGGCTAGATAGTTTTTGTGAAGGAGAAAATGAGTTTCAAATAAATCCCTAACCAAAAATATACCACTTGAGTAATCCTATAGATAAATAGATTTCGGTAAGTTGGCAACACCTAAATTTGAACATTCTTGCTTTTTTTTGTTCGGCGATTGTCGTATTTAGTGAGTTGAGTGTATTATAGGGATGGAGTGCGCAGTGTTCATTATGCGAGTTTTAGTTGTGGCTTTTTTTTGAGCTATTGAGGTGGAGGCTTGTTGTTTCAAGAGGGTGTTAGATTTATGTGTTAGGTTGATTCATGCTGTTGCAGCATTCTAAGTATTCTGTAAAGGTTTGAGGTGTGTTAGAAATGACGGTTGCTGAATGCTATTTCTCTCTTGAGCTATAGGATTATATGGTTAGCTTCTAGATCAAATGGACGGAAAATGTAGAATTACTATCCCCCCAGGGTTCGGTATAGGGTATAAAAATGACTCTATCGCGGAGGCTAAAGAGGAGATAGATCTAGCAGAGGGGACGCACTACCTTCTGGCCCGTAATGGCCGTGGCAAGACGACTTTGCTGCGAACCATAGCTGGGAGTTTGGCTTCCGTGGCTGGGCGAACGCTGACTCAGGGCAAGCTTCAATTTGTACCTGAAGACATTGAGTACAATGACGATTTGTCCGCTCAGGTGATCTTGAGGGCTCTCGTGCCGAAGGTGCGTCGAAAAGAGTGTTTCTCATTTGCTGATCATATTGAGCTCGATTTGAAAAAGAATTATCGCAATTTATCTACTGGAAATAAGCGTAAAATTAGCTGGCTGATGGCCGAGTTTAGTTGTGACTTAGATGTAGGGAATGTGATGTTGTTGGATGAGCCATTTACAGGTTTAGACTCTTACGTGCGTGAGGCATTTTTAGAATACTGGTCTGAACATGACGATGGAATTTGTCGTTTGGTGAGTTGCCATCCGGATTTCGATAGTATGGTTATCAATAGCGCGGTGCTTATTTCTGATGGTGAGATTACTAGTGCTAGTAGTGATCAGGGTAGTAGCTGGGGTACGCTTAAGAATGGGCTAAAATAAAAATTGAGGAAGTAAGGATGTATAAAATATTTAAATTATCTCTAGCGACAGCGATCCGGCAGAAGTCGGTGTTTTTGGTGTTATTGTTGTTAGCAGTGTTGCCGTTTGTGTTGCAGCAGATGACGAATTTTCAGGTCGACCCATCGGTGAGTCGCCCAGCCATTGCCCAGGCCGCATGGCAGTTAGTGTGGGCGGGGGCATGTTTTTGGTTGGTCTATAATGCGGCAAATATGGGGGGGGACACGTGCGCTCACGGCTCGGGGAGTATTTTCTGAGTGGTGGTGTGACCAAGTCTTCGCAGCTCTGTGGGCTTTGGTTGACGACGATGTTGTTTGCCTTTTTGATGGTCGTGGTAGCGGTGACGGTTTGTGTGTGTGCTGCCGCTCCGGAAGGAGAGACCGAGTTTCGGCATTGGCTGGTGTTGAACGTGCAGCACGCGGTGTTTTTTCTGGTGGTGGTGTCCGCGGTGAATCAATTCGTGATAGCTTTGGCTTCTCGTTTTGGGGCTTTAGTGGGTTACTCTGGCGGGTTATTTTTATATCTGTGTGGCTTTTATTTGGTTTTAGTGGTGGAGAAGATCGTTCTATCGAAAGATATTTTTGCGCTTGATACTCTCTATGTGGTGTTGCCGCATTTTTATTTAGCGGATCTGACGCATCGTTTTGTGCATCAGCAGGGGGCTTTGACGACACCTGAGTTTATGGGAGTTTTTGAATATTTGGCAGGCTTGAGTATTTTGCTGAGTACTTGTGCGTATCTAACATTCACCCCCAAACAGAAATGAAGTATTGGATCGTCTTTGTTCTTTCGGCCCTAGGAGTAGGTCTTGTTGTCGATGGTTTTCAGCGGACTGCTGAGGAGCGGGCGCTGAGGGAGTTGAATCCTCTGGAGCTTAAGTCTAGTCCGTACGGGGAAATTGTGGGTGCTGCGTTACAGGATCCAGTGAGTATCATCCACCATGGTGGAATAGGGCATAAACATGTGGGTGAAGGGGATGAGAGTGAAACTTGTGGGGTGAGTCATGGAGGGGGCAGCGTCGAGGGGCGACCAAAGATGACTGAGCTGAAGTTAAACTTACGAAGGCTAGAGAGTGGTATTAGGCAAAATAATCTCCCCGGCAACCGCAGCGCAGAGGTGTTGGCCTATGAAAAGGAGAAGGTGAAGGAGTTGATGACGCTAGCGTACGAGATGGACCCCACTAACCAAGGTAACTATGCTGTGTATTCGAATTTTGCTGCTGAGGAAGGTGGTTTCGAGGCACTCTATAAAGTTTCTCAAAATACGCTTAAAGCTTGTGAAGGGAGGGTGAGTGACCCAGGTGATGCGCTTAGTGCAGCAGTAGCGGCTGAAACGATCTTAGTGTATCGAGATATGGAGATGAAGAGAAGGGGTGTTGAAAATGCACATTTAGAAGGTGATTATCAATTACTCGAGCAGAATGTCCTTCGCTTCAAGTCGTCGTTCGAAAGGGCTATAGCTGATGGGAGATTGGCGCATTTCTCACAAGAGAAAGCGGATGATATGCTTGCTGTTTATGCTCGGCTCAACTGGGCCGTCCGTTCTTACAAAGAAAAGGTGAGCCCGACTGGGAAGTAAAAAGGCACAAAAATACCTGCGAGCTGTGAGCTGGCAGGCATTTTGAAAGAGTGAGGGCGTCTTAGAAGCTGAATACTTCGCCTTCGTTGAAGAAGCGCTTGATTTCTGCCGCTGCTGATTCCTGGCTGTCGGATGCGTGACAGACATTCACCATCATGTTCTCGCCGAGGTCGCCGCGGAGTGTGCCAGCGGGTGCTTCTTCGGAGTTTGTTGGTCCGAGCAGGTCGCGAACGCGGCCGATCGCGTCATCGCCTTCGAGAGCAACAGCGATGACTGGAGTCTTCTGCATGAACTCGACGATGCTAGGGAAGAACGGTTTGTCGGCGACGTGTGCGTAATGCTCAGCGAGGAGTTCGTCGCTGAGGGTCATCATTTTGATGCCGCGTACCACGAGGCCTTCTTTAAGGAAGCGTTCGAGTACTGTGCCTGAAAGGTTCTTTTCGATGGTGTCAGGTTTGAAAAGGATAAGAGTTGTTTCTTTTGCCATGCCCGTGGATTAGAGGACTGATAGACTGCTGGCAAGAGAAATTGGTCATTGATCATTGGAGTTCCAGATTCCATGAGCGTTGTTGGCTTGCTGAATAAAGCTTGATTTATCGATTGGGGTGGGTTACGAAGCCGCGTCCCGCTAGGGAGGTCTGGTCAATTCCGACTGGTCCTGAACACACTAATTCAAAATGAGCGATATTACTATCAACCCGAAAGACTTCCAGCTTCACGAAGGTGACACTGGCAGTGCCGATTATCAAGTTGCACTTCTTACTGTGCGTATTCTTCATCTTACCGATCACATGAATGCGAACAAGAAGGACCTCCACAGCCGTCGCGGACTTCTCCGCATGGTGTCACGTCGTCGTAAGCTTCTTGATTATGTAAAGGCAAACTCAGAAGAGCGTTACCAGAAGGCCATCAAAGGTCTTGGTCTACGTCGCTAAGTTACTTTTTGAAAGGTCACGGTTCTCCGTGGCCTTTCTCTTTCTAGGTGCCCATTCTGAAATGGAGCACCTTTTCTCGTTAAAAAAGGCTGTCGGTTTCGACTGATGGCGGCGCACTGAGAATGTGTCCACAGATTGAAAAAAGGGAGGGATGATGGTGCGTCATCAGCATTGCTTCCTGAGGCCAGTCGAGACGACTGAGGTCACAAAGTAAGAATTTCCTGCGGCTTGCTGCGGGAGTGACGAAACAAGAAGAAAAGAAAATTATGGAAATGAACATACACAAAGTAACGGGCCAGGTCGGCGCGAATCCTATCAGTTTCGAAACTGGTAAAATGGCTAAACTCGCTGATGGCGCAGTAGTCGTAAGATCAGGTGATACAACAGTACTTGTTACTGCTTGTTCCCTAACAAAAATCAAGCCGGGCCAGTCATGGTTCCCGCTTTCTGTTGAGTACAAAGAGCGCGCATTTGCTGCTGGTGTTTTCCCAGGTGGCTACTTCAAGCGTGAAGGTCGTCCGACTGAGAAGGAAATTCTCACTTGCCGCATGACTGATCGTCCACTCCGCCCACTTTTCCCTAAAGGTTACCTATACGAGACTCAGATCGTAGCGCTGATGCTTTCAGCTGACGCAGTAAACGATGCTGACATCCTTGCGATGAACGGTGCTTCTGCTGCGCTTTCTATCTCTGACATCCCATTCGCTCGCCCAATCGGTGCAGTGCGTATCGGTCGTGTTGAAGGTGAGTTCATTGTGAACCCAACATTCGACCAGCGCGAAGAGTCAGATCTTGACCTCGTGTACGTTGGTGACGAGAAGAATGTGATCATGATCGAAGGTGGTGCTGACCAGGTTCCTGAAGAGGAATTTGTCAAGGCTCTCTACTTCGCTCAAACACAGGTGGAGATTCTCGTAGCTGCACAAGTGGAGCTCAAAGCTCTCGCTGGTAAAGAGACTCGCCCATTCACAGTTTCTGTGGCTGAGCAAGACTTGCTCGACATCGCCTACGAAATCGCAGGTGACCGTATCGAAGGTGCTATCTACGCAGCTTCTAAGGTTGAGCGTGCTACTAAAGTTGGCGCACTTCGTAAAGAAGTGGAAACAGCAATCATGGAGCGTTTCCCTGAGACTAATGACTTCCAGATCGAGCAAGCATTCGAGTACCTTCAGAAGAAGGCATTCCGCGTTTCTATCCTTGAAAAAGGTGTGCGTGCAGACGGCCGCAAGCCAGCTGACCTTCGCCCACTTTTCGCTGAAGAAGGTCTGCTTCCACGCGTTCACGGTTCAGCACTCTTTGCTCGTGGTGAAACACAAGCACTCGCAGTGTCCACACTCGCTCCAGCTGACGAACGTCAGTACTTCGACAACTACGCAGGTGGCGAAGACAGCAAGCGCTTCATCCTTCACTACAGTTTCCCACCGTTCTCCGTTGGTGAAGCAGGTCGCTTCGGTGGTCTTAATCGTCGTGAAATCGGTCACGGAAACCTCGCTGAGCGTTCTATCGCACCAGTGATCCCTGACGAAGCTGATTTCCCATATGCTATCCGTACAGTTTCCGAAGTTCTTGAGTCAAACGGCTCCTCTTCAATGGCTACAGTTTGTGCAGGCACAATGTCCCTTCTCGGTGCAGGTGTTCCAATCAAAGCTCCAGTTTCAGGTATCTCTGTTGGTCTCGTGACTGACTTCAACGATGCTGGTGAAATGGTTCGCTACGAGCGTCTCCTCGACATCATCGGTTCTGAAGATTTCTATGGTGACATGGACTTCAAACTTTGCGGAACTCCTGACGGTGTGACTTCCTACCAGCTTGACCTCAAGCTCGACGGTATCCCACTTAGCATCCTCGAAGAGGCTGTTTATCAGGCTAAAGAAGGTCGCGGCGTAATCCTCGAGAAGATGCTCTCTGTAATCAACGAGACAGCAACTATCTCTGAGCACGCTCCACGTATCGAGTCTGTGAAGATCAACCCAGACAAGATCGGAATGCTCATCGGACCTGGTGGCAAGAACATCAAGGCTATCCAAGCTGAGTCTGGTGCTGACCTTAACATCGAAGATGATGGCACTGTGCACATCTACGCTTCTAAGAATGAGTCTCTCGAGCGCGCTAAAGAAATGATCAACCAGATGTTTGCTGAAGTTGAAATCGGTAAGATCTACGACGGTAAGATCGTTTCTTGCACAAAGTTCGGTGCATTCGTTGAAGTCCTTCCTGGTAAGGACGGACTCATCCACATCTCTGAGCTTGCTGAAGGCCGCGTAGATAAGACTGAAGACGTTGTTAGCGTCGGCGATAAGGTGAAAGCAAAGTGCATCGGTATCGACGACAAAGGTCGCGTAAAGATGTCCATCCGCGCCGCAGTTCGCGAACTTAAGAACTCTGATGCTCCTAAAGAGGAGGCACCAGTAGAAGCTTAATTCGCTAGCTTAATCTAATCTAATCAAAGCAAAGCCGCACTTCGTGAGAAGTGCGGCTTTTTGTTTATGAGTATGTTAGAGTTGGTCGAACTAGGGAGCAACTTCTTCAGTCTTCGCTTCAGCTTCTTTTACTTTAGTGTCGGAGTTGATAAAGAAGAGTGTGCCTAGCGATAGTACTAGCCCTGCTAGAATCAGGACCCCGATGATTATAAAAAGGCAAGATTTCATGGGGAGTAAACTAATGTTCTCATATGCATGAGTCGAGAACCATTGTTCGGGAATAAAATCGATTGACCGAAGTGCTTGGTCTTTTTGTAGTTGGGGAGATGAGTATAAAGAATGTGTCAAAAAATGCTTGCGCAGAGTTGGTGAGCGTGTAGAAAACCGCCGCCGCAGGCAACAAAGCGGGTGTAGCTCAGTGGTAGAGCGCGACCTTGCCAAGGTCGATGTCGACAGTTCGAATCTGTTCACCCGCTCCATTTTCTTCTAAGGATTTGGGCCTGCAGTAAAAATATTCCGATAAAGCGGGTGTAGCTCAGTGGTAGAGCGCGACCTTGCCAAGGTCGATGTCGAGAGTTCGAATCTCTTCACCCGCTCCATCGGATACTTAAAAAAAGCGAGTCAGCTATGACTCGCTTTTTTGTCGAGAAAATTTGAGCAAGCCATCTTGCTATATTCTTGCTTCTGGAGGTTCATTACTCTAACTATTGGCTTATGTGGCATTGGTCCAAACTATCATCAGTCAAGTGGCTCGACGCTTGGGAAGAGCGCTTTTATGGAAACCCGAACAGTGTGATCAATGAGATCAAGGGGGGGAAATCGATCCGTGTGGAGGTGTATTGCGAGAGCGAAGAAGAGGCGAAGAGAATCCAGGAGCAATTTGGAGGCTCTATTCGCCTGGTGAAAGAGCAAAACTGGGCGGCGTTGAGTGAGGTGACTCGTCCTCCGTTGAAGATTCGAGATGCGCTATTGATCACTGGCAGCCGCGAAGGAGGTGTGGTGCGTGAACTACAAAAAAAATTTCCAAAGAGGCACGTCATCAGGATGCCCGCTGAGATGGCTTTCGGTACCGGCGACCACGCCACGACTTCTACTTGTTTGAGGTTGTTAGTGGATGTTTCTAGGGAACGTAAAGATTCGGATTGGCAGATGCTGGATTTAGGATGTGGCACGGCTGTTCTCGCGATTGCTGCTAGGATGCTCGGAGCGGAAAAGTGTGAGGCACATGATTTCGATCCTCAGGCTGTCCGAGTTTCGGAGCAAAATTTGGTTCTCAACAAAGTGGACGGCATCAAAATCTTTGAGCAAGACGTGCTTAAGTGGACGCCGCCTCAACAATGGCAAGTCGTTGTAGCTAATCTTTTTTCTACAATCCTTCAGCAAGCATTTGGGACGATTGAGAAATCGTTGAAAGAGGATGGTGACTTTATTGTCTCGGGAATTCTTTTCGAGCAATGGGAGCCGACACGTGAGGCTGCCGAGAAGGCGGGCTTACAATTTTCTAAAGTGATCCGAAAAGGTAAGTGGGTAACGGCACGTGGAAGTAAGCATTAGTAATGGCTGAAGGAGCAGAATATTTCTCGTCAGTAAATGCCATTTCTCTTGCAAGCTGGAGTGGATGCTTTAAGTAATGCATCGACTCTTGAAGGCGATCTCAGGGTTTCCAAAATTCTGAGAATTCGTCATTTGAGAGCGAATCATTTTTTAAATAAAGACTACTATGGAAAGCATATCATCACGCGTAGCTCAAGTTACTCCCTCTCTGACTCTTAGCATCACAAATCAAGCTAAGGCAATGAAGGCCAAGGGTGAAGAAGTTTATGGACTTGCTGGCGGCGAGCCAGATCTCGACACACCAGACTTCATCAAAGATGCCGCGATCAAGGCGATTCAGGAAGGTAAGACGAAGTACACTCCTGCAGCAGGTATTCCTGAGCTTCGTCAGGCAATTGCAGCGAAACTCAAAAAAGAAAATAAGCTCGACTACGACGCCACTCAGGTTGTCGTCAATAGTGGAGCTAAGCATTCGTGTATGAATGCAATCATTGCGATTGTTGAAGAAGGTGACGAGGTAATCATCCCTGCTCCATACTGGGTATCTTACCCGGAAATGGTGCGTCTCGCTGGTGGTATTCCAGTGATTGTGGAGACTAAAGAAGAAAATGGTTGGAAGCTTACTCCTGAAGAGTTTGAGGAAAACATGACTGGTCTCACTAAAATGATCATTATCAACTCTCCTGGTAACCCAACTGGAGCAGTCTACACAGCAGACGAGCTTAAAGCTCTCGGTGAAGTGGCTCTTCTTGAAGACATCATTATCTTGTCCGATGAAATCTACGAGCACCTCATTTACAACGAAGCAAAGCACGTAAGCATCGCTTCACTTAGTAAGGAACTCTACGACTTGACAATCACAGTGGGTGGCTTCTCAAAGGCCTACTCAATGACTGGTTGGCGTCTCGGTTGGATCGCGGCACCTCAGCCAATTGCCGACGCGATTAGTAAGATTCAAGGGCACACAACTTCTAATGCTTGTACCTTCGCTCAGTACGGTGGACTTGCTGCACTAGAGCAGAAAAGTACCTTCGTGGAAGATCTCCGCGCTGAGTACGATGTGCGACGTCAGTTCATGCTCGCTCGTCTCAAAGCAATCCCAAATATCAGCGTGGTTGAGCCTGAAGGAGCATTCTACTTCTTCGTCAATTGTGAGAAGCTGGGCATGAAGTCAGTGAATCTCTGCGACAAGTTGCTTAATCGCTACCGTGTTGCTGCTGTTCCCGGTATCGCATTTGGTAATGATAGCTGTATTCGCATCAGTTATTGTACAACTCTTGATGTGCTTAACGAAGGCGTTTCTCGTTTCGAGGAATTCTGTCGCGCACACTAATTCTACTAAGAATTACCTATTTTTTACAATGGCACTCTAGAGATAGAGTGTCATTTTTTGTTAGGTTTGGATCCATTTCCAGCATTCGTGCAACTAGTGCCATTCGTGGTAAGGAAAGTTTCATCGCCCTAGCCTTTTAGCGTCTTTGGTATTTTTCGCGGTAGAAACGTTTCATCATGCTGGAAGAATCTGAGTAATCTGCGGTGGGAGCTTCATTGTGCCATACTTGTTTGAGGGCATCAGGATCTCCTTTGGATTTCGTCGATTGCCCATTGAGCGTGCTCGGCTATGAGAGGGTCATCGCCGGTTGCAAAAGGTTCTAAGAGTTGGATGTCCTCTGTGGTTCCCGTGTTACCTATTGCGACACAAACATTGCGGATGAATCGATTGTGCTTAATCCGCTTGATAGGTGATTTAGCGAAGGTCTTACGGAATGACTCGATATCCATGTTTAGGAAGTCCCTGAGCTTATGATCAAAGATCTCTGAGCGTGCGTGTAGTTTGGTTTCTCTGCTGAGTTTTGCAAACCTGTTCCATGGGCACACTTCGAGGCATACGTCACAGCCGTAAATGCGGTCGCCCATCATGGGCCGTAGCTCAAATGGGATAGAGCCAGCATGTTCAATGGTAAGGTAGGAAATGCAGCGACGAGCATCCATCTCACGGGGGCCAGTAATAGCTTGAGTTGGGCAATGATCAATGCATCGCGTGCATTTTCCGCAATGATCAGCAGATGGCTGATCCGCTTCAATCTTCAGCGTGCTGATGAGCTCGCAGATGAAAAACCATGTACCAAAGCCTTTGTGAATCTGAACTGTAGATTTCCCATTCCATCCGAGACCTGCATCGTTGGCAAAATCTCTTTCTAGTATAGGGCCGGTATCAACATAGTAGCGTTGTTTTCCTCCCATGTCTGATAGCGCTAGGTCGAAGTCTTTGAGTTTTCCTTCGATAATATCGTGATAGTCATCGTTCCAGGCGTACCGAGCAATTTTGTAGTCGGAGTCAGCGGCCTGCGAACCGGGGAAGTAGTTGAGAGCGAGAGTGATAATCGACTGAGCGCCTTCCAAAACTTCACCTGGGTGCACTCTTTTGTCTTTGTTTCTCTCTAACCAAGACATTTCTCCGGCGCAGCCTTGCTCGACCCAATCTAAATACCGGTCGGCATGTGTAGCGCGTTTCACGCGAGCAATCCGGCAGTCTGAAAAACCTAAGCGATTGGCTATTAGTTGGATGTTGTTCTTGGTTGTTTCTGGGGTGAGCTCCATCGCTAGTTAAACTACACTCAGAATTTCTATTGAATCAACAACAGAGCGAAATAATTCTAAAAAAGATCTCTTTTTAGCTTGCAGATCTCTGAGAGTCGTCCTAGAAGTCTCCCGCCTCGCATGAGGTATTAACCGTTGAATCAAATGCGATTCTAAAATTTCTACGATGGGTAGATGGCCGAGTGGTTAAAGGCGGCAGACTGTAAATCTGCTCACGTAAGTGTACGAAGGTTCGAATCCTTCTCTGCCCACCATTTTTCTAGGAAGTACATTGGGAGGTGTACTTTTTTATGAGGGAAAGGGGTACAGCTTTCATTAGCTGTACCCCTGATTTCTTTCATAGGTTTTGTGTTACCTTATAAGGGTTCAAATCTTTACTTGAATGCCACTCATATAGAAAGCACTTAGGAGAATGATCAAATGATTCGTGACACTATTTGGCTAAGCAACAATGAGGTCGCCCAATTCAGGGCTCTAATATTTATTGGATCATGATCCATAGGCGTTGCCCTCGAGGCTTCAATAGAGCGCCCCTGTGGGACATACTACCATTTGAGCGGTTAGATTGTCGGAATGACGCTGATAATTTTAGATTTTAACAAGGCGCAAGGAAGGAGCATAGCGAGCTATGAGACTGACGCGTAACGCTGGGAGAATATGAAAGAATCAGTGCCGCCTCATTAATCCAGCTCTGCTGGCAAAGTAAAACCCAAGATTTGCTCATTCCGCCAATGTAACTGTGAAGATGGTATAAGGGAGCCTCCAGCAACTAACGTTGGTGAGGATGGGAGCGGTTCTTACGGATTCTTTCGCCCGTTCTTCTTCAGGTCAATCAAGGTCTCGGCGAAGGCCTTGCCTATCTGTCCGAGGCACTTGGCGGAACCGTAGTAGTGGAACCCCTGATTTGAAATTCCGTTGTCCAGCAAAAACAATTCATCGTCGGTCAGAACCTTCTCCAATTCGCGGCGCATTAGCTCGGTTAACTTGGCTTCTTGCTTCCGCAGGTCATCGCGATTCAGTTCCTGTTTTTTGAGTTCTTTCTTCTTGCTGGAGAGTTCACTTTTGAGCGGTTTTGACTTGGCGAGGACGGCATCCAATTCGGTGGGCCAGTATTTGGCAGTGAATACATTGGCGATATTACCTTTGAACTCATCAGTCTCGGCCGGCGCGGCCATGCTCTTGCGGAATGCATCTGTGTTTTCACCCGCCGTTTCACCACCCACACCCATAACCCCGATCACGAAGGGTAGGTTAGCCACGGACAGGTCCTTGCGCACATCGCGAATGAAACAGGAGAGGAGACGGCTGTATTCGGAAAAATCCTTGGGGCTCTTCTTGCCTTTGGCAGCATCAACCCTCGGGTAGGGTCCCACCATGTCGTTGAAACCCTGAAACCAGGCAAAGCCAGCCAGCTCAAAGCCTTCCTTGGCATTATAATCCGGATACACCTTCTTGGGATCGGCGAGGACTTTCTTCACATGCTCGATTAGAAGTTTGTAATATCTTCCAGTCTTCCCTTTCGCTTTCTCCCGCACTTTTTCATCGGGGATCTCACCGGCACTGGGCGGACGGAAATCCACCATCAAGCTTTTGCCACCCCAGGCATCCTTGATCAGCAGGACTGGCTCATTCAGGATCTTGTGGATGTAGATTCCGAAGGTGAACTCAGGACCGATCTTGCCGGTTCCGATATGGTGCTGGCTGCCAAAACCGGCCGTTAGTTTACCGGATCTTTTTCCGACCGGGTTTCCCGAGAAATCGCCGTAGGAATAGGCGATCCACACGTCACCGCACACCACTGGTTTACCATCGGCATCCACCATCTCCTTGTACATGTCCGCTGTCTTAGGGTCCTTGGCAATCGCGGGGAAGGTCTTGGTCTGTGCGTGTCCCTCCATGTTCGACTGACCGCAAAGGATGAAGACTTTGAGAGGCTTGGCCTGTAATGGGGTGGTAAAGGCCACGGCTAGCATGGAGAGTAGAATCGTGAGGTTGATGCGCAGTGGTTTCATGAGGTTTGTTTTTCCGCGGCTGGTGAATGGATGCGGTCTTCGCTGAGCCTTGCGGCCAATAACATCCGCAACACTAGCCGCGAGATTGCTGGGATAAAGGAGAAAGTCGGGTGTTGGAGCCTTTGAGCCACGTCACAAGGTCGTGAAGTGGCTGAATAAGCTATCATTATTTGCCATCAGCCGTGATGCGCCATTGTTGTTGGAATCGGTCCCATGCGTCCAGCGACTCCTCTGATTCCCCAAGAGCTTTGGAGACTAGGGATTGGTGGAATGCCCCACCTGCTATGGAAAGTCGTCGGCTGGAGGTCGGGTGGCCAACAAGCATGGGGTCGATCGCAATCGGAGATTCTAACAAAATTTGATTTATCATGTTGGTGAGTTTGGGGCCGACCATCCAGATCACTTTGTCTTTTGCCGCCACCTCACGAAATAACAGCGGAGTTTGATATTCGATCATCGGTTTGTCGTCAGTGTTGATCGGGTAGGAATCGAAAAGCCGGCGAGCTTCGGTCAAATTACCAACGTAGTTGAATAGAATCGTCGATGGTGATGGAGCTATCATTTTGGAGGAAGCCTGATACCAGCTCGCACCCTCCAACGTTTCCAGCATGGTATCACGTTCCACGGGTGGCGGGATCGGCAGCGGTTTGTTGTTTCGTTGTCCGATGAGAGCTACCTTCTCATTGCCAGGGGTAAAGTTGTCGCGCCACAAGGTGACTTGCTCGAATGCTTCCAACATCGTCCGTACTATGACTCCGAATTCGGTCTCGGTGATTTGGTAGAGTGGTAGCCATTGGACAAAAACACCATCTGGGTTGAGGCGTTCTGCAGCGGCTTGATAGTGGTCGAGGCTGTAGAGGCTGCCAGCACCGCGACGGAAGGGAAGAAACAGATCGGCATTGATCATGTCGAATTTTTGATTCGACGCCGTAAGGTAGTGGCGGCCATCTTCGATCAGAATGCTCGAGCGTGGGTCGGTAAAAACGCCGCCGGTCATTTCGGGTGGGATGTAGGGCTTTGCCGCTTCCACCACCGCAGCCGTGAGTTCGCAACTGATGACGCGGTTCACATTGGGGAATTCCGGGCCGAGCGAAGCCCCCGCCGACATAACGGTTCCGAAGCCGATGTTACAAATGCTTTTGACCTGCGGGTAGACCATCAGCGGTATGCGTGATTGATTCGCTTGTTCGGTGAAGACTTGGGTTGACCCTAAGGAATAAGCGCCGTTGATTTTGATCGCGATATGGCCGTTGGAATTTTTGATAGCCGTCACCGTACAGTCGCTGCCTTCCCAGGCTTGAAGAACTTTGAAGGGCTTTAAATTTGGGTGTTGTCCCTGGGTTGGGAATTTTGCTGGGTTCAGTAAAGTGAAGAGCAGAATGAGGCAGACGGCAGCACAAGATCGGGTGAGGATGGCGGCACGCTTCCAGCCGATAGGGAGGAGGAGACCGACGATCAGGTAGCCGGCGGCGAGTAATTGCATACTACCCCACATGCCGAAGGATGGGAGTAGGATGAAACCACAGATCAGAGCGCCGGTGATGGCGCCTAGCGTGTTTGCTGCGAGTATGCGTCCGAGCGTGCGACCGGGTTGATTGGCATGCTGCTCGGTTGTCTTCATCAGGAATGGAAAGACCATGCCGAGTGCCAGCACCGTTAAGCCGATGCCACGAAAGCCGATGCTGAAAATTCGGTTCACGTAGTTGTCCCAGGACTCGAGCTTGTGGACCGGTTGTAAGTCATTCGTCACCTGCATCAACATCCATGGGTTAAGCAAGAGTAAGGCACCGCCAATGACCACCAGCACTGCTGTGACTTGGAGTGCTGGTAGTTTGAGTCGTGCTAGCAGCGAGCTAATCCACGCGCCCAGTGCTAGGCAGATCAGCACGACTGTTAAGATGATCGCAAATGAATAGACTGAATTTTCATGCACTTGTGCGAAGATGCGGGTCCAAACGACTTCGAGAGAGAGCACTGAGAAGCCTGAGAAAAAACAGAGAGGGAGGATCATGCGGTCGCTGAGCGAGTTGTCTTGGGATACCGATTCGCTTTCTGGTTCCTCATCCAGCATGTGGTTGGATTCAGTCGTATCGACCGCGGCCTCGGGTCGGCGTGACAGCCACCAGGAAAGTCCGGCGACTGCTGCCGATAGAGATATCGCTATTGCGTAAGTGGTCTGGAACCCAAAGGTGGGGATCAGAACAAAGGCTGCGTAGGACACGCCTAAGGCCGCTCCAAGTGTGTTCGTGCCATAGATAAAGGCGGACATCCGGCCAAATCGGCTACGCTGGCGGATGATGGCTTGGCCGATTGCTGGAATAGTGCCGCCCATGAAAAAGGCGGCGGGGAAGATCAGTAGCAGCGAAAGCGCAAACTTGATGGTGAGTAACCAAGCGGTGCCAGAGAGGGACTCATAGACGTGTGGGTAAATCCCGTAGAAGATCTTCAAGATCACGAAGTAGATCAGAGCTGTCAGCACGATGCCGACTTCGAGTCCGGCATAGAGCCGCAGCGGGTTGGCTGAGGCGCTCGTGCGTTTTCCCCACCACCAACTGCCAAAGCCGAGCCCAGCAAAGAATGCGGCCAATGTGATGGAGGTGGCATGGGCAGTGTTTCCAAACAGCAGGCCGAGTTGTTTCATCCACAGGACTTGGTAGACCAAACCGGCAAATCCCGACGCAAACATCATTACCATGATTGGTAATAGCGGGAGACCTTTCCGCGCCGCTGCTTTTTTGGCTGCTTGTTGGCGGTCGCGTTGGTGTTTTGATTGGCCCTTCATCAGGAGAAGTTGGTAGCTGGGAGAACAATCAACCGTAAATGGAATCGAGACTATTTTGCTTGCTTGATTGGGGCTCGCCCCTCCCTGGTATAGTTTCACTTCACTTTCCAGATCTCCTGCCTGATCGATTCGGTAACTTGAGCTGGCAGAGAGGAGAAACGGCGGAGAGGTATAGGGCAAATGTCTATGAAATGATCGGGTCCGTCATAGGAGGTCTGACTTACACGGTTTCCTTCGACGTCCAGACGGATCTTGGCGGTGAAAACGTCGCTGTAGCTGACTGGTATGATGTTAGACTATATGCAGGTGGTTCGCAGGTCGCGAGCAAACTAGGGAGCGTTACCCATGACGCTTTATTCCACAACATTTCCTTCACTTATGAAGGTGCGGGCTTAGCCGGCGGCAAGGACTTGCAAGTTGAATTCAGAGACGTATGGGCGGCAGGTAACAGCAGAACTGCTGGGGTAATCGACAATGTTAAAGTGAGCAGTGGTGCCCTCGCTGTTCCTGATTCCACCACCAACGATGTTGCCCTTGAACCCATCACGAACGATGCTGTTACTGTGCCCACCATCAACGATGTTATTCCTGAGCCCACCTCCAACGCCCTTATCGGCTTGGGTGGACTGACCCTGATCCTCCGCTGATCAAGTAATCGGCCTCGGGGGATAAATATCCTGCCAACCCCACTCCCAATCACCGGGGGGGATAGGGCATCCAACCCGTAGACCAATCAACCGTAATGAGACAGGCTTGGATTATTGGGGAGCAGCATAAGCTCAAGCGAGCGTAGAAGAGGTTTCCAGCCTCTTCTCTGACATAGCAAAGAGCTGATACCATTCCTCTCAGCTATTTTGGTTGAAGGTTAGAGTCTGGCGACTGGTAACTTACAAAAAAAGCCCCACATGGCGACCACATGAGGCTTCGGCAAATAATGGCTGTTTTGAGGACCAGTCTAGAATCGGACAAAAATGAAACTGCGCGGTTGGGCAAGGCTGATATGGAGTTTGCCGTCTTTGAATGAAACTTCGCCTTCGCCATGCAGCACTTCGATGTCGTTGATAGATTTGATCAGAGGGATGTCAAACGTTGCCTTCGCTTGCTCATTCACTTCGCGAAAGATCACGGCGTATCCAGATTTTCGGTCGGCTGCAATGGAGCACAAGCCAGTCCAGCTTTTTCCATCGGGGACTTGCCCAATCGGGATGATATCGCCTTGGTGGATGGCGCTGCGGTGTTTCTTCCAAACATCGATCAATGGCGTCACGTCGCTGGAAAATTTCTCAGGAAGCTCTGAGACCTCAAACCATGCGAGAGGGGAGGAAAACATGACCGAGGCAAACAGGTAGGAGGCTGGGTATGTCGAAGGAGCCAGCTCGGATCCTATGTATTTCTTAGATTTTGTGGCATTGCGAAAGTTGTTGAGGAACTCCATCCGCAGACGAACAGGGTCGATAAATTCACTGAGCTGCCAGAAGTTGCGCAGCGTTTTATGGGGCCAGTAGCTGCCCCAATCGGTGTAGCGATTTTCCACAAAGACGGTACCCACAGAGACGGCTCCGAGATAGCCCGGACGGATGCCAGCGGTGACATCTAGGTCAATGACTACCTTGCCTTTGGATTCTTCGATCACCTTATGCATAAGCAGCAGTACTCGCTTTTCAGCGATCTCCGTTGTCATGACAATCGAGTCGAGTTTGAAATAGGTGACACCATGATCACGGTAAAGTTCTAGGATGCGATTGGCGTCACGTTCCCAGTTACCAAAGTCATCATCGGAATCGGGAGCATACCACAGGCCGGTTTTGAGGCCGACTTCTCGAGCTGCCAGCATGATGGGTTTGAGCCCATTGGGGAGTCGTTCTTCGTGAGGCGACCAAAAGTTAGGATCGGCTTTCCAAAACCCTGACCAAACGCCAGATTTGGAGCGGGCGACGGCGGAGTTTTGGGTGGTGCCGCGCTGCCAACCGTCATCGATTTGCATCACATCCACCCCGAGCTTTTTGCCAGCGATGATTTCACGAATTAGAAATTCTTCGCCAATTTTGGCATCTCGGCTGCGATCGCCCCATGTGTTGCTTAAAAGTTGGCCATCCCTTCCTGGGACGTAGCGGCGCAGTGAACGTTGATACTTTTGGCTGGCAGCGATGCGGCCAGCGCGACCTCCGGAGTAGCAGATGACAGCGCATGGATATCCGCGTTTGCTGATAGAATTAAATCCCGGCCCGATCCATTGCAGGGCTTTGCCGTCCCACGAAAAATCATGACTTACCTTTTGGGTTCGAGCGTGCGGCAAGGGGGCCATCTTGATGAAAAGAATGCCTGAACGCGTAGTGTTATTCTCGATATATGCAATGTTGCCACTTGTTTGGAATGCTTCAGAGAGTGGATAGTTCTTGGTGAAAACCAGACCCTTGAGGTTCTTGTCGGTGTGGTCTTTGAGTGTCACATTGGTAAATGTGAGATTGCTGGGGTCAGCCAGAGCTAAATCGTCCACCTTTGATTCCGGCCCGCCTTTGGGTTTGGCAAGTTGTTCGACTTCTATGGTTGGGGTGTCTGGGAAAATACGGATTTGGTATTTTTGCCCATTGGCTGGGTGTTCGAGTTGGATGTGCAGCGACTCATCTTCGACGGCGTTGCTCTTGGTGGTTTGATGGGTAACCTTCCATCCCTTGATCGCTGTGGTCTTGTTTGAAGGCTTGATCCATTCGGTCTTGGTTCGAAGGTCGGTGAGGCTTTTAGGGGTCAATGTTGCTCCCAGTTGCCAACTGCGTCGAATTTGGGAGTTAGCGACTTCGATCTGCTCACCATCAAATTTCAGGGTGCAGTCTTTCCAGTGGTGAACCAGTGGGGCCGATTGCGCTTGGTAGGGGAGAAATAAAGCGGCTGTAAGTAGCGCGCAGATTCTGAATAAAGTGTGCATTCTATAAGGTGTTGGATCTTGGTGCGTTATTGCTAGGAATTTGCTTTTGGGCAGGGCGTTGTTGAGAGAGGAGAAAGGGGGGTGCGGGACACTAAGTAACCCAAGGCTGTAACTTTCCAAAAGACTTGTGATTTCTTAGTGGCTGGCTAGGACTTTGGCAAGGTGTAAGCTTCTGCGAATTGGAACCCTTGGCGTCCAGTTTCTGCTTCGCCGCAGGAAACTGGGTGATTTTTTTGAATGAGCGAATTCAAGGCAGGAGTGGTAGAAGGTTCATAAATGTAAGTTGGCTTGGCCTGCTCCCCTCGACACATCAACTCAAATCCACTCTTTCCTGTGCATAGTTTGGGAGTTGAATCTAGGGGGGGGTAGTAAGATCAATCCCCTTCACGCTTCCATCAAGGAGCCGCATTTCCGTGAATCCTACCAAAGACAGAAGAAGCTGCTACTGGAATGGTAGCCTGCACTTCATTGACATTACCGTTCGGGGTAATCACGAAGATCACTCTATCGACGGTGCCACTTGTTTCGGGAATCACAACGGAGTTATTGGTCCACAAATCGATCACTCCTAAATCCTTGCTGTATTGGATACTCATCACAGCGCTACCACGGTTGGCTGCGTTGAGGCAGTTGAAGGTCATGACCAAATTCCCACTGCTCTCCGAACCTTCTGGTAGTAGATTTAGGGCAGTTTCCGATGAGTTTCCCGCGCCTAATAACCAGGCTAGACCGTTTGAGATACCGTCGTTGTTTGTGTCTCCAGAGAATAGAAGTCCACCTTCAGTCCATGTTTCAAATGCGGTGAGTGACCACTGCGCATAAAGGGTTAGATTCGCCTCAGTCGTATAGCTGCTCCCGAGCGCATAAGCCGTACCGCTGCCATTCGCAGCTGAATTCCAGCCAGTGCACTTGTAGCCGGTGTTCGTCATAGTGCCCGCATCCGCTAAGGTCAGACTGATACCTGCACCTTTCACCTGGCTACTGGGAACGTTGCCACTGATTGATGCATTACTATTGTAGCTAAGGGTGTATGTTGTCGTAGACGTTTCATCCAGTGAGAGTTGATCGATGGCCATATCACTCGTCCAACTGTAACCAGTCATACCCGTGATTCTCAATTTTAGATATTTTCCCGCATAAGCACTCAAGTCAACTTGCGCCGAATTCCAGGCGTTTCCCTTATCGCCCGGCTCATTGAATAGTGTTGTCCAATTGGAATCATCAATGCTTCCTTCAACTTTCAAAGTTCCCATAGCTGTACCATACATGTGGTAATAGAATGAAAATTCGGGACTCACTGTTGCGCGTAGATCAAACCAATAGCATGATTCAGCTGTTTTATTGGAGTTGCTCGATGCTTCCGTGTAGAGGTAATAATTGCCATTTTTAGCAGTGGTAGGTCCTGTGCCACCGGTGCCGGAACCGGATGGTGTTTGCCCTGAGTATTTAGTCCAATTCAAAGTGTCAGATAGTTCCTGAGTCCAATTGTTAGTGGATCCCTCAAAGCTTTCGTTGTAGGGTAAGGCGGCGGTCACAGGTGTAGATATAATAGAGAAGTTTGTATCACTCTCGTCGATACGGGAAGGTATTTTCAATACTCTGGATACGAACTTTATAGTCACCGCCTAACATTTGAGCTGTGGGTGCGGTCCATAAGTAAGAACCGTCATTAGGCGTGCTCAAAGCAATGACCGCATTGACGGAGCCTCCCTCCAAAAGCTCAATTTTCACATTACCGCCCATGCTAGAGTTCCATGTGATTTGATTCTGAATATTGGGGATCCAATTTTCTCCACCATTGGGACTGGTGAGACTCACATCGTCAGCTGGAACAAAGTCGCCTACCACTTGGGCATCATCAATCGCAAGTCCGCCGCCTGGCCTCTGTGTGCCACTGCCAAGCATTGACCAGCGGACATAAACAGTGGGTTGCCCATCAGCCACGGAAGAAATATTGTAACTGTATTTCGTCCAACTGCGAGTGGACATGCCAGCTTGCGAGAGTAGTGGCGTCCAGTTGATGTTATCGTTGGATACCTCAAACACTGCAGTGTAATCTGGGTAGAGATAAGTATGTGCCCAGAATTCAAGGCTCACATTAGAATGATTCGAGCAATCAAGAGCGTATGTTGTCAAGGTGCTTGCCGTGAAACAGGTACTATCTAAATCAGTGTCATAAATGTTTGTGCCTGTATTTGTATTTGCCGCATCGTTGTCCCCGCTTGGTATGCCAAACTCGAAAAGACCCGTTGTTGAAAACCCTGGATCGGCATCCATATTTGCGATGAGAATATCATTCGATTCAAGTAATACGGAGAAATTTAAAGAGCTTTTATCTAATTTTGAGGGTTGATCGATACTGGTAATTTTTATTTTGTAGTCGGTTCCTTCTGCTTGATCCGATGGGATCACCCAATTGAATAAACCATCATTAGGAGTGTTTGCCGCGAGGCTGCTGTCAAGTGATCCACCTTTAAACAGTTCGATTTTCACATGGCCTCCCATTCCTGAAAGCCATGTGACAGGTTGTGATGTGCTTCTCATCCACTCCTCGCCACCATTGGGGGAAGTTAAAGCAATCTGGTCAGTTGGGACGATAGTTCCTGTGATGGAATATTGTCCCAAAGAGCCATAACTTGTGTAGCCTGTTGGTGAACTAGCTAGTGGTGAACCCGCTCCACTAGGTATAACAAATAGAAAGTAATTACCGGCTGCTACTGATTGCGATATAGATGCGTTCATACCCAAGGCGGGGTTGTCTAATGCAATCAGTGTCCCACTACTATCGCGTAGTTCTAGATTAATATCAAGATTGCCCCCGTTGGTGTGGCTGTTGGCTGCATCAGATTTAAAGGTATTCGCGTTAAAAACAACGGTGCCGGCACCTGTGGCGAATTCAAAAACATCGGGGTCGTCGGTGGTTTCGATTAGACCTGCTTGCGTGATCGAGCCATCCGTTTCGGAGAACCAAGGCGTGGCGGTTGCTATGTCGTCTCCATAATCATCTGCCAGATAAGGCACGCGTGCACTGATGATCGCTAGGTCATCATCAGTGCTTTCGTTGTAAGAATTGTAGTAATCACCTTTGCTCCACTGAGTAACATCACGATTGAACCCAGTACCCATGATTGGCCCCCACGATGTATCTCCAGTACCGTGCCCACCATAGTAGCCAATGGTATCGCTCGTTGTGGTGTCATGGCTAAGTCCCATATTGTGTCCCATTTCATGAGAGGCAGCTTCAGCTACACTATCTTCATCACCGCCACTTAAGTTGTCATACGTGACCCATGCTGGTTGCTTTGCCGTGGCATAGTTGCTATTTCCAAATACACCAACATAAGCGCGCCCGCCATTCTGTGTTGGAGTATCAACATTATTTTTGTCCTTAGCCTTAGTAGTAAGAAGCCAGCCTACTTTATTTTTGTCACCTGTATAGGTATCCGGGTCATAGGTCTTATCAGTTGTGACATTGACGTTAAAAGGCGCATAATCCTCCGCAATTCTTTCATATATTCTACGAATAGCAGTCTGATCAGCGTCTGAAAAATTATCATAGTCACTATCAAGAGAATAAGCATAACAGTCTCAGCCTCCTGCAGGTGCCCCCTCCCAATCAGTAGTATCAGGGACAATGCCACCATTAAAATCGAGGTAGATATGATTGGGTGCATCAGGCTTTGAATTGTAAATAGGAGGGGAACTGATCGAAACCGATGCAGCAGCAGTGACTGGAGCAGTGGGCTCGCTAGTTCCCTCGACAACCACCTCGCCGCTACTCGCTGATTTTGTTGATTTTGTTGATTTTGTTGATGGGGTGGAGGAGTGAGAATGATGAGCGCAGCCTTTGCCGTGGCCGTCGGTACCGAGACAGGTATAGAAAATGCCACCTTTTTTATCTGCTCTGAGGCTATCAATCGCATCAATACCGCTGAAAGTGAATGAATGAAGCCATTTGAGAGCTTAGGCTTTATGATTAGGAGTCAGGGCCAGGAGGTTTTCCTTGAGCTTACCGTCTGGCAGGTCATTGATCACAAATGGCGCATCTTTACCGAATGGGCGCAACGCCCTCGGATCGTTGATTGCTGGGCGTGCGGGAGCGGCTTTTGCTTGGTTTGCTTTGTCCGCGTGTAGCTTTTTAACTGCAGCAACGAGCTGGGTGTGATTGTGTGCATGATCCGCCTTCGTATTGGTTCCAACGATTTCTTTGGCCTGAACAGGTGCGGTTGACGCGTTCATAGTGCCCGATGTGTTTTCAGAGCCTGTGGTAGAAGTGGAATCCGCAACTTGCGAAACGGTATGCCTCCCGGAGCGTTGGTCGGGGACATCTGAATTAGACGAGGATTTGTCAGTTTTTAGTCCCAGCCATGTGCTGAGAACAATGACTGTAAGGGCAATGATCGGAAAGTGAGGTTTTCTGATAAAGTTCATATGGAGTAAGTAAATTTTTGGATCTGTAATTTACAGTTTATCCCGAAATTACAGTGGAAAGCCGAATTTAAGGGTATATTGGGTTTTGGTTGAGAATAGCCTGTGACTTCGAATTCACATCGTGGTTCCAGTCACCCTAGAAGGCTTATTTTGTAAAGCAATGGTGTAAAATGTGTTACGGGCTGAATATCAGGGCGATTTCCCTCAGATCTCTTCAATATGAATGGGAAAACGCACATCGGTACCGGCCACTGCTTGCTGAGAGTTTTCACGATGCAAAGCAACACACTGGCCTCGAAGAAGGGCAACGTAGGCCAAAAGAGCTAGCTCGCATCATTCGAGAGCACTGGTCAGTGGAAAATAAAAACCATTGTCGCAGAGACACTAGTCGATGGAGATAAGACAGTACCGCAACTCGCAACCCCAAAGCAGTAACCCTACTTCGAGGGGAGCACTTCCAATTGGAATCCAAGCATGAAGTGATGATGAAGAGCCATACAAAAGCGCTTGTGCAATAGTTGACCAGTTAAATGGTATTCTTGAAGCTAAATTAGAAGTTCAAGAGCAAAAAAATAAACAAAGATCAGAGGTTAGACCTATTGGAGAGAAGATGAAATCACCAGACTTTACAGCTAGACTTGCGACGTTCCTACCTTTGGCAGCTATCGCAATCTGTGACCTCACATTTGACTTGAGATGATGAGTTACGAGGTACCTACTCCCCGCGCCAGATGGCGATGATGTGCTCTGGGTGGAAGTTGATTTCCTGTCCAGGTGTGAGTAGCTTGGTGTATTGCGGTTGGTTGTCGAGGTAGCCGACGATGATACCATCGTCCGTGTTGGTGACGACGGCCCACATGTGCTCAAGTGAATGGGATTTACCCTCTACTTTAAACGGCTTGGCGTAGTGGAATACGAGTTTGACAATATCTCCCTCCTCGACAGCGAAGCGCTCGTCGTCGGCTGGAATGGGCTCTTCGAGAAAGCCTTGTTTTTGCCGGTTTTCGGCTTCGATCAGATCGAGTTCGTATCCGTCGTTCTCGAGAGTGGCGTAGGGGTATTTCTCTTCTTCACTCACGATCGTCTAGCGGTAGTTGGTGATGGTCTCTACGAGCGCAGCCACATTTTCTGGCTTAGCGGATGGGAGAATGCCATGGCCTAGGTTAAAGATGTGGCCATTGCGTCCTTTCATGGAGTCGAGCAGACGAGTGGCTTCGATCACTGTGCGTTCGGCGGTGCCGTCGAGGATAGTTGGGTCGAAGTTACCTTGGACCGCGATTCCTTGCGGGAGTGCTGAGTGGAATGTTGGGAGGTCGACAGTCCAGTCGACGCTGAGGCATTTTGCGCCAGCTCCAATGAGTGCGGTGAAGTGGTGCGCCATTCCTTTAGCGTAAATAATGATTGGGAAGTCAGTTGGGAGAGCTGAGATGACGCGGCGCATCCATTTGACTGACATTTCTTCGTAGTCGCTTGCTGAACACCACGCACCTGCTGAGTCAAACATTTGGAGTGCGTCAGCACCGTGAGCGATCTGCATGAGGAAGAGGTCGATGAGGGCTGTGGAGATCTTTTCCATCAGCTTCTCAAACAAGGCTCGGTCCTCGTAGAACATGTGCTTGAGACGTGAGCAATTTTTCAAGGAGCCTCCTTCAGTCATATAAGCAGCGAGGGTCCACGGTGAACCACCAAATCCAAGAAGTGCCTTGTCCATGCCGATTTCTTTGCGGATGGAGGTGAGGGCGTTGCCCATGTAGATGAGTTTTTCTGCTGTGCCAGTCTCATCGAGTGCATCGATTTGGGCCTCAGTTTCGAGCACGTAGTCCATACCTATGCCGCCGCCTTCGCGGAAGTGGTAAGGTTGGCCCATGGCTTCTGGAATCACTAGGATGTCTGAGAAGAGGATCGCGGCATCGAGGTCATAGCGGCGCAGTGGCTGCATGGTGACTTCGGTGGCCAGTTCAGGAGATTTGACCATCTCTGTGAATGAATAGGATTCCTTGAGCTTGCGGTACTCAGGAAGGTAGCGGCCAGCCTGACGCATGATCCATACGGGTGGGCGCTCGAGTTCTCCGCAGTTCGCGGCGGTGAGGAATCTATCTCTGCTGTTCATAGTGTTCTTAGTAAGGGAAATGGATAAAGGGGAAAGGATAAAGTGTGCTAAGTGTTCAGTTGGTTGTTTCAGCTACGTAGTAGGGAGAGATCTTAATATACCGCGCCAAGGTTTCATTAGCATGAGGCCCATTGACTTTTGACTCATGACCATTGACACCCGAGGGCCTATTCTTCCCAGATCATGTGCTGCATTTCTAGAGCTCGTGCACGTTTCAGGTAGGATTCTGACTCGGGCCCGCCGTAGGATGCTACTTTTTTTGCGATTGCTACTGCTGCCCTATATTTTTTGTTTTTTTCTAATAACGCGATGGCCTTGAAGCCGCATTGGTAGAACCACTTCCACTCCTGCTGGATTTCAGGAGCATTGGGGTCGATATTTTCTTTGTTGACGACTTGGTAATACGAGTCGAGTGCGAGCTTGTCTTTCTGCATGCTTTCAAGCGTCTGGCCCTTCATGTAATGGATTTGGTTGTTCCATGCTAGGGGAAGTTTTTTGTGGGTGAGTAACTGGTCGTAGATGGCGATGGCCTTGGTGTATTGACCGGGGTCTTCGGCACCTTGGGTGTGGAGGGCTGTGGCCAGAAGAATTCCAATCTCGCGTTGTTGGGCTGAGGTAGATGCTGTTTTGTAGACGGTGTTGAGAGAAATTTTAGCTTCCTCTGTACGGTTGATGTCGAGCAGTACGCGGGCTTGCTGAATTCGAGCTTCCAGCACCAGGGCTCCTTTGATTTTGAGGACGTTCTCAAAGAGGTCGACACTTTCTTTAAGAGCCTGCGGTGTGCCTTCTAATCTAGCCGCCATCCCAGCATAGTAGTGACAAAAGGAGGTGAGTGGGCTCTCTGGGTTTTCTAGGGCAATTTTTCCTAACAGCTGACGTGACTTGTTGTGCTCGCCATTTCGATAGAGGGCAAGACCCTTACGCATTTTGAACTCTGATGTACTCACATTACTGGGGAATTTTTTGAAGTAGGTATCGAGTGCTTCGATCGCGGCGGGCCAATCTTGTTGGAGTTCCGCTAGAAGGTAGCTGGTTCGGGTGTAGTCGGTGAATTGTGCTTCGCTGAGATTTGAGCTGTCAACACTATCGATGAGGGCTTTGCTGAGTAATGAATCGAGCGGTGGCTGAGTCGCACAGATGGAGGCTAACGCAATACGAGCATCTACAGCACGTGGATTTTTAGGATTCTTTAGTAGGAAACTGTTGAGGGCTTCACGCGCTTCTGGGTGCTTTTGGTGGGCTAGCCAGAGGGCGCGCTCGATACTGAGCTCGGTAGCGAGCTCTTTGTTAGTAATCTTCCTTTGCTGGGCGTCAAAGGCGGCGAGGTCAGCACTTCTTAGAGCTGAGAGTCCCAAGTTGATTTTAGCAGCCCTGGCTAGGTGTGTGTTGTTTGAGCGTGCGGCCAATTCAAATGCTTTGAGGGCGTCAGAGTAGTTGTCTTGCTCGACACTGAGTATGCCAGCTATGAAGCCGGCCTGGGACTGAGCCTCGGGGGCAAGAGTAATTTCATTTACTCGAGCTAGGTCTGCTAGACTTTGTAGTGTGTAGAGCGCGCCGAGACGCTTTTTGTGTTTAAGCTGGATCTTCGAACTTTCAAAAATCGATGCACCAAAGAGTGCGTGTTGTGGGTAAGTTATACGAAAGGCTGAGAGCTCGAACTGTGCTTTGGTTAGTGAGCCCGCTATGTCTAATTGTGCGGTGTGTATGGCATAGTAGTAATGCGCAATTGCTCGTAAATAGGGGTTCGTGGTATTGAGAGCCATTGCAGGGGGGAGTGGGCTCACAATGAAGTCTGAGCCGAAATTGATTCCGAAGTCTGGTGCTGATTCTTGCTCGCGTTCGGCCCATTTTCTGAGTTGGATGTAGAATGGGTCAGTTATAAGCATTGGCACGGTTGCCCAGGCGCTCAGGCGTTCAAAGGCTGGAAGTAAGATGGGGGAGTCTTGGTGTGTGCTGATGAAATCAATGAGGCCTAGCACAGCTTCTTGAGTTTGTCCTGCAGCGTGGCGTGCGTCAGCCAAGCCGATCAGCGCTATCTGATAGAGCCTAGGATGGAGTTTCTGTTCTCCATTGAAAAAGGTTGAGAACTTCTCGATAGCAGCTGGATAGTCTTTGCTGGTGAGAGCGAACTGCGCATCGAGTACTGTTTTTAAGATACCTGTCTTACTGCCGCTTGGAATGCTTTCGATCGTCACTTTAGCTTTCTTTAGATCGCCGCTTTCAAGATAGATCTCAGCGAGTGTTGTGGTGGCCTTGAGCTTAGTGACCTCATCTTTTGACTGAGTCGACTTGAGGTAGTTCACGATCGCTTCATCACGGAAGCCAAGATCTAGCTGGAGGGATGCGAGACTGAGCGTTGCTTCATTAGTATAGTCCGACTTAGGATCTAACTTTTTAAAGTGTTCAATGGCTTCGATGTACTTTCCTTGGGCCGCCAATGCTTGAGCTAACCAGAATTCTTTCTCGGGGTGGTCATTAAAAAACTTATGATTAAGTGTGTCGAGAGCCTTCTCAGGCTGATTTGCTCGGACCTGAGCCTCGCTAAGCCTGTAGAGGATTTCTCGGTTTTGTTCCGTGGTGAGTTTGGGAATCTTGTAGGCTTCTTCAAAGCGAGTGACTGCGAGGTCGGGCAGGTGGTCGCTCAGGGCTTGGACTCCTTGTTGGTAGGGAGTGATAGCTTCCATTCCTGTGATGGCTGCGGGTGCAGTGGGTGCAGCCGATGCCAATGGCGTCAGAATGAGAGTAGCTAGAAATAAGGCGGCAATACGCATGAGCATTCAAACTAGAGGTGGATTGGTGTGGGGTCAATGCTGGGAAGCTGGATAGCGAGAGTTTTCAGTTGCCAGTTAGAGTGAGATTACCAAGCATGGTACTCATGAGTTTGCAGATGGAACCAATTGGGGTCGTAGAGACGTGTTATGGCGAAAAGTTTGGTGTGCCACGACAGCCTGGCTTGGTTCCTCAGGCATGGGGCCGGGTCGTTTTCGATGAAGCGTACCGTGGTGAAGCTTTTTTGAGAGGGATTGAGGGATTCAGTCACTTGTGGCTAATCTTCCAGTTCCATCAAGCTCAGGCAAAAAAGGGGAGAGGAACGGTGCGTCCCCCACGATTGGGTGGGAATGAGCGCAAAGGGGTATTTGCCACGCGGGCTCCGTATAGACCTAACGGGATTGGTCTCTCTGTGGTTGAGTTAGTCAAGGTCGACTCAAGCCACCCCAAAGGGCCTGTGTTGCAAGTGCGTGGCGTGGATTTGGTAGATGGGACCCCTATTTTAGATGTGAAGCCGTACGTGCCGTTTTGTGACTCAGTGGAAGGAGCTAGAGGTGGCTTTGTAACGGGGACGCCCGAGCGGATGCCTGTCATTTGGGATTGCGAGTGTTTGGTTTCTCCAGAGCGCAGAGAGCTGATCGAGTCGACAATTTCGCTAGATCCTCGACCAGCCTACCAAGAGGATCCCGGCCGTGTCTATGGCTGTAGCATCGATTCTTGCGAGGTGCGTTGGTACGTGGATGGGGGAATAGCTAAGATTCTAGGCCTAGTAGTTGCTCCTGCGAAGTAGATTCTCAAATGCTTACTATTCACGAACTATTGGTTTGGTGAAATTTCACTTGCGAGGGGCGGCGCGAGGCTTAGTATGCGGCCAATGAAAGCAGTAAAATGGATAGCAGTAGGACTGGCAGCAGTAGTCAGCGTTTTGAGCATCTCGTGTGGTAGTCTTCCTAAGCCAGTAGATAAAGATTTGGGGCCGCAGAGTGAGCACAGTGCCATACCGTGGAACCGTCGTCTCCAGGGCGAAGGGCAAGGAGCACTTGGTGGCTTTAGCCAGTAGAGTATCACTTATTTTAAAAGCCGGGCTCCAAGTTGTTGGAGTCCGGCTTTTTTTATCCTCCGAGCTGGAGGACTGTTTCAGTGCTGTTATGGAAATGTGTTAGGTAATCTCTTTATTTAGAAGCTCGTGCAGCTTTAACAATAGCCGCAATAATGGGCTCTGGAGGTCCTGATAAGCCTTCTTGGCGATGGACGATTTCCCCTTTTTCGTTAAGGACTGTGATGAGGTTTGAGTGAGCAAAGTCTTTATCGTTAATCCGACGATAGTTGGTTCCAAGAACCACTGCGAGTTCTTGAATGGTGGGGGTATTGGAGCTGAAAAAATTCCAACGTGTGAAATCAACCTTATGACTGTTACCGAAAGTTTTTAAGCGCTCAGGCGTGTCTGTGGTGTCGACGGAGAAAAAATTGAAACCTACTTGTTTTCTTAATTTTTCTGGCAGCCCTTTTTCTACGGCCTTCATGTCGGCCATGAGCCTTGGGCAGGCATATTCGCACTTGCTATAGCCCATAGTGACTACTTGGATTTTGCCATTGAGCGAGGCTAGTTTAACTTGTGATCCAGCTTGGTTTTTCCAGCTCGAGTCGATTTGGTAAATGGACGAGTCCGATATCTCACCGGCAGCTAGCTTGGGGTGATTTGCGCAGCATGGAGCCACTTTTTTTTTCGATTTTTGGAGTTACGGGGGGAGCCACGTCTTTGCTAGATTTGTTAGGAGACTCGGCGTGAACGTCGAGGCAGCATGCAATGAGGGCAATGAAGGTAGATGATTTCATGGTTTTGAGTCAGTAAGAGGTGTCGGAGATGAGGCGCAGCGAAAGCCCAGGTTTATGGTGCTAAAATTCCCTTTAAGACTGGAGCGAAAGGCGTAACGCATGAATGCAGCGTAGTTTCTAACATCTGTAGAACTTACCGCTCCACCTGCGCAAAATAGATTGCGCTCAATGCCGCTGTCACCTCGAGACTCACCGGTGACCATGGAGTTGTTAAAGTCTTCGTTCCACTCCCAGATGAGGCCGTGGAGTGCTTGGACTCCGTAAAAGTTTTTGGGAAAGGTATTAGCTTGTGGTATGGGGGATTTGTTGGGGGCTGCGTACCAGCCTAGAATTGTTTGTGTGTATGAGTCATCAGCGGTGGCGTTTGCCCTAGTCTCGTCGGCTCGGGCGATGAATTCCCACTCGTCGACAGTGGGGAGGCGTTTACCTAAATGAGTGGCATAGGCACGGGCTGCAAACCAGGAAACATGGGTGACTGGTGATTCTAAATCGGCACCTGGATCGGTGTCGGTTAGCCAATCTTGTAGGTACGTTTTGTCTGCAAAAATTCGTGGAAGATTTGAGCGTTGCCACTTTGGGTTTGCTATGACAAATGCGCAAAATTGTCTTTTGGTGACTGGGAGTGTGTCGATCCTAAATGCGTCGACTTTGCGGGGAGTTTTATCTGTGGTGTAGAGCGGTATGTAGGAGCCTGCTGGAATCTCCACCATGGGGACAGCGGTGATAGATTCACTAGCACCCCATCCTAAGCTCAAGGTGAGCAAGGATAGTAGACTGACTAAAAGGATGCGAGTGAGTTTCATTTAGCTAATTTGTTAAGCCGTTAGTGTCCAGTATTGAGGGGCTTTACAGCTTTGGCTCGGACTTTCTTGACCATGTCAGGAGTGACTTCAGTGCCGTTGTTGTCCCACTGGCTGTAGACGTAGGTGAGAACATTTGAGACATCATCGTCTGATAGATCTAGCTTAGGCATGATACTGTTAAACTTTGCGCCATTGACTGTGACTTCTCCAGCGATGCCGTTGACGAGAGCGCTGATGGAATCATCGATGCTGCGATTGAGGTAGTCAGATTTTGCCAACGGCGGGAACGCAGCGGGAATTCCTTTTCCATTAGCCTGGTGGCATACGCTACAGACTTGGGTGTAGGTGATCTTGCCACGCTCAATACGTTCGCCCTTGTTTGCAGCTTTAGCTGGTTTTCTAGCAGTTTGGGGGATAATTTGTATAGCTCCGCCTTCTGGCTGGTAAATACGGTCATCAGTTTTACCTGAGTAAACGATTTTGTTCGTAGCTTCATCTCCACCACCGACCTTAAGCATTCCAATGGCACCTTTGTTGAATGCGCGGAAGATAGAGTGGTCGACAAGGATGAAGGTTCCAGATGTGTCTAATCTGAACTCACAGATAGCTGAGCCGCCTGCTGGGACGAGTGTGGTTTGGACGTTTTTGTTAGGCGTTCCCAGTCCACCTTCTGTGTAGACTTTATCAAAAATTTCACCAATCACGTGGAATGAAGAAACGAGGTTTGGCCCTCCATTTCCTACGAAGAGGCGAACTGTATCACCGACATCTGCGGTGATCGCATTGTCGCCGGTGAGCGCTCCGACAGATCCGTTGAATACAACGTAGTCGGCGTCTTCTTTGATGGCTTTTTCCATGCTGAATGGCTGGAGTCCAGCTTCACCGTATTTTCCTTTGGTGTAGAAGTCACCTTGCATCACGTAGAATTCTTTGTCGACCTTGGGTAGGCCTTCCTTGGGTTCTACGAGAATGAGCCCGTACATGCCATTTGCAATGTGCATGCCTACTGGGGCTGTCGCGCAGTGGTATACGAAGAGGCCTGGGTTTAGAGCCGTGAATGAAAACTCAGACTCATGCCCAGGTGTAGTGAAAGATGAGGCTGCTCCACCACCGGGACCAGTGACTGCGTGAAGGTCGATGTTGTGAGGCATTTTGCTAGACGGGTGGTTCGCTAGATGAAATTCGACTAGGTCACCTTGGCGGACACGAATGAACTTTCCTGGGACGCTGCCACCGAATGTCCAGAAGGTGTAATCCACGCCATCAGCCATGCGTTTGACTACCTCGGTGACTTCCAAATTCACAACCATTTTGGTGCGATGCTTTCGGGTGATTTGTGGTGGAACATTGGGAGCGTCGGTTAGGATGGCGACTTCTTCTCCTACTAAGGGCTCTTTTAGGATGCTGAGGTGATCGTCAGCTTCAGCTAGAACGAGGCTAGCGTCAATAAATGGGCTCAGAACGCAGGCCATGGCTATGAGAGTCTTTCTTGTGTGTTTTGTCATTTTTCTAGGGTGGTGTTTGTTTAGAAATGTTCACTCCATCTGTGGGATTCCTATACTACGATACAGGATGTCCTTTCGGATATAAAAAGATTACAGCATGATTAAGGAGACTGAAGAGTGTTTTATCCTTAATTTTATCAAGGGGTTATAATGATGGGGTAGTCTGCTGAATATTGAGCTTTCTTTGGCTCGCGGTAAAGCTTGGTGAGTGCACAATTGCTGCCCTCAAAATGGACTTAAGGATTGCTAGCGAAGTTATCGAGAGTGGTCGAGCGGAGGGCTTTGTCGGTAGTGTCGCGGAGTTTTTGTATCGTATCGTGAAACGGACACGGGTCTTTTACCCCGCACCATCCTGGTCCCATTGGGCAGAAATCGTCGTTATTTTTGTCCTGCCCAAACAGTTTGACGATTTGGTAGACGTTGATTTCGCTGGGGGCCTTGGATAGTCGGTAGCCGCCCTTTGGACCGCGAGTGCCTTCGATCAGTCCAGCTGTGGAAACTGTGGTGAGAACCTTGGCGACAAGTGTCTGAGGTAGATTGATAGCTTCACTGATTTTCTGAGAGCCTAGGGGGATGCCGTCTTCATAGTACTTGGCTAAATGACAGAGTGCGGCAAGTGCGCAGCGAGCTGTTTTTCCGTAGGATATCATAGATGAATAATGTTTCTGGCGGCAATCTGCTCTATTTTCTCTTCTTTGCAACCTCCATTGCTTCACCTGTGAAGATCGGGATGGCGACTTTAAGTAAGAGTGTGTAGACCATGAGGCCCGCTGCCCAGATTCCGGCGCTG
Organism: Rubritalea profundi; assembly: GCF_002954445.1. Lineage (GTDB taxonomy): Bacteria > Verrucomicrobiota > Verrucomicrobiia > Verrucomicrobiales > Akkermansiaceae > Rubritalea > Rubritalea profundi. Next base: position 2,921,556 of record NZ_MQWA01000001.1, read on the forward strand.
ATTTTCCATTCAAGCGCTGTAGGGATGTATTCTACCCATTCGTGTAGAGTAGAGGGGATGAAGCCGGGGATGATGAGACCCATTCCTTTTTCGATCCAGATGCCGACGAATACCAGCACGCATGCGATATCGAGTGTGCGCATGTGCTTGTGAATATTGGGACGAAGGAGGAGAATCGCAGCGACAATGACGAAGACGGTGGATGTCCAGATCCATGGTTGCAGGGCATTGAGCCCATTGTGTCCAAAGTAGAGGTAGTGGGCTGCTGAGGCGTGTGAACCACCAGTGTAGAATTCGCTGAATAGCTCAGAAATAAGCATCAGAATATTGATCCAAATGGTGACCCGCATGATGTTTGCGAGGGTTCTAATAGACCCTTCACCAATTTTCATGTTGGTCATACGACGGATGATCTGAAGGACGACAATGATGAATGCTGTTCCGGCACAGAAGGCGGTGGTGAGGAATCGTGGAGCCAGTAAGGCTGTGTTCCAAAACGGCCGCCCGCCGAGGCCTGAGTAGAGGAAGGCGGTGACTGTATGAATCGAGATGGCCCATGCGATGCTGAGGAATACGAAGGGGATGTAGAATTTAGGATTCGGGTTTTCCCCTAGGAATCGCTTGTAGAGCAAGTAGCCGCAGATGTGCAGGTTGATCAGTAGGTAGCCGTTGAGTACGAGTACGTCCCAGGTGAGCATGGAGACTGGCCAGTTAAATTTCCCCACCACGGGCAGCATATGCCAGAAGTGATCAGGTCGACCTAGGTCAGCAATGACGAACATGAGGCACATAACAATGGAGGCGATGGCGAGCAGTTCGCCAATAATCACCGTGTCGTGCATGTCTTTATCCTTATAAAGATAAGCAGGTATGACCATCATCACGCCTCCTGCGGCGAGACCAACAATGAAGGTGAAGTTGGCAATATAGAGCCCCCAGGATACGTGGTCGCTCATGCCCGTGCCGCTCATGCCGTCGCGCACCTGGATGGCCCAGGCGTTTGCGCCGACTAGGGTGATACCGCTGAGTAGAATCATCCAGGCATAGAATGACCAACTGCCTTGGGTGCAGAGATGGAGGGCTAGCCTAAGGAACTTCGGGTAGGTGGTGGCGTGGAACTTGGCGTCGTGCGTCGCGTCGTGGAGATCAGAGTCTTGTGACATTATTTACGAGATCTATGGATAAATTTTTGAAAGGTGGATGCGTGCTGGAGGCCTATTCGTCGAAGAAGTAGTAGAAGCTTGGCTTGGTGCCGAGTTCTTCCTTGAGGACAAACACGCGCTTATTTTCGAGCACTTTGCGGATTTCAGAATTGGGATCTAGGATGTTTCCGAAAACACGAGCGCCGGTTGGGCAGGCTTCGAGACAGGCTGGCATTTTTCCTTCACGTTTGCGGTGGAGGCAGAATGTGCATTTCTCCATCACTCCTTGTGGGCGGATTCGGTTACTGAGATAACTTTGATTTGGATTGATTTCAGCCGCTGGGATTTGTGGTTTCTCCCAGTTGAATCGACGAGCGTGGTAGGGACAGGCTGCTTCACAATAGCGGCAACCGATGCACCAGTTGTAATCGACCACTACAATGCCGTCTGGTTCTTTCCAAGTGGCTTCTACTGGGCAAACATCGACGCAGGGTGGGTTGTCGCATTGCTGGCACTGCACCGGCATGTAGAATTTGTCGTCTTGGGGAATAGGGTGATTGTAGTCAGCGTTTCCGTGTTCCATGTCCATTGAGCCTTTGCTCATTTCCAGGACTCGAATGTAAGAGTTGCCAGACGCTCTGTCGTGGTTGTTCTCGATATGGCAAGCTTCGGCACAACGTCTGCAACCGACACAGATACTCAAGTTGAGGGCGTAAGCAAATTTGACACCTTTTTGTGCCTGTGGGGCTGAGATTGTGACTTCTTTACCGTAGTCTTCTTTTGTCTCAGCTTCGATCCGCTTGATGACGGCTGCCAGTTCACTCTTGTCTAACTCCCTGTAGTGTTTCTGGAGAAATTCATCTACTGAAATGTCCTTTGTCCATTCGGTGATGGGGGCTAAAGCTTTGGCAAATGCTGCGATACCGAGGGTTGCGCCAGCGCCTTTGAGTAGGGTTCTGCGGTTGAACAAGTTTTCCTGTTCAATTCCTTCGTCGGAGTGGCATCCGCATCCACTTCCGCAGCTCTTGTTATTTTCTGAAGCCATGATGATTATTTATGTTTAAATTA
>NZ_MQWA01000001.1:2925367-2929310 GCF_002954445.1 Rubritalea profundi
TTTAAATTAGTGTGCCGCTGACGGGAGTTTGCTTCCTGCGCGAACTTTTGGTGGGAAAACTGGCATAACCTTTGGGTAAGCTGGTGCATGTACGGCATGGCAATCTGTGCATGTATTGCGCTTGCGTGGGCCTCGGTTGAGATCCCAGTAACCATTCATTCCGCCGTGACTGCCATTGAGGTAGTCTCTGTGTTGCGGGCCGTGGCATTGCGCGCAGAGTTGTTTGGTCTCAGAGAACTCAAGCGACTTTCCGTTAGCTAGATGGAGGGTTTCGTAGTTTTCTGAGTTGTGACAACTGACGCAGCTGAGCGTGCATGGTTGAAAGTGAGGCTTTGGTGGAAGTCTTGAATTTCACTGCCGGTATGGGCGTCAGAGTTAGAGGCTTTATTGTCATGGCATGTGTTGCATCTCACTGAGATAATGCTGCCGTCTTGCGCACGCTTTCCTGAGCCTACCATCGGTAGGCCATCTGGGTGGTTGATGTAGACTGGGTGTTTAGGTCCGTCGTTGTTCCAAGTGCTAAGTTCGGTCTCTTTCTCCGAGGCTTGGGAGATGAAGATAAGGGTGCCAATGCCGATCGCTGCTACGATTGTCAGGCTGACTGCTATTGTGATTTTCCTAGATAAGTCTGTGCTCATGACCTCATTGAGTGAGGCTACCTTTGTTGCGGTACTTCTTCTATTACTCAAAATATTACGGACTTAACAAGAATAAAGGATCTTGTATTCTTTTATTCTTGAGTGTGTGGCTGTGACGCTGTATTTCATAAATAAACCAAGGGAGACAGAATGCCAATAAACGGACTATTGATAAATCTAAGTGATGACGAAGTGTTGGCTGCTGAGACAGTGGACTTGATGCGGAAGAGTGGGAAATTGGAGATGGGCGAGCTCGCTGATCGTTACCTTCCAGTCGTGGTAGAGGCTTCTAATGTGGGTGTGTCTCACGATGTGCATGAGTGGATAGATGATCTCCCCGGAGTGGTTTCAGTGGATGTGATTTTCGCGAGTGTGGAGGAACCTAATCGCAATAAAGTAGAAAATATTTAAGTATGAAAATTGGAAATTTGTTAGAACGACGTAGCTTTTTGAAGCTGTCAGCAATGGCTGCCGCAACATCTGCGGCACAGGCCAAATCTGGAAATAAGCCTATTGGCTCAGTGGACGCAGGTGGTATTCGGTGGGACAAAGCCCCATGCCGTTTCTGCGGTACTGGCTGCCACGTGAAAGTGGGAGTGGAGAATGACAAAGTGGTTGCTATCGCTGGACATGAAGGAGCTGAAGTGAATAAGGGATTACTTTGCGTAAAGGGCTACCACGTTGGTGGTATTCTTTATGGTAAGGATCGCCTCACTGAACCAATGATTCGTAAGAATGGTGTGTTAGAGCCGATTAGCTGGGACGATGCGATCATTGTCGTGGCTGAAAAGATTTACAATGATCCAAAACGATTCGCTTTTTACGGATCAGGCCAATGGACAATTCCTGAGGGATACGCGGCACAGAAATTCATCAAGGGCGGCCTTTCTAACAATCACATCGAGCCGAATGCTCGCTTGTGTATGGCTTCTGCTGTTACCGGCTATGTGTCAACTTACGGTGTGGATGAACCGGCTGGATGTTATGACGACCTAGATGCTGCGGATGTGGTGATTCTATGGGGAAACAATCCCGCGGAAATGCACCTGTTTTGTTCTCACGTATTATCGACCGTCGCTCAAAAGGGAAGCAGGTGACGCTGGTAGATATAGGAACAAGACGTACTCGTTCAACTGAATTTGCTGACCATTATCTTAACATGGCTCCGCAAACAGATCTAGCGATTGCTAACTGTATCGCGCGTTATCTGTTAGAGACTGAGACTTACGACAAAGACTTCGTATCAAAGTTCTGTAATTTCAGAATCGATAAAGACGAGAAGACTCGCGACCTCTTTGGCAAGCCGAGTACTTTTGAAGAATATAAGGAAAAGCTTCAGCCGTACACATTTGAGTATGTGAGTGAACTCTCAGGAATTTCTGTTGAGAAGCTCATGATTTTGGCCGAAATGTTTGCTAACCCGGAGCTTAAGATCACCTCACTTTGGTGTATGGGGATGAACCAACACACACACGTGGCACTGCGATCAATCGCTTAGTCCACGGCATTCACTTGCTTTCAGGACACTTCGGTACGCCGGGGAATGCTCCGACGAGTTTGACTGGTCAGCCATCAGCCTGCGGTACCGCCCGTGAGGTCGGCACACTGGCGCACGCGTTGCCGGGTGGTAGGCACGTAGCAAAAGAGGGCCATCGTGAAGATTGTGAGAAAATCTGGAACATGCCGAAAGGAACGATCAACCCTAAGCCAGGTTACCACACTGTAAAGATGTGGGAGAAGTTCTGCACTCCAACATCCGAGGGTGGAGATATCACTACGATGTTAGTGCAGGTGACAAATCCTGGTCAAACATTGCCAAACCTTAAGAAGCTTTTCAGAAATAAAGAAGGACTCAAAGACAAGTTCTTGATCGTTTCTGAGTTTTACCCAACAGCAACGACAGAGATCGCGGATCTTGTTCTGCCTGCTGCTCTGTGGGTCGAGAAAAATGGTATTGTAGGTAACTCTGAGAGATGAACCCAACAATGGTTCAAGCAAGTAGAGCCACCAGGAGAAGCTAGAGAAGACGCTTGGATGACCCTCGCTATTGCCCACAAACTTTTTGAAATGGGCTATCCTGGAATGAAGGACAAGGACGGAAAGTTCATTTTTGCAATGCAATGCAAGACGAGCAGGGCGCAGAGGTGCCAGTCTGGGATTACGCGCACTATCATGACATCAATGTGGATAAGAATCTCTATGACGAGTACCGACTCCTATCATTCAAAAAGCATAAGGATCTAGCTCCTTACGATGTGCTCAAAGAGCACACTGGGCTTCGCTGGCCAGTCATCAAAGGCGATGATGGAGTCTACCATGAGACCAAGTTCCGCTTCTCAGAATTTAGCGATCCCTACGTGGAAAAGGGCAAAGGTATACAGTTCTACCATTCGGTGACTAAAGATGACCGAGCTCTGATTTGGTTCTGCCCATACGAGGCTCCACCTGAAGTGCCTGATAAAGAGTACCCGCTTTGGCTCTGTACTGGACGAGTGTTAGAGCACTGGCATTCTGGCACCATGACCATGCGCGTCAAGCAGCTCAGAGGAGCCATGCCAAGCGCCTACGTCGAGCTTCACCCTGACGATGCGAGTGATCTAGCAGTTGGGAATGGCGATCTAGTTAAAGTGATGTCTCGCCGTGGCGAAATGGTCTTGCCTGTCTGGATCAATGGTCGCTCACGCCCAGCAAAAGGATCCGTGTTTGTGCCTTTCTTTGATGAAACTAAATTGATCAATGATATGACTTTAGAAGCACATTGTCCTGTCTCAAAGGAACCTGATTACAAGAAGTGTGCTGTGAAGATAGTGAAGCACACAGCCTAGTTCTCCACATAGAAAGTTGCCATGAATTCTAATCAAAATGGAGCTAAAATAGCCTGTTCCAAGAGTGTGATACTCGTCGTATTGCTGACTGCTAGTATCGTTTCTATCTCTGGTGTCTTTATGGGAATGCGTCATTCTCCCAAAGACGAACAAGGTTACAAACCATGGTTGAACCAACCTAACGGACATGCGTCTGATGATCACCACGTGCATGTTGCCCCACGCTACGCGGATATTCCGGAGAGCGACTGGAAGGTGGATAGCCATTGGGTCAGTCATCTTAACACATTACCAAAAGCATCTGACGAGCAAGTTGAACTACCAGTGATGAGTGCTGCAGAGCGCGGCGAGGTGATTGCTCATCGAGCCGAACGACGCGCCTATGATGGTGCTCCACCAGTGATTCCAAACGCGATCCAATCAATTGAAGTGCAATCATGTGTGGCGTGCCATAGTGCTGACGCAAACGTACTTATAGCG
>NZ_MQWA01000001.1:2932215-2973230 GCF_002954445.1 Rubritalea profundi
CCTTATAGCAGGCAAAGAAACGCCTAAGATGAGTCATCCAATGTTAGCGAACTGCACTCAATGTCACGTGCCAAGTGAAGGGGAAAACTTCCTCAAGGGGAACGAGATTGCAGGATTGAATGTGGAAAGCTTGTTTGTTGGGGCTAGTAGTCCTGGCAAAGGTGATAAAGCGTACGATGGAGCACCACCAGTTGTCCCTCATCGGCTGAATATGCGTCAAAATTGCATGGCTTGTCATGGAAATGGCATGGCAAATGCTGTGAGCACTTCACACCCACAGCGGAAAAATTGTCTTCAATGCCACGCTCCCAATGCTACCTTTGATAACCGCGAAAGATACAATCTAAACGACTTTAAAAAAGACAAGTGAACGAGCCTGTAAACATAAGCCGTCGCAAGATGTTTGAGAGGTTTTTTAAACCACTCAATAAAGCCTCGGGTTCACTTATGAATCCGGATCCTGTTGCTGAAACAGTTAAGGATGAAGAGCGAGTGGCTATTATTCAAGGGCGATTTTGCTTAGCTTACCAGCGGAGCTTCTGTACCACATGCTCTGAGCGTTGCCCTGAGCAAGGAGCTATCATTGTAGAAATGGGCGTGCCCCGAGTAGTTGCCGACCAATGTACGGGCTGTGGAATTTGCCACGATGTTTGCCCAGCTCCAAGAAATGCGGTCCTGATGATGGCTAAACCTAATAAAAAAATGACTGATAATTTAATGAGTAGCCTGAGCGATGGCACTGAACTTCCTGAGTTGGCCCAAGGCGTGTTAGACTCAGAAACTCTCGATCAATTAGTGGTCGATATAGAGACCTGCACGGAACTGCTAGAAGTGATACCAAAATTCGGAGCAGACAGTTATGTGAAAGAGGGAGAAGTGATCGATCTAAGAACGGCTATATCAATGCTCACTAGAGGAGATCTAAGAGGAGTCCAAGTGCGTTATAAACACGAGGGTTCACAGTGGTGGGACACGCTGATGGCTACACATCAAGGGGTGCGACTCGTGCGTATTCAACATGATTTCTAGAAAGGGATAAAATACAAAACCAAGACGACAACAAAAAAGACATTCTAGGTGAAGAAGAGGTTACGCAAGTAATCCATACTTTTTACGAAAGAGTCCAAGTTGATGAAAAATTAGGTCCTATCTTTAATGATGTAGTGAAGATCGACTGGCCGTCCCATTTACCTGTGATGGTGCAGTTTTGGCGCACCATCATGTTCGGTGACGGCGGCTATCAGAGAAACCCATTGATGGCGCACATGAAGTGGACATCCGAGGTGAGAATGGACGAACAAAAATTCCAGCATTGGTTGGATTTATTTCACAGCACCATAGATGAACTCTTCTCGGGTCCCAACGCAGACCTTATGAAGATGCGCTCAGCTAATATGGCGACCATGTTACCGAGAAGAATCAAAGAATTTCAAAATTTAAGTTAGATAGATAACAATGAAAAATAATAGAACAACAGTGTTAGATGGAGGCTTATTGATAGCTGGGGTCAACATCGGACAAGCAAAGGAAGGTCCCTATACTTTGGGGGATTTTGGAGTTTCTGGTCCAGATTTCATAAAAAATACGGAGGTGTTTCTGAATGGACGACTTAGGTTAGAAGGAGCTGACATGGACGCCAAGAATGGAGGAGCTTCGGTTCTTTCATTACGCAACCGCTTTGGACTAAAGACAGCGAAAGTTGCTGGATTTAGCGTGCTGGCTGAAGGCTAACACACGTGGATTCTTACTCCCACCAGCGCATATAGTCCGTTCCCTTCGGGGACTCGCAGTGTGATAGCTGACCCAGATAACTTTGATCTGAATCGTCTACAGCTTGATTACTCTCTCGAGAGCACGGATTTTACGCTCGGTCGACAGGACATAAATCATGGCGATCAGCGCTTTATTGGAGCTGTTGCTTGGCGTCAGAATAATCAGACATTTGATGCTTTCAGCGTGACGAATACCACGGTGAAGGATTTAAATTTCACCTATTCGTACGCCAACCAAGTGAACCGGATTTTCGGAACCAATGCTCCATCTGGAGCCTTGAGTCGCTGGCATGGTGATGTGCATTTGATGCGTGGTGACTACAGCGGGTTGAGCGCAGGAACCCTAAGCGGATTTGCTTACCTCATGGACTTCAAGAATGCTGTGGCTGCATAAACAAACACATACGGCGCTGAGTTTAAAGGCAGTCAGCAACTCTGCGAGTCATTGCCGGATCTTGATTATTTGATTACTGGTGCACTGCAAAATGGAGCAGGTGATAATGCATCCTATGAGGAGTATTATTTCCGCGGCGACTTGAGCATGAATGCCAAACCTGTCAAAGGTGGATTTGGGCTGGAGTGGATGACTGGTAATGGAGATAATGCATTTATCTTCCCACTCGGTACGAACCATAAGTTTGGTGGCTTCGCAGATGCTTTCCTAACAACTCCAGGGAGTGGTCTACACGACTACTACGCGTGGGTTGGCGGAAAGTGCCCACTAGAAGTAAATCATAAGATCATATTCCACCACTTTTCTAGTGATAAAGGTGGGGACTTCCTTGGATACGAATTTGATTATGTGGCTAAAAAGGTACTCACAGAAAATACCAGTGCTCTTATAAAGTTAGCGCACTTGGAAGGCAGTCGGGCTATTAAAGATGTCCAACGCGCCTCTATCCAGTTGGATTACTCTTTCTGAATTATTTGAAACTAAGTAATAAAAAACGCTAGCAGACTAGATCTGCTAGCGTTTTTTGAGGTGTTTAAGTGCGTTTATTTGTTGTCCATCATTCTTACGACGTGGCGTTTGACTCTTTCTGGGACATCATTGTTCTTAATCCAGTTTTGAGCTTGGGATTTGTCTTTTTTGTAAAGAGTCCAGAGGGCGCGGCCAACGGTGCGCGAGCGTGAGCTTTCATCATCCAGTTCGTTGCCATAGTTGAGTGCTAGTACAGGGTCAGAGCGCGTGGCTCCCTCGGCGAATTCACGGAGTAGATCTTGGTAATTAGAGGCGTTAGCATTTGTGTCTAACCAGTCGGCAGCGGCATTGGCATCCTGCCTAGCATAAGAACCGACAAACTCTGGACCCGCCTTGAGTTGATCTTCGACGGGGAGTGTGGCGATCCAAGCTTTGGCTGCTGATGGATCTTGGTCGGTCCAGTTATCGACTACTTCGTTTAAAGCCCGCTCGCGTGCGGTATCGTCTTTAATGCGGGAGGCCCAGTCGGCTCCCATGGCTGGATCTTGTTTAGAAAATTGGTTGGCTAGGTAAGCTGATGCGCCACCCATGAGTTTTGGGTCTTCGAGGCCGGTGAGCCACTTTAGGGCTCCATCGAGACCTAAACTTGCGATATGCGGAGCCATGCTACCAAGGGCCTTAGCCCGTTCTCTCGAAAATGGCAGTTCCTGTAGGATCTGAGTAGCAAGAGTGGGGTTGGAGCCCGCTAGGCCGCGGATGATTCCTACGAGGTAGGGGTTAGCTTTGTCGCCATCGTGATTTTCACGCGCCCAGGCCAATGCCGCGTTGGGGTTGTGGGTAGCCCACGATGCGAGTACTTCTTTTTCCGCGTGGTCCGATTTAGAGTTTTCTTGGGAATAGCTGAGGGCTCCTAGTGGATCTACTTTTCCCCATGCGTGGAGTAGCATATTGTATTCAGTCATTCTCTCACGAGTCATACCGAGTGCTCGGAAATCAGCGACTACGGATTCAAATTGGTCAGGCCTAAGCGAGTCGATGAGGTTGAGCATTTGGCGTGCGCGTGCGAGAGGGTCACTCAGCTGACTGATTTTTTTGATGGAATCACTTGATGCCTTAGCTGTACTTGATGCGCTAGAACGGCTCCTAGTGGAGCCTCTAGATGAGCTGTTTGTCGAGATGTGACCACTAGTGTGCATGTCAGATCGAACTTGCTCAGTACTTGTTGAACCTGAAGCTGCAGAATCATTTGAGCTGACTTCTGAAGAGTTTTGCGAGGTACCCACGTAATAGGCGGCAGCGAGCGTGGTGAGCCATGCGCCAGCAGCGGGTAGTAGAATTTTATTTTTCATGGTAGGTACGGAAGCTTACCCATAAAAACGTAGGGCTCGTGTGGGTTTGTCTAGAATTATTTATAGCGGGTACTATGAATTGAACTCCGAAAATTACAAAAGGGTGTAAAAAAGAAATTTTATGCCTAGTGGCTAAAGTCGAACTTCGCTTGAGGAGCCTTTATTTGAGAATTATCTCATTTTTCCTATGGATTACTCTACGTTTTGAATCTGCTCGCGGATTTTCTCGAGTTCCGTTTTCGCGGTGACGACGTGCTGGGCAAGTGTCGCATCATTGGCCTTGGAGCCGATGGTGTTGAACTCTCGGTTGAGCTCTTGGCAGAGGAAATCAAGTGACCTGCCAACTGGTTCTGAGGAATCTAGGTACTCGCGGAACTTGGCGAAGTGCGAGCGTAGACGAGTGATCTCCTCGCTGATGTCACAACGCTCGGCAAAAATCCCGACTTCCTTGAGCACGCGGTCGTCGCTGAGGTCGAGCTCTAGGCCTGATTCCTTGAGGCGTCGGTGGAGGTTGTCACGGTAGCGTGCAATCACTGATGGCGAGTGCGCTTCGATGGCGCTCGCTTCAATTTTTAGAGTGTCGAGTCGGTCTAGCGTGTCTTGTTTGAGGTCGTCACCCTCACGGCTACGCATTTCTACTAGGCTGGAAATTGCCGCGTTTAGTGCGGGCATAATCACTTCTCTGACAGAGTCGATGCAGACTTTTTTTTTCTTCGAATTTAATAATGTCTGGTGCGCGAAGGATGTCGGCAGCAGTGATGTCGAGTGGTTGGCCTATCTCGTGGCTGAGTGATTTGAGAGTATCAGAGAGAGACTTAGCGCGTTTCAGATCGACGCTGATCGGGCTCGGAGCCTTGTCAGTTTGCTCTAGCGAAATGCTGATAGAGACTCGGCCACGTGAGATCTTGCCGAGAACGAACTTGCGGACTTCAGATTCAAGCTCTGCGTAGTTGCGTGGAAGTTGGACTACAACTTCGCCTTGCTTACGGTTAACTGAGCTCGCTTCGATATTCGCGACGAGAGTTTCTGAGGCTTGCGATGCGCGGCCAAATCCGGTCATTGATTTCATACTTATGGGGCTGGGGTTTTAGGGTTTTTCTGAATTATCGTTCTCTTTGTCATCGACGCCATCTGCAGGTTCATCTGAGCTTGGCTCGTCGGCGTTTTCATCTTCAGAGTCGCTAGGATCTTCTTCGGTATGAGGATCGTGTGGAGCCTGGAGGTTATTTAATAGCTCAGGAGATTCACCTTCACTGGTGAGTGTGTCTACTTCACCGTCATCATGCTCTTCTCCTTCACCATCTTCTTGATGCTCTGGAGCTTGCTCGAAATAGTCGTGGTCGTGGTCGTGGTCGTGGTAATGATCATGATAGTCATGGTGGTCATGGTGGTCATGATCGTGATCGTGATCGTGATCGTGATCGTGATCGTGATCGTGATCGTGGTCATGGTCATGGTCATGAGCCGAGTCATCGTGGGCCGCAACGGTGCCAGGGGCGGATACTAAACGTGGCTGGTAGTTGGCCATTTCTTCAGCTTCCTTTTCTAGCTCTTTCTTTCGGCTAAAGTAGGCGAACCAAATACATATTTCGTAGAGCAGGGCCATAGGGACAGCCAGCATGCTGAGCGTGAGCATGTCGCCAGTAGGGGTGATTATAGCCGCTATCACAAAGATGGACACAACTGCGTAGGAGCGCGTGCGGCTCATGAGGTCGTAGTCGAGTAGGCCTAGTTTGACCAAGGTCATGACGACCACTGGGAGTTCAAAGGCGAGACCAAAGACGAGGGTGAACTGGGTGGCAAAGGTGATGTACCAACCGATGCGCCATTCGTTTTCAACTCCCATGCTACCAGAATAGACATAGAAAAATTCTAGAGCCTTCGGTAGAACCAAGAAGTAGCAGAAAAAGACGCCGGTGAGGAACAGGCCAAAGCCAACTATGAGTGCGGGCCACAGAGCTTTGCGCTCAGTAGATTTCAAGCCAGGAAGAACAAACTGTAGCACAAAGACTAAGATAAAAGGGAAGGATACGATCAGGCCGGCAAAGAATGCCAACTTGAGCGAGAGCATGAAGGTCTCGGTCGGGTGCATCGACTGCATCTTGATGACCTTATTTTTTGCTCCGACCTTAGCGCTAGGTTCACCCACTAGGAGTTCCCTGACGGTGGTGCTGAGCTTGGGGTCAATATTGGGTAACTCATCGATGAATTTCTGCTTTTCCTCCAGGGTTTCGAGCGACTGAGCGGCACGGTAGTAACCAGCACACTCGGCATAGAAGGCGAGGTCTTCGTCTTTGAATTGAGCGTAGAAAACAGTTTTTTCCTCAGGGCTCAAGCCGGATGAATTATAGGAGGCGCCCTTCGCTTGTTCCCATTGGTCAGGGGTAATAGTCTCAGGCAGGCGTTCCTGCTGGGATTGCTCCCAGACAACTTCCAGCGGCTTGCGCAAGAGATCCATGAGGATGTCCTTCAGCGAATAGCACGCAATGGTAGCAATCAGTAATACGACGACGATTCGCGTGATGGTTGTTCGCAGATCCTCCAAATGCTCGAGGAATGGTTTTTCATCGATGTTTTTATTGGCTTTGTTGCGGAGCTCAAATGCTTTGTTTAAAAGGAACATAGGAAAGTGTGAAGTAGAAGGAGCCTCAGCTCAGATGGTTACTGAGTGATTTACTCTGAAACTAGACGCTCAGCGGGGAGAAGTTCTTTCAGCGAGGCAAGCACTCTATCAGCTATCGAGAAATCGAGGCAGTCGGTGAGGCGTGACGGCACGGCGCAGGTCTGGCAACCAGCTTCGATGGCAGATTTTGTGCCATTTAGTGAGTCTTCGATCACGAGACATTCGATGGCAGGAAGTCCGATCTGACGGACCGCTTCGAGGTAGAGATCTGGTGCTGGCTTGATACGTGGGGCGTCGCCTTTGCAGACGGTAGTCGTAACCATCGGCATCAAGTGGAGTTTTTCGAGCCAGCTGTCGACCCAGCCATGTGATGAGGACGAAACGACAGCAATAGGTGTGTCTTCAGCGAAAAGGTGTTCAAACAAGCCTCGCACGCCAGGTAGGGCGATTGGATCTTGCAGGGCTGCTCGGATTTCAATCTGTCGGTCGAGGTTGATGTTGTCCCAGTCGTAGCTCTTGCCTGTGAGATCTTCGAGGTGCGTCTCTGGTGACCAAGTATTAAAATCTGAGCCAATACATTGGACATAGGTTTCGATTGGCAAATCTTGCCCTTCGGAACGGAAGAGTTTGAGCCATGTTTGGTAGATTGGCCATTCGGTGTCTAAAATGACTCCGTCGAAGTCAAAAAATACTGCCTTTGCGTTTGCGAGCATGCTCGGAGAGTAATCGTGTAAAAGGATTTGAAAAGACGATTCTCACGTCATGCTCTAAGCAAGTTGCTTTGTCTGGGAGGTGATGCCAAATGTGGCTCTCGCTCAGTGGCTCACCAAGAGTTTTTTACCGAAGATTTTGATGCAAATGGCACCCAATGGAGCCGTAATGGCGATGCTCAGCACCGCGATTGCAAGGATCAGCTGAGCAGTCTCCTCCGAGGTGCCTGTCATTTCCCCCGAAAGCACCAAAGTGAGAGGCACGGCACCAATGGCCGCCTGAACAGTGGCTTTCGGCCAATACGCCATCATACAGAACATCTTCTCTTTGAAATTAAGCTGAGAGCCAATGAGGGAAACCCACACGCCAGCGCTTCTGCCAATGAGGCCAACACAGAGAACTGCAAGTCCCGTGCCGACAGAAGAAAGGGCTATTTCGGCGATGCGGACTTCGGTGCCGATGTAGACAAATAAGAGGATCTCGGCGAAGACCCAGATTTTGCCAAATTTTGCAGCCATCCTACCAGCCAGTTGATCGTGACGCTCCAGGATGACAAATCCGATGGCCATGATTCCGAGCAGCGCCGCGATGGGTAGGGTGTTCTTTACCGCTGGTAGTTCAGAGAAATCGTAGAACAAGATCGCTATGGCGACAAAGAGGATGACTTTGAGCGTGTCACGCATGTGGAACTTCTTGAAGAACCAGACAAACAGGTAACCAAGCAGAGCTCCAACGAGCGCACCGAGCGCGATTCCAGCTGGGACGCCAACTAGCACGCTGAGCCAGCTGGTTTCTTGGCCAGTGCCGAGTCCCGCGAAGACGCCAAAGAGGGTGATCGCGATCACGTCATCCAGTGATGCGCCTGCCAGCACCAGTGTAGGAACCTCCTTCTTCTTGCCGAAGCCACCATTCTTCAGCTCCAGCATTGCCGGTACCACGACCGCCGGAGAAACTGCCGCGATGATGAATCCTAACATGCCTGCTTCGTAGAGCTGAAAACCGAAGACTTGCCATGCCAGCAAAGTAATCGCTCCACCCTCGATGAGGCAGGGGATGATTCCCATCTTGATGGCGGGCCCACCAATCCTATTGAGTGTTTTCTTACTGATGCCTAAGCCCGCTCGAATAAGGATGATAATCAGGGCGACGGTTTTAAATTCCTTGAGCCCTTCAAGAGTACCGTCGTGGATGATATCGAATCCACTGGGGCCTAGTATCAAGCCAGTGGCAATCATCCCGAGAATTCCGGGAAGGCCGAGCTTGTTGAACAAGAAATTAGCCACAAGGGCAAATAGAACGATTAGGGCTACATCAAACATCTCTTGATCTTTCTGCTGACCGGGGTTACTCGCTGCAGATAAAGCGATTTATACTTCTGATAGCCGAAGGACTCCAGAAAAATCGTCACTTTGTCGCTCTAACCGGAGCTGTAGGGCATAAAAAAGCTTCACGAGCAGAACTCGTGAAGCTTTTTGAAAGTGTCTCGAAAGGGAATTAGCCGAGTGATGGCTTCTTCGCGCGACGGACAGAGGAACCAAAACGTTTTTGGAACTTGTCGATGCGACCTTCGGTATCCACAAACGTGGACTTACCTGTGTAGAACGGGTGAGTGTCAGCAGTTACGCCCATTGAAAGAATGTAGTACTCTACACCGTCAATAGTCTCTTTGTTGCCGGATTTCGCGGTCGAGCGTGTAACGTAACGCTTGCCGGATGTCATGTCTTGAAAGATTACCGGGTGGTAATCAGGATGGATATCAGCTTTCATAGTCTTGATAAGGTTGTGCCACGTTTCCAACGCGGTGTGATGAGGAGATTGCAAAGATTGCTTCGCTTGTCAATCATTTACCTGAACAAGACTTGGCCGAGGGTGAAATTCATCGAGCTAAGAGGCTTAGAGCTGCGTGACTACTTGTCGCAGGATAGTTTCAGAAAAGTCCATTGCGCCGCTGAATAGGCTCACCCAGTGAACTGCATAGCTTTTGAAATTAAGCCCACCAGGAACGAGGCACAGCATCGTCGCTAGTAGGAGTACATTTGCCATGTAAATGAGAACTGCCGAGAAGAACGTGCCATTTTCTTTGAGGTCGGGTTGATCGCGCGGGATCATCCAGATCGTCCATGCCAAGTGGAATGTCCAAGTTCCTCCGATAGCAAAGTACAGCACATAGTCGTGGTAAGGGATGTCCCAGAATAGGCGAAGTAGGCCAGAGATAAATAGGACGATGAACGACCAGAAGGGAACGAAGTAGGGGGAGAGCGCGATGAGGATATTCGACTTATTGGTCATCACATAGCCTCCATCGAGAGTGACATTGAAGCCGGAAACTTTGCCGCCACAGATGTAAATGAAGATGACGTGGGTGAGTTCGTGCCCAAGCACG
Source organism: Rubritalea profundi (assembly GCF_002954445.1). GTDB lineage: Bacteria > Verrucomicrobiota > Verrucomicrobiia > Verrucomicrobiales > Akkermansiaceae > Rubritalea > Rubritalea profundi. Next base: position 2,941,976 of record NZ_MQWA01000001.1, read on the forward strand.
TAGAGGTAGAGAAAGAAGTTACTTAGGAGCTTCGAGTAGAACCAACCGCACATCAGGAAGCAGCCAGTGAAAAAGAAGATGAAGGGACGGGAGCGCAGCAGCTCCATCCAGAAGTGCGATTTACCAGTGTGCTCAGCAATCGTGAATAGAGCTAGAGTGCTGATAGCACTGGGGAGCAGAAGGAAGAGAGCCAAAAAGGACCGCAGCAGCAGCTGGCCAGTTGGCAGTGAATAGTCGTCCTCATACGTATCGGCTATCGCCGCATGGACTGAGGTCAGGCCTTGGCGTCGCCAGCTGCGTTGGTTCGCTCGTTGGTGGGCTCGCTTATTCGCCCCTTGGATGGATTCCCATAGCTTAGGGCGCTGGGCACGACGAGTAGCGCTGTGTGAACGGCGGCGAGGGGGAGGTTTTCGTGCGCGGCGAGACATAAGTAAATAAAGATGCTTAAGTTTCCCTAATTAATTAGAAAAAGCAACCATGTAGTTCAAGCGTCCAATTCAGCGAAGTGAAGTAACTACCCATTGCGAAAAATACAGAATGGGACGAAATTTTTGAGGCGGTCTGTATGAAGAAACTATTTTTCTACCAGAGATTCACACGAATCACTAAGCTGGGATGGTTCTCTTAAACGCCCGACGGGACTTGCTCTTAACCCTTGAATGCTTGGGGCTTAAATTCCAAGCGCATCTTCTAGATCTTTCAGGGACTCGAAAACTTGCTGTCCGGCATCGATTTCTATGCTCAGTCGGCTGATATCGTTAGCGTTACACAGATTGAACATAGAACAACGGCTACACTGAACGCGGTGATCAATCATAAAATCCGGCTTTGGACACCATGACCAGAGCTTTATTATCCAGTAACGGCGAGCGGAAACAAATTGTTTGAGCCGTTTTTTCTCATAGAATTGCGTTAGGAAAAGGTGTACGCCTCCAATATGATCACTAAATTAATACAGCTTAAAGCAAAACCGGGTAAGAGCGCAGAGCTCAATAGTCTTGTGCAGTCGTTAATCGAGCCATCCCGCAATGAAGTGGGCTGCATCAAGTATGACGCTTACTCGGATGATTCAGGCTCGATCTATCTGATCGAAGAATGGGAATCGGCTGAAACCTTGAATGCTCACAAGCTCACGGCGCATTTTTTGAAATTCAAAGATGCAGGTCCAGAACTCATTGAGGAGAAGGGATCGATTGCTCTCAATCCACTATAAAACCAAGCGATTCTCGGTCTTGGATGGTGGATGGTGGTTCTCAATGTCAATTAGTGCTTTTTTTGTTGTAAGACGGATAAGAATTCCGAGTATCCATTTCAGTCATGCACTGTATAGCACTCACTTTATTACTCTTTGGAATCAGCGGCTATGCGGACTCTGAGCCCGTTGAATTCAACCGTGATATCCGGCCGATTTTATCGGATAAGTGCTATGCCTGCCACGGACCTGATAAGGAGGCTAGAGAAGCTGATTTACGTCTAGACACGGAAGAAGGACACGGAAGAAGGCAGTCAAGCTGACCTAGATGGGCATCAAGCCATTGTGCCGGGAAATCCTGATAAAAGTGCTCTTATTCTACGCATTAACTCGGACGATGAAGACCTAGTGATGCCTCCACCCAGTTCTCACCTAAGCCTTAAAAATAAGGAGAAAGAGCTTCTCAGGCAGTGGATTAAAGAGGGCGCTAAGTGGCAAGGTCATTGGTCGTTTCAGCCCATTTCTCGGCCATTTCTCACCAGCCACAAGGCACATTCTATTGATGCGCTGGTGCATGCTCATTTGAAAAAAAATGCGGTGGAACCGGCTGCTCCAGCAAAGCCAGTGGTTTGGTTGCGCCGCGTTACTCAAGACCTCACGGGCTTGCCTCCCACGCTGGCCCAAATCGATGCCTTTCTCGCAGACTCCTCAGATAAGGCCTATGAAAAGGTCGTCGATCGTCTGCTCTCCAGCGTCGACTACGCGGAGCGCATGACCACAATTTGGCTCGATAATGCGCGTTATGCCGATAGCAATGGCTTCCAGTTCGATAATGCTCGAACCATGTGGCCGTGGCGCGATTGGGTGATCAAATCCTTCAGGGAGAACATGCCCTATGACCAATTCGTGACCCAGTAACTGGCTGGCGATTTACTAGAAGATCCAAGCCAGGACCAATTGATTGCCACCGGTTTCAACCGCAATCATGGCTATTCCATCGAGGGGGGAATCAACGATGAAGAATACCGGGTGATGTATGCCAACGATAAAACCACGACATTTGGCACCTTACTTCTCGAGCTAACAATGGAATGCACCCGATGTCACGATCACAAATATGATCCCTTAACTATGGAGGATTACTATTCACTTTCGTCATTTTTCAATACCAGTGCTGAAGTCGGCGCTCCTGGGGAAAGAGGCCGCAGGAAAAAGACTGCAGCTCCCTTTATTGAATATTTTCCAATTGCTGGCCAATCACTCTCAGGTTCTGACAAAACCTCCAAAACATCTGACAAACCGGTCTTAGTTATGGTGATGGAAGAGAAGAAACGCGACAGCCACATTCTACTCCAAGGGCTCTTCGACCAAATCGGAGCTAAGGTTAAACCGCGTACTCCGACCATATTACCAAGCTTTGATGGCTATCCAGCCAACCGCCTAGGTCTGGCTCAGTGGTTGTGCGCCGATGATAACCCGCTGTTTGCCCGAGTCACAGTCAATCGACTTTGGCAGCAACTTTTTGGAGTCGGTATCGTGAAGTCGTCTGACAACTTGGGTTTACAAGGTGAGCTTCCTAGCCACCCAGCATTGCTCGATTGGTTGGCGACTGAATTTCGGGACAATGACTGGGACCTCCAGCATATCATTCGGATGATCGTGCTCTCTGACACCTACCGTCAGTCCTCAAAATTCCGCAAGGACATCTAGGATCCGGATAACCGCCTGCTGGCTAGAGGGCCGAGCTTTCGCCTGCCAGCGGAAGTTATCTGCGACCAAGCATTGGCTGCAAGTGGCCTCATCTCTCATGCCGTTGGGGGCCCTAGCGTGATGCCTTACCAGCCAGCTAAGTTGTGGGACGACCTCAACGCTCCACCGTCTCACGCCGAAACCTACACTCAAAGCTTTGGTGACAAGCTCTAACGCAAGAGCCTCTATACCTACTGGCGACGGGCGATACCGCACCCAGAAATGGCCACCTTTGACGCACCAAGCCGTGATGTCTGTAGCGTGGAGCGCATTGCTACCAACACCCCCTTACAGGCACTAGTCACCTTGCGCGCCCCTATTTATTTAGAATCATCCCGAGTCTTAGCGGAGTCGCTTATCGGCAAAAAAGACCCCATCCAACTTGCCTTCCGCCGCATTCTGTCGCGCAAAGCTGACGCGATTGAGCTAAGCGCATTGAGCCAGCTCCACCAAGACAGGCTCGAATCCTACCAGAAAGACCCAGAGGCTGCGCGTCGTTTTCTCAAAGTGGGGGAACACCCGACTCAGCCAAATTCCAATAAAGCCGAAGTGGCCGCTCTGGCTGATGTCTGCCTCGCTATCTTCAACCTCAGTGAATCACTCACTCGCAAGTAATCTCCTATGAAAGATCTCATCGAATCTGCTATCCTCAGCATGAACCGTCGCCAGACGCTTAAGACCATTGGCGGTGGATTCGGCTCCATGGCTTTAGGCAACATGCTGGCCGACGCTGGAGACTTCACTCCGACGGCTCATCACAAAGCAAAAGCAAAGCGCGTGATCTACCTCTTTCAAGCCGGTGGTCCCTCACAGGTCGATCTATTCGACTACAAACCGGCGCTCAAAAAGTTTCACGGGACAGACACCTTTTCCCATGTTGAAAAATCCGGACGACTCACGGGATTTACCGACAAACACAAAATCCACCCGATTATTAACTCGCGTTATAAGTTTGAGCAACATGGTGAATGCGGATCGTGGGCGAGTGAATTGGTTCCTCATATGAGTAAAATCGTTGATGATGTCTGCACCATTCGTTCAGTCTGCACCAAACCGATCAACCACGACCCGGCAATGACCTTCATGCAGACTGGTCACAACCTCCCGGGGCGGCCATGTCTGGGATCATGGATGAGCTACGGCCGCGGCAGTATGAACTAGAATCTGCCAGATTTCGTCGTGCTAGTCTCAAAAGGTGACCTAGGTAACATGCAGCCACTCAACTCCCGACTATGGGGCAATGGCTTTCTGCCTGGCCACTATCAAGGAGTGCGTTTCCGCTCGGGTTCCGAACCTGTACTTTACTTGGAGGACCCTGCAGGCAAGAGCATGAAGGACCAACGTCGCATGCTCGACACCATTAGCCAACTCAATCAGCATGAGCTCCAAAGCAGTTGCGACCCAGCGATTGAGACCCGTATTATGCAGTATGAAATGGCTTTTCGTATGCAGACCTCGATCCCTGAATTGTCTGACTTCTCCGACGAACCCGAGTTCAGCTTCAAGCTGTATGGTGAGGATGCGCGCCGCCCGGGAACCTATGCCTATAATTGCCTCATGGCGCGCCGGCTGGCTGAGCAAGATGTCCGCTACATTCAGCTATACCATTCCGGCTGGGATCACCATTTCAACCTACCTAATCACCTTCCAAAACGTTGCCGCGAGAACGATCAAGCCAGCGTGGCCTTGATCACCGACCTTAAGCAACGCGGATTACTCGACGACACAATTGTCGTCTGGGGTGGCGAATTCGGCCGTACTTCGTTTAGCAAGAGTGGTAGAGTCAATGAATCCTACGGTCGTGATCACCACGCCAATTGCTTCACAAAAATTGTGGCCGGCGGTGGCTTCAAGTAAGGTCTCAATTACGGCGAAACCGATGACCTATCGTATCGTGTCACCCGTGATGAAGTGACTGTCCACGACTTACACGCCACGATCCTCCATCAACTAGGGCTCGACCACGAACGACTCACCTACACCTCCCAAGGTCGCCGCTATCGTCTCACCGATGTCGAAGGACATGTCATGAAAAACCTCTTGAGCTAAACAAAACAAGCTGGAACCACCATCACTCCAACAATAGGAATGATGGCTGCCTCGGCAAGTTTAGCCTTCGAGTTCATCGTGCGGGCCGAAAAATTCGAAATGGATTTTATCCACTGGGTGATTGAATGCCTTAAGCGCCTTGTAGACTTGAGCCATCATTGGCTTTGGACCGCAGAAGTAGACTTCGGTTTCTGAGGTGAGGTATTCCGAGAGAAATGTCTCATCGAAAAACCCTTCACTGTGGTAGTTCCCTTTGTCTTCTTCCGCTGGATGGCTGTAGCGGAAGAGCGCATTGATTGCTGGGTTTCTCTTTGCGAGTCCGCGGACTTCATCAGCGAGTGCGTGCATTTTACCATTGATAGCACCGTGGATGAAGGTGATGTCTTTGCTCGGACTAGCGTGGCAGCATCGAAAGCACTGGTGTGAGACCTACTCCGCCAGAGAGGAAAAGAACCGGAGTTTCTGCAGGGTGCTCGCCGAGGAAGAATTCGCCACAGGCTGGAGCGACCTCGATTGTTCCACCTTGTTGTATTTGCTCGTGAAGGAATGTGGATGCGTAGCCGTTTGGCGTGTCATCACCACCAGCAGTTTCACGCTTCACGCTAATGCAGTAGTGGTTCCAGTCAGATGAGCCCGAGAGTGAATAATTACGCATCGTGGTCATCTGGCTATTTCCTGTAAATGGGCAAGCGCTAGCCTTAGCATTTTCCTTAAGAAGGGGAACGCGTACTGTGAGGTATTGCCCGGGCTTGAACTTTGGAAGTGGCTTGCCGTCAGCACGCTTGAGATAGAACGAGGTGATCGTATCGCTTTCCTTCACGCGCTTAAAGACCGTCATGTCGGTGAATCCCTCCCAACCCGCATCTTGTTGGTTGTCGTAAATGGATTTTTCCGCGCCAGTCAATACTCCAGCTAGGAAGCCATAAGCTTCAGCCCAAGCATCGAGAATTTCTTTTGGTGCAGGATTGAGTAAGTCATCGATAGAGTCGAGCTGGTGCTCACCCACGATTGGGTAGTGCTCAGGCTTGATGCCGAGTGATGCGTGCTTGTTGGAAATACGACTCACTGCTTCAGCCAGATTTTCTGGAGTTTCAATATTTTGGGCGAAAGCGCAGATGGCGGCTCCGAGTGCTTGTTGTTGGTTGCCTGTCTTCTGGTTGGCTTGGTTGAAAAATTCCTTCACCTCTGGGTTGCCAGCAAACATGCGCTTGTAGAAGTGTTCGGTCAGCGCTTGGCCGTTTTGTTGGAGGAAGGGAATGGTCGCTTTGACCGTCTCGATCATTGTTGTGGATAGTGTCGTGCTCATTTGAATTTAAATAGGTTTATAACAAGCGTATTTAGTCAATAGTTAAATAGACTTTCAAAATGCGTACTATATGTTATATCATGAAGTGTGAAGGTGACATACCATACTGACTATGCTCTCAGGCTGTTGATTTATTTGCTCACGCATCCAGACGATGTTGTGAGTACGCGGACTGTGGCTGAGGTGTACGGCGTCTCGCTGAACCATATGAACAAGGTGAGCCAGCATCTAGTGAAGCTGGGATTGCTCAATGCCACACGTGGACGTGGTGGAGGGGTGAAACTCTCAGAGGTGGCGCGTGAATGGCGTCTTGGAGACTTAGTGCGGCAGTTAGAGCCAACTGGTGAAATCGCGCAATGTTCAGGAAACTCCACGGTGGAGCCGTGCAGAATAGCGCCAGTATGCTATATCCGCTCGATTTTTGCCGGCGGGACCATGGCGTTCTATAATCATCTCAATGGCTATAAAATAGAGGATCTCACAGCTAAAAATGCTGACGAAATGCGCCAGTTATTAGACGGTGCCTAATTGCGCGCCACAAATTGAGGATTCCGGTATCCAGCCATCGGTGACGGCTTGTTGGATGCGGCTATGAACGTAATCCCACAGGGAGGGGCAGGCGCGTTCGATCTTTTTGTTTTTGGAGAAAATTTGTGCGTAGCTCACTGAGTTTTCTTTCCAGGCTCGGCCACTGGTATTGAGGTTGTGGATCAGAGGGATCATTCGATCGAGCGCAGCGGCGAACTGTGCGGTGTCGCTCTCTTCAGCTTCAAATTCGTCCCAGATGGCGCGAAATTCTTTAGCTTGTGGCTCGGGGAGGAGTCCGAAGATTCTATCCGCCGCCGCTTGTTCGCGCTCGGCTTTGTCTTCATGTCCTTTATCATCGTAGCAAAAAGTGACGCCGGCATCGACTTCCACGATGTCGTGGAGCAGAAGCATGTGAATCACTCTATTGATATCCACTCCAGATTTAGCGTAATCCGCTAATGTCAGAGCAAATGTCGCAACCGCCCAAGAATGTTCGGCTGAATTCTCAAAGCGTGACTCTGAGAGTAAGTAGGCCTTACGCTGGACATCTTTGAGCGCATCAATCGCCTTGATGAAGTCGATACGCTGCTGGAGTTGGTTTAATTTTTTTGAGGATCCATGCTTTTGCTTCTGCAGTAGGTATGGAGGCTATAGCGTCAAAGGGGATTGGTTTACCATCAACAAGGCGAACATTTCGAGGGAATGCATCGGTGAGTAATATGTCGTGGTTTCGATTGTAGTAGGCCCCAGAACTGACAAAGTGGTATCCGTAATGAGCCAAGGACTCAGTGATTTGATTTTGATTGGGTGTGGCGTCGCCAGCATACGGTTGACTAATACAAATACGAGGCAACCAACCATCACGAGCTGGCGCTATGATTCCTTCGAAGCGCGTCTTGTAATGACTGATTTGATTGAGAAATTGCCACCGATAAAGTAGAAAAATGGGTCGTCATTGCCTCGTGCTATGAAGTTTCGCCCAGTAAGTTCTGAATCGATAGGATCAAACACAACATCACAGCCAAAATTGTCGCTGTGTGTGATCTTGTAAATTCTGTGCTCTTCTCCTTCTATACAAAAATTGATATGCTCATCTCCACCAAAGAAGCTCAGCAATGGTGAGTTTAGGCGCTCTTCGAGTGTTTTTGAGATGGGGAAGTGCTCGGCGAGAGAGGTGAGAGCTTCACGGTAGTTTTCGCGAGCTTCCTGCCAACTGAGCGTTCGGCAGATTTGTGAAACGCGTCCCAGCTGCCGAGTGATTTCAACCAGCTGACTTTTGGAGCTGCTGGCATCAGTCCTGTAACAATCTTGTTCATTGATACTTAGACGCTATGTCGTAGGTGAGGAGATGTCAAAACCTGATTGTTCAACTCCTTTTGCGGTAGTTACCGTCGTTTAGTAGGGTGGCTAAGTCAGATAAAGGAGCAGACCTGGTACGTGCTTGAAGCTGGAAAGGTGAGGATGGAGTAAACTCCACTACCCAAAGTAGGGGCTAGGCAAAGGCGTCTATCAAGAAGAAGTTTTCTGACCATGATTGGACTGTTTGAGTAAGCCCTATTTTTTTAGGAGCCTGATGACAGCTTCAGCTGAGGGGGCTGCCGAGGCTGGATTTTGACCGGTGACGAGGCGTTCGGAGGTGACAATGAATGCTTGGAAATCGGGGCCAGATTGGTAGATGGCTCCTAGTGTTTTGAGCTTATTTTCTAGTAGGAAGGGAACGGACTTAGTGAGACCTACAGCTTCTTCCTCGGAGTTAGTGAAAGCGGTGAGTTTTTCCCTTTGATAAGGAGAGAGCCATCAGGGAGCTTGATGTTGATCAGCGCTGCCGGACCGTGACAGACTGCTGCAACCACACCCATATTGCTGTATATTTTGCCAGCTAGCGATGAGAGTCCAGGAGCCTGAGGGAAGTCCCACATGGTGCCGTGACCGCCGGCAAAGAAGACTGCGCGGTAGTCGTCGGCATTAAGGTTCTTGATAGCTGGGGTGTTTGCTAAAGCTCCGAGCGATCCTTTGCTTTCCAGAAATCGTTTATTGTCCGGGTCGCTCAGGTCTTTGCTGCGAGGGTCGATAGGAGCATTGCCGCCAGTGGGACTAGCGAAATCGACGGAGAATCCGGCCTTGGTGAAGCGAGTCCATGGGTGTGACACCTCAGAAAGCCAGAATCCTGTGGCCTGGCCGTTCGGCATTTTGGCGTGGTTGGTAACAACCATGAGAATCTTCTCTTTAGAGTCGTCGGCCCTTAAATTTGAGCTCAGAAGTAAGCAGCAAAGAATGAGGAGAGTATGGCTTAGGAAGTTTTTCATAATCGGTCCTCTAAAAGTAGTAGTCCTCAGGTTTAGTCAGACTTTAACAATCCGAGAAATGCAGGGAACGCACGGGTTCCGGCTCGACATACCTGATTTTTGCTGGGGCGGATCAGGATTTGACTAGACATAAGAACAGCGCATAAATGCGCTGTATCTAGCGATATCAGGTAATGAAACCTGGTCTCGATCGCTGGCGAGTTATTCAAATGAATGAATTATTTAGAAAATAACGCCTTTGGAATGGGACAGCTTGTGGCAAAGCCACGCTTGTGACTGGCCCATTACCAAATTTGTTATGTGCTGCGAACTAAACTGGAGTTACTTTGTTCGCGCAAGGGCCTTTTTGGCCTTGTCCAACTTCGAACTCAACGGCTTGGCCGTCATTCAATGTTGCGTATCCGTCTCCGGATTGAATTTCTGAATGGTGAACGAACAAGTCGTTACTTCCGTCTTCAGGTGAAATGAAGCCGAAGCCTTTGTCTGCGTTGAACCATTTAACTGTACCTTTACTCATGTTATTGTTTTAATTATTTCGGTGAGAAGTTATAAAATCACTGTTCCAATTCACCGCTTGGATAGTGAGATGACGGTAATCGAAGATTGCCGTCTGAATTACCATTAAACGTATTTTCGATTTTAGCGAGAGGAATTTTACCAACTTGTTCATTTTTAGTGTCCGCAGCTGTTTTTTTAGGCACTATTGCTTAATTTCTCTAAGAACTGTGAACACAGGGTACTCTTCAAAAGTTGCTGCATTGTAGGAACAGGTCATGGATGTGTGGAGCGTAGAAGAGGCATCTTGACTCTTCTACTGTTATCTTTCAAAGAGGCTGGAAGCCCTCTTTTACGTCTAGTGAGCTTCGAGCCAGTTGTTGCCGGTGCCGGAGTCGGCTTTGGCGGGGACGTTGTGGGGGAGTGCTAGTGCGGTTTCCATGGCTTCGGTGATCAATGGGATGAGTGCGTCTTTTTCGTCGAGTGCGAGGTCGAAGATGAGTTCGTCGTGGACTTGGAGGATCATCTTGCTTCGGTAGTTGCCGTCGCGCAGGATTTTGTCGACTTTGACCATGGCGAGCTTGATCATGTCGGCGCCGGTGCCTGGATCGGGGTGTTGATGGCGGCGCGCTCGGCATTTTTGCGGATCATACCATTGCGCGAGCTGATGTCGCGGAGGATACGGCGGCGTCCACCGAGTGTCTCGACGTAGCCATCTTTCTCAGCTTGCTCCATGGTGTTGTCCATGAAGGTTTTGATGGCGGGGTATTGCTCGAAGTAGGAATCGATGATGCTGGCTGCTTCTGCGCGTGGGATGCCGAGTCGCTGGGATAGGCCAAAGGCTGAAATGCCATAGATGATGCCGAAGTTGACCATCTTGGCGGACGAGCGCATGTCGCGGGTGACTTCATCGAGCCCGACTCCGTAGACGCGGGCGGCGGTGGCTGTGTGGATGTCGAGGTCTTGCTGGAAGGCTTCGATCATAGCTTGGTCGCCAGCGATGGCTGCCATGACTCGGAGTTCCACTTGGGAGTAGTCGCATGCGAGCAGAGTGAAGTCAGCACTGCGTGGGATGAAGGCTTTGCGAATCTCGCGGCCAGCTTCACTGCGCACGGGGATGTTTTGCAAGTTCGGGTCTGAGGATGCGAGACGGCCCGTGGCTGTCATCAACTGATGTAGGTGGGTGTGGATGCGGCCATCGCTCGGGCAGATGTGCTCGGGAAGTGCATCGACGTAGGTGGACTTAAGCTTCGCTGCCTCTCGGTATTCGAGGATGTTGGCGATGATCGGGTGCTTCGACGCTAGCGCTGAGAGGGTCGACTCGTCGGTCTTGAATTGGCCAGTCTTGGTCTTCTTTGGCTTCTCAACGAGTTCCATTTCGCCGAAGAGAATTTCGCCGAGTTGCTTTGGTGAGTTGAGGTTAAACTCTTTGCCAGCTTGTCCATAGATGTCAGCGGTGAGAGTCTCGAGCTTTTTGCCGAGGGTTTTACCAATCACCTTGAGGCTCTCTAGGTTGACTGAAATGCCTTCATGCTCGATGCGTACAAGGACGGGAAGAAGGGGTGACTCGATCTCGTAAAAGACATCGGACTGGCCGGATGATTCGAGTTGCTCCGCGAGGATTTCTGCGAGCTGGAAGGTGACGTCGGCATCTTCGCAGGCGTAGTCGGTGAGAGCCTCGGAGGGGATTATCGACATGTCGATGTGGTTCTTCTTTTTCTTTTTAGGTTTTTCCTTCTTTTCCGCGAAGCTAAAGAGGTCGTCATCGGCGCTGTCAGCTTCTTGCTGTAGCTCAACTTTTTCTGCGATTTCGCTGAGTTTGATAGGCGTGTAGCCGAGCATGGATTCAGCTAGGTAGTCCATGTTGTGGCGTTGATCTGGCTCGACTAATGCGTGAGCAAGCATGGTGTCGAAATACGGTGGGGCAGCATCGAGTCCCTGAGCAAGAAGAACTGAAAGGTCGTACTTGAGGTTGTGGCCGATCTTGGTGGCTTTGGATGTGAGCGCTGGACGCAGGGCTTCGATAATCTCAGCAATGCTGAGTTCGGTTGAAGGTGCGACAAAGTAGGCTTCACGCGCTTTCCAGCTGAGGGCGACACCGAGAACTTTGGCAATGCGCGGATTGAGCGACGTGGTCTCGAGGTCGAAACAGAACAGGTCTTGTCCGTTGAGGAGTTTGGTGACTTTTTCGAGAGCTGCAGGGGTATTGACTATAGTATAGTGAGTCTTGAAATCTGAGAAGTTCTTGAGGGCTGCTTGCAAGAGTTCAGGTTGTTCCGCTACTGCTGTGGTGTGGCCACGGCCAGACTGGAAGTCATTTCCATAAAGCCGTTTGCCTAGTGCGCTGAACTCGAGCTCAGTGAAAAGTGACTTCACTGCATCGTCATCGCGATTTTCAAGGACGAGATTCCCGAATGTTGTTTCGACCGGGACATCGAGGATGATGGTGGTGAGGATCTTAGAGAGCAGAGCTTGTTGTTTGTTGTTCTCCACGTTTTCCTTCTGTTTGCCTTTGAGTAGATCGGTGGACTCTAGGAGCTTTTCGACGGAGCCGAATTGCTTGACGAGCTTCTTAGCTGTTTTTTCGCCAATGCCTGGGACGCCGGGGATGTTGTCTGAGACGTCACCCCAGAGGGCTAATACGTCGATGACTTGTTTTGGGTCATCAATTTGCCACTTTTCGAGAATGGCTGGGACATCGAGGAGTTCGGTGTCGGATCCTTTGCGGCCGGGTTTCCACATGGTGGTTGTGGGGGATACAAGCTGGGCGAAGTCTTTGTCCGGAGTCACCATGTAAGTATGGAATGAACCTTCTTGGTCAGCCTTGTGGGCGAGCGTGCCAATGATGTCGTCTGCCTCGAAGCCCGGGAGCTCGATCACTGGGATGTTGAATGCGTGGAGGAGGCGCTTCACTTCTGGGATCGCTTTGGCGAGGTCTTCGGGCATTGCGTCGCGCTGAGCCTTGTACTGCGGGAAAATCTTGTGCCGTGGTGTCGGCTCTTTGGTGTCGAAAGCGACACCGAGATGGGTAGGCTGGTGCTTGTCGAGGATGTCGAGTAACGTATTCATGAAGCCGAAGACTGCGGAGGTGTTCATCCCCTTACTATTATAGATAGGGTTACGAATAAGAGCGAAGTGTGCGCGGTACACCAATGCCATGCCATCGAGTAAGAAGAGACGCTTTTCAGAGGAAGCCATGGACGGAGGATGGACAGAGTAGGGGGGAGGTCAATATTTATAGAAGTTAGGAAAGAAATTTTAGGGCGGAATTTCTCAAAGAATGATCTGGAAAAAAGCACTGGAGCTGATATTGAATCCATCAATGAACATTTCATCCTTCTTCATGATCTTGATTTTTGTGGCAGTAGGCTACGTCGGCCACCCGATTTTATTGCCTTTCGTGGAAGATAAATTGCCGAAGGCTGAGGTGGAAAAAAGGTGAAGATGTCGCAGCGGTTGCTCCGAAAGTCACAGCACCACCAGTCGTTGTTGAGAGTGCCCCAGCATCCCAAGTGGAGCCAGCCGCTCCAGTAGTGGTGGCGGAAACTGTGTTGAAGGTGAATTCTCCTATCACTGAGGAGGTTACTGAAACCGAGCCTGTGGTGGAAGAAGTCAGAGAAGAGATTGCGGTAGATACAGCAACTCCGACGATGATGAGTGAGAGTCATGTGATCCTAGTAATGCAGAAAAGTATCAAAGCTTGTGAGTTGAGAGGGTTTAACTATGACGATGTGCAAGCATTGGTGCAGGCCGGTGAAGAGGAATTTGAAGGTGTCCACTATCAAACTGGACTCGCCACTGTGAATATGACAACAATTTTTGGACTTAAGGAACAAAAAGTGAAAGCGCTCTGTAGTAATGGAAAAGTAGCGAAGTGGCTCTGGGCGGTTTCAGGCGTGGAGGTTCAATAGAGTGTCTATTAGAGATCGAAATGGTCTACTCTACTAGAGTGAAGCTTTTCACTCGGTAAATGACGATCATTCTAATTGAAGTGCAGCGACTCGTGCGGGTTTCTGCATTATTCGTCTAAGGGTGTGATTTTGTTAGGTCTTTAGTGGTTGTTGTTGTTTCAGAGTAACTAGGGGGTTCACCAGTGAGTTACGGTAGCGCGTTTTGTGGAGATCTAAGAAGCCTCTGAAAAAAAGTGAAAAGAATGACAATTTATTTTTGACAGTTGGCTGGAAATTGCTAGTTTGCGCCCGCCTTCCTAGGTCAACTGACTGCGGAGGGGAAATACATCGGTAATAAAGCTCTTGTAGCTCAGCGGTAGAGCGCGTCCTTGGTAAGGACGAGGCCGGCAGTTCAAATCTGCTCAAGAGCTCCATTGCTGATTATCATTTCTTGCATCCGGCAAGTCCAAAATTCAAAGCGCAAAAACATCTAATATTATGGCTAAAGAAGCATTCGAAAGAAATAAGCCGCACGTGAACGTCGGCACAATCGGCACGTTGACCACGGCAAAACTACTCTCACAGCAGCAATCACAAACACCCTCGCAGAGGTTGGTGGTGCAGTTGCTAAAGCATACGACGAAATCGACGGAGCTCCAGAAGAGCGCGAGCGTGGTATTACAATTTCCACAGCACACGTTGAGTATGAGACTGAGACACGTCACTATGCTCACGTTGACTGTCCAGGTCACGCTGACTACGTTAAGAACATGATCACAGGTGCTGCCCAGATGGACGGCGCGATCCTTGTTTGTTCCGCAGCAGACGGCCCAATGCCACAAACACGTGAGCACATCCTACTTGCTCGTCAGGTTGGTGTCCCAGCAATCGTAGTTTTCCTCAACAAAGTTGACCAAGTTGACGACGAAGAGCTTCTTGAGCTCGTTGAGATGGAGATTCGTGAGCTGCTTAGCGCATACGAATACCCTGGTGACGACATTCCTGTTGTTATGGGGTCTGCGCTACTCGCCCTTCAAGGTGACGCCGAACAGAAGAAAAATATCTTCAAGCTTATGGATGCTGTTGATTCCTACATTCCTGAGCCTGAGCGTCCAGTTGATCAGCCATTCCTTATGCCTGTTGAAGACGTATTCTCGATCTCTGGTCGTGGTACAGTTCTCACAGGTCGTATCGAGCGTGGTATCGTTAAGAAGATGGAAACAGTTGAGATCGTTGGTCTCAGTGATACTATCGAAACAACAATCACAGACATCGAAATGTTCCGTAAGCTTCTCGACGAAGGTCGTGCAGGTGAAAACGTTGGTCTCCTCGTTCGTGGTCTTAAGAAAGAAGACGTACAGCGCGGTCAAGTAGTTGTTAAGCCTGGTTCAGTAACGCCACACGCTAAGTTCACTGGTGAGATTTATGTTCTCTCCAAGGATGAAGGTGGTCGTCACACACCATTCTTCTCCAACTACCGCCCACAATTTTACTTCCGTACCACAGACGTTACCGGTGCTATGACCCTTCCTGAAGGTGTTGAGATGGTAATGCCTGGTGATAACGTTCAAATCAAGGTTGAGCTTATCACAAAAATCGCGATGGAGTTGCGCATGCGCTTCGCTATTCGTGAAGGTGGACGTACAGTTGGCGCAGGACGCGTAGCTGAAATCCACGACTAGTCTAGATTTTTTAAAGGTGCCTCTCAGGAGGCGCCTTTATTTATCAGATATAAATAACATCGAAGGTTTATAGGGGCGTAGCTCAATTGGTTAGAGTATCGGTTTCCAAAACCGAGGGTTCAGAGTTCGAGTCTCTGCGCCCCTGCCACCTTTGATTTTTCTTTCTAAAAGAAAAAAGACAATATGTTCAATAAAAGCAGAAATTTCCTCGAAGAGGTAAAGTCAGAATTACGCAAGGCTACATGGCCGTGGGATTCTGATCCAAAAGCAAAAGGCTTAAAGAAGTATAAGGAGCTCGTGGATTCCACCGTGGTAGTTATTATCGCGATTATTCTTCTCGCAGGTTTTGTTGCTGTTTCTGACCTCCTATTGTCCGAAGCTCTAGTTTTCATCACTGAGGTGGCAAGCTAGATTATTCCACATTAGGGTTCTAGCAAATTGGCTAGCTCCCATCATTTTCCAAATATTCATTCTAAACAATCAGATGCCAACAATTCCATCAGCTAAAAACCAATGGTACGTAGTCCATGTTCTCTCCAATCAGGAGATGCGCGTGCGCAATCGTATCTTGCGTCAAGTGGAGGCTGAAGAAATGGGTGATAAAATCTTTGAGGTTCTTATGCCTACGGAGGTTATCTCGGAGGTTAAAAAAGGCAAAAAGACTGAGCGCAAGAAGAAGTTTTACCCAGGCTATATCCTAATCAACATGTATCTCCTGACTGAAGACGATCAGTTGGTTGAAGACACATGGTACTTCATCAAGGAGATGGACGGTGTGATCGGCTTCGCCGGCACAAAAATCCGACCAATTCCAATGCGTCAACGTGAAGTTGATGCTATGTTGGCTCAGATCAAGGAGTGCGAAGAGTCCGTTCGTCCAGCAGTTGTCTTTGATGTCGGTGACTCTGTCTTGGTTAACGATGGCCCGTTCCAGAGCCAGAATGGTATTGTTGAAGAGATTGACGTAGAGCGCGGGAAAATCCGTGTCGCAGTCACAATCTTTGGTCGCTCTACTCCGGTTGAGCTTGAATTTTGGCAGGTCGAACAAGGCGAGTAAGTCCTGCATTGCAGAGTGGGGGATGTCCTCATCTGCCAAACACATCGCAAATAATCATTAACTACTAACCTATAGCAAATTATGGCTAAGGAAATTAAACAAGTTCTCAAGCTCCAGATCAATGCTGGACAAGCAAATCCATCTCCACCAGTAGGCCCAGCACTCGGGCAGGCTGGCGTAAATATCATGGCTTTCTGTAAGGATTTCAACGCTGCTACACAAAAGCAAGCGGGTGATCTTCTTCCAGTAGTTATCACAGTTTACAAGGATGCATCATTCACATTCATCACAAAGCAGCCACCGGCAGCAGTTCTTATTAAGAAGGCAGCAGGCATAGCTTCTGGTTCTGGTGAGCCAAACAAGATCAAGGTTGCTCACCTCACGAAGGCGCAGCTCATGTCAGTTGTTGAACAGAAGATGGTTGACCTCAACGCCAACGATCCTGAAGCAGCAGCAAATATCATCGCGGGTACTGCTCGTCAGATGGGAATCACTGTTGAAGGCTACTAGGCATTCATAGAGTGAGTTTTCACTGAAATATACAATTTAAGCACGCAAGTGCTTGACAAAGGGGGCTCCATCTGCGAGTCCCCTTTCCCCGCCTATGTGTGTTTAACGTCTAGGTGGATTAATCGCAGGAGAGGCAATCGCCTCGAAAGTACTGCAAAAATAACTAAAACAATGGCAAAGCGTAGTAAACGTTACAATCAAGCTGCAGAATTGGTGGATGTCACCAAGACCTATAGCCTCGTTGAAGCTGTGACTCTTCTCAAGAAGTTTCCAGCTCCTAAGTTCGACTCCACAGTCACACTCTCATTCGCACTCGGAGTTGATCCGCGTAAGAGTGATCAGATGGTGCGTGGCTCAGTTTCTCTCCCACACGGTACTGGTAAGAAAGTACGTGTAGTGGTATTCGCTACTGGCGATGCAGCAAAGGCAGCTGAAGCTGCAGGTGCTGATAAGGTCGGTATGGATGATCTCATCAAAGAAGTTCAAGATGGCTTCACTGACTTCGACATAGCAATCGCAACTCCAGACGCAATGGCTTCAGTCCGCAAGATTGCCCGAGTTCTCGGACCACGTGGTCTTATGCCTAACCCAAAGACAGGCACAGTGACAAACGACACGGCAAAAGCAATCGACGCAGTGAAGGCTGGTCGTATCGATTACAAGATCGATAAGAACGCCAACGTTTCTGCTGCTATCGGTAAAGCTTCATTCGATGATGCTAAACTTGTTGAGAATGCTCAGGCACTCGTAGACAGCCTAGTTAAGGGTAAGCCAGCATCCGCTAAAGGTAACTTCATCAAAGCTGTTACTGTTACATCTTCAATGAATCCTGGTGTGAAGCTTGACTCAAGCGTGTTCGCCCCAGCTGTATAATTTAACCAAGGAACCATCATTATGAATCCTAATAAATCTTTCATCATCGACGAACTCTACGAGCGAGTGAACGCATCTCCGTTCGTTATCGTTGTAGACTACACTGGTACATCTGTACCTCAGTTCTCACTTCTTCGCGACAAGCTTCGTGATTCGGGTGCTGAGTGTCACGTGGCTAAGAACACCTACATGCGTGCTGCTTTGACAAAAGCGGGTCTTCCTGACCTTGCTTCTGATCTCATCGGCCAGACCGCATTCATCACTGGTGACAATGACGTGTGTGCTGCTGCTCGTGCTGTTAAAGAGTTCGCTAAAGATGCGGCTAAGAAGGACGTATTCAAAGCAGGTATCCTCGACGGCGACGCCCTCGATGCTGCTAAGCTTACAACGCTCTCCAGCCTTCCATCACGCGATGCGCTTCTCAGTATGCTCCTCGGAGTCATCAACGAGCCTGGTACACAGATCGCTCGTGTGCTTAACGCAAAATTCAATCCTGACGCTGACTCCGCTGACGAGTCTGCTGAATAAACAATCTGAACTGATAGTGGCGTAGGGTAACTTACGCTACTTGATAACCAACCTTGGTTCCTCGTCGGACCTCCGGTCTGGAGAACTGAAATGCCCCTGATGCTCAGGGCGCGACGAAACCTAACTAAATATACAAATATGGCTGACCTAGAAAAAATCGCTGAAGAACTCGGCAAACTTACTGTAATCGAAGCTGCAGAGCTCGTTAAAAATCTCGAAGTAGCATGGGGCGTTTCCGCCGCTGCTGCTGTTGCCGCTGGCCCTGCTGCAGGTGCTGGTGAAGCTGCTGAAGAGCAAACTGAATTCTCAGTTATGCTTGTTGAAGTGGGCGCATCCAAAATCGGAGTGATCAAAGCCGTTCGCGGTATTGCATCTGGCCTCGGTCTTGCAGACGCTAAGAAGCTTGTTGAAAGCTTCCCTGTTGCAATCATCGAAGGTGTCGACAAAGACGCTGCCGCTGCTGCAAAAGCTACTCTCGAAGAAGCTGGCGCAAAGGTCGAAATCAAGTAATTCGATCTATTTACTTACGAGGTGGCTCCGTTCTGACGGAGTCACCTTTTTGCGCCTCCTTGATCGGGGCTCAGATTTTAAAGGATTTTAAAGTTTGAGCTCTGGTCAATGATGAGTAGGTGAAAGCAATTTCAGCTGCAAATCAATGACAGACAAAGCATCCTAAAACCAAGTTCGCTCGAATCGGAAACGGTATCGGGCTTTAACCGCCTAAATAACACTAGTACTCTACCATGGCCGAAAGACGCTACTTCGGAACAATCGATGAGGTTATCGAACCACCCAACCTTATCGAAGTTCAATCCAAGTCCTACGAGGACTTCCTACAAAAAGATGTGCCTGCTACGCAGCGCATAGAGACCGGCTTGCAAGCCGTACTCCAGGAAGTTTTCCCAATCAAAAGTTACGATGAAACAATCGAGCTTGATTTCAATGCATATGATATCGAAGACCCGAAGGCTACCGCCCTCGAGGCGCTTCAAACCGGAGAGAGCTTCAGTGCTGCACTCTATGTTACCTTCAAATTGAAGGACGAAACTGGAACGAAGAAAGAGCGTGTCTACATGGGTGAACTCCCAATGATGACGCGCCGTGGAACATTTGTGATAAACGGAGCTGAGAGAGTAATCGTTTCCCAGCTGCATCGTTCACCAGGTATCTGCTTCGAGAAATCTCTCCACCTCAATGGTAAAGAGCTTTTCAGTTTCCGCATCATTCCTGACCGCGGTTCATGGCTTGAAACTCAGTTTGACACCAACGACCTTCTCTACGTTTACCTCGATCGCCGTCGTCGTAGAAGAAAGTTCCTTGCTACTACTTTCCTTCGTGCTCTTGGCTACCCAAGTAACCGCGAACTCTGTGAGCAATTTTACGCAATCAAGTCAATCAAGCTTACTGAAGAAATGGACGAAGAGGAGCTATCCTCAATGGTTCCATTTGACGACATCCTCGATGGTGAAGTTGTTGTGGCAAAGCGCTACGAGCCACTTTCAATCGGTGTTGTTCGCCAGCTTATGGCTGTCGGTATCAAGAAGATTGAAGTGCTTGATTCACGCGAAGACGAGATTCTTCTCAAGTCTCTTAAGAAAGACCCATCTCACGATGAAGAGTCCGCACTTAAAGATATCTACAAGAAGCTTCGTCCAGGTGATCCACCAACAGCTGCGAACGCTAAGGCTCTCCTTAAGCGCCTTTTCTTTGATCCTAAGAAGTATGACCTCACTCGTGTGGGTCGCTACAAGATCAACCAGAAGCTTGGTGTCGACGTGGATTCCCACGAGCGCACCATGGTTGGTGAAGACTTCCTTCACGCAGTTAAGTACATTCTTAAGCTGAAGACAGGTGAAGGTGTGCTCGATGATATCGATCACCTTGGTTCTCGTCGTGTGCGTGCAGTAGGTGAGCTTCTTGCGAACCAGTGCCGTGTAGGTCTTGCTCGTACTGAGCGCCTCGTGAAAGAGCGTATGACTCTCTTTGATGTTAATATTGAAGGAATGACACCACAGAAGCTCATCAACCCTAAGGCTCTCTCAGCGGTTGTACGTGACTTCTTTGGTCGTTCCCAGCTTTCCCAGTTCATGGACCAGACTAATCCGCTTGCAGAGCTGACGCACAAGCGTCGTCTCTCCGCGCTTGGACCTGGTGGTTTGAACCGTGACCGTGCAGGTTTCGAAGTTCGAGACGTGCATCCATCTCACTATGGTCGTATTTGTCCGATTGAGACTCCGGAAGGTCCAAACATTGGTCTTATTAACTCAATGTGTACCTATGCTCGTATCAACGAGTTCGGTTTCATTGAGACACCATACCGCAAGGTAACTAAAGGTAAGGTTTCAAAGCAAATTGAGTACCTCACCGCTGACCAAGAGGAGGAAACTAAGATTGCTCAGGCTAACAACCCAATCGACAAGGCTGGCAATTTCCTCAATGAGCGAGTCACAGCTCGTGAGAGCGGCGGTGAGTTCATCGAAGTAAGCCCACTTGAAGTTAGCTACATGGACGTTTCACCTAAGCAGCTCGTTTCAGTTGCTGCAGGTCTTATCCCATTCCTTGAGCACGACGATGCTAACCGAGCTCTGATGGGTTCAAACATGCAACGTCAAGGTGTGCCACTTCTTATCTCTGAAGCCCCATTCGTAGGGACTGGTCTTGAAGCTAAAGCCGCGCAGGATTCCCGCGCTGTGGTAACTTCCGAGTCCGAAGGTGTTGTTGCTGCTTCCACAGGTGAACTTATCGTTGTTACTAAAGACGGTGAACTTCCTGTGACAGACGAGCAATTCCTCTCTGATAACGCATCCGTTGTTACTGACTTCGATAAAGGAGTATTTGTTTACCCTCTTCGTAAGTTCATGCGCTCAAACGCAGGAACATGCATGAACCAAAAGCCTATCGTCCACCGTGGTGATAAGGTCAAGATTGGTTCTGTACTCGCAGACGGACCGAACACTGAAAATGGTGAGCTTGCTCTTGGTCGTAACGTTCTCGTGGCATTCATGCCTTGGAACGGATACAACTTTGAGGATGCTATCGTCATCTCTGAGCGTGTTGTTAAAGAAGACGTTTACACATCTATCCACATTTCTGAGTACGAGTGCGCAGCACGCGACACTAAGCTCGGACCTGAAGAGATCACACGTGACATCCCGAACGTAGGTGAAGAGGCTCTTAAGAACCTCGACCACGACGGAATCGTTCGTATCGGTGCTGAGGTTGGTCCTGGCGACATTCTTGTCGGTAAGATCACTCCTAAGTCTGAAACTGAACTCGCTCCAGAAGAGCGTCTTCTCCGCGCAATCTTCGGTGAGAAGGCTGCTGACGTGAAAGACACTTCACTCCGTGTACCGTCTGGTACTATCGGTATCGTTCAGGATATCCGTATCTCCACACACGGCCTCGCACGTCGTAAGGGTGGTGACATGGATTCTGCTGAAATGAAGAAGCAGCTGAAGAAGATCAACGACGACTACAAGAAGAAGAAAGATGGCCTCACTGATCAGCTCACTGAGAAGCTTTCTGACATCCTTCTTGGTGAAAAGATCCCACTCGACGTTGTCAACGCACAGTCAGGTGAAATCATCATCCCAGCAAACCGCAAGATCACTAAGACGCTTCTCCGTAAGCTCGCGGCGATCCATGATCACATCGAAATCGATCCATCACCGATCCGTAACAAGATCCTTGAAATCATTTCTAGCTTCGAAGGCCGATTCTCTGAACTCGATACCGACCGTGAGCGTCGTCTCGACCAAATGGAATCTGGTGACGAAGTCGATCCAGGTGTCATTAAGGAAGTAAAAGTCTATGTTGCCAAAAAGCGTAAGCTTTCTGTAGGTGACAAGATGGCGGGTCGTCACGGTAACAAAGGTGTTGTCGCGATCGTCGTTCCTGAAGAAGACATGCCATTCCTTCATGATGGTACTCCGGTTGATATCTGTCTCAACCCGCTCGGTGTTCCATCTCGTATGAACGTCGGACAGGTTCTTGAGACTCACCTCGGTGTCGCTGCCAAGGCGCTCGGGTTCAACGTAGCTACTCCTATTTTCGATGGTATTCCTGAGGCCGCAATTTGGGACTTCATGAGTGAAGCCAAGAAGATCGACGGTATGAAAATGATCGGAGATGGATCAGGTAAAGCGCGTTTGCGTCGCCCTGAAGAACCAATGCAGCCAGGATCCACATGGATTGGTGACGGCAAGGACGGTTCTACCGGTGGTAAATCTACTCTTTATGATGGACGCACTGGAGAAGCATTCCACCAGCCAATCGTGGTGGGCCAAATCTACATTCTGAAGCTAGGTCACCTTGTGGCTGATAAGATTCACGCACGTGCAGTTGGTCCATACTCACTCGTTACCCAGCAGCCACTCGGTGGTAAAGCTCAGTACGGTGGTCAGCGATTCGGTGAGATGGAAGTTTGGGCACTCGAAGCATACGGTGCTGCCTACACACTCCAAGAAATGCTCACAGTGAAGTCTGACGACGTTCAAGGACGTACACGCATCTATGAGGCAATCGTCAAAGGCGATAATAACCTCGAAGCTGGTACCCCAGAATCGTTCAATGTTCTTATGAAGGAGATGATGTCACTCGGTCTCGATGTTCGTCCTGGTAGGGGACTTAAGAAAGATGACTCTGACAGCTCTCCAGGTGATTTCGGTTCTGATGATTTCTCACTCGACGATCTCACACTGTAATCAACACGAAACATGCACCGCTCTCGGGCGGTGCTTATCCCTAACAATAATTAACGAATACCTATAATTACTTTATAATATGAGTGTTGAAACAAATCTACGCGAGCTTTTCGGAGTCGACAAAAAGCCAGAGTCATTCGATCACGTAGCCATCACTGTTGCTAACCCGGAAACTATCCGCGGTTGGTCAAAAGGTGAGGTGAAAAATCCTGAAACAATTAACTACCGTACTTTCAAACCTGAAAAGGGCGGTCTCTTCTGTGAGCGCATCTTCGGTCCTACTCGTGACTGGGAGTGTGCTTGCGGTAAGTACAAGCGAATCAAGCACAAGGGCGTTGTCTGTGACCGCTGTGGTGTTGAGGTGACTCTTTCTCGCGTTCGTCGTGAGCGTATGGGCCACATCGAACTTGCTGTGCCAGTAACACACATCTGGTTCTACAAGTGTATGCCATCACGTATCGGCCTTATGCTCGATATGTCAGCACGTCACCTTGAGCGTGTTATCTACTACGAAGACTTCATCGTAACCGAGCCTGGTGATACACCTCTCGAGCGTGGCCAGCTCCTCACAGAGCTTGAGCTTCGCGATGCTGAAGAAGACTACGGCGAGGAAACATTCCGCGCAGGCATGGGTGCAGAAGCTCTCCGCGACCTTCTTTCTCAGGTTCAGCTTGCTGAGCTCACTGAGAAGCTCCAGGAAGACATGGAGAATACGCGTTCGAAGCAGACAATGAAGAAGCTCTCTAAGCGTCTCAAGCTTACACAAGGCTTCCTCACATCTAAGACTCGTCCTGAGTGGATGATCATGAGTGTGCTGCCAGTGATACCACCGGACCTTCGTCCATTGGTTCCACTTGAAGGTGGTCGTTTTGCTACATCTGACCTCAACGACCTCTACCGTCGTGTGATCAACCGTAACAATCGCTTGATGAACCTCCTCCAGTTGAAGACTCCAGAGGTTATCATCCGCAACGAGAAGCGCATGCTTCAAGAAGCTGTGGATGCTCTCTTCGACAACGGTCGTCATGGTCGTGCAGTGACAGGTGCGGGTAACCGTGCGCTCAAGTCGCTCTCAGACATGCTTAAAGGTAAGGGTGGACGTTTCCGTCAGAACCTTCTCGGTAAGCGAGTAGATTACTCCGGTCGTTCTGTGATCGTTGTTGGTCCTGACCTCAAGCTTAACCAGTGTGGTCTTCCTAAGAAGATGGCACTCACCTTGTTTGAGCCATTCATCATCCGCCGTCTTAAAGAGCTTGGCTACTGTCACACCGTGCGCTCAGCGAAGAAGATGATCGACCGCAAGACTACAGAGGTTTGGGACATCCTAGCTGAAGTGACCAAGGGTCACCCTGTGATGTTGAACCGTGCGCCTACTCTTCACAGACTCTCTATCCAGGCATTCGATCCTGTGCTTATTGAGGGATCTGCGATCCGTGTGCACCCACTCGTATGTACAGCCTACAACGCTGACTTCGATGGTGACCAGATGGCTGTTCACGTTCCGCTTTCAATTGAAGCGCAACTTGAGTGTCGCCAGCTATTGCTAGCGACTAACAACATCTTCTCTCCTTCATCCGGTAAGCCGATTACGACTCCTTCTCAGGATATCATTCTTGGTAACTACTACCTCACCTACAGCCGTACTCGTACAGCAGTAGAGATCGAAGCTGATAAGGAGAAGCACATGCCACTCTTCGAGAACACGACTGAAGTTGAGTTCGCGATCGCATCACGCAAGCTCAGTTACCACACTCTCATCCGCCTCCGTAACCCTGACCTCGATAAGAAGACAGTTTACGGTGATAAGGACAGCAAGATCATTGTAACCACACCTGGTCGTGTGCGCTTCAACGAGATCTGGCCTGCAGGTGTTGGCTTCATCAACTTCAATGTTGGTAAGAAGCAGATCGGTGACGTCATCTGGCGTTGTTACCAGTGTGTCGGTAAGGACGATACAGTTATAGCTCTTGATGCTCTCAAGTCCCTCGGGTTTGCAGAAGCGACTCGCTCTGGTACTTCCATTGGTCTTGTCGACATGGTGATTCCTGAAATGAAGGGTGCAGAACTTAAGAATGCTTACGCTGAGATTGATAAAGTTGAGAAGCTTTACCGTAATGGTGTGATCACGAATAACGAGCGCTATCAGAAGGTTGTTGATATTTGGACACATGCTACGGATAACATCGCGAATGCGGTTTACCGTCAGATGGAGCACAAACGTGGAGAACTACTCCCGAATCCGCTCTTTATGATGGTTGACTCTGGTGCTCGTGGTAACAAAGCACAGATTAAGCAGCTCGCAGGTATGCGTGGTTTGATGGCTAAGCCATCTGGTGAGATCATCGAACGCCCAATTACTTCGAACTTCCGTGAAGGTCTTTCAGTACTTGAGTACTTCATCTCCACTCACGGAGCTCGTAAGGGACTTGCGGATACAGCGCTTAAGACTGCTGACTCCGGTTATATGACTCGTAAGCTCGTCGACGTGTCTCAGGACGTGATCATCAACGAAAGCGACTGTGGTACTGTCAATGGCATTACTGTAGGGCCAATCTTCGACGGTGATGAAGAAGTAGCGACGCTGCCAATGCGTATCTACGGACGCACATCATGTGAAGAAGTTAAAGATCCTATTTCAGGTAAAGTGGTCGTCAAGATCAACGACATCATTAATGAAGATCAGTCAATTTCAGTCGAGAATATCGGCCGTCAGAATCTCAAGATTCGTTCAGTACTCACTTGTGAAGCTGAGCAAGGATGTTGTGCTCACTGTTACGGTCTCAATCTCGCTTCAGGCGTGATTGGAAATCAAGGCGAAGCAGTCGGAATCATCGCTGCTCAGTCAATTGGTGAGCCGGGTACACAGCTTACAATGCGTACATTCCACGTTGGTGGAGTTGCTACATCCTCATTCAAGCAACCAATCATCAAGTCAAAGGCTGCAGGTACTGTTGTCTACAAAGACCTAAAGACAGTAAAAGATGCAGATGGTAACTGGGTTGTACTTAACAAGAAAGGTTCTGTTTCTATCCAAGATAAGAGCGGCCTCGAAGTTGAAGAGCACAAGCTCATCATTGGTTCTATTATCTCCACACAGGATGGAGCTAAAGTGAAGAAGGGTGAAGCCTTCGTTACTTGGGATCCATACAACGTTCCGATTCTCACAGAGAAAGCTGGTAAGGTTGAATTCCGCGACATGATCATCGGCATTACAGTTGTCAATGATACTGATAAGGAAACTGGCCAAAAAGGCATGGTTGTCACTGAGCACAAAGAAGATCTTCACCCATCCGTTGTGATTGTGGACGAAGCAACTTCCGAAGTTCTTGCATCCTACCCGATTCCAGTCGGCGCTCACCTATCATTGGCTGAAGGTTCAATCGTGAGTGGTGGTGTCCAGCTTGCTCGTACTCCGCGTAAAGCTGAGAAGACTAAGGACATTACTGGTGGTCTTCCTCGTATCGCCGAGCTTTTCGAAGCTCGCCGTCCGAAAGATGCTTGTACGATCTCTAAGATCGACGGTGAAGTTTCCTTCGGTCCTAACGTTCGGGGTAAGAAGAAGGTGATCGTGTCTAATATCGAGTCTGGTGAGTCAGCTGACCACCTCGTCCCTATGGGTAAGCACGTGATCGTTGTTGAAGGAGATTTACTCAAGGCTGGTGATCAGATCACTGAAGGCCCGGTTGCTCCTGAAGACCTACTCGAAGCATGTGGAGCACAGGAACTCCAGGAACACCTCGTGAACGAAGTTCAGGAAGTTTACCGAGTCCAAGGTGTTGAGATTAACGATAAGCATATCGAAATCATCATTCGCCAAATGCTCCGTAAGGTGAAAATTACCGAGACCGGTGACACTGACTTCCTTTGGGGAGACCAGATCGACCGCACAACCTTCAATCGAGCAAACCGCACAGTGGTTGCTCAGGGTGGTAAGCCCGCTGAAGGTGAAGCCGTTCTTCTTGGTATCACTAAGGCATCCCTTGAGACTGATTCCTTCATCTCAGCTGCTTCATTCCAGGACACCACACGTGTTCTTACAGAAGCAGCAACACTTGGCCGTATTGATACGCTCCAAGGCTTCAAGGAAAACGTTATCATGGGTCATCTCATCCCAGCTGGTACAGGATTCAAGACACACAAGAGCTCACGTTTCGAGTTCACTGTCGAAGAGCCTGAGCCAATTGTTGAAGAGCCTGTCGATGAAGTTGGCGAGCCAATCGTCACTACTGAGACTGCCTAGTTGGCACAACCTCTAGAAAATCATTCAGCCCGTCATCGCTTCTAGCGATGACGGGCTTTTTCGTACTAGGATTGCATGGGCTCGACACAGCATTGCTGCAGACCCGACTTGATGAGTGCCACCAGTGGCATTAGTCAAGTCAGCACGAAGAAACAGTTTCTACCACGAATATGCTAGTTTTTTAGGGGGGATAGAGCGCTCCGTGGAGATTGGTTTACTTGAAGTTTTTGAGCACTTCGAAATTAAGTCCTTTGAGTACCTCAAGAACTTGCTGTTCATTGAGGTTACGCGTGTTGCTGATCTGGATGAAAAACCTGTTGTTGTAGATCATGATCACGGACTGGTCTTTCTCTTTGAACATGAGCTTGGTACCATTGACTCGTCGAGTTTGTAGTCCCATGGCTGATGCCATTTGTGGGTTGTTTATGTAGCTGCCAAATTGTGCCATGAGCGGGCTATCGAGAGCGAGCTGCACTCGGCAGCGTGCATTGCCATTGGTGTATTGGCGGTGTAACATAGTCCCAGCAGCATTGTAGAGAGCGTTATCGACTTTTGATTTTTCTCCTTTTAAGTTTCCAATAGTATCGGGGAAGAAGGGTTTTAGAGTTTCGGACTTCTTCTGGTTTACGTAGACAATAGCCTGTTGGAGTGATGACGTCGCTTCACCATAGGCGCCTTTTTCATATGCTTTCACAGCAGCATCCATTTCTTCCGTGGTTTAATCTGCTACCATTACAGGAGAGAGGCATACTGTCAGAAGTAGTGTGAGGTATCTAATTTTCATGGATTCTAGGGATAGTTTTCCTAGTGTCATACTACTGTCAGTGTTGGCGCTGCAATGGCAATCAAAGGAGGCAACAGGGTAACCTATATGAGCTAATCCAAGCCTATATGAGGGCGTTTAGATTCGAAATTTGTTTGGTTTACTGAATGACTAACCAGTGATGAGTATCTGAACTCACGTAGAAAATTGTAGATTACACAAAAAAGCACCGGCCAGTGATGGCGCGGTGCTTTTTAAAGGATATTCAGCTAGAAGGTTGACCCTTACTGTTGTTTTACGCAGCCCACCTTTCAGCAGCACGTCTTTAGCTAAGAGAATGGCAAGGACTATAAACTAGCTTAAGAGAGGATTTGGCTGATGATTTTGGATGGTTCTACACCCGTGAGTTTATGGTCGAGCCCTTGGGCTTTGAAGGTGAAGCTTTCGTGTTCGAGACCAAGCAGGTGGAGGATGGTGGCATGCAAGTCGTGGACTGAGACTGGGTCTTTGACGACTCCGTAGCCTAGTTCATCGGTCTCACCGTGGACGGTTCCCCCTTTGATTCCACCACCAGCGAGAAATACTGAGAAGGCTTTGATGTGGTGGTCGCGACCACTTCCCTGAGCCATCGGCGTACGGCCAAATTCACCACCCCATATGACGAGAGTCTCATCGAGCATGCCGCGACGTTTGAGGTCGCTGAGTAATGCTGAGGTGCCTTGATCGACAATCTTTGCAGTTTTTGCGATGTTCTTTTTAATGCCGCCGTGGTGATCCCAACCGCGGTGGTAGAGCTGGATGAAGCGTGTGCCGCGCTCGGCTAGGCGGCGGGCGAGTAGACAGTTAGACGCGAATGATCCGTCACCAGGCTTGCAGCCGTAGAGGTCGAGAGTTTCCTGTGATTCGTCCTTGGTGTCCATGAGTTCAGGGACTGAGGCCTGCATTCTGAAAGCTAGCTCGTATTGTTCTATGCGGGTAGCGACTTCGCGGTCGTTTGTCTGTTGCGCCTTGATCTGATTGAGCTTGTTTACTGCGTCGATCAGTTTGCGTTGGTCAGTTGACTGGATGCCATTTGGGTTGCTGACGTAATGGACTGGGTCTCCGGCCGATTGGAATTCGACTCCTTGGAGGTGGCCGGGGAGGAAGCCGTTGCTCCATTGTTTGGATGAAATCGGTTGACCCTGACCACCACCAGTACTGGTGAGTACTACGAATCCGGGTAGGTTCTGGCTCTGGCTGCCGAGGCCGTAGAGGACCCATGATCCCATAGAGGGGCGGCCCGGGATGATTGATCCCGTATTCATGAAAGTGTGCGCGGGGTCGTGGTTGATTTGCTCTGTGTGCATAGAGCGTACCAGCGCGATGTTGTCAGCATGCTTTGCTATGTTCGGGAAGAGATCGGAGATTTCCATTTGGCTTTCGCCGTGTTTGGAGAAGTCGTGCTGAGCCCCCATGCACTTGAGAGCTCGGCCTTGGAGTTGGGCTAGTTGTTCACCTTTGGTGAATGATTCTGGCATGGCTTTTCCATCCATTTCGCGCAGCTTCGGTTTGTAGTCGAAGGTTTCTAGGTGAGAGGGTCCGCCCGCCATACTGAGGAAGATGACGCGTTTGACTTTCGGTTTGAAACTGGTAATGCCAAAGGTGAACTCGCTGCCGAAGAGGTCGTTGAGAGCTATTGAGCCCAGACCTGTGAGTCCTTGGGCTAGAAAACTACGGCGTGTGGTTTGATTGAACATAGAAAATGAAGTGAGTGAGCGGCTTAATAGCGGGTGATGCTCTCGTGGAGGTTGAAGAGCACGCGGGCAACTGAGGTGGTGGCTGCGAGTTTTGCTGGATCTAGATCTGCTGCGACTGGGCTAGCACCAACGTTGACGAAGTCTTTGGCAGCTTTTGGGTTTTTGCTGAAACGCTCAAACTCTTGTTGGTAAAAAGTGTCTAGCACTTCCATTTCGCGACCCGAGGGAGGTCGGCTGAGGCAGGCGAGGTAGGCTCGCTCGATGATTTTTGTGTCTCCTTTGTTGAGGAGATTTTCAGCAAAGACGCGGGCGGCTTCTAAAAAGCTGGGGTCGTTGAGGAGATTTAGAGACTGCAGAGGAGTGTTAGAGTCTGTTCTTTCGGTGGTACATTCTTGGCGAGAAGGAGCTCCGAAGTTCTTCAACATAGGGTGTAGGAATGTGCGTTGCCAGTGGGTGTATACGCCTCGTCTGTATTGGTCACTGTTGTCAGATGGTTGGTATTTTCTGCGAGGGAAGTTGAGGTGGCGGTAGTAGCCTCGGGTTGATACGGGCGCACGCTTGGGCCTCCCACTTTGGGGTTGAGTAGTCCTGAAACAGCTAGGGCGTTGTCGCGGATGAGTTCGGCGGGGAGACGGAGTTGGCTCTGGCGTGCTAGTTGGCGGTTGTGCGGGTCTAGTTTCAGCAGCTTAGCATTGGGGGTGCTGGCTTGTTGGTAGGTGCCGGATAGAGCAATTTTTCGGACTAGTGGTTTGATTTTCCAGCCGTCACCCATAAAGCTGATTGCTAGGTGGTCGAGCAGCTCTGGGTGGGAAGGGAATTCTCCTTGGAGTCCTAAATCACCAGTGTTGCGTGAAAGTCCGATGCCGAAATACCGTTGCCAGAGGCGGTTGACAAAGACGCGAGCTGTGAGTGGATTGTCTTTGCTTACGATCCATTTGGCGAGGTCTAGCCGGGATTTGTGCTCGATACGTTTTCCGCCAGTTAAGAACTGAGGTGGGCTAGGCGTCACGATTTCACCAGTCTCGTCTTGCCAGTTTCCACGGTTGAGTACGCGGATGGTGCGCGGCTTAGCTGAAATGGTGGCTGGCACAGTGTTGGTGATGGATTTATTGAATTTCTCTCGCTCGCTTAGTAGGGATTCTAGCTTTTTGGTTTTGGCTGGGTCGTTGGCTTTAGCTAAGGACTTTTTGGCGTTAGAAATCTGCTGGTCAAACGCTTGGAGTTTCTTTTTTTGTTCAGCATTAGGGAGGCGATAAAGTGGCCCTAATTTAGGGAATTCAATGCCTTGATCTGCCCATTTTTTAATATCTTCTTGGTAGTGGCCATGGCTGTTGTAGGCGCCTTTTTCAAGGATATCAGAGAAGTAGGCGGCGAAGGAGTAGAAGTCTTTGGCGGTGAAAGGATCGAACTTGTGGTCGTGGCACTCGCAGCATGCCATGGTGGAGCCAAGCCAGGCAGAACTGGTGGTGCGGACGCGTTCCGCTTGGTATTTCTTTAGGTATTCTTTATCCTGAATGCCACCTTCGGCAGAGATCTGAGCAATCCGATTGTAAGCTGCCGCTACTTTTTGTTCTAGCGTGGCGTTGGGGAGTAGGTCTCCAGCTAGTTGTTCTATGGTGAATTCGTCATACGGTTTATCGTTGTTTGA
>NZ_MQWA01000001.1:2974972-3005093 GCF_002954445.1 Rubritalea profundi
GTTGAAGGAATTTATGACGTAATCGCGGTAGGGGGAGGTGGAAATAGTCATGTCGCCGTGGTAGCCGACGGTGTCGGCATAGCGGACATTATCGAGCCAACTTATCGCCATTTGCTCGCCAAAATGTGCTGATGCGAGTAGCTCGTCGACCAGCGCCTCGGTGGCTAAGCGTGGGGATTTAGCATAGGCTGTGAAGAATTTCTGAGCTTGCTTAGCTGTAGGAGGTAGGCCGATCAGGTCAAAGTAGAGCCGGCGAACGAGGACTTCTGGTTTGGCGGGTTCGGAAAATGCTAAACCTTGCTGCTGGAGGTCGCGGGCAACAATGGAGTCGATAGTTGCGTCTGGGGAGTTCTTCGGCGCGACATAGGCCCAATGCGCTTCATATTTTGCGCCCTGTTTGACCCATTCTGTTAAGATTTTTTTGTCTGTTGGGGTGAGTGATTTATGACTCTTTTTGGGAGGCATGAGGACATCGGGGTCAGTGCTGTTGATGACTTTGATGAGCAGGCTTTTTGCTGGGTTTCCTGGGATAAAGGCTTTGCCTTTGAGTGCGTCTTCTCGGATATCGAGGCGCAGGTCTCCCTCGCGGGTTTCTGGGTCGGTGCCGTGGCAGAAGAAGCAATTATCTGAAAGGATGGGCCGAATGTCCCGGCCGTAGCGGATTTCAGTTGCTGCCGGCGACGTTGCGAAAGCTGTCTGCAGTAACACACAGAGGGCTGTGAGAGTGGGTAGGTAAGGGGATGGACGAAAGATCATAGAGAGCGTTGTTGAGAACTGAGTACCTGCACTGATGCAATGTTGCAAGTTTGGAGGCCTCGCAAGCAGATACGATCAAAATTATGAAGAGTTGCAGCCAATCTCATAAGAGATTAACTATTTAACGAGTTAGCGCACATTCTGTCAAAAGGCGTGATACATAGACAGCAACAACAGTTCATGTTACGAAACACCCTTTGATCAATGGTGTGAATAGGGGGGAATAAAAAAGCACCGGCCTGTGAGGGCGCGGTGCTTTTGGAAGAGTGTTCTGTTTGAAGACTGAGTCTTACTGTTGCTTTTGGCGGGCATTCGCCTTGAGGCGAAGGGCGTTGAGTGCGATGAAACCGGAAGCGTCGTTCTGGTTGTAGGCTTCTTCTTTGCCTTCTTCTGCACCTTCCATGGATGCGATTTCTTCGTCGTAAAGTGAGAACGGTGATCGACGACCAGCCTGGATGCAGTTGCCTTTGTAAAGCTTCATGCGAACTTCACCTGAAACTGTGCGCTGAGTGGAGGTGATGAGGTCCTGCAGAGCTTCACGCTCAGGTGCGAACCAGAATCCGTTGTAGATCATAGTCGCGTACTTAGGCATGATGCTGTCGCGGAGTGCTTGAGCTTCACGGTCGAGAGTGAGTGTCTCGAGGTCCTGGTGAGCAGCGAGGAGGATAGTTCCACCTGGTGTCTCGTAGACGCCGCGGGACTTCATGCCCACGAAGCGGTTTTCTACGAGGTCGACGCGGCCGATGCCGTGCTGTCCACCGAGAGCGTTGAGGACGCGCATCACGCCGTATGGGTTGAGAAGGGTGTAGCCGTCTTGCTCGCCGGTGGCTTTGACGTCACCGAGTTCGGTGATGAGGGCTGCGAGTCCTTCGGTCTTGAGACCGATGACGTTGCCTTTTTCGAAAAGGAACTGGATGTATTGGGCTGCATCTGGTGCGTCTTCTGGAGAAACTGAAAGAACGTACATGTCCTTGTTTTCTTCCTGGGTGGCATCGTACCACGTGTCTTCCATTGCGCCCGCTTCGAAGGAAATGTGAAGCAGATTGCGGTCCATGGAGTAGGACTTCTTCATGGAAGCCTTGATCGGGATGTTGTTTTCTTCAGCGTAGGCGATCATTTCAGCACGGCCGGGGAACTGGGCGCGGAATTCGTCGTCACGCCAAGGTGCGATCATCTTGATGTCAGGTGCTAGAGCTGCAACGGAGAGTTCGAAACGAACCTGGTCGTTGCCTTTGCCTGTTGCGCCGTGAGCGATAGCGTCAGCTCCTTCAGCGATAGCCACGTCAACCATGCCCTTAGAAATACATGGACGTGCGATAGATGTTCCGAGCAGGTAACGGCCTTCGTAAAGTGCGTTGGCCTGGAACATTGGAAAAATGTAGTTCTCTGCGAAGTCTTCTTTGAGGTCGCCGATGTAGCACTTGGAAGCACCAGTCGCGAGAGCTTTAGCTTCGAGTCCGTCGAGCTCTTCTGCCTGACCAACGTCAGCACAGTAAGCGATGATTTCTGCGTTGTACTTGTCCTTGAGCCACTTCAGAAGAACTGAAGTGTCGAGGCCACCAGAGTAGGCTACTACGATTTTCATAATTTTAGTTAGTAAAAGGGTTGAGCTTCAGTGAAATCCGAAGCGCTTGTCTGCTGTGAAAATAAGCAGGGAATGGCTGCTTGGGCAAGTGGAATAGGCCACGAGCTGTAAGCTCTGCTCGACGCTCCAAGCTTAGAGTGTGTCGAGGTCTTCGAAGTCGTCGTCGCCGCCTTCAAAGTCGACTTCGCGGACGCGTTTGAGGTCGCGGAGACGTTCGACATTTTCGCGTAGCATGTCTCGGACTCCACGGACATTGCGGATCGCTTTGAGTTCTAGTTCGGGGAGTGTCCGATCAGAGGTGACGAGTGCGAGGGTACCTAGCTTTATGAGGCGCAGGAGGAAGGGAAGCTGGATGGTGGTGTCTTTAATCCTGTAGAGCTCGATTTCATTGACTTGTTGGTTGATGACACCTGTGCGGAGGCGGATGCGCTCGCTGGTGAGTTCATACCTCAGGCAGCGGACTACGAGATACTGCCATAGCGACCAGCCCACTGGCAGGATGAGGCCATAGAGGACGTAGTTTGTGGTGTAGCAGGCGGCAGTGATAATGACTGCGCTCACTATGAGCCCGAGCAAGAATTTGTTAAAATTGATGAACTGTGATGGAGAACTACTCCAGAGGTTGCTTTCTGTAGTCATGGGCAGGATGTTAGAAGGGGGATGCGCAAGAGGTAAGTAAAAAGTGCGGAGTTTTTTTCTAACTTTCTAGTGTTTCGCTGTATGACACCATTGCTGCCGAGCTGGGGCTCGGCGCTCCCAAGCTTACTTGATGATGACAGTGGCGCCGGGTCGGATGATTTTTGGCAGTTTGGTGGCATCCCAGTTGGCCATGCGGATGCAGCCAGCGCTGCGGCCTCGGCCAATTTTATCGGGCCGGTTGGTGCCGTGGATGCCGATGCCGGGTCGGCTGAGTCCCATCCAATGAACGCCGACCGGGTTGTTAGGTCCAGCGGGGATGGTCAGGCTAGTCGTACTGCGTTGGCCGGTCTTGAGCAGTGAGTCATCGAAACGCCAAGTGGGGAATTCGATAGAATTTTTCATGGTCCATGTACCGTAGCGGATGAACTGTGGTTTCCCAGGGGTGATAGGGTAGGCGGCTACGATGGTGGCGCGGTGCTCATCATGGATTGTGAGATTTTGTTCAGGCTCTGGATCGTCTTCTACAATCATCGCGCGTGGTGAGCCAGGATCGGGGGAGTTGACTATTGAGATGCGTATCGGTTTTTCTGCTGGGGTTTCAGGAGTAGAGGGAAGCTCTGAATTCCCTAACTCAGTAGCTGGCGCAGTGGGGGAGATAGGCTCGAGTGGTTCGTAGACACGGATTTGAAACTGTTTGGTGTCGATGACTGCCCAGCGGCTACTGAGGATTGGGTCGGACTTGTAGGTGCGGCCATGTGCCATGATTTCGATCCGGAAGGGCTCGACGTTGGGGACGCGCATGGCGGTGCGGATTCCCGCGTTATCGATCAATTTCTTGCCATTGATGAGCTTGAGGAAATCTTCAGTGGTGTGGTAGCGCTCGGCCATAAACTCGGCGACGGAGCGGTAGGGCATATCTTTGCGAGTGGATTGATACCCACGGTTGCTTCCCCAGCGGAAGCTGGTGTCGACAAATTTTGTGACAACTTCTGGAACGATGGCGGTGGCGTAGAGATTCGGGACTTGTTGCTTAGAGTCCTCCTTTACTTTGTCCCACTCGCTGTCCTTGCGGCCAAACTTCTTATTGTAGGCTTCGATCGCCATTTTGGTGAACGTGCCCATTTTCCCATCGAGCACACCGGGGCCAAAATCTTGTTGGTCGAGGTAGATCTGAAGCCGCGCGATCTCCTCGCGCTCATGGGGGATTTTCAAATCATCGCCGGAGACTTCGTCGACCATCTGCGCCCGTGGAGGTGCAGTATCTGCTGGAGGAATTACAGGCTTAGGGGCTTCGAGCGTGATGGAGGGCGCTTCAACTTGAACCAATTTCGCAGGCTCAAGAGCGAGCAGCGTCAAAGGGATGAAAAAAAGTGTGAGTATTAGCAGGCGTATATTTGGCATACGCTGCTACCCTTCCACTCTTTCTTGCAGGATGCAAGTTTTGCGATTAATCGCAGATGAACTCAGCCATTCTGCCGGCGATAATAGCAGGAACGATGGCTGTGATGAGGACATCATTCCCTTCGTATTCTGTGCTCATTACTTTAGCTTCCTTATGCAAAATGGCGGAGAGGTCACCACGGCTTTGTGGGATGCGGTAGCAATGGCTGCGGACTCGGTCAGCAAGCATGACGGTGCATTGCTGTCTGAGTTCATCGAGGCCAAGACTCTCTTTGGCTGAGAGGAGTATAGTGTCTTCAAGCTTCTCTTGGAGATTGTCGAGAACCTTAGAGTCTTCAACTTTGTCTATTTTATTGAGCACCGTGATCATTGGCTTTCCTTCAGCTCCTAGCTCGTTAAGGACGTGCATCGTTGTCTCAAAAAACTCAAGAGCTCTCGGGTCGCTGGCATCAAGCACGTGAATCAGAAAGTCGGCGAGCACAGCTTCTTCAAGCGTTGCTTTAAATGCCTCGACTAGCCGGTGAGGTAGATTTCTGACAAATCCTACGGTGTCGGTGAGTAGCAGAGTTTGGCCGTCGGGGAGCTCAATAGAACGCGTGGTGGTGTCAAGCGTGGCAAATAGCATGTCTTTTGCCATGATGTCTGAACCGGAAAGAATGTTGAGCAAGGTTGATTTACCGGAGTTGGTGTAACCTACGATTGCGGCGTGTGGAGTGTCGTTTTTCTCGCGGTCTTTGCGTCGAGTTGCGCGCTGTGAGCGGACCGATGCTAGCTCACGCTTGATGCGGTCAATACGCTTTCGGGCAAGTCTGCGGTCTACTTCGACCTGCATTTCTCCCATGCCTCGGGATGCTCCGCCACCACCAGCACCACCTTCACGGTCGAGGTGGCCCCACATGCGCGCCATTCTAGGGAGGGCGTATTGCATACGAGCGAGTTCGACCTGGAGTGTTGCTTCTTTAGTCTGAGCGCGCTGGGCAAAAATATCGAGAATGACTTCTTCTCGGTCGATCACACAGATTTGAGCCAGCTCTTCCCACTCACGTTGTTGGGATGGGGCGAGTTGGTTATCGAAGACGATGCAATCGCACTCGTGGGCGTGAGCGAGCTCGACGATTTCGGCTGCTTTGCCAGTACCGCAAAGGTACTTTCTGTGCATCGCGCGCGACCATGCGAGTTCGAGGGAGACAACGCCAACGCCCAAGGTCGAGACGAGCTCTTCCAGTTCTTCTAAAAGGCTGATATCGGCGTCTTCCTCGCGGCGATTGAATGAAAGGCGGACGAGCAACGCGCGCTCGACCATTTCTGGTTTTTCCCTGACTTCGAACATATGTCCATTTATAGATAGGTGATTTGCCATTTAGGACAATACTTTTCATAGAGTGCTTGAGAGTCTAGAAATAAGTCAGGCCTCACTAAGCTGGGGCACGCTTGCTCAGAGCGTGAACATCATACCATGTGTTTTCTCCGTAAAGTCTAATAGCGGTGAATTAGTGTGTGTTTATTTTACTGACTCCGAAAAAAAGGGCAGAGCTTTTCTTTTGAATAACTGCGGTGGTAAACCTCGCAGGTTGAGCCCGAAACAGGAGGCACAAGCCAACTCCAATTACCCGGAACTTCACGGCCTAGGGATTTTTCGTTTTCTATGTGTTTGATAAATTGTCGAGAGGCTGTGTGGTGGTCTACAATGGTGACTCCACTTTCTCTGAATGAATAGAGTACCGCTGAGTTTAGTTCGATCATCGCCCTGTCAAGCCATAGTCTATCAGATTTACGTGTGTCTAGCCCCATTTTTTTAGCAATCAAGGGAAGTTGATTATAGCGGTGTCGATCACCAAAATTACGAGCACCAATTTCTGTACCCATGTAGTATCCACTGAAGGGAGCAGCAGTAAACTTTAGTCCGCCGGCTTCTACGCATCTGTCGCTCACTGCTGGTAGAGCATACCACTTGAGGTCTAGTTCGGAGAACCACGGGAGTTCGCGGTGGCGGATGGAAACTTCTAGGGCTGCGTCGGATGGTATTTCAAAGTACTGAAGAGCCTCGCCTGGGAACTTGATAATGAGTGGGAGGATATCGAAGCGCGTTTTCTTTTTGCTTGGCTTCCAGCCTAGCTCGAGTGCTAGCTTTGTAGTTTTTATTTGCTCTGAGTCTCCAAGGGTGGAGCCATTAATAAGCTTGTAGCCGGCATAGCGAATCAGCTGTGAGTTCAGGATGCGGACTTCTTCTCCCTTTTTAGAGGGTGGGAAAAAGCACATCATTGGTTGAATGCGTCCGCCGTTGGTTGATAGTCGGATGAGTTCTACGCAGGATTCAAAAACTTCTTGGGCTGAATTAGCACTCTGGGCATCAATTATTTTCATATTTTCCCAATGCAGCCGGCCGATGCATTTCTCACTATTACGCCACGCGAGTTTCGCAACCCATAGCAATTCTTCTTCATTCATCAAGTAGCTGCCAGTAGCGTGAATTTCTTTGTGGATTTCTACGCTGCGAGTTGCGGCGACTGAGGCGCCCTCGGTTTGAATTTGTAGCAGGAATTTCTTAGCTTCGTTCAGCATGGTGCTATTTCTGTAGGATGGGAGTACCAGCAACTTTATAAAATAAGCTTTTGTCGGATGTATAAGGTGGGAGGGAAGTACAAAAAAAGAGGGCCTTTGATGTTACTCAAAGCCCCCTCGGTAAAGATGGTGCGCAATACAAGATTTGAACTTGTGACCTCTGCCATGTCAAGGCATTGCTCTACCACTGAGCTAATCGCGCGTTGTGTGTGACCAGTGATGGTCAACCAACGGCAACCTAAGATTACCGCTCGTCGAGTGCAAGTACTTTTTGCTTAAATTTCGAGAGCTTTGACGGAGATAACTCCTGCTGCAGCACCGAGAGTATCGATAATCTCTTGAGTAGCAGGGGAATCGAGCTCGATTACGGTGAGGGCATTGCCTTCTGATTTATTGCGAGCGAGTGAGAGGTTAGCGATGTTGAGCTTGTTCTCAGCGAGGCTAGTTCCGATGAGTCCAACGATACCTGGTCGGTCGTCGTTTTTTACGATGAGGAAATTGCCTTCGATGTTGGTATCAACGTAGAGCTTGTTGATCTCAACGATACGTGGGGACTTACCGATGATTGATCCAGCAAGGCGGAATTTCTCACCACCTTTGTTGAGTTCAACAACGATGAGCTCTGAGTACTCAGTGGTCGCATTGATGGTGGATTCGATGAGTTCGAGTCCGAGCTCTTTAGCGATTGCTGGGCAGTTGACGATGTTTACGTCTTCGCGTCCCTCAGAAAGGAAACCGTGGAGAACGGTGCGTGAAACAAGCGCTGTGTCCTTTTCTGCAACTGTGCCGTGGAAGGAAACGCGGATTGAGTCAGGGTTGACTGGTCCAAGCTTAGCGAGGAACTTACCAAGCGACTTAGCGAGGCCAAGGTAGCCGCCGATCTCTACGAGCGCAGCAGCGTCGAGTGATGGCATGTTGATAGCATTGCGAATCTCACCAGTGGTGAGGAAGTCACGGAGCTGTTCAGCTACTTGGATACCAACGTTCTCTTGAGCTTCGTTAGTAGATGCTCCGAGGTGTGGTGTGAAAGCTGTGTGCTTAGGTAGGTCAAAAAGGATGTTGTCTGCTGCTGGTGGCTCGTCTTCGAACACGTCGAGGCCACAACCAGCGATGTGACCTGAGTCGATCGCTGCGCGCAGTGCTGGCTCGTCGATGAGGCCACCGCGTGCACAGTTCACTACGATTGCACCTTTGTTCATGAGAGCGAGGCGGTCAGCATTGATGATGTGCTTGGTGTCAGGTGTCATTGGAACGTGGAGAGTCACGAAGTCAGCACCAGTGAGGGCGGCGTCAGGAGTCTCAGCAAGCTCGACCTTAAGTTGGTCAGCACGGGCCTGAGTGAGGAATGGGTCGTAGGCTACGACAACCATGCCGAATGCTTGAGCGCGTTTGACGAACTCAGTACCGATACGGCCCATGCCGATAACGGCGAGACGCTTGGTGTAGATTTCAATTCCTTTGAATGCTTTACGAGCAGCTGGGAACTCACCAGCGAGAACTCCTGCGTGTCCAGGTCCGATGTTACGTGCTGCGGAGAGCATGAGAGTGAACGCAAGCTCAGCAGTGGAAACCGTGTTGCCTGTAGGAGTGTTCATCACGATCACGCCGTTGTCAGTCGCAGCGTCGCGGTCGACGTTGTCAACACCAACACCTGCGCGGCCGATGACTTTAAGATTCGTTGCCGCCTCTAGGACTGCGCGAGTTACTTTTGTCTGTGAGCGGATGATCAGGCCATCATAGTCACCGATGATTTCGAGAAGAGCCTCAGGTGTGAGGCCGGTGTTTACATCGACCTGAAGGTCTGGGTGCTGAGTGAGTGCTTCGACTCCAATTTCAGAGATAGGGTCAGATACGAGGATGCGCTTGGCTGTCATGTGCAAAGAACTACGGACTCACTGGCTGCTTGTCAAAGCCCGTGCGTGTCTTGTGCGTCATCATTTTATATTTACGCCCTCAATCCACCTATTTGTGAAGGTTTCAGCCCAATGCTAGATGTGTCATGCCTGTAAAGATGGGTGAAATAATATGCCTGAGACTGCGCATATTTTGTAATCAGCACCAACAGCAGGCACCAAGACTTGACCCAGCGTGGAACTATGAAAGACTACGCGCACAGATTTTACCCATTTTATCCATGAACGAATACGAAAATAACCGCCGCCCATATTCCTCAAAGGTTGTGGATGGTGACGACCGTGCACCTAGCCGCGCTATGCTCTACGCTGTAGGCTTTGAGAAAAAAGATTTTGAAAAGCCACAGGTAGCTATCGCATCTCTATGGAGCGATGTGACTCCTTGTAATATGCACCTCGACAAACTCGCTGTAGAGGCTGGTAAGGGCGCTGACGCAGCCGGTGGTAAATCACTCACATTTGGCTCGATCACAGTTTCTGATGGTATTTCAATGGGTACTGAAGGAATGAAGTACTCGCTGGTTTCCCGCGAGGTGATCGCAGACTCTATCGAGACTGTGGTGGCCGCTGAAGGCATGGACGGCCTCGTTGCCGTCGGTGGTTGTGATAAGAATATGCCTGGTTGCATGATCGCGATCTCTCGCCTCAATCGCCCAGCAGTCTTCATCTACGGAGGTACTATCCTTCCAGGTTGTGCATCGATCAAAGGTCAGAAAGAGGACCTCGATGTGGTTTCTGTTTTCGAAGCTGTAGGCAAGCACGCTGCAGGTGAATTTAACGAAGAAGAACTCAACACTGTGGAGAGCTGCGCTATCCCAGGTGCTGGTTCCTGTGGTGGCATGTACACTGCTAACACCATGGCGAGTGCGATCGAAGCCCTCGGAATGTCTCTCCCTAACAGCTCGGCTCAAGAAGCTGTAGGCGATGACAAAATGATGGATTGTTACGACGCTGGAGCAGCCGTAGTCAACATGATCGACAAAGGTATCCGCCCGAGCGACATCATGACCCGTAAAGCATTTGAAAATGCGATCACCGTAGTGATCGCGCTCGGTGGTTCTACCAACGCAGTACTGCACCTTCTCGCAATGGCTCACGCGGCTGACGTGGAACTCCATATCGATGACTTCACTGAAATCGGTAAGCGCGTTCCAGTGGTTGCTGACCTCAAGCCATCCGGCAAGTACGTGATGGCTGACCTCGTACGCATCGGTGGCACGATCCCACTCATGCGGACACTTCTCGAGGCTGGTCTCCTCCACGGCGACTGCATGACAGTGACCGGCAAGACAATGGCTGAGAACCTCGCGAACTCACCACTGTTCTACCCAGAAGATCAGAAGGTCATCCTACCGCTCGACAAGCCGAAGAAAAAGGACAGCCACCTGCGCATCCTCTACGGCAACCTCGCCTCCGAAGGCTCAGTTGCTAAAATTTCAGGAAACGAAGGCACACTCTTCACTGGTAAAGCACGTTGTTTCGACTCTGAAGAATGTTCCATGAAGGCAATTCTCGCTGGCGAGATCAAACCCGGCGACGTCATCGTTGTGCGCCGCGAAGGACCCAAAGGTGGTCCAGGAATGCGTGAAATGCTCGGGCCCACAGCTGCTGTGATGGGACGCGGACTTGGTGATAGCGTAGCGCTCATCACTGATGGTCGCTTCTCCGGTGGTTCACACGGCTTTGTTGTTGGTCACATCACTCCAGAAGCACATGTTGGCGGAGTCATCGGACTTTTGGAAGATGGCGACATCATCACCATCGATGCCGAGAACAACGAGATCAACGTCGACCTCACAGAGGCTGAGATTTCACAGCGTAAAGCAGCCTGGATTCAACCAGAGCCTCGATACCGCCGC
Organism: Rubritalea profundi; assembly: GCF_002954445.1. Classification (GTDB taxonomy): domain Bacteria; phylum Verrucomicrobiota; class Verrucomicrobiia; order Verrucomicrobiales; family Akkermansiaceae; genus Rubritalea; species Rubritalea profundi. The sequence goes on from NZ_MQWA01000001.1 coordinate 2,985,688, forward strand.
GGAGTTCTCGCAAAATACGCCAAGCTCACTGAGTCTGCTTCCAAAGGAGCCGTCACAGACGCAGGCCTCTAACCGTAGAAGAGGCTTCCAGCCTCTTTAATCTTCCAAATAGCGCAGCTTCGTCAGAGGCTGCGCTTTTTTTGTGATGTGTCGGCAATGGGTTAATGTTTTTTCTCGTATTTGAGACGAGTCTTCCAGGCTTTTTTGGATTCCCCGATTCTGGGGATGAGATGGTTACATGCGTTGAGCATGGGTTGATCTACGCCTCTCCAGATAGTGATGACGCGGCCATCTATTTGACGGTCGATGTAGAGCATGTCTACCACTTTTCCATTGATACTGCACATGATCCACTTTCCTGTATATTGACCAGAAGTCATCTTAAGTCTGCTACTTCCAGCGCGGTTGAGTTGGAAGCTGACACCATACATGTCTGGATTGTGAGGGGAGGGAAAGGCGTTGTAAGCTACGATGTCGCTGGTCGTAATGAATGGGGTTTTACTCATGAAGCGTTTTCCCTTTGGTGTCTCAATTTCGAAAGTAAGCTTCTTGGATTTTAGATTTGTAGCCTCGGTGTGGAAAGTGATGGTCACCGCGTTTTGCTTTTTCCCATTAGCAAAACTGAAGTTTGCTGTAAGAGAGGCAACAAGTAGGAAGAGGATAAGGCGCATAGTGAGATGAGGGTGGAGGATGGAGTGCTGGGTGTGAAGAAAATTATTTATAGAATTTCGAGTCAATTTGTTCGTTGGTTTTAAGCCCCCAAGATTCGTTTAGTATGGAATCCTTTATTTTATTCTTGAGCTGCTAGATTGAAATGTCAATGTCTCGACTTTAAACCACTGTTTTATATGCGATTTTTTACGAAGACCCGACTTTCTTTTTTTCACATTCTAACGATGGTTTTCATCGCGATGTGTATTCCTGCTTCAGCTGCTAATTTGGGAGGCTTAGACACGGCTCTCTCAGATGTGGCAGACGTTCTCGAGGAAATTATATTTTTTGCGCCGGAAGTGAATGGGAATGCTATACCGATCATTCTTGTTGTATTGGGGGCAACCGCGGTATTTTTAACGATTTATTTTAAGTTTTTAAATATTCGAGGGCTGGGAGTGGCCTTTCGTACGGTAAAGGGCGACTACACACCTGATGACGCACCTGGACAGATCACGCACTTCCAGGCATTGAGCGCAGCGCTTTCAGCAACAGTGGGCTTAGGTAATATTGCTGGAGTGGCGGTAGCTGTTGGAATTGGTGGTCCTGGGGCAACATTTTGGATGATCCTGATGGGCTTATGTGGAATGACAACCAAGTTTGTTGAGTGCACACTGGGAGTAAAGTACCGGAAGTTTGATAAAAGTGGCAACACCCACGGCGGTGCGATGTACTACCTACGTGATGGTCTCGGCGAGATGGGGCTAGGAGGTTTAGGCAAAGTCTTAGCAGTATTTTTTGCGGTGATGTGTGTGGGCGGCGCAATTGGTGCCGGCAACATGTTTCAGGTGAACCAAGCAGTATCCCAATTTTCCAGTTCGTTCGGCGCTTTCGATATATTCAATGGAAATGACAAGGTCTACTTAGGGATCATTCTGGCTGTCGTTGTCGGACTGGTTATCATTGGAGGAATCAAGTCGATTGCTCGTGTGACCTCGTTCCTGGTACCATTCATGTGTGGGATTTACCTACTCGCCGCCATTACGATTGTTGGTTCTAATGCCAGTCTAATCCCTGACGCATTTGTTCAAATCCTTGAGGGAGCATTCAGCCCGATAGCTATCGGTGGTGGTTTTGTGGGTGTGCTGATTCAGGGAATCAAGCGTGCTGCATTCTCGAACGAAGCTGGTATCGGCTCGGCTCCAATTGCGCACTCGGCAGTGAAGACCAATAAGCCAGCGAGTGAAGGGTTTGTTGCTTTGCTAGAGCCATTCACTGACACGGTAGTCGTCTGCACGATGACCGCATTGGTTTTAGTGATTACTGGAACATGGAAGGTCGATGGGATTGTCAAAGATGACAACGTTCTGATGTACATGACTCCCGGAATTGAGCAAGAAGCTGAGACCGGTGCAGTGAAGGGGCAGGAACTTCGAATTCTCAGCAAAGAGTCTGTCGGAGAGGGTGAGGATGAAGTGAGTTATGGTGAAGTGTATCGTGAGGCTGAAAAAAGCCTATGGATACCGATGGCGAAAGTGGAAGAGGTGACTGGAGTCCAGAAGACGTCACTGGCCTTCGAGCAGCAATTTAGTTGGTTCCCAAAAGTATTGTCAGTGGCTGTCATCCTCTTCGCGTTTTCTACGATGATATCGTGGTCCTACTACGGCGAACAGGCTGTCAATTATCTCTTCGGGATTGATAATAAACTGGCAGATGTAATCTACAAACTGACATTTTGTGTCTTTGTCGTGATCGGTGCAATAGCTTCGACGACAAATGTTGTGCGTGTTTGTGATGCCATGTTGTTCGCGATGGTGATACCTAACATGATTGGTCTCTATCTGTTGCTGCCAGTGGTAAAGCGGGAGTTGAAGGATTTCCGAGCTCATGTGGCTAAGATCGATGCAGCTAAAAAGTAGTAAGAAATTTCTAAATTTAAAAGATGAGCCAGTTGCCCTCAGCGGGGGGTGATTGGCTTTTTTTCTTTGGGAATAGGGCTTTTGTGAAGGAAAGTAAGAGATTTGTGAAAACTCAGTGAAGTCAGACACAGTCGTGAAATTTTGATGTAAGACTGGCCAATGAGAAATTATGACACAGTGATTGTTGGTGGGAGTTATGCTGGTTTGTCGTGTGCGCGTAGCGCTGCAGCACGAGGGTTGAATACTCTTGTGTTAGAACGTAAAAAGGACTTGGGTGAGAAGATTAGAACGACAGGGATATTTGTGGGCGAGGCGTCTAAGGTGCTTCAAGTTCCAGAACCTTTGAAGCGAGATATCCATGGAGTGCGCTTGTATGCTCCCAATGGAAAATCGATCGACCTAGCATCACCCGGTTATCAGTTCCAGGCGATCAATACCCCTGAGCTTATGCGGTGGATGGGGAAGCGCGCTCAACTCAATGGCGCGGAGATTCGTACCGGGACAAACGTCGCAGCTGTGCATGAGATGGCTGATAAAGTGTATTTCCCCAAGCAAGGAGTCTCTGGACGCTTTAGTGTTGGGGCCGATGGTGCTAGGTCAAACTTTGGCCGGCTGATGGGGTTTAAAGAAAATACGCAGTTCTTGATCGGAGCTGAGGTTGAGATGACTGGGGTCCGCGGGGTTGATCAAGACCGGCTCCACGTGTTTCTCGATAGCAAATTGGCACCCGGCTACATTGCTCGGGTGGTTCCTGGGGTGGGAGTGACCCAGATTGGCTTGGCCGTGCGTAAGCCACATAAACCACAGTTGGGAGCATTTTTAGAAAAGCTTAAAAAAGTCTTTGATTTTCGTGAGGCGAAGGTGGTGGAGCGCCGTGGTGGTCTGATCCCATGTGGTGGAGCAAAGAAGCAGTGGTACACTCAGCGATCGATGCTGTTAGGTGATGCTGCTGGGTGGGTTTCTCCACTCACAGCTGGTGGAATCCATTCCTCTCTACAAATGGGAGAAGCGGCTGGGGTGACGATTGCTGATGCTTTGGCTGGGAGGATTAGCCATCCAGCGGCATTATTAGAATGGCGACGTCCTGAGTGGCGGACAAAGCAAGCGATGCGCTGGGCGATGGATCATATACCATTACCTAATAGTTTGCTGAACCTCTCGTTAGGTAATCCACTTTTTGCGAAGCTCAGTCAGATCATTTTTTTCCATCATAGAGGGCTAAAGGACCCCGAAGCATGGAGAGCTATCGCTTCTTCAGGGAAAGTCGGATCACCGACTCTGGGTCAGCAGAGCCTGGCAGAGTGGTTTCTCTCCCCTTGAAGTCACGGTAGGTAATGGTTTTTATTTCCATGCCATTGGCGTCGGCATCTGATCCATAAATGATCGCGCCCGCTGGAGCGAACTTCCCATCCTTAGTCTTGAGGTACACTTGGTTTTTGTCATCGATGTCGATACCGATGCTAGAACTCTCCATCACTGTGGATTTTGGAAGCCCTTTTTTGGCGATAACCTTGTTTGATTTGGGCTTTGGTTGATCCTTTTTTGGGGTTTCTTTCCGAGCTATTGAAGAAGCTGATTGTGCTTTCTCGCGCTCTCCAGCAAGGACTCTGATAGAGTCTCCGACGTGAATAGTGTCGCTGCTGAACTTGTTGCGACCTTTGATGCTGGCGACGGTTGTTCCGTACTTACGAGCGATGGAGTATAAGGTCTCTCCCTTGACTACGACGTGAGTGATGGAGCCATCATTGACGATCTTATCAGAGTCTTGTGATTCGTTGAATTTCCAAAAGGCAAAGCCACCGGCTAAAAGTAGTAAAAGTAAGAGAAAAAATTTCATAGGTCGAATGTTGAGCGAGTTGTAGCCTGCCAGATGGATACGAGTCGAGGCAGAACTACGGAAGTCTTAACCACCCAGTAGGATTTCTGCTGAAGTGCTAGTGAATGTAATGTCACGTTTTATGTGTGGGAAGCGTCCGGTCGTGTGTGCCACCTCGGATACAAAATCCTTGTTATGTTAGAAAATAAACGTTAGAGGTTTAGTTATGACAGCTCTACGTTTACTTGCCGTTGCCGCCTGTGCCGCGGTATTTACCTCCTGCTCTTCTAGCGTTGATATGCCTAAGGGTAACAGCAAAGGCTACACATCTGCCCGCTTAGTAAAGCGTGCTCCAGATAGTTCGGCTATCACTAGCACTCGTGAAAAGCGGGTGCATAGCCTCATTCAAGACAACATCCAGGCGCAATTCAAAGCGCGCGGGATGGGCTACAATGCTCCCCATGCTGACCTCGTAGTTGGTTACATGGTTGTCTATCAGGACAATGCTATGACTACCTCTTTTGACGATTACTTTGGCTACGGTCGTGACGGTAGTGAGATCCTCGATGTCGCGCACAAGAAGGGCGTGATTGATGGCAATCGCCCAGATTATTTCGAGCGTGCCGGATTGGTCGTCGATGTGATTGACGCTAAGACTAACAAGTTGATGTTCCGCAATGTTTCAGTTGGAGACATCGTCAATGGAGCCTCGGACGCTCAGCGCAAGCAACTTGTTGCGAATGCTGTGAATGAAGCTCTCGCTCCATTCTTTAAGTAACCGAATAAATATTCTCTAAATGCTCTCAGTTGCTTCCCAGCGGCTGAGAGTTTTTTTGTGCTGTGAATTAGGCTTGCCTGGCAACGGCGAGGAATGCCTGAGGTAGAAAATGGATGACACTGCTAGCACTGAGGGTTTCTTCGGTTTCAGTCTGTGACGCGAGAGCTAGTTGGGCAGCTTCGCCCGCTAGCCAAGCGGACAGCTTAGTTGCGTCCAGTAGTGTGTAGCCTTGCGCGCAGAGTCCCCCTATCAGTCCGCTGAGAACATCACCTTGTCCAGCAGTGGCCATCGCTGGAGTACCTGTGGAGTTGACGTAGAGAACCTTGTTTGGCTCAGTGATGATAGTGCGGGCTCCTTTGAAGAGGAGAGTGACAGGGTAGAGCTCACAGAAGTTCAGCGCAATTTTTTCTCTGCTTTCAGATGAAGGAAAGAGTCTCTGCATTTCACCTGGGTGCGGAGTGAGAATACATTTCGGGTGGAGGGAGCTTAGCTTTTCTTCTCTGGCAATGAGGTTGAGCATGTCGGCATCTAGCACGATTGGTATGGATGATCTTTCGACGACTGCTAGAAGTTGGTTTGCTAGATTTGAGTCGGGAGTGCCGATGCCAGGGCCCAGCACAATGGCATCGAAATTCTGCTCGAGCATTGTAAGTGGGCTTAAGCTGAGTCGCACCATTATTTCAGGAGGGAGCATGGGTGCTATGATCGAGTAGATCTCGGGTGGTGAAAACAGAGTGATGAGACCCGCTCCGGATTTTAGCGCGGCTGTGGCGGTCAGAACCGCGGCACCTAACATCCCTTTCGAGCCAGCCCAGATACCAACTCTACCCGCCTGTCCTTTATGGGTGTCGAAGTCCCGACGCTTCCGGCGTAAAGTATGCGGGGTGATGAGCTCGGGTGAGGACTGACAAGCTTTCGGAGAGTGGTCTTCTAGGGCATCGAGCGCGATTTGAGTCAGCGCCCCGACATGTTGGATACAAGAGCTCTTGAGTAATCCAGACTTTGGGTATCCGACACAGAGTGTGTGGTCAGCCTTGACTGCTGCTGGGTAGATTTCACCTGTGCTAGCATTTACTCCACTGGGAGTGTCGAGCGAGATGAGTCTGCAGCCCAGAGAGTCGCGAGCCTGATTCATTTCTGTGGCAAGCTCCCGTAGTGGCGGGCGCAGCGGGCCGTTTGCCCCTATGCCAAGCAATCCATCGATAAGTAGCGAGCCTGCAGTAGGCGGAGTCGAGGAGTCGAGGGGGATAGCTCCCAAGGACTCGAGCATTTTCAGAGTGAGAGGGCTGAGGTCATCTTCCAAATACGGACATCGGAGTTGGATGCTCCAGCCAGCTTTTTGCAGGTATTTAGCTAGCACAAGGGCGTCGCCAGCATTGTGACCCTTGCCTAAATAGGCGGTGGCGTGTGAATGACTAGGGTAGTATCGTAAGATCGCCTGACTCATGCGCTCACCGGCTTGAAGCATGAGAGCTTCAGGTGTGTGGCCTATGGCGAAAACGGCATTTTCTAGGTCTCGCATTGATTCGCAGCTGACAGATTGCATACCCTTTTTATAGCAAGAGCGGTGAGGCTAGGCCATTCAAATTCGTAAGCTTTGCCAAGCTCGCATTGGCGTGCTATGCTGTGCCATCAGAATCCATGAAGCATTACAATAAATTAGCAGAAACGACGACTCCCGAGGGGGAACCACTTGAGTTATTTGAGCACGATGGTGAGTTTTTTATCAGCTCGCGCGGAGAAAGGCTCATGACTAGTATTGCCTATGGATCTGAGGAAGAATTGGCTCGGATGGCATGTCAGCCGTATCGCCCAGCTCGCCAGCCAAAGGTATTGATTGGTGGACTAGGAATGTGCTTCACGCTCTCAGCAGCAGTGGAGAGTTTGCCCCAAGCCGGAGCTGAGTTCGTAGTAGCTGAGCTGACTAAAGGCGTAGTGGAATGGAATAAAACCCATCTCAAGGACATGCACCCAGGCCTGCTGGACGATTCACGTATTAAGATCAAGGTGTCACCAGTGCAGAAGTTGATTGCTGAGGCTAATAAAGAGTACAGCGCTATCATGCTGGATGTAGATAATGGGCCGAGTGCCTTTCACGGTGATAAAAATGAAAGTTTATACACAATAGAAGGATTACTCGCCGCTAAAACTGCATTGAAAGATGGGGGCATTCTGGCCGTATGGTCTGCATACCCCGATAAAAAATTTACGAAGTTACTGCGCAAAGCGGGTTTTGATGTTTCCGATGTGGAGGTACCAGCCTCGCACCGCGGTCGTAAGAGCCGGATGCACACGATCTGGCTAGCACGCAACGGCAACTACCAATCACAAAACCAAAAATAACCAAGATGACGACACGAATCAGTTTGCTGGCAACAGCCCTATGTTTTAGCTCTGCTGTTGCAGAAGACTACGAGCTTAAAAAAGAGCTCTTTGAGCAGACACTCAGAATCCAAGGGGTCGCCACAACGGATAAAGGAGCTGAGTTGATTATTGCCCCGAAAATCTGGGACGATTTCATCATAGATAAAGTACTGCCACAGGGGAGCAAGGTCGCTAAAGGTGATCAGATTATCTGGATCGATACTGAAAAAGTGGATGAGTATATCCTCGACCAAGAGCTAGAAAGAAAGTTCGATGCGATCAATCTCCAGAATGCGCAACAAGAACTTGCTGAGCTAAAGCTCAAAACTGAGCGTGATATGATGCTGGAGAAGCGCAACTTTGAGCGCGAGCAAGAGAATTATAAGTATTTCCGCGAGATCGGGCTGCCTCAGTCGATCGCAGCGAAAAAACTCGAGGGAGAAAAGTCAAAGTGGTACCTTTCCTACACTCAGGAAGAGCTGACTCAGCTACTTAAAATGTACGAAGCTGACGGGCTCACTGAGGAAACTGAAGAGATTATCGTTCAGCGATCCCAGAATTCGGTAAAAGCTGGTGAGTTTAGCAATGAGCAAAAGCAAAATGAGGTGAAGTTCTCACTGGAGAAAGGGCTGCCTCGCCAGAAATTAGACCGTGAGCTCAAGCATGAAGAGGCTAAGTCGGCATGGGAGTTTGCTCAGCTCAAGATTCCCCGCGCTCTTGAAAGTAAAGAGCTAGAGGTCACTAAACTTGTTCGTGAGGACAAGAAGAAAGCTGACAAGTTAGTTGAAGTGAAGGCTGACCGCGCCGCGATGGAGATCAAGTCACCCGCCGATGGAGTTCTTTACTATGGTGAATTCAAAGGGAGTTCCTGGAAGCGTGAACTCGCTCAGAAATCTCTCATACGTGGCTCTAAAGTTCCTCAGAATCGCGTCTTTATGACTGTCGTTCCTGAAGGGAATGCGACACAGATAGCAGCATCTGTTGATACCTTTGCTGCTACTAGATTAACAAAAGGCCAAGACGGGCGACTCAAGCTCACAGCATCTCCATGGAAGTCATTCAAGAGCTCAGTGACTTCAGTGGCTGGTGCTCCGAACTTGCAGGGTAAATGGGATGTTACACTTTCTGCCACACTAGTCGGTAAGCAGAAGCTTGCTGTTGGTGAGTCGGTGAAAGTCGACTTCGTAAGTTACCGTAAAGAAAATGCACTCAGCATCCCGGCAAAGGCTGTGACTCAAAACTCTGATGGCAGCTTTTCTGTAAATCTGAAGATGGCTGACGATAAGGAGAAAAAGACCACGATCACAGTGGGCGAGAGCAATAGCAGCCGAGTGGAGGTTCTCAGCGGCCTTTCTGAAGGACAAGTCATCATCTACGACGCAAAGTAATGAGGAGGCTCGTTTCACTTTTGGTGTGCTCTTTCTCCCTCTGGCAGGGAGCGGTGGCTCAATCGCTCGACCCTGCTCAGCCTAAGAAGGCTGTGCCTGTGGCTCCTGTGCTTGAGAATACTCCGCTTGATTCTGCAGTGTTAGAAAGTTCGATTACTAAGGGTGTCGATTTCTTACTTAAAACTCAGAATCCCGATGGCTCGTGGGGGAATGCAACGCGAACCAAAGGGCTCAATATCTATGCCCCTATGCCCGGGGCGCATCATGCCTTTAGAATGGGGACAACGTCGCTCGCTTTGGCGGGTGTCATAGCCTCTAATGATAAGCGCTCTGAGGTGAGTGCCGCGATTGAGCATTGTGAAGCGTGGATGTTTCGGGAAATGCCAAAACTTAGACGCGCTGGGGGATCAACTATCTACAATAACTGGGGGCATGCCTATGGGCTCCGAGCTTTAGTGGCTTTAGCCAACCGTGAAGGTGTGACTAAGGAAAAAATGGCTGAGTACGCGAAGTTAGCTCAGACTCAGGTGAAAAGTCTTTGGACCAATCAAGATATCGATGGAGGTTGGGGCTATTACGGGTTTGACTCTGTCACTGCTCAGCCGAGTGCAGGATCCAACAGTTTTACATCGGCGACGGTTTTGCTAGCGATGAAAGAAGCCTCTGTCTTTTTTAAGCTGAAACTAGAGGATCGCCGGATTGGGATGGCTGTGAAGTCTATCCAGCGCCAGCGCACTCCAGACTTTGCCTACACTTATGCAACCGGGCACATCAAGCGTCCTCGGTATTCGATCAACCGACCTGCGGGTTCGCTGGCGCGGACTCCGGCTTGCAATGCCGCGCTACGTGAATGGGGTGATCCTAAAATTACTGATGAGGTATTGGCGATGGGTTTAGACCGATTGATCAAACGTAATGGTTGGTTAGACATAGGGCGGAAGCGTCCGAAACCACATGAGACTCACTTTGCAATCTCTGGATACTTTTATTACTACGGGCATTACTATGCCAGTGAGAATATCCTACAGTTGCCAGATGACCAGCAAGGTGAATGGAAGTCCAAACTGGGCAAGGTGATACTGGATAAGCAGGAATCCGATGGGTCTTGGTGGGACTATGCCCTCTATAACTATGGTCACGCCTACGGTACAGGCTACGCATTGACCACGCTCGCTCGTTGTCGCTAGTGGATGTTAGGCCAGCTGTCAGGTGCTAGGAATTTTGGTTCTTCTCCAGCATGAATGACGAACATAGTGCAGCGTTGTTGGCCCAGTTCGATAAGCTCCGCGACCGGGACTTCAACCAGAGCTTGGAAGAGAGAATGATCTATTTCACACAACCAAAGCTGCTTAGGCAGAATTCTGACTGATTTTACGTAAGCAAAATGGTGGCTGAATTGCCGGCAGTAGAGCCACTTCCGTCGGTTAGCATTTGGACTGGCTTTGTCAGGAAGAGGTCGTTGTTTGGCCTTGATATGATCAAAGAAAATCCCGTGGACTAGATGTTGGGGAGTTACTGTAGCCCCGTTGATTAGTGGAGATATAATTCCTTGGACTTCGGGGTGGGTGGTAAGTGTGAGTTGGTGATCACGCAGCCGTGCCACTTTTCTTTGGTAGTTGTCTCTGGCGTCTGGACCTGGGTAGCGAACTTCATCTCCGTTAATGACAATGAGGTAGAACTTCACTGCTAGTTCGAGGTGGATATGAGAATTTGTCTTCGAGTCTAAAAGCAGGAAGTCGAGTTCACCTAGCGTTCGTCTTTGCTCAGTAATGATCTGAAAGTTATTGGCAATCACTTTGAAGCGTGGGCTGGACTCTAATAGAGTGAGGAGTGCATCTTCGTAGAGATGCCCAAGTTTTTGACCAAAGTGAAGGGTGGAGGGAGTTTGATGTGTAGCCTGTGTGAGAAGTTCAGACTCAAAGCACTTAGCTTCGGGGAGGTCTCCCAGCATCAGATTCGTCGACATTAGGCTTTTTAAAATAGCTGAGGAAAAAAGGGCCTCATGCTGCTGGGGAATCTGTTGGCTTGGGTGATACTGCATCTCTCAGTCCTCTCTGTAGTAAACTAGGAGCCCTCTGTCGACCTTCAGGAAATAGACTTTGCTAGTTATTTTCTGATGAGGTAGCGCTCTAGAGTGACTTATATAAAAAAGCCACAGCGAGTCATACGACTATTGCTGTGGCCTAAAAGGAGAGAGCTTAGCTCTACGCGTGCAGAGCAACCTTGGCGTGCTCGCCAACTTCTTTGAGTTTAGTGCAGCGGGAATTGAAGTCTGCTGTTACCTCGCTAATACGTTTCTCAATTTTAGCCTTACGCCGTTCACTACTGTCATTCATTTGTTGCCTCAGTGTCGTGATCTTGGCTTCAGATTCGGACTTGGTAATTTGAATCCTTTCCGTTGCTTTGTTAGCAATGAGTTCAGATTTTTGTTTCAAAAGCTCAAGTTGCGTATGGATTTTTTCTTTGGCTTCATTTCCAGCTTCGGACCATTCCGCTTCTAACTCAGCCACTTCGGTTTCGAGTTCGTTCACCTCTCTGAGGTATTGATCTTCGATAACCTCAGATCTGAGCCTGCGGAAGACGATTCCACCGTGCTCTGCCATGTGGCTGTCGACTGGAGTGGTCCAGGATTCAGTGATGTCAGCTAGGATGGCTACTTTTCCTGGTGCCAGAGCTTCTGAAACATCCTTCACAAATTGAAGGTCTACACCTGATCTATCCAGATCAAAGAGCAATCCTGTTAGACCTCCAAGGCCAGCTCCAATAGCCACTCCAACTGGGCCGCCGAGGATGCCGACTAGTGACCCAGAGACCATGCCGATCGCAGCTCCCGCAGGGCCTTTATCGGCTTCTTGTTTGATGTGGATGACTCCATCTGAGTCTTTGGCAATCACGGCAGTAGCGTAGAGGCTCATGTCACCATTGGTATGAAGTTCTTTGAGTGAGTTCAGGCCTTTAAAGGCGGATGATTCTGAGTCAAAGACTGCAATAAGCATTTTGTTCATTGTATTCGGGGGTAATTATTTGAAGACGGAGGTGGGGGCTGCGGCTACATCCGTCCAAAGTAGTCGAGAGAATGAGTCAGTAATCACTCTAAACATGGTGTATATCAGCCCAGTTAAGAGGCATTCAATCTGAAAGTTACTCGTTAGTCATGAGCTGCCTCTAAATGATAGTTTAACTGCATCGGAGCAGCGCCGGATACATGAATTAATCAAAGTTAATAGTCTTGATAAGAAGCTCTAACTTGCAATTTCAGCGAGGCACGCTTGATTGGAGGTATGCTAGTTTTACTTTCACCAGCAAAATCGCTTGATTACGACTCAGCTTTGCCAACCAAGAAGCACACGAAACCTCGCTTGCTCGACGACACCGAGGAGTTAGTTGAGCAACTGCGTATGATGAGTGCCAGCCAGCTTGGAGGTTTGATGTCGATTAGTGAAAAGCTTTCAGAGCTCAATGCTGAACGTTACATGAAGTGGGAGAGGGATTTCAGCCATGCGAATAGCCGACAAGCTCTCTTTGCATTCACAGGAGATGTCTATCAAGGCATGGAGCTGGATGAATGGTCTAGTGAGGATTTCGCTGCGGCTCAGAAAAAAGTACGGATACTTTCTGGTCTGTACGGTGTCCTGCGACCATTGGATCTTATGCAGGCGTATCGGCTAGAGATGGGAACAAAATTAGACAATGCGAGGGGCAAAAACTTGTATGCTTTTTGGGGCAGTAAGATTACTGATTTACTCAACAAAGATCTCAAATCGAGCGGCTCCGATCTAATAGTCAATCTCGCTTCGAACGAGTATTTCTCCTCAGTGAAAAAGAAAGAGCTCAATGGCTGCTTGATCACTCCAGCATTTAAAGACGAAAAGAATGGTAACTATAAAGTGATCTCATTTTACGCAAAGAAAGCCCGCGGCATGATGGCTGATTATATCGTACGTAAGGGCATCGAGGATGTTGCTGGACTCAGGAAGTTTAAATCTGCAGGCTACAAGTTTGATGAAGCCAGTTCGACGGATACCGAGTTGGTCTTCCTGAGAGCAGAGCAAAAGAAATAGCCATCTTCCAATGATGAGTGTGGAGCCAAGTAAGGACGATCTAGAGCGCAATGTGCGGCTCTTTGTATGGTTCCGTGTGCTCTTCAATGCGCGCTTTTACTATCCTATATTCGCGGTGTTTTTCACCAGTATGGGACTGAGCGTGTCACAGTTTTTGTGGCTCAACGCGCTATGGGCTGTGACTATTGTCCTCTTTGAACTTCCTTCAGGAGTGCTGGCGGATCTGGTCGGGCGGAGGCAGTTAGTCCTATTCTCAGCTCTCAGTATGTTAGTCGAAATGCTCCTGCTGATCGTGGCTCCACAAGGTGCCGGCTGGTGGTTGTTTGCTGTATGTGCGGTCAATCGTGTGTTGAGTGGCTTGGCCGAGGCTGCTGCCAGCGGTGCCGATGAGGCATTGGCCTATGATTCCGTGAAGTTACTTTACGATGATGAAAGTAAACGGGCTAGCAGGTGGGATGACATCTTGGTTGCGACTATGCGCTGGAGGTCCCTCGCTATGGTCGTGGCGATGTTGGTCGGAGCCTTGGTCTTCGATCACCAGCGAATGACTTCATTGTTTGGTGAGTTTCCCGCTTGGGTGAGCCTAAAGCTACCTATCCTATTGTGTTTTATTTCTTCTATCTTCTGTGTGGCGTTTGCTTGGCATCTCACTGATTTGGGGATTCAGAAAAAATCTGAAAGCGAAAGGACACATGTCTCAGAAGTCTGGCTGGGGGTGTTAGCTGCCTTAAAATGGGTGGCTACGACAAAATGGATTGCAGCCATTATCCTAGGAGCCGTGGTCATCGACGCCGCTGCACGGACCTTCGTCACCCTTCAGTCGACCTATTTTCAATGGGTTCAACTTCCCACGTATAGTTGGGGGATCATTGGTGCCGGCATGTCACTCTCGGGATGGGTGGTGCCACTTTATGTCAAAGGTCTAGCTAAGCGATTCAGTCCTAGAGTAAACTTTATGTTAGCCGGTGGAGCGAGTTTTCTTGGACTAGCTGGGGTGGCAATGCTACACAATATTCTTGGCGTTCTACCGTGTTTTCTAGTGATGCTGTCACTGGTCCATGTGGGCTTTCTTCTTAGCCGCTATATAAATCAGTCTGCTCCTAGTGAGCAACGCGCTTCCATTCTAAGTGTCAGCAGCCTTATGCTCAATCTAGGCTATGGCTGTGTCTCCTTGGCGATAGGTCTGGCGATGAACAGAGCGGCACAAACTTTAGGTGAGACCGCCGCCTTTGGCCAAGCTCTTGAATGGATCGCTATTGGATTATTCGTCGGCTTGCTCATTTGGTTTATCGCTAGCCGGCCATTTCGAAAGATTGAGGACTAGTACATGCCTGCCAGCAAAATCTTTAAAATTTAACTTGGCAGGGAATTTGGCAAAATGGTAAGGATAGCGCAGATATGAAAACATTTACTAAATCACTTATCGCTCTTCTTGGTCTCATCGCTCTCAGCATGACTTCTTGTCAAACGATGCAAGGCGTAGGCCGTGATATCAGTGCCGGTGGCTCAGCATTATCCAATTCTGCTAGTCGCTAGAGCTGCGACAGTCTCAATTTATTAACAAATAAAGCGCCAAGGTTTCTTGGCGCTTTTTTGTTATGAACCCAATCGCTAGGATTAGAGGTGGCTACATCATGTCATTTTTGACGATAGCGCCTGGGAGAGTGGTTCGGGCATTACCTATTTTACGTCCAGGATAGATAACAGTGTTAGCCCCTGTGCGAACTCCATCGCCGATGATGGCTCCAAATTTTGAGAGCCCGGTATCGAGCAACTCTCCTTGGATCATAGAGCGATGATTTTTCCCATCGTGGCGGTGGTTCGAAAAGATCGTACCAGCTCCAATATTTACGTGAGAACCGATCACGGAATCACCGACGTAACTGAGATGAGCAATAGAGGTGTGGTGGGCTATGAGCGAGTTCTTAACCTCGACCGCATTACCGATAATACAGTTATTTCCGATAGAGGTATTCCCTCGGATGTAGGCATTGGGGCCGATTCGGCAGTTCTCCCCGATAGATACGTTACCTTCGATAACGACGCCAGGCAGAATACGTGATCCCTCACCTAGGTGGAGGGTTCCATCGATTTCGGCAAGCGGGCTGACGGTTCCTAAGATGTTATCTTCCGGAAGCGCGTCAATGACTGCCGAATTTACTTGTAGAATTTCCCATGGGTAGCGCATGCGGAAGCAGTCGGCTTCGGTCACGATTTTCCGCTGGCACTGGCTAGGTTCGTCGACCCCTTTCCACGCGACAATGTCACCAGAAGAGTCATAGAGACAGGTGCTAGGTTCTTCTCTAGCAAGCAGGCAGAGCGCGCCCACTTCAATCCAATGATCGAGCGGTAGGTGGACCGTGCAAGGTGTCACTTGTGTGAGCTCTATTACTTCGAAACCAGCTCGGCGTAGCTCTGTCGCCATGAGTTGTTTGAGTGGGATATTGCCAATCAAGATGTCTGCAACGTGGTGGCCTGAGGTAATAGGTGCACAGAGTGACTCGTGGTGTGGGGTTTGGATGACTGCTTCCATGGGTTATGAATGATTAAGCCTCAGCCTATCAGCTGTATAA
Organism: Rubritalea profundi; assembly: GCF_002954445.1. GTDB lineage: Bacteria > Verrucomicrobiota > Verrucomicrobiia > Verrucomicrobiales > Akkermansiaceae > Rubritalea > Rubritalea profundi. Next base: position 3,001,238 of record NZ_MQWA01000001.1, read on the forward strand.
AATACTGTCTAGCAAGTTGAGATTTAAATTTAACGATTGCATGACTCTGTAGGTGTTCTCATCCTATTAGTGATGTTTAACAGAGCTGAACTACTACGTAGAGTTCCTATGCTTGAGGGGAAATTTCATTACGCCCAAGTACTGGAATCGAGCAATGATACGGCCGCGGCCTTGATCCGTTCCGGATCCGGGTCCGGTACTCTTGTGTTGGCTGAAGAACAGACTAAAGGGCGGGGGCGCGGAGGAAATCAGTGGAGCTGCCCAAGTGGGCAAGGCTTACTATTTTCTTTAGTGTTAGAGCCAGATCTTGATCGCTCACGCTGGTCGAGACTAGCATTAGCTGCTGGAGTCGCTCTAGCAGAGGTCTTGGATAAATCCGGTCTATCTGCAGAGATGAAATGGCCGAATGATATCTGGCTCAACGGTAAGAAATGTGCGGGGGTGTTAGTCGAAGGTTGTGAGGATTTTGTGATTATTGGAATGGGGGTGAATGTCTCAGTTTTAGAGTTCCCAGCTGCACTCAATGCTACTTCTTTACTGAAAGAATCTGGTGAGCAAATAGAGAGAGAGGCGTTACTAGCTGATCTCGTACAGGCTATTATTGCTTGGGGCAGTCGTTGCGATGCTGATTTTTCAGCTGTGGTAGACGCTGTGAATCTGCGCTGTGCTATGAGGGGGGAAATGATCCAACTACAGCAGAACGGTGTATTGCGCTCAGGTATGATGGCTGGTGTGAGTGAAGATGGATATTTGATGTTGGAAAATGATGGGAAAATAGAAATGATCGCGCAGGCCGATGCAATACGGCTGCTTAAAAGCTAAAAAAAGAGTAGATGGAAAAGGTGAGACTAGCTGTGGATTTCGGTGGGACGCGTGTGAAGTACGGTATCACGCGTGACGGAGTAGTGCTCGCTCAAGATAATTTTGAGGTGATTGATAGGTTGAGCTTTGCGGCTCACGCTGAGTCATTACGTGAAGGTTTTGAGAGTCTGTTAGCTCAGCTTGGTCTGAGCCTGAGTAACTGCGAAGGACTAGGCATCGCGGTCCCTTGCCTCGTATCTGCAGATTGTAAGCGAGTCACACGCTCCTTCCAAAAGTTTGAAGACCTCGTCGGCTTTGACATCCAAGCGTGGAGCCAAGAAACCTTTGCTCTAGCATGCGACATAGAGAATGATGCCCGCGCAGCTCTGGTCGGTGAATGGCGTTACGGTGCTGGGATGGGAATGGACAATTTATTTATGCTCACTCTCGGTACTGGCTGCGGTACTGCTGTTTTGTTAGAAGGTAGGCCTATCCGCGGATTTAGTGGAATGGCTGGAAATCTAGGAGGGCATAGTATCACTCACCGTGGTGGTGAAAAATGTTGGTGTGGCAGCCGAGGATGTCTCGAAGCCCAAGTCGCCAGCTGGGCACTAGAAGATCTCGCTCGGAAAGAACCTCATTTTACTGGGAGTGCACTTTCACAAGTAGATGAAATCGACTACCTCGCTGTCTTTACTCTCGCTGCAGAAGGCGATGCTCTGGCTGTACAGTTGAGAGATAAAGCGCTAGATACGTGGGCTGCAGCTCTGATCAATGGTGTCCACTTCTTTGATCCTCAGAAGATCATTATCGGCGGGGGAATCATGGCGAGTGCTGATGTTATCTTACCAGCACTCCAACGAATTCTCGACGAGCAAGCTATCCAGGTAGCTGAGCCCGCTCAAATTGTGGCGGCTGGACTCGGTGACGGAGCTGCATTGGTCGGTGTGTAATACCATTTGAATAGTTAGAGTGGATCAATAGCGAAACAAGACGGTGAGAGTAGCAAGGCGGGAGGAAGACGCATAGCGAGCTATGCAACTGACAACGAACGAAGCTAATCTCGCAGTATTGTTTCGCCCTCTCCAAATCAGCTTTGCTGCAAATACAAAGAATAAGAGTACAACGATTGATCCAGTATAACTGTGAAGATGGTATCAGTGACCTGTCCAGATGAAGAAATATCCTACCGCGAAACTCCCGAAAGTTTCGAAAGGCCTGTCAGATGAAGCGATCTCTACCGCGAAAAAGACGAAAGGCGCTAAAGGTCCAGCACAATGAAACTGCTCTACCACCAATCACACTAATCGCACGAATAGTAAGGCTGAAGTGTGGCGGCGGTTTCCAACCGCCCAGCCTCACCAATTACAGGATCCATATCTCACCCATATTCAGCCAGCGTACCTCCATGCTAATGAATTCATAATTGGAGCACTGCGACCCGTACCATCGCTGGAATTATTAATTGTTCATTATTAATTATTCATTGGAGCGTAGCTCCCAAAGGGCTGCGTACCCCGGTGCCACCCACTTTCTTAGTGAGGTGAGTATAGATCTCCGTGGTCGCCACGTCTGCGTGGCCGAGAAGATCCTGAATAGTCCTCAGGTCTGTTCCATTCTCTAGCAAGTGTGTGGCAAAGCTATGGCGTAGCACATGGCTCGACACTCGTTTCTCGATGCCGGCCGCCTCCGCAGCCTGTTTCAAATACTTCGAGTAGACAGCATCATGCACATGATGACGGCGTTTGACACCCGTCACTGGATCTATCGCCTCTTTACCATTAGGAAACACCCAGAACCACTGCCAGCTCGTACCAGCATTCGGCATTTTCCGCGCCAAGGCTGGAGGTATGAACACCCCAGGAGCCTCTTTTTCTCTGTCCATCAGGTAAAGAGCTCTTACGCTCTCACGTTGCTTTAGCAGTTTCTCCAGCAATACCTCAGGCAGCACTGTGACTCTATCTTTCTTACCTTTGCCCTGCCGCACTGTAAGAGTCTGCCGCTCCAGATCCACATCCTTGATTCTCAGATTGAGCAGTTCCTTCAGCCTCAATCCCGAACCATACTGGAGTTCAACAGCTAGCTTATACCTAGGCTCCATTTTTTCTATCAGCCTAAATACCTCACGCGTACTGAGGACCGTTGGAATATGTCGTGTACGCTTACGAAATTTCACACCCAGATCTACCTCACTCATTCCGCACACCTCTTTAAAAAAGAACGCCAAAGCATTGAGAGCCTGCTTCTGAGTTGCATAGGAAACCTCTTGTTGCTCTACCAAGTAAGTCAACCATTCCCTAGCATTCTGAGTGTCCATCACCTTCTTGGCATCGCCTACCCATATAGCGTAGCGTCCAGCCCAGCTTCCATAAGTTTGTAGTGTGCTCTGGGCTAATCCTCTGCGCGCTCCGGTATGTTCTACCGCCCCACGCACCCGCTCATACAAACTCTTTGGAATATTACCACACTCTCTAGCGCAGCACTCCAGCCACTGTGCATACCAGCGCATAGCCTCTGCCCATTGATCTAGCTGCCACTGCTCACGCTTCTTCGAACCATCTCTAGTAACCACCTCCGCCTTCCAAAATGCACGCGCACTCACTAGCGAAGCCGCCAATCCGTGGCGCAACCTCCAGCTTTCAAACCAATGGAGCAGAAAGGCATAGGCGAACTTTTGATTCCTATTCACATCACGCCCATTCGCTAAGTCGTTCTCCCATGATGCTTTACCATGTGACGCCTGTCTTCTCTCAATCGCTATATTTATTTTAGTGCTCATTTGAACATTATTGCTCAAATGAACATGATTGGTCAAGTGGTAAAGAGCTACACCTTAACGTATTGTAAAGATGTGCGGCCTATAAACTATTCTAAAAAAAGCCTATCAGAAACGCTAAGATTACTTTATAGACTAACCATGCTAATTGCTTTTAGACGCCATCACCCTCCAGAGAGCCAAGCTCAAACACTGTCGGAACAAGCTTCATTCGCTGACTCCTCAATCAACCTTAATAATCTTGATTGCCAACACACCCAATAGGGAATTAGGTGATCT
>NZ_MQWA01000001.1:3006052-3008504 GCF_002954445.1 Rubritalea profundi
AGCTTAAAATACAATGCCAGTCGAATTCATCAATATTGATCTCGAAATTGAATTTTCTGAACCCTTGGACCACCTATGCCGCGAGTTAGATGAAGCAGGATGCTTGGTACTGTACAATGGTTCTTCAGACACGGGCTTCCTTGCTAGCTTTGAAATAGAAGACGAAGAATCTAGGGATGATCCGAATGCTATTATTATTTCCTTTTGCGATGCTATCAATAGTCTGGGTGAACAAGCGCTGTTAGTTTGGGATCAAGCAGATCGAAGAGTCTTTGATATTGGCTACGAGTCGTGCCCTCCTGAAGGGGTTTTCACCTCAGCCTTGAGATGCGAGGTTCTCGATCAAATCGCGAAATGTGGAGCTGACGTAAAGATCACAATTTACCAGCGAGCAACAAAATAATAAAATCTAGCTAACAAGACGCATCATACAATCACTGACACGCTCGAGAGTTCTAATTTCATGACAATTTCAACCATAACCCAAAACTTGAAGTACACTGAGTGTCAGTGATGCATGTGCTTTACGTTCTCTATTGATTAGCCAGTCGTTTGCGTATTTTCAGGACTAGATTATTCCAGTTGATTACACCATCTCATCAATGCGTTTTGGTTTTCGGCCATTCACGAATTACAGAAAGGGAAGGGGTTTTCTGATTTCTGAGTTGCACCAGATCCTAACATTTCTTTTACTTCCCGAATCGCAAGGTCGTGTGCTCATCCAAATCCAGAGCTCATTCTAGGTTTACCCATGGTTTTTCTCAGTTCATTCTCATCCAGATTAGGTGCACGGATAAAGAACCGTACGGAGAGAACAAGACGCGGCACCGAATCACTGACCAGCTGAGAGAGCGCCGATTTATGACAATTTCACCATCAACCCAAAACCTAAGTGCACTGAGCGGTCAGTGATCCGTGCGCTTTACGTTCTGTAAAAAATGAAGCCATTCTCAATTTTCGTCGTCGCATTTATACTTCAGCTTATAAGTACATTTGCTGATGATGCTCGACCAGCACTAGAGTTTCTGATCATTCATGATAAGAAATTTAAGAATTCAAAATCTATTGAAATAAAGGATCTTGAGATTCAAGGATTCGTTAACTCAGACGTAGATTTCAAGATACATGAACTGGTAGGCACTAAACTTGAAACCGTAGAAATAGATTCCAGGGTTTATAATAAAGACGGCTCGCTCAAGAATAAATCCACTTATGATGCCTACCAAATCATCATAGAGCTAGGCGACAAGGCACAAGCCTCTTTTGCCAGCCTTACTGGCAAGTCTGTTGGTAAGAGGGTTTTAATAAGAATAGGCGAGCACCCATTGTTAGCTCCTAGGGTACATATCCAAATAAACACACCGTCGTTCGAACTCACAATTCGTGATGAAGATAAGGCCAAACTAATTCATAAAGAACTCAGCAAACTGCTAAAGACCGTCTCTACAGAACAAGACGCTGCACCGAATCACTGACCAGCTTAGAGCTCGCCGATTTATGACAATTTCAAACACAACCCAAAACCTAAGTGCACTGAGAGGTCAGTGATCCGTGTGCTTTACGTTAGCCTAAAAAATATGATCGATCCACTCACATTCACAATTCTCGATGCAGTACGAGGGGCTGACTTGGCCATTCTAGTTATAGGTATCATTCTCATCATAACACTTTTTATTGTAGGTCTAAAAAAGAGGCGTGATTCAAATAGCTCAAAAGTATTTGCTACATTGATTCTCCTATTTGGTTGTAGCCTATCAATTTTTCAGATAGCTCAATTCTTCATAAAAGTAGGAACTTACCTATTCCAACATGGACCAGCTCTTCACCCATCTCATTTCCCGTATGAGATTTGCGTGATTCTCTATTTCATAGCAACTCACTTAATGATCATACCATTTTCCATGGTACTAGCTTCAATTCTAATAATCATCCACAAAACAAATTTGGCTAACTCCAAAGATAGCTTCTCATCGGAGCGATAGCGGAGCATGAGAGTTATCGGTTGTTGAACTAGCCCGCCTTGGATCTACCGGTGTAGTTTAGGACGTTCTATGCGTTTTCCTTTGAGCCCTTATAGAGTAGGGGTTTGAGATGGTCTCTCGCTGGGAAATCTCCTGCAATTGCCTTTTTAGAAGCTTAGCTGACGGGTGTTTTACTCTGTATCGCTGACCAGTGTCCCGGTGTCCTTGCGTGGCTGGATTTGAGCTGCCTAACAGCACTGTTAGGACATTGATGAGCCTCATTTCGACCTGAATGAGCAGTTTCCAAAGCACACGTTCTCTAGCGATGGCGGGCGCGATCGCTACTCGGGAGTTCTTGATGTTAGAGCCTGTCGTAGATCTCATTTTAAAAATAGGATTTCTCAAAAAGGTGGTCCTCGGGAGGGGGGGAGTCTGGGGATTTCGCGCAGGAATTGCAGCTTGCCGTCACAGACTGGGCAGCGGTGGGGTTC
>NZ_MQWA01000001.1:3010729-3069852 GCF_002954445.1 Rubritalea profundi
CTGTTCAACAAGACGCGTTATCCAATCACTGACACGCTGGAGAGTCCAACATATCTAATAGTCTGACAATACCTGAATACGCTATCCATTGATCTGTATGGGATCTGAGATGTGGTGTGGGCTACGGAGGGCTATCGTTGATCTATCCGCAAATGCTGGCGCAGAGGCAACTCGACCTTTAGCTGATCTGTTAAATGAGCGTTCCAGCTCAGTCTTTGCGCTCGAGCCGATCTTCTGTGTGGCTTTATTTATAATGAGATCAATCCAGCATTTGTTTACTTCTAGCGCGAAGTGGTCTGACGCAGCGCTTGCGAAAAAATGGAGAATTATTTTGGCTGATACTGAGATCGAACACGGGTAGTAGTTGACGGTTTTGTGAGTGGCTGGCAATTTCCATCTAATCTTATGGATAAAACAATCAAACTGAGAGCTGATATTGAAATCGGTGTGTGCCCAACGCATGTAAAATTTGTAGGTGGACTGGTTCCGGGTGATGACGGGAAACTCCCTCGTGATGAGAATGGCGAGCTTTTTGCCGTTGCTGAGATGCGAAGACTAATAAAGCGTTCAGCTGTAAAGATCGATTCTGTTCAGATTTCCCAATTCAATGGGGCCGACGCTGATGATCTAGCCGAAATGTATGAGCAGCTTCAAGGGTTTGGGCTGATAGTTAAAATTATTTTGATGGTAGGCGGAGCAAATCCAATGGACCCAGCTGATGAAGATGCTGTGGTAGCTCAACTAGTGGAAGGTGTGAACACGGCAAAGAAGTTTGGTGTCACAGAGGTGGGGTCAACCTCGCTCGAAGAATGGCTCTCTGGTGCTCCTCGCAAAGAGGGCGCTGATTTTGATGCCGCGGTCGAGCAGATAATCAAAGTCCACAAGCGGGTCTACGATGAAGCTGGGATCGAGAACTCCGACCTCACAGTTTGGCAGTTCGAGTTCCTACGCGGGACTGAGTTTACTACATTCACCGACCTCGGTCGTGTGTGGAAAGTGGCAAAAGGCCTGAATGCTATTCTAGAAAAGAAGTTCTTCAAGCTACTTGTCGATGCAGCACATTGTGGTGATTCTGCGCTGAGCATTCCTGAAAATGAAGCTTTGATCGAACAAATCGCAGAGTCTGGTGAGTTAGGAATGTTCCATGCGTCAGCACTGACAACGCGTGGCTGCCTCAGTACTGATGATGGCTGGATTGGGGCTCTTCTAACAGCTTGCGCTAAGACCGGTAAACTCACAGAAGTGATTGTGGAACTCTTCCACCACGAAGACGAGGCTCTCGCCGCCCTCCGTGAAGCTGTTTCAGGTCACGGCACTGACACGCTCGACGGCCGAAGCTACACCGACGCAGTCGTCGACGGTCTAGAAAATGTTTCCCGTCGCATCAATAATCTAGTTGCCCGCGGCATCCTTCCTGAAAAGAAGTAGGTTACTCTAAATTTACAAATTCAAACGCACCCGAGGTTGAATTCTCGGGTGCGTTTTTTTGTGAGTTCTCTAAGTTTAGGAAACTACCGTGAGTGATTTGGCTGCTTCGGGGTCGAGTTCTATGCAGGTCCATGGGAGGCCAAATTGGTTGAGGTCTTCCATGAATGGGTCTGGGTCGTTCTGCTCCATGTTCCAGACTCCGGCGGAAGTGGTCCATTTTCCTTCTAGTAATAATTTAGCGCCAATCATGGCGGGGACACCTGTGGTGTAGGAGACTCCTTGGGAGCCTACTTCAGCGAAGCATTCTTCGTGGTCGCAAATGTTATAGATATAGACTGCTTTTTCTTGTCCGTCTTTGATGCCGCGGATGATACAGCCGATACATGTCCTGCCGGTGGTGGTCTTGCCTAGGTCACCTGGGTCTGGTAGGACGGCTTTGAGAAACTGCAGGGGGACGATTTTTTGACCGTTGTACTCGATTTCGTCAATACGGGTCATGCCGACATTTTGCAGGACTTCGAGGTGTTTGAGGTAATTCCCCGAGAATGACATCCAGAATTGTGCGCGCTTGATGGTGGGAATGTGCTTGGTGAGCGACTCCATCTCCTCGTGATACATCCGGTAGATCGAGTAGGTTCCGACTTGTTCTGGGCAAGTGAACTTCTGTGAAAGCGACATTGCATCAGTTTCTTGAAAGGCTCCATTTTCCCAGTGCCGGCAGGCTGCAGTGACTTCACGGATGTTGATCTCAGGGTTGAAATTGGTGGCGAATGCTTGGCCGTGGTCACCTCCGTTGACGTCAACGATGTCGAGATAGTGGATCTCATCAAAGTGGTGCTTGAGCGCCCAAGCTGTGAAAACGTTGGTGACGCCTGGGTCGAATCCAGAGCCAAGCAGAGCTTTGAGACCAGCCTTCTCAAAGCGTTCTTGGTATGCCCATTGCCAGTGGTATTCGAATTTTGCTTCGTTCGGTGGTTCGTAGTTCGCGGTATCAAGGTAGTGGACTTCAGCTTCGAGGCAGGCATCCATCAATGGAAGATCTTGGTAGGGGAGGGCTACATTGATGACGAGCGATGGCTTAACTTGTTTGATGAGAGCAACCGTTTGAGGAACGTTGTCAGCATCAATTCGAGCAGTGCTGATATTCACACCGTAGCGCTCCTTGACAGAGTTGGCAATTGAGTCGCATTTCGAGACGGTGCGTGATGCAAGAGTGATGTGGCTGAAAATGGTGGAGAGCTCAGCACATTTGTGAGCAACGACGGAGCCGACACCGCCGGCGCCGATGATAAGAACGGTAGACATAATCGTGTAGAATTTTGTGGGTTAGAGAGTCTTGTAATCGTTAGTTTGGGAATTGTCAGAGCTTTTATTTTAGAATTTTTGAGGGTTAGCTTGCCATGATAGATGATTTGGTCATGATACCACAAAACTTGGCATGAGAAATGCCTTGGAATCCTTTACCTAACACAAATAAGACTAGCAGATGAGCGATAAAATCGTTGAAATTACAGAGGCTGAATTGGCTCAAAACCTAAAGACATTTTGGCTAAAAGCACTTTCCGCTGTGGAAATGCAGAACCATACTTATGCCATTAGTTTGGTCAATGCGGTGCTTAAAGATGAGCCTGGTTTTCTAGCTGGCCGTCAACTCGCGCGTAAATGTGCTATCCAAGTGGTGGCTACTTCAGGAAAGAAGAAGAAGATCGGCAGTATGACAGCACGGCTATCTGGTGGAGTGTCGTCAATGAAGCTGGCTAGTGCTGCTAAAAAGGACCCAATAAGCGCCTTGATTCAGATTGAGAAGGAGCTGGAAAAAGACCCATATGAGACTCAGGTCAATGATGTGCTATTTGATACGGCCATGCGTCTGAACCTCTTGGATACTGCAGCCTTTGCGCTCGAAACCGTGCGTAAAGGTGCGCCAGAGAACACGAAGCTTATGCACAAGCTCGCTGAGCACTACCTACTACGTGATATGCCAGATGTAGCGACCGATGTATATAATGACATTTTGAAGCAGGACCCAGGAGATATCCATGCGGTCAAGGGGTCTAAAGATTCATCAGCCCGGGCATCGATGAAAAAGCAAAGATGGGAAGATGCCCAAAGTATCGATGACCTGAAGAAGGATACGGCGGAAATGGCTGAAATTGAGGCTTCGGATCGTGCGGCAATGACGAAGGATCAGCAGATCGAAAAGTTAGGTAAATTGATCGAACAATATCAAGCAGATCAAAACAATCTCATTGTTGTGAAGGATATCGCCCAACTCTACGAAGAAATGGAGAACTGGAAAGATGCGCACGCGTTTTATGACTGGGCTTTCCAGATCAGTAACGGAGACGCAGCACTGAAGCTAAAGGCTGGCCAGATTGGTGATCGTGTTGCCAATGAGGCTGTTAAGGAAATCGAGGCTCAGCTTGAGGGAGATCCTAACAACGACGAACTTCGCGCCCAGGTCGTATCAGCTAGGCAGCTACGCGCTAAGGAGTCCGTGGAAGAGGCTGAAAAACGAGTGGAGCAAAACCCTACTGACCCGCAACTCCGTTTCGAGCTTGGCTCAGCTCTTTACAATGCCGGCCAATACAGTGACGCAATTCCGCATTTGCAGCAAGCAACACGCAACCCACACATCCGGACACGCGTATTGCTTACTCTCGCGCGTGCTTTTGATGGGAAATCTATGTATGACCTTGCTCTCAAGCAGTTGTCCGATGCCTTGGCTGACTTGCAAGCAATGGATACGACTAAGAAAGAGGTTCTTTATGAAAAAGGCCTGATTCACGAGAAAATGGGAGTGAAGGATGAGGCTCTGGAATGCTTTAAACAAATCTACGAAGTTGATTACGGCTATCGTGATGTAGCCACGCGTGTAGAGTCGTCCTACAGCTAGTCTGAATTTTCAAAAGCTTTAAGCTTCAGCCTTGGAGCTTTTATTGAGAAAAGTTATTCAATAATAGTGCCAAATAAGTGTTGCGCAGACGAGATATCTAATGAAGATGCGCGCTCGAAGTGAGTTGCCATACTTAATGGCGCTCGCATCTGATTTAATCAACAAAGGAGAAACGTTATCGCAGCAAAACCAAGAAGAGGCGGTCGTCGCCCAAACAGAAGACCCGGCGGAGGAAGAGGCCGTTTCAAGAGAAAAGTAGTAGACGAACGCGAGGATAAGTCTGTTGAGCTTGAAGGAATAATCAAGGTTGTTCTTGCTGGCACTATGTTCAGAGTTGAGCTTGCTGGTGGCCACGAAGTATTGGCGCACATTTCAGGTAAAATGCGTAAGCGTTTCATTCGTCTAGTTATTGGCGATCGAGTACGTATGGAGATGTCTCCTTATGATACTACGAAGGCTCGGATCACCTTCCGTATTGGTTAATTTAGAGGATTTTTTTTAGCTCAGTGCTCATGCTTAGGTACTATAGTTACAAAGGATGTGGCACTTGCCGTAAGGCCAAGAAGTGGTTGGCTGAAAATGCTGTCGAGGTGGAGGAAATCGCGATTCGCGAGACTCCACCCTCAGTCGACGAACTGAAGTTTGCATTGCAGAGTGGTCACACTCTCAAAGCACTTTTTAATAGCTCTGGCGGAGACTACCGTGAGCTGGGGATGAAAGACCTCCTTCCTACATTGAGCGATTTGGAAGCGCTGGAGGTGCTTCATAGCCGAGGAAACTTGGTTAAGCGTCCATTCCTAGTTTCGCCAAAAGGGGCCTTGGTTGGTTTCAAGCAGGCTGAGTGGGAGCAGTTTTTTCTGTAGAGTCGAATTTTTGGACTTAGCATAGTTAGATATTTCTGCTAGGTATTTGTATTGATGTTTTTTGAGAATGGTCAGCAGGTGTTTTTGGCGATCTTGATGGTCGTTGTCTTTACGGCCTTCGTGAAGGAATGGCTGTCTACCGAATTAGTAGCCATTGGTGGGCTGGTGGCCTGTATTTTTTCAGGAGTGCTCTCGGTGACTCCAGGAGCTGAGAATAATGCTTTATTGGTGTTTTCTCACCCTGCGCCGATCACCGTGGCGTGTATGTTTATTATGAGTGCGGCACTTGATCGCACTGGAGTGATTGAGTCCTTGGGCAATTGGTTCGAGAAGTTTGCAGGAGGAAGTCCAATGCGGATGTTGGTGGTGATGTTGATATTGGTTGCCAGCTTATCTGGTTTCGTTAACAACACGCCGGTAGTTGTAGTTTTCATGCCTATTGTTTTAGGGATATGCCGCCGAAAGGATTACAAGGCTTCAAAATTCCTGATTCCACTGTCCTATGCCGCGGTCGCTGGTGGAACCATGACGATCATTGGGACGTCGACGAATCTCGTGGCTGCGGGTATTGCCAACAAGGAGATGAGGCCATTTACCATGTTTGAAATCACTCCTTTGGGACTTACCTTTGTGGTAGTGGTGTTTGTTTACATGATTACTATTGGCAGGAAATTATTGCCAGACCGCACGACATTGGCCGCTTTGATCGATAACGAAACGAGCCGCGAATTTATAACGCACGCCTTTGTTAAAGAGAACTCCCCACTCGCTGGTCAGCTATTTCCTGATTCAGAGTTAGCTAAGATAAAGAAAGCGAGAGTGATAGAAGTGCGCAGAGATGGTAACCGATTGCTGGACCCACTACCAGAACTTCGATTTAAAATGGGGGATGAAATTGTTTTCAAAGGAGGAGTCCAAGCTCTGATGGGAATCAAGAATAATACCGATGTCGATGTACGGGGTGAAGAAAAACTAGGCTTGGAAGACATCCGTACGGAGTCGGCAGTATTGATGGAAGGTATTCTGGGCCCAGAGTCCTCCCTAGCAGGAAGAAATCTAAAAGAACTCAACTTCCGTCAGCGCTTTGGAGTATTGATTCTAGCCGTGCATCGCAAGGGTGAGAACCTGCGTGAGCGATTCGAGGACGAGCGCTTAAAGTTTGGTGACACGCTGCTAGTGCAGGGACCATCTGAGAAAATGCAGCGACTCTTCCAGCAAAAAGATTTCATCAACCTCAGCGCTCCTAAGCACCAAGAAAGTCGCACGCACAAGGCACCATTTGTGCTTATGTCTTTAGCTGCTTTTATTCTGATTGGAGCACTCGGAGGGAACTTTGGTATTCCTGCAGTACCTACGGTGCTATTGGCGATGTGCTGTGCTTTCGGGGTTTTGGTGACACGTTGTCTCGACCCACATGAGGCGTTTCAAGCGATTGAGTGGAAGGTCGTGTTCATGATTTGTGGTATGCTGGGGCTAGGCATGGCGATGACTCATAGTGGTCTCGCTGCAAATACCGCAGGAGCTGTGGTTGCGCTAGTGGATGGTCTTAGTTTTGTTGATGCTGGGATGAAGCCTTACATCATGCTGGCAGCTTTTTATCTGTTATCCAATGTGCTGACCGAGATGATTTCGAATAATGCGGTGGCTGCCTTGCTTACACCCTTGTCTATCTACGTGGGTATTCAGATGGGCGTGGACCCACGACCATTCGTTGTGTCAGTGATGTTCGGTGCCTCTGCCAGTTTCTCCACACCGATCGGCTACCAGACCAACACGTTTGTCTATGGTGCTGGTGGCTATAAATTCAGCGACTTCTTCAAAGTAGGCTTCCCGCTCAATGTGATGCTGTGGATTGTAGCGAGTATCATGATTCCTTGGCTCTGGCCATTCTAGCGTTTTTGGCTATTTGGAATGTGTGGCTCGAAGGTGGTAGTGCGTGTGTACGATCTGGCTTTGGCAAGCTTGGTTGCCTTTTTTTGCAGATATTCCTGCATTCTGAATACGCTGACTTTTCCTTTAGGCAGGATCCGCTCTGAGCTGCCGTCTTCTAAGATACGGTGTGCTTGCTGGTTGTCTTTGAACGCGCATTCGAGGATGTCAGAGAGTTGATTTTTGATCTCCTTGTCGGTGACTGGAATCATGAGTTCTATCCGCTTTTCTAGGTTGCGTGTCATCCAGTCAGCTGAGGAAATGAATATTAGATTGTCTCCACCTTGGTGGAATTGGAAGATTCTGGAGTGCTCGAGGTAGTAGTCGATCACCGAGACTACTTCGATGTTTTTGGCTTCTTGGCGGGAGCCGGTTTTGAGGCAGCAAATACCACGAATGTTGAGCTTGATTTTAACTCCCGCTTTTGAGGCACTATAGAGGGCATCGATGATGTCCTTGTCTTGGAGTGAGTTTACCTTGGCCGTGATAAATGCTTTCTCCCCAGATTTAGCCCGCGATGCTTCGCTGGAGATCAGCTCGAGTAAGCGCTTCTTCATGTGCGTAGGGGCTGGAAGGATATGTTTTGGAGTGAGTAGCTTTGAGCGACCAGTGATGGCATTGAACACAAGCGAGGCATCGGCACCAAAGTTGTCATTTGCTGTGAGGATAGAGGCGTCAGTGTAGAGGCGAGCGGTTGTCTCGTTGTAGTTTCCTGTGCCAAAGTGGCAGTAGCGCTTGATCGACCCAGCTTCTTTTCTGAGGACTAAAGTTATTTTAGCGTGGGTTTTGAGCCCCTTGACTCCATAGACTATTTGGACACCTGCGCGTTGGAGTTCTTCCGCTTTATGGAGGTTTCTAGCTTCGTCAAAGCGAGCCTTGATCTCAACAAGGACTGTCACTTGTTTGCCGTTTTCAGCAGCACGAATGAGAGCATCAATGATGCGCGAGTTCTTGGCTGTGCGATAGAGAACTTGCTTGATGGCTAAAACACCATCGTCTTTGGATGCTTCTTCTATCAAGCGGATGACGGGGTCAAAGCTGTGGTAGGGATGATAGAGTAGGATGTCTTGCTTCGCGATTTCATCAAAAATTGAATTCTGGAAGTCGATGCTGGTGGCGGCCTGAGGTTCCCACGCTGGAGCTTTGAGTTCCTCGTAGCCAGAGATGAAAGCGAGTTGCATGAAGTCGCTCAGGCAGAGCGGTCCCGCGATTCTGTAAATTTGATCGACGCTTGCTTTGGCTACTGAGAGTACTGTTTTTTCTAGCAGCCTTGATCCTGTGGCGCTCATCTCGACACGTACTGTGTTACTGGTTTTTCTCGCTGAAAGGACTTCTTCCATCTCGCCGGCTAAGTCGATCGCGTCTTCTTCCTGAACCGCAATGTCTCCATTCCGTGTGATGCGAAATACCGTGTGCGCCCTCACTGTTTCACTAGGGAAGATGCCGCTGGCGAAGTCAGCGATGGCTTCTTCTATGGGGATGACGTATTGAATACCGAGTTCTTCTACCTGAATGAAGCGATCAATGCCTTCGGTGATGGGGATGAGCACGATCCGTTGCTGCCCTTTTTTACTCTTCATCATGCATGCTACAATCAGAGTCATGGCTGGCAGGGTGAGAGCTGGATGGCTGTCACTCTCAGGTTCTTGATCGAGGGCGAGTGGAGTGAGAAGCGGGAATACGTTTTTTTCGAAGCGGTGACGAACTTGCTCCTTGATGTGTTTCGGAAGCTTTTTTGGCGAGCAGATATGGATCTTATTTTTTTCTAACTCAGGCAGTAATTCGTCATTCAATAGAGAATGTTGCTCTGAGATTTGAATTTTGACACGCTTACGAATGGCGGTCAATTGCTGCACAGGAGTCATTCCCGCTAGACCTTTCTTTCTCGATCCAGTACTTTTTAGTAGGGTGAGACCACCGACTCTCACTTGGAAGAATTCATCCATATTCGAAGCGCTGATCGCGAGGAATTTGAGGCGCTCAAGTAATGCTTTGTCTTGACGTTGAGCTTCGCTGAGGACTCGTTGGTTGAACTCAATCCACGAGAGTTCTCTGTTTATGTAGCTGGAGGACATGATGGTTTAGCTGAGTTGGTCTTCTACGAGGTTGATTTCTAATCCGAAAATATTTTCAAAGAGGTCGCCTTTGCTCTGCATAGCTAAGCGTTCGGCATGTGCATCTGCTACACGAAGAAGGAAAATGTGGAGACGTCGCCGGCTCACGCGAATTTCTAGCTCGCTGACTCGGCCAGCATGAGAGCGTTCGAGGGCGTCGGCGATGCGGAGTAGGGATGCAAGTTTGGAGACTCGCATACGGTTGATCATATCGAGATCCTTGTAGGTCGAGTGACTTGGTTTCGGCAATGAATTGCGGTGATAGCGAGCGATGAGGGCGATCATTTCGACGTCATTGCGGGGGAGGCCGAAGATCTCGCTATTGAGGATGATGTATTGCGAATGTTTGTGGTGGGCTCGGTTGCTGATGAATCCACCGCATTCGTGGAGAATTGCGGAGATGTGCAAGAGTAGCGCATCGTGCTCAGTGAGTTTGTGGATATCTTGGAGTTGCTCGAAAAGTTGAAGTGAGAGATTTGCCACTTGGCGAGCGTGCTGCATATGGACCTTGTATTTTTTTGCGATTTTTTCGGCAGATCTAATCACCTCCATAGTGAACTCTCCGGATAGCGATGGGGTTAGGTTGAGGTCTTGGAGCAGTCCTAATTCGTAATCGCTCTCTGGGATATGGATGCGCTTAGGGGAGAATGCATCGACAACAGCTAGGTTGATCTCAAGTGCTGGTAGAATTGCTTCGGCTGTCTGGTAGTCGACTCGATAGCTCTGGACTATTTCATCGTCATCTTTTTTCGCCGCTTTATCACAGAGATGAGTGAGAGCTTCGGAGCTACATGACTTGTCTTTGAACTCTTTTATGAAGCTACGGAGTAATTGGATCTCGTAGCCGATGAGGACGATGTGTTCGATGTTAGCCTCCTGAAATTCTTCAATAATGGAATCCAAGGGGCCCTTGATCTGCGAGCGCACACTTTTTCTATAAGAATTTGTGCGCTCATTTTTGGCAATACTTTCTCCAGTTCTGTGAACTCCAAGCCGGTAGCTACTGTAGGAGGTGATTCGACCTTTCTGAAGTAGTATAGCGCGTGTGTTACCTGGACCTACATGAAGGACCAGTGTGTTGAGTGAGCGCATGGATGGGGTGTCACTCACCCGCCTGCGGGTCTTCAGATAGATGAGGCGTGTCATTTCCCCATCGTCGAGAATCTCGACATCCATTCCGCAGCTGATGTGAATTCGATTGAGGAGGATCTCTTTGTTCGTTGCTTCTGAAAGGATGTTAGTGGCAACAACTCTCAAGTGGGCCATGCTAACAGCAGCAACGAGTTCATCAATGCTTTGTTGGAATCCGGTAAGGATGTTGACACAGCGCTCGATTGTAGAGCGGTTGAGTTTTCCGCGACTGAAGACATCGTGCGCGATAGGAACCGATTGTTCTAAGAAATCGATTTGTTCCGCCTTGCCTTCAGGGTTTTCTGTATAGATGAGTAAGGAAATTGAACTTGCGCCGATGTGTATTGTTGCGCTAATCGGCCTTTGCGGTGGGAGGGGAAGCGAATCGGAACTCATGCTCACAATATGTCAATCCCACGGGCGTCTTGCAATAAGCAATCTGGCTTGGTTTGTGACGAAGTCGTTATGCTAGATATTTGGCTTGAGTTCCTGTGCCAATAGCGGAGATGATAGATGGCATGTTAACCGATGAAGCAAGCGTGATGTATCGTGTCGAGCCTGGCGTGAAAATTGATCTAACCACTCAGGATCCTTCAGATAAGAGACTGTGGGAGAACGGCTCCAAGTCTGTCCATGCGGAATTGATGCTAGAGAAGTTAGATGAGCTAAAGGCTCTGCAGAATCTACTGTTTGCTGAGGGCAAGCAAAAGGTATTGATCGTAGTTCAGGCTATGGATGCGGGAGGGAAAGATGGTTGTGCAAAAAATGTATTTTCCTCAATGGACCCGCAGGGGGTGCATGTGAAGGCATTCAAGTCTCCGCATGAAGAGGAACTCGCTCATGACTTTTTATGGAGAGTGCACAAGGCTGTGCCGGCAAAGGGGATGATAGCAGTCTTCAATCGCAGTCATTACGAAGACATTATTGCAGTGCGAGTGAAGAAGTTATTCCCAGAGAAGGTGTGGATGAATCGCTATAGGCACATTGTAGATTTTGAGAAGATGCTCACAGATGAGGGAACTAAAATTGTGAAGATTTTTCTTAACATTTCGAAAGAGGAGCAAAGAGAGCGACTGCAAGCGAGGCTTGATGATCCAGCTAAGCTTTGGAAATTTGACCCAGGTGATCTAGCTGATCGAGCTCGTTGGGACGAGTTCATGGTTGCGTATAGTGATCTCATCTCAAAGACCTCCTATGACCATGCTCCGTGGCACGTCGTGCCGTCCGATAGAAAGTGGTACAGAAACTTGGTGGTTGCTCAGATTGTGATCAACGCCCTCAAGGGCTTGAAAATGGAATTTCCTGAGGTGAAGTGGAATCCGAAAGATATGCACGTTAAGTAATGGCTGTATTTACCAAAGAGTTAGAATTCCAAACTAGCGGGAAAGGGACTTACGAAATTAGTCACGAAGTGGAACGAATTGTTGAGCAATCTAATGTTCGCCATGGAACTGTCACGATCTTTGTGAAGCATACCAGTGCCAGTCTAGTCTTGATGGAAAATGCGGATCCATCTGCGCGCCGTGATCTAGAGATGTTTTTTGATAAACTGGTGCCCGAAGATACTGACTATTTTATTCACACTTATGAAGGGGCCGATGACATGCCGTCTCACATACGAATGGCTTTGACTCGTAGCAGTGAGGTGATTCCTGTGCATGAACGACAAATGATGTTGGGGACGTGGCAAGGGATCTTTTTGTTTGAGCATCGAAGGGCTCCACATCGCCGCCGCATTGTAGTGACTGTGATGGGGGATTCATAGAGATGGACGAGCCTATAGATGTGTGGGTCAACTTTGACGTGGTTGATGAATGTGACGATTGGATAGTGGTCAATAAGCCAGCGCCCTTGATTGTGCATCCCACGAGTAAGAAAGTTGAGCCCACCTTGTTAGGTGGACTGGAGCAGTTGTTGAGTTTTGATATTCAAAATGGAGCAAGGCTGTCGATCATCAACCGCCTTGACCGTGAGACCAGTGGTCTAGTCCTCGTGGCAAAGCGTAAGTTTGCGGCTCGGATGTTTGGTCGTGCAATGGAGCGTCGACTTTTCGAGAAGGAGTATGATGCCATTTGCCTTGGTTGGCCGGCTTGGGAGGAAAGGTCACTGGATGCCCCGTTGTTGCGTAAGGGTGAGTTGGAGTCATCTCCAATCTGGGTAAAACAAATGGTGCACCCAGATGGGAGGCCTAGCGAAACGTATTTTAGAGTAGTCAAGCGAGGGACGCACCGAGGGGTGAAGGTGAGTTTACTCAGAGTGTTTCCTAAGACGGGCAGGATGCATCAGATTCGAGTGCACGCAGCCTACCTCGGCCATCCTTTGGTGGGTGATAAAATTTATGGTGAGGATGAGACGTGTTATTTACGCTATATTGAAGGCGGCTGGAGTGCTAAGCTTGCTTCTCAACTGTTACTGAAGCGTCACGCCCTGCATGCTTCTAGGATGGCGCTCACCCTCGATGAGGTCTCGTTGGAGTGGGAAATTGGCTTAACCAAGGATCTAGATGACTTTTTTGATGCGTAGAGTGAAGGGTTTTGGTAGTTCTTAGCTATGGCTAGTCTGCGTGAAATTGAGTGCTATATAAATAAGGAGTTGAGGCTGGGGGAGATCCCAGATTACTCAGCGGCTCACAATGGGCTTCAGTTGTCAAACAATGGTGAGGTCACCAAGGTGGCAGCGGCGGTAGATGCCTCCTTGCCGGTAATTCGTAAAGCCATCAATGAGGGGGCTGACATGCTAGTCGTGCACCATGGACTTTTTTGGCAAGGTGTTCAGTGCTTAGTCGGGGCTCAGTACGAAAAATTTGCAGAGGCAATACATGCGAATCTAGCTATCTACAGTGCGCATATACCTCTCGATGTGCACCCCACGCTCGGGAATAATGCATTGCTTGCAAAAGCTATTGGCATGGAGAATGCCATCAGCTACCACGACTGGAAGGGCATAAAGCTGGGATTGCGGCAGGAGATGGAGCTAGAGTTTGAGGAGATGATTCAACGAGTGGAGATGGCTTTAGGGCAGGATGTTCATTTTTGCCGAGGTCGCAAAGAGCCGTCAGTGGGTGTGGTTGGTGTAATCACTGGAGGGGCTGGATCTGAAATAGCAGCGATGGCGGCACAAGGAATCGATACATTTATTACCGGGGAAGGGCCGCATTGGAGTTACCCCTTGGCTGAAGAGTTGGGGGTAAACCTCATCTACGCTGGACACTATGCTACCGAGACTTTTGGAGTCAAAGCTCTCAGTGCTCAGATTGCCGAGAAATGGGGGGTTGTGCACACATTTATAGATCACCCTACTGGGATTTGACGTAAATATCTCACCCCTAGATACTTTGTCGAGTTGGGGTGCCTTTTAAAAAAAAAAGCTTAAATAGTCCTTGCTATCGACAGGTGAAAAATTCTATCTTGCAACTAGATATCACTGCTATGTGAGAGTTCTCTTTCTTGAATCAACATCGTTGAAGTTAAGATAGATTGTTAAGAATTAGCTCTCGAAGAGCTAAACTCCACGAAACCAACCTAAGGAAATATGAAAAACACAATGAAATACGCATTCGTAGGTGCAGTCTTCGCAGCCGCTGTGCCATTCGCAGCAGCTGCAGAGAAATCTGCTGCCGACGTGAAGAAGTGCAGCGCTGTTTATAAAAGCGCTTCAGAAGCCATCGCTAAAGATCCAGCTAAAGTACTCGAACTGGTATCTAAGCTAGTGGCGGCTAATGAATCCTGCGCCGCTGATGTCGTAAAAGCAGCCATCATAACAACGAAGGCAAATAAAGAGCTAGTTGCTCAAATTGTGGAGACCGCAGCAACTTCAGCTCCTAAACAAATTTCTCAAATTGCAGCTGCAGCAACAGCCGTAGCTCCTGATACAAGCCCTCAAATTGCTGCAGTAGTGAACAAAATCAATGCTCAGCTAGGTACCGCCCAGTCAAATTCTGGTAAAGTGAACCCGAATTCATCTCCTGGTGGTCTAGGGAACAGCCCATCTTATGGAGGTTCTGCTCCTGGATTTTCCGGCCTAAGCACGGGTGCCGGTGCTGGAGCTGCTGGAGCTGCTTCAGGAAGTAGCGTTATCACTACTCCTTCTAAAGCAACTCGTAAATAAATATAACTTATCTATGAAGCTAATTAAAGTATGTACTGTAAGTGCACTCGCTACCGGATCACTTGCTGCGCAAGGCATTTTTAATGTGTCACCAAACGATGGCATTACAGAGTCCATCCCTCTAGAAGTCACTGGCACAATCAACTTCGGTTGGGATGATAACCTCACTCCAACAATCGAAGCTAACCGTGGTGATGAATCAGCCTACACGTCACTTAAAGTTGGGGCGAATTACTTAAATATTGATCCACAGACCAATATTGATTTCAGCCTTAAGTTGGGAGTTCTTTATTACCTCGACAACATTGAGAATGCTGCAGCGAGTGACACTTATAGTGATTCACAAGTATTGCTTAATGTTTCTCACAATGTGAGCGAACGCCTTCGTTTTTCCACACGAAACTATGTATTCTACGGGCTCGAGCCTGACTATAACTACGGAGCAGTCAATGACCGCACTAATGAAGAATACCTATTCATGTCCACAGATAACTCAATGGGTTACAAGTGGACCGAGCGTCTAGGTACTTACACAGGTTTTAAGTATGACGATCTTAGCTACAGTGGCGGCGACACGCGTAATGATCGTAAGAGCCTGACTCTCTACAATCAATTCCGCTATGTCCTGTCTCCTCAGGCAATCGCTACTTTGGATTATCGTTACAGAATGGCCGATGTGAGTGGAGGACTCGATTCCGATAACCACAAGGTGCTTGCTGGTGTTGAGTATCGCTTGAATAGTACAGCGGTTCTTGTTGCTAAAGCAGGAGCTCAGTACCGTAAGGTTGATTCTCTTGACGCCTCTTCTGATCCAACATTTGAAATTGGTTATATGCAGCGTGTGAATGAAATGTTCCGCGTGCGTGCTGACCTTTCGTATGAGATCAATGATTATGGAACGTCTTTCCTCGGGAGTAATTTCGAGAACAATCAGGCATTCCGTATTTCACTCGCTGGTGATTACCACCTCTCACAGAAGTTGTACTTCACAGGTGGAATCAACTACGTGGCAAATGAATACTATGGTGGGCGCCCTGAAGACGAAGTAGACGTGCTCAACTTGAGCATCGGAGCTACGTACAAGATGATGGACAACCTTGCTGCGAACCTTAACTATAACTACACGAATTCCAGTGATGATGGTGATACACTTAACCGTGATTACGATCGTAACCGTGTGCAGGCTGGCTTAACTTACACATTCTAAGTTAGCTAGCTTATTGTAGGCGTTCTTATATTTAAGAGCCTCATCTGTATATTTTACAGATGAGGCTTTTTTCTTTGCCAGACGATACCTATTCCTATACTAGTTCCATTTGATTTCCAGCCGTTTACCGTTTGAATATGCAACCTAACAATTCTTTAAATACCTCCGATGCGACCCTCCATGCCGTCGATTACTTACAGATCTTAAAAAATAGGTATGGTATTATTTTACTTACATTTATCTTAGTTGTTCTCACTGCTGCCGTTATTACTTATGTAATGCCAAAGAAGTATGAGGCGATCGCTGTGGTGAAGATTAATCCATTGGGTACGAATAACCAAGTTTTGGGAAGCGGTTCCTCAGCTCTCATGACTAGGCAGTTTTTCGGTACTGAGTTTAAAAAGATTGAGTCGGATGAAAATTTAAAAAGAGCGGCTGAGCTAGTTCAGTTGCCACAAAAAATGCAGATCTCAACCGATGAGGCTATTCTGGTACTCAAAGGTGGACTCTCGGCGAGGCAGGAGCGAGGTACCGACCTGATTGAGATTTCATTACGCATGGTGAAAGATAACCGTCAATACGTAAAGCCCGCCACGGAAGCTATCGCTCTGGCTTATAGCGAGATGCGTATAAATCAAGAGACTAAGCGACGCGACAAAACACGCGTTGAATTGGCTAAGAAAATTCAAAAGTATGAGGATATTGTCGAAGATTATAGAACTAGACTGCTAGAATTTTCGGCCAAGACTGGAATCTATTCACTAGATCGCAGCAGTGGTGGAGCTACTGATGTTGTTCGTCGTGATCTCCAGCAAGAGAATATGCTCTATGATGAAGCAGTGAAAGCTAGGGACGAATTGGAGCGACAAGTAAAGGACCTTGTAGGTCTTGATGATGAGACATTGATTTCTCACGTGTCTGGCCTCAATCGTCCTGAAAGTGCTGTCCTAGCATTGACGTTTCAGCAATACCAAGATGCTAAACGCGAACGTGCAGGAGTAATTGCTCAAGGATTAGGCGAGAATCATCCACAGGTGAAACATCATGATTCTCAAATTTCAATTCTCAGAGAGACCCTAGATGCCAAAGTGCGGAGAGTAAGAGATTTACTTAAAGTGTTACTTGAGCAAGCTGGAGCCAAAATTGCTCGCCTCCAGATATCAAAAGACGCATCCCAATCAGATGCTAAAAACACAGCTGAAGATTACACGCGATTTCAGTCATACCAAGATGAATACAAAGACTCAGTCAATAATCTGAATACTCTAAGAACGAGTAATGTGATTGAAGAATTGCAGGAGAATATGTCGATTGAGCCGATTGAGTTCTACTCATACCCGCAAGAGCCAGAAGTGGCTGATTACGTTTCTCCGAATTGGATTCTAAATATGGCACTCGGCAGTGTTGCTGGTATGATTTTTGGTATAGGTATTGCCTTTTCTTTAGAGCTTATGGATACTTCAGTGAAAAGCTTGGAGGATGTAGAGAGGTACCTTCAGGTCCCAGTGCTTGCCGTAGTGCCAAGGGACGTGGGAGTGCTTTATAAGATGTCGACAGCAAGCCCGGATGCGGAAGCTTATAGAATTCTGAGAACGAACATCGAGTTCAACCGTCCTAGTCAGGATG
Organism: Rubritalea profundi; assembly: GCF_002954445.1. Classification (GTDB taxonomy): domain Bacteria; phylum Verrucomicrobiota; class Verrucomicrobiia; order Verrucomicrobiales; family Akkermansiaceae; genus Rubritalea; species Rubritalea profundi. Next base: position 3,028,031 of record NZ_MQWA01000001.1, read on the forward strand.
ACAATGCGATCACGGTCGTTTCAGGTGGTGCCGGTGAAGGTAAGTCTACAACCTTGGTGAACTTAGCCTATATCTGTGCCCAAGGTGGCTATTCCACGCTGATGATTGATGCTGACCTGCGTCGTCCACGTCTCCACACATTCTTTGATATCAACAACAGCGTGGGACTGACTAACTATCTCACTACGACACTTCCGCTTGAAGATGTTGTTCTTCAAACATCAATAGAAAACCTCTACTTCATGCCATCAGGTATTTTACCGGCAGATGCATCTGGAATTTTAAATTCTCGCCGCATGTCTGAGTTGATACAGGAAGTAAAGAGCCGTTTTGATTTGGTTCTTGTTGATTCTCCTCCAATTTTAGGTGTGAGTGATGCCTCCGTTATTTCTAGTGAAGTAGACCTCACCATGATTGTAGTACAGCACAGGAAGCTGCCTCGCAATATGCTAGTTCGAGTCAAGCAGGCGGTCGAAAATGTGGGAGGCACGGTGCTGGGAGTTGTCTTGAATAACGTAGATTTACGCAGTGATAGTCAGTATCAGTATTATACGAGTTACTACACCTATTACGCCCCAGGTCAGAATAAATCTGCAGCTGCCGAAGCTACTGCTAAATCCAGTTCTGACTCGCCAAAGACTAACGACCTTTACTAAACTTATTTTTACCGCTAAACTACAGATTATGAAAAAAGCTTTCTTCTTACTAATATCTTTGATGGCTCTGTGCCTTCCCGTCGCTCAAGCGTCCTCTGTGACTAGCGGTGAGAAAGTAACCATTACCATCAAAGGCGTTCCAGCGAGTGAACAAGCTTCGATCAATAGTGAATACGTTGTCGATGACTCTGGAAAATTGTACCTGCCGATGCTTGAAGTCGGAATTAAGGCATCAGGAAGCTCTAGCTCATCGGTGGCTCGTAGGATCGAGGCCGCCTATAGAGATGCTAAAATATACACAAATCCTCGAATCACTATTCTGACTATAAAGGACGATATTGTAGGTGAGGATATAGCTAAGCGTAATAACCAGTTCGTGACCGTGTCTGGCGAGGTGAAGCGCGATGGGCCGGTGCAATACCGCACTAATATGACAATCTATGAAGCTATAGCTACTGCTGGAGGGGCAGATACCTTTGGAGCGATGAATCGTGTGAAGCTTGAACGCAATGGTAAAGAGACTATATATGAGCTCATAAAAAGTTCAAAAAATCGAACAATTAGAGTGCGAGTGGGAGATGTGATCACAGTTCCACCGAAGAATGCATTTGGTAGATAGAGTATAGAGGTACCTATTTTTATAGCTCATTCTCTTTGAGAATGGGTTATTTTACTTATTGAGCCTAGGCTAAAGTCGATTATAGTGTAGAAACATGAATTCGAGCTCTTTAGCCATCCTTACCTCGTTTGTATTGAGTGCAGCACTCGTCGCTGAGCCTGCCGCGGAGCTCTTCAAGAAGCTCAATGCCGATAGCTATGCTGAAAGGCACAAAGCTCAGCTTGAGCTTGATACGTGGGCTGTTGCGAATCCTGCTGAGTCGCTTGAGCTATTCTTTAAAGAATATAAAGCAGCCGCGACACCTGAAGTGAAGGTGCGAGTCGGCCAGTTACTTCGAGATCGCGTGATATTTGAAAAATTCGGGAAACCCAAAGGATTTGTAGGTATTCGAATGGATAACGGTGCTGAGAAAGTTGACGATGAGTTACATGCAGTAGTTTTGGTTACCAATGTTGTCAAAGACTCACCCGCTGAGATGTTTGGACTGAAGCAAGGGGACGCTATATGGAGAGTCGACCAGCAAACATTCAACCGCAATGCATTAGCGTACCTTCAATTTAAAGAGATTGTCACCTCTAAAAGGGAGGGAGACACAGTCGTGATTGATCTCGTCCGTGGCGGCAAGCGAATCGAAGTGAAACTAGTGTTAGGTACGATGCCGGCCGATCTTGAACGACTGAATAATAGGTTCCTTAATAAAGATCCTGAATTAGATAAACAAAACTATTTCGACAATTGGCTTCAAAGTAAGATGGAAGCCGCGGTCGAGAAGCCTAAGTTAGAATCGGCCGTTAAATGATAGGCCTAGTATATTGACGTTGCCACTTGAGGTGCCGTCAAAGGATCCACCAGCAGTGGACTCTGCCAAGTCTACGGTTTTCGCGAAAATGTGGGTGAAACCAAAGTCCACGCTGTACTTCTCGTTGATCTTATAGGTGGTGCCCGCACTGAGCCAGAGTCTCTCTGAATCTGGAATACGTAAGGTTCTATATTCCGCTGAGCTGACAGGACTTTCGTCAAAGGCAATACCAGTGCGGAATGTCCAATTGTCATCGTGTTTATAGGTGACACCAGCGGCGATACGGTAAACATCTTTCCAGTTCTCAGCAGTGGCAGGTAAGTTGGCATTGGCTGTTTTTATGAGAAGTTCGTCAAAGGTACTCCAATCAGTCCAGGTGAAGCTAGCATGGAGGTTCCATTGCTCGTTGAGCTCATGGTAGCCACTGAGTTCAATTGATTGAGGGAGAGTGGAACCTGCTGTTGCATTGGTGGTGCTGCCTGGAGGTAGCACCCCTGGAAATCCCGTGTCTGTTTTCACCGTCCCCTCAAGTTCGAAGTCGATTTTTGAATAGTAGGCTAGGCCAAAGCGCGTTTTATCATTGAGCTGAAACATGGTGCCGAGGTTGAAGCCGTAGGCCCAGTCATCACCCTCGACATCTAATATCGTTGCTCCTCCTTCAATCTGAGAACTATTCGGGACCGAGTTTGTGAGTGTACTATCCACATAGACTGCATCAAATCCCGCACCGATACTCCAGCACTGATTGATCTGATACGCAGCCTTCGGGCTTAGATAGTAGGTCGTGATCTCACTTTTATTAGCGAGACTCGTTGCCGAGAAACTATCAGAGTAGTCAGTGCTGAGACCGAAGCGTGAATGGAGGGCGAAACCCACTGCTAAGTCTTGATTGATACGGTGACTTAAATAGGCGTAAGGAATGAGTGCCGACTGTGCTGGTCCCACATCTTTAGCTGGTGTGCCGTTGAATGTTCCAGTCACTTCTACATCGGGCGCTAAATAGGAAAATCCAGTAGAAAATTGGGTGCCGTCGAGAAGCAACATGCTTGAGGCATTCGTTGCAATGGCCGAGGCATCCTCAGCTATGGCTGCTTCACCAGCAAATGCCCGACCTAAACCACTTGTCGAACGTTCCTGTAGTTGATAACCCGCTCCGAGGCTTAAACTCGACGTAGTCATCAGGATGAAAGGAATAAATATAGGGGGAGGGGTCATGTGTATTTTGCGATTAGCTAACTTTATGTAAACAAGTGTTTGTTTGTCAAGTTTCTTCAAGTTGTTGTAGAGATGACTCTCGTGTGTTGACAGCTTGACTCGGTTAGGAATACTCAGTGCTGATGGATCGTGATTCAGCAACAGAGAGTGTGTCGCTCAAACGAAAGGTGAGAACAATTATTTTCGAAGCGGAGACTCCCGCTGGGAAAGCGTTCGACGTAGCATTATTGTGGTGCATAGTCTTGAGCGTTCTGGTTGTGATGCTTGAGACGGTCGAGTCGGTTGATACGAGATACTCAGGCTGGCTGTTGTTTTTTGAATGGTTTTTCACAGGGATATTCACTTTAGAATACGTTTTAAGGCTTTGGTGTAGTAAGCGGTCATCAAAGTACGCCACGAGTTTCTTTGGAATAGTAGATTTTCTCTGCTGTCTACCAGCCTATATTGTTCTCTTTTTTGGTGGTTCCTCGGCATTTGGTATAGTGAGAGCCTTGCGCTTATTGAGGATGTTTAGGGTGTTAAAAATGGTGAACCATGTTCACGGTGCCGACGTCATTCTTCATGGTTTGGCTCGCTCAAGAGCCAAAATTACAGTCTTCTTTTTTGCTATCGTGCTATTTTCTACTATTGCTGGAACTGTGATGTACTTTATTGAGGGCGGGCAGCCTAACACGGAGTTTACCAGTATCCCAAAGAGTATCTACTATGCCATCGTATCGATAAGTACTGTTGGCTATGGCGACGTCGTCGCTCAGACGGAGTTAGGTCAATTTGTTACCACTATTATGATTTTAGCGGGTTACGCTGTGATAGCGGTTCCAACAGGCATTGTGACGAGTGAAATGATGAAAGATCAGAGCTCTCAAATGCCAGATAGATCGACTGATGCCTGTCCTAGCTGTGGGGTACACGGGCATCTGCCAGATGCCTCGTACTGCCGCCGCTGTGGCAGTACGATGGATGAAGACGAATAAACGAGTTTTCGACTACCTAGGAATGATAAGTTTTTTTCCTATGCCGATGTTGGATCCCTTAAGACGATTGGCTCTCTGGATTGAACTCACAGATGTGCCATACTTTCTAGAAAGGCCGTAGAGAGTGTCTCCTTTTTTCACGGTATGAGTGATAGGTGGCTTTTTCTTAGGTTTGACAGCGACAGGGGTGCTCTTACGTGGCGCTGGTGTGCTAGCTATCTTGGGAGGAGTAGTATATGCGGGTTTTGGCGTTGCTACATATTGGGGTTTTGGCGCAGCTTTTTCGGCGCTGATTTTTTCTTGCCACGAGAAATGTATTTTCTCTTTGGTGGGCTATCTGCCCATTTTTCTACGTAGTTGCCGTTGCTATCGAAGGGGCCAAAATTCGGTTGATAGCCGGCTGTTTCGTAGACTTCAATAGTGCCACCGGTTTGATGACCACAACTACTAAGCAGGCAGGCTAGGCAGCCGATTGCGGCTGGCACTATGGAGACCTTTAGTTGAGAAATAAGAATAGATGGGCGGGTCATGTAGGAGATAGGTTTCGGTACGAAGTACGAGGTGAGAACTTACACCGATATTTGTTTAGAATAAATTAAGATCACTGTTTGGTGAGGCCATCTTTTCGGGACTGCTTCCAATAGGCGTATTCTGATCGGTTAAAATCAATATATTCAGGTGACATATCACTGGTGTAAACGGTGTATTCAGCATCACCAAGATGGAGGTTGATCGTGATCTCAAATTTATCTTTAGCTACGACTTTACGTAGTTCATCCATAGGAGTATTTGCTTCAATCCCACCAAGACAGGCAGGTTTTGAGCCGATGTGGATATCGATCATTTCTTCTCGGATCATCGCCCTAGAATAACCAACAGCGTGGATGATGCGTCCCCAGTTAGGGTCGTTGCCATTCCAGGAAGCTTTGACGAGTGCTGAGTTTGCAACAGCTTCCGCTACTTTCTTTGCGTCACTATAGGTTCTAGCTCCATTGACTTTGACCGTGACAAACTTAGTGACACGTTCACCGTCTCTGACTAATGATTTGGCCATTTCTAACATGACAAACTCTAGAGTTTCTCTGAATAGCCTATAGTTCTTTGATTTAGGTTTGATGCGAGGCATCCCGCTCTCGCCATTGGCTAGAACGACAACTGAGTCATTGGTGCTCATGTCGCCATCGATGGTGATACGGTTGAAGGAATTCTCAACTGCTTCGTGGACTGCTCTATCGAGGCAGGCTTTACCGATGTTTATATCAGTTGTAATAAAGCAGAGCATGGTGGCCATACTCGGGCAAATCATTCCAGCCCCCTTTGCGCAGGCTCCTATTCTGACTTTATGGCCGTCCAGATCCATTGAGATGGCGATCTCTTTGTGCTGGGTGTCGCTGGTCATGATGGCCTGAGCCACATTGGTGCCTTTCTTGGAGTCTAAGCCTGCCACCAATTCCGGAAACTTTGGAGTGATGCGCACCATCGGCATAGGTAAGCCGATGACACCTGTGGAGCATACTGCCACCTGTCCCTGGCGGAGGCCTAATGATTTAGCTATGGCTTTGGCTGAATTTCTAGCATCTTGAATACCTGTGACACCAGTGCAGGCATTCGCATTGCCGCTGTTGACAACAATGGCTTGGATGTCCCGGTCGCGGAGGTGTGCCTGAGAGACTCTCACTGGTGCGGCTTTGACTCGGTTCGTTGTGAAAGTTCCCGCGGCAACGCAAGGGCTACCACTATAAATAAGAGCGAGGTCTAGGCGTTCGGCGTCTGGAGTCTTGATGCCAGCTGATACAGCATTGGCAACGAAACCTTTTGGCGCACATACGCCACCTGTTATTTTACGAAACGGTGTCGGCATCTTTTATATGAAGTTCGGTTAGAGGAGTCTCTAGATGTTTTGAAGACCAGCTTGGGTTGGAAGCCCCGCCACCAGATTGAAACTTTGTACCGCTTGGCCAGCAGCACCTTTACCTAGATTATCCTCAGCGCTGAAGAGTAAGACTCTTCCTGTGCGCTCGTCAACTGCCCAGCCAATATCTATGAAATTTGTTCTAGTGACATTTTTTGTATCCGCTGTGGAGCCTTCACCTAGCAGCCTTACAAATTCCTTATCTGCATAGGCCGCTTCGAGAGCTTTACCGATGCTCTCAGGCGAGCCTATGAGCTTCGCACTCGTAGTCGTGCAAATTCCGTTGTGTGTCGGCACCAAGTGAGGGGTGAACGACATGGCGACAGGCTCGCTCGCTGCGATACTGAGTTCCTGTTCGATCTCAGAAAGATGTCTATGTTTTGGAGCGCTGTAGGCTCTAACGCTTTCATTAGCCTCACAGAAGGAGAACAGAACGTTGCTGCTTTTACCGGCTCCACTGACCCCACTCATCGAGCAGGTGACAATGGACTGTGGATCTATTAACCCATTCTGAAGAAGTGGCACGAGAGGGAGAATGATACTTGTCGGGTAACAACCGGGTGACGCGATGAGTCTCGCTTTGGCAATTGCTTCACTGCGTTGAGGTAGTTCGGGCATACCATACACCGCTTCTTTTAAAAGCTCTTGAGCTGGGTGCACCGCTCCGTAAAATTCCTCATACACATCTGGATCATTGAGGCGGAAGTCGGCGGAGAGATCGATGACCTTGACTCCAAGCTCTAACAAAGCAGTTGCATAGGCAGCCGCGACACCGTGGGGGAGCGCTAGAAATGCTATCTCGGCTCCGCTGGCTTTGATCGTTTCCGCATCGGGCTCGGTGAACGCGACTTCGCTGCCAGCCATTTGAGAAAACCTAGGAAAGACCGAGCTCAAGGGCTGGCCCGCGTATTGCCTAGACGTCACACATGTGAGTTCAGCGTTCGGGTGCATCAGCAAGAGCCGTAATAACTCCATGCCCGTATAGCCACTTGCGCCTACCACTGCTGTCTTGATCTTTTGCATGCTCTGAAAATGCAGGAAATTTCTGGCTTGCCAACTCCCAATTGCTACTTATGTTCGCCACGTGTCCGGGACTTGGCGCAGTTTGGTAGCGCGCTTCGCTGGGGGTGAAGAGGTCGCAGGTTCGAATCCTGTAGTCCCGACCATTTAATTCCTTATCTTGGAAGGATTTTTTTGTTTCTAAACTGAACTGACACCTCTGTGGTGGAGGGTAGCAGAGTTCTGACGGGTGCTTGTCGTTGGATGTTTCGGTTTGTTTAAAACCGTCAGATTCATTGTCGAATGATCCATGAGACTAGTATGGGCTTGTGAATCGTAAAAACTTGCTTAGGATAAACGCCTAGATGTCCCAGGTAGACATGTTAGAGGCATATATTAACCTGAATCAAATAGAACAAATGTTACTCAAAAAGACTAAGTTGGCTCTTCGTGTAAACGACGAGAACCCCAATCACCATTTATGGAACAACCGTGGAGTGTGGTGGTGTCACCTCACAGTCCACAAAGCAGATGCTACTGCAGAGCGCTTGCGCTTCTCGCTCAAGACTCGCGATGTGGATCTGGCTCGCAAGAGACGTGATAATATCTTTCACGATATTTCTGAGCACTACGCTATTGCCGCCTAAGTGGTAATTTTGAATCAAAACCCGCATTGCTTCCCAGCGATGCGGGTTTTGTTTTTTAGAGGTCGAGCCTTAGGGCGTTCTCCTTTGCTTGCGGCACCGCCAAGGAACTCTATTTCGACCGGACCGCCAAGGACCGCCGCGTACTCATCCAGCAATCCCTTGACCGCCAATTTGGTGTCGGTTGCTCCTTTGAGGCGAATAGCGTCGATCCACATGCAGGAATCTACCTAGACGAGGAACAGAGCGACGGAGAAGTCCGTTGTCTCTACCTCTATTTCTGATACAACGGTTGTGGCTGCATGAGGTTGGCCTTCAGCCAACATACGCTTCTTTGCGGTAAACCTAAGGAATACGCTACGCTTCTTCCATAGGCTTGTGTATTAGATTCGCCGATAGTGAAATAAACCATTCCCTTCAGTCATTCACTATTTTGACGCGAATGGCTAATCAGTGGCATTAGCCGCCGGCAACAGGTGGGATGAAGACGACTTTGTCACCCGCTTTGAGTGGGGTGGCCCAATCTGAGAAATCGTCATTGATCGCTAGCATTAGTTGCTTTTGTTTGTGCGGGAAGGCGTGGCGAGATTTGAGTTCTTCGTAGAGGCCGGACGAGGTGACGGAGTCAGTGGTGACCGATTCCTCGTCGCAACCGGCAAGTTCACGAAGTTGAGCAAAATAGCGGACGGTGATTGTTTTAGACATACGAGAATGGGTGAGAAGGCTGCGAACCTCTAATGTGTCAGCTGGGCTGTTAGCGTTATCGAGCGCGTGTGGGGAATTTAGAGCGATAAGTTTAGTATCGATTTTTTCTAGAACCTTGCGTGGGCAGCGCGATCCGTTTTTGACTGCTTGGCTGATGGCGTCAGCTGAACTGGGCTCGTAGATTGCGCAAAGTGGTTCGGCTCGGTGGTCGACTCGGCTGTGGTAGCTAGTCGCTTGGTCTTGTGGAGAGGCGCTGGTAATTAGTTCGGCAAGGGTGGAAGACTCGAGCAATGGGAGGTCGCAAGCGATCACCAGCCAACGGGCGTGTGGATGGGCTTGTTGCGCCGCATGGATAGCACAGAGCGGGCCCTCAGCTGGATCGATGATGGCGTCCACACCAAATTCTTGATCGGCAGGGTGGCTCAGAAATGATTTCTCGCAGTGGGCATTGAGCAAGCTGTGCAAGCGTATCCACTCTGGTTGGTCGTCACGGTAAATGAGCTGGGCTTTGTCTTGGCCCATGCGGGTAGATTTGCCGCCGACGAGTAGGAGTCCGTAGAGTGGTGCTGCCATGATGGAAGTAGTTGTGCGCTATCTCGGCACTTCGAGCAATAGTGATTTTGGAGGAAAACGATATAAAAGGCACTGGAGAACAAGGTAAGATTTATCGTCAATCCTGATGAGGGACTGTATATTTTACAGGGTTGGTGGTGCGTCTGTCGTTTAGCAAAAATACGTAAAGCGAGCTAACACAGGGGGTAGCGAGCAACGCGCCTGCTTGGCACAAGCTGTGCGAGTAAGAGAGATACTATGAGATATAGAAAACAAAATAATCGTACAGGATTGCTGTGCACATGCGCCGCGTTGGCTCTTTTTACTGTGGTCGATAGCGTGTTCGCAGATGCCCAGCCATTTGAAAGGCAACCCAATTTTTACCAAGTTGTGTCAGGTCAGCTCAACTCATTGGATCCACGAGATGGAGTGTACACCAAAATGGGTGATAAAAACCAGAGTTACAACGCTGCTGGTTACAACGTGAAAGACGACTTTGTATACGCATGGGGTCGTTACGCTCCCTACAAGGATCAACTTATTAGGATTCACGGAGATGGATCATTCCTGGCTTTGGGGACGCCCACGCCGGTGGGTGAAGCTGTGCCTACCTACGGATATACGCGGGGGATATGGACTTCGAGGGCCACCTGTGGGTTCGAGGAGATCGGTTCTATAGCCCGGACCTGATGAAGATTAATGTGGAAACGTCCACTTATGAGATGGTGCCGTTTTCTGGGCCGAACCCGGGAGGTGTGGCTGATTTAGTCTACCAAGAGATTGAAGGCGCAGGGTACTTCTTTGGTGCTCGGAATCAGGATCTTTACGTTTGGAATGTCACTGCTGGGAGTGTGCAGCGCGTGCCCGTAAAGAACTTACCCGAAGGCCGAATTGCCTACGGTGCTGCCTACACAGATCAAGCGGGTAGCCTGTTTGTCAGTAGCAATAAGGGCGGAGTCTACCAGATACTTAACCACACCAGTGATACTCCCAGAGCGGTATTTTTGTTAGATAGTGTGGTGACTGGTAATAACGATGGCTTTAGTTGTCCATCATCAGACAGTCCTTTGGTCATTCCTGAGAATCAGCCACCGACTATTAGCCTCGAGGAAGGAGGGGTGACTATTGGTGGTACGCGTCGATGCACTGTAGATTTAGGAGTCAAAGATGAAGGACTCCCGCTCGTGGGCGACGGGCTTGTGGTGGAGTGGTCACATCAAGCAGGTCCCCGACCGATAAGCTTCACCAAGCCAGACAAGGCAAAGACTGAGATGTACTTCTCAAGGAATGGCCAATACATAGCGCGCTGTAACGCCTCTGATGGTGAGTTGATAGTGTCTGAAGATTTCTTCATTACAGTAGCTGATGACGAAGTGAAATTGGTCGAAACCTACTCAGGCTCCGATGATGACTACAAGTACTCTCGTAACCTATGGAGTATGGTGAAGGAACAACTTCATTGTAGGAAACACGGAACTTTATTAGAAGAGGAGAAGCGTGGGTTCGATGCTGAGGATTTTGTGCTGACTGAGGATGCCGAGGTGATCATCACCGCTATTTATGATGGCGGGACATTTCGTAATTCCTTGTTCTGGTATAGCCAGGATGATCCGAATGAGATGACTGAAATTTGGCACAGCTATGTGTTAGGGCCAGCATCTCCACTGAAACCTGGATCACGGGCTAGTCTAGGGGTGCTGCCAGCGGGGACGCCTTTACGGTTTGGACTTGTTGTCGATGGTGCACGCGGAGGTGAAACAATGGTCTTTCAGGATGCGGATCGCAATCCAGACGGACTGATCCAGTGTGCAGCGAAGTTGTTCGGAGATGCCTATGACGGCCCCTTGATACTCGCCTTTGAGGATCAAGTGAATGGTGATCAGGACTTTAACGATGTGATTTTTCAGATTGAAATCGTTCCCAGACATAGAGGTTTAGCCCAATATGACGAGGTGATCCCAGGGCAAATGGGCCTCCATAGTGATAGAGGTCGTCGAGGGGTAGAGCAACATTTAGCTGCGCTTGGGATGAACTCCGCGAGTGTCGAGACGCTTGGTCAAGTATTCCAACTTCCAAACCAAGCTGTGACAATTGAGTTCAGAGAAGACCGAAGTTCGATGAAGTTCGATCTCTGTGTGTTTGATTACGATCAAGTGAGCCACCTAGATCCAAGTTCGTTAGAGTTTCGCACGCGTGCAGCTAAGATAGCCATCTCGGTTTTAGACGACCGCGATACCAATCCTGGTGACGCACTCAGCTTTGATCCATCACTGTATGGATTGGCTGGCAAGACAGTAGGCCTCATGGTAGTTCCCAATAACCGCAGAGAGGTGTTCTTAAGAAACCCGCATCGATACACAGCCAAGGGTCACGGCGAGAGGACGAAGCGTCAGCCATTGTTCAGCTTGGTGGGTGCAAATCCAGGTTATTTGGATCAAATGATCACAGTGTCAGACGGCAACACGACAGTGCTGTGTATTGAGGATCACACAAGATATGAAGTGGGTGAAGCCCCTGAGCTAGGTGATGTCAGTGATAGTAGCTTCGACGATGCGATCATAGTCATTAGAGGTCCGATAACTGGCGTGAACCTGTTTGATAACCTCTATGGTTTACCAACGGCTGATCCTACTCTTGGTTTTGAGGGGGAAGATGGAATCACACCAAGGGATGCGGTCATCTGCTACTAGATTCACATAGCAATTCATGGTAGAGCTTATCGAGATGAGTGGGCTTGGGGAAATTAAGAAATAATCCCAAGTTTGCACAAAATCCTGGTAAGCTCTTTCGTGTTGATAGGTTTTGCTAGATAATGGTTCATGCCAGCATCTAAGCAGCGCATCTTGTCCTCCGCGAGGGCATTGGCAGTCATGGCGATGATGGGCGTGTCCGTGTAATAGTGGCCAGCTTCTCCTTCACGGATTTTAGTACTCGCAACAAGACCATCCATGACTGGCATTTGCATATCCATAAAGATGACTGAATACACTTGTTTGGCGATGAGAGCGGCGATTGCTTCTTTTCCGTTGTGAGCAATATGTGCCGTCAGTCCCATTCGCTCAATCAACAACTTGGCGAGCTTTGCGTTGATGGGGTTGTCTTCGACAATCAATGCGTAGGTAGCACTGCCGTATTGGTGGGGTTTTTCTGGGGAGGATACTGGTTGAGATAGGTTGAGAATTGGGGGCAGTACTTGGCTGATCTTGCTGCCCCACTTGTTTAGCTTAGCTTGTATGAATTCTAAGTTGATTGGGTGGTCGTCTGCTACCAGCACGCGAGTGCCATCAAGTTTCGAGGTGCCCTTGTGGGCGGCAATTCGAGGAACAGGCTGCAGCGCTGGTAAGTAGGGGAGCTTGACCACAAAGGTGGCTCCCTCGCCCGGAGTCGAGCTGGCGTGAATGGAGCCGCCCATGGCTTCAATGAGTTGTTTGCAGATCGAGAGCCCGAGCCCAGTACCGCCATACTTTCGTGTGGTGGAGGCATCGGCCTGAATGAATGGTTGGAAGAGTTGCTCGGTCAGCTCAGGCGAGAAACCGATGCCTGTGTCGGTGATGGTGAGTTCGATGGAGTTTGTGTTAGGCCGTGATGCACGCACTACGACATAGCCTTCATTTGTAAACTTGAGTCCGTTAGAGACTAGGTTGAGAATGATTTGTTTGATCCTTCCAATGTCGCCGTTGAGGTCGAGTGGGACGTCCTCATCAATAGAGTAGAGGAGGTCCACATTCTTTGTGGCTGCAGTTTGAGCATGAATGTCGAGAGTCTCTTCAATGCACTCGGTGAGGCTGAAGTCGACCATTTCTAGTTCGATCTGCTGGCTTTCTACCCGAGAGAAATCTAGGATGTCATTGATGATGGAGAGCAGGATGTCGCCACTTTTTTTTATCAGTTGAAGGTATTGCCTTTGTTCGTCGGAGGCATCTGATTGAATTAAGATGTCGCTGAATCCTAGGATGCCATTGAGTGGGGTTCGAATCTCGTGACTCATTGTTGCGAGGAAGAGCGACTTCGCCTCATTCGCTTTGATGGCACTTTCTGAGGCCCTTTCCATGTCTAGGGCTATTTTGTTTCTCTCCGTAATGTCACGGATAATACCTTGGATGATGGTCTGTTCATCTACCTCAAACTTTGAAGCAGAAATTTCCGTAGGTACGTAGGTTTGGTCGGCGCACCTGAGTGTTACCTCGAAGCGTGTGTGGCCGTGCTGGTTAACTTCATCTTTGGCTTTGGTGGCCTGGTCGAGAAACTCTTTCGGATAGAGATCAATGATGTTGGTGCCGATGAGTTGGTCGGGTTGCAGTTTGAGAAGTTGGCAGATCGTGGAGTTGGCATCGAGGATGATTCCCTCTTGAGTATAGAGAATAATTCCATCTATAGATGAATGGAATAGGGCTGTGAATTTCTTTTCCTCCGCACGCAGCTTTGAGGACTTGAGCTGGACCTGTTGTTCTAGTTGCTCGTTGGCGTCGAAGAGCTGGGAGCTTTTTTGCTCAAGCAGTTTCTCAGCCTGAATCCGGGCATTCTTCTCGCGCACGTGGCGATTTTCCCATTTTTGCGCTTCAGTGGTCATGGAGGCTTTAAGTTATCGTTATGATGAAGAGTTCGGAATCATCATCAACACTTTTGCGTTCAATGTCAGCCTTGCTGTTAAAGTGTTCTAGGCTTCCGCGGATGAGACCTTCACAGACATCTTCCATATGCCGAACAGAATGGTATGTCATGTAGAGTTGGTTAGCTGAATGTGGTCGCGCGCACTCGAAGGATGGTAGTTCAGCATCAGGATAGAGCTTTCTAACTTCTACATGAATGTAGGTTTCGACTTGTTCTAGAAAATCGAGTGGTGTTGCTGATTTCTTGACAAAAACTGGGTAAGACTTCGCGAGTTGATGGAAGAGGTGGCGGCCAAACTCTTTGAGTAAGTCTGAGACCTCAATATGAATTTCTTCACTTAAGTTACAGACGAGCGATACGATTTCAGTATGAGGGTAGGTGCCGACGGCGGTGTAAGCTCCACCTGAGGGGAGGTCGCTTTTCTCTATGATGGTGTCTACCATGTCGAGACCATGGGCGTCTTCGACCATGCTAAGAAATTCTGTGAATATGATTCCTTTCATAAGGTTGGGTGTTTTTGTTGGGTTGTTAGAGTTGTGTTTTAGTCGTCGGCGTGAGGTTGAGGCGGTTCATTTTATTATAAATTGATTTTTCGCTGATGCCGAGAGTACGGGCTGATTCAGCTTTATTTCCATTACAAAGATCGAGAGTTTGGCCGATTGCTATTTTTTCAATTTCAGCAAGGGTTTTGCCCGCCAAGGAGTTCGTAGTGGTGTCTGAGTTAGATGGTGAGTCGATGTTGCCCACGAGGTCGTCTGCATCTATTTGATTATCCTCGCAAAAGGCGGATGCTCTCTCGATGAGATTTTCTAACTGACGAACGTTGCCCGGCCAATCGTATTGTAATAGCTTCTTCGTGGCACTCTTGCTGATGACTATGCTAGGGCTTCCTCGTTGAAGAGTAATTCGTTTCAAGAAGTGCTCAGAAAGTGGGATTATCTCTTCCGGCCGAGTTCTGAGAGCGGGGAGTTCGAGTGGGATGACACTGATACGGTAGTACAGATCTTCTCTAAATTCTTTATTTTTAATCTTCTCTTTAAAATCAATATTGGTAGCTGTGATGATACGAACGTCACAGGGGAGAGTCTGTTCACCACCAATCCGCTGGAATTCTTTATCCTGAAGTACATTGAGGAGTTTTGGTTGTAGATCGATGGGGAGATCTCCAATCTCATCCAAGAAAAGGGTGCCGCCTTTGGCTGCTTCAATCTTGCCTACACGTCTCTTTAGTGCGCCTGTGAACGCTCCTTTTTCATGGCCGAAGAGTTCGCTTTCTAACAGTTCACGGGGGAGCGCTGGGCAACTGACAGTGATGAATGGTTTGTCAGCACGATCACTCTGGGCGTGCATGTAGCGGGCGAGTACGCCCTTGCCTGTGCCGCTCTCACCAGTGAGTAAGATTGAGGAATCAAGGTGCGCGACCTTTTTTGCATTGGCCATTAATTTCTTCATCGGCGCTGAGTAGGCGATGACATCTGTTGAGGTTGCTGCAGGACTTATGGAGTCTTTGAGCGATTGGTTTTCGCGCTGGATATGGCTGTATTTTTTAGCATTTCGCAGCGTGGTGAAGAGGAGGTTTAGGTCAAAAGGTTTGGTGATGTAGTCATGTGCGCCGAGCTTGACGGCCTTCATTGCGGAGCTGGCGTCGTTTTCACCACTGAGGATGATAATAGGTACTAGTGGGTGCGACTTTGATAATTCCTGGAGGCAATGGAAACCGTCCATTTTAGGCATATGTAGGTCAAGCAAGACGACATCAACATGATCTTTCATCATCTCTAGCACTTCTTGCCCGTTAGAAACTGTTGCTGGACGAAATCCATGTTGAGTAGCCTTGATGCTGAGCAGGTTTCTTATCGTGCTGTCATCGTCAGCAATGATCAAGTTATACGGAGAATTTGGCATGGGTTTGAATTGTATGAGATTTATATGATGTTAGGCTAATAGAATGAATGTTGAAATCGATAAATTTCATTTACTGACATTAGTCGGAGATGATGCTGAGGCTGTGGGGGTGGTACTTGAGGAGTTTGGTGAGAGCGGGCTAGCGTTGGTTGATCTGATGGCGGCTGCAAGATCTCAGGGGGATACCGAAGAGTTTAGAGCGGTGACACACCAACTTAAGGGAGCTGGGGGGATGTTCGGGATGCTGACTCTGCATGTTGTTTGTGAGCAATTAGAAAGTACTAAATTAGTGGATGTCACTGAGGGAAAGGAGGCAGAGTTGCGCAGAGTTTTCATGAAATCTCATCAATTAGTTACTGACTTGGTTTTGGGTTGAGGAAGTTCTCCCCCTCCAAGGGCTTTGAATAATCGAACGGAATGTGCGGCATTTCTGCCAAGGGTCGCAATACTTTCATCTTTAGTTCTGATGTAATCTTGTTGAGCATTGAGAAGGCGTCTGAGGTCGACTTGTCCAGTTTGGTAGGCGTCGTTCATGAGTTCGGCGGCTCCGGAGTATTCCTCTGTGGCTTTTTCAAGGAGTTGGTGACGCTTTTTTGAGAACTGTAGTCGGGTCATGCTATTTTCTACTTGAGTGACGGCATTGATGACTGTGCCTTCGTAAAGTGTGATAGCCTGGTTGAGTTTGGACTCTTGTTCGCGGACTCGGTTTCGGTCGGCACAAGCATTAAAGATTCTCCATTTGAGCGAGGGACCAAGGCCAAGGGTTCGAGTAAGAGTCTCCACATTGATTCCTTGTCTGAAGTATTCGTAACTGATTGCTCCTGAGAGTGAAAGTTGTGGATAGAAGTTGGCAGTGGCAACTCCAATGCGGGCTGATTGGGCAGCGACTTTTCGTTCGGCTCTGCGCACATCAGGACGCGATCGTAGAATTTCAGCAGGGAAACCCGCATCAATGGTACGGGGTGGTCTGGGGATTCTGGATGTTGAGGAGAGTAGATTAGGCATTTCAGATGGCCGCATAGCGAGTAAGGCAGAGAGCCGGTTGCTGATGACTTTTTTCTCTTGTTCTAGTTTAGGTATTTCAGCTTTGCTGGCAAGTAGATCGGCGTTAGACTCGTATTTTTCTAGCTTGGTTGCTAGTCCATCATCGAAGCGAGTATCGATCATGCGCTTAATTTCAGTGTAATTCTGAGTGGCCTCCTCAGCTACGGCGATTCTTTTTTCGAGTGTGCGGTAGGCTATGTAGTGGAGGGCGACTTCACTGTTGATGAACACTAGGGCGTCACGGTAGCCTTCAATTTTTGCTTCGTATTCAGCGGTAGCGGATTCGACTCTCCTAGCAACGCGGCCGAAGAGATCAATCTCCCATCCGACATCGAGGCTGGCTAGTTGGTTGTGTGAGGAATCGTAGTCCCACTTTACGCCAGATGAGTCGAAAGAGCCTAGTCCATGTTCATCGCGGGCAGTAAATTCAGCATGTGGGTACCAAGCGGCAGCGAGCACGGATCGCTGGTGCCAAGATTCCGAAATGCGAGCTCGGGCAATACGTATATTAGGGTTGGCGTCTCTGGATATTTTGATTAGCGTATCGAGAGTGGGGTCATTATATTTTTTCCACCAACGTTGAGAGCCAGTGAATGACGATTTATTATCAGAATCAATAGACTCAGTCCAAGCGTCGGGTAGCTGGACTTCGGGAGGGGTGTAGTCGGGACCAACCTTCATACAACTGGGCAGAAGAATGGTGCAGCAAACCAATGGTACTAGACCTAAATATTTCACGCTGTATTTATTACAGTATCCATATTCCAATGGCTGTAAAAATTTTAGGTTTTTTTATATTTCAGCTGAGGGACGTCGCCTTATGTTTAGTGTAACCTATTTATCTACATTGTTTAGTGTGATTTTTTCGATGGTTGGCATGCGACACGCATAAGTAATGGAGAATAACTCTAAAAATCAAAATGAACACAATCACTACCAAACAATCACTCAAATGTATCAGCTTCATCATTCCAGCGATGAACGAAGAAAAAACTATCGAAACGCTCTACCAAGGCATAAAAAAGAATTTACGCGATATTGAATGCAGCTGGGAGGTGATCTTCATTGACGATGGATCAACTGATAACACCTGGAAGGTCATGCAGTCCTTGGCTATGCGCAGCAGTTTACACGTAAAAGCATACAAGTTTTCGAACAACAGAGGAAAAGCTGATGCGCTGGCCCTCGGTTACCAGGTCGCGAAAGGTGACATTGTCTTCACGATGGATGCCGACTTACAGGATGATCCTAGGGAGATACCTCGTTTCATAGATGCAATTGAAGCCGGTAGTGATATTATCACTGGATGGAAGCGTAAGCGCCATGACCCATGGCACAAAGTTTTGCCAAGTCGAGTGTTCAACGCAGTGCTTAGTAATGTCACAGGAGTGAACCTTCACGACCACAATTGTGGTTTTAAGGCCTATAAAAAGGAGGTTGTTAAATCTCTACCAATGTATGGAGATATGCACAGAATGGTTCCTTCACTTGCATCTTTCAAAGGTTTCAAAACCTCTGAAATAGAAGTAGAACATCACGCTAGAGAGCATGGAGTTAGTAAATATGGCTGGAGTCGTCTTATCATTGGTGCAATCGATACAACAACTGTTGGTTTCTTGCAGCGCTTCAGGAATTGCCCAATGCACTTTGCTGGCAAAGTATCTGCAGTGTTGGTCATGTTTGCCCTAAGTCTATTCGTCTCTGCTATTGGAGTAGCTCTCACAGGTGGTGCAGCTGGGATACTTGTCATTCTAGGTTCCATAAGTACGGTAACAGCTATCTTAGTGTGTATGCAGGGACTTATGTCTGAGCACCGAGTCTACCGCGCGATGGAAAAAGGTCGTGACTTGATGGTGTCCGAAGCAATCAACAGCGATGAGGCTCACCCTTCTATGCGTATAGCTCAGTGTGAGGTATCCACTCGAGATATGCTAATAGCTAGCTAAACGATAACGAATGAAATAACCTTAAACTTGCTATTTGTATGAAAAATGAAAATGAAAATGAAATCAATGTGGGTGTGGTGACTTCCACCTACGCCCGTAGTGAGGATGACTGCCAAGTACCCTGGATGCGTGAACTGATTGTTCAAATGAAGAACTACCCTTGCAATATTCGGGTGTTAGCTCCTGCATTTAAAGGATTGAAGAGTCATAGTATTGATGGAGTTCCAGTACATAGATTCCGATATGCTCCCAAATCGATCGAAACTCTAACCCATGATGAGGGGGCTCCAAATAAGGTTCGCTCATTATTCTTTCAACTATTAGCGATACCTTATATTTTGATGGGCGCTCTGTCCGTTTTATGGTGGTGTGTAAAGTTCAAGATTCAGGTTCTACATGTGCACTGGCCTTTCCCTCATGGATTGTACGCGATACTACCTAAGTACCTTCTAGGAGTGAAAATAGTAGCAATGAGTCACGGTGCGGAGCTCGCCATTGCTCGTAGGAGTCGGCCCGTTCACAAAGTTTTATCTTGGTTACTAGGCTCAGCTGATGTCCGTTGTACAAATAGCTCACACACAGCCAGCGAGGTTGCAAGGGTAAGTGGTTGTAAAGACTCAGTCATTCTACCTTACGGTGCTACAGTTCGCTGCAAAAGTGGTACATTGGAGCCTCTAAAAAAGCCGTTACTTCTGTTCTGTGGCCGTTTAGTTCAACGAAAGGGAATAGATGTCCTGCTTAATGCGTTACCTAAGGTTTTAGAATCCATTGATGTTGATGTCGTGATCACTGGTGAAGGTGATCGTAAGCTCGAGTGGGAAAAACTCTCTGATGAACTCGGCTTAAGTGAGGTTGTCAAGTTTCCTGGATTTGTGAGTGACGAGGAACTCAGTCGCTTGTATGCAAGCTGCTCTATCTATGTGCACCCCGCCATCTATGATGACAATGGGGACACTGAAGGGTTGGGCGTCGTCTTGATAGAAGCACTGTCAAATAAGAAACCTGTGATTGCCTCTAATGTCGGTGGCATTCCAGATGTCATTCATAATGGTGAAACAGGCTTGCTCGTAGAAGAAAAGAACGAGCAGGCCTTAACCGATGCTATCCTTAAGCTACTTAACAACAAAACTCTCTGTTCTGAGCTCGGTGAAGCTGGATACTTACACGTTACTAGATTTTTTGACTGGGAGCGAATAGCCAAAGAAACTTATGAAGTCTACGCTTCACTCACTTCCACGGTAGAGCTGAAAATTAATACTTACGAGAAAGCTTAGAATATGAAAACTTGGATTAAGTATGGTGTGATTTTATTGGCAATGGGATGTGCCTCAATAGCACTTTCTGAGCAATTTAGTGCTCTACCGAAACTTATAGGAGAGGTAGATTTCATGATAGTAGCTTATGTTGTAGTGGGGCTTGTGATCTATCAAATCTTTAATGCGGGTGTGTGGGCAGATGTGTTAGCTTGTATTGGCTTACCTAGGAACCGTTGGGCCTGTACCCGTATCTGGTTAGAATCGGAGTCTCTCAAGTGGTTACCCGGGGCAGTATGGAGCTATGGATCAAGGGTTTTTCTTTCGAGTGAAATCGGGGTGGATAAGAAGAAAGCTGGCTCTAGCATGGTGTTAGAGTTAATCATAACCAACATAGCGTGGGGGCTGTTGGCTCTATCACTCTTTCTAAGCTTCCCCATTATTGAATGGGGGAGTGGGATGTTAG
Organism: Rubritalea profundi; assembly: GCF_002954445.1. Lineage (GTDB taxonomy): Bacteria > Verrucomicrobiota > Verrucomicrobiia > Verrucomicrobiales > Akkermansiaceae > Rubritalea > Rubritalea profundi. The sequence goes on from NZ_MQWA01000001.1 coordinate 3,048,331, forward strand.
GTTCGCACAATTGGATTCTCTATTTATGCGTTCTCTCAGCTCTAGCAGTCGTTGGCGTCGGGGTATTGAAATGGAAGTATGAGAAGATTAAAGAATTTTTAAATATTGGTCCTATCGCTATGTCAAAATGTGTGCGCACCTTGTTCCATTACCTTTGTCTGTGCGTCTTGAATGCTTCACTCTTGTGGGTTTTCATACAAGCAGTTCCCGGGGTAGAAGTCCCTTATACCATAGTTATCGGGATCACCGCTGCTGCTTGGCTCTGTGGGTTTTGGGCAATAGGAATTCCTGGTGGAATTGGAGTGCGCGAAGCTGTTATAGTGAGTTTGTTGTGCCAGTTTACCAATTTAGAGAACGCGATACTAGTGGCGGCACTTTGGCGAGTTTGTCAGATGGTTGCTGAGGTGTCATCGATCTCCTTGGTCGCGGGGGCTGGCTTATTTAAATGGGGGAATCAAAGACAGAATATAAAAACTGAAACTTGTTATGAAGAAAATAGTTTTCACAATTAAAGAGGGAGTTAAAGACAACGCTGCAAGTTTACTTATCTTGGTAGCAGTGACAATAGGGTTTGCAGTGCTGAGCTTGTTGGTGATTTATCCAGCCTACAAATCAAAAGGCAATGGAATGGCATCTTCAAAGCTGTCCTATACCGAAATGCTACGAAAATCTGGCAAGTCGATTCCCGTGACAAGTGTGGCAGTAACGCGGCAGGTGATAGACTACCACATTATGGGAGAAGGCGTCTGCACCAGTAAGCCAATCTTGGTGCCGATCATACCCATGTCTGTCGTAGAAAACGTCTATGTAAGAGAAGGGGAGCGGGTGAAGGCCGGTCAGCTTTTAGCTACTTTGGACTCACTGAAGGCAAAGATAAAATATGAATCGGCAAAGCTAGCAGTATCAACAGCGGCAGCCGAGCTAGAACGGGTACGCTTAGGTTCCGCTTATGTGCTGGCTCAGGAAAGGCCAGAAGTCGAAAAAATCAGTTTATCAGCGTTGGAGAATCAGCTGGAGTTCTCAACCGAAAAGCTCGAGCGCTACGAGAGTGCCTTCGAGAAGGGAGTTATCTCTCGGATTAGCTTACTCGAATCTCTAAAGGAGCATAGTGATGCCTCAGAGAGTTTTTTCCAAGCTCAGCTATCTATGCGGATGGCCGAGCAAGGTGTGGAACAGAGTCTAAAAATAGCTGCAAATGCATTGGGGGATGCCCAACAGGCTTTGGCTCATCGAGTCGAAGAACTCAAGAGTTATAAGGTGTATGCATCAACCGCTGGAATAGTAGACCGGGTATTGATACATTCTGGTGAGTACAACCAAGATAGTGGTAAACCTGGGTTTCTTATCTCCAGTGGTCTCTGGTTTGATGCCTACTTTGACCAATCAGATTACGGCTTTATCCAAAAGGGACTCAAGTCGTCAATCACTCTAGAATCCTATCCGGGGCGTAAATGGGATTCTCACATTGAGATGGTGAAGCCGATTGTGAGTTTCAATAGTGGTGGGCCAGAAATTTCTCGTCCATTGCGACCCCGTGGATCTGGCTCACCAGAGTGGGCCGCAACATTCAAGGTGAGTATCGTGTTTGATGAGGAGAATACCCAAGACCAAGTGATCACAGGAATGACTGGATTCACTAGGCTGAAGTTACAGCGTGAGGCGCTGGCAGTACCCAGGTCTGCGGTGCTCTCGCTCTCCGCTGGCTCTGCTGTTGTCTACGTGGTTAATGGTGATGATTGGTCCATCAGGGAGGTCTCCATAGGCTATGCGGGAGGTGAGCAAGTTGAAATCCTAGATGGACTAATCCAAAACGAGAAGGTACTAATAGACGGACACATTAATTTGAAAGTGAATGATAAGATTGCAGTCGATCAAGAATGACCCAGATTGGCTGCCAAAGCTTTTCAATCTAGCATTGGCTGTGGTTGCCTTTTTACTTATTGTTGTATCATTGATTAAGCCGTGGTTTGCGGTGCCTCACTACGAAGTTTCCGGTGGTGAGCTGAGTTATTCGGATTCAGTATTGGCATTCTACTTTAAGTTAGTCTTGATACTGATTTTTATTGCCAGCGTGGCAGCTGTCACTCTCTTTTGGAACAAGCGAAGTCAACGTGGAGGAATACTCATAAAAGGAGTGATCATGAGCTTTGTTATGGTTGTCTGGTTTCCAGCTTGGTTGACCCAGCGAGACTCAAACCTCATAGGTGATGCGGCCTGGGTTCAGCAACAACATGACACATTGACTTGGTTAGGTGGTGATGTCTACCGCTCTCATTCGGAGCGCAGTGTGGAGCTTGGAACTGGGGTCAACGCCCAAGATCCTCCCGATAGATTGGCTGTTTACCGACCACCGAGTGGCTCGATTGGTGTGACTCAAATTAATGATTGGCTGTGGTGGTATGGTTACGGGCCTAGCTTCACACAGTTTGTTGCGAGTGCTTGGTTCTATGCTGTGATCGGTTATCTGTTAGCTGGATTGTGTGTGTGTGGATTGTATTGGAGACGCTCAGTCACGGTGGCCCGAAAGCTTTACAAGCAAAGCATCCTTTTTTTCATCAAAGCCTCAGCCTGTGTGATCGCTCTAACTGCTGGTAATGTCTACATGGCGCATCACTCTCTAAAGTCGGCAAAATTGGCGACAGCTCAGGGAGATTATGCTGGGGCTAAGCAGCAAATAGAAAATGCCATTGGCTGGTTGCCTAGCTTGGAATGTGATAGTGGAGTTATACGGCAACTGGGATATTGTGATGTCAAACTTGAGAATAGATTTTCAGCGGAAGCCCAATTCTACCGGGTTGATTGGCTGGAGCGTCACGGCCATTACGCTCGTGCTCGTGCTCAGCTAGATCAGATGGTTCTAAGCGATACGGATGTGTCGCGCAATTTAGCACGTGAACTCAGCCGGCAGCAACTACGCGTGGCAATCAATAACATAAATTCAGGTCGCTATAGTAGCGCTATTCAGTATTTGGACTCAGTTCTTGCACGTGAAAATAACAGTATTCAAGCGTGTTTTCACCGTCAGTTAGTGGCCTTACAAACGAGTGACTTGAGGTCTAATAAAGCGTCTCATTCTGAACTGATTGAGCTTTATCGAGGCTTGCGCAGTAAAAACAAAAAGGGTGTGATAGCCTCTTCTAACTGGATGCTTGCACAGGGTGAATTGAGGATGGGCAATGTCAATGAGGCTTGGGAGGCGAGGAAACGCTCGATGGGGAAATAGTATGCTGATGGTGACTCTAAAGAAAATCAAGGCATCGAAGAGTTCCTTATGGGCGGTGTTAGCTGTGGTGCTAAGTTGGTTATTTCTGGCTGGAGAATATGGGCCGGAGGGGAACCTCTATAGCTATCGGGCACCAGATAGCGCCCACTGGATTAGCTGCAGTGATGTAGATCAATACACTGGCTGCTTCCGCTATGATTTAGACCTAGAGGCGGAGGCACGTCATGCTTGGTTAGCAGTCGTCAGCGAGGGAGGCTATGAGTTACTTTGTAACGGGAACCCGATTGGGGCCCAAGGATACTGGAGGCCAACTCGAATTTTTCAAAATGGCCTAACTGAGTCAGGTCAGCGGGTGGTGCGGAGTGAACCGATCGTGGCGTATAATTTCCCACGTGAGTACCAATGGAGCGGACATGACAATACCAAGCTGGTCACATTTTTTGATTTAACACCCTACCTACATAAAGGAAAAAATAGCATTTGTCTCGAGGCTGAGGGACGAACCACGCAGCCCACGGTGCTGGCATTCGGTGAGGTGACTACAAAGGACGGTACATTAGTAGAATTGGTAACTAACAAAAACTGGGTAGCCGAACCAGTACCTAGAGGTCTTGGCAGAAATAGTTGGGCCAAACCACTCTATTCCGTGAGTCATTGGAGTGCTGCTCAAGTTGTTGCGGGCAAGCAGAGGTCATTTTTGAGTGCCGTACCTGAGGGGACATACGAGAAACCGTTTTCAAGTCATTGGATACAACCAGTGCGGGATGCTGCAGGGCGTTTCCCAGGTGAGGTAGAGGCGCAGTTCTCCCTGCAGCATCCTGAGAGAGCATATTTAAGATTGGCAAGCCATGGAGATTTCTGGCTATGGGTAAATGATGTGCGTGTGGAAGTGAGTGGCAGCTCCAAAGGTCTCTACAACGGGGGAGAGTGGGGGGTGAAGTGGACTGGAAGAAGGCCACTGGCTATGCCTTTTGTCATGCTAGATCCAGATGAAGCAGAAAGCTTCTTTGTCGGAAAGCGATTCGAGAACCCTCGACATGGCGACCCGACTATCAATGACTTTAAGAGCTACGAAAATACTCATAATAGAACCCGTGATAGACCAAATCAAAGTGGCGGCAACTTAGATGATGATAGAAGTGAAGAGGAACGTGGGCGTCTACAAGATCCCTATGGGTTTTATGAGGAAACTGACGCCTCATTGCCTCAGTCGTTAGCTAGGCCGAGTGCTAGCGTCCAATACCATGGCTATGATATTGGCGCGTACTTGCGGGATGGCCAGAACTCGATACGAATCAAGTTAGTCGATAGAGAAGACTTTGGCTATGACGGTAGCCAGCCACTCAACTTCGCACTCGATGGCATAGTTAGGCAGAGCAATACCGTTGATTTCAGCTTGGGAGAATTGACTTGGATGGCCACTGGGGCGGCGAGTCCTATGACGGCTTACAGGGTGAAACCTAGTGATCTATCAGTTCTGGACTTCTATGCCACGAACCAGCCATCTGCCAATAAATGGTGGGAGATCGCTCTCGCTATTGGAGCTCTAGCTTTACTAGTTATCATCGGACGAAGCAACAGAGCGCTTACTCATTGGTGCCTGGTGTATACCTGTATACTAGGCTTGATTGCTTTGCTGGTCTTCAGTTTTGCCGAGCGTAGTGAGTACGTGTGGTTTCTAGCAGAGAGCAGAGGACCACTTTTTGTAGGGCTGGCGGGAGTTGTGAGCTTCGGAGTTTTTTACGTTGGAAAGAAATGGCAGGTATCAGGACGGGGGCGACGGAGTTCTACCACCATTATGGTTCTTCTGTTGGTATTGGTATTTATGCTACGGGCTTGGATGGTGCACTACCAGCCGATTGATGATGATGAATATGCGTCAATTCAAGCAGTGCTGGCGATAGCGGAGACTGGTACGCCAAGTCTAGCTGGAGATATATGGTACAGTCGTAGCCCACTTTACCATTATGTCGCAGCTGGGGTAGTGAAGGTGTTTGGACCAAATATCTGGTCACTGAGGCTTTATTCGGTAGTTTTGAGTGTGGTCACAGGATGGGTTGTCTGGCTGTTAGCTATGCGCTTCTTTAAAGACCGCTGGGTGGCGAGTGCTAGCCTGTTAGTTTTTGCCGTTCATCCATTCCTCATCTTCAGCGGTCACATTGCACGCTTCTACCAGCAACAACAACTAATGGTGCTGTTGATGGTCTATCTATTTATTGAAGGATTTATTGTGAGGCGAGGCATATGGTACCGTGTTGGTGCCATTCTGCTGTTTTCTTTTGCTGTGTTGAGTCAGGAAATTAGTGTCATTTTTGTACCAGTCTTCCTCATTACTTATCTTTTGTTTGGCCGTGGGGTTGCGTTGAAATGGGATATAAAAGCCGTGATCTATATGGCCATTGCTGGAGTGCTGATCGTTGCAGATGTGCTCTTGTTTAAGGTGAAATGTATCACGGAATCAGTGGGGGTGTCTCCCAATATAGAGGCCACAGTGGCTCCGACCTTTTGGGAATTGGGTAATATTCTGTCGATGTTTATTGGTTACTCACGCTTGCACGTGGTGCTGGCTCTTTTTTACTTTTTCAGCTTTGTCTATTCGATCCGTCGAGGCTCGAAGATTGTGATCACGCTGCATGTGTTCCTCTTGGTTTCTATTTGCACGTTCAACTTTCTAATCACCTCAGTGAGCTTCCGCTATATGTATTCGATCATACCCTTGTGGATTCTCCTCGGGGTCCATGGCGTGAGTGTTTTCAGCAGACTTCTAGCATCTCAAACTAACAGGCGAGTAGCTATGACGATGAGATGGATTGTGATAGGGGTGGTCATTGCCTCCATGTCTCCATGGAGAATCGCAGGTTCTTACCGGGAAAAAATCCTTGGTGACCCGATTTCTTCGTTAGCCTACGTCAGGGGAGAAATGAGAAAGTCTGACAAGATAATGATCACAGAGCCACACCCACATGCCGCAAAGATTGAGTTAGGTAAAGTCGACTACGATCTCGTTGTGCCTATTCTATTTGATTACACGTACCGTAAAGATGGAGTGCTCCATGATCGGAATGGTGATGCAAGGGTGGTCAACCGTTTAGCTGACTTACAGAGGATTTTTGTAGAGGACAATAGGGTGTGGATCATCATCAACCGTGAGAAATTTCGCTCGCGTAAAAAGAATATTCGCTGGGAATATCCAGGCGCTCGTGAGGAGTTATTTATCCGTCAGAACTGCGAGCTCAAATACCGGTCCTACCTTTGGTCGGTGTACCTCTGGGATCAATCGCTTGGGAAATTCGAGACCTTCCGCAAAGAACCTGGTAGCTGGATCGAGTAATAACGTTCATAAGTTTGAATAGCGCCCAGTACCCACTTCCTCACGAAGTGCTACTCTCACCATCTTGTTTCGCTATTGATCCACTCTAACTATTCAAATGGTATTAAACTAAACTTACGCTATTACCGGCTAAATGGCAATTTTGACTCAAAACCCGCATTGTTTACCAGCGATGCGGGCTTTGTTTTTTAGAGGTCGAGCTTCAGAGCGCCTGGGCGCAATTGGTTGAGCGCTTGTACAGGCACATCGTCGGCAGACTTGAATGAAAAGGATTGAGAGATTGCTGAGTGAACCCAGTCTTTTGCTACCTGAACGGCATCGGGGATGGAAAGGCCTCTGGCGATATTTGCGGTGATGGCGGCTGAAAGTGTGCAGCCTGTACCGTGGGTGCTTTCAATATCGACGGTTGGAGCGCTGTAGCGGTAGGCTTTTCCTTCATGCCAAAGTACGTCGACTCTGTTATTTTCTGCTGGGAGGTGGCCACCTTTGACGAGGCAAGAAATATTGTAAATCGAGCTAATCTCTTGTGCTGCGGCTTCGAGTTGGTCGACTTGGGTGATTTCTTGATTGAGTATGACTGAAGCTTCCGCGAGATTGGGTGTGACAAGTTGAGCGATGGGCAGCAGGCGGCTGATGTAGGCCTCTACGGCATCATCTTTGAGCAAGTGTGCGCCAGATGAGGCAACCATGACTGGGTCTACGATGATGGGTATGGGTTGTTGTTGAAGTAGCTCGGTGATGGCGACGATGTGAAGCTTGGAATAGAGCATGCCAGTCTTGATCGCTTTGATCTGGTAGGTTTCTAGAAGGATACGTATTTGGTCTTGCAGGATCGCGGGGGGGATCGGGTGGATGGAAACGACTTGGTTTGGTGTTTCGGCCACGACACAAGTGATGGCGGTAAGACCATGTGTACCATAGTAGGAAAAGGCTTTGAGGTCAGCCTGGATACCAGCTCCAGATGAGCAATCAGAGCCTGCGATTGAGAGGACAACTTGTGGTTTATACATAGCTAACTTGTGGGGTAGATTGTTCGGCGAAGTCCTTGATTATCGATGCGCATTCCGCGCTTGCAGATTGCAAGATGAGGTGCGGGCCATCTAACCAATGAGTAGTGGCATGGTCATAGTGCATACACAATTGATTTTGTGTCTCCCAGGGAACCATGTTGTCATCCGAGGCTTGCAGGATGAGCATCGGGAGTTTTTTGAGACAAGGGCTATCAGAGGATTGAAGACCGAGAATGGCGCGGATTCTTTGGCTTAGGACTTTCGATGGAATTCTAGAAACAATCTTTTTAAGTTCTGTGACCTGTTGCTCAGATGCCTCATCGCCGATAAGGAAGTGCCTTAGGGTGCGTTTTGGCGGGCTCAGCATGAGTAAGGGCCGAAGTGGCAAGATGGCTAAGTTCGGGTTTTTAGGCGAGGCACAAAAGCTCGCAGCGAGAACTAAAGATTGAACGGAGTGTGGGAAGCGCTTCGCTAGTCGAAGGGCGAGTGGGCCGGAGAAACTTTCAGCAATAATAACGCGTGGAATTTGCCAATCGAGTTGCTCACTCAGCCATTTTTCTAACGAATCATAGGACTGGGATATAGTTGTGGGGTACTCGACACATTCGGTCAGAACATCACCGAGATCCTCTACCAAGGGCGGGAAGAGTGTGGTGTCGCCGTGAAGGCCGGGTAGAAGAGTGTATGTAACTGGCATAAGCTAGAGTTTAGTACGTGAGTCAAATGATAGATCTCACACTCTATCAGAGAAATCTTAGATTGGTGACAATCTTTTCACGAAATCCGAGCGATAGCGAAGAATCAACTCGCTGATCGGGCTAGGCAGCCAGGGCAATCTTGTACCCAATGATTTGGGGACTTTTCGGTAAGCTCTGGAGAATGATCACTGGTGCAGAGCTCAGGTTTTCCAAGAGTGTTGCGCTGATGGAAGCTGCAGCCTTCTGGCGGGTTAGTGAGTGAGGGCGGGAGACCCGGGATCGTGTAGAGCCTTTCGCCTTTGGCGTGGGTGGCAGGAATCGATTTCAACAAGGCGCGGGTGTAGGCGTGCATTGGATTTCGGAATAAGTCGTCTGCGCTAGCGCTTTCAACAATCCGGCCAGAATACATGACGTTGACGTTGTCACAGACTTGGGAGACGACTCCTAAGTCATGGGTGACCATGATCACTGCTGTGCCGAGTTTTTCCTGTCGTTCCTTGATGAGGTCGAGCACTTGCTTCTGGACTGTAACATCGAGGGCTGTAGTGGGCTCGTCACAGATGAGAAGCTCAGGACGAGTGATCAGAGCCATGGCTATCATGACGCGTTGGCGCATGCCGCCTGAAAATTCGTGTGGGTAGGAGTGGATGCGCTTTTCTGGTTCGGGGATTCCGACTTCGGCCAGTGCCTCAATGGCGCGGTTGAGAGCCACTTTCCCTTTGACTCCTTCATGGATTTCAAGAGGTTCGGTGAGCTGTGTGGAGATTTTTAAAAAGGGATTGAGTGAGGTCATTGGGTCTTGGAAAATCATCGAGATTCTCTTGCCTCGAATTTTGCGGAGTATCTTTTCGGAGGCTTTGAGCAGGTCGATGTCGCCGTCGAAAATGGCGGTGCCCGAATGGATTTTCCCCGGAGGCATGGGGATGAGACCTAGCAGGGAATAGCAGGAAACGGATTTGCCTGATCCAGACTCACCGACAATGCCTAGGGTCTCCCCGCGGTCGACAGAGAAGGAAACGTCTTCGACTGCACACACGATGCCGTTGCGGGTGTGAAAGCGAGTGGTGAGATTGGAGACTTTGAGCATGGGAGTAGTAGCGTGTAGCAAGTGGCAGGTAGCAAGTCGAAAATTAGAATATGGAGTGAGTTGCGTGAGATTTTAAATCTCACAAAGGGTCACTTTCCTTAAAGTTCTTGAGCTTCGACTATTTTAAAGCCAATAGAAAAAGGCTTCGGGGTTGGATGCTTTGAGGAGGTTTTTGGCTGCTGTGAGGAGCTGCTATAATGGTTCCTTTCAGAGATTGAATGTAGGCTCTGTCTTCGAGAGTGCCGCTTATGCCGAGGTTGTCAAATTCCTTGAGATAGATTGTTACGGTGTAGGGTGAAATATTCATGACCGATGCAATGACTCGGTCCCTGACTTTTTGCTTATGCATTCTCAGGCACATTAGCTTACGCGTGAGCTTTTCAGGAAGAGTTGGGGCATCGCACGCCTCTTCAATATCAGCTAGATCTTGCTCGGAAAACTCTAGGGTAATCATCTGATGCCTCTAGCGTCAGACCGTAGAAAAAAGCTTCAAGCCTTTTTCACGATTAATGATCGCGCTTAGTATACTTCGGCTGGGACTTAAATTGCCCGAGCTTTTTCTGGGGCGACCCCTCCAAATTCTTCATCGACTTGTTGTGGGGGATTTGGAGGGAAATGAAGGCTATACATGCGCCGATGAGAGCGCAGAACATGTCGCTCTGGGTGTCCCAGCCGTCGCTCTGGGTGCCGAGGAACGCCTCCGATGCCTCTGCGGAAACGAGGGCCGCTGCCCATTCAATGAGTTCATACACGGCGCTGACGGCCATGCAGACAGAAATGACGCAGAAGGCCATCCAGCCACGTTTTTCGATCACTTTGTTACGAATGAAGATTTCTCGGCAAATGATTGCGGGGACGAGGCCCTGCATGAGATGACCAAGGCGGTCGTAATGGTTGCGAGAGAGGTCAAAGGCGTCTTTCACCCAGTCGCCGACGGGAACCAGCGCGTGGGTGTAGCGGCCGCCGACTATGAGGACAACCATGTGCAGGCCGATCAGGACGAGTGCTAAATTCGAAAATCTCCAGCCCTTGGCTTGGGCGATGAAGATGCCGATAAAGCCGATGAAAACGGGAGCCACCTCCAGCCACCAAGTCGTTCAGTCGAAGGGATGGATCCCGGACCAGACCAGAACAGGGAGCATCGCTGCCAGTAGGAAAAAATTAGGATGGGTTTTCATAGGTTCGCCTAAGCGTAAAACAATGTGATCAGCACGAGGCCAAAAGTCAACGCACCGAAAATAAAGGCGCGGCATCAGCAATGCTACAATGTCAGGGCTCAGAGCAACCCAAGACTCAGGATGTGGGGAGGACAAGCATGTTAGTTCCTCTCAAACGCAGTCCAGAAATCGGCACCTTGCTTATTGGTCAACGCATAAGGAACATTGCCATCATTGAGACGGACTCGCTCCTGCTTCAGTAAGGTCCTCAAACGAGAAACCGTTGCCTGATGCGCTTTGTGATCCGCAAGATTTTTGGTTTCTTGTGGATCCTCTACCAAATCGAACAACTGGGTATGACGCTCATCACCGACGCAGTATTCGATCAACTTGTATTGCTGATCACGCACAGACCGTTGCCAGGACATGAAGGCAAAATAGAGGTGGTCTCGGTGCTTGGATTTTGAGTCACCAATCGCTTTATCGAGGCTTCGATACTGAACCGCCTCTGGCGTCTTTAATCCCGCGCGATCACATAATGTTGGATAGACATCGTACATGTAGTAGAGCTGTTCACGGATCTCGCCCTTGGGGATGCCAAGGCCCATGATCACCATCGGAACCCTAACGGAATGCTCGTAGACATTTTGTTTACCCATCAAGCCGTGGCTACCAATGGCCAATCCGTAGTCAGAGCAAAATACAACGATGGTGTTGTCAGCTCTCCCCGTTTTCTTAAGCGCCTCAAGTACACGTCCGATCTGATCATCCTCCTTCGTTGAGACTACGGCGGACAGGTGGGATGCGCTGGGTGGGAAAAGAGGAATATCCAACAGCCAACAAGGAATATTCAATTTCCAAGGGGCCGAGGTTGATCATTCAACATTCACAATTTCACGACAAAAATTTAAGCACTGGATTCTACAATTAATGTGATCGCTCAGTGTGACAAAACCTCGGAGTGCTGAGGCTTGACGCAGCTCTGGTGAGGCTGTGGCTTGACACATGGGGGCGGGAGTTTCAAGTGTGCAGTTTTCAGTTTTCAGACCGATAGGATGAAGCCTGTTGCTGATTGTGTGGTCTGACAGCTAGGGGGGTGGTTATACCAATTGAACAGTCATCTTACCATAATGATAGGTTTTTAAGGTTGGGTGAAATAGTCAGCGGAGCCGAGATGGAAGGGGCGCCGAATGATTAGATTCTAGCGGCGTTGCGCGTCGGTCAGATAGCCCGCTATGGCCCTTCCTTACGCCTTGCTACAATCCAATCATTCGACGTCATCAAGGCAATCTGACTGTTCAAATGGTATTATATTCCGGGTGGTCCTGCCACCGCGCGCTTCAAGCCGCCCCAAAGCAAAGGTCTTGGACACGTGTTCTTGCCAATAGCTCCAGTCATGGACTCCGGGATATTCTTCAAAGGTGAAATCGATACCCGCGTCTTCGAGTGCCCGTGCGAGCTCTCTGTTCTGCTCAATCAACAGATCGTCTGACCCGCAATCGAAGCGAAACGGCTTTAGGCTTTCTCGATTTTGCAGGATGGTTTCAAGGACGCCCTCGGGCTGCTTGGATTCCCCTCGGTAGCTCGGCAAAGGGGTTTCTACAAAAAGCGCCATCTGCTCTAGCTGGGTGATCGATGAATGCCCAGCAAAGCCGGCGAAGCGCTCTGGATACTTGGCTCCCAAGCGCAGTGCTCCAAAACCGCCCATCGACAAACCACCGATGAAATGCGGCGCAGTGCGTACGTTGCCGGTCACTTCAGAGACCAGATGGGGCACATCCTCGACGATCCATTTTTCAAAGTCCTGAGCAGGGTGGGGCACGTAGCCACTGCCATCGCCCCACAGGCCATCCGAAGGCATTGCTAGAATCATCGGCGGCACATCGCCCGCATCAATCATCGCTTGAAGCGTCAGATGGGCATTGCCAGAAAGAGCCCACGCCCAATGGCTACCATAGACGCCGTGTAACAGCAGAACCACCGGCACATCGCTGCGGCCAATCGCTTGCTCCGGCACATAGAGCGTGACGTCTGCCCGTTGTTGCAGCGCGGGGCTCTTGACCGTGACGAATTGCAGCTTGCCGCTCTGGCATGGCAGGTCTCCGACTTCGGTCGTCCGGAAATGAGAAGTTTGCGCGCTCATTAATCAAAGACGATCACCCCCTTGGCGTTACGACCAGCCAGCATGTCATCAATGGCTTGTTGTAAATCCTCGACGGCATAGGTGCGTGTGATCAATTCATCGAGCTTGAGTTGCCCCTGCGCGTAGAGCTCCATCAGTTTGGGGAAATCGAACTCGGGCTTCGCCTTGCCATACAGCGGATTGAGATAAATCTTATCCCACTCAAACAGGTTCATATCGATCTCAATGGTTTCCTCGATCCCAGAAACCTGCACCGCCATACCAGCATTGCGAATCATCGCCAGCGGCGCGGCACCCAGCGCGGGGATTCCAGTGCACTCAAATGAATAATCAGCCCCGCGTCCACCGCAGAGGGCTTTGACTTTTTCCGCGGCTTGCAGCAGTCCGGTATCGTTGCGATCAGCGAGCACGGTATGGGTCGCACCAAACTGCACCGCCATGTCGAGTCGTTGTTGGTTCACATCCACCGCAATAATTTTGGAAGCGCCGGAAATGCGTGCGCCTTGGATCACGTTGAGCCCAACCCCGCCAGTGCCGAGGACCACAGCACTGCTACCAGGGCTGAGTTGCGCAGCATTTACCACAGAGCCGTAACCGGTCATCACACCGCAGCCAATAATGCAGGCCGAGGTAAAGGGAATCTCCACGGTGATCGGCACGACCGCCTCTTTGCGCACCACGGTGTGGCTGCTCAGCGTGCCGATATTGAATGAACGCCCTAACGGGGCACCTTGCCAACGCGTGGCATCGGCATGCGCCATCCCATCGGTCGGCACTTTACCAGTGACCGGTGAATATTTTTCACAGATATTTTGATGGCCGTTCTGGCATTGATAGCAGCATTTGCAGGGGATCGCCCAATTCAAAATGACGCGATCGCCGACCGCCACATGCGTCACGCCCTCACCCACGGCTTCGACAATGCCCGCGCCCTCATGGCCGAGCACAAAATTTCCACCCCAGTTGAGTGAATCCCAATCTGTGTGGCAGAGGCCAGATGCCTTGATGGCAACCAGCACTTCATCGCGTGCGGGTGGATTGACTTCGATTGTTTCGACGGTGAACCCGCCCTTACCATCCGCCACTGCGGCTTTCGCTTGAATTGACATTACGCTTAAATTTTTTTTGGTTACTTTGAGATCAACTGGACCTTGAGTTCGTGATAGGCATTGGCACGTTCATAGTCGGCCTCTTTCTCCACCTTCCTTTGCGCGGAAAGTAGCGTCATCCCGTTGGTGTGCTGGCAGAGCTTTTTCAAGAGGGTGCGCACGATCAATCGCGCATGAGGTGCGCCAAGGCAGTTGTGTGCGCCGTTGCCGAATGCTATATGTGGATTAGGTTTGCGGTCGAGGCGCACGGTTTCTGGTTCCTCGAACATAGTCGGATCAAAGTTGGCCGACGCCCAGTTGAGCGAGATCAGCTTGCCGGCATCGACTTTCACACCGTGCACGTCTGTATCCATTGGACACATACGCCCAAGGTGGGTCACCGGCGATGTGTAGCGAATCAGCTCTTCTGTCGCGGTCATCACCAGCTTCGGGTTTTCTCTCAGCGCATCAAGCGCTTCGGGATGTTCTGCAATGTATGCCATGACGGTCGATACAGTATTGATTATAGTGTCGCGTCCGCCAGCGAAGGCGAGGTTGGCACAGCCCTGCATCTCCTCGCGGGTCAGTGGCCGGCCTTGATAGCGTGCCTGCACTAGAGCAGAGAAAAAGTCGTCGCCAGGATTGGCCTCGGCGCGGTCGAATAATGAGTTGGTATAGGTCTCCATCTCAGCTCCTTTTGACTTGCCACTTTCATCGCGGAAAACATGGGTTCCCCAAGTGGTCCATAAATCAGCTTCCGACTCCGGCACGTTGAGCAGATACGTCAGAGCACGCGATTGCAGAGGGATGGCAAACTCCCGCACGATCTCGATCGAATCACGCTCAAGAGCATCGAGGATGAGTTCCTCCAATAAATTCTCCATGCGTTCGATGTATTCAGGCTGAGTCGGCTGACGGAAGAACGGTTCTACAATTTTCCGGTACTCCGTGTGTGCTGGCGGGTCCACTTCGATCGGGTATTGACGCATGCTGCGCACATCTTCTTCGCGCGGAATCGGCACCCGGAATGGAGCGTCGGAGCTAAAGGTCGTGTAGTCGCGCGCCGCTTTGCGCACTTCCTTAAAGCCAAGAATCATCGCGACGGGGTCGCCGTCGAACTCAGTTGCTAAAACAGGTTTCTGCTCGCGGGCAGATTTAAACGGATCGTGGTAGGGACAGTTGGACATGGTGGTCTTGGCAAAAAGGAAAAAGGAAAAAGGAAAAAGGAAAAAGGAAACTGGTAACTCGTATTGCGACCGGGACAGTCGCGCTACGAGAGGGGAGCGACTTCGACGATAAGACCGTCGAACTCTTCGACTACTTCGATCTGGCAACAGAGGCGACTGCGTTCGTCGGTTTCGTCTTCTAGATCTAGCATGTCTTGCTCAATCTCATCGGCCACGCCGACTTTATCCAGCCACTCGCGCTTTACTTTGACGTGGCAAGTCGAGCACGAACAAACACCACCGCAGTCACCGTCGATGCCCTCCACATCGTGTTCGGTGGCCACTTCCATCAGTGTGCCAATGGCATCTTCGACAACGACCTTTGAGCCGTCCTGCGTGATAAAGGTAATTTTAGTAGGCATATAAGCAGAACTTTAGCAGGGGATTCGATCTAGTTCTGCCACCCAATTCACCACAACTAATACTATCTTCACATTGGATTGCTTATTAACTTAAAATATGGAGAATAGAGAGCGATGAAGCCCACCCGCGAAAATGTCCGCCCCCACTCAGGCAGTTCCTTTACCTGCCTCGATATCGATTTGCCGACGTTCGACCACAACTACCATTACCACCCCGAGATCGAGTTGACTTGGGTCATGGAAAGCTCGGGCCAGCGCATCATCGGCGATTCCGTCGAATCCTTCACGCCCGGCGATTTGATCTTAATCGGTCCGCAAGTGCCTCACCAGTACCGCAACTGGAGCCAAGGCCGAGCCTGCTCGCGCGTCATTCAATTTCGCTCCGACCTGTTTGGTGCCGAATTTTTCAACTCAGTCGAATTTCAAAAAATGGATGCCCTGTTGAATGAATCCAAACGCGGGCTCAGCTTCTCACCGACAACAACCAAAGCCGTGCAATCGCAGATCCAGCAACTCTTTGAACTGCCAGCAGGCCCGGAACAGGCACTGCGATTGATTGAGATTCTCCACACCCTCAGTATCGATACGAAACGCAAACCACTCGCCAGCCCCAGCTACTCGGCATCGGTCACCACACGCAAGATCGATCGTCTGCAGCGCGTGCTCAACTACCTCGAGTCGCACTGGCGCGAGCCCATCACCCTACAGCAAGTATCTGACACCGCGGCTCTGCACCCCCAATCAGTTAGTCGATTTTTCCAACAACACCTAGGCATGAGTTACCAGAGCTATCTGGTGCAGCTGCGGCTCAGCCACGCCGCCCGCGAGTTGATCGAAACCGAACACACCATCACCACCATCGCCTTCGACTGCGGCTTCAACAACCTCGGTAACTTCAACCGCCTCTTCAAAGCCAACTACGGAAAAACGCCGAACACATTTCGCAGGGTGTAGTCATTTGCAGATATTGTGTGACTTCACGACGCCTTCTGCGTAGGTACGCTGGAGTCTTGCGTGGCGGCGGTTTCCAACCGCCAAGCCCAAGATTGTAAAATACGGACGAGGCGGTTGGAAACCGCCGTCACACCCTGAAGGAGTGGAGCCATCAGCCCTAACTCTCAGACCACGTAATCAGCAACAGGCTTCACCCTATCGGTCTGAAAACGGCACACTTGAAACTCCCGCCCCCATGTGTCAAGCCACAGCCTCACCAGAGCTGCGTCAAGCCGCAGCACTCCAAGGTTTTGTCACACTGAGCGATCACATTGATTGTAGAATCCAGTGCTTAAATTTTTGTCGTGTAGTGTGATATTTCATAAGAAATCTGTAAGATGATTCCATCCTATAAGGCACTATGGATCACGAGTCGACTAGTAGCATTGTGCGAATGGTAGTATTGTATGTCTAATAAATACTGTGAGGCCCTTCCCCGTAAAACAACTTCCCAATATCCCTCTAAATCACGCTAAATCACAAAAATATCACCATTGAGTCAGACTCCTGAGCTGGGCGCACCCTCGTTCGAAATGATGTAGAGAACCCTCCAGAAAATTGGATCTTCGCCCAATAATTCTAACTCCGACAGACTCTTAAACAGAGAATTATAAGATTTATCACCGGACCCCTTTTTCTACATCATCAGTAGCCCCTAGCCAGCCAATCGCCCTGGCTCTGTCCCCATATTTCACATATTTCATGTCCCGGGTGCTGTAATTGAGTGCATTCCCCGTAACTTTTGGCCACCAATCTTTATACAATGTGGATTTCGCATAGATACTTGTGGATGAATATTACTTTATTCATCCATCAGATGCATCTATGATACTGCATTTATGAAATTTATTTACCTCATTATCATCGCTCTGAGCCTTCCTCTCACAGCTCAGAAAGCAGTTCCTCTTTTCGATGGAAAGACTCTAAAAGGCTGGAACACAAACAAGGGAGAAGAAAAGTATTGGTCGGTGCGCGATGGTCTCATCGTAGGCGGGGATATGAAAAAGAAGGTGCCCTTTAACACCTTCTTAGCCACAGATAAATCTTACCAAAACTTTGAACTAGAATTTGACATCCGTCTCGTAAAAGGCAGCGGATTTATTAACTCAGGTATCCAAGTGAGAAGTATCCGCGTCCCTAAAAAGAGTGAAATGAAAGGCTACCAAGTCGATGCAGGTATTGGCTGGTGGGGTAAAATCTACGATGAATCCAGAAGAAACAAAGTCATTGCGCAGCCCATTGATCCCGCTGCGATCAAAAAAACAGCGAAGGACTGGGACTGGAATCACTACCGCATTCTCTGTGAAGGACCACGCATTAGATCATGGATCAATGGTGTCCCAGCACTAGACTATACCGAAAAAGACAAAAATATTCCGCTCGATGGATTGATCGGATTCCAAGCCCACGGTGGTGGCATTTTTGAGGTGCAGTATAAGGACATCACCATCAAAGAACTCCCTAGCACTCCAAATGTTAGAACATGGAAGGCACTACAAGCTCCAGCGAAAGTGTCACCACCAAAAAAATCTGGCGCACGTAGTCCACAACAAGAACTCCAAGGATTCAAGCTACCAAGAGGCTTCACTGCCGAGCTCGTAGCCAGTGAGGAGCAAGGAGTGGGCAAGCCAATCACCGTCCAATGGGACACCGCAGGACGCATGTGGACGATGACCGCCTTTGAATATCCTATCGATGCCAACGAAAATAAAGCACACGCAGAAGCCATCTATAAAAGGGGAGGCAAAGACAAAATACTCGTTTTTGATAACCCCAGCGCTCCTGGACCACAGACGCCCCGCGTCTTTGCCGATGGTCTCGTCATCCCACTCGGCATGATCCCCACTGCTGACGGCGCACTCGTCCAGTATGGTACCGAGATCCGCCACTACTATGACAAGAACCAAGACGGCAAAGCTGAAGGGTTCGACACTGTTTTAAAAGGGTTTGGCATTCAAGACTCCCACCTATTTCCTCACCAGTTTGAGCGTGCGCCAGGAGGATGGTATTACCTCGCACAGGGACTTTTCAACTATTCAGACGTGGTTCGCCCGGGTGGAAAAGCATTTGCGGATGGCAGTAAATCAGTCTCATTTCGCCAATGTAAACTAGCAAGATTCAGACCAGATGGCAGCGAATTTGAAAGCGTAAGCGCAGGTCCTAACAACATCTGGGGACTCATACAGAAGAACAACGGTGAAACCTTCATCCAAGAAGCGAATGATTGGGGAATACCGATAGCTGAGTATCTCCAAGGCACACACTATGCCACTGGTTCTAAAGAAAAGCTCCGCAGCTACGCGCCACAAATACCATCCACTCTCCCAGGTCAACAAATGGGCGGAACCGGGCTCAGCGGCATCGCCCTTACCGAAGAGAAAGCATCAGCATTTAATCAACTCCACCCCAAAGCTGAAAACGTTTTCTATATCGTGAATCCGATCACTAACAGAATCCAAATTATTACTACCGTGCGTGATAAAAATGGTGATCACAGCTACACAAAACAAACCGACTTCATGACCTCTGAAGACAAATGGTTCCGCCCCGTAGCGGCACACTTCGGACCCGATGGATGCCTCTACATCGTGGACTGGTATAATAAAGTGATCTCACACAATGAAGTCCCACGTGCTCACCCAGACCGTGACAAAACAAGTGGTCGCATCTGGCGCATTCGCCTGATAACCTTACCCCAAAGACACCGCTAGATTTAACTAAAGCCAACCCAGCTCAACTCATCCAGGCACTTCAAAACCCCAATGAGAAAATCGCACGTCTCGCATGGTATGCCATCGCTGACCGCAAGGTTGAGAAGACTCCCGCTCTGACAGAAAACCTCCTCAAGCTCGTCAACGATACCTCCGCACCGATCAGCAGCCGCACACTCGCATTCTGGTCACTCGAAGACCTCGGTGAGTGGCAGGAACATTCCTCTGAGTTAGCGAAACTAGCCTCTGATCAGTCACCCTTCATGCGTTTTGAAGTGATCCGTAGTTTGGCGAATTTACATTTAAATGAAAAAGAATTCCTCTCCATCGCCTCAGCCTTCCCAACGGATGAAAACTACCGTGTCCGTGCGGAGCTAGCGAACACCATCCGCTATCACCGAGCGCCTACTCCTGGTATCATCGCACTTGCTGCCCAGCTTGGGCAGGCACCGCTCACAGGAAGGTCACTCACCGCATACCATCGAAATTTTGAGCTCTACCTAGCACGCTGGGCAATGGAAAAACACGGTGCAGTCACCGCTAAGATGCTAGATTCTGAGATCGTTCAGAACCTGAAGCCCGAGTCATTCTTGCTCGCTGTCCAGTCACTTCCCCCAGCCCAGGCCAGCGCACAACTCATCAAATCTATCCCTAAGCTGGATCGCGAACTCAGCAAGAATGAGCTCTCCCTGCTAGCCAGCCAGATTCAGAATCCAGACGTAACCAAGGCACTACAGTCATTGCTCCGTGATACTAAACACCAGCTCCGTATCCTTAAAAAAATGGAACTGTTAGATGCTAAATTAGCCGCTAACCCGAGCCTCGCTGCCATCGTTGGTGAAGCATGTGCAGAACAATTTAAAAATCAATCATCAGATGAAATTCAATCACTCATCATCAGGCTATCCGCTAAATTCCACCTCAAGCAAATGGAGCAACCCGTCACAAAATGGCTACTACTAGATGGCAGAAGTAACACCGAAATCATCTCCGGCCTCACCGCCCTCAGTGAGATGCGTAGTGCGTCACCAGCCACACTAAAACTCTACACCAAATTCTTCAACCACGCGCACGCTCCCATCAAACGACAAGCCACCATCAGCATCGCATCCTTCGGTGATCCCTCCACCGTAGAGTTCTTTGCCAAGAATTGGGATGACCTCCCTAGCGACCTACGTCAGATCACCATCGGGGGGCTAACCTCAAGTAAAGCAAAAGCTGAATTACTCGGAAAAGCCACCGCCTCGGGTCAATTCAAAGGCCTCACCCCAGACTCACTAGGCAACATCATCACCGCGCTAGGTAGTGACAACGCAAGTGTGAAAACTATCCTCAAGAACACCCCAGGGCTCATCGTTCCCGTCATCAAGTTCACCGGTAAACCAAATGATACAGTAAACTACCCCATCGCGCTCAAAGGACCATTTACCGTCGAAGCCTGGGTGAAGCTCGATCCAGGTATCGGCCCAGATGACTCCATCCTAGCAAACGACAAAGGCGGAGCGGATCTTAATTTCTTTGACAGTAAGTTCCGTTTTTATGGAGGGAAATCCTATGCTGACTGCATCACGGCAAATCGAGCGATGCAGCCTAACCTTTGGACCCACTGCGCCGTCACGCGTAATAAAAAAGGTGAATTTAAAATTTACCTCGATGGAGAACTCGACTCGGCCAAAAGCAACCCAGTCACCGCAGACTTTCTAAACCTCACCATCGGCAACAGTACCCAAGCTGGTGGCAGCAGTTTAGAAATGCTAGAGTTCCGAGTATGGGATCATGCCCGCAGCCCTGAGCAGGTCCTAGCTGATCACCTCACATCCTATGAAACAGAAAAGCCAAAAGGCCTCGTTCATCACGTCACAGGCAGCACTCCTAAATTAACACTAAAAGGCAGCACGAACATCGCCTACGTCAGTAATGCTCCAAAACTCATCACGCCAGAAGCCGCGAAGAATGCTCATGCTAAATTCCAGAAATTCCTCAAGCTCGCTGACGACAAAGTCAAAGGAGACCCAGCAAAAGGCAAACTCCTCTTTGCCACCTGTGCTGCCTGCCATAAAGTAGGCGAAAGCGGTGGGATCATCGGCCCCGATCTCTCAGGAGCAGGAGCCATGACCACCGAGGCATTACTTCACAATATCCTCACCCCGAACGCTAAGATGGAAAGTGGCTACTACCGCCATGATCTTATCCTAAAAAATGGCGACAAAGTCAGCGGTTCGATGGTAGAAAAAAATAAAAACACCATCAGTATCCAGCCAATAGGAGGTGCCATCAAAGTGGTGAATAAAAAAGACATCGATAAGCACAACATCTCAAAATCATCACTCATGCCCGAGGGTTTGATCGATCACCTCAAGCCAAAACAAGTATCAAATTTATTCAGTTACCTACGCACACTCAAATAGCCATTCTAAATGCTTGAATGAATCAGCGTATGCTGATGATCATGTGATGTCAGCCATGCCAGCACATTTGAAAAATGGGGTCAAA
>NZ_MQWA01000001.1:3071154-3073587 GCF_002954445.1 Rubritalea profundi
AGCCTCGTTTGGGCTATTCCTCCGGTGTCATTCTATTTGGCGCAATGCGCAAAAAAAGGGGTCAGGTGATAAATCTTGTAATTTAATCTTCTTCATCCAGCATCCCCTCACGCCTAGAACTCCCCGTATCCAATACCCCGGAGCCATCTACCATGTCATGGCACGTGATTTAATAGACACACAATACTTACTTATAACGATCGTTTTATGAAACCGAAAGTCTGAGGCACGCATTTCAGGTTGCAATCAATTTGTTCCTCGCTTCTTGCTTGTAACAGTTTTAAATTTAGGCTTTGCTCCCGCCGTCCATTCTCTAATCAATGTTCCATCTAAACGCTCAAGCTTATAACGGTATTCGACACCATAGACGGCGCCCGCACTAAACGGTGCTAAGTCAATTTCCTGTGTGATCTGCTTTCCGGTTGAAAGTGTTTTCGACTCTTCCTGAGTAAAGGCAAAACCATAGGTAGCCTGAAAGTTGACTGGGGACTTTTCTCCCGTGCCGAACGTGAAACTGAAGGATTCGGTAAACGACTTCATATCAGTCTTTGAGAGTCCCTCCGTAAAACTGACAGAGAATTTCGCCGGAGACTCTCCATCTGAATCTGAATTATCGTTTGATCCAAGCATTACGGCATAAGACTCTTTGACGATGCGGTAGTAGGGAGAGGAATCAATTTTCTCCGACAGCGACATGGTTGGATCATCAACTAATACCGCGTTGATATATCGAAATTCCGCATGAAAAGCCTCGGTAGGTGAGTCAAAGATCGGTTTCCCTTGTTTCCATTCAATCTTAAGGGGATCCCAACTCGCGAGTAACTTCTGTTCAAGTTCTGGTTCAGGAGCGGCTGGAAATTCGGATTCCTTTGCTTTCAAAAACTCCCACCGATTGCCGGTTGCGGATCCTTGAACAATGTTTCCGGTATTCTCAAATCGGTCACCGTCCCGTGTCCAAAAGGCATCCGAATTCTTGTTCCGGATCGTGTAGCTACCAGGAGCATCCTTGTCTTCGACGAAGTAGAATTTTTGATGATCGGAATTTACGTTATCGTCTTTTTGCCAAAGATAGATTTCAGCATCGTCCGTGCTCGCGCTTTCGACGGTTGCAAAGAGGCCCGAACTTCGCCCAATGATGTAGTAAGAATAATGTGGCTTACCGTTGATTGATTTCGGGAGATCAGGAGTCCTGAAGAAAATCCACTGTTGGTGTCTGCCCCCGGAAACAATTTCATCCTGTCCTTGCAATTGGTAGATTCTCGCACTGTTTCCCTTTCCGTCTCTGTGAACGGTTGCAAACATTCCGCCGCCATGGACTGTTGCATTATCCGCCTCACTGGCCTTGACCTTAATGAGGTACACCGCGCCAACATCGACGTTTTCGTTCGGAGGTGGGGAGGACTTGAATTCCGCCCTTAGTATAGTTCTTGGCGTAAATTTCTGTGCATGGGCAAAGCTGGACAGCAGTAAGGAAAGTGTGGCGCCGATCAGCAGCAAGCGTAAAGAATTTTGACTACTGCTAGAAATTTGCTTTTTGGGTGAGGTGTTCGGATAGGCTTTCATGGGGTGATAAAGGGGTTGCGGGGGAAAAGAGGGGCGTTGAATTCAGAGTGGTGAATAGTGAATGACTGGCCAGATGAAGGAGGAATTGTGGGCTTAATAGACACACAATATTTACTTATCGGTAACCGTCAAGGTAATTGTCCGAAAATTTAGGCTACTTTTTTGTGTGATCTCTCGATTTCCCTCTCATCAGTTGGGTTGAGTGAGGTCTGGCTTATTGGGGTCCAGTCTCGGGTTTTACCCTTGATCCATCTTTTCGGGTTTTTACGTTTGGCTTCCTCGTAGAGTTTGCTGCGCAGATGTAGTGTCTTGGCGTCTTCTCCTGTGTGCTTTAGCTCAGGTGTGACGAAGTTGAGGGATGAGTGCAGGTGTTGATAATTGTACCATTCTACGAATTCAAGAGCCCGTTCTCTTGCCGTTTTAATAATGATTTAATAGACATGATTTAATAGACACAAGACATGATTTAATAGACACACAATACTTACTTATTAACACAACTGCTCAGTCATTTTTAGAGAGTTGGGTCTAAGTATCCTAACAATTACCTCTATCCTGCTGAATTGCTGGAAGTTTTCGTGCTCTCTGATCTGAAATCATCAGAAATACCGATTTCTAGACACAGCTCTTCCTGCTTCGCTTGGAAGCATCGAGTTTTTGTTGGCCTTAGGATTTAAGTTTGGGCTATCAGCCTTCATTCAGGCAGCGGAGCGACCAGAGGCCACTCTTCTTGAGCTTGCCTCTCGGTTTGCAGCTGGCGGTTTTACGGTCGGGCTTGAGGTAGTCACCTTTGAGCCCTTCGATCACCTCATTCACCCATTCCTTGCTGCCTAACACGGCTCCTTCCACAAAGTAACGCGACTTGCAGCT
>NZ_MQWA01000001.1:3075196-3076329 GCF_002954445.1 Rubritalea profundi
AGGGTTGAGATCGATGTAGGCTGCCATCGTTCTAGCCGCATAGCCATTTTCCACTAACACGCTTTTGTAACGAGCCTCCCAGAGCGTTCCTCGCCTGCCGTGCTTTTTGTTGTACCACAATGAAAACCGCTGCTTGAGCGTCTTCATAAAGAGTCCCAAATCCCACATTCTCCTGGTGTAGCTCTCGCGCAAATTTTGGTACGCTTCCAGCCCTTGCTTGTGTGTTGCACCTGCAAGTAAGGCTAAATGCTCGCTCACCATCGCCACGTGTTCCTTCGAATAAATCACCGATAAACGCTCAATTAGAGCCGCGTCATCCAGCTGCTGATCACACTTTGGTGGCACTTCTACGAGAATGTGGAAATGGTTACTCATGATGCAATAGGTCAGCACTCGAACCCCGCAGAACTCCTCATACATCCGCATGTAGCGGACGAATTGTTCCTTGCCCTCACGATCTAGCAGGAAGGCTTGACCAACGATGCGTGATACAACGTGATAATTTGCAGAACGATCTTCCTCTCCTACCCACGGTGCCAATAAACGAGCTTTAGACATGTCTGTAAACCTATCGTATTCAGCGATTTAGATCAAGTCGATTCGTGCTCTATAGAGCTTTATAGCAAGATCATTATTTTTCAGGATCTATATGGAATATAGGATAGAATCATCTCTCCCCTCTATTAGTCTGTTTTTTTCTTTTGTCCGCACCATCGCCACGTGTTCCTTCGAATAAATCACCGATAAACGCTCAATTAGAGCCGCGTCATCCAGCTGCTGATCACACTTTGGTGGCACTTCTACGAGAATGTGGAAATGGTTACTCATGATGCAATAGGTCAGCACTCGAACCCCGCAGAACTCCTCATACATCCGCATGTAGCGGACGAATTGTTCCTTGCCCTCACGATCTAGCAGGAAGGCTTGACCAACGATGCGTGATACGACGTGATAATTTGCAGAACGATCTTCCTCTCCTACCCACGGTGCCAATAAACGAGCTTTAGACATGTCTGTAAACCTATCGTATTCAGCGATTTAGATCAAGTCGATTCGTGCTCTATAGAACCTTATAGGAGGATCATCATTTTGCAGAATCTATATGGAATAGAGGATAGAAGCATCTTCCTTTT
>NZ_MQWA01000001.1:3077984-3092158 GCF_002954445.1 Rubritalea profundi
TGTCTTTTTCTTGTGTCTTCATATGGAATATAGGATAGAATCATCTCCCCCCTCTATCAGTCTGTTTTTTTCTTTTGTCCGAGTTCGGTTAATACAACATCTTTATTATCATGAAAATACACTAGGCCCATTGCATTCAAAACGGGAAAAATCACCATCATTGGCCGATCTTTTAATCCAAGGTTTTTCTGAAGAACCTCAAAGGCTTGGGGCTCTGAAGACAACTCCTCAAAAATATTCAGGTGACAACAAGCTGCGACTAAAATCTGAGAGCCATTGAGGTCACTCAAATAACGGGTAATTGGGGAAAGGTCTATTTTCACTGCTAGGGATTTGTTTTTTGTAGGGGGCGTTTGATGATATCTATTGGCCAGACAATATAATCTGATATGTGATGGAGAGTAGCGTGTGTCTATTAGCCGCAAGCGTTTGACTGGGGTACTAGCTACAAGCTACGCGCCATGTTTTGTGATTCCCGCACAAGACTGGGCATAATAATTTAACACGTAAAACGTAATACAACCTAGCGTTGAAAGGAATTCCTTTAGCTGTAGAGCTCGTTCTCAATTGGATAAACTTGATGCGCGACAGTATGTTACTTGTGAAGCGGGGGCAGGCGTTTGGCTTCGGAAAGTAGGAAGTCGATGTCCATGAAGGGATCGGCTGAGATGTCGGACCAGAGGATGCGGCCAGTGCCACTGATGAGGAAGGTGCCGTGGAGCGGTTCGTTTTCGAAATCGTCGTGGGCGGAGTACTTGTGGAAAGATGCTTTTTCGGGGTCGGCGATCAGCGGAAAGGGAAAGTTTTCACCTTCGGCTGAGAAATTTTCCTGGGATTTTTTGAGACCGACGAGTGTGTCGGTGGAGATGGCCAGGATAGGCAAACTAATGTCCTTGAAGTCCATGGAGCGGTCGGCCAGGGCATTGAGTTGTTCACTGCAGTGGAGGCATCCGTGACCGAGGTAGAAGATGAGTAGTAGCGGTTTTCCTTGGTAGTCGGCTAGGGAAATGGGTTTATTGTTTTGATCGGCGTGCGAGAATCCTGGGGCGACGGCAGGAGTCCAGTGGATTGGGCCGAGGGAGTCGAGCTCTGGGCGCACGGCGGTATCGGTTGCCGGTGTGTCCGGCTGGGTCCAATTGTCGGGGAGGCCGAGCGATTTGGCGATCGGAGCGAGTCGGACGAAGGGTGGGGTGGTGAGGTCGATTTGGGAGGAAATTTTGCGCAGTTGCTCGAAGCTGCTACGAGTTTCCTCGGTTTTACCTTGGGCATGGAGGATTTCGATACGAGCGGCGAGGGGCAGAGTTTGGTGGGTGGATTTAGTTACTGCTTCCTCGGAGAGTTTGTTGGCGGTTTCCAGATCCCCGTGGTGGAGGTAGCGCAGGGCTTTGGCCCATTTGGGTCGGGCAGATTGTTTGAGGGCTTTGAGCGACTCTTCTTTGTCGCCATTGAGTTCCGCTACTAGGCCGTTGAGTTCGGTCTGGTATTTTTTGATTTGTTTGATGGTGCCCTCGGCTGATTTCCCGGCTGCCTTGACGAGGGTTTCAGTTTCTTTGTCGGATTTTTTATCTGTCTTAGCTTTTTCGCTGGCTTTGTCTTGGGCGGATTTCTGCAGGGTGCGGGCGGTTTCGATCAGGCTGTCGAACTGAGTGATTGTCTTTTCAAGTTCAGGTTTTTGGCCGAGTTGGAAGTGGGCTAGACCGATGAGCCGGAGGCGTGGGTATTCGTGTTTTGGGACATCGACGGGTTCAAACCAGTGGCTACTGGTGAGTTCGATGGCGGTTTCCCAGAGCTCGAATTTTTCGAGAATTTCGGCGAGGCGTCTGCGGCCGTAGTTGTAGGAATGGGCTTTGCCTTCTAGCGTGTTGAGTGTCGGGTGGCGCGGGTTGGCGAGGAGGGATTTGGCCATGCTGAGGGCGGAGCTGGCATTTCCTAGGTGGACCCAGTTGCGTGATAACCACTCGTTGTTGTGAGCATAGTTATGGATTTGGTCGGGCAGAATCAGTTGCTTGATCATGTGGCCGTGATCGATGCGGGCGGACGCCTGTTGGTGCCAGGCTGCGTCTTCATAGCGGTGAAGCTTTGAGTAGATGTGGCCCGGCATGTGCCACATGTGGGCGATGGCGGGGGCGGTGGATCCGAGCTTCGCTGCGGAGTCGAGGGCGCGTTTGGCGTTACGCTTGTCCCAGAGGTGGATACGGTAGTGGTGAGCCGGGTGGTGAGGGGCGACGGCTAAAATTTGCTGCAATAGGGCATCGACGGCTTCGTGGCTGGTGATGGGAAGTCCCTTGCGGGAGAATTGCCATAGACGGACGCAGAGCATGGCCTTGGCCTCGATGTCATCGGGGTGTTTGTCGATGATGGATTCGATGTCGTGCAGCAGTTTTTGGTTCCGTTTTTTAGCATCGTCGGGTTTGCCATCGAGATAGTTCGCCTGAGCTTTGATGTAGAGCTTTTCGTGGTCGCTAGCTTTGTCTAGGTGTTGGTTGGCTTTGGCAATAAACTCCTTGGCTCGTTTTTCATTTTCCCAGTTCGCCATAGCAAGGCCCCAGTAGGCCATGGCACAGGTTGGGTCCTTCGCTACGATTTGGCGGAATGAGCGTTCTGCTTCGTAATACCAGAACCCGTGAAGCTGGCCGAGACCTTGGTTGAAATAGTCCTGCCCGTCTTTCCAGCTGGTGGTGATCGGGAAATGTACTTGGCCGGTGTTGTTGACCAAGGGTGCGGATTGCCGTGGTCCTTCATTAAATGCATGACCTTGGTGCGAGTGCCCCTCGAGACGCGGCTCGGCAGCACTGCAGACGGGAGCAAGTGCCAGAGTCAGTAAAAGGGCGGAGCTGCTGGTGATGGATCGAAGAGGAAAGAACATGGTGTGTGGGAATAAAACGTAAAAAAATAGAGAATCTTGCATCTCTTTTTATCAACACATCAACAGAAAGTGCCAAAAGGCCTATTTGAAAAGAATTGTCCCTTTTACCGAGAAGTATTCCCATTCTAGGGGAGCACCGAGGTGAGGTTGCTAGAATGGGGAAATAGTGGTCGCTAGATGGCCCGTGAACGAGGCTTGATATTAGCGGCGTTCGTCGAGGAGGATGGGCTTGCCGCCGGCGAGTCGGGATTCTTCTGCGGCGAATCCGATCAGGTGACCTTCGATGGCGTGTTCGATGAGTGAGCTTTCTGGGCCGTCTCCGCGGAAGATGGCATCCATCGCATTGACCAGCCCGTAGTCGCCGCCGCCGTGGCCTTGGTAGCCGTCATCGTTAGCGGATTCGAGCGAGATGGTTTCAATTTCTCCGCTGTCGTGGTCGCGGATAGAGATATCTTTGTCTGAAAATCCATCGTAGGCGTCGCCGCCGCGAAGGCAGGCTTTGGTGCCGTAAACCTCGAGGTGGCGGCGCAATCGAATGCGGTCATGGTGAGGCTGGCAGTGTTGCCGTTTTCAAATTCCATGCTGACGACTTGGTGGTCGACGGCATTGTTATCGCATTTCCAGGCGCATCGACCCCAAGGTGAGGACTCGAGCCATTTGATGATGTCATCTTTGTTGCGCTCGGTCGGGTGCGGGTAAACCATGCGCAACCATCTGGCATGTTTGTCGAGGTAATGGTGGGCGTCGTAGGGGCAGTTTCCGCCTTGGGGTGCGGCGTGTGGGCAGCCGGAGGTGCAGCGGTCGGCGGCTCCTTCAGGGGCATGGGCTGAGGTGAAGTGGGAGAGCCGACCGTACGAGCTTACCGAGGTGCAGCGGCTGTTCATGAACCAGGAGATGTAGTCGGTGTCGTGGCTACATTTGGCGATGATCATGGGGGTGGAGAGGTCGGTCCTGCTCCAGTTTCCCCGGACGTAGGAGTGGGTGTGGTGCCAGGCATCGACGCCTTCAGCTGCGTGGATCGTGATGATGTCGCCGAGCCGGCCAGAGCGGATGATCTCGTGGACTTTTGAGTAAAATGGGGTGTAGCGCAGGACGAAACAGAGAAGGATTTTGCGGTCGTATTTTTTGGCCAGCCTGGCGAGTTCGTTGACCTCTTCGAGGGATTGGGCTGCGGGTTTTTCGAGTAGCAGGTGGTATCCTTTTTCGAGGGCTTTTTTGGCGGGTTCGAAGTGGTAGTTGTCTTGGGTGCCGATGATGAGGACGTCGGCTAGGCGGTCTTGCGCGAGTAATGCATCGGCTGAGTCGAACCCTTGGAATTCCGGGTTGTCGGAGATTTCGCGCATAGCCTCGAGCCGTTGGGGGACCGGGTCGGCTCCGGCAGTGATGCGGTAGCGGTCGCCGAGCGAGGCCGCGATCTGGCTGTAAGTGCGTGCGCGTGAGCCGCAGCCCACGGCGGCGATGGTGAGTGGTTGGGACAGATTAGACATGTGTGCTGAAATGTTGCTGGGAATTGGGAGTTTGGGAAGTCTGAAAATGGGAGTAGCGGTTGATCACGCTACTAGTCGTTATACTGACACGCATCAAGATTTGTCCAATTGAGAACTGGCTCTGATGTTTAAGGAATCCCTTTCAGCGCATCGTGGTTTTACGTTTTAAGTAGTATGCCTTCCTTGTTGTAGAAATCCCCAAACATGGCGCGTAGCAGTATATCAGCTAGGTTTGTGTGGGGATGTCGGGCTAGAATGGCAGGCGGAAGTTCGCTGGTGAGATCTGAGCGCTGTGAGTCAGCAGCTTCGCTGGGGGTATTTTGAGCGACCGAGACGGTCGCGTTACGTGGAGAGACCTTCACCTTGCCCAGATATTGTGTGTCTAATCCTGTAGGTGAGATCTGAGCGCTGTGAGTCAGCAGCTTCGCTGGGGGTATATTGAGCGACCGAGACGGTCGCGTTACGTGGAGAGACCTTCACCTTGCCCAGATATTGTGTGTCTAATCCTGTAAGTGTCTAATCCTGTAAGAAGAAAATGTATTGTTGATTCGTATCAGACACATGGTGTAAACCCATTCACATCTGCTCTATAAACATGAACAACCGAAGACTGATGAAACGACTAAGCACCCTATGGATTTTACTATTGGTAAGCCTCATTTCAGGTTCCGCTCTTTCTGCCGCAAACAAAAATCCAGACCTAGTCTTTGTCGAAAACGCATTCATACGAGTTGGAATTAATTTAAAATGGGGGGGGAGCGATTACCCATGTCTCGGAGCCCGGTGGGCCTAATCTGATCAATTCCTACGATCTTGGTCGGCAGATTCAGCAGTCCTATTACTCGGGGCCAGCCAATTACCAACGCGAAGGTAAAGTGAAGCACAAACACTGGGGGAATTTCCCGTGGAACCCAATCCAGACTGGTGATTCCCATAGAATAGGGTCACGTGTGGTGGAACATAGAGTCAAGGATGGCAAGCTGTACGTAAAAACGATTCCGATGCTTTGGCCGATGAAGGACGATGCTGCCGAATGCCACATGGAAACCTGGATTTACCTTTCAGAGACCGGCCCGATGTTTAGCTACAAAGCCAAACTAACTAACGCGCGCAGCGATCACACTCAGTATGGAGCGCACCCTCAAGAGATCCCAGCAGTCTATACCAACGGCCCATGGCACCGACTCATCACCTACACTGGGGATAAACCGTTCAGTGGTGGTGCAACCAAAGAAGTACGTAATGACCACAAGGAGCCCTGGCCGTGGATCAAATTTCTAGCCACGGAGGGCTGGACAGCGCTCTTGAATGATAAAGGAACCGGTATCGGAGTCTGCGCTCTGGGACCGTCAGAATTTCATGCCGGCTTCAACGGCCGCCGTGGAACCGGTGGTGAAAAATCCACCAACACCGGCTACATGTCGCCGATGACCCGTGAAATCCTCGACTACAATATCGAGTTCGAATACGCATGCCGGTTTGTTCTGGGGAACCTGCAGGATATTCGCAAAGAAGCGGCACGTATCATTAGCAAAAAGCTGCCTCGGTGGAATTTCAATAAATCCCGCCACGGATGGCATTACCACAATGGCAGTGACGACGGCTGGCCGCTCGCCGGCAAAGGTCTCAAACTTAAAGCAAAAAATCCAGCCCGTCCGCTACGTCTGCTCAGCCCAATCACCTTCTGGCAGGCAAAATCTGCCCGACAAGTGGCGATAGAAATCTCTTCTCCAATTTCCGGGTCAATCACTGTGTATTGGCGCGGTATGCCACCGGAAAACGCGTCTGAAAAACCAAGCAACTGGGCCGCATGGAGAAAGGACTGGTGGAATAAATCTCGCTGAGCTAGCACCCGCATCAGTAAGGGCAATAATAAATGGCTGAAAATCAATTTAGAAAAACTCCCTTCCTATCAAGGTGGCATTACCGGCCTAGCGATCGATGTCCCAGACGGAGTAACCATCCGCCAGATACATATCGAATAATTGGACAAGTGAATGCAATAGGCGTTATGAGGACAAAAGGGGCTATGACTGGCTAATATTGTGTGAACCAGTTAGGCGAGTTCAAAGAAATTCAAATTCTGAGAAAGTTATTATTTGGTTGATAAATCCGATTCATGGGTCACGTATTCCCACCATCTAGCTCTGACAGGCAAGGCCAACTACCACCAACGCAGCGACCTATGATAAAAGTTAACAGAGCATTTAGTGAAAAAGTAATCGCTTCCAAGCATTCGCCCTCGCTTCGTGTCAACGTTGCAAGCTGTATGAAATGGCTCAGTCTCGTCACTTTAGTTTCACTATTGACCCACCAAGGACTCAGAGCAGCGGCAGCCAGAGAGTGGACGTATGAGAAAGGGCGCAAAGTCACTGCGACGTTTGAGGGACTCAAGGATGGCAAAGTCAACCTGGCGATGAAAAATGGGAAAGTGCTTCCCTTTCCACTCAAATCACTCAGCAAGACCGACCAGCAATGGGTGTAGAAGATCACGGACGAGACCGCCAAAGTTGTCATAAAAAAGGCCGATCCCGATCCAATACCTAATCCCGCGCCAGCCCCTATAAAAGCCAATGAAAGCCCGTTTGAGGTTCATCCCAAGATGGATGTCCTGCTCGATGTATATTGTTATGCCTGCCACGATGAAGACAAGCAGAAAGGCGACATCCGGCTCGACCAGCTAGCTAGCCTCAGCCAGGACGCCCGACTCGACCTTCTCAATAAAATGCAGGAGCAAATCTTCTTTGAGGAAATGCCGCCAAAGAAGAAAAAGTCCCAGCCAACGCCGACCGAACGCAAGCAGATGACCGCCTGGATCTCCAGTGAGTTGAAAAAACATGCCGCGTCCAAGCTGGAAGATAAAATTAGAATGCCGTCATACGGAAATTACGTCGACCACGACAGATTATTCTCCGGTGAATACAAAGATCTCAAGGCGTTCACCCCAGACAGGCGCTGGCTGATTAGCGAGTTTATTTTCGACGCCAAGTTCAACAAATTACTCAACCATAAACCAACTCAAACGATCGATGGCAAGAGGCAGTCAGTCATCGGTGATAACAACAGGCGCGTCAACCTGACCAATCCCTTCCTGTTACCCACAAACACAGGCGTGCGGTATTACGATACCACAACGCTAAATGGCGGGCACTTGCTGACGATGCTCACCAACGCCAAAAATGCGGCTACTCACATGATGTATCTGGCCAAGAGGGACAGGCGATACCTCCCAGCCGTCGATGGCATCATGGCCAAAGAAAATGGGCACAATGGCACCCTCGCAGCGCGTGAGTCCTTTCTCAACAAATTCATCGAGCAGGTTTGTAACGAAATCTATCAGGGAAAAAACTCTTCACTATTGCCAAAACTCGAAAGAGTTGAAATGAAGCCAGCGGCTTCAACATCAGGCAAGGAAATCAAAAAGGCACCCTTTCACTCAGCCCAGCCAGGTAATGCCGAGTTGGAATTAATTTACCGTTCCATGCTGAAGCACCAGAAAAACGGTGAGTCAGATGCGCAGCTCATCGCAAAGTGTGAGAAGGAATGGTTTTATTTCGGCGACAACGAGCGAAAAATCCAAGCCCGCGTCACATTTCTCAAGAACTACATGACTGAATGGCGCGCTCAGATAAAACAGCACAATTACGAGAAGAAGCACAAACCACACGTTTATAGCCCGCTGAAAGAAGATGAAATGTTGCTGGTCAAAAAGGCGATCACTCAACACCGCAAAAAAGGCGATCGCTATAATGAAATCATTAGCAAATGCATTGAGGACTGGAGTCAGGGCTTTGTTCAAGAACGCATCGATGCCGGCCCGCCCACTGGCAAGCTGGTGACGGACCTCGTTGACCAAGTCTTTATCAAGCTATTTGAGAGACCGGCAACATCAGAAGAATCTGAAAAGTATGTCTTGCTAACTCGATCCTACATCAAGGACCTAGGGAATAATAAGGGGATGAAAAAGTTGATCCAGACGCTGATACTGAGTTCTGAGTTTGTTTACCGTTCAGAATTTGGCCAAGGAGTGGCCGATAAGAGTAACAGAAAAATGCTTTCCCCGCGAGATGCCAGCTACGCCATCGCCTACGCACTCAGCGACAGCAGCCCGGACAAAGAACTGGCTGAGGCAGCCAAAAATGGCAAGCTCAACACCCGGGAGGATTACAAACGTGAGGTCACTCGCCTACTCAAAAATAGGAACCAGTTCTATGTGGTGGATGAGGCAGTGCAGCGTCTCCAAGACACCGCCAGCATCACTAACCAGCCAATCAGAAAACTTCGATTTTTCAGAGAGTTCTTCGGCTACCAAAAAATGCTCCCCATCTTTAAGGACAATAAGCGCTTTGGGGGTAATTATGATAACTCAAAAGGCCGTCTAGTCGGCGAGGCGGATCGTCTGGTGGACCACATTCTCGAGAATGACCAGAACGTCATTGAGACGCTCTTACATACCGAGAAATTCTACGTTTACCACTCCGGCAATAATGAGGCGATGACCGAATCCACCAAACGCCTCCGCAAGATCTACGACTATTTCAAAGATAAAGATTGGAAGAACTTTGAAATGGATGATCTGCTCAAGCACAAAGATTTTCTCGATGAGGTCAAACTTCACAGCGTTGATCTAAAGGGACCAGAGCATAAGAAGCGTGACAGGACGAAAGTCTTCAAGCAACACATGACGAGCTTCGCGCTGCGCTTCGATAAAGGGCAAAAATCTGCAGCTCCATACGCCGCATATTCTTCCCACGGTGTGCATAACGCCGCCACCCGAACCGGAAAAAAATTCCGCGCAGAAGAAGTCACCAAGTTCTTCAATATCAGCTTGGACGACTGGGACTACCCAGCGGTGCAGCCAGCTAAGGTCGCCCACCGTAAAGGCATGCTCACTCACCCCGCATGGCTCATTGCCCATTCTCAGAACACTGAAACCGACCCCGTGATTCGCGGCAAGTGGATCCGCGAAAAACTCCTCGCTGGAACCGTGCCAGACGTGCCAATCACCGTCGATGCCGTGATCCCCGAAGATCATCACAAAACTTTGCGGGGCCGTCTGGTGGACGTTACCGAAAAAGAAGCCTGCTGGAAGTGTCACGAGCGTATGAACCCACTCGGTTACGCCTTTGAGTCCTATGACGACTTCGGCCGATTCCGCACCCAGGAATCCCTAGAACACCCAGATAACCTCATCAAAAAGGGACCCGACAAAGCCGCGGCACACGTGGATTTAAGAGACATTTACAAAACCCTACCAGTCAATCCCAAAGGCCACCTCTCCGGCACCGGTGACAAAAACCTCGACGGCGACGTCCAGGATGCTCTCGACCTAGTCGCACGACTCGCTAAATCAGAACGCGTACGCCAGTCCGTCATCCGCTACGCCTTCCGCTACTTCATGGGGCGCAATGAGGTTCTATCCGACTCAAAAACCCTCATTGACGCAGACCAAGCCTACGTAAAGAGTGGTGGCAGCTTTGATGCCGTCATCGTCTCATTCCTCACTTCCGATTCATTCCTCTACCGCAAAGCCCAATAAAATAAAGTATGACAACTAGAAGACATTTTTTCAAAACATCGGCTTTAGGTGCCGGAGCTCTGGCTCTAACGCCATCATTCAGCAATCTCCTAGCAGCATCCACTAACAGCGCCGCCCCGCGCCGTTTTATCTTTATTAGAAAATCAAACGGCATTCGGCCAAACGAGCTGGCACTGCCGACATTCTCAGCCGAGGAAAAGGCACTAGATGCAAAAAAACAACCGCTCGACCTAGATCTAGATAATCACGAGCTGCCGTCCTGGATGCAAGCTCTAGAAGGCCATAAGGAGAACCTTAGCATTCTACAGGGACTGTCCTGTAAAATGAGCGAAAACGGCCATTGGTCCTATTCCTCAGTGATGGGAGCCTACAAATCAGGCCGAAATTCACTGAGCGGCATCAAGCGCGCGACCATTGATTTTGAACTCGCCAAGCTGACCCCGTCGCCATTCGGCCACGTTGAACTTTCACTCACAGGAAACTATAGCACTTTCAGAAGCGGGATTGTATCCGGCTTTTCGGCCCCTGCGCCGCACCAGAGGAACTACTGCTACGCAGACCCGCAAACAGCCTACAACGAACTGTTCAAATCTGTCACCAACCCTGGCGCAGTCGACTCTGATAACGCGATGTTGAAGTTCTTGCAAAAAGAAGAATCCGTCAAATCCAACGTGCTTCAAGGGTATGAAAAACTCAAACTCAGCAACCACATCAGCTCGATTGAGTCAATCCAGGCTCGTAACAAGAAGCTCGAAAAAATGTCTGGCTCCATCTCCAAGCACCTGCCAGAAATAGGCTTGGTTCACGCTGATGGCGGACCCAATGCCAGCACCCCGGAAAAACAGGAAGCCATGACTGAGATCCTCATATCAGCGCTGGTTACCGGCCTCACAAACGTGGTGACCTACACCATCGATGAACTCTCCACCCCGATCAAGGGAATGCCCGGCAACGAGGGCGACCACATCTCGCTTCACGAGCTCGGTCACAACGGAGCCTATAGCGGAGTGCCTGCTGAAAAGATCAGAGAGAAAGTCCGTGTCGGGCACATCCAACAAGTGGCCCGCATCGTCGAACGTCTCAAAGCGCAACCCGAGGGCAATGGCTCAATGTTCGATAATACCGTGATCATGTACTTCCCAGAAAACGGCGAAGGTCACCACAGTCACGGCACCGAAGCACCATTTGTTGTGATGGCTGGTGATAATTGCAAGCTCGACATGATGGGTCGTTACATCCGTCTGCCGTACCATGCTACAGAAGGTCACAAAACCATCGGCAATTGGTACACCACCCTACTCAATGCCTACGGCAACCCGATCGAACACTACGGCGACTTCGACCTAGATATGTCCCGTAAAAAACTCCATCAGGCTGGGGCTATTCAACAATTGATCAGAGCGTAAATAATCACACTGCAAGACCCAAATTTAGCAGCCTATTCGCCTTGGGTGGCTGGCTAGAGATTGCCGTGAACCAGCTAGCTAGAACCAGCAGCGCGATCTAATTTTTGTGGGATTTTTTTCATGTGGTGGTGCGATTGAACCGCAGGTTTTTGCATGCGGTGATTGGACTATTCAGATTTCAACCTCCTCTGATTATTCCGCCATGCGCGGGCTGTCAGCCTTGATGTTTTTTAGCAGGCGCTGGACGACTTCAGGTTTCTGTCCGGCGATGTTGGTCATTTCCTCCGTGTCGTTGTTGTGGTCGTAGAGCTCGAGGTCGGAGTAGCTGTCCCCCTTCTTTCTGGCGATGAGTCGGTATCCGGGAGTCCTGACGGAGCGGGCACCGCCCCAGTAGCTCAGCGCGTAATCTTTGCCGGGATGCGTGGCATCTTTGAGAACCGGGCTCAGGCTCAGTCCGTTCAGCGGGTGTGCTGTTTTGTTAAATGTCGGCTTACAGACATCGACAAGGGTCGGGAAGATATCGAGGGATTCGACGATGGCATCGGTGCGTTTTCCGGCGGCGGCCATGCCGGGGACTTTGATGATCAGGGCGCTGCGATTGGCTTTTTCCAACGGGCTGTGTTTCCCCCACATGGCGTGATCGCCGAGGTGCCAGCCGTGGTCACCCCAGATGACAATTACCGTGTTTTTCTCCAGCTCAAGCGCTTTTAACCGATCGACCAGTCGACCAATCTGAGCGTCGACATAACTGACACAGGCGTAGTAGGATTTTTTGCATTCGACCTGATCCAGAGTGCCAAGTGGTTTGGTCTTGGTGTGGGGTGCATGGTAGCCGTAGAACTCGCCGCTGCCGTGCCAGTAAGCGGATTTTTTCAGTTGCTGGTTAATCGCGGGTTTGACCTCAACGCCATTGTAGAGGTCGCGGTATTTTTTAGGTGCCACAAATGGCAGGTGAGGTTTAAAAAATCCGACAGCGAGGAAGAACGGCTTGTCCTTTGATTTTAGCTCGCCGAGC
The DNA here is from genome assembly GCF_002954445.1 of Rubritalea profundi. Lineage (GTDB taxonomy): Bacteria > Verrucomicrobiota > Verrucomicrobiia > Verrucomicrobiales > Akkermansiaceae > Rubritalea > Rubritalea profundi. The sequence continues at coordinate 3,090,298 of NZ_MQWA01000001.1, forward strand.
ACCTTGAGTGCCTCGTCGCACATCATCCCATCTGGCAGGCCGTTATCCGGCACATCCGGGTGCTGATAGAGTGGCCGCACCTTGCTTTTCCCCGAGGTTGTTTCCCGACTGACTCCGTTGCCGTAGGCAAAAAAAGATCCCCAACCGTATTTCCACTGGCCGTAGGGGGTGCGCAGTTCGTCCCAGGCGTTGGGGAGTTCATGGCGACCGTCGCCTTTGCCGTTGTAAGAAAACACCTTGCCGTCCGGGGAGTGGGATACTTTTCCAATACACACCGTGTGGTAGCCGCTGCGCCGGAACAGTTCGGGGAAGCTCTGGGCGCCATCGAGTTGGTCTTGTTTCAGGGCGCTTTTTCCGCCGGTCATGGCTCCATTGTGCGTGCCCAGGCTCAGACTGGGGCGACGACCGGTGAGCAAGGCGTAGCGCGACGACCCGCAGGTGGGTACCTGGACGAAGTGGTTGTTAAAGACCAGCGCGGACTTGGCCAGTTGGTTGATGTGAGGTGTCTGGATTGTATCGACCCCATAACATCCGAGCTCAGCCCTGAGGTCATCGACGCAGATCATCAGAACGTTGTAGCGGTTGTTTGTTTTCTCCTCCTCGGAGTGTCCGGACTCCAGCAGCATCAGAGAGATGAGGGTGGCCCCACACAGAATGGTTAACTTGTTCATGGTGTCGTAGATCTGTAGATTGGTGAATGAAGTGGTATTACTGGGACTTGGTTGGGGTCTTGAGTTTGGCGATGAGGTAATCGGTGGGTGATTTGTATTTCACGTCCGGGGCGCCAGGGTAGACGACTGCACATTCCAGGCCAATTTTTTTACAATGCTCTTGTAGTTTGACTCCGAAGTTAGCGGTGTGTGTCGGGTCCTTCTGTTCCTCACCGATGGCAGGAGCGTTATTAAAGATCATGTAGACCGGCGGGTCGCCAGCGCTTACCAGGGCACTAATGACAATCACTAATAGACACACAATAGTTACTCTTTTAATAGACACACAATAGTTACTCTTTTCAATAGTTACTCTTTTGATAAGGCGGACGCATTGAAAGATGCCGGCACAGCAAAGCTGTAGGGAGGGTGGACAATTCTGTCCACTGGCAACCCAAGCACGCTGCCCATGGGTTGCTAATGGACAGGATTGTCCACCCTCCCTATTTCACGTCGCGCGCTCGTTCACTTTCCCACAGCGTGAATGTTCCGGGAGGAAGCTTCTGAGGATTTTTCCGAATATACCTCACTGCGTTGGCAAAGTGTGAATAATCGCGTATTAGAGTATCTCGATAATTGCGTTGCCAGATGCTGCCTTTGCCTATTTTTCTGGCGGAGATACCTTTCCATTTTTGGATGATTTCAGGTAATGGTATTTTGGGTGAAAACAGCAAGTGCACGTGATTGGGCATGATGACCCATGCATGTTGTTCAGCTTGGTTCGTCTGGTCATACATGAAAGTTTCCTCTAAGATTTCACGATTCAAAGGATCACGAAAAAGACAACTTCCAGCTCCTTGATCCAGCCATTTTTCTAACTGGTCGGTGAATCGGTGATGGTATTTTTTCATCGTGGCTTCGTCCCTAGGCTCTGGATACTGCTTGAGCCAGATGTCCCTTTGCTCCCGCCAGATAGAGAGCTTGCCAGCGGGCATGGCATCACCGAGACGAAACGTGACAAACTGCATCACCTCGCCCTGTTGCCAGTGGGGGAGTTTCTGCCCATGCGTTTGTATCTCCTCATTGCCGTCCAGAAAATCACACATGAAGGCATGCTAGGGAGCGTGGACAATCCTGTCCACTATCAACCCATGTGGAGTAGCTATGCATGAGTGGCTTAGGTTGCCGAGGGACAGGATTGTCGCCCCTCC
>NZ_MQWA01000001.1:3092436-3199195 GCF_002954445.1 Rubritalea profundi
GAGGGACAGGATTGTCCCTCCTCCCTATGCCTTCGGCCCGTGAATAGGGAGCGTGGACAACGCACGATCTCATTCCTCCCCTCCGCGGAGTCTCTACAACTAACAAAAGAGCTCTGGCGGAGGGAAGAAAACAGATTCGTTAGGGTCGCGTCACCTCGAGGCGAAGGAACCCGGATGAACCACTGATTGGCAGGGACGCCTTGCGTGCCTCGGGACCGGACGGATTAGCGGCGCCATTCAGGACGTCGGTCACCCCCGCCGGCGAAAACGTTGGCGAAGACCGGTAAAGCGCTCCACCACAGCGGCCTTGCGGGCCAAGCGGAGTTGATGGAAAGCTGCCTCACGATGCAGGGGAATGGAGGCCGGATAGCGCTTCAGGCCACGCTGAACCGTCAGCTGGGCGGCAGACGGGTCACCACTCGTGTTTATCGTCTCGGCGGCTTCGATGAATTCGTCGGCCGTCGGTTGTTTGGCGAGGCTGAGGTACTTGAGCCATGCTCCTGCCGCAGCTTGGCTCGTTTCTGGTCGGTATGGAGGCGCGCCTTCTCCCGATAGGCCTCCGGTGCTTTGCCGCCCATGGAAAAGTAGCGAGCGAGTGCCGAATCGGCCGCGGCCAACTTCCCCTGTCCGCGTTCAAGGCTAGCGAGACGAAGCAGGGCCTCCGAATGGCGCCGGGAATCCTTCTTCACCGCCACGAGATCCGCCTTCGCCGCCGCATAATCCTCATGGGCCCGATGCAAGGTGGCGCGGCGCATGAGCAAATCAACATCGCCGGGTTTCGTCTCCAAGCGTCTCGTCACCTCCGCGATCTCCTGATCCACAAACCCGTGACCCGCAAGAGGCGCAGCTGTGACAAGAAAAAGGAGAAGGATGGCTCGAAATGGCTTTTTGATAGGCATTTGCTGTTCAGGGTTGGGCCAATGGTGCCCCGGTACCCGGGGTTTAGACCGAAAAAAGCCGGCTCAACCTATTTGGCTGAGCCGGCTCTTGTTGATTCGTATTACACGCTCAATCGTTACTTACGGCGACGGAGGACCTGTCGCGCCATAGCCGTTACCTGCGGCGACGGAGGATGAGGGCGAGTCCACCGAGAGCTAGAAGGGCGGTGGTGGTGGGCTCTGGGACTGCTGTAGACGTAACATTCAGATCATCCATTGTAAAACCGAGATCGGTATTACCGTTGCTCCTTTGGTGAACTGAGACTGAAATCGAATTCTCACCATCGATAAGCAATGATTGATCGAGTGCAATCGTGGTGAGGGACGCTTCGTTACCAGAGGATGCCGCTAGACCGAAATAGGTGTCGCTAAGTCCGACTATATTGATACCGCCGGCAAGTTGTCCGTTGATATAAACAAAGGCAGCGTCATCGGCCAGGATGTTGGCTGTTAAATCAGTAACCGTATTCGCAGCGATGGTACCTAGGTTGAAGGTCGAGACGAAGTAGGCCGTATAGCGAGAGCCGCTGGCAGGCGTGCCGATATCTTCAGTAACTGTTCCATTTGAAATCGCGCCATAGCCGAATATGCCAGAGCCGGAATCATTAAATCCAGGGCCATTGTAGCTATTGCCGGCATCGTTTTGTGTATACCAAGTCGTATTGAAATCTGTATCGGCGGTCGCAGGGTTAAGGGCATCTTGTGGATGCAAGTAATCCCAAGTTGCGGCGTCCGTTAAAACGGTTGTAACTGCGGCTGAGCTGGCCAAGTTGGTGACCAGAGCGAACGCCGCGAGGGACATGGTTGTTTTCATTGATTTGTTCAATTTCATGATTTAGTGGTTTCTTTAGTGTGTTTTTACGTTTGTTTGGATTTGCAGGTCAGTGGTCACTGCAAGTCCACATTCACAACATAAATCATGTGAATCGGGGAACGTTACAAAGAATCTTCTATTATTTGTCCTGCGGGCGGTTTGAAGTAGTCAGAGAGCTTTAAACTCCAACCTCCTTCGCCGACGAAGGCTACGGCGCGTCAAGACGGGCTACTTCACATATCCTCTGCTTGTGGACAGGATTGTCCACACTCCCTATTTTAACCCGCTTCGCGGGTCTGGGGAGGAGGGACAATCCTGTCCCTCGGCAACCCAAGAACGCAGCCTTTGCTATCTCCCGTCCTGTCCGAGGACGGAGATGCGGAGGGCGTTGAGGTCGAGGTATCCGGGGGTGAGGCCGTTGGCTTTTCCTGGGATGATCTCGATGGTGAGTGGGTCGCCGGGTTGGATGCCATCGGGTAGGCTGGTGGCATCCCAGGAAAAACCGACGGTGTTCACGCTATTAGCTGGGCCGGGCGGGGTGTTGCTGGTGAGTTGGGCGAGCGTGGTGTCGCCGGAGACCAAGCGGATGGTGTAGCCGGGGAAGGTGGACGGGTTTTTGGCGTTTTTGGCCCGCACTCCGATGGTGGCACTGACGGTGTAGTGGCTGTCTGTGGTGATGGTGCCGATCTCGCGTCGGATGGTTTGGTTGATGCTGACCATTCCTGCGCTACGCATGGATCCGATCAGCGCGGGTGGTTTTTTTATCCTGCAAGCCATCGTTATTATACCATTGGCCATTGCCACTCGGGTTGAGGAAGGTGACTTTGGCGTCGGTTTGCCATCCTGCGAGCCAGCCCACCTCCCGTGTGCCGTCTTCGAGATCGATCGGAGGGTTGATCGTCAGCATCCTGTCGTCGATGGACATGCTCGCGTCCCATACGGCAAGCTTGTTTTCGCTCCAATTGGTGACGTTCTGGATAAACACCCTGCCGGTGCCGAATTTGATGGGTTTGTTGAACAGCATCTTCAACTGACCTCCCTGTGTCGCGTTCATCGAGTCGTCGGCAGGGTAGGCGGCGATCAAGACGGGCGGCGAGTCATCGCGCGTGCCCGAAGCCGGGGGGGCTTGCGCGGGGTCGTCGTCGATGCCGAGAAGAGCGGTGGTGGTGGGCTCGGAGATAGGTTCAAAAGTGGCCTCTACAGCCATTTGAAAACCGAGATCGGAACTGTCGTTGTTCCTTTGGTGAACTGATACTGAAATCGAATTCACACCATCGGCAAGCAATGATTGATCGAGTGTGATGTTCGTAGAGACTTCAACATTACCATGTCCATCCATCCCTGCGAGATAGGTATCGTTTCCAGGTGAGGTATGGTAGTTGCCGGTAGCTTGTCCGTTGATGTAGATAAAGGCACCATCATCGGCCATGATGTTGGCCGTCAAGCCAGTGACGCTTGAAGCACTGATGGCACCTAGGTCGAAGGTTGTGGTGAAGTAGGCTGTGTAGCGTTTCCCAGAGTCTGGCGTGCCGATATTTACAGTAGGGATACCTCCAGGCGAACCATAGCCGAACAGGCCAGAGCCGGAACCCGAAAATGCAGGGCCATCGTAGCGATTGCCAGCATCGTTTTGTGTGTACCAAGTCGTATTGAAATCAGTATCGGCTACAGCAGGGTCAACGGCATCTAGTGGATGAAAGTAATTCCAAGTTGCGCTGGTCGGCAAAACGGTCGCCGTGGTGGCCAAGGTGTTGAAGTTCCAGGTGGTATCATCATCGATGCCGCCGAAGTCGTTGCCGGCGAGGTCGCGGATCACGGTAGGATCCATTTGGATCACGTAGTCGCGGTTGGCGATGAGTCCGGTCTCGAAGTTTTCATCGAGCAGCATGTCGATCTTTGGTGGTAAATTTTGGAGGAAGGCGGCGGGTGGGCCGTCGAGGTCGTGTTTTATATCAATGCCGGTGAGTAGGACCGAGCGGTTGGCATGGATGATTTCCCCTTTGTCCCTTTGTTTGCTGTCGACTCGCACGCGTCCTTGCAGGACGTGGAGTTCCACCTCGTTGCTGCCAATTTGGCAATCGATACCAAAGGCGGTGCCGAGGTCGACGATGCGCTGGTGGGGTGTGACGACGGTGAAGCCCTGGCCGTCGGTGGATGAGACTTTAAAATACGCCCGGCCGTGGTTGAGTTCGAGGGTGCGGTCGTCGCGTAGGATCATTTCTGCCGGGGCCTCGATGATGGCGCGGACGTCGTGTGGCAGGATGAGTTCTACGACGCCGTGACGGAGCACGATGCGGGAATTTTTCGCTAGGGTGTTTCTGTCGGGGAGGGTGTCATCGGAGTTGTGGGTGAGGGTGAAATCTGTGCCGGGGGTGACGTGGACGGTGGCGAGGGTATGTGGTGTGTGGGAGACGGTGGTGAACCACATGACCGTAGCCATGATGGCGATGAGGGCTGCTGCCGAGAGCAGGGAAATCCGGATTGAGCGCTTGCGTTGTTGGGCGAGGATCCATTCCATGGGGACGACCGGCATTTTTTCCACGGCTGCTAGGAACGAGCCATGGCGTTGCAGGCCACTATCCAGCCTGGTGTAGCTGAGGTAGAGATCCATCGCCTTGGGGTTTTGCAGAAGCTCGGATTCGAGTTTGGCAAACTGCTCGGCTGTCAGCTCGTCATCCAGCAGTTGTTGGATGCGTATTTCGAGATCGGGTAAATTCATGACGGTGTTCCGGCGAGGGTGGTTTCGACGCAGCGTCTCAGGATGGCGCGGATGCGGAAGAGCGAGATCCTCAGACTTCCCGGGCTGGTGTTGGTTTGTTTTCCGTGCAGCTCGAGCGATTCGCCGGGGGTGTAGCGGGCGTCGACAATGTGGCGTTGCTTGTCATTGAGTTTGTTCATGCAACTTTCGAGAATGTTCAGCGTCCGCTCGTGTGGGATGTTTACGGTTGCGGCGTTGGCGATATGGTTGATGAGGGATTCGGAAAAGACAAGACGCGTCTCGCGCTTGGCTCTGTCATACTGGTGTTGGACCTGGATGCGTGCGATTTTAAAGGCCCAGGCGTGGAAATTGGTTCCCTGTTTGAAGGACTTTTGTTTTTTCCAGAGCACTAGGTTGGTATTCTGGAGCACATAATCGGCGGACGGGCTGTTGGGCAACAACGAGTGAATAAAGGCACGCAGGTCTTCCTGATGTGCGATCAGCTGTGCGACGTAGGGCTGAGATTCCTCAGGTTTTGTAGACTCACTTTCCATCCTTATTTAATCAATCATGTGAATGAGCAAAACGTTACGCGAATTTGTCATTTATTTCGAGGGCAAGCCCGAAGCGACCAAGCTAAGTATTTCGCGGGCAACAATCAAAACAAATTCTGGGACTTCTACCAGGGCTCCTACACTAGGGAGACTATCTACGGAGACTATCTAGGTTGATGCCTGCGGCGCTCGACAGAATGAACAGAATTAACAGAATTTTTCAGAATGAACCAATGATGGCCGATGCAATTGCGATATTTCAGAAAGAATGAAAGGTTTCGTCCTTTTTTTAGCCCACCCTTTTGAGAAATTCTGTTCATTCTGTTCATTTTGTTAATTCTGTCTAAAAATTCCCGAGTGTGGTGACCCTAGGACTTCTAACAAGCAACAAAATGGGCTGATGCAACGAGTGCACCAGCCCATGATTGATCTGAATCCAAGAGGATTCGTTGAGTCGTTTTGGGGGACTACTTCTTGAGTTGCTTGACCATTTCATCACCCAGGGCAAGGCCTACGTTCATGTAGGTTTGAGCATTACCGCTGTAGTGGCTACTTGAGCTACCGGGACCGCCGAGTAGCGGTTTGCTGTATACAAAGCCGATGTCGTCGCTGCTAGTGGCGAAGCTCTTCATCGCTGTCATGAGTTTGCCATGACCGGACGCAGTGTCGCTTTCATCGGTCTGACCCAGTGAAGCGCAAACGAAGGCTGCTTTCGGTGCGTTGAAGTCCTTGCGCAGCGCCTTGAGAAGACGACCAAGGTTTTTCTCATACTCGGCGGCGTGTGCGGCGTTGCGCATGTCCTTGTCGCCCTGCCACCAGATGATGCCAGCGACTTCGTAGCTCTTGGCACCAGGATAATATGTACCTATATCAGCGAGGATCTTTTTGGCGTTGGCGACGTCATCATCGTACTGCTTTCCAGCATACCACTGCAGCATATCTCCACCCTTTTCGTAGGCTACGATTTTACTCTTGTCCTTCTTACTTGGGTAGGTTTCCCCATAGCCGGGCTGCTCTTTCCCACCGTGTGAGTAGCGAGGAGTTCCTGGAGGCAGGAGATCCCAGCCCAGGGCGCGGTTACCAATAGAACTCTTGAGCACCATCACGGGGGCGTCAATGGCGTTACCGAGTTGGTGTCCGATACCGATTTCGATGCCGATCTTTTTGCCGCTAATGGTCATCCAGTCGTTGCGGTAGATGCCGTGCTTACCCACCATTACGGATACGTTGCGCACGTCTTTGCGGGTGGTCCAGGCACCCGCATCATCTGCGAGGAAGGTGTATTTCTTGCCGAGTTCGGGAGTGACCTTTCCCATTTCCAGGGTGTTGGACTGGCCCATGATCAGGAAGACCTGAACAGGCGTGCTCATGTCGGCGGGTTTACTGTCAGCGGATGCCATTCCGGCCATTCCGAGGGTCATCGCTGCCAGCAGGCAGGACGTTTTGATTACTTTATTCGATTTCATTACTTGACTGATGTTGTCTGTCGTTGGTTCTGTAGTCTCGCGTCCTGAAAAAATAGATCCGAGGTCGAGGATGTTTACCTGACCCACGGATCAATCCATGAGATGAGGCATAGTCTGATACGTATAGCCTCAATGCGGTCTTACGGCGAATCTTCTTTTTTTAAAGGGTGTTTTAGGAGGGGCTGTTATGGCGGGGTTAGGGGGTGATGGGCTTAGCTTTTAAGTATCCCAGCGATTCGAGAAATTGATCCATTGCTACAATCGTCTTGTAATAATTATCTTTGGACCTGAAGTTAAAGAACCCATGGCCTTGGTCTTTGTAGAGTTTCAGGTCGCAGCGACGACCGCTGTCGGCCATTAGCTTTTTGTATTTCTCAGCCGTCTTTACTGGGATGAGGTCGTCCTTGGTTCCAAGAAAAACAATCGTTGGAGGGGTATTCTCGCTGATATTATGCATGGGGGAGATCTCTTTCCAGTATTTTTTGACTCTGGAATGACCATAGCCTGTTGGCCCGTTGTCGAAAACTGGATTGAAGAGGACCAACGCAGCAGGACGAGAACTGATACTCAGATCCTCACCCTTTTCTTCAATTCCCTGGGTGGTTCCTGTAGCGGCCGCTACATGTCCGCCAGCTGATCCTCCGCCCGCTGCAATCCTCGTTGGATCAATACCGAGTTCCTTTGCATGCTGACGCATCCATCTGATGGCGGATTTTCCGTCTTTTACACACTCGAGCGGAGTTGTCTTGTTGCGTGATTTGACTCGATACTCGGCAGACATTGCTACCATTCCACGCGAGGCCAAATATTTGCAATGCGGATAGAACTGACTTGGCGAGCCACTACTCCAGCCTCCGCCAAAGAAAAATACGATGGAAGGGCGTTTGTCGGATGGTTTGTGCCCTTTGGGTTCAAAGATATGAAGCTTGAGTTCAGCTTTTCCGACCGTCTTGTAGACGGGGGATTTGTCGGGAGTAATGCCCTTCACCTCGAGCGAATACGCCGATGGGGCGAATAGACTTAGCAGCAAGGTAATATAAAAATATTTGAAGAGGGTCATGGGCATTTTTTTTGCCGCATTATTCAAGATTCACACTAAACTACAATCTTGTTCATACAGAATTACCAGAATTTCTAAAAATTGGTTTTTGATGCATCAAAGCTCATCATACCAGAGTCAATAACCACACACACACACACTCTCTCTCTCTCGGAGTGCGTGTGGCTCGACACCGCTCTGCGGCGGGCGCGGTTCGACGCGTGTGGGGGCAAGCCAGCCACAACCGACCCAATCACCCCAACTCAACTACCACGCGATAAACAACAGGCTTCATCCTATCGGTCTGAACACTGAAAACGGCACACTTGAAACTCCCGCCCCCATGTGTCAAGCCACAGCCTCACCAGAGCTGCGTCAAGCCTCAGCACTCCGAGGTTTTGTCACACTGAGCGATCACATTGATTGGAGAATCCAGTGCTTAAATTTTTGTCGTGCATCGAGAGATAGGTGAAATGGGAATATCCAACAGCCAACAAGGAATATCCAATTTCCAAGGATGTTGGCGTCATGACGGAGTTTGTTTTTTGACCAGCATTCCTTCCTTGGCGCGTTGATTCACGAGTCCCTTGTTCGGTTGGATATTCCTTGTTGGCTGTTGGATATTTGCTTTCACACTACACGACAATTTTTCGTACAAAATTTCTCAAAATTGTAAAAATGGGTTTCTGATGATCTGGAGTGCGTGTGGCTCGACACCGCTCTGCGGCGGGCGCGGCTCGACGCGTGTGGGGGTAAGCCAGCCACAACCGACCCAATCACCCCAACTCAACTACCACGCTATAAACAACAGGCTTCATCCTATCAGTCTGAACACTGAAAACTGCACACTTGAACCTCCTACCCCATGTGTCAAGCCACAGCCTCACCAGAGCTGCGTCAAGCCTCAGCACTCCGAGGTTTTGTCACACTGAGCGATCACATTGATTGGAGAATCCAGTGCTTAAATTTTTGTCGTGTAGTGTGTTCAAGATTAAACAAAATAACTCGAGAACTAACATTATTTACTAACCCTTTGAGCTCTCTCACTAGTTATTCCAAGCGTGTGAGTAGAATGAGGCGAAACTCCATGACGGATTTTCCCGGTTTGCTGAGAGCTTTCAGACTGAGTGCGCCGCTTCCTTTTTTTAGGTCTAACACGCCGAGCTTCATCATTTTGAAATTTTTGACATAAGATTCGATCCGACGTTCCAATCGATGTTCTCACACATGGCCAGCGCCGCGCGGGTGTGGACTGGTTTTTCTTTTTGAGGATCCCGGTGGAGCATTTTTAAATCCTTATCCTTGAACTTGTTCCACCACTGGTCCGGCACCTGCATCGGGGAATGTGGCGTATTTAAGGGAAGATAGACGAAGAACGGTTGGTCTTTGTGTTGCTCGATAAACTGCATTGCCTTGTTGGTGAAGTCATCGGCAACAAAGCCATCGCCCTGCACGAGCTTTCCGTTGTGCTCCAGTGATGGGCTAAAGTAGTTGCCCCAGTGGCCGGAACAAAACCCGTAATATTCATCAAACCCCCGACCGTTAGGATGGTAGGGGTACTGCATCCCGTTGTGCCATTTTCCAAATGCGGCGGTGGCATAGCCGGTGGCCTTAAATGTGTCGGCTATGGTCACCTCCTCCAAGTCCATTCTTTCGCCCCCGGCCGAGGTGGAGTAGACGTGGCTGCGGACATGGTATCGACCGTGAGGAATTCAGCGCGAGTGGGCGAGCAGACGGGACAGACGTAGAACCGGTCAAAGCGGGCACTTCCGCCGCCAGTTTGTCGATGTTAGGCGTGCTCAGGTTTGTATTTCCATTTAGGCTGAGGTCGCCTCACCCTTGGTCGTCTGAAAGAATCACCACCACATTAGGACGTGTGGTCGCCAGTAGCGGCTGGGAAAAAATCATGACTGATACGCTGGCGGTCAAGTAAAGACGTATCCGCTGGATGTTCTTTATGAGCATATAGATGGTTTAGGCGCATCCGCCGTTGAAATCAAGTAGTATGTCAAATCGAAAATGACGGGCCACACATGTTCGAAGGCTTCTGTGGGGGAGAGTTGCAAGAATTATCACCTGACCCCTTTTTTCATGAAATGCTTGCCCTCTACTCCAACAATGACATCTCCGACTTCCAGCACACCATCGGCAGCCGATCCGGCTTCGACATGGGTGATCAGGATCTGCCGAGCCTGGGTGGTCATGTAGTTCTTTGGGTTGTAGATCCATCCTTTGGCACCGGTTGGGCCGAGATGGAATTCGGCCTTGCGTTCGAAATCGATCTCGCGGGTCAGATCAGGCACGGTCTCGACCGATTGCCGTGGAGCCGACCAAGCTGGCAAGGCAAACAAAAGAATGGGAAGGGCAACAAAAACGGCGCGGTGGAGCTGGTGTGATTTCATGGGAATGGTCATCATTTATCGAGGTCTATCGATACCTTTATCTGAACGGTTTTATTTCAGATGTTTCAATTTGTAGCTATAATCTCCGCTAACGGCACAAAAAAACCACTTCCCGGCATGGGAAGTGGTTGTGGAGTTGAAGCACATTGCTGATCAACATTGCTGGAATTTCACGCTGCTATTGTACGTTTTGGCCGCTAGGTCGATCAAGTGAGAGCGGGAAAGCTATTTGCTCAAGAGTTCGACCATTGCCTTACCCATGCCCTCACCGACGTTCATGTAGGTCTCAGGGTTTTTGCTGTAGTGACCACCGCTACCTCCCGAGGAGACAGGTTTCGAATAGAAAACCTCGGCATCTTTTTCCTGCTTGGCGAAGGTAAACATCTTTTGAGAAAGAGTGGCGCTCTTATCATGTTCACCCAATGTGGCACATACAAACTTGGCATTTGGTGCGTTAAAATCTTTTTTCAGATCATTGAACAGAAAAGCCAGGTTCTTGTCGTAATTCTCGACGTTCCCCTTGCCAGGCTCAGCATTTCCCTGCCACCAGAAAAACCCTGCAACTTGGTAATCCTTAGCGTCTGGATAATAGGTAGATAATTTTTTAAGAGCATCTTGAGCAACACCTACGTCTAGGTCATACTGGAGGCCTGCATACCAGCCCTGTTTATCTGCTTTTACTTTCCGATTCGAACTTTCCGAGTCGCCTTGATAGGATAGACCGTCTCTTCCAGTGCCTACCGCACTTGGTGGCAGCAAGTCCCAGCCCAGAGCACGATTGCCCACGCATGATTTCAATATCATCACAGGCGCGTCAATAACCTCACCCAGATAATTCCCAATGCCGATTTCCGGACCAATCCTTTCTCTTCCACTACCATTCTCAGCGGTCATCCACTCATTGATACTCTGCGTGCCATTATTGAAGAAAACATTGCGAACGTCCTTCCGCACGTTCCAGGCACCTCCATCATCCACAAGGTACGGGTATTTATCTGCAGCGATTCCCTTAAGTACGCCAGCATCGCCAAAGCCAAGCATATTGGATTGACCCATCATAATGAATACCTGCACCGGCTTGCTCATGTCGGCTTCTTTACCATCGGGAGCGGGAAGCACATCAGGCACTGCCTTGACAGCTGTTTTTGAGCCGCCGCTTTTTTTCACAACCAACTTCACACCTTCAGCCTTGAGAAATTCGAGATCCTCTTCAGATAAAATGGATTGCTTGAAACTGAGCGTTTTTCCGTCGCTCCTTTTCATCACAACTTTTCCGCTCTCAGGATCGTAAGATGTGAGCTCGGCTTCAAAGGCTTTAGAGCCGTCAGAGCTGGTCCATGTGCGGCCATTAGCGGCGGGAAGACATAAACCGACACCGAGGATGAGGGAGAGTAGATAGGGTTTCATTATTTGTTTTTGGTTGGTTGATTAATTTGCGAACAATAAGGTTATATAGCACACAGTGGCGTCGTAGGAAGCATCCCACATCGCGCTAGGTCGATGAACTCTATGGAATTACGTAGAAGTTTCAATGAATTACGCATAGAGTTGACTTTTATTTGCGGATAATGTTCGTTGATTTGCGACAGCTTTAGAATAAGTCGAAGATACAGAACCAATGAACAAGAATCCAGCGCGACATGTCGCCATCTCTCTAGAAATGGAGTGGGCCTACAAGCAACACCTCGAAGTATTCGCGGGATGCCAGAAGTACGCCGATGAGATGGGCTGGAATTGCCAAATCCATCCAGCGGTGGATCGAACACCGATCTCAGAAAGTGGAACCAGCTTCGACGGGATCATCGCCCGCGCCACCCCAGCCATCGCCGAGTATGCCGAGAAAACCAAAACTCCACTGATGAACGTCTGGCTCAACTCGCAGGTGAAGAATTTGCCGGGAGTTTTCCCCGACTATAACCGATCCGGTGAAATGGGAGCGGAGCATCTCTTGAGCCGAGGGTTCTCCAATTTTGGCTATATGGGTTGCCAAACTGACATCAACGCTCGGCAGCAATACGATGGATTCAGAGCAACGCTGGCAGAGCATGGATACCGCTGCAGTGCGCAGCTGTATTCAAGATCGAGGCTGACTGGCACGGCGCCGGGATGGGAAGAGTTTGTTTCCAGCATCAAGGATTGGATGAAAAACTGGCAACTGCCCATTGGAATCTTGGTGAGTAGCGACCTCCACGCACGCTATTTAGTGGATATCTGTCGCTCCAACAATCTCAAGGTGTCTGAGGATGTTGCCGTGATTGGTACGGGCAACGAGACTAGCATCTGCGAGTCGCCTCCCTCTACGCTGACGAGCATCGATATGGGATTTGCCCAAGTCGGCTACCAGGCCGCCGCTAGACTTGAGCGACTGATGAACGGCGAAAGTTTAGCTGAAAGCACGATATTGATTTCGCCCTCAGACATCGTTCCGCGGCAATCCACTGATCTCTACGCCTGCAATGACCCCATTGTTTCCCAGGCCCTGCACTTCATCGCAGAGAACTGTCAGCGCAACATTAATGTGTCTGATGTGGTGCGCGGCGTCACCACCAACCGGCGGGGGCTTGAGAGAAGATTCAAGCAGGCACTCGGGAAAAGTATATCCGGTGAAATCGCACGTCTCCGGCTCGAACGAGCCAAGCACCATCTGGCGCAGACCAATTCCACCATCAAAGAAGTGGCAGCGGCGGCAGGTTTCCGCGATGCCGACCATTTTTACAAGGTCTTCAACCGCATCGAAGGAATTCCCCCGAGCCAATATCGTGAGACCCATCAGCAACTTTTCACAAAAGACAGCCAACGCTAGCCAGCCGGCCATTGAGGAAAGCGGAGCGCTTTCGGCGTCACTATGTAGTAGCCAGTAGCCAGCATGAAAACACCTCGAGTGCTGATTCACAAATACGCAGTCATTATTCAAATGCTAGCTACTCGCTACAGCCTACTAGCTACTCGACAAGTACCGTGGCTACGACCTCAATGGTAGGCAGGTTCTTGAACTGAAAATTGTCGTGTAGCGTGATTTTCTGAATACTCGTCATGATCACAATTGGCTGAAGGCCATTTTCATACCAGCCTGGGGTGAGTGACGCAGGAACGTAACCCTAGGATAGGGAAGGGGAATGTTTTTCTGGCTGAAGGTCAGACTCATGCTGGCATAAAGGTTGCAGGCGTATGAAGTTGGCCTTCAGCCAACTGACGTTTGTTTGCGATAAACCTAGGGATTTCGCTCCACTTCTTCCCTAGGCTGGTATGATTATCTCCGTTGGAGATCACGGTAAATCGGCTTAACTAAGTGGCATTGAGGTCTAACGGTCACTTTCCACAGTGAGCTTAATCTCAGCCATTGGCTTTCCCCATCTGCGGGTAGTCCAGAAGGCTTTCACCACGATCTCACCTTCTTCACCAGTGGGCTGGATGATGGCGAGAGCTTTGCCGTTGAAGGCTTTTACGGAGACGGCTTGGAAGCTTTCGTGGCTGATTGGGTCACCGTTGCCAGTAGCTAACACGCGACCGGGTCCAGTAACTTCGAACGAAACCCAACGGTCCGCTTTAGGGCAGAAATTACCTTTTTCATCCACCATGTTTACAGTGATGAATGAGAGATCACGCTGCTGGAGGTTGAGTTTTGTTTGGTCGGCCTCGGCTGTGAATTTGGCGACGGGGCCAGCAGTGCGTCTGAATGTGGTGGCCACCACTTTACCATTTTTAGAGGCAACGGCTTTCAACTCACCCGGAGCATAAGGAACCATCCACTCGAGGTGCATATCCATTTCCTTGGTGAATTTTTTGACGCCGAGTGATTTTCCGTTGAGGAAGAGCTCCACGCTGTCACCGCTAGTGTAACACCAAACCGGAACGACGGTGCCTTCTTTGGCGGGGATGTTCCAGTGTGGGAGGAGGTGAACCATAGGCTTCTCAGTCCACTGGCTCTGGTAGAAGTAGTAGGTGTCTTTGGGGAAGTTACAGATGTCAATGATACCGAAGTTACCAATCACACGCGGCCATCCGCCAGACTCACCGATGTAGTCGAAGCCAGTCCAGCGAAATTCGCCGGTAAAATAGGGCAGGTTCTTGGTCAGGCGCCAGGAATCACGTGCTGTGATTCGCACGCCGGCATTGTCGTAGGAGGACTCATACCAAGGACTAGTGTCAGCGAAGACTTCCTTTTTCGTCATGTGCGCTGGCTGGTGTTGTCGCTCGCGGAATTTGCCGAAGGTGCGGTATTCTCCCCGTGTTTGTAGGGTGTGGGGGACTTCTGAGGCGTACATTAGACGGTTCGGGTACTTGGCGTGATCCGCCTCATACTCGAAGCATGAACCTCCGCCACCATTGTATCCTACGATGTCCATCAGCTCAGTGAAGCCACTCTTGTTAGCTCCCTGAATGAAGTTACAGCCGACCGTCATCAGACGAGTCGGGTCGTGTTTGTGACTGAGGTCACGGAGCATTTTCACTGTTTCTAGCTCACCGTATTTCTGAGCTTCAGGAACCTCGTTTCCGACACTCCACATGATCACGCAGGGGTGGTTGCGGTCGCGGCGGTAGTGGTCAATGAGGTCCTTTTTCGCCCACTCATCAAAGTGCAGGTTGTAGCCATATTTTGATTTTCCTTTGTTATCCTTACTGGAGACAAGGGTCTTGGTGCTTTTCTCAAAGAACCAACCTCTGCGCCACTCGTCGAAGGTTTCGTTGACGACAAGAAATCCCAAACGGTTGCATAGATCCAGCAGTTCCGGCGCTGGTGGGTTGTGGGCAGTGCGGATAGCATTACAGCCCATTTCCTTGAGCATTATGAGTCGGCGCTCGAGAGCGCGTTCCCACATGGCGGCACCTAGTGGTCCTAGGTCATGGTGATTACACACGCCTTTCATGATCACGCTCTCGCCGTTGAGCAGCATTCCACGCTTGGAGTCAAATACCACAGTGCGCACACCGAGCGGGCTGTCATAGCTGTCGGTGAGCACTTTGCCGTCACGCAGTTCGGTGCGTACGGTGTAGAGATTAGGGCTCTTAGGTGACCAGAGCGCTGGCTTGGAGATTTGCAATGACTGGTCAATCACCAGTTCTTTACCCGCTGCTAGTTCAAGTTCTTTAGTGGCTGTGGCGACTTGTTTGCCGCTGGCGTCTAGAATTTTTTGAGTCAAGCTTACTGCTTTCGTCTTAGCGTGGGCGTTTTTGACGGTTGTCTTAACGAGCACTTCAGCATTTGCGTCACTGATTTTCGGCGTGCTGATCTGGGTGCCCCAGTGCGCTACGTGCAGTTTATCGGTAAATGTCATCCAGACGTGGCGGTAGATTCCGCAGCCAGAGTACCAGCGTGATGAGGGTTGTAGCTCATTGTCCACGCACACCGCTAGTACATTTTCTCCATCTAACTTGAGATGCGGGGTGAGGTCGTACTCAACTCCAATATAACCATACGGTCTCTTACCGAGGCGATGCCCGTTGATCCAGACCTCTCCATTCATATAGATACCATCGAACTCGATAAATACTTTTTTGCCAGCCGTGTTAGCAGGCAATTTGAATGACTTGCGGTACCAACCGGTGCCATTGGGTAAATAACCACCACGTGCTTTACTGACATTTTTCTCTTCAAACGGCCCTTCGATGCTCCAGTCGTGTGGCAAGTCGAGCTGGCGCCAGCCCGAGTGATCGAACTTCACAGCGTCCGCACCCGACGGATCGCCCTTAACGAACGACCAGTTGGCGTCAAAATTCTCCCGCACACGAGGGGATTCAGCATGCTGGAGGCGGCGTTAGAAATACCTGAAAAGGCAACAAAAAATGGGGCCAGGATCGTAAGCCATGGCAGCAATGGATTCTTCATAAGATTGTGGAAAGTTGAGGCTGTCTTTTAAAGGAAATCATCTCGGGGTCAAGCCATGATCCCAAGCTAATTGGAGAGTCGATCTCCACCCACTAACTGCTAGAAATTTACTTTCTGAGTTTCACCTAATCGCTAGCCCAACGGGCTAATGCAACTCAGCCCCAGGTTTCCTACGCAGAAGGCTACCTAGGGATACAGATTGATTCTTGAATCCTACGCTGAAGGCGTTGTGGAGGGGTGATGGATCCTCTTGGTTCAAGCTCCGCAACTCCTTCAGAGTTGTCCAGAAAACATTATCTAATCCCAGCGTAGCGACTGCGTCACAACACTGGCTGAGTTGCGTAAGCCCGTTGCTAATGGGAAACAGAATATCCAATGTCCAACAAGGAATATCCAACCGAATGAGGGGCACACCGTAGAATTGTGAATTGTGAATGATGAATGATCAACCCAGGCACCTTCCGTGATTTCAGTGTATTCTGTGGTTCCCTAATGCACTAGCAACCCAAGCGAAAATGCTGAAAAATTCTGTAAATTCTGTCGAGCGCCGCAGGCATCAACCCAAGAAAATTCGTGTAATTCGTGAGATTCGCGGTCAAAATTGAACCATCAACCCAAGCTCCTTGGAAATTGGATATTGCTTGTTGGCTGTTGGATATTGCTCTTTTATCTGCCCCCGTTCAAAACAATATTGTGTGTCTAATCATGCAACTACGACCACGACCATCTTCTTGTTGATACCCAACTCCTCAGCCAGATAGTTCTTGCCCGGCATCATCCCGCTCCAACGCCCCCGGATGATCTACACACGTAAGTGCTCTGCCACTTGCTCGGCAATACTTAGAAAGTGCTGTTCAGCACATTGAAAAATACCTACATTTTATAGGGTGGGTTGAAAAAAAATACAGATTAAATATTTTGACATGCTGACAGGATAAAGGCAAATAGGTGTAGTTACATTGTGATTTTAAATTGAATCGGTTGTTTTCCTATGATTATAAAAATTAATTTACCCCATCCATCTTCCTTACGTGAAGCACGCGGTTTTGCCTTGATCGCGACGATTTCGATCATGGCGTTACTCGTCATGATTGCTCTGGGGATGTTGAGCCTGAGCGCCGTCGAGGTGCGCTCCAGCCAGAATGGCAGGGCGATGGCCGAGGCCCAGGCGAATGCGCGGATGGCGCTGATGATTGCCATCGGTGAGTTGCAGGACTCCTTGGGTCCCGATCAGCGCATCAGTGCACGAGGTGCTACCTTAGCTAAACATGAAGAACTATTGAGCACTTCTGTTGAAGCCCAGAGCGCGAAGGCATGGTGGGTCGGGGCTGCCTCTAGCGATGTCACTGAAACCATCGGTTCTAGCAATCAGCCCGTGGTATGGCTAGTTTCTGGATTAAACCGTTCTGCTACATCTAAAGCACAAATCGAATCGTCAACTCCCTTTCAGCAAGAGGTCGTGATGTTTGGAGAGAACAGCATTGATTTCACTCTCACCGGCGGTGAACCTTTAAATGCGGGTAAAGTTTCAATTATCGACGGTCAGGGCACAAAAACAGGATCGTATGCTTATTTCGTAGATGATAACGGAATGAAGGCGCAACTATCAGCTAGCCATCCTGACGTGGTGAATACAGATGTAAGTACTGAGCGTCCAGGAGGGACAGTTATTCCTGGTTCTTATGATCTCGGTGTTCTTAAAGCTGAAGGTATGGATGCGTTGTCTGGTAATGCAGGCAATACTATGGGTAATTACTTGAAAATAAATTCTGTTAACGATTTACCTTTTCTAGGTGGGGCAACCCAAATTTCTAAAAATAAGCGTTTGAGTTACACAACTCAGTCGTTCGGGGTTCTCTCAGATGTTAAAAACGGAGGGTTGAAAAAAGACCTTACCATTGCCTTTGAAAACTACGAGATCGACCCTAGCCAGGCCTTTCACCCCCTGGGTGGCGACTACCCGAACTGGCCAGTCTATTCGGTTTTTGACGAAGTATTCAAGAAAACCAGTGATTCCGAGTGGGACAAATACTTAGCGGTGGATGAATCAAGGTGGAACGAGTTCGGGGAGAATGGTTACATTCATTGGGCTGTTTTCCGCGATTATTATAACCTGAAACGTCATATCAAGCGCCAGAATGGGATGAATGAAAAAGGTCAGAATGAATCCATGGACTATCTCGACCCAATCACATATAGAGGGCCTGCTAGCTTTTCGGGCGGGTATAAGTACTACGCCAAAGGCCAACTAGCGCCACACGATATCGGCCCTGACTCAAGTGATCCCGCTCTGAGGCCAGGCGGTGCTTATGAAAACATGCCTTATGGCGATTTCCAGACAATACCCAACACAAGCAATCTTAATGACGAGAAAGAATTTATGCAGTATTACAAACACTCTCCGATCTCGCTCGTCCTGACCAGGATTCAGACGAACGCGTGGGTGGATCAAGGAGTGATCTCAAAAGGCTACCGAGACAAAGCTGACCTCACTGACATAAAGGACGCGCTAAGAACCAGGGTTCAGGTTTTCTCAACGCACTACAATCCCTACAATATCACAATGCGCTGTTACGGGCAGAAGAAGAATCTTATGCTAACAGGGGGAACACCTGTAGCTAAGTTCGCTTTTGACGACGGGGCCATCCCTTTTGCTCCATATGAATACTATAACGGTGGAGGCGGTGCTTTCAGATTTAGCGGAGTATCTATCACTGCACAGCCTCCCTACGAGGTAATCTCTGCAAATAAACATGCGTTAAATGAAAGAAGATATGAGGCCGAGGGTGACTTAATGATAGGTCCTGGCCGTTCCAGAATAGGCGGGTTCGGAGAAGATATTGCTGCAGGACAATCGACGGGAAGTAAAACCTTTACCCTGAATATCGCCGATAACTTGGACAAATCGATTTACATTGACTACAATCTAGTAGATACGCTACCGACTTCATTTAATTTAACCGCCAAATTTAATGCAACGCAGGCTATGGGACACGGTTCCGTTGACAGACATCCACAAACCGCTTCACAGTGGATTTGGGTGCCTTTATCCAAACAAGATCTAAATGAAGGAAGCAACGAAATAACAATAGATGCTCCAGGCTCAGGCCTAGGCCCAGACAAATCAAGGACTGGCATCGCTCTGGAACTACGCACAACCACGGATGAAAATGACTCAATACGTGCACTCATTGACGCCAACATTCGGGGCTTCTACTTCAATCCCCGCTGGGATTCACCACTCATCTCGGCAGATGAACCTCTCCATACGTCGGCAGCCTACAAGCTGACTAAATTAGAAGATTCCAGTGATTCACAAGCGCCTCAAATGGAGTTTGCGAACAATGCCGACGGTGATCAGACCGGCGGCCTTGGTTATTGGGGTAATGATCATGACTCTTTCGGAAATTCGAGAGTCATTCTTTTTGACATCCCCCGAAAAGACCTCGTCTCGCTGGGTCAGTTGCAGCACGCCGGGGCTGGTCGCTTCAGTTATGAACCCAGTTACATCGTGGGCAATTCGTATGCCAATCCACGTATACCACAGGGTGACTGGAAGACTACTTTTGCAGATACATTCAGTACTACGCGATCAGGAGTTAAAGCAACAAAAGGGCTAATCACGCTTTACGATGCATCTTATCTCATGAATGAAACGCTCTGGGACAGTTACATTTTTACTACGATTCCCCAAAATGCCGATAATTATGATCCCGATGATAAATTTAATGAGCCTCCAGTAGATATTGATCTATTCACAAAACTGTTGAAGGGAGAAGAGCATTTAGCAAACCCACGCTTTATCCCATACGAGCCAAGCGGTTCAACTTTTGACATGGCGACGCTACAACGGGTTGGCGATACGACTAATACGACTAATAAAAGCGCATTCTACTACAACGCCGGCCACCTGCTAGTCGATGGTGCGTTCAACGTGAATTCAACGTCAGTTGATGCTTGGGAAGCATTCCTATCAAGCACTTATGGCATGCCTTACCAGAAAATGGATGATACCGGAAATATAGTCGGCTATGAGCCACTTCCGCAAAACGTCAGATTTCCCCGGCTTCAGACGGTATTCGGAGAATCCTTCGAAACGTCGAATCCAACTGACGAAGGCTACTGGACAGGTTTCCGAGCCTTGAGCTCCGATGAAATCCGCGAATTGGCAGTTGAAATCGTCGACCAAGTAGTTGCGCGTGGTCCTTTTTTGACTCTAGGCGAATTTGTTAATAGGAAGCTGGAGGGCGGAGAGCTAGGGGAAAAAGGCGCACTTCAAGCCGCTCTCGATAACACCGTCAACGATGGTATTATGTCCGGATATGAAAAGCAGACCACTCACCCAAAGCTGCCTTCAGGAGAAAACCAGGCCGCAGGTTTTCCCGGGCAACTCTTACAGGGAGATATCCTGCAAGCACTTTCACCGTTCATGACTGTTCATTCAGACACCTTTACGATCCGCGCTTACGGCGAATCACTGAACCCGAATACTGGGGCGATAGTTGCTAAAGCCTGGTGCGAAGCTGTCGTCCAACGTTATCCGGATCCAGTGGCACCAGATCCTGGAAAAACGTTTTTAGAAGAACTAGCCCAACCCAGTAGTCCCCACGGGCGTGTTTTCCGCATAACTCGCTTTCGCTGGTTGAATGCAAACGAAATCTAGACAAAAAATAAACATTGATAGCACATGAAGCAACTAATCCTATTTATAACCCTCTGTGCTTTCGCTCACGGGCAAAAAAACAAGCCCTTAATGGATGTTAGAACTCTTGCCTTGGGCATCGCAAAAAACGTGCCAGAAAGATTCCTCTTAACCGAAGAAGGTTATCAGAAAATGTCTTTCTCAAATCGACAAGCCAGTGAAATAATCAAGGCATACAGAAGTGAGTCATTGCCGCTATTTGTAAAAGCAATAGAACCAGATGCCAAGTCTGAGTACGCCATCGCTGAACAAGTCAAACTCCCGCAGAACACAAAAAGCGTATTACTTCTTTGTTGGACTACGCCACAGGGAAAACTGCGCTATTATCCAATTAACGATAGTATTATGGGCGCTGGATACAACGACTGGCTGATGATTAATACCACTTCTAAGGCGGTCGGCTTCCGTATAGGCCAGTACGAAAAACCAGTAATTCTTAAGCCGAAAGATGTTAAAAACTACAAAGTTAGGGCAGAAAAAGGAAAAGGTGTTCCCGTAGTCGGGAAAGCTCATTTCAACGGCGAGACAAAAACATTTTACTCTACATACTGGCGAATTAGAAAGAACGAAAGATCAATTATCATATTTACTGAAGTAGGAAATAAAATTAGGGCCATAAAAATTGGTGACAGCCTAGTGAAGACTAAAGATGACACACCTCAAGCCATGCGGTAGCTTGCATTAAAGGACCATTTCTCAGATGCCAAGTATAACAACTGGTTGATGATTAAGAGAAAAAGGGGTCAGGAAGAGATTTGTAGCATTTCTAGTTTTCCCCATAACTTCCGAAGATCCTCTTCATCAAGAATTCGCTGTTTTAATATTTTTTCGGCACGGGTCACGCTACTTCTAACGCCCATATGAAGCTCTCTTGATATCCAGTCCAATCCCATGCTGGTATGTCGCCTGAGCAAGCCACTCAGCATCGCCTTCCTCATATCCATTTTCCGCATCTCCGCCAGATCACCCCCCCCCTCTCCGATCTCGCCAACAACGTCCTCAGGGACACCACGCAAAAAGCAAATACCTAGCAATCCATCTTGAGTTCCGTTAAGTGGCTCGGCGCATAAAAGACAGTGTGCCCCGCCGTCTCCAGCTTGTTTTTGCAGTCGGTTATGTAATCCAGAGATCGGTCGTTTTGTTCGTAACATAAAATCGCCACCCGCAAGCCTGGGGGCTTGGCCAATTCTTCAGGCAACTCGATCTTGCGCCGCCGACCCGGGCCCTGCGGCACCAGCAATCCCTCATTCTCAAGCATCGACAGAGCCGCTTCGATCGTCATCCGGCCGACCCCGAGTTGACTTGCGAGCACGGGACCTCCTGGTATCGTGCCCACCCAGACTTTGCGCATCAATTGCTCGCGCAGGTAATTGGCTGCCTGCTCGGACGCAGAGGCAATATGAAGTGGTGTCATCACAGTTGCAAAACAATATTGTGTGTCTAATCATGCAACTAAATCACTTAGGTAGCCACGCGCTGCCAACCCTAGGCTTGCTGAGCCACATAAGCCCCTTGGGCTAATGGGAAAACAGAATATCCAATGTCCAACAAGGAATATCCAACCGAATGAGGGGCTCACCGTTGAATTGTGAATTGTGAATTGTGAATTGTGAATTGTGAATGATGAATGCTGAATGTTGAATGTTGAATGCTGAATGTTGAATGTTGAATGATCAACCCAGGCACCTTCCGTGATTTCAGTGTATTCTGTGGTTCCCTAATGCACTAGCAACCCAAGCGAAATTCTGAAAAACCCTGTAAATTCTGTCGAGCGCCGCAGGCATCAACCCAAGTCTTTGTTTCGCGTCTTTCGTGGTTAAAATTGAACCATCAACCCAAGCCGGGAGAATGACGAAATACCCAAGGACCCAAACACCCAAGGAAACCCGAAATCCTAAATCCGAATAATCAACCCAAACCCTTCCGTGATTTCAGTGTATTCTGTGGTTCCCTAATGCACTAGCAACCCAAGCGAAATTCTGAAAAATTCTGTAAATTCTGTCGAGCGCCGCAGGCATCAACCCAAGTCTTTGTTTCGCGTCTTTCGTGGTTAAAATTGAACGCTCAACCCAAGCTCCTTGGAAATTGGATATTGCTTGTTGGCTGTTGGATGTTGGATGTTGCTCTTTTATCAGCCCTTTTATCTACCTTCGTATCATTCCTTCGGCGCTGGGCCGATCGTGCCACCTTGGACAAACACAGCCGGGGTGAATGACTGCCTGATGTCGTTTTTGCCGCGACTGATGTTGGCGGCCCAGTTGACAACTCGGCGGACCACTGGGCGGTTGTCCCATTGGATGTGGGCGATGGATGGGGTGCACCAGGAGCAATGCGGGTCGCCGTCCGTGCAGATCAGCGAGACGTCCTGCGGCACCCGCAGCCCCAGGCTCTGAAGGAACTGCTGTGCCGCAAAAAACAGCGGTGCCTCATCTAGGATCAGAGCGGTGGGAGGCGTGGTCGTGAACAACGCATCGAGTGCCTGATGGAAACCCTTGCAAAACAATATTGTGTGTCTAATCATGCACGTGTCTAATCATGCACGGGTGGGCCACCTCACCAAGACATGTTCGACTACAAGCCGGAACTCGCGCAATATAATGGTAAGGACATTCCGAAAGATATTTTAGGAGAAGACTTCAAGCCCAGTGGAATGACTGCTGGCCAATCAAGATTCATGGTGAAGGCTAGTTCCTTTAGCTTTAAAAAATACGGTGAATCTGGTCACTATCTCAGCAGCGCTCTACCCTGGACTGCAAAAGTAGCCGATGAGTTAGCGATGGTGCACTCGATGTATTCGGATGCGATCAACCATGAGCCTGCGATCATGCTCATGAATACCGCTAACATGCTTCCTGGCCGTCCAGCATTAGGTTCTTGGATGTCCTATGGACTTGGCAGCCTGAACGAGAATTTACCATCCTATGTGGTGCTAAATTCCAACATGATGCCGGGAACGTCGGGGCAGCCTGTGACTCCTCGGCTGTGGTCGGCATCCTTTTTGGGCGCCAAGCACGCTGGAGTTCCTCTCCGTGCTGGACGTGATCCGGTGCTCTTTCTACGTGACCCAGACGGTATGAGTCGCTCACTGCGACGCAGTATTTTGGATGGGATAGAGGAAAGTAACCAACGCATCTATAAAGAACTTGCCGATGCGGAAACGCACTCACGAATCGAACAATATGAGATGGCATTCAAAATGCAGATGAGCGTCCCAGAGTTATCAGACTTCTCCAATGAACCTCAAAGCACTTGGGACCTCTACGGGCCGGATGCTAAAATACCTGGAAGCTTTGCCTACAATTGCCTTATGGCTCGTAGACTCGCTGAGCGAGGAGTGAGATTCACTCAGGTCTACCAACGAGGTTGGGATTTCCATGGCCAGCTCGATAGGGACATGAACAAGCTCTGCGGCGCCACAGACCGTGCCACGTACGCCTTGATTACCGACTTAAAGCAGCGTGGGCTGCTGGACCATACTCTAGTGATGTGGGGTGGAGAATTTGGGAGAACCACCTACTCTCAAGGTTCTGGGCGAGATCACCATGCCAAGTGTTTCACCTCCTGGATGGCTGGTGGTGGGGTCAAAGGTGGCACAAGACACGGGCAGACAGATGACTTCGCCTTCAACGTCCAAAACGAAGAGGACAAAGTCCACCCCCGGGATCTTATCGCCACAGCATGCCACTGCCTCGGTGTCGACTCAGACCACCTGAGTAAGCGCATGAGCGGAGTAGACCTCAAGCCCACCGGCGTGATTCACGGACGTTTAGTCAAAAATATTTTAAAGTAATACAACTCGGAGCAAGCGCGCTACTTGGGTTTTTATCTCTGTTGTTTCAGGGCGGCGGAAATGGTAGCTTTGAGGGCTTCGGTTTCTTCTAGTTCATCGGTCCGCATGCTGATATGGCCGGCTTTGCTGTTGACCGTTAGGTAGACCGCCTGAATGTCCGCTTGGGCTGCCTCTAGCCTGCCCATCGCTAGGTAGACCTTTGCGCGGCTTCGCAGGTGCGGGACCCCGATCTTTTTGGGCTTCCAGTTCCGGGGTGCGTCCTCCGGGCGTTCCTGCTTAGCTGGAGCATAGGCGAAGGCTAGGCGCTTGGCTTCTTTGAGGTCGCCGCGAGCGAGCGCGACGTCGACGTTTTTCTCGTCTTGCCATTCGATGACGTTCTGGACGACGGGGCCATAGCCGAAGCTCATCGCTATGCCTGAGATTACTGTGGCGATACTACCATCGGGCCGTAGGATGAGCACATTCATTTTCGGGCGTGTGCCAGGGGGGATATCCACCCCGAGGAGGCCGAGTTGGCGGACGATCGGGTTCTGTATGCCGCCTGGCACGAGCAGTGTTGGGAAGCTGGCGGGTTTCCACCTTTTGTCCTTCTTCTTTTCTTCGAGCAGCTTGCGTGCTGCATCGGCATCATCATCCAAGACGGCGGCAATTAGTTTAACATCGTCAAAGGGCCGAACTGCAACGAAAGCGGAAGAACCCTTTAAATACCCATTGCCTGTTGCGGTGGGGATAAACGAGATAACGGTCCACTTGCCCTCGGAGGATTCGGGGATTTTGACTGTCTCGCCATCAAGAGTTTTGAACTCTGCCTGGAAAGTTCTTTGCGCGTCTTCCGCTGTGCCAGTGGTAAGAAAATACCCTTGGCGTCGGCCGTAGGTCCAACCGGCCGTATAGGGCGGTTGGTACATCCAGTAGCGATGGTAGCGATTCAGTAGGAAGGCGGTGGCTGTCCACAGGCTTGGGTCATCGGCGTGCTTGTCCAAGAAGTTCCTCCGGTATTGTTTGTGCAGGAGGCGGTCGCCGGTATCCAGTGCCAGCAACGAGGCCGCTACCAGCGATGGGCCGGAGGCTTTTTTCCCGCCTGCTTCCTTGATGAAGTCCTTGATGGTAGCTTTGGTATCGCCGTCGGGCGCGAGAAGCGCCTGCCTTGCCAAACAAAGTCTAGCCACCACATCGGTGCCTGCCGGATACTTGCCCATAAGCGCAAGCTTGGCCTCGGCTACAGCGTCGGTGAATGCAGTGGCGTCGGCGCGGCCCTTCCACAAGCCCATCAGGGCGGTGATGCGTCGGTTGCGCACGATCCACAAGTCGGGAGCCTGTGGATGTTCCGCGATCGCGGCACGGCAGAGTGCATCGGCTTTTTCGAAGTTGGCAAGTATCTCAACGTGCGGTGTGCGGTAACGAAGCGGCGGCTTGATGAAGCACGCCTGGATCGCGCGCAGCTTTTCCTCTGGGACAGACGCGGCGGTGCGGGGTAAGTTCGCTTGCTTGGCGGTATTCCCCGAAGCAATCGCCTTGTACTCTGGCGGCGCGGCGGGATCGAAATCTGTTTGGGCATCGATCACCAGGAACTCGCCAGCGAAAACCGACTGGAGTTGGCTGGAGTTGCGAGCTTGCGCCCATTCCCTAGCGAGCACTGATTGGAACCAGCGCTCATAACTCTTACGCGGCCCTCCTCCGGACGACTGATACAGCGCAGCATAACCGGAGGCGTCAGCACCGTCATCGTTGGCAAGCTTCTGTTGACATAAGTTTGATAGATCGGGTTGTCTTTGCCTTTGGGCATTTTGAGCACCGGCCAGTCGAGCCCCAACTCACGCACAATGGATTCACCGGCATCGGGAAGATCGTCCATATTCATACTGACGAGCTGGTAACGTCCGGGCATATTTAACTCCACCTGGGCCTTTTTCCAGTCTTCGGCCAGCACCTTAAAATCTTCCATACTATCCTCTTTCGACCAGAAATAGATCGCCGTGGTGGTGCCTAGAAAGTCCATCGGGAACCGCACAGTTTTCCCTTTGCTGTCTTCAAAGGTGCCGATGAACGGTGCTCCAAAGACCTGCCCAGCCAGTTTCTCTCGTTGAAAATTAATCAAGCCCATGTCGCCAGGGAAACGCTCGGCGACGATCTTGCGCAGGTCATTGACCAGCTTGGTATTACCGAACTCTAGCGCCATGATCATGGCGATGCGGATCACCCTCGCTTCGACTTCGGTGTCCTGGTAACGCTTGACCAAGGGGCGGAGCGCATCGGAGCGGGCGTGGGAGTCAGCGCCTTTTCGCGCGGATTTGGCCTGGGTGAGCAAGATGTCGGCATCGAGTCGCAGGGCTGCGTATTCGTTTGGCGCGGTGGCGAGCGTTGCACAAGTCGCGAGAAAGGATTTCCGGTTGGCTGCCGAGTCATCTAGGCTGACGAGCATTTGCTGAGAGCGGAAGAGGACGTGGAGGATCTCAAAACGGCTTGGAGAAGTCGCATTTTCATTGAGCAGAGTTTCTATTTCACGGATCACCCGCCGGAGTGCGAGCTTTTTTCTGGCTGAAGACTTGGATTCACTGGCTTTGGCCAGTTTGGCATTAAGCGCGACGATCTGATCATTGGAGACCGCTTGATCCTGGCCCATCACTGGTAGTGCCCCTAGGTTTGCGCAGGCAAGCACAAGTAAGGTGATAAAAACCCTAGAAAATCTGTTCATGGTAGCAAGTTCTTTCAATGTTACGTCGGGAAATGGTTTATAGTTTTACCAGCTTCGAAGAATCGGCGTCACCCCGCATGTCGTGGCGCCGATCATCAAGATTGGCCAGTGCGGCCATCTTGGTTTTCATTTCAATGGATTAGCCCGACGCTCAAACGGCCGAATACTACTCTGACTCTGGCTGTTTCAGGGCGGCGGAAATGGTGTCTTTGAGAGCTTCGGTTTCTTCGAGATCTTCCGTCCGCATACTAATATGACCGGCTTTGATATTGACGGCCAAGTAGGCCTTTTCGGCATCGGCAAAGGCAGCCTCTAGCTTGCCCAACGCTAGGTAGACCTTTGCTCGGCTGCGGAGGTGTGGGACTGCGATCTTTATAGGTTTCCAGTTTCGGGGGGCGTTTTCTGGTTTCACCTGTTTCAGAGGAGCATGGATGAAGGCCAAGCGCTTGGCTTCTTTGAGATCACCTTTGGCTATCGCTTCGTCGACAATTTTCTCATCTTCTGCCTCGATGATATTTTGAATGATGGTTCCCTTTTGGTAGCTCATCGCTAAACCATTCAGTGCGGCGGCAATAGTTCCGTCGGGGCGGAGGATGAGGATGTTGACGCCAGGGACGATGCCGAGCTTTTGCACCAGAGGGTTTTGCATGCCGTTTGGCACGAGCAGAGTAGGGGTAGTGTCAGGTTTATTCTTCTCTTTTACCTTTTTCTCTTCGAGTAGTTTGCGTGCTGTATCGGCATCATCATCCAAAACTGCATTGATCAGGTTGACATCTTTCAGCGCCCGGCTCGCGCTAAAGCTGGCATAACGCTGAAAGTAGCCGTTGCCCGCAGCAGTGGGGATAAAGGAGATCACGGTCCACTTGCCATTGGATGATTCTGGGATTTTGACAGTTGTTCCATCGAGCGTTTTGAACTCTGTGCTGAAGCTGCGCTTGGCGTCTTCAGGTGTGCCGATTGACATGAAGTACCCTTGGCGTCGGCCGTAGGTCCAACCAGCGCCGTAGGGTGGGTGGTACTGGCGGTAGCGATGGTAGCGGTCCAGTAGGAAGGCAGTCGCTGTCCACATCGTCGGGTTGTCGGCGTGCTTGTCTAGGAAGGTTCTGCGGTACTGATCGTACAGTAAGCGGTCGCCAGTATCCAGCGCGAGGAGAGAGGCTGCAGTGAGTGCGGGGCCTGATGCCTGCTGACCACCTGCTGCTTTGACGAAGTTCTGGATGATCACCTTTGGGTCGGCTTCAGGTGCGCGGAGATCTTGCCTAGCGAGGCAGAGTCTGGCGACCACATCGGTGCCCGGTGGGAAGCTGCCCTCGATTGCTGACTTGGATTCAGCCACGGCGGAGTCAAAGGCATTTTGGTCAGAATCCACTTTCCACAAGCCCATCAGAGCTGTGATGCGACGGTTGCGCACGATCCATAGATCTGGGGCCTTTGGGTGTGCTGCGATGGCTTCTAAGCAAAGTGCGTCGGCTTTTTTGTAGCCCGCAATGACTTGGTCATACGGTGTATTATAACGCTCAGGGGCTGCGGTGAAGCATGCCTGGATTGCGCGGAGTGTGTCCTCGGGGACTGAGGCTGCGGTGCGGGGGAGTGGAGTGACGGTTTCCGAGCTGATAGATTTGTACTCAGGTGGCGCGCTTGGGTCAAAATCGCCATTGGACGACATGATTAAGAACTCGCCGGAGAAGATTGACTGGAGCTGGCTGGTGTAGCGAGCTTTGGCCCACTGGCTGGCTAACATCGACTGCAGTCGGCGCTCATAGGTTCTATTGCTACGGCCGCCGGACTGGTAGATGGCGGAATAGCCTGTTGGGCTGATGGTTAGGAGCGTTGGGGTGTCGCGTTTGACATAGGTTTGATAAATCGGGTTGTCTTGGCCTTTGGGCATTTTGAGCGCCTGCCAGTCGAGTCCGTGTTTGCGCAAGATTGCTTCGCCGGCATCGGGCAGGTCGTCCATGTTCATACTGATGAACTGGAATCGGCCGGCGGCCTTGTGCTCAACTTTGGCCTTCTTCCAGTCGGTGGCTAGAGCCTTGAGGTCTTCTAGGCCTTTGTCTTCTTTCGACCAGAAGTAGAGCACGGTGGTGGTGCCAAGAAAGTCCATTGGAAAGCGCATTGACTTGCCATTTACGCGCTGAAAGGTGCCGATGAATGGGGCGCCAAATACCTGGCCCGCAAGCTTCTCACGCTGAAAGTTGATCAGGTCCATGTCGCCAGGGAAACGCTCCGCGACGATTTTTCGCAGGTCATTGACCAGCTTTGTATTGCCGAACTCTAGTGCCATGATCATGGCGATTCGGACGACTTTTGCTTCGACCGCTGTGTCCTGGTAACGCTTGACTAAGGGGCGGAGCGCATCCGAGCGGGCGTGGGAGTCAGCGCCCTTTCGCGCGGACTTGGCCTGGGTGAGCAAGAGGTCAGCATCGAGGCGTAGGGCCGCGTATTCGTTGGGTGCGGCGGCGAGCATTTCACAAGTCGCTAGGAAAGATTTCCGGTTAGCGGCGGAGTTATCTACGCTGACGAGCATTTGCTGAGAGCGGAAGAGCACGTGGAGGATCTCGAAACGGCTTGGAGACGTCGCATTCTTTTCGAGCAAAGTTTCTATTTCACGGATCACCCGCCGGAGTGCTAGTTTTTTTCTGGCTGCGGAGGCGGATGAGTTGGCTTTTTCCAGTTTGGCGTTGAGCTCGACGATCTGGTCGTTGGAGGCTGGCTGGTCTTGGCCCATTGCTGGCAATGCGGCAATGTTCGCGCAGGCAAGGACGAGTAAGCTGATAGAGGTTCTAGAAAATGTGTTCATAGATGAATGAGAGGTATTATAAGACCAGTTTGGGCTGGTGTCTATTTTTGGGTGATCAGATCGGCGGCTTTGTCAGCGAGTCGCTGGCCGACGATGACGGATCCATGTTTTGGGAAATGGATGTCGCCGTCGGGTTGTTTTTCATCGCCACCGTTGAGGTCATCGGTGTTGATCCAGGCGTTGCCCTTGGTTTTGCCTAGCTTGACTTGGGTGTCTCTGACATTGACCCAGTGTTGGTTGGGTTGCCTGCTGCGGGCGTAGTCGTTGATGCGGGCGATGACAAAGTAGAGGTCATCGCGTTGCAGATCCTTTTTGAGGCGTGTGACTAACTTTAAAAAGCTCTCTTCGTAGACCTCTGAGAGGCGGTTGTTGGCGTCTGATTCGCCCTGCATCCAGATGAAGCCGACTGTGTCGAAGGATTGTCCTTTTGCGGCAGCCAATGCGGTTTCGATCAGCGGTTTGTATTCCATACCATTGGAACTCATCTTCTTTTCGGTGAGACCGCGATCGGTGGGTTGGCCGTAGTCGGCGACCCAGAATCGGATGCCGCGGCCTGATTTCTGGCGCATGACGACGACGGTATTGTCCTTGCCAAAACGTTCGGCCACACGCGCCTCGAAGGCAGCCTTGAGTGTGCCGGTCATGTTTGATTGACCAGAGAGGATAAAGAGGTGCTTGCCGGTCTTTTGTTCGCTTGCGTTTGCCGGGGCTATGAAGGCTAATGCTAGGGCTATGCCGAGCTGCAATAGGCGCTGAGGCCTAGAGTTATTAGTGCGTGAGTGGAACATTAGACCTGAGGTGAGTTTTAGCGCTGGTAAACTGGGATGTATCGGTTCGGGGTACCGAGGATGATGATCGACATGGGAGTCTTATGCGGGTAGTCTAGTTCCTTTTCCTGCCAAGAGCCGTTGGGCTGCTGGAGTGAGATGAGGGCCTCGCTGATTTTTGGATACCATCTGGCGTAGTGTTCTTCGCCAGCTTGGACCATCGCCTGCATGGCATAGTAGTGCGAGTAGTAGAAGTGGCCATTTTCTTTTCTGGAGAACATTTTAGGTTCATTTTCTAGGGTGGTGAGCGCCTGCTGGACCCATTCTGCATCGCGGTTACCAG
The DNA here is from genome assembly GCF_002954445.1 of Rubritalea profundi. Classification (GTDB taxonomy): domain Bacteria; phylum Verrucomicrobiota; class Verrucomicrobiia; order Verrucomicrobiales; family Akkermansiaceae; genus Rubritalea; species Rubritalea profundi. The sequence goes on from NZ_MQWA01000001.1 coordinate 3,123,272, forward strand.
CGAGTTGCGCAGCATAGACGCCACCGGCTGTACAGGCGATGGTGTAGCCTTTACCTTGGTAGCCGAAGCCGCCGCGTTGCTCGTCAAAGGCCTGATCCCGGAGGTAGCCGGTGAGTCTTTCGATGGTTTCTGTGGGAACCAACACACCAGCCTCACGTGCAGAGGCGAGCGAGACAAAAACCATGGCGGTGACCGATGTGTCTTGGCCTGCGTCGGGGCGGGGAGCATAGCGCCAGCCGCCGAGTGGGCTCTGCGATCTTAGGATGACTTCTACGACTCGCTCCAGAGCGACTTGGATTTCCTTGTTGTCGTCGGGGTCACTGGTCATTCCCCAGAGCTCTGACATGGCAATTGTGTAGAGGCCGATTTCATACATCTTCACGCCCATGGCGCCAGTGGCTGAGTCCTTGGATCTTTTGAGAAGGTAGTCCTTAGCGCGATCTAGGGCATTGCCGTAGGGGCCGAATCCTGGGAAGTGTCCCTCGACCATGAAAGCCATGAGCGCGAGGCTGGTGCCAGCGATCGAGTAACCTCCATCGCCTGCCTTCTTCGGATCTTTAGAGGACCATGAGCCGTCTTTATTCTGGCTGGAAATAAGGAATTTAAGTCCGCGTTCGATGGCCTTTTCAGCCTGCTCGCTCATTTCTGGAGCCTCAGCTTCCGCGCTGGCGGAGGCTGCGGCTACTAAAGGCGCATTGGCGGGGGTTTCCTGCGCGGCAAGTGGTGCCACTGTGGCACCTGCCAAAAGAAAGGACAGGGCCGTTGTTATGTACCGTTGTTTTCTGTAATTAATCATATTATTCTGCAACCCTCTCGTAATAATTTTTCAATAAGCCGCGGTATTCCAAAGGTAATTCGCGGGCAAAGTTTTGATTGAGAGCGGCTCGGTTACGGTCGGCCCGTACATTCCAGCCCGCTCGTTTGTCTTTAGGAGCTTCACCGCTGACAAACTCGTTGATAAATCCTGCTTTAAATTCTGGATCGCCGTCACTGCCTTCGCCTCCAGCGTCTGGGTCGGCTGGTGAGGCAGATGATGGTGGTGTGGCAGTCTCTAGGAGTAGTGCCTGTTCGATGATGAAATGACGCAGTGTTTGCATCGCCAGTGCTTGAGTGCGTTTGATGGTTTCCTTATCGGACGACTCGATGGCTGTGGCGGCCGCAGCGAGCTGAGTTGAGGCGTTTTTGAGCATCGGGTGGGGCTCACCGACTTGGGCAAGTTTCTGGCTTAGTGCTACGAGCTCGCGCTGGCGCGGAGCCATCGCTTTGAGCTCTGGTTGCGCGGTAGCGTTAGTATCGCGGAACAATACCTTGTGGGCACTGGCTAGAGCCAGCACATCAACCAAGCGCGCAACATCTGGATCGGTGTGGGTCACGATCTCGATATCTGGCAGGCCGTGAAGCATGCTGATCACGGTAAATAGGGATTCGCTATTCTCTTTCAGCGCTGCTACTGCGAGCTCCATCTGCGTGGTCGCCGCTGGGTCTTTCGATTCCAGTCGGGTCAAAGCCTCACGCATCAATTTGGCGGGTTCGGCATAGGCGGGCATTTCCTTAGGCAAAACGAGCTCTCGGGTACCTTTGTGCTTATCTTTCGCTCTCTTGACGAACACGCTATACGATGGGATTCCCCCGGTGACCGACTCGAGGATTTGGCCATTTTTTTCTGCCTTGGCAAGAAGCTTGCGTTGCTCCTCAGCTAGGGCTTTCAGTTGATCTGGTTTGGCTGACTGAGCTTTACGCATGAGCTCATCTTGTTGGTATTCCAGGGTGGCGGTATCTGCGACTGAGGCGTGGAGGAATTCCACGATTTCAGCGACATAACCGGTCTGAGATTTCATCGCCTTGACCAATGAGTGCACTTTACCAAGCGATTCGGCTGAGACGTCTTGCGCGTCAAGAGCATCGACCTTGTCACCGTCTTCTAGAGAAAGTACCGCGTCTTCCAAGTCAGCGACAGCAAAGGTCAACGGCGTGCCGGCATCCACTCTCTGGGCGACTAAGTCCAGCAGCGGTGCAACATCATCCATGCAGCGTCTGAGGTGGGCAAACAAGGGAAGAATGGCTGAGGCGTCGTCTGATTTCAGAGCCTTGGTGGCTGCGATCTGGTCCCATAGTTCTGCGACGATGTCGCCCATATAGCCATTGGCGTAGCCGACAGATCGCTGAAACATCAGCAAGCTCTGGAGCAGACCGAGTTGGTCGTTTTGGGTGGTGACGATGGCATAAGCCTCGGCGAGGATGTCGGCAGCCTGCTCTTGGTGAGTGATTGCTTGGTCGGCATTGTTCGCCTTCAGCGCAGCCACAGCCATTTCCATCGCCTTTTGCGCTCTTACCGTGCGGCTGAGTAGCGGTGGGATGTCTAGGTCTGGGGTGGACTGGTTGAGCTTCACGAGGTCGCTATTGAATGTTGCGAGCTCTTGTTCGAGTAGGAGTTGATCCTCAACGAGGGTATCGACTTTTTGATCGTCGGCTGCAGCAGTATCAGTTTTTTCAAGTAGGGCGACGAGCTTGGCTTCGTATTCCTCAATGAGGGAAAGGCGCTCGGCTGAGTTGGCTACTATCGTGCTGAGTCCAAGCGTCTGGATTCCGAGTTCTACGGACCATCGCTCAACGAGTTTGGTCAGATCTGTCAATGACTGTTCCGCTTTGCGTTGTTCAGCTATGGCGGCGTCCTGTTGGCCAGCGGCGAATTGTTTCAGCGCTTGTGCCATTGCAAGGTCTGCGTCTTTCAACAGGGCACGGACTGGCGGTGCTTGTGGGAATGTTTCGTCAAACAGCTCGCTGCGTGGTGCAGGAACAGTAGGAAGTAGCAAGGTCAGTAAGCGTTCACGCAGTTTGTTCTGGGCTTGCGCGGCTTCAGAAGAACGATCCTTAAAGTCTGGAGCTGACATGTCAGCACATTGCTGGATGAGCATTGCTTGGACTTTGGCAATGATACGCATCTGATCGCGGGTTTTGATCAGTGTGGAGTAAGCACCAGTCAGGCGCACACTGAACTCGGCATCGAGCAAGTTGGTGACCAATTCTGCTTGCAGTAGTTCAGCCTGCTTTGGCTGGCCTTGGGTGATCAAGCTAGCCGCTTGACGCATGCGTTCTTCGGTCTTGATTTTCTGCAAATTTTTGAGGCTTTGAGCCAGTCGGAGAACGGCCAGTGGTCGCTTCTCGTAGCGCATTCCATTTTGCAGGTCGGCGATCAGGCGGTGAGTCCACTGCGCGACTTGCTCTTGTTCTTTGGAGAGAGCGGTTGCAGCTTCAGCGGATTTGGACTGGACGGTGCGCCAGCGGAGGTCTGCTTGGATCTGAGCTAGCATCCGGGCTTCCCGGGCATAGACTTCCTGAGCCATATCAATGGATCTGAGCAATACGATGCTACCCAGTTCACGGGCGGCGGTATTTACCGCATGTGCTGCGGATGATGGGTCTGGCAATTCCTGGGTGTTTCCAGCTGCGACGCCTGACTGATGCCGCAGGCGTGATGCTGCGTCAGCTAGGTGTGTGTCTGCGATGTCGAGCAGGGCGGTGCGAACGAGCTCAAGCGACTCGCCTTCGAGCGCGTCTGCGACCTTGTTTGCAGCCATGTCATCGATCAAGAGTTTCACCTGTGAAGCAATTTCTGTGAGCTGGTCACGCACCATAGCTTGGCGGATTGCCTCGACCTGGCAGGTCTGCATGTAGGTATCGGTCCCTGGTTCTAGCATACGGACGCTATCAAATGCCGCGCGCTGCTGTCGGTAAATGGTCTGGACGCGCGAGAGTAGGCTGTCTTTCTTTTTACGGATTTGTCTGAGGTACGCTCTTTTTGAGAGGAATGTCATGCGGCGTGTGTCAGAGCGGACGACATGTGGGCCCTTTTCACCTGGGTAGCGGTCGCTGACCTCCATGGTGAAGGAGAGCGTGTCGCCGACTTTCAGATCTGGCAGTGCCTTGCGGTAGTCCCAGTCGATAGCTTGTTCGCCTTGATTCTTCTCTGACGGGAGGTTGATTTTAACACTTACTTCATCGAGCTGATTGACACGGTAGGCGATAACTGTGGAACCAATGCCGTGGTCGTCTTGGACGCGGGCTGAAAGGTTCAGTGGCCGACCGATCATCGCTACGATGTTTGATTTAGGCTCAGTCAACTCGATCCGTGGCGCTTGGTCAGTAGCGACCTGGAGGTAATAACGCGGGCTGGTGAAGTCGAAACCATGTTCTTTTTCAATCCAAGAGAAACTGTAGCCACGTGAGGCGTTCACTTCCTCTGCGATGACAACCTGACGGCCGCCGTTAGTTACCTGAAGCGGCAGTGGTTCTGCGCCGTCACGGTTGAGAACCGCCTCGAGGATGGGGCGGTCGAGGGTGATTTTCCAGTGAAGCTTGGTGGCCTGCGGCACTGTCAGAGTCAGAGCCTCCACGGTTTCTTGCTCGCGTTCGAGGTAGCTAGGAAATTCTAGGTCGACCTTTACGTTCTCGATGCGTGGAGCGGGGATCACGCGGACCTGGTGCCAGTCGCTGCGGGTGTCTCCAGCCTTGATGCGGTAGCTGAAGTTACGTGATGCAGATGCGAGGGTGTATTCGCAGTTGCCCTCAGTGACCTCGAGCTCAATTTCGCGTGGGTCTCCGTCATCGGTGCGGAGATAGAACTTTGCTGTATCGGGGACGACGCCGGAGACGCCGATGACAATTTTGGCGCTGTCGCCTTCTTTAACGACTAGATCCTTTGTTTTAAGGTCGAGCTTGGTTTTAGTCGGGTAGGCAATCTGTGTCCAAGGGGTGAAAATGCGTGCCAAACCTGCGGCGAGGAATGGGGCGTTGATCACTGAGAATATGAGAACTATTGCTGCGCAGGCAGAAGCCAGGTAGAGCGGCTTCTTCAAGCTTCCAAAGTTTACGATCTTGGCTGGTTTCAGGTCCTCAGCGGTGCCTTCGGCCTTGATGCAGGTAGCTTCCATCAGGGATGCGGATGCTCCACCTGCCATCTTGGACTCGCGGAACTGGACTGCGGTGACGAGCAGACTTTCCAGTCCGCCGTGCTGTTCCTCGACTTCAAATGCGGTGCGGGTGGCGTTGAACGGGCGCAGTGAGCGCCAGCCATTTTGCCATGCTTTGTAGAGAGATACCCCTAGGATAATCGCTAGAATGATAGTTCGCCCAGCTGATGGCATGTAGGCCATGCGGTCGATGAGTATCCCAAGCAAAAAGAGTGGGATTGCCCAGCGGAAAACCGCCAGAAATCCGGCGCTGAGGTGCTTGCGTTGAGTGCGTTTCCATACCGCGCGCAGGCGTGGTTCGAGGTTGGTTTGTGAGTTTTCTTGGCTCATGGTAGGTCGTTCTTTCTTCTTAGTATCCACTCGGCCCCTAGTAGGCCGACGAGCAACAATACTACTAGCATGTTGTCCCATAATGGGCGCTCTGAGCGCAGGGTTATGGTGACCGGATCGCCGTTGATGAGGTCGGTGAGTTTGTTGAGCTCGCGGACGCCGAGCTTAGAACCGCCAGTAAGGTCGGCAATTCGTTGTAAGTGATCTGAGCGCATACCGGTGTCTAGTAGCTCCTGCTGGATGTCGCTGACCTGGAACTCCGTGGTGCTGGAGATCTGTTTGTCGTTTTCGTTGGCTTCGAGCCTGTATCGACCTGCTTCTGATGGGGTAAAGTAACCTTCGTAGAGCCCTGGCTGAGTGCTGTCTGGTCTGAGGCTGATGAGTTGCTTTGCCTGCCCGCCAGCTAGATTGCTGACGTAAACTTCAAATGCTGGCTGGGAGATCGGCTCATATTCTTTGTCCAGAACGTGCGCATAGACGCGGCACTGGCCATCGACTGGGTAGACTGAGCGATCGGTTTCCAAGCGGATGCGTTTGTGTTCACCCATTAGACGCGAGAGGGTCATGAACTGGATGCACTGTGACCAAACGCGCCAGTGGTATTTGTCGCCGGTCTTGTAACGTAGGCGCCAGAGTCTGTCTGAGGCGATAGTCATACACTTGCCAGATCCGTAGCGTTGCCAAGCGACCAAGGGGTAACCCTGATCGCGCGATGTGCTGTCGGAGAGCATGGCGAGAACCGTCGCGGCTGGTTTCGCTGAGAGCAGTGGAGGTAGTTGATCCATCGGCGCCATGCGGCTCCAGATACGATCGTTGAGGTCCATGTCATTTTCCAGTGTCATCACCAGGCTGTTACGGCCTTCTGGCGTGAGTACTGGGTAAACCGATTCTGCGACTTTATCCCATCCAGCTTCGGAATCAAAGCGAACTGGGAGCATGGTCTGCACTGGAGTTCCAGCGTAGGAACCGGGTGAGTGCATCGGGCCACAGAGCATTAGCAAGGATGCGCCACGGTCGCGGATAAGTTCTTCTAGCAGTCCGAACTCTTCATCGGAGAAGAAGGAGGCGTCGACGTCACCGAGAATCACTAAGTCATACTTGAATGCTTCTTCGCGATTACTCGGAAAGCGCTCGATGTGTTCTGGAGAGTTTCGCGCGACTTCTGGGCCGGCATTGGATGCGATAAAGGTGGTGTCGATCCGCGGATCACGTTTGAGAATAGCGCGGAGGTAGCGGAATTCCCAGCGTGCGTTGCCTTCGATATAGAGCACGTTGACCTTTTCATTCACCACGCGGATACTTCTAGTTACGCGGTTATTTACGGTGGAGACTTCGTCTTCAAATGGCTCAATGATCACATCGATCTGAGCAGCACCTTTTTCATAAATATCAACGCTGAAGTCGACTTCTTCAAACTGCAGCCCGCCCTCAAAGCGCACAACGCGGGAGGAGACGCGCCGATCATTCAACAGGACTGATAGCCGTGCTGTCCGTTGCTCATAACCCTGGGATTCGAGGTGGACACGGACCGGCACGCTGTCTCCTGAAAAGGCGACTTCTTGCATGACGATGTTGCGGATTGCGACGTCGTCGGGATTGGGCAGACCAAGCGGCACGGTGTAGACCGGGATGCCGCGTGCTCCAAGATCCTGGAGGACTGCTTCTGATCGCTGCGAGCTGGTGTTGTCGATACCGTCGGAGAGCAAGATGATGCCAGCGGGTGGGATTCCTCCAGCATTTGCTGCGGCCTCGAGCGAGGCGGCAATCGAGGTGCTTGACCCGTCCGCCTTCAGTCCTGCTAGATCCTTAGAGGTGACCACTTTACCATCACTGATCAGACGCGAGGTCTCACCGAATGCGTGGTAGCTGAGGTCGAGCGATTCGCTAAGTGATTCGAAGACTGGTCGGCCAGATTGACTGAGGATCGCTGCGCCGAGATCCAAGCGCGAGGCAGAGGAAATCGCCAGGCGTTGTTTGGTGTCGAGCGCCATGACTGCGTTGTCGGCTTCGGCTTTTTCTTCTAGAGAAACCATACCCAGCGCGGTTGCTGCATCGACGAGGTCTTCAGAGCTTTTGCGCTGATCTTTCATCGACATACTCTCAGAAACATCGAGCAATACTGGTAAACTACGCACCCGTGTGTGGGTCTCGGTGACAACTCTGGTCGGCTCTAAAAGTGTGAGTACGATCAAAGCGAGAACGAGCACCCTAACAATGACTAGCGATGCACGCAGCCACATAGGTAAGCCCCACGGGCGACGGTAGAGGTAAATGCTCAGTAGAACGATCGCTGCGAAAATGACAACGAGGGTTCCGGTGGGTAGTGGGCGAGCCAAGAAGAACTGCTCCACTTGGTTAATTATGGGAATCGGTTCAGACATCTTATACTTCGGAAAGGGATTCAGGCATAGCTGCTTGCTTATTTTTCTTTTGTTTGCGGCCGCGTAGCGGTCGGCGAGGAGACTTTCGAGCAATAGTAGAACTATGCCCGCTAGCATGAACTGGCGCCACGACGAGCGGCCAGTGCGGGAGCTTTTGATCGCTGAGGTGAGCTCTGCACCAGAATTGATTATAGTGATGTCGAGCCCCTCGAGGTTCGCATTCAAATCTGCAGCGGCGAGCGAGGTGACGGTCGATTCACTCGGGTCGACGTTGACTGCTACTGGCACTCCAGCAGCCTGCACGCTGACCTTTGTTTCGTAGAACCCTGCCTCTGTGGCGCCTTCTAACATAGCAACAAACTGGTTGCGGTGTTCGCGGACTGGGACAGTGATGGATTCTCCGGAAGGGGTGTCGAAGACTGCATTGCTGGCGTCTGGTTGTTCAACGTAGGTTAGCGAGAGCGAGTCGCCGACGACGCGTGGCTGCTCGAACTCACGTCCTGAGAGGTAGGTCACGATTTGCTGCATGAGCATCGGGAAGACTGGTGTCAGCGCCATATTATTCCAGCTCGTATCTGCGGAGGTGGTGAACTGGAAGACGTGGCCGCGGCCGAGCGAGTGCTCCAACAGGATTGGTGCGCCGCTGCCGGCTAGGCTAAGGATCGGGAAGCTGGAGGCTGTGGGCTCCACGCTCAATCTTGTGAGGAAACGTGTTTCGCTAAACAAGTCTTCGGGAAGAGAGAGTAGCGGCAGACAGACGCTGTGGTCAGGCATGGAAGGATCCAGCGGCTGGCCGGCGCCAAGCTTAGTGTTGGCATCAACTGGTGATCCGAGCTTGGCTGGTAGCAAGGGGTTGGGGCCGCTCGCTGTGCGTTCGTTCCATACTGCTGCTTTGACATTTTTTCCGGCGAACCAAACAAGGCCATTTCCCTGGCGGACGAAGCGCGAGAGCTGCTCGACCTGTTGTGGGGTGATTTCTGGGACGTCGGCTAGTATGATCACATCGACTTCCTCCAGCGGCTCGGTAGGCAGAGATAGCCACGGCACGGCGCGGACGATGTAGTCTTCATCCTGAGCCCCGTCGTTGCGGGCCAGCAAGGCGGAAACGATGAGGCGTCCTGCATCGCCATTAGATCCATCCACGCAGAGCACTGAGACGCGGTCGCGGACGACGGCAACTACCCGCCGCACGTTGTCGGTAGGGAGAAGGTCGCCGCTGATCTCGGCGGTGATGCGGGTGGCGCCCGCATTGTAGAATGGGACAAATAAGGAAACCGTCTCAGAAGCTCCCGCGGCGATGCTGGGAATAATCTTGCTGTCGATCTGCACGCCTTCGACGCGGCACTGGATCTCAACGTTGGCAACTGGGGATGAACCGCAGTTTTTGACAGTGGCTTGGTAGCGGGCGGTGGTTCCTTTGCGCAGCATACCGGACACGAGGTCGAGTTCGGTAACGGCGAGGTTTGCTGGGTCACCGGGGACGGGAATTAAGAATACCGAAGCATCGTTGCGCAGGTCGCCGAGCGCCTGTTGGAAACTTGCCGAGGTGCGTCTCCAGTCACGTTGCTGGACGTCGGAGATGAAGTAGACTTCCTTTTGCGGAGCTTCCATGTCATCTACCAATTCCTTGAGTCGTTTAGGGACGCGATCGAGATCGAGCAGCGCTGGTACAGGCTTTGCTTTCTGGATGATGTCGGTGAAGCGCTCGCGGTTGAAAGCCATGTTGTTGATGAGCACCTTGTCTTCGCCGCCCAGAAGGATGACGGAGACTGGGTCACCAGCTTGGATCTGCTCGCTGATCGTTTCGACTTGCTCGATGGCGCGGTCGAAGCGGCTTGTGCCCTCGCCGCCGTGATCCATACTGAAGGAGGCATCGATTCCGATGACGACTCCGGCCCGCGGTTCGCCGGGGATCCAGCTAGGTGCCGTGTTTTCCCAAGCTGGTCGGGCGAAGGCCAGTACCAACAAGAGTAGAGCGAAACAGCGCAGTAAAAGTAACAGGAGGTCGCGCAGTTTGATTTGGCTAGAGCGCACCCGCACGTTGCGGTTGAGAAACTGCATAGCAGCCCATTCGGTCTTCTTGACCTTCTGCTGGTTGAGCAGGTGGGCGAGGATGGGCAATGAGATGCCCAGGGCTCCTAGCAGGAGCAGTGGATTGAGAAAGTTCATGTTAGCGTGCTCCGACTGATGGTCCCATCATGTTCAATGAGCGGTTTTCAAGGTATTCACTGAGCAGTAAGTCCAGTGGGGTGGAGGTATTTACTAGGGTGTAATCCACACCACTTCTGACACAGCCGTCTTGAAGTGATTCGAGGTATTTATTCAGGTTCTCCATGTATTCTTTCCTGATTTTTTCTGGTTGGGTGATGAGTTCATCATCACTTTCCAGTGCGTTGAATTGATAGGTTCCCTTGAAGGGGAAATTGAGTTCATACTCGTCGAGCGTGTGGAAGACCACGACGTTGTGACCGCTGTAACGCAGACGCTGTAAGCCACTGATGACATCATCGGCATCCGACAAGAGGTCGGAGATCAGAATCACAAACGATCTCCTTTTGATCTGCATGGCAATGTCGTTGAGCTGTTTGGCGACACTTGTTTTTGGTGTCGGCTTGATCTCGCGCAGGATTTTTTCAATCTGCAGGATGATACTCATCGTCGAGCGCGGAGGCAGGTGCGCCCGAACCTCTGAGTCAAACACACTGAGGCCAACCGAATCCCGCTGGTTAAGAATGAGATAGCTCAGTGCCGAGGCAAGATACTTCGAGTACTCGAGCTTACTGACTTTCCCCGAGCCGTAGCTCATCGATGAACTTGCATCCATCAAGATGTAACAGTCGAAGTTGGTCTCGGCTTCGTAGAGTTTGGTGTAATACCGCTCAGTCCGACCAAAAACACGCCAGTCCAGATCACGGATCGGATCACCAGGGACATACTGTCGGTGATGCGCAAACTCTGTACTGAAGCCCTTGAGCGGGCTGCGGTGAGAGCCCGCCCGTAAGCCTTCAACGACTTCGCGAGCGATCAGTTCTAGATCACCGAGTTTCTGTAGAAGCTCTGGGTCTAGGTATTGGAGATTGGGTAAGTGCTGGGACATGTTTCAGGTCTTTGGATTGAGCGGCTGTGAGTAGCCTTTTATCGGGCGTTACTTTTTGTCGCCAGTCGGGACCTCTTTGAGGAGGCGCTCGACCAAGGTGTCAGATGTCATTCCTTCAGACCTTGCGGCGAAGTTCGGGATGATACGGTGACGAAGGATTGGCAGTGCTACCGCCTGGATGTCCTCGATGGCAACGTGGCAACGGCCACGGAGGGCAGCGCGGGATTTACCAGCGAGAATAAGGTTCAGTGAGGCACGTGGACCGGCTCCCCAAGACATGTATTGCTTCACCCACTCAGGAGCTTCAGCTTCCTCGGGGCGCGTGGCGCGGATGAGGGATGCTGCGTATTCAAAAATGTGATCAGCTACTGGGATGCGGCGCACAAGGTGCTGGAACTCAAGGATCGCAGCAGCATCGAGGACTTTCTCGATTTTTGGCTGACTGTCGCTGGTGACGTTGCGCATGATACCGAGCTCTTCGTCGCGGCTCGGGTATTTAACAACGACGTTAAAGAGGAAACGGTCAAGCTGAGCTTCGGGAAGCGGGTAAGTACCTTCTTGCTCGATTGGGTTCTGGGTGGCGAGCACGAAGAACGGCTTGTCGAGCTTGTAGTCAACACCGCCGGAGGAAACGCGTTTTTCCTGCATCGCCTCAAGCAACGCTGCCTGAGTTTTCGGAGGAGTACGGTTGATCTCGTCAGCAAGGAGAAGGTTGGTGAATACCGGACCTTCCATGAATTTGAATTGGCGAGCGTGGGTCTCAGGGTCTTCCTGGAGAAGCTCGGTTCCGGTGATGTCGGATGGCATCAAGTCGGGAGTGAACTGGATTCGCTTGAACGAGAGCGACAGCGCTTCAGCCAGCGAGCTGACCAGCAGTGTCTTCGCTAGACCCGGCACACCTACCAGTAGGCAGTGACCTTGCGCGAATACCGCAATCATCATTTCTTCGATGACATCTTCCATGCCGACGATTACTTTACGTAGTTCTTTGACTACTCCATCTCTTGCGACACCGAGTTGTTCCACGGCTTTTACGTCATCAGTTTCGTTACTCATTTCGGTGTTTCTATTTCTATATTTGTTAAGAGAGTGATCAATCGCGGCCATAGCAACCACGATCGCTTGGTTCGATCCAGCTGCCTTCTTGCAAACTGCCACTTACCCTACAAAACAGAGACGATTCTGTATTCTAAACAGCCACTTGTATTTTTTTAACAGAATACAAAAAATCTTCCCCCTCGACCGAACCTCGCTATTTAATTTGAACCTGCGGATGCAGTCTGTTCTTCTCTTCTTGAGGCAGTTGGTCAGGCCGAACAATCAGCGTTTTTAGTTGTGGGAACATGTTTAAATCCCCCATTGAGCTGATTTGACTGCCGCGCAAATCCGCCACCTCAAGCATCTTTAGTTCGGCGATTTCCGAGCTGTTCGAAATCACAGTATCAATAAGAATCAACCACTTTATCGGCAGAAACGCAGCGGATACTGACTGCTAGGAATTTGCTTTTTGAGTGAGGTGGTCGGAGGGGCTGTCATGGGGTGATAAGGGGGTTGATTTGCCCATTTCAACATGGACTATCGTCCCGCTTTACAAGCATCGACGGGATATCGAAAAAGTATTCGAAGAGCTAAAAAAAACTCGAAGAAAAGCGTTTCTGGGCAAGCTCGAAGGAGGCGAAAGAAGCCCACGCGCTCTTCGAGTGCCTGACTCACAATCTGATGCTTCTATTGGAAAATCACCTCCGCACGGTGGAGGGCATGAAGGACTCAGTTGAGCCAAAGAAAAACAAAACCCGCGAAAAGTCAAAAAATATAGGATGGCGAAAAAATTACCCATTTCCTTTGTAAATGGCTTCTTCGCACGAGCCTCACAGAGGACGTTCCGCTATATTCGGTGGCTGAGGGTAAGTCTGTTTCATCGGCTTACCTACAGCGATTCTCTGGTCGAATTAGCCGACGCATGGAAGTGCGCAATCCCGTAGTTTTGGATACCCATGACTGAGCAAAATTAGAGGCTGAAATCCCATTCATCAGTAGACGGTGACGACGCGCCGATCGCCTAATTCTACTTACTCTTTTTTCTTTTTCGAGGTGTTGCCCAATGATCGACACTGCTATCGACTACAAAATCGCCGGAGAGCGCTTCGCGGCCAAGTAGCATTCGGTGAATCATTCGCTTGCGACAAGTGAGACTTATAAGAATTTTTTTCTCTCTACCCCCAAGTCGCAGAGTGGTTTCTACAAATAAACGATCACGCCCGTGGCCGGTACTACTACGCACATGTTTGCGCATCGCAATAGGCGCTTCGAGGGTCATGTTAAGGTTCGTTTTTCGAGAAAGACGCATTGTAAAGCGGACCCGGTTGTCAGGAAGCTCTTCAATACTAGAACAGTCAACCGCACTACTGCGAGCGCCTGTGTCAGCTTTTGCTCTAATCTCTATATCCCATTCTGGAAGACTAGCCCATTCTCTCCATCCTATAGTAGTTAGTGGTTTCATATATCGTCGGTATCATTTACCTCAATGCCATCTTCTTCTACGCTGTGTTCTACTACAGTAATACTAGTGGCAAGATGATTTCGAACTTGATTCTCTAAGGCGTCGTCTTCTATTTTATCAACGCTTTTTTCAAGGGATCGGAACTGCTTTTGTGTGTCAGGTAAAGCAATATGTACAATTGGATCGCCAGGTGAAACTGCAGGCATAGTCGTCATCCCTAGTACAATACCGTGGTGGGGACTAACAATTGTCTCAAGCACCTTTCCTAGTAAGCCTGTATTGGTAGCAACTGGTTGCCCCTTTTCGACCGTATCGCCTGGAGCTACATGGAATGTCAAAAAACCTCCACTCCCCGCTCGTACCCAGCTAGAACTTTGCACTATCATCTGATGAGGTGCTGTATCCGGGCGAAGATCGTCAGTCACATCGATCATATCTAACTCTGCCATAATGTGAGTGAGTCCACGTTGAGTCATCTCCTGCACCGAAGACTCGACCTTTAAAACCTCTCCAGCTTCGAGAATAATTGTTGGGCAGCCAGATTTACATGCTTCACGTCGAAAAGAGCCGTCAGGCCCAGCATTATTGACGATCACTTCAGCACCGAATGCCTTAGCCAATCTTGCACAGTCTACGTCAGCCATGTCTGCGCGGACATTGGGAAAGTTGGTTCGGCGTACGGCAGCGGTGTGTAAATCAACAATGTAATCACAGCGTCCAACGACTTCCTTCATCATCACCCGCGCAAGGCGCCCTGTAAGACTGCCACTTTCACTACCAGGAAAGGTGCGATTTAAATCCCGTCGATCAGGGGTGTAGCGACTGTGACGTTCAAATCCCATGATATTAACCACAGGCACTAGAACTAATGCTCCTCGTTTTAGCTCAAAAGGAGGGTCTTGGATAAGTTTCAGAATTGCTCCGGTCCCATTCACTTCATCACCATGGACCGCGGCGGTAATACCTAATACTGGGCCCTCTTCTAGGCCTCGCCATACCATTAGAGGGAGATGCACTCCCGTCCCAGTAAAGCTTTCTCCAGCCTTCAGCAGTAGACGTTTTCTCTCTCCGGCTTTGATTTTTTTCCTATCCCAAGTTTCGATAGATCGCTTCTTGCGGGGTTTTACACTCATGAATTTGTGTTTTCGTCGTGAGTAGTTCCGTCAGTCACTGGAGTCGAAGGCAGAGGCTTCAGCTTACGACGACGCTTTGGCTTGTCACCGATCATAGATTTCATGCTCTCTACCTTTCCATAACAAAGTAATGTGTCATTGGCTTGAAGCTCACGAGATGATTTGGGATTAGAAATCACAGAATCGCCGCGCTTAAGTGTTAAAACCACGACATCTTTCTCCCTGAGACCAGTTTGCGATACTGTTTGGCCCACGAAAATACTTCCTTCAGGAATGGTAATGTCTGTCACACCATAACCTTTACTCACCGTAAGACGTTGTCTCAAATCGATTTGTGGCATGTTTGCTTGACCACAAATAAAGTCAATCACTTCGCCAGCAATATCAAGACCTGTAGCGCCTTCAATGCCTTCAAGGCCTGGTGATGAGTTGATCTCCATGATTTGAGGACCGTTTACACCTTCCAGCATATCGACACCGCAAACTTTCAAGCCCATAATTTGCGCTGCTCGCACAGCTGCCTTTTCGTAAGCTGGATCCAAAGTAATCGCCGTCGCCACACCGCCACGGTGTACATTACTGCGAAACTCTTGTCCCTGCGCTGTTCGGCGAATAGCCCCGACGACGCGATCATTGATTACGAATGCTCGCACATCCTTTCCCTTACTCTCGGCGACAAATTTCTGGATCAAAACATTTTGGTTTGCGCTGTGTAATGTTTCGATAATTGCTTTAGCAATTTCAGGTTTATCCGCTAAAATAACTCCCACTCCCTGAGTCCCCTCGATTAATTTAATAATCACTGGTGTTCCGCCAACGCGTTCGATCGCATCCGCAACATCAGTCTTATGACTCACATAAGCTGTGCGAGGTATACCAATATTGTGACGCGACAATATCTGTAGACTTCTCAATTTATCCCGCGAGTTTCCGATGCCGCTCGCTGTGTTAGGCGTGTAAACATCCATTTGCTCAAACTGACGCACCACTGTCGTTCCATAACGCGTGATAGATGTTCCTATCCGAGGCAAGATAGCATCGGGAACTTGGATCGCTTTACCTCTGTAGTAGAGGTCTGGCTCACCTTCTTCCATGTCGATCGCAAAACGTAGCGGGTCTTGAACGAGCACTTTGTGCCCTCTGTTTTTGGCAGCTTCGACTAGACGGCGTGTTGAGTAGCAACCTGGAGCTCTTGAAAGAATAGTTAATTTCATGTGATCGTATGTGACAAAGATTTATATAAAATTTCTTAACTGCATCAAGATGGATCCAACAATATTGGGTCACAAGCTATTTTAGCAAAAATCAAGTAATGTGACTTAATGCCAGAAAATGCAGCGCGATAGACGACTAGGCCCTGATAAAAAAGAGCATACAAGGACTTTAAGGCTTCCCTATAAAATCAAGAATTAGGGAATAAATGGAGCCGTAAATAAAAAGACACACTAATAGAGAGGGAAATGCTTCAGCCGTAAATAAACACTAATAAAAAGACACACTAATACTAATAGAGAGCATCCCTTTTTATTAGTCTGTCTTTGTTGTCATTTATTTTTGTCATTTTTATTAGTCTGTTTTTTTGTCTGAAAACTATAAAGTTTACCTTTTAGTGTACTTTCCCACTTGCTGAAGTTCACCTTTTAGCATACTTTTGACCTGTGATTAAAAGTTTCTCAGATACCACCACTGAAAAAATCTTTCGTAATCAGCCACTCACTAAGAAAGAACTCCGCAAGTTTGGCAGCCTCAATTTACAAAAAACGCTCGCCAGACTTGATATTCTAAACCTCTCCTCAGAAAAAGACCTTCTACTCACTCCCTCATATCACTACCACACCCTCCACAATGACAGATATTCAATCGATGCCGAATCTAGAAAATCCAAATGGAGAATCACCTTTCAATGGCATGATGACGAGCTCCAAGACGTAGCCCTGGTAAAAATTGAAGACACTCACTCAAACTAGAATGTCCAACACACAGCAAAACAAGATGAAAACCATACCAAGAATCAACCCTGCTGTCCAACTACTCAAGGACGAGCTCAAACACAGAATCATCAGCCAAACCAAACTTGCCGCTGAATGTTCAGTATCAAAAGGAATGATCTCAGATATAGTCCATGATAGGAAACGTATCTCCGTAGAGATGGCTCTAAAACTAGAAGCATTCCTAGGCATAAGAGCCAATATCTGGCTAGAAGCTCAGCTCAACTACGAGATTCACCAAGCCAGACAATGTCTAAAGTCAGCATGAAAATAACCACTTAGGAGCCTAGCGGATGGCATGAGTTCTTACGTAGAAGAGTTTTGTAAGCTCTTTGTGTTTCCAGGGAAGAGGTTAGAAAGCTCTTTTACGTTCGGCCGGGCTACGGGGCTGGAAGCCCCGGCCACAGAAAAAACCCCACGCCCCGGTGATCGGGAGTGGGGTTGGATTGATGCTTGGTTTTCCGAGGCCGGATTACTTGCGGCGACGGAGGATGAGGGCGAGTTCATCGAGGCCGGGACGATGGGGAGGGCGAAGATGAGGTAGTGATTGGGGGATTCGCTGGAAGCAAGGGCATTCCTGCACTGTCGCATGGAGGCCGTCGACGGCCTAACCGAACCTCGTTATACCACTTAGCATTTCAAAAGAGATGAATGTTCTCTTTTTAAGGAAGGGATTAATTTGCGCATCCCGTTTGAATCACTAAGTGGCTTTATTCAATGCGCACCTGCGGACGTAGTCTGATTTCTTCTTCTTGAGACAGTTGGTCAGGGCGAACAATCAGCGTTTTTAGTTGCGGGAACATGTTTAAATCCCCCATTGAGGTGATTTGACTGCCGCGCAAATCCGCCACCTCAAGAATCTTCAGGTCGGTGATTTCTGAGCTGTCCGAAATCACCGTATCAACAAGAATCAAGCGCTTTATCGGCAGAAATCGCAGCGGGTACTGCTTCTGTTGCGTTTGCAGAGAGAAAGACTCGCCGCCGCCATTGATAGTCAGTGTATGCGTCTCTGCCTCGTAGTTGAAACAGTGCGCATGATCTCCAAACATTGCCGTGACAGCCAGTCCGTATCCTTCCCGATATCCCAATGATGCGTAGTCGTAGGCGAGGAACTTTCCTGCCTGCACTTTTCGGTTCATCGATATCAGCGTTTTGATGATCCCGGCCAGCTGGGTTGCCGAGGTCTTATGCTTATCTGGATCAAAGGATTCAGCCAATGCCTCATTGACCCTCGCAAGTCCGCGCATGCGCTCGGGGTTGATCTCAAAATGCGGCTTCGCCTTAGCAAACTCTGTGCTCATGAAGTAGAGATACGCAAGCTGTTCGCGTGCCTGATCGGCCCGGCCCGGTTCGGTACGAATCATGTCGTTCACAGAACGCATCGACAGTTCATAAGAAACCAATGGTAGTTGATAAAAGAAGTCATGGCTAAACTGATCGCCAGTGGCGACCAAATCGACGGGAAGCACCGTGGTCAGTAGCCCTACTTCCCGAAGCAACGCCTCTGAGTCTTCCTTTTCCACCCGCAAACGCGCCGCTAGTGTCTCGGTCTCCTCCTTTTCCACTCGCAACCGTGCCGCCAGTGTCTCGGTCTCCTGCTTTTCCACATGCAAACGCGCCGCTAACATCTCGGCCTCTACACGCTTGGCGCTCAGGCGGTCAACGAACAAGGCTGTCACCAGCACCACCATCGCCACGAATGCAGCGGCCAGATTGCAGCTGACGCGATGTCGACGATAGAACAACAAAAACTCAGTCGACAGCCCACTTTCATAGGCTACGGGAGAGAAACCGCCAAGAAACGCGCGGATATCTGTGATCAAGTCACTCACCGACGCATAGCGATCGGCCGGCTTTAGTGCCATAGCCTTCATGACCACGGCACTCAAGCTCTCGGGAACTCCGCTACCGCGCTCGGTTGGCGGTACAATATCGCCGGACAGTGCCGCCTGCTGCATGGTGTCGGTGTCACCCGCGAGTGGCGGTCGACAGGTCAGCACGGCGTAAAGTAGGCCGCCCAATGCGTAGATGTCGGTGCGCTTGTCCCGGTCTTCGCCGCGAATCTGCTCTGGTGCCATATAGCCGGGAGTTCCCTTCACCTGACCGTACACCGTCATTCCGCTCAACAGATCGGGATTGAGCAACTCGTCATCATCGATCTCATCATTGCTGCCGATCAGTTTTCCCAAGCCCCAGTCACAGACCAACACTTCACCATAATCACCGACCTGAATGTTGGCCGGCTTCAAGTCGAGATGAATGACGTCGCGCGAATGCGCGAAGGTGATCGCATCGCAAACCTTGAGGAAGATATCGAGTCGATCCGATAGCGGATACCCGCCATCCGCAAGGGCCTTCTGCAATACCACATCAAGCCCATCACCGACTTTTAGATCCATGGTAAAATACGGTTTCTCCTCTTTGTCGACGCCGACATCGTGAACGGAGATGACGTTAGGGTGCTCGAGCAGCGCTGTCAGCCGTGCCTCGCGAATAAATGGGTCAAAGAGTAAATCGCTTGCGTCTTCATGCAACCGAGCCATGGCGACGTGACGATTACTGTGTCGATCGAGGACCTTGAGTATGCGTTTCATGCCGCCAACCGCAATCAGTTCAGCTTGAACGTAGCGCTCCTCGAGCGACCGCAGATCGACGTAGAGGGGCGACTGCTCTGCCGGGTCACGCTCGTCGAAGGCCTGGTCGAACAGCTGGTTCAAGGCTTGGGTTTGAATGTTTGATTCTGTCATCATTCGCGAAATTCCAGCTGACTGCGCAACTGCTTTGCTTCATCGAGGAAGCGCGTGCGGACGCGGTTACGCAGGACGTAGACGGAGGCCTTGGTCAGCTCCATCGCCGAGGCGATATCGTCAACGGACTTACCATCGAGAGTCATCGTGAAAACGTCCATGGCCTTGCCGGAGAAACTAGCATTCAAGCGCTCAATGACCAGCGCAATGATGTGTTTCCGCCACTCGCTTTCAATGATGTCCTCAATATCCGGTGGCGCGACATCGGCGACGGCGGCGTTGGTCTCACGGCGTTTTCGCGTAGTAGCCTGGCTACAGTGGTTATAGACAGCATTGCGGATGACTGTTCCCATCCAGGCGCGAAATCTGGCGTCGTCGCGGCCCATTTCCATCTTTGGCAGGCCCTGCCATAACTTCAGCAATACGTCCTGGCTGAAATCCTCGAGGTCATCCCGTGTCACCTGCAGCTTTATCAGTACCATGCGAATAAAGCCCGAATAATAGTCGGTGAATTCGTCCCAGGCTTGGCTGTCGTTGGGATCGCGCGCCCGGTCAATCAAGGTCAGTCGTGTCTTCCACGGATCTTCCGATAAGTTTATCTTATGCTGCTGGTCCATGTCTTCAGTCCGTAATTAATCACCGTACTTAATCGTGTACCTTAATCCGCTACAAATCTAGGACGCAATCGCTAAATTCGGGGGGTGAACACGCGGGAGCATTCTAGCAGGTGGGCGTGGGTGTGTCAGTTATCAGCGAATATGTAGCTCTTTGACCACACCACCTCTTGCGATACCGAGTTGTTCCGCGGCTTTTACGTCATCAGTTGCATTACTCATAATGTTGATTTTCACTTAGTTCTAAAAATGCAGGGTGTTGGTTTTGTTTCCAGAGGTGAGCATCACGTGTGATTTTCATGCGAGTCTTTCGCTCTTCTTCAAAACGAGATGCAGCTCGGACTTCTTTCACTCAATTGCTTTTATCTGAGATGGAGCGGATACTGCGGTTTTATTCTTAGTTATCGAGACATTCTTGTTCTAACACCTGACCAATTTAGGGGTAGGTTTAGTGTAGTGTGACGCCTAATATGGATTTATCCGACCAAAGGACAGCTTTCTTGCCGTTGACGGGATCTTATTTAGCTGGTTCGATTTTGGCATCCCATCGTTAAACGAGAGCATCTTCATGTTTTTTTCAGTTTTTCAATATTAACCGCGAAATATATGGAAGCGCTTGGGCTGTGGATTCAAGCATTGCTGACATGGCCAATCACTGATGACTGCCCTAACATTATTTTTTTGTCAATCTCAGATAGAAGGCGGCGAAGCGTTTGCCGATCTCTATCTGGGATTCAGTATCGTAGTGGAGCTTATCGCCGATGTGACCTTTTAAATCCCGGGCGTCGATGCAGGCGGTGTGTTTTCGTTTTTCGGGTAGACCTAACAATACCTTATTTGTCTCCTTCACATACTGGAATGGTCCTTTGTTTATGTAGGAGCCGAGGGTGCATGCTACGAATGGCAGGCTTGGGTTTTTGAGGTCACTGCGGTAGCGGTCGATCATATCCAGCAACTTACCTTCATAGGATTCGTAAAGCGGCTTGGTCGAGTCGGACTCGCCTTGGAGCCAGAGTATCGCTTTGATTCTGGTTTTTATTTTGGAGTGTTTCGCCACTTCTTCGACGGCTTGCCGGGTGAGTTCGAGTGATCGTTGGTAGAGTTTTTTGTCTTTTCCGTAGGAACCAATGGGGGCACCGCCGACGGCGGCGGGAATCAGGCCAATTTTCAGTTTGGCATCCTGTTGTGCCAGAGTATGTGCAAAGCTCATGCCCGGGCCGGTACCGGAATTGTCACTGCCGTCGATTCTATCTGGTGTGCCTTGTGCGTGCAGTGGGTCACGCGCGACATTCCATTGCTGCTGTTTCGAGTGGAAAAACAAGATGTTCATATTCTCCACAGGTTTCATCTCGATGGCACCGCGGCCTTTTATGTTCGACTGGCCGACCAGCAGGAAGAGATCCAGTGTGTCCTGCTCTGCAAAGCTGGAAAAATCGGCGGTGTGTAGCGGTGGCTGTGCGGCACCGCCGCGGGTGCCTTTGGCTAGCATCTGGATTGGAAGTCCTGCGCAGGCGGTGCCAGCTGCGGTGCGTATGATAAAGTCTCTACGGTTCATAATGGATTGTTAGGTGGGTTGGATGGCTCAACAAATCGAGGCAGTGAGAGGGAGTGTTATTTACCTTGATCGATTCTGAAGTGGGCCGGTTAGGCCGCGGATTGAATGGGAACTTGTCCGTGCCCGTCACTCCTAGTAAGACGTAAATGTATTAGAATTTAAGATCAATTACCATTGTCCAGTAAAACCCTCCAGCTACCAGGACTTAAAGGGATGAGTGCTAGCCAGATGGGGAGTTACCAGTTGCCGACACTGGGGCCTGATCACGGAGTTTTCTTTATAACTGAGAATCGGCCGTGCTTATTTGCCCTTCTTCTTGGTGGGCTCGGCGGCCGGTCCGTAGCCGATGGTGCTGAACGGGCCGGCGGGCTGGCCGGCTTTGTTGTAGAGCAGGTGGCCGCAGGGGTGCTGGGTGTAGGCGTAGCGGACGGCGATCGGTTGTTTGACTTGCTTGCTTGAAACCAGTAGCTCGGAGCCGCTGATTTTTCCGTCGGCCCAGTGCCAGCTGCCGTCTTTTGCTTGGATTGAAAGCCATTGTAGTTTGGCATTGGGAGTCAGTTTGGGTGGCGTGAATCCTTCTTTGTGGGCAATCATTAGGCCGTTTTGGGCATTATCGAAAAAGATGCGAACAGCGTTACCTTCGATGACATGTTTGGTGTAGAGCGGGCAGGAAATAAGGTCTTTAAAACCATAGACCTTTTGCAGTACAGAGCGTGCCAAGCGAACGCCGGTATCGTATTTGTTGGGTGGGTGTTCACCGGGCGCACCGACGTCGATGGTCACAGCCATACCAGTGTTAGGAGTCTTGAGGGTTTCAAAATAGGCTTGGCGGATCTCGGCTCTTCCCTCACCACCTGCAGGATTGTCGGTGGTTGATTTGCCAATCCCTGGAAGCTGGACAAAGTGCACAGGAAAGTCGCCCTGGTTCCAAGCCTTTCGCCAGCCGGTGATGAGTGATTCCAGTTTCGGCTGATAGCCGCGGCGATCGCCTTCATTACTCTCACCCTGATACCATATGGCACCGCGGATGCCGTAACCGACCCATGGTCTCAGTAGCTTGGTGTAGTTGCCACCAGTAGGATATGGAGGCTGGTTTAACCAACTTTCGATATTTGAACCGCCCACTGCGGTCACCATGAGCCCCATGGGGACCAGTGCATCGCGCTGCACTCGACGAGCAAAGAAAAAGGAAACTCTTGAAATCGAAACTGCTGTTTCCGGACTGCAGACCTGCCATTTGTTTTCAGAGAAATTGAGGAAACGAAGAGCCGGATACTTTGCATCGTTAACGCTGGTTGGAGGATAGTTTTTGGGGTGTCCGGCTCGTTTCATTCTGCCCGCCATGTTCGACTGTCCAGCGCAGAGCCATACGTCACCCATCACGAGGTTGTTGATTTTTTTGACTGCTTTTTCACCGTCTTTTTCGCAGATGATGGTCATGGTTTTACCCGCTGGGCTGTCGTTGACTGATTTCAGTTTGACTGCATCCATCGGCTTCAGCTCCACCCGCCACTTGCCGTCGGGGCCAGCTGGGGAGGATTGGCTCTGGCCATCGAACCGGACGGTGACCTTGGCACCTGGCAGCGAGGTGCCCCAAACGGGCAGTTTGATTTTTTGCTGCAAAACCGCGTTATCCCGGAAGGGTGCGGCGCATTGGGCCAGGAGTGTCGGGGTCGGTGGTGCTTGATCTGGTGTTGCTACTGCGGCTTTGGCAACGGCAGTTCCAACGAAAAGTGCCGATACGATACCGACAACGGCGATGATAGTTTGTTTGTGCATGGATGGAAAAAGGGTGGTAGTGCAATTTGGCTTATTTAGGAATAGCGCGCAGGGTGAAGTAGCTTTCCAAGGTGTCCCAAGAAGCGCCGTTGGTGAAGAGTCCTTTGGTGTTTGGAATATTGAGGTGGTAGATGCGGTCGAGCCATTTTGAGCCCTTGCCGAAATCTGAGATCTTCAATTGCAGCGTCTTTCGGTCAGCGGAAATGACAACCTCCGCCAGGGCGTCCTCGCGGATGTCGTGTTCTGGCGATCCGTATTCAAAGGTGTTGGTGTAGAACCAGGATTTCACTAGGACAGATTCTTTGAGTTGTTCGGCGGTGACTTCTTTATCCAAAGGAAGGGTGAAGTGGATGTCGAATCCGCTGGAGCTGGAGGTGACTTTGTGGATGTCGGCTGGGATCGATTTTCCATCCCAAACAATTTGCTGCAGGCCATCCTGGAAACCACCAGTGGCGTACCAGCCCCGACCGGTTTGGCCGATGAGCATGCTGCCGTCGGCAAGGAAGCAGGGGCGCATGACGCCGGATACTAGGCCTTCTACGAATGGGATGACACAACCTTGATCGATCCCATTGACTTTTTCGGTCACGATGCGGAACAGCTGAGAGAGTGTTTGGTCGCCCATGAAGACTTGACCTTTATAGACGCCGAATTTTCCTTCCGTTATGTCCCAGGCTGGGTTGCCGGGGGAGTTGGCGATCTTGTTGTGGGGAAGCCAGACAGCACCCTTGCGCAGTTTGGCGGCCCAAGCATCATAGTCGAGTTCGGTGTCGGGGTTGACGCCGGGTAGATTGACGAGGCCGGATGGGTGGCCGTAGAACTTCCCTTGCTCGAGAGGTACAAACTTTGAGGAGCCGACGTATTCGCCTTGGTTATCAGCATACCAAAGACGGCCATCTGGCGCCATGCCGAAACCTGCGGGACTGCGCAGTCCGTTGGCGAAGGGCTCGAAAGTGCCGTCCGGAGTGACCCGGCAGCACCAACCACGGTAACCGCCCATAGATCCCATGAACTTACCTCCCGCGCGGAATGAGGCGCGTTCTTGTTTCGAAGCGTCAGCGAGGTTGAGGTTGAAGTAGTAGTTGCCTTGCTTATCGCGAACGGGTCCGTGGGTGTACTCGTGGTAGTTGCCATGGATTCCAAAATCATCGCAGACGGTTTCGAAGGTGTCGGCGCGTCCATCGCCATTGGTGTCGCTGATGCGGGTCAACTCTGGCTTCTGGGTGATGACGATTCGGTCGCCTTTGTCATCCTCGATACAGACGCCGAGTGACTCGAAAGTGCCTTCTGCAAAGAGCGACCATTTGCCGTCGCGGATGCGCCATATGCCGGAGGCGCGAGTAGCCAGCACAATGGTGCCGTCCTTGGCGACAGCGATTCCGGTGGCAGCGAAGAGTTGTTTGCGTCCGTAGAGGTCGAGTGGTGATTGCCAGTTGAATGTGCTGTAGCCTGCTTGGGTGGCGAGAGGTTTGCCTGGTTTCCTGCGTCGGGTGAGATCCGGCTGGAGCATTACTGTGGGGGTGGAAACGACTGGCTGAGGTTCCCAATTTTCTTGGCGCTCGACTTTTGGTTTGATCTGTAGAGCACCGGGTAGTTTCGCTTTTAGCGTGTAGGTGCTAGAGGACTTTTTCTGAGCGAGCGTCCAAGTACCGTTTGCGAAGGAACCGCCTTTGACCTGTACGTTGGTCAGACCGCTGGAGCGGAGTTGGAACTTTTGGGCTTGGTGGAGTGCTCCTTCGAGTGTGATCTGGATCTGGCCGTCGTCGGTGACCTTGATGGTTTCTGAAAGAGTATTTTTGCCAACCCGGAATTGGAAGCTGGGGATTCCGGTTTTGTGGTCGAGACGGTGGCCAAGAAACTCGGCATCGAGTTGGGCCATTTTCTCACTGAAATCCGTGGGATCCCAGAGGTGTTTCTCGATGGTTGCGTGGTCTTGGACATCGGGTTCTTTAAATTCGAAGTCGACCACTTCACCAGCTGGGGTGAGGGGGGCGAGGATGGGTTCGTTTTCTAGGAAGATGAGGGCGTTGCGACCGACTTTAGAGGGGCGCTTGCCGCGGCCTGCGCGTTCTTCTTTTAGGTTTAGATAGCCGCCGCCCCAGATTCTGCGGACGGAGAGCATGCGTGCATCAAAGGTGTAGCTCATGCCATTGGTGAGTCCCACATGCAGGGCACGGGCGCTGGAGCCGGCCAAGGGTGCTCTGAAGACGCGTGCCCGGCTGGTCACAGGGATTTCACCGGGGACATCGATTAAGTTGGCGATGACAGCTTCTTTTTTCTTTGTCATCATAACGGTGGCTGGACCAGACTGCTCTTTGTCGGCCAGAGTGCGCAGGTAATGCCAGAGTGCTTCGAGGTCGTCATTGGGGAGCATGGCCTCACTGTACTGAGGCATGATTTTCATATAGGTTTTGCCTTTTACTGGACCGGTTTCTGCGACGGCAAGTTCGTCCCAGGAATGGCGCACCGAGTTTACGAAGTATTTTTTGTCCGCTATGATTTTCTTCCGCTCACCTTCAGGTCCGATCTCGCGGGTGCGTGGCTGAGTGAGAAAGAGGCCAAATAAATTCGGTCCAGTCTTCATCGAGTTGTCGCCTTTCTCAGTGGCGTGGCATTCGACGCAGCCCATGGCGGAAAATACTTCTTTGCCGTGGGTTACAGCGTTGAATTTTTCTTGTCCAGTGGCGGGGAGTCCGAGTGCGAGAAGTGAGAGGAAGATGTGCGGTTTCATGGTTGCTAGAAAATTGCTTTTTGTAGGGGGTGCTATTGGGTCACGGTTTTGATCACGTCGCTGACGTCTAACCAGTCGTTGAGTTCGACCGCTTTGCTGTTACCTTTGATCGCTTTCGGCTGGGTAATTTTGGGTGCCAGTGACTTGGCGGGGACCGTGTAGATAAACGGCACGTCGGCGGCTCCGAACTTGGTTTTCCAAGAGTTGGCCAGCACGGACATTTCAGGTCCGAAGTTCGCACCCTGGTCGGCTTTGACCAAGGACTCACCCGAGAGGAAAATCACACCACTATGAGCGAGCGGTCCGAAACTGTGCACAAACACGTTATAGGTCCAGGTTGCCCGGCTGTCCCCGACTAGTGGTTTCGGCGAGGGGATCTTGCCCCAACTGCTTCCATCTGGCACGGCCTTGGTTTTGATCATGGCTGGGACATTGTCGGACCAGAGCGTTTTCCATTCCGCAATGTAGCGTTTGAAATTGGCGAGGTAATACGGGTTGTCGCGATACACGCTACCGACTGTTTTGTAGTCTGGCATCAGGCTTGGTGTCTCTTTGAGGAAGTCAGCTGAGATCCAGTTCTTAAGAAGCGAATCCTTCTTGTTTTGCATGAAGATGATCCCGACCGGGCGGCCTGACTTCGCAGAAATCTGGTTACCGATTGCGGCAGCGATGCCGGTGGCGTCCTTCCAGTAGGAGGCGTAGCGGTTGCTCCATTTGCCGTTGGCGGCCTTGACCCTTGGAGCTCTCGAGACACAGACACTGAAACGGCTCGGGCCGTTTTTGACATCGGTTTTCGACTGGTTCTCCATCATGCGAACGATTTGACCGGAGGGTTTCACCTCAGGCATTTTAAACTCCATTTTTTTGCCCAGTGCCGGGGCGGCGACATACCAGACGTCGCCGAAGACGATGCCCTTGGCGATCCGCTCGTGAACTTTTTCACCATTGATGGTGAAGCTCACTTTCAGCGTGTGAGGTTTCGGCCCGGCCTTCATTACGGGCAGGGTGACCTGCCACTCGTCCATCTCGGGTGTCACGGCGATGGTTTTCTTGATGTCGCCGAATTCGAAGTGGACCTTGCAGTCGCCTTCTTCATCTTCAGCCTGCCATTCACCGAAGTTGCGAGTAGATCCCCAGATGGTGACTGGCTTGTCAGCTTGGAGGACAGCGTTGTCGCGGAACTGGGTGCTGAGCAGTGGCATCTTGCGGAAGTCGTAGACTTTGCCTTTTGGAGTGGGTT
Source organism: Rubritalea profundi (assembly GCF_002954445.1). Lineage (GTDB taxonomy): Bacteria > Verrucomicrobiota > Verrucomicrobiia > Verrucomicrobiales > Akkermansiaceae > Rubritalea > Rubritalea profundi. The sequence goes on from NZ_MQWA01000001.1 coordinate 3,150,337, forward strand.
TGGCGGCGTTGGGATCGGCGTCTTTATCAACGATTTTGAGCTCCTTGTCTGGCCAGGTCTTGGTGGTGACCATTTTGTTATCGAACTGAATGAACGGAGTCATCGGCAGCATGGCTTTGTTATAGAGGCATGGCTGGAATCCGATACCACCGGATCCGTAGGAGATACCACGGGGTTTTTTGACGGCGTCAGATTGCACCACGACTTGGTTGCCGTTGATTTTGAATGTGGCGCGGTGCCAGACTCGGTCTTCACCGGCGAGCCAGAAAAGTTTCATCTTGTCCACGCCATTCTCGATCGCTTTGGGGTCGGCGAATCCGGTGGCGTCCTTGTTTTTCTTACTACCTGCCCGGTTATACTCTGTGTCTCCAACCACCAGTCCGCCGTCGGCGGAATCAAAGGTAACGACTACTTTGTCGCCCTCGATTTTGTAGGAATTGAACATCGGACCATCGGCAACTACTTTTTTGCCATACTGGTTTTTGAGCGCATGCAGTGCGAGGCGCCGACCGGGAACGGTCTTGGCATTGTAGTGGATCGCTCCACCAATATCGATCTGGCTGGCCATTCCAGTGTTGGGAATATCACGTGCCATCGTGGTGCCCAGACGCATCTCGGAGGTGGTGTTGATGGAGGGTTTGTCGGTCTTGTCCGGGCAGTAGAACTGGTGAAAGTAAACTGGGAGTTCAGGTTTGTCCCAGACAATGCGCCAGCCGCGAGTCAGGCTGTGTAGGTTGTTATAGTAGCTTAAGCCTTGGTTTCTGTTATGCCAACCTTGGTTCCAGATGGCTCCACGGATGGCGTAGGGGACGACCGGGCTCATGCGGCCATTGAACAACCAGCTGGCATCGCGGTTGCCTTTCATGTTGCCGGGGATGTCTGCGCTGATTTTTTTCGCCTTGCCTCCGTTTTTGATGAGGACCTCGCTCTTCGCGATCTGGTCTTCGAGAGACTTGTAGAAGGCAGCCCAGGCTTTTTTGTGCTCAGGGGTGCTCGGGTCGGTGATCCGGCACTTCTGGTGGATCGCCTTGCTGTAATCATCCTTGGCTGTCGCCCAGCCTTCGCGGGGCACCCAGGCTTCGATCTGGGTCGAGCTCCACGAGCAGTTGAGAATACCGATCGGGACGTTGAGTTCCTTGTAGAGTTTGTGGGCAAAGGCAAAAGCAATCGCGCTGTAGTCATTGTAGTTGCCATTGTTCCAGGAGCCGGTCGCCTTCTTGATAGGAAACAGCTGGGCTGTTACCGAAGTCACCGTAAACTCGCGGATGGGAGCCACTTTGCCCTCAGTTTCAGCGGTAAGCTCGTTCGCCAGTGGTTTGACGCTATAGCATTTGCCGATCTTCCATTGCATATTCGACTGACCAGACGCCATCCACACTTCCCCTACGAGGATGTCGGTGAGGGTTTCCTTTTTGCCGCCTTGCTCGCTGATGACGAGCTCGGCTGGTTTGAAACTGGCTTTCAGGTCTTTCAGTTGAGCCATCCACTTGCCGTCCTTGCCGGCGGTGGCGGAAGTTTTCTGGCCGGCGAACTCGACGGTGACCTTGGTCCCCGGCTTGCTCCATCCCCAGACTGGAACGGCCATCCCGCGTTGGAGTACGGCGTGGTCGCGGAAGGGGGTACCTAGTTCGATAGAAAGAGTGCGGGGACCTTCAGCTGCGGGCTTGGGGGCTGCTGCTTGAATTGTTAGGGTCGTGCAAATCAGGACGGCCGCTGTGGCTGCTCTGGTAATGATGTGTTTCATGGTGGGTTTTTAGATGATTTGAGGTTTAGGTCAAGCGTTAGAGCTAGGCAAAATACTGTGGTGGGAATGTGTGTGGTGGGAATGTGTGTGGTGGGAATGTGTGTGGTGAGCTCAGTTTGCTATGGATTTGTATGAAGTGGGCGTCATAGGTGGCAGAGTTGCGCTATTTATCCATTCCTTCGAGCTCGACAAAGCGGTGGACCATTTTGCCCTTTGGAGCCACATCCCACCATCGAAACCCCATCGGGCGCTTGTCGACGTTTTTGCTGGTTGTTTCGCCATTGACGAGCTGAATTCCTTTGTATTGGTTGATTATTAACTTGTGGGTGTGTCCGGCGAGGAAGGCCACCACGCCATTTTCTTCGCAGAGCTTCAGGAGTTCCATCCGTTTTTCGGGCGCGATGTTGTAGTAATTTTCCTTTTCGTCCGGAGTCTTCACAAAGAGCGGGTAGTGCACCACGACCACGACTGGGCTAGCCTTTTTCTTGGCTGCCACGAGGGCTGCTTTGAACCAGGCATCGTGCTTCTCCGACTCGCCTGCTAACGGCGCCTTCCATAGTTGGGTGTTAGCGATCACGAAGGTGTAGCCCTTGTGCTCGATGCTGTAGTAGTCCTTGCCGATTGTTTCGCGATAGAGGCGCAGGGATTCGGCTGTTGGTTTGTTGCCGACGTCGTGGTTACCCGCCGCGCAGTGGCAGGGGATTTTGAAGCCGGCTTTGATGCGTTTGAAGTCGGCCCATGATTTTTCGTTCGCCTTACCGACGAGATCGCCACAGATGACCACGAAATCGGGTTTCATCCTATTGATCTGGTCGACGGCTAGCCCAAAGGTTTTTACGTCGTGTTCATAGCCACCCATGCCGAGTTGTGTGTCGCACATCTGGGCGAAAGAAAACAAGAGAGGCTCAGACAGCTTGGCAGGTTTGTCGGGTTCAGCGACTAAGGTACTGGGGGAGCACACAAGGAGCAGGGCAGCAGAAGCTAGGGCTGATAGAAAGCGGCGGAGTGATTGGCAATTCATTCTGCACAATTGCTATCACCCCAGTGACCGACTCACACGCCCTAAATGTGCGCGGTAGATTTTTTTGGAAGTCTCTTCTATATGAAAATGATGCTTGTCCTGTGGGTCGCCTATATCGTTTGCGTAAAATGATTTAGGATGAATACCTAGACTGATCGGGGGGACATGAAAGGCCAATTGGAGCTTTATTCGTAGGACCACTTCATGATCCAAGGGTCTTCCATTTCTTTTTGGAATGCTTTTAGTTTCGCTTGGTATTCTTTGAGAACTGCTGCGTATTCTGGGCTTGCTGCTAGGTTCTTGGCTTCATCCGGGTCTTTGACCATCTCGTATAATTCAAATGCTGGGCGATTGACGTATTGGTCGACAGTTTTGAGTCCATACATGGCGTCTTTTCCTTTGGCTAACTGCGCTTGCCAGGTCGACGCGGCCCAGAGGTCTGAAGCAAATGGGTAGGGAAGTTGATGGGCAATGTTCCAGATGATTTTATATTTCTTATCGCGCAGTGAGCGCATCGGGTAGTACATCTGAATCTCATGGAAGGTGTGTGATCCGTGGACGGCAGTGTGGTGCTCGGCGTCTTTGTTGCCTAGTAGCGGGAGCCAAGATTTACCTTGGTAGCTGCGGAATTTTTTGCGGCCATTTCTATTTTCTTTGGCGGCATATTCTTTGCCTTTCCAATAGTCTCTCGGGTTGACCCATTTTTTTGGACCATTGATTTTGGAATCTAATCCTCCGGCGAAATCGAGTAGTGATGGAGTGATGTCGACATGTGAGAGAAGAGCTTTGGAGACAACACCACGATTTTTCTCATAGGGGTTTCTAACAATGAAAGGAACTTTTAGACCACCTTCGAATACTGTTGTTTTTCCACCGGGGAAAGCCATGCCGTGATCCGCAGTAAAGACGATGAGGGTTTTGTCGTAGATCCCAGCTTCTTTGAGTATTTTCACCAGTCGTGCAAGTCCAGTATCGATTCTTGAGATAGATTGATAATACTCAGACAGTTCCGAGCGCGATTCTTTAGTGTCTGGTAAAAATGGCGGGACAATGACATCTTCAGGTTTATAGAAGACTTCTTTGACGCCGGTGTGTGACGCTTTGTTTGGCTTGTTGCCAAAAAGATTTGGTTTGAGTTTACCCTCGAAGTTTTCGTTTTCGCCACCGCTTCGGTGTGGGTCTTCAGTCGCAAAGTAGAGGAAGAATGGTTTGTCGCTTTTTTCTTTGATGAACGATTCACATTTATTGGCCATTTGCAGAGCATTGCGTGCATTCCCTTTTAGGTAGGTTTGGAATTGGTAGACCTCTTCCGGGGCGACGTGGTATTTGCCGATTTGGGCCGTCCTGTAGTTTTCGTTAGCTAACACTCTAGGAAGCGAGAGGCTAACAACGTCGTGAAATGAGGAGAATTTATGAAAATGATGGGAATGGCCATACATGCCATTTTTATGGTTGTGCACCCCAGACATGACAACTGAACGACTGGCGGCACAGCTGGCGGTTGTAGCATAGGCATTCAGAAATACAGTTCCATCTGCGGCAAGTGAGTCGATCGCAGGAGTGACGGCAATTTTATCACCATAGCAACCCAGTGTTGGGCTTTGGTCATCGGTGATAAAAAAGATGATGTTCTTTTCTGCAGCTTGGACGCTACAGGCTAGGAGAATAAGAAGTAAGATTTGTTTCATTATGATGACTATTTTTTCAGTGCCTCGGATGCTGAATAGGATTGGTGACCGGTTGATCTTTTTCCGAGTATCGGGTGGCGATCTTGCGGGATCTGGAGACGGTGTTGTTTGACGGCCTCTGCGTATTCAGGATTTTTGACAACATTATTCCATTCGTGGCTGTCTTTGTTGAGGTCGTAGAGTTCCTCGGACCCGTCGTTGTATTGGATAAACCTGAAGCGTTCGGAGACAATGGCGTAGTTGCCGGGGCCGAAGCTAGTTCGGGCGAAATGCGGCCAGTCGGCCTCGGGGTTTTTCAGCAGTGGTACCAGTGAGTTACCCTCGAGTTTTGGATCGGCTTTGAGACCCGTTAGTTCGAGCAAGGTCGGGTAGATGTCCAGCAGTTGGGCGGGTTTGCTGCACTTTTTCCCTTTGGCAATTCCTGGACCAACAATAATCATCGGCGTCCGTGTGCCGTCGCGCCAGAGGCTGCGTTTTGCGAATCGCTCTTTCTCACCGAGGTGGAATCCATGGTCGGTGTAGAGTACGATGTAGGTGTTGTCTTTGTTAGGACTTGCGTCAAGTGCGTCCAAAACCTTGCCAACCTGGTGGTCAACAAAACTGACGCAGGCGAGGTAGGACTGCACCAGCGGTTTCCATTGCTTGTTTTCCTGCACCCATTTGAAGGTGGGGGAGACGTGTTTGAGTCGGGTGAGGTTGATACCGTATTGTGGGATTCCTTTGAGGTCATCACTCGCAACCTTGGGGAGTTGGAGGGTTTCCATTGGGTAGAGGTCAAACCATTTTTGGGGGGCGTATTGGGGAACGTGCGGGCGGTAGAATCCGGTGGCAAGAAATAGTGGTTTGTCGTGCTTTTTTTGTAATTCAGCAACTCCCCAGGCGGCAATTTTGTGGTCCGGCGTTTGGTCGTCGCGCTCGGGGAAAACGCCCCAGTCCCACAACGGGTGACCAGGGTAAGAGGTGAGCTTCTTTTTCGGCAGTGGTCCAAATCCACCAAATGATCCACCATAGTTAGGGAGATACTTTTTGTTCTGTTGACCGTGAAAGAGTTTGCCCGCTCCCGTGACATAATATCCATCTTGCTGAAATCTTAGGGGCAATAGCGTGTTTTTCTGCGAGACCGGTGATTGCTCAAGATCCGGGTTTAAGAAATAAATCCCGGAAGTGCTCGGATAGAGCGAGGTCATCATGCTGGCGCGTGATGGATTGCAGACCGGCGATTGGCAATGAGCATTGGTAAACAGGACTCCGCGCGCGGCAAGACGATCCATGTTAGGTGTCTTTGCCTGTGGGTGTCCGCCCATGCAGCCAATCCAATCATTCAGGTCATCCACCGCAATGAGAAGCACGTTGGGTCGTTGCTCCTTCGCGGCAGCGGGGTTCCACATCATTAGGGGTGCCACGATCAGCGAGCACAAGGCGGTCAGTTTGTTCATGTTTATTTTGGATTGGAAATTGCTTTTTGTTGGGGACGCTCACGCTCACGCTCCCTTTTCTTACTGGGTCTTTGTAGTTTCAAACCTCGATTTATTTATTCTTCGTTTGGTTACGTGACATAAGTTGGTTTAGTTTCAATGTGCGTGAATCGATTTCTTGATTATCGATATCGATGATACTGAATTTCACTTGAGGGTCTTTCTGAGTGGTGTCGAAATCTAGCAGGCCGAATGAGCATTCTTTGTTGTATCCCATGATCCACTCGGACCCCTTGGCATTTTCCATAAGCCCGTGGGTATGGACGTTGGTGAGTTTGGAGCTCATTACCTCGTAGAGGTCGTAGCCGTTAGGTCGTTTGATTTTGCGGAGGTCGGATCTGTGGCGGTCGGCAGCCATGAGGATGACGCCATCGATCTTCTGGTTTTCGATAAAGGAGAAGATTTCCTCTCTTTCATCGGGGAATCCATCCCAGGTGTCTTTGCTTCTTGGTTTTACCCCTGGCGACCATGGGACGGGGGAGACCAACACCTTGAATTTCCCTTTGGATGACTGAAGGGACTCGAGTAACCACTTTTTCTGCACGGGTCCAAGCATTGAGCCTCCAGCTAGGTCGCGGTAGTAACGACCGTCGAGCATGATGAAATGGACGTCGCCGATGTGAAAATCGTACCAGCACCCCGGTTGTTTAGAGCCGCCGCCGTATGCCGGGTTGTTCCAGTTTTGGCGGAAGACCTCCCACACAGGACGTTTCCACGCAGGGGTTTCTATATCGGGACCCGGATTACAGTCGTTGATGCCGAAGTCGTGGTCGTCATAAATGGTAAACACGCTGGTGGTTGCCACAAGCTCTTGCCATTCCGGCTGGCTCTGCCGGCGGTAATAACAATAACGTTGGCTCAGCGGATGGGTGGGGTCGTCGATGTAGACGTTGTCGCCGAGCAGCAGTAGCGCGTCAGGCTTACGGCTATGGATGGTCGTCCACATCCGTTCGTATTGCGGGGTAAATCCGGAGCCGCCACCGAAGGCAATACTAAAGCGACTGGCTGAGTCTTGCTGAGGAAAGGTTTGGAAATCAGTGGGTTTGCCAGTTTTTTGTTCATCGACGCTAACCTCATAGCGGTATTGAGTCATTGGTTTTAGCCCTGAAATTCTGACTGTTGCGGTGTAATCTTCACTGGAAGACGTGCGGATTTTTCCAGATAATGGCTTTCCGATTGGGACACCTTTGGCGAGCGCGTGGACGATGACTCGGACGTCTGCTTCCTTAGAAGTGCGCAGCCAGAAGCTAGCGGAGGAATCGGTCACCGAGCCGAGTAACGGGCCGTGAAGTAGTGGTTTTTTGCGTGATTCCAGCCAGGTTTTAAATGCTTTATTGGCGAAGAGTGGCGCCAGAGTATCACGGGGGCCGGCTTGGAGTCGTTCGATAGGAAGTCCATTGGCAACTGCTTGTTGGGCGTATTTGAAAGCCACATCGGCGTCCCCCTGTATGCACGCGGCCATAGTGAGTACAAATTGTTGTTCGGCCTCACTGATCGGGCTGTTCATTTTCCGGGGAGGTTTAGCAACCAACTGGATAGCGGCATCGGTTTCCCCGTTGGCCAGCAGGCGCGTTGCATTCCGCCCTGGGTCGTGCTGGGCCCAGATATGGGCGGGGAGTAGGAGTGGGAGGGCGCAGAGAATGATTTTTTTCATGTAGATTTGGAGTACAGTTATTCGTTGTGGATTCTATTTAATTTTTGAGCTGAGCCATTTTTCGCAGGTCTCTATCCATGGGAAGCCACCAAGTCCGGTACCGTGACCACCACTGGGGTAGACATGGTAATCATAGTCAAGCTTGGCTTTTTTCAAAATGGCGACGTATGTCTCAACGCCGTCAATGAATCCGTCTTTCTTGGAGATCGCGATATAGAGAGGAATGCTTGGGTCCTTGACCTTCGGCTCACTCTTATCGAGATAGGCAGGGTAGATCAGGAGGCAGAAGTTAGGTTTGCAGTCAAATTGGTCCAAGTCATCGGACGGAGTATAGGTGGCAGCATCAAACTGCTGAAGCGTCGTCGCACAGAGGTGCCCGCCAGCGGAGAATCCCATGACGCCCACTTTATCTGGGTTGATTCCGAACTGTTTCGCATTGCCGCGGACAAAACGAATGGCCCTTTGAGCATCTTGTAGAGGGGCATTGACGCCCTTTCGTTTAGGCACTCGATACTTGACTATAAAAGCGGTGATTCCTTGTCGATTCAGCCATTGGCCAACGAGACTGCCCTCTTTCTTTGCAGCAAGATGTCCGTAGCCGCCGCCAGGGAAGACAAGAACAGCCTTGCCGTTAGGCTGATCGGGTTTCATCACCATAAGGCTGGGGCTGACGACATTTCTTATGCGTCTATCGAACGTTTCCTCTAACTCCTTGAGGGGGTCGTCATTTCTGCGTCCATCTCCAGGCCAGAGGTGGTAGAGTTGGTGTTTTCCTGGGACGCTCTTTAATAACATTCTATCGCCGGGCTCTAACTTCTCTTCTGAAAGTTCAGCTGCAGAAGACAGCGAAGCGCTGCAGAAGTGACTTGCAGCGAGGCAAAATAGTAGAAATAGGCTCTTCATGTTGTTTGGAAATTACTTTTGGAGTGAGGTGGTTGAGAGTTCGATGTGGCGGTCAGGTCCTTACTGACAAAAGACTTATTCATTTACCAACTATCGGAGCCGACCGTTGGTTGCTGCGGTAGCTATTGAGGAGTTTGAGCAATTGGCGGACTTTTTCGGGGTGTTTTACGCTAAGATTTTTTTGCTCTTTAGGGTCGGATTTCAGGTTGTAGAGTTGGAACTTCCCGTCGGGTTTCAGCTGGAAGTAATCGAGCTTGGTCCATTTTCCGGTGGTGGGATCACGTTCCGGGTTCCAGGTTTTGACATCGATTTTGCCTTCGTCATTTTTCGGGTAATCGCCGTTGCTGCTGCCTTCGATGAGTTTCCAGTCGCCTTGGCGGATGGCGAACTGTCCGGACACCGAGTGGTGGACGGTAGCTTCGCGCAGCGGGTGCTTGTGAGGTTTCCCCGTGAGAAGGTTAGTTAGATCGTAGCTGTCTTCACCGGCATTGTTCGGGATCGGCTGATTTAATATTTTGGCAAAGGTGGTAAAAAAATCGGTCAGGCACACGGTTTCATCCGAGAGTGTTCCCGCTTTCACTTTCCCTGGCCAGCGTACGATCAGCGGGATGCGGTGGCCCGCTTCATGGATATGGCGTTTGGTGCCGCGCCAGGGACCGTTGCACGGGTGGTTGTTAAATGCCTCTAGGTCTTTAAGTTTTCCGGGGGGGCGCGCGCCGTTGTCGCTGGTGACTACGACGATGGTATTGTCGCTGATGCCGTTACGTTCGAGAGCCTCGACGACCTGTTGCACCGCCCAGTCGAACTCGACCACGAACTCGCCATAGATCCCGGCCTTTGTGGTGCCTTTGAATCGACTGTTAGGAGTGAGCGGGAAATGGATGTTGGTGGTGGGATAATAGAGGAAGAAGGGCTTGTCCTTGTTTTTATCAATAAACGCAACGGCTTCATTGGATAGATCAATGGCTGTGTTTTCCAGTTTACGGACGGTGTTCTTCATCGCCTCTTTGCTGTTGAATTTGAGGCCCGGTTTGAGGTTGACGATCCGGCGGTCGCGCATGAACACTCGGCGCGATTTACCGCTATTATGGCTGAATGGAACCCCGTAGAAGGAGTCAAATCCAACCTCTAACGGACCAGGTTTCACCTCGCCGCTGAAGTCGGTTCCCAGCTCCGTGCCCCATCCCAGATGCCACTTGCCGATACATCCGGTGCTGTAGCCGGCCTGTTGGAATAGCTTCCCCATGGTCAGCCGATCCGTATCGATGAGTAGCGGGTGGTTTTCCTGAAGCACCCAGTTCTTGAGCCAGCTGCGCCAGTTGTATCGACCGGTAAGGATGGAATATCGGGTTGGGGTGCAGACGGCCGAAGGCGAGTGGGCGTCGGTGAAGCGCATCCCCTCGTCGGCGAGACGGTCACAGGCCGGCGTCTTGAAGTGGGTAGCGCCGTAACAGCTCATATCACCGTAGCCAAAATCGTCGGCGAGGATGAAGATGACATTCGGTTTTTTGCCAGTGTCAGCCCAGGCTCTCTTATGGGAAATCAGCAGCAGGGATAGAGCTGAAAGTATAAGAACGAATCTTTTGTTCATGTTTGTTAGTTTATATGAGATAGTAATTTGCTGCTATGATGCGAGGCGAACTCTGTCCGAAGGCTGTCATGCATCTGCTGTCATGCATCTGCTGTCAAACCCGCTCCTATGTGGTAGTTAGAGTAAATTCCAGATTACGGCATGGCGAGCATGATTTCGGTGATCAGAAGTTTGTATTTGGTGAGTTTCCGTCTCAGAGAATAGAATCCGTCACCATTATCTGGTCCTAACTAACATAATAGCTAACATCGGTTTCAACGATGAAACTAGATGTCGGTATTTTTTCTTTGTAAACTAACAGCGTTGACGGTTCTTGCTCCAATTACGTTATTAGCCCAGAAAAACAACTGCAAGGAATTTACTATTCAAATGCGGAGGCTTGAGCGTGGCTGGACGCCACGGACAAGGTTTTTTAAAATGGTATGCGCTGTGTTGCTCTAGCCGAGGAACTGTGGGATATTGCCGGATTGATTGATGCCGTATTGGGTCAGGCCTGTGTCGAAGTCGCCGTAGTGGGGGACCGAGTTGCCGTAGGCGTTGAGGACGGAGGTGTACCAGTTTCCTAGTGTTTTGTGGCCTTCGTCTCCGTATTTAGGGAGGCGGATGTATTTCCCGGAGATGTCGAGTTTGCAGTTGTTGCCGGCCATGACGATGAAGGGCCATTCGGTGCCGTGACTGTGGTGGGTTTCGCCGTTATCCGGGAAGTAGAAAATCATGGTGTTGTCGAACATGGTGCCACCGTCTTCTGGGACGGCCTTGAGGCGTTTGACGACGGTGTCGACCAAGCCCATGTGCTGACGGCGGACTTTTTCCCGCACCTCCAAGGCCTTGAAGTCTCCGACGGGTTTACCGTGGCCTACGTCGTGCAGGTTGACGATTTCCTTTTCGATATCGTCAAGTCCGTTATAAAGAGTGCCTAGTTCATCCACGGTGAAGGTAACCACATTGGTCATGCCGGAAATAAGTGTGGAGAGTAGAATCTCAGTGTGGCCTAACTGTCGGTCAACGGTCGAGAGTTCGTCGGCAAAGTATTTTTCATCCAGCTTAGGGACGTGCTTGCGGATGACATCGGCCATGCCATCGATTTTTGTGTTCCGTTTGCGGATTGATTCGATGGATTCCGCGTAGTTTTGAATTTTCGATTGTTCCAGTCCGGCGAGGTGGCTGGCGATGTCTCCTTCACTTTTGGCGGCGAACTCGAGGACTTTGCGTTCGAGTTCGTATTTGATGCGGTCGTCCTTGCTGTTGGCAACTGATTTGAAGAGTTCTTGCATGGCGACTTTTGGGGAGCCGAATGCGTAGTTGGGTTGTTGTGGACCGCGGGCTGAGAAGCCTTTTTCGATGCCGTTGATGTTGCCGCGCGAATTACCACCGCCGATAGGGAAACAGGCGAGTTCGATGTGTTCGAGTGGTGAAGGGAAGAGTTTTGCCAGTTCGAAATCAACGGTCGCCCACTTGATCGAGCTGAGTCGTTCGTTGGCTTTATAGACGCCGAGCGACGATTGCCAGGTGTGGTGGCCAGTGGTGCACATTTTTCCGGAGAGTCCCTGGAGGATGGTCATGTTCTCCTTGTGTTCGTTGAGGGAACTCATCCACTCTGGAAGGTCGTGTTTCCCTAGATCGGCTTCGAATGCTTCCTTCCTCTTTTCCATTTCCATCTCCTTCTTGCTGAACGTGGATGGGATCAGTACATTTGGAAGCAGGCCGTTACCCTTGTGAATGAAGATGAAACGCTTTGGAGCTTTGCCGGTGGGGGCGCTGGCAAAGAGGTTCGGCCCAAGCGCTAGGGCGCTGGTGCTGAGCATGGCGTTTTTGATAAAATCTCTTCGTGTTTTCATAGTATTTGCTCTTCGGTTAGGAAGGGAAAGTGGGGTTATTTTCGGTAGATAAAGGAATCTGAGGTAAGCAGGGAAATAATGACAGCCTGAAAGCTCCCCTCGGAGCTGACGTAGGCGTCATCGGCATCGATCAGCGTCTTGGAGTCGGCTAGGGTTTCGTTGCGGCCCATGAAGTAGCGGAATGCGTGGCGGATGATTGATTGGCGGACGCGCTCAGATTTTGCCAAACGCTCGATCATGTCGAACACGTCTTTGACATCGCCATCGAGTTTGGGGTTGCCGGTGCCTTTGAGGTGGCCACGCGGATTGACTGGTCTGGTTTTGTAGGTATTTGCGTTATTTTTACCATTTCCTTTGGTGAGCAAGTTATCTGGGTGCTCGAGTTCTTCTTCGGTACGGAAGCGGCCGAAGTCATCAAATGCCTCGAATGGTAAGCCCAGTGGGTTCATGTGCTCGTGGCATTTCCAGCATTCCTTTTTGGTGGTGACCGAATCGAGTCGTTCGCGCAGGGTTTTGTGGTGGTCCTCGGGGATTTGGGCGTCGACGGTGATTGGCACATCTGGGACGCGACCGGCCAAGAGTTTCTCGCGGACCCATTTGCCACGGTGGACTGGATCCGTGGCAGAGTTTTGTGAGTTGGCCACCAGCCAAGCGGGGTGTGTCAGGATGCCTTTGCGGTTGGGCATTTTAAAGGGCTGCACGACGGGGTAATCCCATGTTTCTTTGTCACTGTATCCGCCACGGGTGCCGGCTGCGGGGGGGAGGTTGTAGATCTCGGCATAGCGGAAGTTAAATCCGTGGGCCCAATGGAGGGCGGTGAAGGGGGTGTTGCCTTTGCCAAAGGTGTTTTCGAAATATTCCATGTACCTGCCCAAGGTGGCGTCGTGGCGTTTGGCACCTTTGTTTTTTTTAGCGGGCTTTACCCTTAGGTGTTTCCAAACGAGTTCCTCATGTTTTTTGGCAACTTCATAGGGTTGCTCACGCCAGTTGGTGTCTTTCAGAGTCTCATAGACCTCGCGCCATCCATCGACGAGTTTTGTGCCAGCTTCATTGTTGTGTGGGTGATAGACAAAATTTTTCTCAGTCGTTAGGAGCTGTTCGAAGACGTTTTTGTCTTCTTTGAGGATGTAGTCGACGATTCTGTCCGCCTCATTGGTGACCCGACCAGCGGTTCCCGAGCTCCCCCTGCCGGTGTTACTGTAAAACCCACCACTGCGTGGAGTGTCTTTAAATACTTTGACGCTGTTAGCGTAGCCGAAGAATTCACGGAAGAACCGGTTGAGCTTAGGGTGGCTGACCTTGTGAGATCTGAGGTTTTTGCCGCTGAGGGTCGGTGCGCCTTCGGCAAAGAATGCTTGTTTGTCGTTGAGTAGGCGTGTGACTTCTCGTTGGAAATCAGCCTTGGTGGTGAGCTTTCCTTCTTGCGCTGCTTTTACCAATGTTTCATCGGGGCCGCGGTCGGAAACTGCGTAGGCAATGGCGTAACTCGCTTCACGAGGGGAGAGTTTTTTTCTTCCGTGATTATCTACTGATCCAGCACCAAATTCGTAACGGTAGAGGAACTCGGATTCCAAAAGAACGCTGATGAGCATCTGACGTAGTCCTTCGGTATTGCCACCGATTTCGATGGTTGATTCTAGCAATGGCAGGTACCGCTTGAGTTCGCTGTCGCTGGCCTGGCGCTGCAGAACGCAGTCAAACTGGGCGTGGATGGCGGCGATCATTTCCTTACCCGTCGGTTTTGATTTTTTCAAAATGATGTCCTCAAAGGCAGCGGGGGTTTTTCCAGGCAGCCATTTGTCGCTGCGGTTTTCGAAGTCGCCAGCTTTGATTTCGCCATTCTTGACTCGGCCGGCCCTGATTTGTTTTTTAGAGATCCACTCGGCATTGGTCAGCATCATCAGTAGGTGACCACCATCCAGCGCGGAGTGATCGTAATAGCGAACTCCGGCGTGGTCAGGTAAAATGAAGGGATTGGTGACGCCGTAAAAGCTGCGCGGACGCCCCTTTGCTGGAAGTTTAAAAACATCGGCGACCCGTTGATGGAAAATCTGCGGGCTGACAAGCCACCGTCGCGATGGGGTGTACGGGCTGTCTTTGATTTTACCGCTGAAGAGCTTGTCGTGATCGACGTAGTTGCCGTAGTCAGGGTAGCGCATTTTGTCCTCGAGGTTCGAGGCGTCAAATTTATCAAGCTCGCTGGTGATCCATTCGACCATTTGCTTGCGTTCGGGATCGGTCGGTTGGGATTTTTTCTTTCTTGGTGGCATTTCAGCGAAAAAGAGCTGTTCCTGCATTTTGTTAAGAAGCTCCAGTCTGGAGCGATGGGACAATGTACCAAGTTGGTCGAGTCGGATGTCGCCTTTCTGCTTGTCTTCGTCGTGGCAGGAGTAGCAGTATACATCGAGCAGAATGTCCATCTTTGGGTGGACTTCGAAAGGGGTTTTGGGGTCGGGATTGCTGCTGGCTTTCGTTTCACTGCTGGTGGCTGATGCTTGCTCGACCCATTGTTGGTCGGCTTTGCTGAGTGAATTGAGTGAGAAGGGGAGAACTCTACCATTTTTTAGTTCAAGGCTGACTTTGCCATTTTGCATCCCCCTGTAGTTGGCGGAGACCTTCCGGCCTTTGACATCAGTCCACTCCCTGAACTCCGCAGTTGCGAAGCTCTGGAGCACGATAAATGAAACGATGACCACCGCAGGCAGCGACATCATTCTGCTCACAACGCTGCTGCGAAGAGTCTGGAAACGCGGTGACACGGGGGCGATGTCGGGTGTTGCTGTCTCTGTTTCGTTGTGCACGGAAGTCATTGGCTAGTTCTAAAAAAACACACACACATCCATGACAGGAATGAAATGGGGGTGCGTGTAATTGACTGAATACTGTGACAGGCTGGGAGATCTTTCAATATTATATGCTCCAATAGCCTACCAGAGGCTGTGAGAGTCGTTAGTCAGTGGCGGTCCACTCTTTGACGAACTCGGTCCATGCCTTTTGGGTGGCCTCGGTGTTTTCTTTGAGAGATTCTATACGGGCACGGTGGAAGGCGCTACCAGCTAGTGGCATGCGGCGATTGTCTGTGCTGCGGTTTACTAGTAAGGGGTCGTCAGATGGCGGGCAAATAGTTTGAATTTTGTCCACGAGGTTAGCGAAGGGAGCGCCTACTAGCCATGGTGGTTGATCAGATGAGCCTTTACGGTAAGATCGTGGGGCCTGGTACTCGATCACGGGTCGGTCATCGGTGTTTAGCGGGTAGTCCTCGAAGAGTTCCCGGGCTGCGGTGAGGTTTCCACCGTAGAAAAAGAGGATGGTCTGTGGGTCGAGTGGGAGGTTCAAACGCATCAGGTCGCTCGGGTCTTTGCCAGATATAGCGTAGAGTTTGTCGGCCCAGCTGTCGATGTCACTGGCGGGCAGGGTTTGTCCTTTTTGGTGACCAATGAGTGCGACGATCTCATCGCCCGGTTGGAAGTTGTGGCGCCACATCGACACCTGATCGAAGACCTCGATCATGGTGCGGGCGATGATGGAGAACTCGTTTTCAGTAAGTTGATAGAGCGGTAACCACTGAACGAAGACGCCGTCTGGTGTGAGCCGTTTTTTCGAGCTCTCGAAGTGTTCCTTAGTATAGAGGCTGCCTGCGCCGGAGCGGAAGGGGACGAAGAGGTCGGCATTGACGATGTCGAATTTTTCGTTAGTGGCCATCAGGTAGTGACGGCCGTCCTCGACCAATACGGTGGCCCGTGGGTCATTGAAGAGTCCGCCAGTGCAGTCGAAGCCGTGGAAGTCGGTCATGTATTTTTTCGAGGCGGTGATCACCTCCGGCACGAGCTCGCAGGCGACGACTTTTTTGACGTTTTTGTGGCTCGGGTCGAGGGCGCCTCCAGCGGATATTCCGGTACCGACGCCCAGGAAGAAGAGGCTCTCGGTCTCAGGGTAAATCATCAGCGGTAGATCGGCCTGGAGTTTTTCTTGCATGTAGGCGCCGGTGGAGCCGAGGCTGTAGTGCGAGTTAATCTTGATGGAGGTGCCGACTTGGCTCTCGGTGACAGCCACTGTGCAGTCGCTGGCTTCCCAGATTTCGATTACTTTTTCCTCACGTGCTAAGGGGTCGGTGCTAATAATGGGAAGGCTCGCTGGGTCTAGCGCGAACATATTTACTAACAGGACGACAAGGCAGACAGCCTTGGTAACCAAGCTGCGGAGGTTCCAGCCGAGCGGCAGGCAAAGTGCGGCCACGAGGTAAAGTAGGGTTATTATCTGCATGCTACGCCAAATGCCTAGCCCGTCGAGCAGCAGGAAGCCGCAAAGTAGAGCTCCTAGGATGGCACCGATGGTATTGATAGTGGCGAGGCGTCCAAGCGACTGGCCCGGTGATTTCATGTGAGCTTCCTCGGTCTTCATCAAGTAAGGGAAGATTGTGCCAAGAATGAGCGCGGAGGGAGCGATGGTCAGTGCCGCCGTTCGGAAAATGAGCAGGATATAGCTCGACCAACTCCCAGTGGAGGTGACGATTTGCATCTCGTCGGTGAGATACATGAAGACATGAGGTGTGGCAATGAGTGCTCCTGCTCCAGCCAGAACTAACAAAGTGAGAACAACCAGCGGTGATGCCTTCAAACGGGCGAGGCCTGAACTGACCAGCGCGCCCAGCGCGAGGCAGACCAGCACGATCACGAGAATGGTTGCGAAAGTGTAGACTGAGTTTTCTAACACCTGAGAGAACATTCGGGTCCACAACACCTCGAGCGCGAGCACGCCGAATCCAGAAAGGAAGCACAGGGCCATAATAGCTTTGCGTCCGGCGGTCGGTGGTGAATCGGAGGTGATAGAGGATGGCTCGTTCTGTGGGCGTTTTTCTTGGCGACTTTTTTCTAGCCTTTCCTGCGCCCGTCGTTCCTGACGCGTCGTCGGTAGAGGGGGAGCCTCGGCGATCTCAGTTTTGGGTTCGGGTGAGGCGTTGGATTGAATGGTTTTTGGGAGAGGGCGGAGCGACAACTTGAAGGCGGCGAGGGCGACTGCAAGTGATAGCACAATTGCCAGTACGCAGGTGGCGTTGAATCCGAGCCAGAGGGGTAAATAGAATCCGGCGAGGGCGGCACCGAGGGCGGCGCCGAGGGTGTTGATGCCGTACATCATGGCGGAGATTCTGCCGAATGCTTCCCGGTCCCGAATCATGAACTGTCCCATCACCGGATGGTGCCACCCATGCAAAAGGCGGGCGGGAAAACGAGTAGTAGCGAGAGAGCGAACTTGATGAGCAAGAGCCATCCGTTGGATCCGACACTCTGGAAGATGGCTGGATACACCATTTGGTAGACACCCAGAATAGCAAAGTAAAGCAGGGCGGTGACAGCGATGCCGCATTCCAGCCACGCGTAAGTCCGCATTGGGTTCTTGCTGGTGGAGACACGCCGACCGAGATACCAGCTACCTGCAGCCAGTCCGGCAAAAAATGAGGCTAGGGTGGCGCTTGCGGCGTGGGACGTATTGCCGAACAACAGACCGAGCTGTTTCATCCACAGTACCTGATAGATCAAGGCTGCGAATCCGGAGAGAAAAACGAGAGCCAGAGCGAGTTTGGTTCCGTTGTTAGTTTTTTCTAACTGATTATCCATGTGTTAAAGTGGTGAAGATAAAATGAATTATTTTACAGATTCAGGCAGTTTCATCTCCTCAAACCAAAAGCTTTGGCGGTTCGCTTTCTTACCTCCCGCATAATTGAGGAAGCCGGAGACGGCGAGCACGCACTTGCCGTTGATGCTTTGGATGCTTTGGATGATTTGAATGATTTGAATGATTTGGCTCTTTTTGAGCTGGCCTGTCGCGGCAGCGGGTGAGCCGGGTTCGACGGCGCTGATGCGCCTGGTGAAAGCCGGCTGGATCAACTCCAGACTGAGGCCGATGGGGCCAATGCGGCTGATTTTGTAACGGGCTGCCGCCGGGTCGGGCCATGTGTGGAACTGCGGCGCCTCGGTGTAGTAGCTAGACTTCTTGAGGTAGTCTGCCGCTATTAGGCTGGGCGTAGCGGCGGCGGTGAATGCTGCAGCTAGCGAGCAATTTCGAAAAAACTGAGTGCCAGATTTTATGGCACCGCTCAGCAATCTCCCAGTTCTCTGCGACATGACGCGGAGAAAGTCCGCTGATGGACTTTGAGATTTTTTTGATTGATGTGCGGTGGTCATAATTCTTGTGCTTGATGTGTTCTTAGAACTGATCGTTGTTTTGGCCGACTACTTCTCGACTGGAGGAAGTTTCATTTCCTCAATCCAGAAACTTTGGCGGTTGGCTTTGCTGCCACCGGCGAAGTTCATATATCCAGTGCATGAAAGGATGATTTTGCCATCGGCGAATTCGGTGCGGAAATCGTCTTCAATGATTCTCCCCCATGGCTTTCCACCCTGACGCTTGCCAACACCAGTCATGGAGGGATCGGTCTTGCGTCTGTTTGCCATGTACTTTCCATCGATCCAGACGTTTGATCCGTCACCGGCTTTGACGTGGCTGCGGCCGCCTACCAAGATTCGATAAGCATGGCCGTCCTTCAGCGGTGGGAGCTTGAGCTCGGCGCGCATCATCAGGACTTCCTTTTCCCAGAGAGTCTTAAGCGGTGAGGCACAATCGCAGTAGCTGTGGCTGCAGCGGCCTTTGAATTCGAGTTTTCCAGCGGTAGATCCGAAAGGTGCGTGGCCAGTTTTCCAGCCAGCCTTTTTCGGGTTAAAGTCGGCGGTGAACCAGTTCTCCATGCCCTTTGGCCAATCGACTTTGCGGTAGCTCCATCCATTCTCCCAGAGCTTGCCGTCATTCGGGTCAAAGCTGTGGTAAGACCACTTGATCTCGGTCCTTTTCGGGCCGTACAGTTTCCAGTCGTAATCATCGACACCAGCTCGGCTGTAGAGATCTACGAGGCCATCCACCGTGCGGTTCGGCGAGTGCTTAGAGATCTCGGCAGTGAGTTTAGCTTTATTTGCCTTGGTGTATTCAGGGATCAATTGGTTCTTGATGAGTGGCACGAATGCTTTTTTCACTTCTGGGCCAAACTTATTAGAGTCCGCCTTCATGAAGATGTCTAAGTGGGGCAGGGTGTCTTCGGGGAAGCGCTTCTGACCGACCTCGAACAGCTTATCAAAGCCACCTGGGGTGTTCGATAGGTTAGTGGCGATGCCGTCGAGGAGGTATGTTACTCCGTCCGAGAGATCTTGACCACCGGGTGCGGCTAGCTTGTTTGGGAAATTCACGTAGGCATCTCCCATCACCTTGACGGCGAATTGTTGTACTTCTGGATCGGCTGATTGGAGTTATTTAACAATTCCTCCGACGGGTGAAGCGCCACAGCGCGCTCATTGCTTGAGATCATTTTGCCAATGATCGGCAGGATCTGTTTGTAGAATCGCTTGTCTGTGGAGACTGGGGTGAGTGCGACCATGGAGGCCTTGCGCAACCACCAGTCATCATTTTTGAGCCAAAGTGATAGCTTCTTGAGGTGAGGCGCGATCAATTCTGGTCTAGCGCGACCAAAAGCATTGAGAGCACCTTCGATGACCCACCATGATTCTTCTGGGTCGTTGATCATTTTTGCGATGATTGCGAACATTTCATCGGTGATTTTGTCGTTGGGTATGCCTTTTCCTTTGAACATGCCGGTGAGACAGGTGACTCCAGAGTGACGGCCGCGTGGGTCCTGGGACTTCAGCAGTGGCATGATGAGATGGTAGCGTTGCTGATTGTTGATCGAGCGCGCTGCTGCGGAACGAATTCCTGGCTCGACGGCGCTGATGCGCATGGTGAAGGCGGGTTGGATAAGCTCTAGGCTGAGACCGATGGGCCCAATGCGGCTGATCTGGAAGCGCGAGGCCTTAGCATCTGGCCACTGATGGAACTGAGGATCCCCTTTATAATAGCTGTCTGCCATCAGACTGGTAGTCGCAAGGGCAGCCATCGCGGCACCTAATAAATACCGACAGGCTACTGTCATTGTTAATTTTCGTTTCATATTAAATGTTTCTCGGGTTGTGTGATATGTGTTGAGGAATGTGGAATTTTAGCGGCACCCTGCTGAATGCAGTTCTATTTTGTGGTATCTGCTTTCTTGGCTGGTGCAGCTTTCCGTGAAAATACCAATTTCACCTTGGTGCCCACTTGCGGGACATTCTCCTCGAAGATTTCTATTCCAACATGTTCGCCATCGCGGGGGTTGCCGCTTGGCAGACCATACTGAATGACGGTGCTGGGGTCGGGCCAGATTCCCACTAGGATGCCGCTACGGTTGGCGGCATAAAATTGCTCGCCACTTTCCTTGTTCAAATGGAGAAACGAGCCAGCGAAAATCCAGGCATCCTTAATTTGCGGTTCACTGTCCTGCTTTTGCGTGGCCACTGTGCTCGTCTGGCGACCTTGGAGCATGGATGTGAGGTTGACTCGCTTTAGGACTCCTTCATGTTTCCATTCCACCTCGATTTTGACCCGTGATGCTTCCTGCTGCATCGCCTTATCCCACCAGATCTCGGTCATTCCGCGGAGCTGTGGCGTGGGCTTTAGCCCTGAAAGTAGGAGTGCTGCGTGCACTAGTTCGGGTTTGGCTGAGGTCGTGAAAATAGCCTCGTGTTCAAAGGTGTTGGGCATACAGACAACGTATTCCAGAATTCCCGACTGTAGGCAGACCTCTCCTGCTATGCTGACCTCGCGTGTGGCCCGATCAATGGTAACGCCGGGCATCTTGATCTCCGTTGGGGTGACCTCAAACGGTGGCTTTTTAGCATTCTCAGGAGCAGGTGACGCGGGTTCACCGGATGCGACCATGATGGCCGCAGCCCAGAGACTTAGCCCAAGCAAGTTTTGTTTCAGTTGATGACGCATAAGAATTCTTGGCGGAAAGTATCCGATGGATTCGCGGACTGCCAGCTCAGTTTTTTTCTCCTAGGAAAGAGGAGTCCCTGAGTCCCTATTTTTGGGTTGAGGATTTCTTTGGATATTCTTGTCGTACACTGCTAGGACTCTACCTCCGTCCATAGAGATGATCGACACATCGCACTTACTAATAGGCTCCCCCCGTTTTCTCGGTCCATTGCTGGAGTGGCAGGTAACGATTGTTACTGATCTTAACATCCTCGCAGTCGATAATTTTGATGGACGAGGCGTCATCCCCGATGGGTTCTGAGTAAGTGGTATTGCCGGTGACGGTCAGCCCAGTGGAGCTATGGCCTTTGACGCTTGTTTTACCACGCAGCACAAAATGATTTCCTTCGATCCGGATGTTCTGGTGGACGGCATTGTTAGGCTTACCATTCTGCGGGTTGATATTGACGACGGGCTCAGCGCAGCGGATAAAGCGGTTATTGCGGATCGTCATATCGCGCACGCAGCCAGACTCGAACCACCCTCTGGCGTCGTCTTCGAGCAGGATGGCGCTCATATGGGTAACGTTGAAGGTGTTGTCCTCGACTAGAACTTTGCGGCGTGTCGTGATCAGGAATCCACGTGTCGGGATACGCGAGATGATGCAGCCGCGGATCTCGACCTCCGGGGTCCAGGTAACATTTTCCAAGACATCCTTTTCCTTGAAGTCGGCGGGGAAGGGTTTTTCCAGTGTGAGTAGCATTTCCTTTGGGTTTAGCAACTTGGCATCCTTCACCTTGTTTGCGCTGTAGGGTTTGAGCGAGTCCCACCTGATAAACTCGACGTCGTCGCCGGCGTTGAATGCCATAAACCCGTAGGTCTGATTGTGGATAAATTTCACCTTGATCTGCCGATCGGACACCTTCTCGGTCAGCCGCAGGTGGGTGCCGTGGATGTTGATGGCATCATCGTGGGCACCTGAAAAAACACAGTCTTTCACGAGAAGTTTCCCCTTACAGCCGGAGACCTGGATGCCATCGGCCCAGGCGGCGGTCGTCCTTCCACTCGCCGGGTCCGGTGCGATCTTAACGCCATCAAATGTCAGGTTTTCAGAAAACTGGTTCACCAATCCCATGCCGTGAAGGAAGCGGAAGTGGACGTCTTTCCAAGTGATATCCTTGCTGCGCCGGGTGAAGACGGCGGCGTAATCACGGAAGGGTTCGCGGATCTGATAGATGTGGCCCGCCTTCATCTTGTGTTTTCCGCTGGCGCGCACCAGGAAGGGCTTGAGCTCCTTCATTGTCAGGCCATTGAGTGGGTCACGCCGACGGCGCACCTCGTTGGTTTCCAGATTCAATTCCTGACCCAGCCCGCCCACAAAGCTCCACCCCTCGCCTTTCCACGTGAGTTTGCCACCATCGATCGCGTATTGGGAATCCTTGTGGATTTGAAGATCGACATAGCCATCCCCCACGACAACGATTTTATACTCAGTGACCGTCGGGTGTTGATAATCAAAACTCAACCCGGAGACCGTCACGTTTTCACATCGGTCGATGCAGACCTCCATCATTTTGCCGCGACAAATGATGTCCGCCCCAGGGCCGGCAACGTTGATGTGTTTGGTGTCTTGGAGAAAAATGGCAATCAGCTTATCCGCCTCAGGCGAAGCGTTGGTATTTGAGATGTTAAATTTCCGCCGACATAGATTCTTTGTATGAAAATCGTACCGCCCCGACGCGAAGCTGACTTCCACCGGTGAGTCGGCGGTCCCGCTTCCCACAATCATCAACGTTTGGTCAAACGACCCAGGTGCTGTAATTTTCACCTGGTCACCCGGAGCTAACACCAATTGGTTGATCCGACTAAAACTGCGCCACGCGAGGTTCTGCTTCAGCCCGGATTGCTTGTCATCCCCCTTGATTGGGTCAATGAAGTAGCTGGTGTTCCCCGGCGAAGGTTTACGGTTTTCCTTGGGTGGATACAGGGCGTCGGAGCTAAGGACCGATGCGGTAGCCAGTGCCATCGTAGCAAGGCCCGCGAATACTGATGATAATTTCATGATTCTATTGTTTGAATTTAATGAACCTCCTGCGATGAGAAAATAGCTGCAGGCCAGCCATTTTTGTCGCCCAGGGTGGGTGTCGCGGTGTCGAACCAACCCATGCGGACGAATTTTGGTGCCGGGATTTTGTCGGAGTGAACACTGACTTGTTTCCCTTGGATGGTAGCGATTGCGGCGACAAATTCCTTACCGTCGGCGGAGAGCTCGAAACAGGTCGGGGCCTTGCCGTCCTTGGTGGTCAACCCCTGGTCGATATCGGAAAAACCAACCATCACCTTGTCCCGATTGCGGGTGGCGGAGGCGAAAACCGGTCCGGAGGTGACGACGTCTTTTCCGTATTGGGCTTTGAGCGCCATCGCAGCGAGTCGTTCACCGACCGGTTGTTTGTGCCGCGGGTGGATTTTTTTGACGTTGATGTTGGTATCGTGAATCGAGATCACGCTGACGCCAAGGACCTCCCTGGCCGCGCGGTACTGGGCGGCCCAGACGGTCTCGCAAAGAAGCGAGCTAGGGACACCTTTCCGCGAGTAATCGAAGGGAGCGACCTGGACCATGTGCAGCGGGATGTTAGTACGACGGAACTCCCTGGCCCATCCGGCACTGAGGGCTTTGATCGATTCAAAGTAATCCGTCGATCCACGGTTGGATTCACCTTGATACCAGATCACGCCCTTGATCGCGTAGGGGGCAATCGGCACGATGCGGGCGTTGTGGATACTCGATCCCTTACGTTCGATCCCGGCGGCCTTGTGTTCTTTTTCCGGGATGAATGGCTCGATGCGTGAGCCTAGTTGGGCGATGATGATATAGCCGACCGGCACGTCCAGGTTTTGTTCGAGTTTCAGAGCGAAGAAAAAGGCGACAGCGGACGAGCTAAGCACCTGCTCGGAGCAGAGGACCCAGCGGTCGTTGACAAAGGCCCGCACCCGATTGTTATTTTTCTGGGATTGATAGACCGCGCGTTCATTGCCGGGGCACTGTTTCATTCCCGTCACCATATTCGATTGCCCGGACGCCAACCAGGATTCACCAACGAGTACGTCTTCAACGACAATTTTGTTCTTGCCGGTGACGGTAAGATTTTGAGCTTTGGACGATGCTTTCAGCGGGGTGAGTTTGGCATTCCAATTCCCCTTGGCGTCGGTGGTGGTTTTCTGGCGTTGGCCGGCAAATTCGACGGTGACTTGCTCGCCTTTGTCCGCGGTTCCCCAGATGGAGATCTCGGCACCATTCTGCAGAATCATGTGATCGGAAATGATGCTGGGCAATACGACTTCGGCCAGAGAATACGGGGCGAGGATGAGGAAGAGTGCAATAATCGTTTTCACGGCCAACGCCATAGCCTAAAAAGCATCTTCACCCAACTTCAAAAATGGGGATGTCAAAGATAGCTCAAGATGAAACGCCCCAGCAAATACGACGAGGAAAAAACGCCGTAATAAACTCAAGGAACTACCCCCGACCGTTTGATTGATCATCCCCCAACCGCACGGCCGAAAGTTGCTGAAATAATCCGTTCGCTGCCCTAGTAATAGTGTTGAACAAACCCTGATTAAATAACAAACCATCTTTGACTTCCTGACTCATGATCACAAAATCCATTCTATCGCATTGCCTCTGTCTCACCTTGATGTCGAGTTTCGGCATCGCCACCAAACTCCAAGCCGAGCCAGTTGAGACCAAAGCTGCCGACCAGTCAGATTACACCAAGCACAAGGACTCGGAATTCACCCCGCTGTTCAATGGCAAGGATTTGACTGGATGGAAAACGACAGGCAATTGGGTGGTCGAACCAGGCAACATAGTCACTATCAAACCCCGTAAGGGTGAACATGGGTGGAAACGCTTTGCCGACTACATCATGACCAAGCGCAAGTACGGCAACTTCGTCCTCAAACTCGATTTCAAATTCGAGAAGCGAGGCAACTCTGGAGTCTTCATGAGAATTGCCAATCCTCTGCTTCCCGTCACCACCGGCTTCGAATTGCAGATCCTCGACACCCATGGATTGAAAAAGCCCGGCAGCCACGATTGCGGCGGCATCATCGAAACTCGCGGGCCATCAAAAAATATGGTCAAACCCGCTGGCGAATGGAATGAATACATCATTTACCTCAACGGTAACCGACTCAAAGTAACCCTCAATGGCGAGCAAATCCAGGACCTCGATATCAGTAAAACCGACCTCAAAGACCGCCCAGCCAAAGGCTTCATCGGCTTCCAAGACGAAGCCAAACGCGTCTGGTACAGAAATGTGCGGATCAAGGAACTCGATTAGACGAGCTCGTCTAGGCTGGAGGAATCCCCCTGTCGTTCGGCAGACAACATCATGAAAGTCGACGGTGGGAAAGAAGGTGCCGTTCAAGGTTACCTACCCAACCAATGATGCAATTGCTCAAAGGTAATAACCGAACCTCGAGAAACAGCAACCCTCCCCAAGTATGATCGCCAGTTCCCATCCTTAAAATATTGGGCTAGACACGGGGGGTATATGGTGCGAAATAGCTTCAAAATATTGGGCGTGCACACCACGTATCCACCGAACACAAACAATTATGAAAATGGCAAAGGTAGTGAAAAGAATCAAATTATGGCAATTATGTCTGGCATCGGTGATAGCTATGCTCGCGACCACCACCCTCGCTACTGCCGAAGACTACTACAAGGAAACACCCCAGTTTCACATGTATCCAGACCCAGCTGCTGCGCGCTATATCATCAAGCGCTTCGGCCCAGTAGGCATCGGACTAGAGCTGCGTAAACCAAATTTCACCATGCACATCACCGGCGTCGAAAAGGGCTCACCAGCCGAGGCCTGTGGCAAACTCAAGAAGGGACAAATCATTGAAACCATCAATGGAAAAACTCTCAAGGACATCGATCCACGTGTGCTCCTCGGCAACATGATCACCGAAGCTGAAGCTAAGGGCGGCATCATGAAAATGATGGTCAAAGATGACCCCAAATCCGCTGCCAAAGAAGTCGTTGTAAAGATTCCAGCGCTCGGTGCCTACAGCAAGACTTGGCCGGTCGACTGCAAGAAGTCTGACAAAATCGTCCGTGCCTGTGCCGACGCTCTCGCTGCAAATAAAGAATCCGTCAAGATCGGAGTAGATGGAGCTCTGATGTTCCTGCTTTCCACTGGCGAAGAAAAAGACCTCGACGTCGTTCGCGGCTGGATCAAGAAAATCGTCGAAAAATACAAGGACAAAGAAGAGATCTCCAGCTACCCATGGTTCGCTGGTTACAGCGGCACCGGATTGTGCGAATACTACCTGCGTACTGGCGACAAATCAATCCTGCCGACCATTGAGAAACTCGCCGACTACCTCAAGCGGACAATCTACAATGGCTCATGGATGGGCCGCGGTGGCGCCAGCTACGCCTACATGGGCGGCGGTCACCTCAATGCCGCCGGCCTACACGCAGTGACTTTTCTGCTGATGGCGAAAGAGTGCGGCGTCAAAGTCGACGAGCACACCCTACAGAGCTCACTCCACCACATCTACCGCTTCGCCGGCCACGGCGACGTCGCCTACGGTGACCACCTTCCCGAGGGAGGATTTGCCGGCAACGGTAAGACCGAAGGCTTAGCCTTCACCATGCAAGCAGCCGCCAACCTCCACCCAGACGGCGAAAAATCAATCTACGCCAAAGCTCGCAACGTCAGCGGCACAAAAGCATTTTACTCCACCTCATGGCTCTTCCACGGACACACCGGTGGAGGCATCGGTGAATACTGGCGCGGCCCCGCAATGGGTGTCGTGCGCGACAAGCGCCCTGCCGAGTATCAGTCCTTCATGGACGAGCGCCGCTGGATGTACGAACTAGGCCGCACGCACGATGGCGTATTTGGCTGGGTCAGCGGATGGAATGTCAGTTACGACAAGACTGGCCTAGAAGGCCGCGGCTTCGCCAACTTCATCCCACTCATCTACACCCTACCACGCAAGCACCTGCGCCTTTATGGTGCTCCACGCTCAAAGTACTCCCACACCTACGCCATCCCAGATCGCCCATGGGGCAATAAAGCGGATGAGATTTTTCTCTCAATGGTGCCCGGCGAATACAAGCCCGGCAAACGTCAGGACACTTCAAAGGAACGCCTGCGCACTGACGCATCCATGCCCATCCTAGGCCGCCTAAACGACCCCAAGGTCAGCGATGACACCCTGCTGATGTACGCCTATCACTTCGACCAAGCCCTCCGCACGGCATCGGCCCGCGCTATTAACAAACACGGCCGCTACCACCTAGTAGTGCCGCTGCTCAAATCAAAGGACCCCCGCGCACGCCTCACTGGTGTCACCTGCATCATCGGCATGGGCAAAGGCAAAGCTCTACCTAAAGATCAGCTTACCGATGAAGTGTTCGCCCTCGTCGCTGAAATGATCAACGACAAAGACGAAGCCTGGTGGGTGCTCGAAAGTGCATTCAAAGCAATCGGCCTCGCACGTCCCGAGCTAGTAGCTCCACATGTCCCACGCCTCATCTCATGGCTCGACCACGACGACTGGTGGATGCGCGCTGCTGCCATGCACGCACTCACTCCCGTTGCTACAGACAAAAAGCTCTACAAGCAAATCCTGCCAAAGATCGGAAAAATCGTTCAGTCCACTCAGCGACTTGGTGACCTCCAGCCGATCGCCGGCATCGTCCGCACACTCCAGGACGCTGACCCAGAAGTCCGCAAGTTCGCCATGGCCACACTCGGCGAATCCTACGTCAACTTCCCCACCGAGCTCGCCGAGCCAGGTGGTCAGGACTTGACGAAAAACATCGAACTCATGCTCGGCGCGATCGCCAAGGATATGATCACTGTGCCAGGTGGCTATGACTACCTCTACCGTATCGCCAAGAAACGTGACCCTAAGGTTTCACTACCACACCCAAAACTCTTCCTCGGCTCCGATGGCTCGCAGTTCGGTCCAGAACTCAAGCAGGCATTCGTCCCTATCATCAAGGACCAGCTGATCCCGGAATACATCGAGAAGAACCGAAGGGCCCTCGACAAAGAACTGATCACCCGCCAACCAGGACGAGCCATTGATGGATTGGTCGCTCTCTACAAAAAGGCGGGTAATCACGACTATGACTGGAAGCTCCACGGCCCAGCTCGCGACAAGATCGAGTGGCAGTACCACACCTTTGACCCGAAGGAGAAAAAACTCTGGGAAAGTGGCCACCGCTTCCGCGAAGTCACCCTGCCTGCTGGCAATGAAAACTGGTTTAAACCCGAGTTCGATCCAAAGAAAGCCGGCTGGAAAACTGGCTTTGCACCCTTCGCAAACAATGGCGGAAAACTCGCCTCTCTCGGCGAGTGCAATGGCGATCACTACTTCTGCGGCTGCGACGACGAACCAAATACCTTCTGGGATAAGGAAGCTCTTTTGATGCGTGCCAAGATCGAACTACCACCACTGCGCGAGGGCTATGCCTACCGCATGCTCGTCGGAGGACGCTCCCACTACAACGCCGGTGGCGGCACCGACGTCTGGCTAGACGGTGAGCACTTGAAGAACGCCAGAAAGGGCTGGGCAACCATCCCTGGTGGTAGCGGTCGCAACTCTAGCAAACCATGGGGAGTAACTATCACCGACGACGCCCGCAAGTATTTTGAGGACGGCAAGCTTCTCCTCGCCTGCAACGGCTTCCTGCGCTGGGGACATCGCTCAGAACAAATCAAAAGCTACAAGAGCTTCTGGTTCGAGCAGATGAAATTGCCAGAATTGCCTGCGGCTCCAAAGCCGAAGGAGTAAGAGTAGAAAGTAGAAAGTAGAAAGTAGGGGTTTTCCATGCTAGCTACTTGCTACCACCTACTGGCTACTACACAGAGACGCCTAAAGCGCTCTTGTACGCTGGGCAGGAGCACAGCTTAAAATTATCGTGGAGTGTGAAGTGGTATAAGAGCCCATCATTTGATGGGTCTCATGAAATCCATCACCGTCACTCGACTTGCAACTGGAATCACCACCGCGGCCCTTATCGGTTTCGGCGGAATTCCTCTGATCCTTCGTCGCCGCAAATGATACCATTTGATCGGTTAGATTGTCGGAACTACTCTGAGTCGAATGTCGCGGACTTAAGGGGGTGTTGGCGGTGATTTTTGTGTTAGAAGTGACATTCCGCCCTTTGATAGACATACACTGACGCGCATCAACATTTGTGGAATTGAGAACTAGCTCTGATGTTTAAGGAATCCCTGTCATCGCATCGTGGTGTTACGTTTTACGTGTTATACCACTTAGTGAATCAAAAGAGACAAATGTTGTATTTTGGGCTTTTAGGGAAATGCGCTTCGCTGAACGAGTGAGCGCTGGGCGCTTTCTTGATAAATCAGCGTTTCTCCTCAGTCATGGTGCCCGCACCACTCCTTCGTCGAGCCTTGATTTCTCAAGAAATCACTCCAGCATTAGTCTCTTTTCAAACTCTAAGTGGTATTAAGTATTATGCTCCCCATGATGTAGAAACCCCAAGACATGGCGCGCACCATTATAGCAACCATTATGGTGCTGGGGTTAGCCACTTCACGGGAAGTGAAGAACTCTATAGCCCCCAGTCAGCGCACAGCGATGTCTGGGGGTATCCATATCCGTAAAATTACGATGCCGAAGGTATCGAGCTGCTCTAGCAGTGTTGGCCCGAAAAGCAGGCTTCTCCATCCACACAACATAGAGTCCACTACAAGAAAAGCGCTTAAGTCCGTGCCTTTGGGCTCTGAGCCCTTCACCGATCCAGCCCTGCGGGTAGAATTAATTGTCACTGGACAGGAGTCCAGCCATCGCCTCGGCCATGGATTTTCCAATCAGATAGTAAGTCTCCCAGTTTCTCATCCAGTGATAGTCCTGCTTGGATGGAGATTCCTCGCGGCTTCTTTGGAAATCGCGTGTCTCGACCCCGGCGACGTTGCCTTTGAAGTCCGGATATTTCTTGGCATCTGCCAGAGCGAGTTGAGCTACCATCAGCTTCTCAACTTTCGCTTTATAACGGGCTGGAATGTCCCATCCACCCATACCTGTATTAGCGATCACGAACGGCAGTTTCTCGATGCCGAGATCCTTCCTGATATCGTTGACGAAGTTCACTAGGTTGCTCTCGTAGGCATCCACCGCTGACTGATCGATTCTATCGTTCCAGCCCTGATGCCAACCGAAGCCAACAATCTCAAATCCCTTGCCAGAGTAATCTGGATAATACTTTTTCACGTCACCAGTGATCTCCTTCACGTGTCTGAGAACCTCTGCATAATGGAAACCCATGTCTCCATCCTTTTTCGGTTTAGGATACTCTGCCGAACTCGGGGATAGGAAATTATGTTTCAAAGATCTACCGCCCCATGAGGATTTGATCAGCAGAACTGGATCCTCATAACGATCACCTACCGCGAATCCGAAACCATATTCGGGGCCAATGTGTCCTTCACTCGCTCCGTAGCCCACGGTGAGAGGCCCCTTCTTCGGCTTGGCTAAATCCGAGATATTGACGATCCAAACATCGTCCCGGACGACTGGATTTCCATCCTTGGTGACCAGATGGCCGTATTCCTGGGGCTTGCTTTTCACGTAGGTCTCCATTGTCTCAGGAGTGCCCTTGAGTTGACCGAAACCGACCATGTTCGACTGGCCGGAAAGGATGAAGACTTTGAGCTTCCCGTTGGCTGGAACGGGCTTTGCAACGGCAGCGAAAGGGAGCAGCGCCAAAGTGGCAATGACAAATGAACGAGTGAATCTGGTTGGTGCTTTCATCGTTATAATTACTGCTAGAAATTTACTTTTTGGGTAATGACTCGTGAGCGCTGAGTCCAACGCCATTAATCTATCTCCATTGGGGAGGATGAGGCAATTCAAAACCTCGAGACATCCACCAAGTTTCACTATGGCATGGAGAACCTTTGCGGGACCGATGATCAACTCGCAAAGAACGGTCCCGATCTCTTGATTCCTAAACAGGCGGCAAGAAGCTCTGGGGCAAGCAGACCGGGCAAACACACGAGCTTCTCGACAGGGAAGGGCTCAAACATCACTATGACAGCACACTTGAATTCCCACATCGCGGGGACAAAACATGGATGGAATCCACATTGTCAGCGTTGATGGCCCTCGCTGAACACTATAACGCCGAGAAAGGCGAATAGTTGATCGCCTCCGCCTAATTGATTGTATTGAGGGACCACTCCTTGAAAATTCACCCCAATCTAAGAAAAACTCACTTGTCTTCGCTTCTTTCCATCGTTAAAAAGCAATCCATCACCCATATGAAAAATAGCATTCTATCTCGCGTCGTACCCGCCGTAGCTCTAGTTGCGGCCTGCACGACATTTACAGCCACCGCCGCCGCAGAGAAAATCAAAAAGGAAAAACTCCAGATTGTCTTCTGTTTCGGTCAGTCGAATATGGTTGGCTTGGCCGCCGTGCCGACCGCCTGGTACATGACCCAGCCGCAATACGTGCCACCGCGCGAAGCCACCGTGCTTGAAACCCGCTACTTCGATTGGAATTTCTACTGGAGCGGCGCTCGCTACTATCAAGGTCCGAAAAAGCAAGAGGTGCTGGACCTAGTCCAAGCGCGTAGAGACTCACGCATGAAGTGGCGCCAACGCGTCAGGGAAGCCAATGGCGTCGAATGGAAAAAAGAATGGGGCGAAAAACCCGAGCCTGGCCGTAGCAATGTCTATGCATTCCTCGACCAGAAAGCCGAGGAAGAGGGGATCTACAAACGCATTAAAGACATCCTCGACTCCAAGGAGAACAAGTTTACGTGCGATGACGCCTACAACGAGTTGATCTTACGCGATAAGGTGAATGCCGCAGCCGTCAAACAGGCCAACGAGAACTATCTCAAGGGTGCGACCGACGCAGATTTCGACGCATTCAACGCCGCCGTAAAGGAGGCTAAAATCAACCCGAAAGATCAAGGGCCAGACGCTGAAAAGAACCGCGCAATCTACGCCGGACTAGCGCAGAAACACCTAGGTCTACCGATCGCCAAACGCACCCGCATCTTCGGCCACGGCGCGATCGGTGGCTCGGAGGGAACATCCGGTATCGACCGCAGCACCCAGGGGCCACTCAGCGTAGGTTACGGCGGTGACATCACAACCATCGGACCTGAGTACGGCGTAGGAATCGCCCTCGAACGTCAAGTCGATGCTCCCATTTTACTGGTCAAATGCTCATGGGGAAACACTTCCATCGCCGACGCATGGCGGACACCATCGCTCGATGGCGTGGAAACTCCGATCGAAAAAGCCAGCCGCGAGGCATGGAATATAAAGATGGGCGCAATTGCGAAAAAAGCAGGCAACGAGTACACACCCCGCCCGGCACCTACCAAAAAAGGTAAACTATCCTGGTGCTGGAGCCAGGTGCTGCCGCAGGTCGACAAAGTTCTCGCCGACCCTGGTAAATACTACCCCGACTACGACCCGAAAGTGGGCTTCGAAGTCGCCGGCCTAGTCTGGTTCCAAGGATACAGTGATAAAGACAACCCGGCCTACGGTGAGCTATTTGCTCAGTTGATCAAAGACTTCCGTAAAAAAGTAAAGACTCCGAACATGCCCGTCGTTTGTGGCACTCTGGGGATGGCCGGCTTTAAAGCTCAGGCATTCACAGGAGGAGCCAACAAGGGAATGCTCCAAGCCTCACAAATGCCCGAGCTCGCTGGAACTGTTGATGTCGTGAACACCGCACCCTATTTCCCTATGGAACTTGATCTTCTGAAACAGGTGATGAGCTCCTTTGAAAAAGGCTCACCCGAGTATGAAAAAGCAGCGATGGTCCGGAGCCGTGCCACCAGCAACAAGGGCTTCCACTATCATGGCAGCGCCAAGTGCTTCATCCTGATGGGTGATGCGATGGGCCGCAGCCTCGCTAACCTGATGGCTGGCGGCGAACCAACTATCAATTCCGCCATCAAAAAATAATGAGCTTCCTCGGTCGTCAACTTGTCAGGGCGATAGCCCTTCCCATTCTTAGTGTGTGCGTCGCGGTGACTTCCGCCACGGCGGCCGAAACTCATCAGGCAGACGTGGTTGTCTACGGCGACGCCTCAGGTGGTGTCACCGCCGCCGTCTAGGCTGCCCGAATGGGCAAAAAAGTTATTCTTGTGTCGCAATACGGACACCTTGGTGGGCTGACAAGCAGCGGACTGGGGTGGACCGATATTGGCAATCCGGCGATCCTCGGTGGATTATCCCGGGAGTTTTACCACAAAATATACAAGCATTATGAAAACGATGTTGCCTGGAAACAGCAAAAACGTTCTGAATTTGGAGACAAGGGACAAGGAACCAAAGCATTCAATTCAGCGACGAAACTCGCGTCAGTTTTCGAACCCAAGGTTGCCGAGGCTATCTTTGACCAAATGGTCAAGGAGACTGGAGTCATAGTGATTCAAGGTCGCCTCGATCTTAAAGATGGTGTGCAGAAGACCGGCAAGCGAATTTCCAAGATTATGCTTGAGGATGGCTCAAGCGTGGAAGGTAAAATGTTTATCGATGCTTCTTACGAAGGTGACCTGCTCCCCGGTGCTGGTGTTTCGTTCATGATCGGCCGCGAGCCCAATGCGCTCTGTGGCGAGACTGGTAACGGTATCACGGGGCCATCAAAACAGAACCAGCTGCGGAAAGGGATCGATCACTATATGGTGAAGGGCGATGCCAAGAGCGGCCTGCTGCCGGGGATTAATCCGAATATGGCAGGAGCAAAAGGCGACGGCGATAAAAATCTTCAAGCCTACTGTTACCGTATGGTTCTCACCAATACAGAGGACAACCGCGTGGCTATAAAAAAACCAGACGGATACGACGAAAAAATTACGAACTGCTTTTCCGCTCGATCGAGGCCGGTCAGAAATGGGGTTTTTTCAAAACCTCTCCCATGCCTAACAAAAAAACGGATTCCAACAACACCGGCGGCATATCTACCGATTTCATTGGAGAGAATTATGGCAAGGGCTGGGACTGGTCTACGCTTGATCACAAGGAGCGCGAGGCACTCGCCGCGAGACACCGCGACTGGCAACTCGGACTGGTCTGGACTCTACAGCATCATCCGCGTGCTCCAGAAAAAATCCGCAAGATGTACGCATCTTGGGGGTTACCAAAGGACGAGTTCGTTGACAACGGCCACTGGCCCTACAACCTTTACGTCCGCGAGGCTCGGCGGATGAAGTCTAGCCTCGTGATGACTGAGGCTCATTGCAAGAACAAGATTCTAGTGGAGGATCCAGTAGGTATGGGCGCTTACACGCTCGACTCACATAATACTCAACGCTTCGTACACAACGGAATGGTTAGGAATGAGGGAGATATCCAGACACACATTGGAGGGAAACCCTATGGTGTTTCCTATCGATCCATCGTGCCAGATGAGGAAGAGTGTGTGAATCTCCTCGTCCCGTGGGCACTTTCATCCACCCACATCGCCTTCGGATCGATCCGGATGGAACCCGTCTTTATGGTACTTGGACAAAGCGCCAGTACTGCAGCCAGTCTAGCTATCGATGCGAATTCCAGCGTGCAAGCAGTCCCCTACAAAACTCTCCGCAGCCAGTTGGTCAAAGACGACCAGCGCCTGCCTTAGTGGCCGTGGCTTCCGCCGCGAAGCCCTAAATGATTGTTGTGGCTACCGTGGAGATGAGCGGTGGCTGGGTAGCCGCGTGAAGCGGCCGGTTTTATTGTGACCGCCGAAAATATCGACGGCACAGAACAGCATCTTACACCATTTCAACAGTCAGATTGGCTGAATGACGTCAATGATTGCATTGTAGCAAGGCACAAGGAAGGAACATAGCGGGCTATGTGACCGACGCGTAACGCCGCTAGAATGCAATCATTCGGCGTCCCTTCTATCTCAGCTCCGCTGACTGTTTCACTCAACCTTGAAAAACATCATTCCGCTAAGATGACTGTTCAATTGGTATTAGCTGCTAGCAATTATTTTTTGTGGAGGGCTGGCTAGTCTAGCTTCAAGCGTTGGATCCAGATGTTGCGGAAGCGGACCTGATTTTCGTGTCCCTGTAATTTGATAGGCAAGGGCTGCGAGCCTTCCTTCTTTCCAGCACCGGTCTTGTTGGTCAAGGCGTAGTCGTCGTGGATGAGTTCGCCGTTCTGGCGCACGGTGATGCGGGCGTTTTCCGTTTTCTTATCACCGTCGAAGCGGGCTGCGCGAAAGACGATGTCGTAGGTCTGCCATTCGCCCGCGGGTTTGGAGACTAACTTGTCTGGCTTCTTCTGTTTGTAGAGACTGCCGGCGTAACTGGCCTTGTAGTCTTCGGCGGACACTCCGTGGGAATTGAGAATCTGCAACTCATAGCGTTGTTGGATGTAGACTCCGGAGTTACCATTAGCCTCGGGGTCGGCATTGGGGACCTCGTTGACATTGAATTCCACATGCATCCGAAAGTCTTGGTAGCTCTCCGGAGTGACCAAGCTGTCCCACTTGGGCGAGGCGGTGAGA
The DNA here is from genome assembly GCF_002954445.1 of Rubritalea profundi. Lineage (GTDB taxonomy): Bacteria > Verrucomicrobiota > Verrucomicrobiia > Verrucomicrobiales > Akkermansiaceae > Rubritalea > Rubritalea profundi. The sequence continues at coordinate 3,185,606 of NZ_MQWA01000001.1, forward strand.
ACGCCGTCTTTGAAGGTCCATTGGTTCTTGAATTTCGATTCGGCGACGAGAATGTGCCCGGTTTTCCCGACTAGTTCAACGGCGTCCTTGGGGCGCGGGGTGTCGAGGAGTCCTTTGGTGGTGCCAACGCCAGGATCGGCCGCGGAGGACAAAAGAGGGAGGAGGAAGAGCCCGAAAGAAAGCAGAAGAGTAGGGCTTGAGTGGCGGAGCTCACCTAGGGAGTGGAATGTGGTCGTCATGATTTGAATTTGGGCTAGTGTAAATTGGTTAATTTGAACTCGGAGAAGTCCCTGCGACAGCACAAACTGTGCACCCAAGTAATTTGCGCACTACCCTCCTTTCTTGCAAGTGTTTCCGTCACGATATCCTACTTGCATACTGGGGTAGGTGGCGCAGAAGAGAGCTGTTGACATCGGGAGGAGTTTTAGCCATGTTTTACGCGCACACACGCACGAAGGATTCATAATATCCGGAAGCCTCAACCATACGTGTGGATGCTATCGAGCCCAAAATTCGAAGAGAAATTTTTTTATGAAATTGAAGCAATTGATTAATCCAGTCCTAGCCGTAATACTCGGTATTGGAGCCCTAGACGCAAAAGAGCTGAAGCAGCAATTTGAACCACAGGGAAAATGGGGGCATTTTGGTGAGGTCAGGCACTCGGCTAAAAATCTAACCGTGGTTCGCAAAGGTGAGAACTTAATTTCCAATATGTCAGAGGCTGGAAAGACTGAGAAAGCGGATTTTTTGCGCACACAGGAGAAATTTCAAGATGTACAGATGAAGCTGGAATTCATGGTTCCCAAGGGATCGAATTCAGGTGTCTACTTCATGGGCCGTTATGAGATTCAGATTCTTGATAGCTTTGGTCGGAAGAAATTTGGTCCGGCGGATCTGGGCGGACTCTACCAGCGCTGGGATGACGATCGTAATCCAAAGGGATTCGAAGGTGTGGCACCGAAAGTCAATGCGGCGAAAGCTCCTGGTGAGTGGCAGACGATGGAAGTGGTTTTCCGTGCGCCTCGATTTGCCAAGGATGGTAGCAAGACCCACCATGCTAAGTTTATCAAAGTCCTCGTCAACGGACAATTGGTTCAAGAAAATCAGGTATCCAAGGGACCCACTCGCTCGTCAAAATTTGGTGACGAGAGTGCTGCTGCTGAAGCCCTCTACATCCAAGGCGATCACGGCCCCATCGCGATTCGCAAAATTGAGCTGAAAAAGCTAGAACTCAGCACAAGTGGCGAAAAACCTCTTGAAGGGGCCGAAGCTGCACCATTAAACAGCAAAGGACGTCCACTCATCAACTCGATTGCGTATGGAAAAGAGTTATTCGATAACAAAGGTTGCATGGTGTGTCACAGCACAGTGAAAGGTGAAATCAAGACTGGTCCATCTTTCCATGGTTTATTCACTCTCAAGGGCAGGGATGTCAAAGTGCTCGAGGTTGACGAGGGACACAAGAAGACGCTTCCCGCGGATATTGAATATCTTAAATTTTCCCTACGCAGACCTCAGGAGGCATTGACACTCAAGGCTGATGGCACACCCCATCTACCTGTGATGCCGGTGTATAGCTTCAAGCTGCTGAACGATGGTGAGGTGGATGCGCTCTACAGTTACCTTCGCACACTAAATGTGAAGAAGGATGCCGGTCCTTCTGTTGCTTGGATAGATAAACCCAATCCTAAGTATGAGTTGGAAAAAGACCCGATATCCAAATGGGTCAAGGATTTCCCACGACTTGAGCGTGTTGATATGGGCGAGAGTGTGTCAGCCCGTGCCTACCAAGTCGGTCTTCCCGGTGATATTAGCTACACATTTGACCCACGCAATATGGCGGTCGCTCAGATTTGGGACGGACCATTCATGCGTAAAAATGATCAAGTCGGCCGAGGTAAAGGTGGCGCAGATCAAGGACACAAGTCCAGAGATTACGGTGTTGAAAACTTATTCCAACCCTACGATGCGAAAGGTAAATTGGTTGACCTGACGTTTGCTTCACCAGCACGCTTGTTCGACGAAAAGCAGTCAGCTGAATTTTTGGCAGATAAGTCTGACTTCCTCGCAGTGGTTGGTGGCTTTCCAGCCAAATTCCTCGGGGTGGACACACCAAAGCAAAAAGTTCCCACCTTCAAATACATGGTCGGGGACAATAAGGTTGCTCTTGAGGTGAACATTAGCAAGGCCTTGCAGCTTGATGCGAAATTCAATTTCGATCTCAAAAGCGAACAGGTCTTCGTCATCCCAGAAGAGAAACTCAAAAATGTGAAAGTTTCGCACGGAAAGATTTCTGGCGGAAAGTGGACTGTCCCAGCTGGCGACCATCAGTCAGCCACATTCAGTGCGACATTGCCGAAACTAGAGGGTGATCTATACACTTCTGATATACAAGCCACCGAGTCCTACGCTCCTCAGGAATTGGTGTGGAAAGAGTCAGTGTGGAAGGATCCCAAGAAAAAGTTGAACCTGCCCCCAGGATACCGTGTTGAAGATGGCACGCCACCTACAGACCCCTTTGACCGCGAATTGGTGTTCGAGGCTCTAGGCATCGAGTTTTATAAAGGCGAGGCATACGTTTCTACCCGTACTGCCGGTGTTTGGAAAGTTGTCGATGGGAAATGGCACCTATTCGCCGAAGGAACTTACGAGTCCATCGGACTAGTAGTGAACTCTGAAAAAGATATCGTGATCGGTGAAAAGGCGGGTCTTACTCGCTTGATCGACAGCGATGGCGATCACTGGGCGGAGCAACGCGAAAACATCACGGACAAGTTCCGCTTCAATGGTGACTACCATGAGTACCTTCACGGGCCGATTAAACAGAACGGTAAATACCTGTTCAGTCTGAACCTAGGTAACGAGGTTGCTGGCATGTATAAGGCCAATGGCCGTTGGATGGGCACTGTCGGTGGCCTCCGTGGATGGATGCTGAGTTCTGACGATAAGGGGAATACTGAGATATTTGCCAGCGGTTTCCGTAGCCCAGCAGGTCTGGCTTTGTCACCTAAAAACGAGATCGTCTATACCGAGAACCAAGGCGAATACGTCGGTACCTCAAAGATGTTCAAGGTCAAGAAGGGTCTTTTTTATGGAAACCCCAACGGCCTGATCGACATCCCCGGAATGAACGTGGATAGCCCTGAGGTCAAGTGGGATGCCGTTAAGGATACTCGTGAATTACCTATCCTTCTGTTACCTCATGGTGAGGTGATGAATGCGCCTGGATCACCTGAGTTTTTGACCGACAAGATTGCTTTCGGTCCTTTCCAAGGGCAGATGTTCTTGGGCGACCAGTTGCAGTCGAATATTTACCGCGTCGATTCTGAAGTGGTTGATGGTCAGGAGCAGGCAGTGGCAATTCCTTTTGCCGAGGGATTGAAGTCAGGTGCTATGCGACTGAGATTCAACCCAGCAGACTCCAGCCTTTGGATAGGCCAGACAGGACGTGGCTGGCGCTCACGCGGTGGTAACACGTATGCCCTGCAACGCATTGTCTATGATCCTAAAGTTCCAGTGGATGCTATCAAGACTGTCAAAGTCACTAACAAGGGTTTTGATGTTCATTTCACACAGCCTCAGTCAGGTGTGGATGAAACCGAAAATATTGGATGCGCATCTTGGTATTACATGAACAGCAACGAATACGGTTCACCCAAACAGGATGTACGTGAAGAGAAGGTATTGAAGAGCTCGTGGAACGATGCCAAAACGGTTTGTTCTATCACCTTGGATAATTTCCAAGTTAAAAAGGAAAAGAGCTCGGACAGTTCACGTGTCTATAAGCTCAATCTAGTGAATACTGCATTTGGTAAAAAACACGGCAAGTATTTCGCCAAGGCGTACTACACGCTGCACAAAATCCCTACTCAATAGGACGCACTATCAAAGTACCATCCAGAGTAAATACTTGATGCCAGTTGTCCTGTTAGGGGGGGCTGCACCACCTCCTATGATAAAAAATACGCTACTTCTGAAGCGCTAACATCTAATACCTAACAACAACACTATAATGCCACACTCCCAATTATTACCCTCGGTCGCTTCCGGCAACCTTACGTCCGGATTTCTCACAGAATTACGTGAAGGATACACCATGGACGCGAGTGACCAGGCTTGTCACAACGCAGTGACGAACAATGCTATTAATTCCTTAGCGCTGAATCGGAATGTGATGAGAGGCGATGACGGCCACTTTAGTCATCGGATTAAGTCAAAAGGAATCATGAACCAGCAGCAGTCCGGACGTTGCTGGATGTTCGCGGCACTCAATGTGATGCGACCTCAGGTGATCCGTGATTACGGCATGGAAGGGTTTCAGTTTTCGACCGTTTATCTACAGTTCTGGGACAAGCTGGAAAAGGCTAACGTCTACCTTGAGTCGATCATCGAATTGCGCGATACCGATTTCCTGGATCGCGACTGGGAAATGGTGAACAAGATGACCTTAGAAGATGGAGGTTGGTGGAACTTTGCGGCGAGCCTTGTCGAAAAATATGGGGTGATTCCTGTTTCAGTGATGCCTGAGACCTACAGCAGTGAGCATACCGCGACCTTCAATCACATTCTCGAGCGATTACTCACGGTTTGGGCATCACGTATTCTGGAAAAGCACGAACAAGGTTGCGATGAGGATTCCCTGCGCGAGGAAAAGAACACGGCACTCAAAGATGTTTACAGATTTCTTGTCATCAACCTCGGCGAACCACCTACCGATTTTGAATGGCGTTATAAGCGTAGCAAAAGCAATCAAGACGCGAGCAGTGGAGACACTAAGGGAGAAGCTTGTGTGGCCGATGATCAGAATCTAACTACTCTAGAGCATTACACTCCGCAGTCGTTCTACAAGAAATACGTTGGGCTTCCATTGAGTGAGTATGTTTGCCTCTATCACGACGCCAAAAACGAGCTGAATAAGCATTACAGTTTAGGCCGAACCCAAAACATCGTCGGAAAAGGGGACATGCATTACGTGAACGTTGCACCAAGTTCGATGAAGAAAATTGCGGCAGCTTCGATCTTCGCCAACGAGCCGTTGTGGTTCGCGGTTGATATGAAATTTGATCACTCGATGCAGCATGGTATTATGGAGCATCAGCTCTATGATTACGAGGCACTGTTCGAGCTCGACTTGGCAGTCAGTAAGGAAGATAGAATTCGTTTTCATTCCGGAATAGTGGGGCACGCTATGGCTCTGATGGGAGTGGATCTGGACAAGAATGGAGAACCCCGTAAATGGCTTGTAGAAAACAGCTGGGGTGAAGACAAGGGGGATAAGGGTGCGTGGACCTTGCACAACGATTGGTTCGATGAGCACGTTTACACCATCATTGTGCACAAACGTCACGTTCCAGCCGAGACCCTAGCATGTTTCGAAGACGCTCCGCGCGAACTGCCAGCATGGTATCCGTCGATGAGGAGTATGTGATCGTTCTACTGCGTTATCGAATTTTCTTAGTGACCTGTGGGTGGAGGCGATTATATCTAGGCAATGAATTGCATAAAGTCACATCGAGTGATGAGAAATAATAGATCCGTCGCCAGCAAGTTACTTGTTTGTTCTGTAGCCATATGTGCCACACTGGCTTCTGCCGTGGCGCATGAAACTAGTGGTAAGCAACAAACAATTGCCAACAAAGAAGCAACCAAGGCCGTCAAATTTGATCCTGTTGTAAAGAATATTGAGGGCTGGACGGTTCATATCGAACCGAAGTTGCTAGAAGGGGAATATGCTGAGGAAGGATCTAAGGCTCTAACAATGTTGGCAAATCATTTGCAAAGAATTTCGATTCTCGTCACAGGCGAGCAACTGAAAGGCTTACGGCAGGTAGGGATCTGGGTTGAACATTCACATCCTGAGCTTACCGGCATGCAATACCATCCAGGTGAAAAATGGCTGACTGATAATGGCCATGATGCTCGATTGGTAAAAAAAGTGCATATCGCTCATGCTTCAGATCTCTTAAGTCGAAGCCAAATGATCAAGCAGCCAGCCGTCATACTGCACGAGCTAGCGCATGGTTATCATGACCAGATACTCGGTTTCGAAGAGCCACGCATCAAAGAGGCCTACAACAAGGCGATGAAAGCAAAGCTTTACGACGAGGTGCTACTCTACACTGGAAAAAAGGTGCGCGCTTATGCCGCAACGGATCATAAAGAATATTTTGCCGAGGGAGTTGAAGCTTACTTTTACCGCAACGATTTCTATCCCTTTGTGAGAGCTGAGCTCCAGCTGCACGATCCCTTGCTTCACGATCTGATGGTGCAGATATGGGGTCCTCTCAAATAGAGGTAAAACTCGCTTCTACCTTTTTTCCGCTTTGGCAATACAGCGAATCTAACGTAACCTAACATTCTGTGAGGCAATCTTTAAAACAAAATATTGGAGTCTTTTTGGCCTTAGTAATGGCACCTGCTGCAATGGCAGAACCCATTGTTTCTGGACTCTCTTCGAGCAAGCTCAATCCGGAGCTCAAAGCCATGGTCATGGTGGAGGAACTCAACTGCGTGGCATGCCACCAGAGTGATGCGGTATTTGCCGGCCGATCAAAAAAAGCACCGCGGCTCACAGGAGTTGGCTCGCGCATTCATCCAAACTACTTGGAGGAATTCATCCGCAATCCACACAAAATCAAGCCCGGAACCACCATGCCGGATGTCCTCGCTAGTAAGGACCAGAATGAAAAATCTGAGATTGCCAAATCTATCACCCATTTCTTGCTGTCGTTGGAGAAAAACGATTTTGCACCCCAACTCCCGGATGTAGTAGCTGCCACAGAAGGGGAACGGCTATTCCATATGCGTGGTTGTATCGCTTGTCATTCGCCTCGCGATGCGGAAGGGGTGGAGCTGATGCAGGATACGTCCGTCCCGCTCGGTGCGCTGCACAAGAAATATAGCGGCAAGAGTTTAGTCAAATTTCTAATGAATCCACATGCCGTCCGTCCATCCGGACGGATGCCCGATCTCAAGTTGCCAGCAAAGGAACTCGAGGCCATTTCCAACTACTTGTTGCGTGACACCCAGATGCCGGGTCACCTTAATTACACCCTCTATCAGGGAAGTATTTGGGAAGGTATCGGAACCGACGGCGTCAAGGCGATCAGAGCGGGTCATGTCGATGACTTTAACCTAAAAACCCTTGGTAAAATAAAACGCCAATATGCCGTCGAGTATGATGGCTGGTTAAAAATCCCCAAAGCCGGAAGTTATACTTTTTATCTAACGCTCAATGGCGGCACTCTAGCGATCAATGGTAAGCAACTGCTCTCTTTGGAACCTAGCCAACTGCGTGCTCCCACGGAGTTGAAAACCACTCTGGATCTGAAACAAGGCTGGCAGAAGCTCAAGGTGTCGTATTACCACACTGGAGACGATAAAAAGTTTTCCCTAGAATTGGAGGGTCCCGGTAGGAAGCGCACTCCGATTGCTTCGTCGATGTTGTCTGTTTCAAAGCAACCGATTCCAGAGTTTGTAGCACCCAAAGTAGATGCCGTGCTAGCCAAGCGTGGACGTGAATATTTTGCCAATTTGGGATGTGCGAGCTGCCATACCGACCTTAAAATTCAGCCAATATATAGCACACCCTTTGCCCAGCTTTCGGCAGGGAAAGGTTGCATCAGCGACTCGGTTGGGAAACACCCTCACTACGGACTTGGCACCAAGCAACTCGAGCTGATGAACAAGTTTTTACCTGTCGCTGAGAAAAGAAAACTCAACGACCGGGAAAAGATAAACAAGACTCTCACCACTTTCAATTGTATCGCTTGTCACGACAGAGATGGGCTTGGCGGGATCGATACAAAGCGAAATCCCTACTTCACCGGAACGCACCCTGAGCTTGGTGAACAGGGACGCCTTCCTCCTAACCTGTCACATGTTGGAGCGAAAATCACTCCAGAATGGATGCGGGAAGTCATGCTCCACGGGAAAACCCAACGGGATTATATCCATACCAAAATGCCTCAGTATGGAGCTGAAAACGTAGAGCACTTAATCGAGCTCTTCGGCAAAGTCGATACCTTGGAAAATGTCACTTTCCCGAAAATTACTAACATCCAAGAATCAAAAAATGCTGGCTACAACATGATTGGAACCAAAGGTTTCAGCTGCATAGCCTGCCACGACTTCAATGGCAAAAACCCGCTAGGTGCGGGGGCGCTTGATCTTGTTAATGTCACCGATCGGGTGCAAAAAAATTGGTTTCATATTTTCATGAGAAACCCGTCACGTTTCCACACCACGGGCATTATGCCCAGCTTCTGGCCAGGTGGGAAGTCGATCCGTCCCGATGTACTTAAAGGCGATTCTGCTCAGCAAATCGAAGCACTTTGGAAATATCTAGAAGATGGTCCACGGGCGAAAAAGCCCGAGGGGCTTTCACGTCAATCTGATCAGCTGCGTGTATTCGATAAGGCTGAGATGGTGCGTGGACGCGGGACAGAAGCAGGCTTCCGTGCGATTGGTGTAGGCTATCCCGAGCGACTCAATCTGGCGTTCGATTCCGAGGAAATGGCTTTGCGGCTTCTTTGGAAGGGGACCTTCGCGAATGTGAGCCTCGGTTCTTTCAAGGTTAGCGGTAAGGAGCAGATTACCTTCCCCAAGGGGATTCCGTTTCACCGTCTCAAGTCGCTGGATGCGCATTGGCCATACAAGGCGAAGACAAACTACCTGTTCCCTCAAGACCATGGCTACCAGTACCGTGGATACCGTTTAGATAAACTGCGGAGGCCGACTTTCCTGTATGAGTATGGGGACATTATGGTGGAGGATTTCTTTGAAGCCGTCGAAGAGGAAAAAGGAAAAGCGCGGTTCAAGCGCACGCTAAACTTCGAATCTTCAGATGACCAAGAACCGTTCTATTTCCGCATCCTAGCAGGCAAGGGGATCACAGCGCAGTCGGAAAGTGACTTCACAATGGGCAAGTTACAGGTTCGCATCACCAGTGGACAAAAAGCAATTGTCCGTAAGGGAGATGCTGGAGATGTGCTGATTCCTCTCAAAGTATCCAAAGGGAAATTAACTCTCACTCTCGAATACCAATGGTAAATTCACTCACTAGACTGACACTGTTGTCTGTTGCTCTCACGTCCTTCCTGTCCGCCGAGGAGCTCGGCAAAATGTGGGGCACCGCCGAGGAGGAGGCAAAATATTATCCCATCGTCAACATACCGATCCCACAGAATATTCCCATGAGACCCGGCAGCTTTGACATGCTCCCAGATGGGCGCTTGGCAGTGGGTACCCGCAAGGGCGATATCTATTTAGTCAAAGGTGCTTTTGATTCCCCGCCGGCGCCGGAGTATAAGCTGTTCGCCACTGGGCAGGATGAAATCTTCGGTCTTTCATGGAAGGATAATGCCATGACCACCACCCAGTTTGGCGAAGTTACCAAAATTTCCGACTCCGATGGCGACGGCGTGGCGGACCGCTACGATACCCTGAGTAATAACTGGGGATACGCGGAAGGTCACGAGTTCGCCTTTGGCTCAAAACACGATCCAGATGGAAACATCTGGGTGGCTCTCGGCTTGAGCGGTTCCTACAATTCCCACAACCTATTCCGCGGTTGGGCGGTCAAGATTACACCCGATGGCAAAATGATACCCGTTTGCAGTGGTTTGCGTAGCCCTGGAGGCGTTGGCCCGAATGCCGAGGGCGCGATGTTCTGCATCGAGAGCCAGGGGCCATGGAATGGTTGTTGCTCGCTGAAACACCTCAAGCCGGGCGGCTTTCTTGGGCATCCGGCAAGCTACAACTGGTACCCGTTTGTCCCCGGCATGGACACACCCAAGGTAACGCCTGACTCACCTTCGCGATTTCAGCTGGAAAAAAACAGGATCAAGGAACTCGTGCCTCCGGCGATTCGTTTTCCATACATCAAAATGGGACGCTCGATATCTGGCTTCAACTTAAACCAGACCGGCGGCAAATTCGGCCCCTTCGAAAATCAGATATTCCTCGGCGACTACACCTTGAGCCTCATCATGCGGGCAACCACCGAAAAGATAAACGGTGTCTGGCAGGGTGCATGCTATCCTTTCCGTGAGGGACTCTCCACCGGCATCATGAATGTCGAATTCACTCCCAAAGGTCAGCTGATGGCCGGTGGTTTTACCACCAGTAGGCAGTGGCCAGTCCGCGGCACGGAACCCTATGCTATCCAGCGTATCGATTGGAATGGCAAGGTTCCCTTCGAGGTCAAGGAAATCAATATCAAGAAGACAGGCTTCCTATTCACCTTTACCAAACCGATTGATAAAGTAGTCGCAGCTAACCCGGACGTTTATAATATTACCACCTACACCCACATTTTCCGTGGTGGTTACGGTAGTCCGGAAGTAGATCAAACAACGCGTAAGGTCACCAAAGCAGAACCTTCCGCAGACGGCCTTTCAGTCATGCTGCAGCTCGATGAAATCATCGAAGGTCATATCCACGATTTCAATCTCGATTCACTGAAATCCAAGGACGGAAAACCACTACTGCACACCAAAGCATATTATACCGTCAATGAGATTCCGAAAAAATAGGTTAGAACGGCTATCCGCTGATTGAATAGCTTGATGCCATTTGGCGAGTGCGGGCTCTTGACTATTGGCTCCGTACCCGTAAGTTTTGCGGCATGCAAGATCCAAGAATCGCCCAGCTCGCCCGTCAGCTAGTTCATTATTCCACCGCAGTTAAAAAAGGTGAGAAGGTGATGCTTCACCTCTTCGATGTGCCGGATGAAATAGGCATCGCCTTGATCCGTGAGATCCGCGCCAAAAAAGCCATCCCCGTGGTCAGGATCGAGCACGGCCAGATTGGTCGTGAGCTCGCTATGGGCAGCACCGATGAGCAATACAAGATGGTTGCCAAGCATCAGCTCGCCGAAATGAAGGACATGGACGCCTACATAGCCATCCGTGGCTCAAGTAATATCTGTGAAAACAGTGATGTGCCGACCTCCAAGATGAAGACCCTCATGACTCACATGCGCGGGGTGCTGGATCACCGAGTGAAAAAAACCAAGTGGTGCGTGCTGCGCTGGCCGCATCCGTCCATGGCTCAACAAGCCGGAATGAGCACTGAGGCATTCGAGGATTTCTATTTCCGCGCCTGCCTGCTGGACTATAAGAGCCTGATCCCAGCGATGAACGCGCTCAGCCGCTTGATGAATAAAACTGACCAGGTGCATATCAAAGGGCCCGGCACGGATCTTCGATTTTCAATGAAAGGAATTCCAGCTCTCACTTCCGGCGGCAACTATAACGTCCCCGACGGCGAGGTGTTCACCTCACCCGTCAAGGACAGCGCCGAGGGCTATATCACCTACAACGTGCCCAGCCTCTACCAAGGAATTCCCTTCGACAACGTTCGACTAGAGTTTAAAAAAGGTAAAATCGTCAAAGCAGACGCCGGAGCCATGACTAAGGAACTGAACAGCATCCTAGATGCGGATCCTGGTGCTCGCTACATCGGCGAGTTTGCCCTCGGATTTCATCCGGAAATCATGGAACCGATGCGCGATATCCTGTTTGACGAAAAAATTGCAGGCTCATTTCACTTTACCCCAGGCCAAGCCTATGAAGACGCCGACAACGGTAACCGCTCCCAAGTTCACTGGGATCTGGTCAGCATTCAACGCAAGGACTACGGTGGTGGGGAAATCTACTTTGATGGTAAATTGATCCGCAAAGATGGAATTTTCCTACCAAAATCACTCGCAAAGTTGAATTACAAATAACTCACCCACCTGGGAGCGCCAAGCCCCAGCTCGGCAGCACATCCTCCCACCTAGCTGAAATTCTTAATTGGACCACCGCGACACCCCTCTGGACTGCGTGTGGCTCGACACCGCTCTGTGGCTGGCTCGGCTTGACGAGGGCGGTGGGGCTCCATACGAATAGCCAGCACGATGAAGCGATCTCTACCGCGAAAAAGACGAAAGGCGCTAAAGGGCCAGCACAATGAAACTGCTCTACCACCAATCACACTAATCGCACGAATGATAAGGCTGAAGTGTGACGGTCTCTGCACGTAGCGCGACCGTCTCGGTCGCTCAAAATAATCCATCGAAGCTGCTGAATCACAGTGCTTATAGTCTCATTTGGTCTGTCTCATAGGTCAGCATCAGTCACGTAGAAGAGCGCTTCCAGCCTCTTTCTCCCAGGCCTATCAGATGAAGCGTTCTCTACCGCGAAAAAGACGAATGAAAGCTAAACCTCCTAATTCACCATTCACCAGCCCCTAAAGCCCATCCAGCGGACTCACCACCCCCAGCCCATTTGAGCCTATCGCGACATGCAGATAAATCTCAGTCGTCGTGATGTCCTCATGTCCTAGGATTACTTGGATCGTTCGTAAATCAGCTCCGTTTTCCAATAAATGCGTAGCAAACGAATGCCGTAAAGCATGGCTAGTCACTCGCTTTTCAATGTTCGCCGCCACAGCTGCACGTTTGATCGCCTTATTATAAACTTGACCATGCAGATGATGCCTTCTGCGTATGTCACTCTCAGGATCCACCGACGTCTGACGCGCCGGAAACAACCAAAACCACTCGAACGTTTCTGCGGCTTTACGGAATTTTCGCGCCAGTGCGCCCGGCATATAAACACCAGCCAGCTGCGCCTCTCGGTCACTCGTCCAGACTTCACGCGCGCGTTCTATCTGCTCCGCGATCTCTTTACACAAGCTTTTGGGAAGTACCGTGCATCTATCCTTATCGCCCTTGCCCACCCTCACCGTTAGCATACCGCGATCCACATCAACCACGTAAAAACCTCCACGTACAGCATCGCTGTTTTACGTGAGGTCACGTGGTGTTAGAGGAAATAGTTCAAAGTGATTCCTTAATTGCTTCTTTAGGAAAGTCCGACCAGCTCCACTCTTCAGAAATTTCTCCCTTCCCTCAGCATCCAACTTCTCTAAATAAGCTTCATAATAAATCAACCTCCATGGACGCCTCGATTTTGTTGAGATGGATACACCCTGCTGATGTTCAGCCAGACGCCTTCTTAAATTAGCAGTAAAACCTATATACAAGCCTCTATCCTTTTCTGACTGCAAAACATAAACATAACACATTATAAAAATCTCATGAAATCGTTAAATTTTAAAATCTAGATCGCGTGCGGCAAAGCCGTTATACGCGACCATGGTTCCCTAGGGCGATCTTCCCGCACCACCTCAGATCTCCAGAACACCTTCGCCGCATCCCGCCCCGCTTCTAGTTCATTGCGCAGGCGAAAATTCTCAAACCATTCCAGAACCAGTAAAAATCCAGTCCGTTCTCGATCCGTAAGCCCACGGAACTCCGAGAGATCCTTTCGCCAACAACAGCGCGATTTAATAGCACTCATAAAACATATAAACCACATCAAGTCAGAATGTCAATCATAGAGTGTTCTGGTGAACACATCTCGGAAGCTTCTCCTATTCATCTCTCTTTTTAGTGCTGATTTGAACACATGATATCAGCAAGGGGACTCATCCCATCAGAACCTGCTCAAAAATTTCTGATATACACACTCATTCTAAAAAAATCCTAGACAGTTCAATGCTTTGCCGACTAAATTCCGAAATGATCAAACTGCTGATATC
>NZ_MQWA01000001.1:3200217-3201205 GCF_002954445.1 Rubritalea profundi
CTATTGGATTCACAAATCGTTCGTTGATTTCTAACCTAGATGATTCCGGTTGCTTATTCGTCTAATCTCTCAGCGTTTTGGTTCTCCCGCATCTCATTACTACAGGATTTGAAGTCACAGTTTGATTTACGGATTGCACTCGCTCCTAACATTTCTTTTACTTCTCGAATCGCAGGGTTGTGTGCTCATCCAGATTAGGTACACGGACAAAAAAAGACCGACTTGATAGAACAAGACGCGGCACCGAATCACTGACCAGCTGAGAGAGCGCCGATTTATGAAAATTTCACAGTCAACCCAAAACCTAAGTGCACTGAGAGGTCAGTGATCCGTGCGCTCTACGTTCTCCTAAAAATGATACGCATCTATATAAAACGATTATTTGGTCTAATAACCTTGTTGATGGGAATTGCTCTAAGCGGTTGGTTTATCTACAACCAGTTCTGTCCAACAGAAGAATTCAAGTCGGGATTCAAGAGCGTTTTCCAACTATTTTTTCCTCTGATTTGTCTAGTTACTGGCTGGAAGAATATTCGTTACAAAGGAAAGAGCATTGAAGAAGTTGTTCCCGCAGATTTACAGTGCTCAGAATTAGAAGCATCTGTGGCTAAGGCAAAGGAAACAATGTCTGACTTCCTCAAAGAAGTAGATAAAGGGATTGATGGAGCATATATCAAATTTCCTTTACAGTCTGAAGACGGGCCAATTGAGCATATATGGGCTTATGTTCATTTCTATAGGAACGAATTATTTAATGTATCTCTAGCTAACGAACCCATTGATGATTCTGAAGATTATGATGGAAGACAAGATGTCGGAATTGATCAAGTTCAAGACTGGCAGATCATAGATTCTGATGGATCAATAAGAGGTGCATATAGTTTAATTGCTTTGTTCGAGTATTGGGGAAATCAGGGTAAGGATCTTAGTCCATTAATGAAGTTGCAGAAGTCTCAACTCACCTACGCAAAGTAGACTAATTCTGGAG
>NZ_MQWA01000001.1:3203469-3259621 GCF_002954445.1 Rubritalea profundi
ATAGAACTGGCCATCATGCGAACCTTCCATCCAACAAACAACAGCAAATCCATGACCCCGCCGCACAGCGGCTCTGTTCAACAAGCAGGTGGACTCAACGCGCTACCGCGCGTGAGTCACCTTTTACGTTCTGCGCGGCTACGGCGGCATGGGATATTGGATTACCGATTGATTCGGGCGTGATTGTAATAGGTGTAATAGGGTTACTCATTAGTTTCGGCTGTTTTATTTTTTCGAGGGTGCTGTTTGTTAGCTGGAGAAGAAACAAGGCATGTGAAGAAAATAAAAAGCTCTAAAGAATTGAAAGAATTTGCAGTACAACACACATCACCCAATCGCTGATCAGCTACGAGAGCGATCGATTTATGACAATTTCACCATCAACCCAAAACCTAAGTGCACTGAGAGGTCAGTGATCCGTGCGCTCTAGGTTATGCTAAATAAATTGACCTATTCGAGACATCCTGTAAATTGGTGATATGGGTACGATAGAAGCCATTGAAGATGCTGTAGAGCAGCTTGGGAAGAATGATTTAGCTATATTCAGGGAGTGGTTCAGCTCTTTTGAGGCCGCGCACTGGGATGCCCAAATTGAGCGTGATATTGTCGGCGGTAAGCTTAACCAACTAGCTGATGACGCCATTGCTGAATTCCGTTCTGGGAATACTAGAGAACTGTAACCTCGATGAAACATCATACGACGAAGAAGTTCTGGGACGCTTATAATAAACTGCCCAATCGAGTTCAATCAGTTGCCGATGATAATTTTTCTTTGCTCAAAAATGACCCTTTTCATCCGTCATTACATTTCAAAAAAGTCGGGCGATTCTGGTCTGTACGCGCAGGTATCAAATATCGTGCACTTGGGGTAAGGGCTGACGGATCTATGATTTGGTTTTGGATCGGCAGTCATGCCGACTATGACCGTCTGATCTCGTAAATCGACTTGCAGAACAAGATGCTGCGTCTAAAAGTCAAGGCTTAGAATAGGGTTTAAGCACTTATTTCTTCAGGGTTTTGGGGCTATTATAAAACCTTTTTTATTTGGGTCACATTACTGTGCCTACTGGGATTGTGTCCGTCTCTTTTTGCATCAAAGGTTCCTCGCATTACCTCTGAAGAATTGAATACAAGATAGAAGAAACCTCTAACGAAAAAAATGCATCTAATTCAGGTTCCACTATCGCGAAACCTGAATAGATGATCTAAAATATTGTGCAAAAAAATTGAACTAATGAAACCGAACCCAATGAAAATAATAAAACACACGCTATCCTGCTGCCTTTTGGCACCACTCATAGGCATCTTAATTGGCAGTATGGCGACGGCCGCTCCAGATGATGCGAAGATCGCTCGAGACGTTGACTCTGTTCAAGTCGCGAAGGCTTGGTTTATTTCTCTCATGCAAGGCGATACTGCCGTTACGGCCTCTCTGTCCGAAGCCCCTTTCAACCTCGATGGCAAACACGAAATTGCAACGATGGGAGAACTTAAGAAAATATATGATAGCGTAGTGGAGAAAAAGGGTAAGCGGAATCTGAAGGTCGGGTCTGCCAAGGTGAGTCTTTCCACACCGGAGAAGGTCACGGTATTGATCACGATTGAAGGGGACGACGAGACGATCTCGGTGTTTGTCAAACCAGGGGACGCCTTTCGGGTGATTGGATTCAGATACTGAGAAAAGACTGCAGAACAAAACTCACTCATATACTGACGCGCATCAAGATTTGCGAAATTGAGAACGATCTCTGATGTTGGAGGAATTCCTTTGAGCTCCTAGTGGTGTTACGTTTTACGTGTTAAGTATTATGTCCACCCTTGATGTGGAAATCCAAAAACATGGCACGTAGCAGTATAGCTAGTCGCTACTACCTACTGGCTACTCCATAGAGACGCCGAAAGCGCTCTTGTACGCCGGGCAGGAGCACAGCTTAAAAATTGGCGTGCAGAGTGAAGTGGTATAATACCACTTAGCAAAACCAAAGAGACAAATGTTCTTTTTGAGGGCTTTAGGGAAATGCGCTACGCGGAAAGCTTTGAGTGCTGGGCGCTTTCTTGATAAAACGGCGTTTCTCCTCAGTCATGGTGCTCGCACCACTCTCGTCTAGCCTTGATGGATCAAAAAATCACTCCAGCATTAGTCTCTTTTGATTCACTAAGTGGTATAAGTAATTGGATCGGAAGAATTCCGACTAACCATTAGTCGAATCGCCTTGACGCTGAGCGGGGGAATGGTGATCTTAACTTATCTTAAATAATTTATGAGTCAGGAAGAATTGCCAGAGGTGAGTTTACGGGAGATGTACGCGGATTATTTCTTGGATTACGCAAGTTACGTGATCCTAGAACGCGCCGTACCGTATGTGGAAGATGGTTTAAAACCTGTACAGCGACGTATTCTACACTCATTGAATGAGTTGGATGACGGTCGCTACAACAAGGTGGCGAATGTCGTGGGTAATACGATGAAGTATCATCCTCACGGAGATGCTTCGATCGGAGACGCGATGGTGGGACTTGGCCAGAAAGACCTGCTTATTGATACTCAGGGAAACTGGGGCAACATTCTGACTGGAGATAGAGCGGCGGCACCTCGATACATTGAAGCGCGTCTGACTGCTTTTGCTAAAGAGATCACTTTCAATCCTAAGACGACAAATTGGACACCTAGTTACGATGGTCGAAGTCAAGAGCCGATCTGTCTTCCTGTTAAATTTCCACTTTTGTTAGCTCAAGGTGTGGAGGGGATTGCAGTAGGCCTGGCATGTAAGATTCTCCCGCACAACTTTATCGAGTTGATCGATGCTTGTATAAGTACTCTGCGAAATGAGCCATTTGAGATTCTTCCGGACTTTCTCACTGCGGGGATTATGGATGCCAGCGACTACCGTGAAGGAATTCGTGGTGGTAAGGTGCGAGTCCGTGCTCGGATCGAGATCGACAGTAAAAAGCTATTGCGAATTACAGAAGTCCCTTACGGAACGACTACTGGTGGCTTGATGGATAACATCGTGGCGGCGAATGAGAAGGGGAAGATCAAGATTGCCAAGGTAGTGGATAACACTGCAGCCAATGCAGAAATCTTGGTACACCTTCCCGTGGGTTCCGAACCAGAAGTCGTGCGTGACGCGCTGTATGCCTTTACCGATTGTGAGTCGAGCATTTCACCGAACTCCTGTGTGATTATCGACAGTAAGCCTAAGTTTATGGGGATGCATGACATTCTCAAGCATAGTGCTTTTCATACCAAGGACCTTCTTCAGAAGGAATTAGAGATTCGCTTGGCTGAGCTGAATGACAAGTGGCACTTTAGTTCGCTAGAAAAAATATTCATCGAGAATGAGATCTATCTCACGATGAAAGACTGTAAGAGTATGGAGGAAGTAGTCACCGTGATAGATAAGAGACTGACTCCATTCAAGAAGTTACTTCAGCGTGATGTGGAGGAAGAAGATATCGTCAAACTTTCTAAGTTGCCATTCTTGCGCATGACTCGATTTGATAGTGCTAAGGCGGATGACTTGCTCAAGGCACTGGAAGATGCCATTGAGGAGGTGGAGAAAAATCTACGAAATCTGACACGCTACACGATCAGCTACTTCAAAAATCTACTGAAGAAGTACGGTAAAGGACGCGAGCGGAAGACTGAAATTTCTAGCTTTGCAAAAGTGGACCGTACTCAGGTTGTTGTAGCTAACGAGATTCTCTACATCGACCGTAAGAATGGATTTGCAGGCTTCGGGCTGAAAAAAGAAGAGTCGTTAGATAAGTGCTCAGAACTCGATGACATGATTGTGATCAGCACTGACGGTAAGATGAAGGTGATGAAGGTAGCCGAGAAACTCTTTGTCGGTAAGCGGCCTCAGCATATTGCTATTTTCCGTAAGGACCAAGAGAAAGTGTATTCGGTGATCTATAGAGAAGGCCGTGATGGACCAATTCGAGCCAAGCGCTTCCGCATAGGTGGTGTCACTAGAGACAAAGAATACGGCTTAGCTACAGCGGCGAAGGGGACACGCATTCTCTACTTCATAGTTCACGAGACCGAAGCTGAATCCAACGATAATATTGTTATTGTCCATCTCAAAGCTCAGCTCAGATTGCGTAACCTTTCCCGACCATTTAAGTTTGAAGACATAGCAATCAAGGGCCGTGGAGTCCGTGGTAACCTTGTCAGTAAACACGGGGTCGATCGTGTGGTACGCGCGCCGAAGAATCAGGAGTTAGACCTCGGAGATTCGTAAAAAATGAGTACAGCACCTCAGTCAAAGGCCGAATGCTGGACGCGCCTTATTTGTTTGCTTCTATGGTGCAGACAATGGTGACTTAACATGGTCAAAAACCTGCAATCAGTTCGTCTAGTGCACATGAAAAACACCCAGAGCGCGTGCGCTGTTGGGTGTGTAATACCATCTTCACAGTTACCTTGGAGCAATGATCGATTTTTGGGTTTGAGAGTAGTCAGCAAAGCTGAATTTTAAGAAAGCGCTAAAGTTTTCCCATTCTAGCAGCGTTCCGCGTCAGTCACATAGCTCGCTATGCTCCTTCCTTGAGCCTTGCTAGAATAGAAAATCTTCAGCGTCATTACACCAATCTAACTCCTCAAATGGTATAAAAGGGGATTTGAAGGCGATTACTTGATCGTGATTTTACGGCCTTTGTTCTCTTTCCAAGCTTTGCTGATAGATTTATAGATTTCACCGAGATCGTCTGTATCGATGACTCGAAATTCGATAGTTTTCGAGTGGGTGGTGAGTGGGTAATCTTTATGGACGGTAGTGTCTGGGTCGACACCAACTTTTCCACCAGCTTCGCTACCGAGTTGTTTTGCTCGACTGATAAGGTTGGAGGCAGCATTGGAGCTGTTATTTTCACCGAGAGCTTCGATAACGTAGAAGCGAGTGAGAGCGGCTCCCATAGTTTCGATGTCCACTTCATGCACGACAGCGCCTTTTACATGGTATGTGCTCATACCGATGGATGAGATACGTGCTAGAGAAACCATATAGCTGCCGCCAGGGAGATTTGCTTCCCAGAATTTTTGTGGTAAATTTTGGCTGGATACATTGTCATTTTTATTCTGAGCCGTGGCTGAGATGGGCGCCATGACTGCAGCGGTAAGAGCTATGATGGGTAGAATGAATTTCATAATAGTTGTTTCTACAGTGTTCCTACGGGCGCTGGCAATGATGGTTACGCTAATCTTGTGAAAATCTTGATTTACAAGGGATGCACAAGTTGAGATGAATCTATTGATGCCAAAATACCGCCCAAACGTAGCTGCCATTATTATCAATAGAGAAGGCGAAATTCTTGTCTGTGAGAGGTCTAACAATGGCAGAGCATGGCAATTCCCCCAAGGTGGAGTAGACAAAGGTGAAACCAACATAGAGGCACTTTATCGCGAAGTCTTGGAGGAAGTGGGGCTAGAGAAAAAATATTATAAAGTGCTAGAAGAGAAGGGTGGGTATAAATACCTCTACCCTCAAAAAGTACGTGAAAAGAAGAAGTTCGACGGTCAGAAACAAACGTACTTTCTTTGTCGCTTAAAGAAGTCTGCGCCCGAGATCGATCTCGGTGAGAACAATCCTGAGTTCAGTGACTACGATTGGGTGCGTCCGGAGGAATTCGATGGAGCTTGGCTACCTGATTTCAAACTGGACGTCTACCGTGAGGTGATGCTTCACTTTTTTGATGTCGAGATAGTTTCGGCTGATAGAGTTTGAGAAAAGTCGAGGAAGAGCTGGATGAAGGCTTGAATTTCCTCTGGCGAGTCGCCGTAGATGTCATTGTGACCACGACCTTTGAGGTCGTGGAATATATGCTTTCCGGTGTGGGCTGCAATCAGAGCCTTGCCGTGAGACTGTGGGATGACCCCATCTTCCTCTCCGTGGATTACCATGAGGGGGGTCGTGATGCCTTTGATCCTATCAATGTTAGGGAAGCGATCACGTGGAAAGATCGGGAAGCGGAAGGCGACGCGGTAGATGCTGCTGAGTGGATTGATGAGTATCATACCGGCGGCGGGCTTCTGAGTGGCGAGGTAGGTCGTTGGGCCTGAGCCCACGGATTTGCCCACGAGAATGAGGTCCTTGCTAGCGATTTTATGGGTGAGGGTAAGGTCCACATACACTCTTTCAATGGCAGCGTAACAGCTCCGATCGCTTGGCGACCCATCGCTCAGTCCGTAGCCTGGGTAGTCGTAAGCATAAATTCCAAAACCGGCTTGGTGGAAGAGATCTAAGAAACTGGTGGAGCTCAAGTCCTCAGCATTGCCATGTGACCAAAGGAGCGTGGCCATGCCCGGTTTTGCTGGACGGTAATAGGTGGCTATTTTGGTGTTCGCCTCGCTTCCCTCAATGAGAGCGATATGATCGGATTGTTCGGTATAGGTCGGAGTCGGCGGGAGGAAGATGAAGTAGTCCGCTAGACTCACTGCAATGACTAGGAGAATGACATAGATTGAGATGAGCGATTTAGCGAGCCGCTTCCAGCTGAGTTCACCGATCAGGTACTTCTTCCACTTACTCATGTACTACACTAAGGTTTCAGGGAATTGTTGTTTCCAGAGCAGTAGTGATTGCTTGATTTGCTCTGGATCGCGGGTTGGGCTGAGCTCCCAGGTGTGTGGCATTTTTGGATCAAAATGTTGCAGTAACTTCGGGAAGTCGATCTCGCCAGTGAGCGGGACGCGGTGGTCGCGCTCGGGCCAATAGACATCGTGGACGTGACAGCCTACGAGGTAGGGAGTCATGCTTGTTAGCCATTCATCGTGATCTAGCATGTGGATGTTGTGCTTGAGTTGGACGTGACCGAAGTCGTGCCAGTAACCCACTGTAGGGTTGTCTTTAAAATGCTCTTGCAGCGCGAGCATCTCAGTCTCAGTGGGCATATCTTCGTAGCGCGAGCGTGATTCTACAGCTAGCTTAACTCCAACTTCAGCAGCTTTCTCTGCAATTTCTTCTAAAGCTTCAATCGCGCGGGCATAGTAGAGTTGTCCAATTTTTGCCCGCTTCTTGATAAATTTTTCTTTGATACGTTGGTATTTCTTGGTGTCGTCTTTTTCTTGTTTGACGAGAGCTGTGAGTTTGTTGGTCCAGCGTTTTGGGTTCATGGGAGCTGAGCCCATGTGGAGCACCATGTAGTCGGCTTCAAAGCGCGATGCCATTTCAAGAGTTTTGAGAGTGAGCTCTAGTGCACGTTTCCTGTCATATGTTCGGTGTGAGGTGTACTCGTAGGCGTCGGGAGCGTCGATCATGACCTCTACTGGTGAGGGGAAAAAGTTGTGAACCCCGCAGCAGTTGAATTTGCCTTTTTTGAAAGCCTCCATGATGCCAGGAAGCTTGGTGATCATCATGCCGTGGCTGAGCTCGATATTGCTGAAACCGAGCTCGACAATTTCATCGATGACTTGTTCGCCACAGTTGTGCCGAGCATTATTCCAGCATGTTGAAAAACTGAGCATTCAAGTGAAGTGATGTTCAGGGTTTTGGCTTGAGCAGAAGGACTATTTCCCCCTTTGGCTTGTGGACACTGAAGTGCTCAAAAAGCTCTTTGGATGTACCACGGTGGTAAGTTTCAAACTTTTTAGTGAGCTCACGAGCCACACAAATCTGGTGGTCCGGTATCTCTTTGCTGAGGATTTCAAGAGTGGAGGTTAGACGGTGAGGCGACTCGAAGAAGAGTGAGGTGTGTTCAGATTCTGCTGCGGCGAGTAAAGCCTTGGTGCGTTTGCCCTTTTTCACAGAAAGAAAACCGCCGAAGTAGAAGGCGTGAAGAGGGAAGCCAGAGCCAACCAGAGCAGTAAGTACCGCTGAGGGGCCGGGTAGGACTGTGTACTCAACCTTGTTTTCAATACACGCCTGCATGAGGCGATACCCTGGATCAGAGATCGCGGGCATACCAGCATCTGTGATGACAGCAATGTTTGTGCCTTGTAGAGCTTTCTCTATGAGTTCTGGGGTCTTTCTCGCTTCGTTGTGATCGTGAAGTGCTACGACCGGTTTAGATACTCCTAGGTGTTCGAGAAATGGGCGCGAGTGGCGCGTGTCCTCACAGGTGATGAGGTCTACTTCTTTGAGGACCTCGATAGCGCGAAGGGTTATGTCGCCGCGGTTGCCAATGGGTGTTGGTACAAAACTGATCATAATTAGAATCCGTTTGCGATACGAAGCATGATGAGTTCAGTAGCATTTTTTGCAGCATCGGGGAAGGCGTTGGTACGTGAGGTTTGCTGATTTGAGTCCACAGAAAATTGGGTGCGGCCAGAAACTTTACCTGAGGCAAGCGTCTGGTTTTGATGGTCTACTAACTTCCACTCAACCTTGAGGTTCATGTACATTTCTGTAGCTTTTAGTGAATCAAAGCGTGCGTTGCGTCGCTCACTGTACTCGATTGTTTTGATGGTCGCGATGAGGTCCGCATCAGATGTGGCGGCTGAAGCAATATTGTAGGTGCCGTCTCGGGTAATGGCGTCGACCATACTGTTGGTCACGAGGCTTGCTAGCCGTTGTTCCTGCGTCTCATTTTTAAAAAGAGGGACTGAGATCGAGTTGACTGAGCTGAGCTCGGAGGGCTTAACATTTCCAAGCTGGTAGCCAGCGCAGGAAGTAAGAGCAGTTAGACAAAGAGCAGCGGCGAGTAGTTGACGAAGCATATGAGCGATGGAGTTTATTTAGGGAGGGCTGCGAGACGCTGCTTGGAGCGTTGGTTGAGGTCGGATCCCGACTTCGTGGCGCGGATCACTTCGTTGTAGTAGAACGCGGCGGATGGATACTGTTTCTTCTTTTCGTAGAATTCAGCAATGCTGAAGCTGCGCTGGATATCGGAGCCTTTGATTTGCTTTAGAATGACCTTCGCGCTCTTCGCTTGTTTGCTGTTTGGATAGAGCAAGGTAAGGTCTGTGAATGTCGTGTTCGCTGTGTCGAGGTTTCCACGGTTGCGGTTACCGTCTTCCGTTTGTTTGAGTAGGAGGTTACCTACGCGGTAGAGGGCTTCTGGAGCAAGTGATGATTTCGGGTAACGGACGTAAAGATCCTCGTATGCTTTGATCGCTTTACCGAGGTTCTTGTCATTCTGCCACATCTCAGCGAGGCCGAATTGAGCCTTAGGTGCGGTGGGGCCGAAGGGGGCATTATCGCGGACTTGTATGAACATCTTTTCCACCTTGCTACGGGGGATGTCAGATTTGAGCCCGAGGAAGCTATTTTTTATTTTTCCAGTAGAGGCAGCGTGCACTACGTCGGACTGGCGCTGGATAGCCTTGTCATACTGAGAGGTGCCACGGTATTGGGTGATGAATGATTGGTACTGTTCAAATGATTTCATTAACTCAGCTTGAGAGTAAAGGAGCTCGGCCTGTCGAATGCGTGCATCTGGTGCTTCTTTAGACATTGGGTAGTCGTCAGTCACATTACCATATACCTTGATTGCCTTTTTTGTGCTACCTTGAGCTTCGAGGGCTCTGGCTTGGCTGTAGAGTTTGTTCGCCTCTACAGTGCTGCCCTGTGTGACTTGACCTGTAGCAATTTGGACCTTGTCGTTAGTGTTGCCGCAAGAAGTGATGCCAGCCGTGGCGATGGCGATGAATGCGTAGGAAAGAGATACTGCTTTGTGCATGTCGACAAACTAACGCTTTAGCGCAAATTGCCAACTATGAATTTTACCAGACTCGAAGTATTCTAGACGCTAAGCGAGAGATATTTTATCAACCCTGAAAATCCTATTTTCGCGTCGCAGATGGCAATAAGCTGAGGCATAGGTGTGAGGGGAGTTGGTGAAGCGAAAGACTGATTCGATGCTAGCTAAACGGAGTTGTCGCGGGCTGGAGCCACCGTAGTAGTAAAACGCAATGGTTTGGTTGCTTTGGCTCGATTCCTGTAATCTGCAGACTGTGGAGTCATTGCTTTCACTCAAAGGATAGCGCACTTGATTTTTCCATGGCTCAAATTCTTTTGATCGTTGTTGAATGGGATCTGTTGGTGAGCATGTATCTTCGGCGGCTTTAGCTATGAATGGGAGGAGGGTGGTAAGGCTCAAGAGCCCGAGAATGTTTCGTCTGCTAGTCATGAATAGACTATAGAATGCTAGGGTGGGACATTTGCTGGGCTACCCTGTGAAGAGTTTGTCAATTTGGAGGTTTTTAGGTTCGAATATCTATGTTAGCTGATTGTGTATGAGTGCATTTGGAGGTGGTCGGACTGCGACGGTTAGGATGATGAATATTTTTGATTCAGTTAAAAATGGAAGTTTTCCAAATTGTCGCAAGCTTGCGGAAGAATTTGAGGTGAGGCCGAAAACGATCCAACGCGATATCACCTATATGCGCGATCAGATGGGAATTGAACTGCACTATAATCAGCAACTTCATGGCTACGAACTTGTGGGAGAGTTAGAAGATTTCCCTTTGATAGATCTACAGGTGGAGGATCTAGCCGCATTGTTCCTAGCCCGCAGTGCGATGGGGGGGATTCAGGGGACTAAGCTAGCAGAGTCGCTCCAGCCAGCCTTTGAGAGGTTGTCGCAGCAGCTTGAGGGAAAGGTGAGTCTGAGGTGGAATGATCTAGATGAGGCGTTTGCTATCAAAAAGAATGCGGTGGTTGAGGCGGATCTAACTTTGTTCGGTAAACTTGCTGAGGCGGTTTTGAAACAAAATGAAGTGAGTTTTAAATACCGCGGGATCAAGGCTCTGGTATCGACTCATAGGAGGATACAGCCCTACCATGTGGGTGAAATTTCTGGGGGGTGGTATGTTATCGGTTATGATCTCGACCGTGATGGATTACGGACATTCGCGCTACAGAGAATGACTGGCGTGAAGGTCCTGAAGACCTGGTTTGAACGGCCCGATGATTTTAGCATTGGTGAGCATTTGGGCGGAGGTATCGGGGTCTGGAGTGGCAAAGCAGATGGTGCTGAGTCAATTGAGGTAGTGATCGAGCTTACTGGCTGGGCGGCACGTTTGGTACAAGAACGACTTTGGCATCCAAGCCAGAAAATCACGATACTCGATGATTTGGGCGAGAAAATTCAGATGACAATGGGTTTAGATAATTTGACAGAGGTGACTCAGGTGGTTCTTAGCTGGGGCAGTAACGCTAAAGTCCTGGCGCCAGAAGCCTTAGTGCAATCCGTGTGTAAGGAGTTGGAGGGGGTTCAGAAATTATATGAATAAGCTTGGATCCAAATCCTTAAAGTCGACTTGCACCGTATCAGGGTAAGCTCTAGTGGCTGTGCTTTATCCCTTCGGCGCATTTTGCGCAGTGTGGCCAGGCTGTGGTTCCATCGGTGTAATGCTCTTTTTTCCAGATGGGAACACGTGATTTTGTCTGGTCAATGATATAGCGGCAGGCTTCGAAGGCGGCATCGCGATGGGCTGCAGAGACAGTGACGCATACCGCCATGTCGCCAATAGCAAGATGTCCGATGCGATGCTCACAATGCGCAGCAGTGAGCGCAAATTTTTCCAGAGCTTCCTCTATCACCCGTGAGCCTTCTTTCTCAGCAAGGCTGACATAGGCTGAGTACTCTAGGGAGTCGACGGCTCGCCCTTGATGGTGATTGCGCACCCATCCTTCAAAACTAACAAATCCACCAGCTGTGTCGCTGAGAGTTTTTTCGCGCAGTGCCGCGTGGTCGATGGGAGATTCTGTAATGGTAAACATGGTTTTAAATTTGGGCCCAAGGGTAAAAGTTATAGAGAGAGTTCGCTGGAGATGTTGTCGTAGATGGTGGAATTTCAATCACGCCGTGACAGCCAAGTAGGGCAGCATAATCTCCAGAGTTATTCGGCGAGGATGGGTAGATTTTGCCGTCTTCAATACGCCCAGCAAGCAGCTGAGTGAGCTTCGGGTGAAGCGGGGCGGGGGAGGAAAGTGGAAGACTTTTTACACCCTTGAGGATACCTAGATGGAGTTTCAATGCGGGAAGCACATAGCGGGCTAGGCACGCCATCACTGAAAGTGGGTTTCCTGGTAGAGCAAAAATGGGAATGGGTTTCTCAAAGTAGGCGAATGGTTTTCCTGGCCGTTGGCTGACTCCGTGAAATAGCGCGGTGCCTGCAATCTCATTGAGTAGGGGCGCGATGTAGTCGAATTTTCCTTTGGAAACTCCACCGGTGAGAATCAAAATGTCCGCCGTTGCTAAGGAATGATGAAGAGCCTCTCGGGTCGCCATCTCGTCATCCGCAATGTGTGTGTGTGTCACCGATCCGAGACCACCCGAATCAATAGCAGAGAGGATAGCGATCGGGTGACTGGAGCGGATTTGAAATGGTTCTGGTGTGGCTGCGGGAGGAATGACTTCGTCACCAGTGGTGATGAGGTGAATCTGAGGAGTGCGTGAAACCTGGAGTTGGCACGCGCCACAACTGGCGGCAATGGCCAGTTCGGCAGCTCCGAGGACCGAGCCTGGCTCAAGCATGGTGTCACCAGCTAAGTGATCGCTCGCCTCTCGGTGGATGAAGTCGCCCGCGGCATAGGCATACTTTTCTGAAATTTTCGCCTGACCATTCTCGATGGTCACTTCTTCGATTGGGACGACACAGTCGCATCCGACTGGAATAGGCGCTCCAGTCATCACCTCGAGGCATGCGTTGGTATCGAGTAGAGTAAGGGCTGGGGAGCCGGCCGCTTGGACTGCTTCTACAGCGAGGGCTCCTCGATTAGTCGATGAGTGAATGGCGATGCCGTCCATCATAGCCCTGTCAAACGGGGGTATATTGCGGTCCGCTAGCACTGGACGCCGCAGTAGTTTCCCAAAGGATTTATCGAGCTCAATAGTCACTTCAGCAGCTGCAGGGATACTGAATTCAATGAGCTGGCTGGCGTCTGCTGGTGTGGTCAATGGCTTCATAGACTTACTTGCAATAATGGAAGCGTGCAATGCCGTGCCTGCCAATAGAAAATTGCTCTTTTTTATTTTGTTTATGACAACAATCCGCACTAGCGTTTCTTCAGATGAGCAGCACCGATACATTACAGCGCCCTTTGCGCGATCTTCGAATCTCAGTCACGGATCGATGTAATTTTCGTTGCCGGTATTGTATGCCCGCCGAGATTTTTGACAAAAACTACAGTTTCTTGCCTCGTGAGGAGATTTTACGTTTTGGTGAGATAGAGACGCTGGCACGGAGTTTTGTGAGCCTAGGAGTTCGTAAGCTACGTCTCACTGGTGGCGAACCTTTGATGCGGCGAGATCTGGATGTTTTAGTGGGAAAGTTAGCAGCGATCGAGGGGGTAGATGACATAGCAATGACCACTAACGGATCCTTGCTGGCTCGCAATGCTCAGAAACTTGCGGACGCGGGGCTTCATCGTGTGACTGTCTCGCTGGATTCCCTAGACAATGCCATCTTTGGTAAAATGAATGGTGTGGGTGCAAAAGCTGACCGAGTGATTGAGGGGATTGATGCCGCGCTCGCTGCAGGTTTAGGCGTTAAGCTCAATGCCGTGGTTCAGAAGGGGATCAATGAATCTGAGTTGTTGCCATTGGCTCAGTTTGCTTATGAAAGGAATATTTCTATCCGCTACATCGAGTTCATGGATACTGGTAATACCAATGGCTGGAAACACGAAGAGGTGGTTCCATCCCAGAAGGTGTTAGAATTGTTGCAGGAATCTTTTCCATTAGTTTCCGTTGCTGATGCGGCAATCGGTGAGACCGCAAGAAGATACCATATCGAGGGGCGGGCCGGTTTCGAAGTCGGCTTCATCAGCTCGGTGACTAAACCATTTTGCCGCGACTGTAATCGGATACGGTTATCTGCTGACGGCCATCTTTATACCTGCTTGTTTGCGCAGTCTGGCTACGACATAAAATCGTCCCTACGAGAGGGGGAAACTCCCGAGCAATTGATGAGTAGAATTTCCTCACTATGGGGCGTACGCGATGATCGATATTCTGAACTACGAAGTGAGGGAATGGCTCCCGTAGCTAAGAAAGAAATGTCCTACCTTGGTGGATAATTTGCTATAAATGGATATACAGCGATGAATCCGCTCATTAAATTAGCCCTACGCGGAAAGTTTGCTTTGACCACAAGAGGGCAAGCAATGAATCAGGCTCGTAAGGCTCTGGATTCGTACATGGTGCTGGCGATGACTCTCAGTGAAGAGGCTGGTAAATTGCCGGTGAGGGTGCCGGCTATGCGCGGGGTGGATGAAGACATGCGTGATTGGTCGTTTTTTATGCTCTTAGAGCATAACCTGATCGTGAACAGGAGCATAACGACTCGAATCAAGACCCTCGTGACAGGGGAAGCCAGCCCAGCACCTGAAGGGTTCGATGCCAAAAAGGATGTGATGCCATCCGCTATAACTGGGAGTCCACAAGTGGCAGCATTTAGGCGTTCAATTAATGAGCACGTCAAGTTGGTCAGCAGCCTTAGTCAGTTATGCGGAACAGCCACCAGTCAGCATCCCATCTTCGGTACCTTTGATGCGCACCAGTGGAACTGTATGCTCTCCTTCCATCTTCAGATCCATCTTAGGCAGGCAGCCTATATTGCAGAGCATGCAGGCGACTCAATAGCGGGCGACCTCAGGGTCGATCAATAAGGACCATTGGTCGATGCCGCCTGCCATAGAATATGTGTGGGTGAAGCCTTGCTCCCGTAGATAGAAAATGGCGTTGAGCGAGCGCACTCCATGGTGGCAGTAGATAATGGCGGGGACATCTCCGCTAGAAAACTCAGTTTCCGCTGGGCCCATGAAATTTGAGAGCGGAACCAGAGTCGCTCCATCAATCCTGCAATGAGTGTATTCATTGAGTTCGCGGCAGTCGATTAGCAATGGGGGATTCTCAGACTTAAGTAAGTCCTGGCATTGCGCGACGTCGAGCTCGAAGGTGTGGCTGGGGTCGGGAAGCATTATTCGACAATCACAGGTGTGCCGTGAGGAGTGTTATCGAAGAATTTCTGAGCCATATTCTTGGGCATACGCACGCATCCATGTGATGCTGGATAGCCTGGGAGGAATCCTGCGTGCATTCCTATTGCACCATTGAAGCGCATAAAGTGGGGCATCGGAGCGTGCACAAAAACTTCGCCTGCGCCTGCTTTGTCACGGCGGGTAGACGCATCTCTAATGATGGTCTCGCCCGTCTCTACATTTTTGATTACCCCGTAGAGTGAAGATTCGTGGTCGATATCCTTTTGCGTCACTTTGTAACGGCCGCGTTGAGTGCCATGACCATCGGTGCCTGTAGAAATTGGAGTGACGCCTACGAGGGTGTCGCCTTTAAAGTAATAAGCACGTTGGTCGTCTAGGTTGATTCGGATTTTCGGTGAGCCCGTGACTCCGTCACCATCCCAGTACCCCTTAGCTGCGACTTGACCATTATGTTGGATAGGAGCTTGGCCAGCCTGAGTTTGATCGAAGCCAGAGAGGTAGCTGCTTCCTCCATAGTTTGAGGTGCCTTTGTAATAAGGATCATAAGGGTAACAACTGCTGAATAATAATGCGGATGCCAGAGTGGCTACAAGTAAGAGAGATTTCATATACTTCGAATTGTCAGGACTATAAATTATGAAGGCTGATGGTCAAGTCACCTCTCGATTTAATAGAATAGAGAGGTAAGTTCAAAAGGGTAAGTTGTCTATGTGTTTTTGAGTAACATTTTTAGGTTGATGCGTGACAGTTGAATCAATCTCCTTTAAGGATTATTGCAGACTTATGTTGCATCATTATCTACGCCCTATAGGGAAAACTCTTTCAATAATGGCCCTCGTTGTGGGGTTTTCAAGCTGTGCGTCGAAGAACGGCAACGAAGGTTCACCAGTACCCAACCCAATAGGTAAGAATCCTGGGTATGGCAATACTAGTGTCAGTGGCCCCGTGCCGCAAAACCCTGACATGCGTCTGTCTTCAGAGTTTTCAGGGATTTCTTCCGTGAGTATAAGTAGTGGTTCGCGTTCTCAGAAACTTCTGGCTCTTACCTTCGATGACGGGCCCAATCCAGCTCACACACCTCGTCTTCTAGACATGTTACGCCGTAGAAATGTGAAAGCTACTTTCTATGTGATCGGTGAGCGTGCAGCAAATCATCCAGATATCATACGTCGAATTGTCGCTGAAGGCCATGAGGTAGGCAATCACACTTGGACACACCCGAATTTAAAAAAACTCAGCGACGATGCAGTGCGTCGTGAATTGGATAAGACGCGCGACGCTATTGTCAGCGCATGTGGTGTTCAACCCCGCACGATGCGCCCTCCGTATGGTGCAATGTTCAAAAAACAAAGGGAATGGGTTTACCGTGAGTATGGCTACCCGACAGTGCTGTGGGATGTGGATCCGCTCGACTGGAAGAAGCCTGGATCCAGCGTTGTGGCTCAGCGTTTGATTAGTGGTGCGCGGAATGGATCCATCTTGCTCGTTCATGATTTACACGGAAGTTCTGTCGATGCTATGCCGCAGACCATTGATACGCTTTTACGCCAAGGCTATCAGTTTGTGACCGTTTCTCAGCTTATAGCACAGAAGTCTGTAGTTGCCCGCTAGACCATATGCTAGGGGAGGAATATGCAGCAACACGCGACTCGCTGATCGAACTCATTCGCTACACGCGTGTGCTAGCTAAACGGTCAGCGACACCACTTGAGGAGGGGGAAGACGCTTTGGATGACCAATTGCGTAGACCGTTTCGTTTTGTCGTGATTGGTGAGGCGGGTGCAGGCAAGACATCTTTGATGCAGAAGCTTGCTGGTGTTAACTATGCCAGTGAGCCTTTAAAATCACCCTCTGTCTCCATCATTCGTGACGCAGGTTACCGTGTTTTTTTAGAGGCAGAGGACGCCTGTGAAAAGCATTATGTTAGGGGAGCTAAAGACGTAGAAATAATCGAAGTGCATGACTACGGGAAACTTAGTGAGACCCAACATGCTTCGCTCGATTATTTATTAGAAGAGACGGACTTCCTTTTTTGGGTATTTACAGCAGAGAACCCGTGGTCGGCATCGACGTGGGACGCTGTGGAGGATAAGCACGCGCAGGTGTGTATGCGTTCTGCGCTCGTGCTCCAGCAGGTTGACCGCCGTGCCGCTGAGGATATCTCAATGCTGTTAGGGCATATGAAGGAGCTGTGTGAAAAACGTGTCGAGATAGGCATCCCACAGTTTGCGCTAAGTACCCAAAACGGATCTGGCATCAACGAATGTTTTACTCATGTCAATCTTAGCTTAAATCGTTCAGTTGATCGAAGACGTGAGCTTCGGAATGTTTATAAAACCACCTACGCGATGTTGCGAAGGACTGAGGGAAATATTGATGACCGCTCACGTAATCTTGCGGGCGACCAAGAATACCTGCAGTCGATCGAAGCACAAATCGACAGATCACGCGAAGAAGAAGTGCGTCACGTTATGGCAAACATGAGCCAGCTTAGCTTGCTCCTAAGTAGTCAAATCAAGCGGGTGATGCGCTACACTAGTCTGCGCACAGGTGTGGTTGCTAGCCACATTGCAATTTTTGGAAAAGGCGACACAGCTACTAAGGTCGAGCACTTCTTGATTGAGAAGGTCAGTGAAGAGGCTGAAGCTTACGCTAAAGTAGAAACTGAAAAGATGCGTCAGCAATGCCGCAAAAATTGGGGAGAAATACGGCCGCATTTAGTAGATCGACTCTCGATCGATGTCGGTGACTTCAATGAAGCGAGTTTCGATGAGCAACAAGAAGTATTTTGTGAGGGAATGGCAAAGTCTGTTAGTCAGGCAATACTGCATCTCAAGCTCCGACGCTTTCTAGACGTACTAATCGTCCGACGCTACAAGGTCATGCGTAAGATCATAAAGCTAGCGCTCTTCCTCCTCACTGCGGGCAGTTTGATCGCAGTTCTAACAAACAAGTTATTGGGTGTTGGCGCACTGACTCTCGTAGGAATAGGTGTGGCGCTTTTAGCTGCCTCCGTGGTGTATAGCCGCCTGACTGGCTCATTGGTGAATCGTAGTTTTGCCGAATCACTAGAGGACTCAGCACCAGCCTTGAGGAAGTCTTTGCGTGACGGGTACGTTGACCGAGTGCGAGCCTATTACAATGGCTACACTCCTATGTTCGAAAGTATGCGGCGCCATATTTCCGATGCAAAGTCAGATCTGCAACCACAACAAAAAGTGGCTGCTCAGCTCTTTCTGAGGCTCAAAGCTCTCGAGCAAGAGATTTAGTATCAAGGAGTTAGTAGTCCTCGATGAGGCGGCTCTATCGACCACCCCTCAAATCATGATCGTGTCAGGTGTTGCTTTAGGCTTCTGGTAGCTCTGGCAGTGCGTTGAGCATTACTTGGTAGCGGAGTTCATCGAAATTTCGCTTATCGATGAACATACGGTTAGTTTCATCTGCTAGGCAGAGAGCTAACATCTTGATTGCCTCTTCGTCATCTGTGTCATCGAGTTTGATGAGGCGCTCAAATGTCTTTTTGACGTAGGGGGTGTCTTTGGATTTTAGTTGATCCTTAATGGCAGGTATCAGAGCGGTGATTAGGTCAGTTTCTTCCATGATAGGTATTGTTAGTTATTTGTTGAAAATCCAGCACGATAAAACGGTTTCTACCGCGAATTTCACGAATTTCACGAATTGCACTAATGCTTGATGAAACGGGTTTACCGCGAAAGATGGGAACGTGTCGAAAAGCAGAGACTATGAAACTGCTCCACTGGCTATAAGCGAGGCTGGCTGGAATTCTTAATTCTTAATTGGAGCGAAGCTCCCCATGAAGCTTGTAATATTTTCTGCGACTCCCGCTAGCAAGCGTTGTCGTGCCTCCAAAGTACTCCAAGCTGTATGCGGAGTGATCATCAATTGTGGATGATCACTCAGAATCAATGAATTGTTAGGGGAGGGGGGCTCTGAGGATAAAACATCGAGCCCAGCACCCGCGATAGTTCCCGCATCTAGGGCCTCGGCCAGATCAGCTTCGTTGACCAATGGTCCTCGGCCAGTATTGATGAGATAGGCTGTGGGTTTCATCTGACTTAGAGTTTGTTTATTGATGCAGCCCTGGGTGGCTGGCGTTAGCGGGCAGTGGAGAGAGATGAAGTCTGAGCTAGAGTAGAAATCTTCGGCTGCTACTCTGGGCAGCTCGGGCATCCGTTTAGCTTTCGATTCTTCCCTAGCGAGTACCTGCACATTCATGCCAAAAGCCAGCGCTAATTTAGCGGTAGCTCCACCGATCTCGCCGAGACCGATGATGCCCAGCGTTTTTCCTACAAGATCGAAACTAGGATGGGCGAGGCTGGTGAAAATAGGAAACTGAGGCCAAGCTCGGCTATGTTGATTAAATTGCGGGATCTGCGTCGCAAAATTGAGAATGAAAGTGAACACGTGCTGGGCGACCGAAGGGGTCGAGTAGCCAGCCACATTGCTGACAACGACATTGGCTGCTGCTGCTGCGTCGAGATCGATTTGGTTGACACCAGTGGCGCAGGAAACGATGAGTTTGAGCTGTGGGGCTGCCGCGATGTTCTTTGCGGTCATCAGGGCCTTGTTGGTGATGACTATATCGGCATGGGGGATGCGTTCCGGAATTTCAGCCTCGGCGGAGACTGGGTAGCTGGTGAGGGAACCGTGGCGCTCGAGTACCGAGAGATCAAGTTCTCCTGAGTGGAGAGTTGAGGCATCGAGAAAGACTATCTGCATGGCGCTAGTCTGTGTTGTACAATTCAGGTGCACAAGGACAAGTTAGTAACAAACTAGCGCTTGTGCAGCGGGGGGGGCTGGGCTATGGATAAACCATGAGGATGAGCGTATTCCAGAAGGTGGCCCTAGCGACACTTATTTTCACTCTCTTACTAATGTTTGTAGGTGCAGTGGTGCGTGCAACGGGGGCTGGAATGGGTTGCCCAGATTGGCCAAAATGTTGGGGAAAATACATCCCTCCGACCTCGGTCGAGCAAATCGATGCCGATGCTCTTCCCATAGAACGCTACAAGAAAAAGGCCGAGCGCTATGGTCGCGATCCAGCGGAAGTGACTCGCGAGAATGTGTTGGCCGAATTTAACCCAGTGCACACTTGGACCGAATTTATCAACCGGCTGTGCTCGTTGCCTATTGGAGTATTCACTTTGCTGACATTGGCCATGTCGTTCAAGTTCGCGAAAAAGAAGCCCATCGTACCCATTGCTGCATCAACAGCCACATTTTTGGTTGGGCTGAATGCCTGGATGGGGGCGAGGATCGTCTATTCAGGGCTGCAACCGGGGACGATTACCACCCACATGGCTCTGGCCGTGCTTTTGCTTTGTGTCCAAGTCTCCATCGTCTGGATGGCTCGTGAACAACCGTGGACGCTCAAGGTGACCCAACTCGGGCGCAAGCTAAAATGGTTTGGCCTGATCGCTTTTGTCTTCATTTTGGTTGAGGGGATCATGGGGTCTCAAGTGAGGGAAATGACTGATGCTCTGAAAAAATCCCACGGCGACGCCCCACGTATCGAATGGTCGGAAGAACTAGAACAGACCTGGATGTATCTGGTGCATCGCAGCTTTTCATGGGCAGTGTTGCTTGCCTCTTTGATGTTCTACTGGGTGAGCCGGAACTTCCGTATTGGCGGAGCTGGTTGGCATGAAAAAACGATTCTAGCAATCGTTTTGGCGCAGATGACGCTTGGACTGATCCTTTCCCAAGTGGGAGTTCTTAGAATAGTACAAGTCCTCCACATCGGACTGTCCGCGATACTGGTGGCAGTGTTTTTCCACTGGCTATTAGCTGCATTTGGCCGCAGGAAAATGTAGCGAGGCTTGTGGAATTGTCAGGTGACTCGACAAGACCAGAAGGCTTCCCATAGATCGAGTGTGGGCAGCAGTCGTGAATGGTAGTAAATTAAGCTGATTCGGTGAACTCAGGCAAACTGGTTTTCACTGTGGAACCTAGGCTTCCTAATAGATGGTAGAGTCCAAAATAGGTGCGATTTAGATAGAGAGCATTTGGGTTTCCACGCGAGGTGCTGAGTTTGTTCAGCTCTTTATCTAGTCGAGTACGCTCACCAAATGCGGCTAGCTCATCGAAGTAGGCACGATCACCAAAATCAAATGAACCTTCATAGAACGGCCGCGATAGCAGCTCGACTGATTCTCTAAAGATAGCTGTAAGTTTTTTAACCTCGTGCGATTTATCCGATTCTAAGATGAGACCAATCTTGAACAATGCATCTTGGAAGAGTTGCTCGTCGCCGAGTACGTCTGGATTCATCAGCGAGAAGTAGTCTTTGTAGAAAGTGTCACTCAAAGCCTTGGTACAACCGAAATCCAGAACCCACAGTTGATTGTCATGGACCTTAAAGTTGCCAGGGTGTGGGTCAGCGTGAAACAGGCGAAGCTCGTGGATCTGATGGTGGTAAAAGTCCCAAAGAGCTTGGGCTATTTTCAGTTTTTCTTCAGACGAGGCATTGGACTCGGCATAGGTGTCGAGATGGGCTCCTTCTACCCACTCCATAGTCAAGATTCGCAGGCTACTCATCTCAGGGAAAAACTGAGGGAAGCGCGTGTTGGATAACTGCTTTGACTTCTCAGCGAGGTCCTGTGATCGTTCCAGTTCTAGGTGGTAGTTGGTTTCTTCTAATAATCTCTCTTGTACTTCTTTGATGTAGGGGTCGAGTGATTGGGAATCGAGTTGGAATAGACGAAGCGCGATTGGTTTAACAATTGCTAGGTCAGACTTCATGCTATTTGCGACACCTGGGTACTGAATTTTCACCGCATATTTTTTTCCAGCGAGCTCAGCTTGATGGACTTGGCCTATCGATGCGCCCGAGACAGCCTTTGTGGTGAATGAGTCAAAAACCTCGTTTGGTCGTTTACCTAACTCTTTGGTAAATGTGTTGACGACCAATGGATAGGTGAGTGGTGGGGCATTATACTGAGCTTGTGAAAATTGATCAGCGTATTGATCGGGGATGAGGTTGCGATCCATGCTGAGCATTTGTGCGAGCTTTAGTGGTCCACCTTTGAGTTTACTAAAGGTGTCGTATGTTGTCTTAGCGGTAGCCTCGTGAAATGCAGTTTTATCATCGTCACCGGTGATGGTTTTTTTGCCTGATATTTGAGGTAGTTGACGCCGACTTGAATACCTGCCCCGGCAATTTTACTGGCTCTGCCAATCTTGCTCTTAGGAATTTTTGTTTGTTCTTTCATCAGGATTTAGCTTTGGGTGATGGTAAATTTTCTGAGGAGAAAACGACTAAGGTCAAACGCTGAGTCAAGAGAGCCTGAACGGGCAACATCGGCACCAAGGCGAACGCTTTTTTCTATCAAGGCGTCAGTGTCTTGGAATTCTGTAGAGCTATCTTTTTTGTGGAACTCGATGATGGCTTTGAATTGTTCAAAAAGGAGTTGAGGGTATTTCTCAGTGAGCTTTTTACGATTGGCAATTGATCCTTCATCAACCCCTTGGGAAATGACATGAGTGGCCCATTCGATAAAGCGACTCCGCATCGGCTTGAGCGCTTTACTACAGCCAGGTCGAGGGAAGAATTCGACAATACGAGAACGATTCTTTTGAGCATGGAGAAAAAAGGTGTAGAGAAAGGCTAGGACTTTTTGCTCACTTTGGTAATCGGCATAGTCGCTATCCTCATTGAGGACAGCAATCGTCTCTTCGACTAGGCTATCCCAATAGCCGGCTTCGATAGCATCAAAACTAGAAGCGTGTTTGTAGAACTCAGCTTCTTCTATGTCTATTGACTGAGTAAAGGCGTAGACGCTGTGCGGTCGCGATCCCTCGGTGAGTAGTATGTGCCAGTAGCGGTCTTCAAGAATTTTCTTACTGAATAATGGCGGATCAGTAGGTACTTCAGTGGAATTTGTCTTCATCCTATATAATAGTTGGGTATGCCGTTAGGTCAAATTTTCTGCATGATAAAGTTACGTGAAAATGAATAGGACTAGCTACAGACTAGATTTGAATTTTGAATAAGCATCGAGCGCTTGTTTTCTGCCCTCCTGATGGCCGATAATAGGTTTGGGGTAATCGGTACCGAGTTTGACACCGGCGGCAGCTAATTCGAGTGGTTCCATTTCCCAAGGTGCATGAATTAGCTTGGCGGGCACCTCGCTGAGTTCAGGAATCCATTTTTTGATATAGGCTGCGGTGGGGTCGAACTTCTTACTTTGAAGAATCGGGTTGAAAACGCGGAAATAGGGTGATGCGTCGGCTCCGCAGCCACCGATCCATTGCCAGCCTTGAGTGTTGTTTGCTAGGTCAGCATCAACCAACGTGACCCAGAACCAATGTGCACCTTCCTGCCATGGCTGAAGTAGGTGTTTCACGAGAAATGAAGAGGCGACCATACGCACGCGATTGTGCATCCATCCAGTTTTCCAGAGCTGACGCATTCCTGCGTCGACAATGGGGTAGCCAGTTTGACCTCGTTGCCACTTTTCGAGGAGGTCGGTGTCGAAATTCCATGGGAAGTTTTGGTATTCATCCCGCAGCGGTTGATCGTGGGTGTGGGGGAAATGGTAGAGCAGGTGCGCTGAAAATTCTCTCCAGAAGAGTTGGCGTAATATTCCGTTTTGAGCGGTATCTTTAACGGTACAGCGAGTGAGGACTTCGTGGTGAAATTCTGCAGGGCTAATTTGACCAAAATGGAGGTAGGGGGAGAGCCTGCTAGTTCCGTCATCAGATGGAATGTCCCGCAGGTCTTGGTAGTGAGTGGACTTCGCAATCGCTTGCTTTAGCAGCTTTTTTGCGCCTGAGCGAGTGGGCTCC
The DNA here is from genome assembly GCF_002954445.1 of Rubritalea profundi. Classification (GTDB taxonomy): domain Bacteria; phylum Verrucomicrobiota; class Verrucomicrobiia; order Verrucomicrobiales; family Akkermansiaceae; genus Rubritalea; species Rubritalea profundi. The sequence continues at coordinate 3,227,166 of NZ_MQWA01000001.1, forward strand.
CAAAACTCTTTCATTTCAGAGTCCCATGGGATCTTGGGTAAGAGAGAAAATGAATCAAGCTCGTCACTTTTTAAACAATAGTGAGGTGACGTTTCGGCCTGTTGAAATGTGATAGTTTCTGGGCGGGGGATGACTAAAGTGAGGCATGACTTCCAGAATGGAGTGAAGACTTTGTAGGGAGATCCCGACTTATTGGTGATTTCAAGAGGGTCAAAGAGTAAATTGCCGTTGAAGGATCTGACAGAGATCCCATCGTTACTTAGGGTCTCTTTTATCAGCGTATCACGTTTTATCGATTGTTCTTCATAGCATCGGTTCCAGTAAATAGCTTTCACTGGGATTTCCTGAGTGAGTGCAGTGAGGGCTGCAATAGCGGTGTCAGAGCTGCGAAGTGTCAGCGTGAGTCCATAGCACGCTAATTGATTTGAGAGATCTTGGAGCGCATGATGAAGCCACCAGTTAGATGCTGCGCCAGCTCTCCATTTACCCTCTTCGCTAGGGCTGTGTATGAAGAGTGGAATGATTTTGCAGCCACTTTTTACAGCTGCGTTCCAAGCGGGGTTATCGTGCAGACGCAGGTCTCTGCGGAACCAAACAATACAGGTGTCTTTACTCATTACAGCTAGTTTTTTTAGAGACCACACGAACGAGACGGACTCTAGTGTAGCGAAGGTTAAGGATGCAGGGGAGGTTAGAAAGGATGGCGTAGCCTACAATGGCGAGGTTTGCTGGCCATGGGTTCCAGGCTATGAATCCGGTGATTACTATGATTTGTAGCCAGTGGGAAAACTCACCACGTCTAGTTTCGCTGATGAAGCGCTCAAGGTAAGCTGGGGAAGTGTCAGTAAGTTTTCCTTTTGGGAAACCACCTAACCATGGAGCACCGTCAGGTAATAGTTGCTTCCATTGACGGGTGCAGAAAAGGTGATGGTGTAGGAAAATTTCAAAATCGCTGATTGGTTTATCATGCGAGGATGAAAAGAGCCCGATTGGCAGAATTGTGAATGCTAATGCTAAGCTTAAATGCGCGATAGGAATGGCTATGACATTGAGTAGGACAATCCACGTGTTTGATAATTCAATCCACATATTAGTTTACCATCCGACCCTTCCAGTTAGTTTTCATTCCTCTGTGTTTATCGACTAGCGATTTAAAAAATAGCGTCTGATAAAAAAGCAATGAGCTAGGGAATAAAAGAGCGTTCCAGATGCCAAATGAACCTGCGATTCTGAATGCCCATCCACAAGCTAGAGCGTTGGTTAGATATCCAATTAGTACGTAGATGCTGTAATGTGGTGGTGCATAGGAACTGCCAAGAAAACAAAGTGAAACGATGCTCAGCATTCCAGCTGAGATCCAAATTGAGGAAAAAACGAGAGTAGTTTTTTCAACTTTTGCTGCGCCACTAACGAAGCCCTTTTTCCAACTATTCCAAAGCTCGCTGGAACCAGTGGGAAACATACGCATACTGATGAGGCCCTTACCTAATAAACATGAGCAATGCGTTTTGTTTGACTTGAGTATTTCCGCGAAATGGAAATTCTCTAACACTTTGTCCTTCACCGCAGCGTGGCCGTCAGTTTCAAAGTAGAGTTCTTTGGGAATGAGGAATGTTTGTCCGAATAATGCGGCATTATGTCCAGCCGAGGAACCGTAGCCAAATGCGTTCACACCAGCGACCATAAGGGCATTGAAATAGGCCGAGAGCTCTTCGTAGGGCTGATCAACTAGATGGTGAGGGTAGACCGAATAGACGGTGTTCGTGTCGCCACGGCTAATGAGTAGATTGAGCTTTTCAACAGCACCTTGGTGTAGCCGGACGTCAGCATCGAGAAAGAGCAACCAATCTCCAGTGGCTGATTTGGCTCCTTGGTAGCACGCCCATGGCTTACCATTCCAGCCCTCAGGTAATGTATCTGACGGGAGCACCTTGGCTCCACCGTCTAGCGCGAGTTTGGCGGTGCCATCGGTTGATGCATCATCGACGATGATCACTTCGTGGATAAGGTTTTTCCCGGATTGGAATGAGTTGAGCAGAGGAGTGATGTTAGCCTCTTCATTGCGAGCTGGGACAATGATGGATACCGTACTGGATTCTTTAGTGGGCTTCTGAGAGCTCGGGACATTAGCCAAGTAGCGTGGCCGTCCAAGAATACAAAGGACGGACAGCGCGCAGAGAGTGGCTAAGATGGGAAGTATGACTAACATTAGCCGATAGGATGTTGTTTGATAATGCGGTCCGCACATTTTTGGCCGGAGAGAACAACCATAGGCATTCCGCCACCTGGGTTGGTGCTGGCACCTGTGAAATAAAGGTTGTCATACTGGCTACTCGTTTTAGGGGCTTTGAAGCCGTAGTTCTTTTTCCAGTCAGTCACCACGCCGTAAATTGACCCTTTATTCGAGCTGTACATGCGTTCGATGTCGATAGGTGTCAGCAGATCTTCGGTGATGATGCTGTCGCGTAGTCCAGTGATTCCGCAACGCTCCATTTTATCAATACAGCGGTCTTTCAGAGCAACGTAATCCTCGTGGGTAATACCGGAGCCTTCTTCAAGTGGTGGAATGTGAGGGAGAATCTTGATATTATCAAATCCTTCAGGCGCTTTACTTGGGTCAGTACGGGTGGGGGCGACTACATAGAGTGTGGGGTCATCCGGAAGTTGCTTTTTGTGGAAGACTGTTTCGAAGTGTTTGTGTTGGTTTTCCGAGTAAAAGAAATTGTGGTGAGCGAGTTTCGAGTGGATTTTGTCGGTTCCTATATGCAGCACGATGCCTGAGCAAGCTGGGGCGAACTTCTCTAACTTTTTGATGAATTTTTGAGGTTCATTGAGTAATTGCTCATAGCATGGAATGACTTCCATGTTGCTCACTATGATATCGCACTCATGTTTCGATCCATCGGAAAATCGAAGGCCAGTGACTTGTTTACCACTTTTTTCAATAGCACTCACATCTGAGTTGAGGTGGACCTTGATGCCCATTTCGTCGATCAGTTTGCCGAGTCCTTTTGCTAGGTTATACATTCCACCTCTGACATACCAAAGGCCGTAGTCGAATTGAATGATTGGCATGAGGTTCATGTAGCCAGGTGAGTCTAGAGCTGAGGAACCTACGTATTTGATGAAATATTCAAGGATCATGCGCATCTTAGGATCACTGATGCGGCTGGCTATGGAGTCAGCCATGCTGCCTTTGTAATCGATTTTACCCGCGAATAATTGCGCTTTGTAGTGCCAGAAAAACTCCCAGAGTGTGTCGAGGCCTTCACTGAAATAGCCTGTGTTGATAATGCCATATTGCTCACGAGCGTAGTCGAGAAAACTTTGGAATTCCTGCCAATGTTTTTCGGCATCACCAGGGAGTTTGCTAAACTCAGCCTTCATCCGATCAGGCTCTTGATAAAGGTCAAGAGTGGGAGAGTTTTCAAAAAAATTACGCCATTGTGGTGTGACTAGATCTAGCTGGACATAGTCATCCATGTTTTTCCAGCGCGCTGGAAAAGGTCCTTGAAAAACTGAGGAAGGGTAAAAATAGATGGGCCTAAGTCGAAGGTGAATCCGTCCTTTACTAAGAGGTTCAACTTGCCTCCGATGCGTTCGTTCTTCTCAAAAATCTCAACATCATAGCCAGCAGATTTCAATGAAATAGCAGCAGATAGGCCGCCGAGGCCAGCGCCTATGACAGCAACACGTGGTGGGTTCATAATAGTAGGTTTCAAATTAGTTTCTCTTGTTTATAAGGTGATCTGATTTAGCTTTGTTATTATATAAATAAGCTTATGACAGTCGAGCAAACACAGCAGCAAACACAGCAGCAAATTCGTGACGTTTTGAGTCGTCAGAGGCAGTATTTTTCTGAGGGGAATACTCTGGATTTGGCGATGCGTGAGAGGTATTTATTGGACTTAGAAAGCGCTCTAATATCCCATAAGGATCAAATTCTAGATGCTTTACGTCTGGACTTAAATAAGCCTGCCGTGGAGGCTTACTTAGCGGAGTACTATTTCCTACTTCAGGAAATTCGCTTAGTGAGAAAATCGCTAAAGAAGTGGCTGAAACCAAAGAAGGTATCGAGTCCCATCTATTTTCAGCCATGTCGTAGTGAGATTTGTCGTGAGCCATATGGGGTAGCATTAGTTGTTGCGCCATGGAACTATCCGATACAGTTGGCATTGGCTCCGTTGATGTCAGCTATTGCAGCTGGAAACACAGTAGTGTTAAAGCCATCTGAGGTTGCCACAGCAAGTGAAGCATTATTGGTTAAGTTGTTAGCCAGCGTTTTCCCGCCAGAGTTAGTCCATGTACAAACTGGAGGCGTTGCTGTTTCATCAGCATTGTTGGGGGAGAAATTTGATTTCATCTTTTTTACAGGTAGTACGGAGGTTGGGAAAATCGTTGCCCTAAGGGCTGCGGAGTCATTGACTCCATCTGTGTTAGAATTGGGTGGGAAGTGCCCGTGTGTTGTTGATAGCACGGCGGATATAAAATTGGCGGCTGGTAGGATTCTTTCGGGTAAGTTTTTCAATGCGGGTCAGACCTGCTTTGCTCCTGATTTTGTGGCTGTCCATGAAAGTGTGAAGGATGCGCTTTTGGCGGCGATGCAGTGTGAGTTGGAACAGGTGCCATGGCATCTGGAAATGGCGCATGTGATTAATGATCGACACTACCAGCGTCTGAGTAATTTTCTAGAGGGATTGAATGATGAGCAGATCGTTTGTAGTGGTGAGGATGACAGGAGTATTTGTAAAATGGCACCGCGCTTAGTCAGTGGTATCGACTGGGATCATATCTTGCTGAAAGAGGAAGTATTTGGGCCAATTTTACCGATTGTTAGTTATAGCTCTGAGAGTGATTTGGTAGAGAAATTAAGAGAGTATAGTGATCCGTTGGCGCTCTATCTATTCTCCGAAAGTAAGAGTTTTTGTTTAAAAATTCAGCAATCAAAACGCTCTGGTGGAGTTTGTATCAATGACACAATGAAGCAGTCATCTAATCTGAAACTTCCTTTTGGAGGTGTTGGTGACAGTGGCAATGGTCGCTATAGAGGTGAATTTGGGGTGAGGGCTTTTAGTTATGAAAGGGCAGTGGTGCGACGCGGTAAGCTTGGCGCGCAGAAAATGGATCTGAAGCCTCCATACGGTAAATTATTTCCGTGGCTAGAGCTATTCATGCGCTAAATAGTTCTTCGGTCAGTCGCCTTCGTTCATCGAAAATGTGTTGGAGTTTCTTTTTCACGTGAAGCGTGTGGGCAATCGCTCCAAGAGGTCCATAGGGGAGTGCGTAGAGTATATCGTCAGTCATCAAAACTCCCTCTGCATTTTCCTCAAATTGATGCGTATGGTGCCATACCTTGTAGGGGCCAATTCTCTGGTCATCGATGAAGCGCTTCTTATCTTCAACGAGGGTGATTTCACTCAGCCATTTCACCCAGATCATGGGAGCGATTTTGATGCGATAGCCAATCATTTGTCCCACATGCATGACATCAGATTTACAATGGGTGATTTTAAAGCCAACTGAGCTAGGTGTGAGCTTGTCTAGGTTTCGTGGGTTAGAGAAGAAATCCCAAGCATCATCTAAACTGCAGTGGAGTTGTTGTTTACGGTGTAGGTGATACATGGCTTATTTGGTGCGTTTCCCGTATTCGGAGTTTGGATCGATCTTGTGGCAAAGGAGCTTTGCCTCTCCGGCACTCTTGTGGTTTTCCTCAGCAAAGGCCAAAGAAGCATAGTACAGGATAGCTTGCTTTTCATTGGCTTTTAAAGACGATTTAGGCTTCTTTACTTCAGCTAAGAGAACCTCAAAATCTGATATTGAAGTGGGACGAGTGCCAAAACGCTTGGGGACTTTGTAGTAGGCAATAGCTCTAACCATTCTGACTCTTGGTTTGTTCGGTGAACCGAAAACTGCGGCCTCCATCAGGGCTTTTCCTTTCTTTATACAGCTAAGTTTTGTTGGAGGGAAAAATGAATGTTTAGCTTCAAGAGCGTAGCCACTACCTAGATAGGCGCGCGCTAGGTCGTTGGTAGGGTTACGCGTCAGTGCAGCCTCAAACTTTACGATTTGTTCCGCAATTTTATTGGTGTCGCCCTGCAAACAAACATCGTGCCATTGTCGAAATTTATCGTGCTCCGAAAGGCTAGTTTTAGACTTTTGGGAAGTGGCTCCAGATTTTGCAGAACCCTTGGAACAACCTTGTAAAAGGGCGATCGAGCCAGCTACCAGCAAATGTGTCGTGAATTTTAACATGTGGATAAATCGGTTGTTTGACTTAGAATTTCGGTAGCAAAATCTACACGTCCACGCTTTTTTCCGTAGGACTCACAAATCAAGTTAGAGGAAATGCGCGCGCTTTCATAGATGGTAGGTAGACCACTCCCTGGATGCGTTCCGCCACCGACTAGGTAGATGTTGTCGAACCCCTGCATGCGATTGCGAGGGCGCAAGTAGAGCATTTGGTCCAGCGTGTGCGCTAGGTTGAAGGTGGCGCCGAGGAAGATGTCAGCACCTTTCCAGTCCTGTGGCGTGATGATGCGTTCTTCAACGATGTGCTCACGGAGGTCTTTCATCCCAGTTTTTTCGATGATCCGGGAGAGGACTTTCTCCTTGTACTCTGCTACGGTTTTTTTCCAGTCATGGCCATTTCGGCAGTTTATAGTGGGCACTAGGATGTAGAGTTGAGAATGTCCAGTAGGTGCGACAGTTGGGTCGGTCACACTGGAGTTTCGGATATAGACAGACATGTCGTCAGAGATGACTTTCTCACCTTGAATATCACGGAGGTTTTGATGGTAATCGTCGGCAAATACTACGTGGTGGTGTGGTTCGTCTTGATAGATTTTATCGAGCCCTAGGTAGAGCATGAAGGTGGAGCACGAATACTTTTTCTTTGCCTGGTCCTCTTGGCTTTCGTTTCTCGCTCCGAAGATCATGTGACGAGCTTGCGCGTAGTCAGCATTCACGACTAGGTCATCGCACTGCATTATTTCACCATCTGCTAGAGTGACTGTCGCGGCTCGCTTTCCGTTATACTTTATTTCAGTGACTTCAGAATTTAGGCGTATGGTTCCACCTTCTTCTTCAACAACTTTAGCCATGCCTTCAGATATGTTAGAGAGTCCACCTTGGACGTGGTATATTCCATGAGCATACTCGATGTAGGCAAGAATACTGAAGAGCGCCGGGCAATTCCAGGGTGACATACCGAGGTATTTTGCCTGAAAAGTGAATGCTAGCTTGAGCCGTTCGTCATCGAAATATTCCCCCAAAACATCCATCACAGATTTTGATGTAGCAACATAGGGTAGGGCTTTTATGAGGTTGACATTGAGAAAATTACTAAGCTTGTGATAGGGCATTAGCAGGCAGGGGAATATAGCCTGTAGCTTTTTAGCATGATCGCTCATGAAGCGTTCGTAATTCGCAGATTCACCAGGAAATGCCTTTTCAATATTACGCAGCATCTGATCTTGATCATAGCTGGTTTCCAGCGATATGTCACCCCAGGTGAGCGTGGTCATAGGGTCGAGCTTTACGAACTCCATGTAGTCCTCGGGTCTACGACCGGTCTCGGCAAAGACCTCATCGAGTGTGAACTTTTGGTGGAGGAAGGTGGGGCCAGTATCGAATATGTAACCGCCAGATCGAATAGGAGCATTCCGACCGCCAACGACAGAAGCTTTTTCCAAAATGGTGACATCGTATCCTCTGTGGGCGAGTAGCATTCCGCTTGTGAGGCCGCCGGGACCTGCGCCAATGATGATGATTTTTTTATTCATTAGAGATCGTTAGAGTAGAATAGGAGCATGAAGAGATAATTGGGAATGAACTGAGTTAGAAAATAAGCTACTCTCGCAGTTTACTCAACTCGGGGCTTAAGTCAGCAAAAGTTTTGAGTTGAATGATTTCCAGTTCCTCTAGCGTTGGGGTGTAGAGCTTTGAAAGAGCTCCACCGATAATGATCGGGATAGTGTCGTCTAACTGGGAACGAAGCTTGCGAAGCTGTACATTAATTTGGGGGTCATCTAGTGGGTAAACGATGCTAAGAACGACGGCGCGCGCACCTATTTTCTCGGCAGCTCCTGCGATCTCGTCTGGTTGTAGTGAGGTCCCGAGGTAAATAACCTGCCAGCCTAGTTTACGAGCTTGGGTAGCAGCGATTGTTGCACCGATTTCGTGCAGTTGCCCCTGAGGAGTGGTGATCAATAGTTTTGGCGCGTTAGTCGCTGAACTAAATGGGCGAGCACTCACGCAGAGGTAATCTTTTATAAAGCTCGTCGCTGCGTGTTCCTCTGCTGCCATTAGCTCACCATCGTGCCACAGTTCCCCGACATTGTGGATGAGTGGGATAAGCACTTTTTCTAGTAAGCATGAGTAGCCAGCTTCCTTAACCACTTTATCAAATATCTTTTCGAGTGAGACTTGGTCGAAATTTCTGATGGCAGTGAGTGTGGCTGCTATTACTGGGGCATAGATGCCACCTTGTCCCGTCTGCTCAGCTTGCTTAGGGTTAGATTCTTGAAGGGATTTGTGAAGCTCGGATAGCTTCTCATCAGATAGATTGGCTATATGGCCGATGGAGTGCCCACTTTTTGTGAGGTCTGCGAGGTAAATAAGGCGCTGGATGCTTTCATCACTGTAAAGGCGTCTGTTTGTTTCGGTACGTTCAGGCTCCACAGCAGCATAACGTTTCTCCCACATGCGTATAACGTGGGATGTGAGGCCTGATTTGAGAGTTGCGATTTTTATGCCATGCATGACTATTTTGTTGGTAACAAAATGTAGACAATTCTGTGGCACTTTCAAGTTATATCTTTAATTAAGTAAACAGAATATAGACATTTTAGTTTTGTGTGGAATGATGCAGTTCCACTTAACTATAAAACTATGAGACACTTACAGTCAAAAATTGTACTAGGAATAAGCCTATTTACAGGATCCGTTATGGCTGAGGAAACAAAGATATTGGAGCAGTTTGACAACGACCAACAAGAGTTACAGTGGCAAGCTGTCAACGATGGCGTGATGGGTGGGAGATCTAAGGGGGATTTTGATCTGAAAGAATCTTCAGCACTTTTGTTCAAAGGTGAAATCTCACTAGAAAACAATGGGGGGTTTTCTTCGATCCGCAGCTATGGAAATCAGTATGACTTGAGTAAATATGATGGAATAGAAATTAAGGTAAAAGGGGATGGTAGAAAATATTATCTCACAGCACGCTGTAATGGTAGCAGAATGCTGGCGTATTGGAGCCCAATCCAACCAGATAAGGGAAAGTGGACGACAGTAAAAGTACCACTCAGCGCATTTTACGCGACATCATTTGGTCGCAGAATCCCAAGTTTGAAACTCAACACAAAAAAAGTAACAAGCGTAGGATTTATGCTTTACGATAAAAAGGCTGGTGAGTTTGAGTTAGAAATAGACTGGATAAACGCCTACTAGTTTTCTGGGAGAACTCATCTGCCTTATAGTTCATATGAAGAACTTTAGCGGCTGCAGAACTAGTTGTATCCTACGGTATTTGAGGCACCAACGGCTACTATCGACTGTTCTAAGCGGCTTATTTAATATGCTGACAGGCTAGTGACTTCGATCAACCTGCAGGCTAGAGGCTTTATTTAACAAAGGAGCGTTACCCTTCACTAACCACTTCAAATTACCGTAGCTGTCTCAAATTATTTTACAGATCGGATATTACTTGCCGTTCCTATCCAAGTTGGAATTGTAAAAATAAAGCATACTAAACTCCAATAGATTCCATGTGGGGGCTAGCCAATTCTGTGGAGGTAGGCGCTGAAAAGTCCTAATTATGAGAGGAATATATTTATCGGTGGGTGACCACTCTAGAGCGGGATGTATTTCGAATAAACTTTTTGAATTTGAGAGTGAGGTCGTTGGGTGCGCTCAACTCTGTCGTCGACGGACTGACAAACTATTGATTTTTCTGGATACTCATCTTAGTCATTGTCCCGCATGAGCGAAGAAAGTGCCGAGAAGAATTGGAAGAGGACCTTCAGCATGGATTTGCTGCGGTCTGTACCGATGGGTATCACCGAGACTGTGGGCTCCACCTTTGCTATGTTTGTGGCTGTTGGAATCTTGCAGGTAAATACAGTCTCCAAATCATCCATCATTGCGGGCCCAGCCCTCGGCTTGTTGCTGAGTATGTTTTCGGTGGCAATGGTGCGGCGCATCGGCCTCTCGGCAAACGTGTCTGCGGCCATTGGTTGGATCATCTCGGCGGTTGGCTACGCCGTCGTGGCGATGTCGCCTCAGAATGAGATACTCTTTGTTATGGGGATAGTGCTGGCGACGCTCACGCATGCATTATCGAGCCCACTGCAGGCTCAAATCTACCGTGAGCATTACCCTAGCAAAGTGCGTGGTCGGCTCTTTTCTACTGTGGGAATGATACGTGCCTCAGTTGCTGCATTATTTGGTTATTTCGCAGGGCTATGGTTAGTCGGGCAGGGAAATGATTACGCGCCATTGTTCTGGGTGTTCGCTCTAGCGAGTGTGCTTAAGGCCACTTTCACCCTCTGCATGCGGCGTGTTTATTTACGCAAGTCCCATCGCCTCTCATTGTTGGACTCATTCGGCCACCTTCGCGAGGATAAAGTCTTTAGGAAACTCATCAGCTCTTGGATGATGCTCGGCTTTGGAAATCTACTTTGTATGGCACTCTTCGTAGAATACATAACCAACCCAGACTACGGCTTTGGCTATGGTGCTGAGAATGTGAGCCTAATTACCACCACCATACCGATGTTAGTTTTCATCGTCTCGATAGTTGCCTGGGGTGCCATCTATGATAAAATGGAATTCTACAGGTTGAGAATAATCACTAACTTCTTCTTCTTTCTAGGATTGTTAGTCTACTTTTTGGTGCCTACTTACTGGGGCTTAATTATCGGTATTTCCCTCCACGGAATTGGTAAAGCTGGTGGCAATGTGTTGTGGAACCTGTTCGTCACCCGTTTTGCCCCATCCGACAAAGTAGGAGAGTACATGAGCGTTCACACCTTCTTCACTGGTGTGCGTGGCGTCATCTCAGCCTTCCTCGCTTTCGCTATCGCTAAAACTCTCGGCCCGTCAGTAGTTGCCTACATCGGAGCGAGTTGTATTTTGATAGCCTCGTTGATGCTCCTCCCTGAGCTAAAGCAAAACTGGCGGAAGTAGCTTTGGCTCGGGCTGATTTTGATAGCTCTCATACATGGTCATGGATTATGAAGTAGCTCTCAGCTTTAAGCTGTACCGCTCCGTTGGGCGGCGATGCCGCTTTTATGATGTTGAGAACGGTAGTTTGAGTGATACCCGACAACTTGCCAGCGATGGTATATCATCTATATTTGAGGTTCATGTGTACTCGAAAAAACTGGATTGATGAGAATAAACTAGGGATTTCTATAAAACTTTGGATGGTTAGACATTCAGGTTGTATGGATTAGGTGAAAATACTAGGTACTAAGAAACAGCGTTAGAGGGACTGGAGATGCGTTTCTAGGAGAGTTAATGTCGGCCTAATCATTGAGATATAATACTGCATAGATCAACTATGTAAGGATACTTAATAAGTTAGATGTTGGGTTATTTAATTCTAGTTAACTTACTCTATTGCAGTGTTTTATTGATTTTTTGAGTGTGACTGTGTTACTTTGTGAAGCTATGAAGATGAAATGGTTATTGATTGTTGTTACGTCCATTTTAGTTCCCGTGACCTCGGCTATTGCTGATAGCCATGAGACTCCAGCTGCTACGGACGAAGTAAAGGATGCGTCTAAGGCAGATAAGCAAATGGATAAGCCAAAGTTTGGCGAGATTTCGATCAAGGATGTCCAGAATGCAATAGCTAAGAAAGAGCTGACTGTGATCGATGCGAATGGCATTGGTAAGTACAATAATGGGCACCTTCCTAGGTCACTGCATTTCGCGTCGATGAAACCTGAAGCCCTAGCTAAGGTCTTGCCCGAAGATAAAGCGGCACTGATTGTGACCTACTGCGCTGGACCTACCTGAAACGCTTGGAAGAAGGCTGCGGTCGCAGTCAAAAAACTTGGTTACACAAATATTAAGGCCATGAGAGCCGGAATTTCTGGATGGACTGAGGCTGGAGCCGATGTCGAGAAATCTGATGAAAAATTAGAGTAATAGAAACTTTCGTCTGGACGTTCATCATAGAGGACGAACCAGACCGCGGCTAAGCTAGTACCGTGCTTGGGCTAGTGAGCTTGTGAAATATGCGTTCAGGGTTTGGGAGAATACTGGGCGCATTGTTTGTAGTACTGTCACAGGTTTACTCGTCATTGGTTTACTGGGGCTATCTGAAATCAAAAGGTCGCTATACGAGCAGCTAGAAGAGCCCTAGAGAGAATCGTTTAGCTCTTCATATTGAGGGTTGCTTAGTCGATAGTCGGAGGTTAGAGAAAGGTTATGGCTAATAAGGTAGTAGTACTATTTTCCGGACAGGGAGCTCAGAAAGTGGGCATGGGTAAAGATCTAGTTGAGACATTTCCTAGAGCAAAAGCACTTTTCGACAAGGCCGACGCCGCACTCGGTCGCTCATTGAGCTCTGTTATGTTTGAGGGCCCCGATGAGGAACTCACACGCACAGGCAATTGCCAACCAGCGCTTTACCTACACGGATTGGCTTGTCTCGAGGTGCTCAAAGAGAAGCTGCCTGAGCTAGAGATCGTGACTGCTGCAGGACTTTCACTTGGTGAATTCACCGCTCATTCTGCTGCTGGGACATTTTCGTTTGAAGACGGTCTTAAGCTCGTGGAGCAACGTGGAGCCTTCATGGAAGAAGCCTGTAATAGCACTGAGGGTGCAATGGCAGCCATGATCGGTGGTGACGCGGAGGCTGTAAAGACTCTTGCTGCAGACTGCGACGTGGATGTGGCTAACTTCAATGCGATCGGGCAGATCGTCGTTTCTGGTTCAATCGAGGGAGTTGATAAGGCTGTCGCTGGAGCTAAAGAGTGCGGTATCCGTATAGCTAAGAAGCTTAAAGTAGCTGGAGCTTACCATTCTCGTCTCATGCAAAGTGCTCAGGACCAGCTTGCGCCAGTTCTTGTCGCTGCAGATATCTCAATGCCATCAGTTCCTGTGTATTCTAACTATAATGCAACAGCTGTTGCTGACTCGGCGGAGATCCGTGAGACTCTCGAGAAGCAGGTGACTAGCTCGGTCCGCTGGACTGAGAGTATGCAGGCCGTGATCGCTGAGGGGAACACTACTTTCATCGAGCTAGGGCCAGGTAAGGTGCTCGCGGGTCTCATGGGACGTATCGATAAGACCGTGAAAGTCTACTCAATCGATGACGTGGCCTCGCTTGAAGCAGCCATTACTGAGCTTGGCTAAGCAATTACAAGAGACTTAAATTTCAAAAGAAAAAGCATTTACGATCATTTGTGAGGTGTGTGCCATCTATTTAGTGAAAGATAGTGGACTTACCTAGAGTTCTAGATCTACTGTTTATGCAGTTGAATACACCTATGAAAGCACACGTACTAACAATCTTAGCCAGCGCGAGCATGAGCCTAATGGTCTCGGCTGAGCAAAAGCGGCCTAATATCCTATTTCTCTTTTCTGATGATCACGCTCTGAAATCTATTTCAGCCTATGGTGGGCCACTGAAAGATATAGCACCGACTCCTTACATCGATAGCATTGCTGAAGAGGGGGCGATCTTTGAGAATTCGTTTTGCGGCAACTCGATTTGTGGGCCATCGCGCGCCAGTATCCTGACAGGAAAGCACAGTCATAAAAATGGCTTCATGCGCAATACTGGTAAAGGGTTTGACCAAAGCCAATGGACGGTAGCGAAGGCTCTGAAAGGTGCAGGTTACACAACGGCGGTGATAGGTAAGTGGCATCTCCACACTAATCCAGTTGCTTTCGATTATTGGGAAGTTTTACCAGGGCAAGGGAGCTACTATAATCCTGATTTTATTCAAATGGATGGCTCCAAGAAAAAATTTCAGGGCTATGTGACTGACATAACGACTGACAAGGCGATCAAATGGCTCGACGGTCGAGATAAAGATAAGCCATTTTTTTGATGTGTCAGCACAAGGCACCGCATCGCACTTTTTCACCAGCTCTGCGTCACCTCAATGCATTTGAAGGGGTGGATATCCCTGAGCCAGACAGCTTATTTGATGACTACAAAAACCGCAGTGTGACTATGCCTCTCAATGAGATGGAAATCGGTCGCCATATGCACTGGTCATACGATCTCAAGCTACGTGGAGATGAGGCCGAAGCTGCAGGAGTGAAACTCCCTGGGCCCAATAGATATGGTGCTAAAGTCTACAACCGTATGAGCCTGTCACAGAAGAAGACTTGGGATGGCTACTTCGGACCAAGGAATAAAAAATTCTTGGAGGACTACAAAGCTGGCAAGTTGAAGCCTGAGGATGTGGTGAAGTGGAAATACCAACGCTACATTAGCAACTATTTAGCGACAGTTAAAGCTGTCGATGAGAACGTTGGCCGGATGTTGCATTATCTTAAGGAAAATGGGCTCGATCAGAATACCATCGTGATCTATTCTTCAGACCAAGGGTTCTTTCTCGGCGAGCATGGCTGGTTTGATAAGCGCTGGATGTTTGAGGAGTCCTTTAAAATGCCATTCTTGATCAAGTGGCCAGGAGTCATCAAACCTGGGTCTAGGCCAAAGCAACTCATACAGAATATCGACTACGCACCTACTTGGTTAGAGATGGCTGGAGTGAAGGTGCCTGACGAGGTGCAAGGGCGCTCTATCGTTCCATTGCTGAAAGGTAGCAAAGTGGATGATTGGAGAGAGGCAGTATACTACGCATACTACGAGATTGGTGAGCACGCTGTGCCTCAGCACTACGGAGTACGCACGGAAACGCACAAGCTGTTCTACCTTCCTGCGACTCAGGAGTGGCAGATGTTTGACTTAGTCAAAGACCCTGAGGAAATGGTGAACGTCTATGATAATCCTGAGTATTCGAAAGTTAGAGAGTCGCTTACTAAGGAATACTACCGGCTACGTGAGCACTACGATGCTCCGAGCTATGAGGAATATGCACCGAAGAAAGGTGAAGAGTTCCAGAAGTAATATTTCACTCTCTTAAAATTTCAAAAAAAAGGCCCAGTGTGATTCGAATCACGCTGGGCCTTTGTGTTGATTGGTGAGTGCGGTTACGCAGCTAACTCGTCGAGAGCCTCTTTGAGGAGGGCCAGCGCATGTTCGACTTCTTGCTGGCTCACATTAAGCGCAGGCAGCCACCGGAGAGTCTCTGCGCCGGCTGGTACTGTGAGCATACCTTTTTCAGTGAGTTTGAGTACCAGAGCAAGAGCTGGAGTCACGCCCTCAGCAGTCTTGATCGCAGAAGGTTCGAGAGCGAAGCCTAACATCAGGCCTTTACCTCTGAGCTCCTTGATTGCTGGGTGGTTCCACTCGGCAAGTGTTGCTCTGATTTGTTGCTCTCTTGCGATGACATTGTCGTTGAGCTTAGCCTCTTTGATTTCCGCTAGAACTGCAAGGGATGCTGCGCATGCCAGCGGGTTTCCGCCGTAGGTGGAACCATGAGTTCTAGGGCCTAGTTGGCTGCTCAGTGTGACACCGTCAGAGATTGCTCTATCACTGACCCAGAAGGCACCGACTGGGAAACCGCCGCCCATGCCTTTGGCCCAGGAGATAGCATCGGGCTGCACGTCTGGAGCAATAGCTCTCCATGCCATGTCGTGGCCGAGTCTGCCGAAGCCAGCTTGCACTTCATCGAGCATCAGTAAAAGATCGTGGTCCTTACAAAGAGCTGCGAGTCCATTGAGGAATTCTGCTGTTGCAGAGAAAATTCCACCTTCGCCTTGAATTGGCTCTAGCAGGATTGCTGCAGTCTTGTCAGTGATCTGAGCTTTGACGGAATCGAGATCATTGTAGATAGCGTAGTTGATACCGGGAAGGATCGGGGCAAATCCTTTTTGGATAGCATCTTGGCCAGTGGCAGTGAGTGTGGCCATGGTTCTGCCGTGGAAGGAATTTCTGAAGGTGATGACTTCAGGCCTAGGGGTGCCGTCGGTGCTCGGCTTAGAATTGCCAAATTTACGGGCGAGTTTGATCAGGCCTTCATTGGCCTCAGCGCCTGAGTTCGAGAAGAAAACTTTGCCGGGGATTTTGACGAAGTTCTCGACGATGGTTTTCGCTAGCTCAGCTTGTTGAGGAATCTCGTAGAGATTTGAGCAATGCATCAACTTGCTAGCCTGTTGTTGGATTGCTGTTACGAGACGCGGGTGGCAGTGGCCGATGGAGCACACGGCGATGCCGGTGCAGAAGTCGAGGTACTTGTTGCCCTGGTCGTCCCAGAGCCATGAGCCCTCAGCCTTCTCAGGGACAAGAGGGAACCGACCGTAGGTCGGCATTACGTATTGTGTGAATGTGTCGTGAACGGACATGACTTTAAAGTGATAAGTGGGGAGTTATAAGTGTGAAGTGGGAGCTAACAGTAAAAAAGGCTTTGCCTTTTCTACAGCATATCTGGGGTGATGACGTGTTTGGAGCCGCAGCGTGGGCAGGTGATCTCGACCTCTGGATCTCCCTGGAAGAGTTCTTCTTTGTTGTCTTTGTATTGAGCGAGTGCCGGAAGGAAACGATCGGGGGCACAACCACAGTGGAAGCGGAACTTGCGTGTCTCGAGGACTTTGGTTTGTTCCTCGACCATGATTTTTTCGACATCTTCGGTGGTGAGAGCTTCGAGCCATTCAAGGTCACAATCCGGCTGGGCAGCGATCAGGACGAAGTTCTCATCTGGCAGACGGAATGCGCGTGCTGGGCGTTGCTCACTTTGCACATAATAGGTTTCCACCCATTTAGCTGGATCATTATCATCGAGCTCGACAGTAGACTTCCGGCCTTCAGCACCTTTAACCAGTGTCTGGCTGTAGAGGATGTTTCGGTCAGATTCTTTGACGTTTTCAGTGAAGAGGTGGCCGGTGATGTTTTCCTCTACTGAGCTACCAGTGACGAAAAAGTTGACGCGTGGCGCGCGTAAGTTGACTGTCCAAGCGATGGTTTCAGCCCATGGACGAGCGACCAAGTGGAGGGTGAGGAATGCGAGCTTATCTTTGATGATTGTGTCGAGCTGTTCTTTGTGGCGCAGCTGGTTCTCCATCAAGTGGATGTAATAGTCGGTGAAAATCGGCGTGAATTGACCACACACCATTAGCGCATTGCGCTTGCGGACGAAAATGGATTCTACTTTGGTGAATTCTTCTACGGGTTCCATAGGATTTGAGTAGTTTAAAGTGTTGATGTTGAATATGCTAGGCACACGCTCAGGAAACAGCCTTTTGTGGAGCAGTTTGCGGCTTTGTCGAAAGGGTATATCGCGGGTGTATGGCCTTGAGCCTCATTTGTGAAGTTTAATACCACTTGGAGCAATAAAAGAGATAACTGTTGTTTTTTAGGTTTTGTTGATAGTGCTTCGCGTAGGAAATGAAATACTGGGCGCTTGCTTGAGGATTCTACGTTTCTCCTCAGTCACTGTGAGCGCACCGCTCCTTTGTTGTGCCTTGAATTCTCAAGGAATGACTCCAGCATTTGCCTGTTTTCTCGTTCCAAGTATTGTAAAAGCGAATGCTCCCACACCCTCACTCGAGGATGTGGGAGACTTACTCTACCTACACAATGAAAATGGTTGATTGCGCTTTCTGGCGCTGTGTTGATTATTGGTCGATCTGGATTTGCCGCGGCAGGCTTTCGTCTCGTCGGTCGATCTGGATACTGAGGACTCCATTATCAACAGAAGCCGAAGTTTTATTGAGGTCGAGGTCTGGGTGGATGTTGAGCACCAGCTGATAGTTTGTTGGCCGCGTGCTGTTATTGACGAGATTCCACTCCTCAGGTGTGGAGTCGCTACGTTGCGCCTGAATCTTTAGTTGTTGCTTGGTGCTGGTGATCGTGACGTCTTGCTTAGCGACGCCAGGAAGGTCGACTGAGACCAATATTCCGAGCTTGGTAGTCGTGGATTTGTACTGCGCACGTGCTGTGGATGGAGTGCTTTCTTTGCTGGATCTGTTTGTGTGTTCTATCATCGGATTTATTTGGTTAAATTTGTTCTTACTGAATGGTGATATGCTTATTGTTGGCCACTTCTTCTTTACGTGGCAGGCTGACCTCTAGGACACCATTTTCGAGTTTAGCGGTGATCGATAGGCTGTCGACTTCCTCGCCTAGTGCAAATTTGTGGTGTGCTGTTGGCCTTGTGCTTTCTGAGCCTTCTGGCTTTTCTGCGATCAGATGCAGGGCTCGGTCTTCGAAATGGAGTTCAAGATCAGATTTCTCAAATCCCGGCAGGTCAACTCGTACGGCCCAGCCATCGTCTGTGGTATAGAGTTGGTGTGCTTGTGGACTTTCCTCGAAGAAGATGTTGAGTTCGTTGAAGAGGCTACGTGTTGTGAATGGTGATAATGTTCTCATATTTTATTTTTGTTCTACAATCATAGTTGCAGCTTGTGTGCCAATTTGAGATCAGTTTGTTTTATTTGCCTATTTTGAGTGAGTTACGGTTACTTTTGGTGGTGTGTCATTTTTGTTACATAGTAATAATGTGACACAATAACCCAGTGGAGTGACAAAATGTCGGGTCAATATGACTCACTTGAGTGAATCCAATCGTGTTGGACTTGATCTGACTTGGGTCTGCCACCCGGGCCAAACCGAGTCACTGACTGCAGAGTATCCATAATGCTTGTGGTATCCAGTTCGCTCACAAAGAAGCTGGCGTGGAGTGAACAGCAGATGTCGGCACTATGAGCCGCTGGAATGATGGCATTCTTTACTGCGATCACGCCACAGACAGGAATGACGGCAGGAGTATTTCCCGCTGGGCAGGCATCAGGCATCAATACTCCACGCTCGATCACTGGACAGCAAAGGAGTTGTTCCATTTGCTTTTGAGATTTCGCGAGGTTCTTGATTGCTTCCTTTGAGTTTGCTTGGATCGCCAGACTCAGGGGGGCTGGAGTTTGCTGCATTGTCAACGAGCCATGGCTACCCGGAAAGTCACACTTGAGGTGCTTTATGAGGTAGCTGAGTTCTGTAATGTTTTTTTGATCTATCAGCTGGATTGCGTGCTGATAGATGGTGTCGAGCAATGGAGTTTGTTGCCATCCAGCCTCGACGAGCTATTGTTTTTGAAGTTTCAAAATAGAATTTGAGATGAAATTTTTAGGACGAGTATTCAAATGAATTACTCGTTGGCATCCGGTCAGGAGCCAAAAAAATGGGCACAAAAAAGCCCTGCGTGCAGCGTGCATCAGCAGGGCGGGTGAGAAAACAATACAAGCCTACTCAACCGCGCATGATGCACGCTCGCTACGTCGATTACGAGTTGGTTGAATAAGATTTATATGTTCTGCCTAGCGATTTATCTGGGTTTGTCAATGCCTTAGCCATGCGCTCTATTTCTATAGAAGCTATTTTCATTGGCTAGTTACGCGGAGCCTAACAAACATCTGGTCGCCAGTAGCCCCAATACTGGCACCTTCATTGCTGATAATGAATCCTGTGGACGACCACTGAATAAGGTCATCTGACCACTCAGGTATGATGATGAACCCCGGGCGGTTCATGTCAGTGAAATTGAGTGTGAGCAAACCTTCTGAGTAGCTTGTCGTAATCGGGGAGTTGGGAGTTGTTAGGCTGGATCCCAGCACGTACTCAACGAGGTTACTGACGCCATCTCCGTCAGCATCCGCAAGTGGCTCTAAGTCTTCTCCGACAAGTCCTTCATCGTAGGCATGGCGGCTGACGTCTGAAAGCCCAGCATAGTAAACATCTAACAACTCATCTGGAGGGAGAGCTCTTTGATAGATTCTAATTTCATCGAGACAGGCATCGAGTCGGTACGGACTTACTCCGTCCCAGCCAATAGAGCTAGAGTCACTGAAGTTGCTCGCTGAGTTATTTACTTGGTGGATCGAAGAATGCATCGATGTTCCGTCGTGCAAGTAGAGAGTGGTCTGAGTGGGGTGGATAACGAGTGCGATGAAACACCATTGCTCAGAAGGTAGAGTTAAGCTGCTTAATGTGGCTGTGTCGCTAGCTCCTGCATTCCATTGATAGGCTAGGGAATTACCATTTTTTATAGTGAGTCCGGAGGATAGATTGTTTGATCCGTTGTATAGGATAGCTACATCAGGATCTTGTGATCTGTTAAGCTTGACCCATGCTGTGAGAGTCGTTTGTGGGTTTACCAAATTAAGTGGAGGGATGGTCACAGAACCTTGGATTCCATCGAGGTATAGGCCTTGCCCCCTCATTCCTTGGATCGGGCTAGCACCGGAGGAGGATAAGGTGCCGTCGAAATGGCTCCCACCAGTATCGGCGACATTGAGATCTTGGATTTGATCAAATTCCCATTGTGCGTGAGGACCGATTTTATGGCCATCGATGATGATGCTACAGACCTGATTGCCACCAGTGAGGGTGCCTTTATGGTTGACGCTGAGAGTGTAGTTTCCCGCAACAGGGAGATTGAGTATAATTTGTTCTACATTGTCGCGGGTGTTGTCACCGCGTGTCGCACTGGCGCTGGGGGCAGTAGGGTCTAGTATCCATGGTAGGGTTGTTTCACCAGTTGGGCTGGTGAGGCGGATGTCTAGATCGTTGACCAGTGCCGATTGCGGGTTGTCGATTCCATAGATCGCTGATGCTGGCACTGGGTCAGTCCAGCAAAGAGTGATGCGTATCTCGCTAGAGCTACCATCCCATTGAAACTGCCTTTGGTGGCTGGAGCCATCATTCAGATTTATGACGCTGAGGTGTTCTAGACTAGGAGAAGCCTCGTGTTTATCTAGCAATTCAACAGCGGCCTTAGCATTCATTAGCCCCCAGCCATAGCTATAGTCTGGACCCGGATTGCCAAGGTCATCTGCCGAGTGAAGAATCAGAGCCTTCTGTAAGCTAGACGGCATTCTTTTGTAAGAGTTGATTTGTGCGTAGCGTTGCTGGATCAGCATGGCGGCTCCCATGGCGCTAGGAGTCGACATGGATGTGCCGCTGAGTGTGAGGTAGCTGGTGTCACTGCTTGAGTCTGCAGAGGTCAGAGAGTCGCCATTTGCGACAATATCCGGCTTGATGCGTCCGTCATCGGTTGGTCCCCAGCTGCTGAAGATTGTGATGTTGGCTTGTTGAAGGTCTCGTGAACCCGAACTGACAGCATCGCTGACCGCCCCCACAGTCATGATGTTCTTTGCGACCGCTTCGCCGGCAATGGTGTCGTATTGAAGGTCGAGCTCGCGTGGTGGGTGGCTGTCTGGTTTGTAGCGGCTTCTTTGCCACTGAAAGCCATTCCATAGGTATATCCGTGCGTTATTGTTAGGCCCGTCGTTGCGGTCGTTTCCAGCAGCCAGAAGGGGAGAAAATAGGGAGCTGCGACACAGATATTATCGAGGGTTCTTGCGCCGCTATTATAGTTACCAAATGTTTCGTGTTCTGTGTCTGTTGTTCCATCACCCATCCAGTGCCAGGCTGTGGTTCCTGAAATATTGACATAGGCCCAGCCGGCTAGGTAGCCATATGAATGATTAGATGTGGTGATGGAGGCGACTGCATTCTCGCTAGCCGCCGCTTCGTTCGCCATCTCTGCGAAGTCGGAATTCCAATCGTGACTGGTAAGCTGGCCCATAGGAGCCATTCCTCGAGCATTGCTTTGGCTACCATTTCCGAGAATGGTACCACTCACGTGCGTATGGTGGTAGGAAAGTAGGCTTGCGGAGTCAATTTTCTGAACACGTCCGCCAAACTCTTGGTGGCTAGTTCTGCAAGCATTACTATCCCATATCCCAGCGTGCATACCACCTCCTTGTAAATTGTACAGTGACGACGGGGTGTTGATGAGGGATGCCGCATTTGTGATGGCTGCATTCTCGTTGTTGGTTGCTCGGTAGAGCGGAAGCTTACCCTCGAATCCAGCAAGTTGGTATTCCATACCACCGACCGTACGACCGCGGGTGATTAGACCCATCGACTCAGCTCTAACTGTAGCGTTTTTTAGGGTTTCTTGAGCATGGTTATCTAGCGCAGCGACATACTTCAGTCTCGTATCCATGGATTTGAAGGCTCCATTGCTGAGTCGAGATGAATCAAGTGTGTGAGCTGTACTCGTGGCCACCTCGAGCGGACTTTCAACAGCTTCCTCAGAACTCGGCTGAGTACTGAGTGAAGTAATACTGGTAGCCGAGGCTATAGTCTGAGTATCCAGCGTCTCAAGCGTAGGATCAGCTGGAGAAATTACAGGCGCAGCTGGTTGTTCTTGCTGATGTGCGTAATAAACACATAGACAAGCCAAGCCTGCAGTTATGGTGGGTTTGATTTTCATGGACACTACTTGGGGGATAGTAGTTTCCTAGAATGTGAATCTTCTAGAGCCTTTAAGTATGTTCTATGTGGCTAATTCCTGTCAACAAGCTGAAGATTGAGTGCTCTGAATCCTTTAGTCCTCGGAGGTGAGGTGTTAGTGCAACTGGCGGGAACTGGTTAAGTGCTGTATAAGAGTTTGTTGAAAATGGGAGCACGCCACCAAATGACGAACTAACAATTAGAGGTTATTCTCACCACTATATGCGCTATAGAGGGATTTAATCTCGGCAATACGAACTTCTGAGTAGGGCTGCTTTTCTGAGCAGGCCCAAACGACGCTAGGCCATGCTGGATCGCTAGAGATTCTTCCAATCACATGGATATGCATTTGTCTTATAACATTACCAATGTTGCCGACATTGATTTTTTCTGGGCTAAAGCGATCGGACAAGAAGCCAGCGACGAAGCGTGTGCTGTGATTGATCGAATCATACTGGGCTTCGCTGAGTTGGTGAATTTCGGTGATCGAAGGGTCAATCTCAGGCACCAATATGAACCAGAGAAAATGGCTATTATTTTTGAGCAACATGCGGCAGATACCGTGGCAGCCAAAATCGATACCGCCTTTTTCTAACCTCTCGTTGAGTTTGAATGTTTCCATGGTGTTTTTGTATACAAAGAGCGCCCAGAAGTCGAAACTTCTGAGCGCTGCCTTCGTTTTTAAAATATGAACTAGCTCAGTGCTGGTTGCCAGGGATGTAGAGTTCGGATCCCTGTGCGAGGACGGTGCTCTTGGTGAGTTTGAGGCCGTTCATCACGTTGATCTGCTCAACTGTTGCTCCATAGGTAGATGCAAACTCTCCAAAGGTCATCTGGCGTGTCACTGAAACCGTGCGCACTTTAGATTGCTTTGGTGCGTGCTTTACTTGTTGAGTTGACTGTTTAGCTGGAGCTGATTTAGCAACCTTTTTCTCAGGGGTTTCCTTTTCGACTGCTGGCACTGGCTTAGCCGCTTGTTTTGCAACTGTTGGAGTCTTTTTTGTTACGGAACTAGACTGCGCAGTAGCAATTGCAATGCTTTGGCCGGGGCGAAGTTTACGTGGATCGAGTCCTTGATTTTGTTCGAGAATGTTAGCAACGCTAGTGTTGTTCTTACGAGCGATTCCGTAGAGGGTGTCGCCTTTTTGAACAACATAGTCCTTTGTGTTCACGATAGCTTTTGGAACCTCCGCGTGTGTTGCAGCGGGGATGGGTGCTGGGAGGATTTCAGCCTTCGCGATAGGAGTCGCTTTTGCTGGTGCTTTTTTCGTAACCGTAGCTGAGCTTGGAACATGGACAGTCTGTCCAATACGAAGCTTGTTAGGATTGATGCCATTGTTCGCGGCCATCAATGTATTGAGTGCTACACCATGCTTTCGAGCGATTTTGCTCAGGCTGTCACCTTTGGCGACCTTGTAGTTGATCGTATTTGTTGGCGCCGGTGCTGCGAATGCTAGGCGCTGTGGTGAAGCATTATTTTTAGCCAAGAGCGCGTGCAGTGAGTCGATCTCTTTCTCAAGCTCTGTGATCTGACGATCTTGGGTAGCGCAGCGGTTGCGCAATGTGTCGGTTTCGCTGGCGGCTGGAGCCATTTGGCTCAGCGATCCAACGACGGCTGCAGTAACGAGGGCAAATTGTTTCATAACAAGAATCACACTTTATTAAAAAGATTCATTTGTAAAGATTGAAGTTCAATAAATCCTAGAAAGTTAGTTGATAGTGACTTATTTTAGAAGGAATAGAGAGACTTAATTGACTAGGATGGCTAGTCTTTCAGTATTCATCCTGATAAGGATGTGCAGGAAATAGGAAAACTTTTTAAAAAAGTGGGATGAGGGCAAAAAAGACCCACATGGTGGGGAAACCATGTGGGTGATAAAAGGGGCCTAGAGGATCTGGTAGCTTAGTAGTCTTCAGCAATAGCGCAACCAGCGTGGTGACCGCTCATCCAGGCATTCTGGAAATTGAATCCACCAGTGATGCCGTCTACATTCATCACTTCTCCGGAAAAATAGAGGCCAGGGCTAAGTTTACTCTGCATGGACTTGAGGTTGATTTCTTTAAGTTCCACGCCACCAGCGGTGACGAACTCATCTTTGTTGATACTCTTGCCGTCGACAGGAAGGCGACAGTTGTTGAGCAGTATACTCAGAGCCTGAGTGTGTGCTTTTGAAAGCTGGGACCAAATCTGTGTTTCTGGAATTCCTGCGACTTCTAACATTCTGGCCCAGAGTCTTTTTGAAATAGCTTCAAAGGGGCAACGGGTAGAAAGTTGGCGTTTACCCCAATCTGATCTTAGTTGAATGATCGTGGTGGTCGCGTCAGTGTCTGGTAGCCAGTTGACGACGAGGGTGAATTTGTAATCGAGCTTTGATAGCTCTCTGGCGCCCCAAGCTGAAAGCCTCAATATTCCAGGGCCGCTCACGCCCCAATGAGTGATGAGCAAGGGGCCGCGGGAGTTGAGTCTTGATTTTTCCACAGAGACTGCCGTATCGGCAACTGCTACTCCGGGTAGATCTTTAAGCAGAGGGTGGGTGATTTTAAAGGTAAACAGTGAGGGAATGGCTGGCTCTAACTGATGGCCTAGATGTTCGGCTAGTTTAGCACCCGCGGCCAAGCGCGTGCCGCCTGTGGCTAATAAAATACAACGTGTCCGATGGCTCTCACCCTTGTCGGTGTGCACGATGAAGCGAGCGCTATCGGACTCGTCGTCGCTTAACTGCTCGACCGATGCTACTCCATTGGAGGTCTCGATCTTCACTCCGGCATCTCTAGCAGCCTTGGTGAGGCAATCGATGATGGTTTGAGAATCATCAGTGATGGGGAACATCCGACCATCCGCCTCAGTCTTGAGTTCCACCCCGCGGGACTGGAACCAATCCACAGTGTCCTGCGCGCCCCATCGGTGCAGCGGACCAATCAGAGATTTCTCTCCGCGTGGGTAGTTCTTGCTGAGCTCTTTGGGGTCAAAGCAATGGTGGGTGACATTACAGCGCCCCCCGCCAGAGATTTTCACCTTTCCTAGCAGCTTTGAGGATTTCTCAAGCATAAGGACGCTCTCAGCGCCACTTTCAGCCGCCGTAATAGAACCAAAAAATCCAGCAGCCCCGCCGCCAATTGTGATCAAGTGAAACATTTGAATGAATAATTAACAATTAATAATTAACAATGCTAGTGCCGCTTTGCAGCCAGGTAGGAGGATGTGGTGAATATGCATTATGTGGTCTTGTTTTGTTTAGATGTGTTTAGAATGGATGTGAGTATTTTGATGAGCTCTCTACATTCCCCTTGGATGGATTCTGACTGATCACGGTTGAGGTAGTCTGAGTTTGTGAGAAGTCTTAGCCAATAGAGTGTTTCTCGAGCCTCCTTATAAGCAATGCTCATTTTGGAGATGAAGTCTCTATGGGATTGTCCTCCAATCGACTCTTCAATGTTAGCTCCGATTGAAGTGCCAGATCTTAGGACTTGTTTGGGTAGAACATGCTCGTTCTTTTCTTCATTGAGGAAACGACTAAGTTTCACAATTCACAGAGCAAAGTCGTAGGATTTATCCTGAATCACATTGTGCTTCATAGTAGAGCTGTGCCGCAATGCTGAGAATTATTCATTCTTAATTGTTAATTATTAATTCGCGCTACAGCGCGTAACTTCCGTCTTCGTCTTCGCCACTCCAGCCTAGTTTTCTGAATGCGGCGATGATGGATGAGAAGGTGTCGTCTTCGCCTTCGGCTTGCTCGATGGTGGCGGAGGTGGTGAGGCCGCTCATGGATTCGATGGAAATGACGGTTTGGAGGCCATCGAGGTTGATCCAGTCGCCCCAAGATTGCTTGTCGTGTTTGGCTATGAGCTTTTGTTTCTTGAGGGCTGCAACAACTTCGCGGATAGTAGCGGGTGGCTCGGAGTCTGGTAGGTGGACGCGTGTTTCCATTTTTTTTAAGGGTTGGAGAGAAAGGTTGGCTGCTAGTTAAACATCAATCGGGGCTAGTAGTCCGTTGAGAGTTTCGGTGGTTAGGCTGAGCTTGTTGGTTGAGCCTGCTAGGAGGGATTCTACGAGCTTTGCTTTCTTTTCTTGGAGCTCTTGGATGTGTTCTTCGATGGTGCCTTGGCAGATGAGTTTGTGGACGAAGACTGGTTTGTCTTGGCCGATTCTGTAGGCGCGGTCGGTGGCTTGGTTCTCAGCTGCTGGGTTCCACCATGGGTCGTAGTGGATGACAGTGTCGGCTGCGGTTAAGTTGAGACCAGTGCCGCCGGCTTTGAGCGAAATGAGGAAGACGGGGACCTTGCCTGTTTGGAATTTCTCGACTGGGGCCTCGCGGTCGCGAGTGGCTCCAGTGATCTTAGTGAAAGCGATATTCTCCTTTACGAGGTGCTTTTCAATCATTCCTAGCATGGTGGTGAACTGGGAGAAGATGAGAATGCGCCTGCCTTCTTCGATGAGTGTCCCTAGCAGGTTGGTGAGGTAGTCTAACTTGGCTGAGGATTGGATTTTCTGGGCTTCCTTTAGCTTGAGCAGCTGTGGGTGGCAGCAGATCTGGCGCAGCTTGAGCAGTGCATCGAGGATGATTATCTGTGATTTGCTGAGGCCTTGGTCAGAGATGGCGTCGCGGACGCGTTTGTCCATCGAGGCTCGCACGCTCTCATAGAGGTCAGTTTGCTCCTGAGTGAGGCTGATGTGATGGGGGATGATAGTTTTTGGCGGGAGTTCCTTGGCGACGACATCCTTGGTGCGGCGGAGGAGTAGCGGGCCGACTCGGCGGTTGAGGCTAATCTGTCTGGCTGTGTCACCATGGCGCTCGATCGGAGTGCGGAAGGTGGATGTGAATTCCTTGTTAGACTGGAGCAGACCAGGCATCAGGAAGTTGAAGGTGCTCCACAGCTCGCCAAGGTGGTTTTCCATCGGGGTTCCGGACAGGCAAATGCGGTGGTTGGCCTTAAGTTTGTAGGCAACCTTGGTGGTCTTAGTCGCGGCGTTCTTGATGTATTGGGATTCATCGAGAATGGCGATGTGGTATTGTTGCTTGGTGTGGAGAGCTTGGTCACGCTGGAGCAAGGCGTAGCTGGTGATGACGATGTCGTGATTTTTTATCTGGGTGAAATTGAGGTGGCGCTCGCTGCCGTGGAGGAGCAGGACCTTGAGCGAGGGGCTGAACTTTGCAGCCTCGGTTCTCCAGTTAGGTATCACGCTGGTGGGAGCGACCACGAGGGTGGGGAGGCCCTTGTTTCGTTTGGTATTCTTCTCCGCTAAAATGTGGGTGAGTGCTTGGATCGTCTTACCTAGGCCCATGTCGTCGGCTAGCACTCCGTGGAGCTTATAGCGGGCGAGGAATTGGAGCCAGCGGAAGCCTTCGATCTGGTAGTCGCGGAGTTCAGCATTGAGGTTCTTCGGAACTCTGGTTTTTGGTAGCCCCTTGATGTTTTTGAGTTGGGCTCCTAGGGCTGCGAGTTCTGTCAGTGTTTGGTTCGACTTTTCAAGATCGAGGTCATCAACCAATGTGGCGGCTCGGAGCTGGGGGATGTGGATTTCTCCGTCGCCATTGATGTGTTGGAAAATGTCTTGGACTTTATCGAGGATCAGCTTGAAGCGCTTGGCTGGGAAGTTGATGAAGGTGTTCTTCTTGTCGATCGGGATAGCGAGGAGATCACCGCCGGCTGCGTCAAAGTCGTAGCTCTCGTACATGCCAGATGCGATGGCATTGGCGAGTGCGGGGATCAGGCTGAATTTCTCGCCATTGTATTCGACTCCGAGGTCGAATCTGAACCACTCGGTCTTCAGTTCGTTTTGTGAGATGACTTCGTAAAAGCTATCGTAATCGAGGAGTGTGTAGTCGAGCTTGCCGATGTTGACGGTCCAGCCAGCGGCTTCGAGTTTCGGCACCTCGCTACTGATGTAGGCCACCCATTGATGCGTGTTGGAGCTGTCAGCCTTAGAGAAAAGGACTGAGTCATTATAGGGCTGATTGATGAGCTTTTCATCAAATGCTTTGGAGAGCTTGAGCGTTGGCGCGTGCTCTAGCTGGCGGAGCAGTTTACTTTCCAGTATTTGGTCTCGATGAATGGTGGTGATGTCATTCGCAGTCGTGACGGTGAAGGTGTCAGCGAACGGTTCGGCTTTTATCGAGTGGTCGCCGTAGTTGAAGCTGAGTGAGCCGATGAGAACATTCGAGACTGGGCTATTCTGCAGCAAGATAGCTGGTGAGCTGGCGTCTGTTCTCTCGATGTCAAACTGAGCAGTCGGGGTAAGATCTACTAAAATGTTTTGCTTCGGCAGTTGGGGGATGGCGGTGCTGAGTTTCGGCTTGCCTAGGCGCGCGGGTTTGTCTGGTGTTTCGCTGCCGGTAATATTAGCAGATTTCTCGATGAGTTGCTGGACATTATCTAGCTCATCTTGAGGGATTTTAGGGCCTAACAACCATTGCTTGAGAAACTCGTCTGGGTGAGTTTGATCGAGCTTTCCGACGGAGTTTTGGCTGCGGTCGATGTAGATTTTTGGTGTACTATAAATAAGCTCGTCTGGCTCTGGCTCGATCAAGATGGAGGGTTTGAGCGCATTGTTTGCAGTGCTCGACCAGCTAGGGGACAGGACTCGATCTTCACCTAACTCTATAGGTAAGTAGGTCGTAGTTCTATCGTGAACAGATACTGACTGTCTTAAAATAACTCGGCCCGTAGAGATACATTCGAGTAGAATGTTGGCGAACATCGAGGAATCTATATATATCGAGGATGATCCATACATACGCCCAGACGACAATGAAATCTGATTGAGTAGCCTGAGATCAGAATTTGTGATGAACATCGGCTTATTGTACTCTTGGTAATCAGTGCGGACATTGTGGGCAGTGATCTTGAAACTGCCGTCTTTTTGTAGTCTGCCTTTGTAAGCATGAAGTCCTAAATTTTGGTAATCAGCTTCCTGACCTAGTAGGTAAATGACGCGGTCCTTATAGCTTGGCGGGAATTCGTCTTCTGCGTCCTCCTCTGAATCAGCAGAGGCGGATTGAGTTAAATTTTCGAGCCAGGAATCGACGGATATTTCAGCTGTGCTAGCTGTTGATTCCGAGGACTCAGATTCGGGTCGATTTTCTAGAATATGCCTCTCTAACGTATAGAGAGCCGCCGCGATGTGCTTGCATTTCTCCTCGTCTGGGCAATCACAAAACGAGTAGAGCCGGTCATTGGTGGTGAAGTTGACTTCTACTTCGTAGGCGTAGGAGCCCGTGACTGTGAAAAAGGCAAAGCTCGCGCTGTCGACATCGACTAGGAGGTTATCAATGCTGGCGTCTTCGTTCGAGAAGAGTCGTTGGCCGCGCTTGAGCCGTGCGTTGTCGAAATGGTTCTCCCACGATCTTGAGAGGAAGAATTTCTCAGCTCTTTTTGGTAGTCGTGGGAAGTTCATTTTCGAAACTAGCTATTCGCATATTCTTCGTAAGCCGCCTTCACTGCTTCTAGTTCTTCCCAGAGTGCGTAGATCTTAGTGGCTTTTTCTTTCGCTTCTTTGAGCTTCTTTTCAAACTCTTGATAGTCGCTGGCGTGCTCGGCATAGAAGTTGGGTGCTGTAATCACTGCTTCTTGCGCGGCGACGTCTTCTTCAGCTACTAGGATGTCACCTTCGATCGTTTTGAGCGTTTCTTCCTCGCTCCACTTCAGCTTGCGTGGCTTCTCAGTCGGCTTCACCTTCTTGGGCTTGTCCTTGCTGGTGGTGAGTTTCGAGTAGCTGCTCGCTTGCTTGTCGCGCTGGGCTTTCTTTTCAAGATAGTAATCGTAGGAGCCAGGTGAGAAGTAGAGTGATCCATCGTCTTCAAAGGCGAGGATGCCTGTGCAGACTCGGTTGAGGAAATAACGATCGTGCGAGACCACCAAAACTGAGCCTTTGAAGTGAGCGAGCGCTTCTTCTAGCAATCTCAGAGTGGCGAGGTCGAGGTCGTTGGTCGGTTCGTCGAGAACCAGCACGTTGCCGCCGCGTTTGAGGATCTTAGCTAACATGACACGCGAGCGTTCACCGCCTGAAAGTAGCTCAATCTTAGTGTTGATGCGATCATCGTCGAACAGGAAGCGGCGGAGGTAGGCGCGCAGGCCGATGGTTTCATCGCCGAGCTTGACGTATTCTTGGCCTTCACCGACTTCTTCGAAAACGGATTTTTGATCGTCCATCAAGAGTCGGTTTTGGTCAACATAGTTGATGTCGGTACGCATGCCTACGTGGACTGAACCGGATTCTGGCTCGATCATGCCCAAAAGAGTTTTGATCAACGTGGATTTGCCCATGCCATTGCGACCTACGATCCCAACGCGTTCGCCAGGCTCTAGTTTGAAATCGAAATTCCTGAAAAGTGTGCGGTCGCCAGCTGTCTGAGTAATGCCTTCGCAGTCGAGTACGCGGTTCGGTAGCTTGCCACACGCTGGGATGATGAGATCGACATCGATTTCTTCTTCTGGTGCTTCTTGGTCGGCAACCTCAAAGTATTTATCCATCCGGTCGCGTGACTTGGTGCGGCGGCCCGATGGGCGTTTTCTGACCCATTCGAGTTCTTTCTTAAGGAAGCGTTGGCGCTTGTGCTCGTTGACTGCTTCTTGAGACATGCGTTCGGCGCGGCTGATGAGGTACTCGGTGTAGTTTCCCTGGTAGGAAATACACTTACCCTGAGCCATCTCGACAATCCGTGTGGCAATGCGATCGAGGAAGTAACGATCGTGCGTCACGAACAGGCAGGTGCCATTGTAGCGAGAGAGGAATGTCTCTAGCCATTCGATAGAGCCAGTGTCGAGGTGGTTGGTAGGCTCGTCGAGGATCAGGAAATCTGGCTGCGCGAGAAGAGCACGAGCCAGTGAGACTCGGCGCTTTTCTCCACCGGAGAGGGTGTTTATAATACGTTCAGACTCCGGAGCGTGAAGGTTGGTGAGTAGCGAGATAGCTCTGGAGTCGACGCTCCAACCATCGAGGTGATTGATTTCTTCCAAAATATCAGCGCCCGCTTGCGACGCCATGTCGCAGTTGTCATAGGCATCGAGCAGGTCGAGAATGTGCTGCGCACCTGCGAGTGTCGCCTCGAGAACGGTGGCTTCTTCATCGAGTTCAAAATTCTGTGGCAGGTAGCCCGTGACGAGGTCGTTGCGGGTGGTGTATTCACCTGAGTCTGGGGTGTCGGCTCCAGCGCAGATCTTGAGGAAGGTCGATTTTCCTGAGCCATTACGACCAACAAGACCAATGCGCTCTCCAGGTTGGATAGCAAGAGTCGCACCGTCGAGGACGGTGTGGTGTGAGTATTTAACGCAAAGTTCAGATGCGCTGGCAATGGCTGGCTCGGACATGGGGCTGGTCTATCAGTCAATGGTCACTAGTCAATGGGAGAGAGGCTCAGCGAGACAGAATTTCTAGCCAGTGAGTTTTCCGGACAGAATTTACAGCAATGCTGATTGCTGATTGCTGATTGCTGAATCTAGAATTCCGAACCCTGGAGCTAGATGGTCCATTGACCAATTACCATTGACCGCCCAAAGGGCCAGTTGAGACACAGTCGCTGCCCTAGGTGCAGAAATAAGACGTGAAACAACTCTGAAGGAGTTGTGGAGTAGAGGCTATTCGATGACGGGGAGGGCGATGCTGGCATCACCGTTCTTGAGGCCAGACTTGATGGTGTCCACTAGATCAAAAATTGCCTGTTTGCGAAGTGCTTGGGGGATTTAATCAATCGATGTATGATTAGATTGTATTGATTAATATTCTAACAGTTAGAAGTGATTTGTAACAGGTCGGAAATTATTTGTCAGTCTGCACTGCTATTGCACTGCTATTGCACTGCTATTGCGGTATGCTGATTGTGAATCGAGAGGGGATTCGTGAATTCGCTCTAGGACTCCTCAAAGTAGTCGGTATCGAGGCGTGTGATCGCGATGGTTCGCTCAGTGGAGACTCCCACGTTGTGTTCGATCATGAGGTCCACCAGACGGAGTCCATCGATGAGGATGACTTTTTGGGGGACGGCTTCAGCAAATTCTATGGCGTTGGTGTTGTTGCCACTGGTGGTGATGAAGATACCTTTGTGGGCTTGTTTGCCAGCTAGGGCTCCAACGT
>NZ_MQWA01000001.1:3260400-3442076 GCF_002954445.1 Rubritalea profundi
ATTAACTGAGTTAGTCTGTCTAATAGACGTAAGGATAAAAGCATAGTGATGAACTCATGATGGGTTAAACCTTCTGGTACTTCTTAAAGTCTCAGCCTGTTCGAAGATGTCTTGGTAGACTTCGTTGCGGTCGGTTTTAACTCAGTTAGTCTGTCTAATAGATCTAATAGTTTGTCTGTCTAATAGATCCATGCGAATTTCTTGAGTCGCAAGACTGGAATGATCGGTCCCAAGGTTCAGGAATTCTTAATGGGAGTAGCGCGACCGTCTCGGTCGCTCCAGAAAAATCCCAGCATAGCTGCTGACTCACAGCACTCAGACCTCACAAGAGAACATCCACCTACCATTCAGACTCATATAGACTGTCACATGGTGTCATTACGATGCTGATGAGGAGCTTTTATCTCAGATGTTCTGTATCTAATTCTGCCGCGTTGTATCTATCTAAATAATGGTTCTAGAATGGCTATTGATTAACATTCTGATAGTTAGGCGTGAGGATTTGTGCCGCTAGATGACCTGCGCAAGTGGGGGAGTACACAATATTTGCGCAATGCGACAGTCTCTCCACGTAACGCGACCGTCTCGATCGCTCAAAATTCTCCCAGCCAAGCCACTGCCTCACAGCGCTAAGACCTCACCAGTGAACTATTGTCTGCCATTCATGCCTATCACTCCAGACAATTCTGAGTGCTATAATAGACCCAAGTACAGTTTTTAAGATCTCTTATGGATAATAGTTTTTTCCATGGTTGAGTTTATATTGTCTGACCAATAGATTCATATGACCAATAGATTCCAATATGCAAGGGCCGTGCCTCTCCCTAGCCTCACTTGCCATTCAACTCGCTGGTGCGGTCCTTGACGGAGAAACCGCTCTCCATCTTGATGATCTTCGGAGCCTTCAGTCCTGCGACAGCCTTACGGACGTCGACCGACTCCACCCCTTGGGTCTGGTAGGTCTTGTAGTAGTAGACCTTGTTGGCCGTGTCACCGACTGAGGTCCAGAGAGTGTAGTCAGTGAGGTCCTTGTGGGCGGGATTGCGTATGGCTCCTTTCGGAATGTCAAACACATTCAAGATGTGGAAGGCCTGGAAGACGCCATCCTTTGCTGTCTTTGAGGGCAGAGCGGTATTGGCGAAGGCCACGGCGCGCACGAACCGGGTCGGCGAGGAGAGATCTCCGGGAAGGCCTACCATTCCAGTGCCTTCACCGAACGGAGTCAGCTTCAGGGATCCGACCTCAATCGTTTCCTTGTTGAAGGGGGTCAGACCGACGTAGTTGCGCAAATTTGTCAGGTGCCAGTCGTAAGTCGGCGTGTTGGTCACTGCGTTGACCGTGTTTTTGTGTACCGTGAGGCCCTCGGCGGTATACTCAATGACCACCGAGGCTCCGGTGGCGTCGCTAACCGCGTAATGGAAGGGGGCGAAGCCATCGATTTCCTTCACGTAAGACCCGACGACCTCAATTTTCTTCAATCCGGCCACCACTTCCTCGACCGTAGCAAACTGCCCGAGCATCCAGTTACCTAGTTCCTCACTCGACACGGCTTTGCCTCGGTTTGCGTCGGAAGCCTCACCGAAGACGGCGTGCCCCGCAAAGTAGAAAGCTCCGTAATAGAGCCCTGCCTCGTTGAGACCATCGAACACAATCGGCATGTCCAGCCCGTTGGCGCCAAGAAATCCATACTTCGCCTCGTAGGTGAAACCCTCGTGTTCGGGGTCGAGACCCAAGGTGGTCATCTTAGTTCCAGGCGGCACGACCAAAATGTTGGATTTGATGTCGAAGCCGAACTCCATCGTGCGCGCGGCAAGCACAACGCCATCCAGACATCTAAGGATGATCCCGGTGCAGGCTTGTGTTGGGCTGGTATTCGCTAGGAGGGCTACTAAAAGGCCAGCCAATGGTGGTGCTGGAAGGAAGGAAGATAATTTAACCATATGCTCTTTTGAATACCTGAGTGATATGAATAGGGCAAGTTTTTTTCCAAATCTTCCTACCGGCCACAATCTTGGCCGGTAGATGCGAAATCCCGTTGCCGGGCGGAGAGTCCCGCAGTTTCAGCATTCTCTTCTTGCTACAAAGATCCACATTTCAATACTCGTTCTGCGACGCTGACATCTTTTAGGAACTCTGGTACTTCTTAAAGTTTTCTGCCTGTTCGAAGATCTCTTGGTAGACTTCGTTGCGGTCGACGGGGGGATAGCCGTTTTCGGCTAGGGCGATGATGAGGTTCACCTTGAGGGCGGCTTTGATGTCGGCTCGGTTGTTCCAGTCGGGGAACTTGGCTTGATCGTCTACGATGGCTTTTACCTTTTTAGCTAGGTCGATGAGTTTGTCTTCTGGGTACTGGAACTTGTACTTGATCGCGAGGGCTTTGAGAATGTCGTAGAACGCCTTTTCTTCGAAGTCGATGCCGTCTGGCATGTCATCCTGATTGCACTCATTAGCAAGGTCTTGGAACATCTTGAGCATCTCTTCGGTGAGGTCGTCGATGCCATCAGCGGTCCAGGCTTCGTTCTCTTTGCGCTCGTTGTACTTCTCGACCAGTTGGTTGAACTTCTGGGAGAAATCGACTCCCTTCATCTTGTTCACCTTCTTCAGCTCCGAGATCGCCTTCTTCAGCATCTGCTGCAGTAGCTTGGCCTTGGTGTTGGGGAGCTTAATGTTTGAGAGCTTGGTGAGGTAGTCTTCATCGAATATGTCGATCTCGCTGGCTTGCTCGTCACCGAGCTTGAAGATCTCTTCGACTCCATCGCTCTTGATTGCTTCCTCTATCATCTCGCGCACCTTGCTGTTCATCTGCGCCGTGTCTGGTGCGTCGCCTTTGGTGAGCTTGGCTATGATGGTGCGCACAGCGAGGTAGAAGTGGATCTTGTCGCGTTCGAGTTCAGTGATCTCCTCAGCGCCACAGCAGACATCGTAGGCGGCTTTGAGGCGCTTCATGATCTGCATGAATCGGTGTTCGATCTTGTCGGTGATCTGAGCGAACTCAGAGGCCTTGTTGAGGCACTCTAACTGCATCACCGAGTCACCCGTGAAATACGGGGAGCTGTCGAAGGTATGAAACAACTTCGCGAGTAGGTCCAGGTGGTTGCGCACCTCGGTGATCGAGAGCTGCACGTCCTCGAAGTTAGTAGCATCGGTCTTGGAATACATCGCCAGCGCCTGGTTCATCGCCGACTTGATGCCGAAGTAATCCACCACCAGCCCCTTGTCCTTACCTTCGAACTTCCGGTTCACCCGGGAGATCGTCTGGATCAGGTTGTGCTTCTGCAGTGGCTTGTCGATGTAGATGGTATCGAGGAAGGGGACATCGAAGCCGGTCAGCCACATGTCCACCACGATGGCGACCTTGAAGTTACTCTTCGCATTTTTGAACTGACCGTCGAGCATCTTGCGGTGGTCGGAGTTACCCAGAATATCGTAGAACTCTTTAGGGTCATCCTTGCCACGGGTCATTACCATCTTGATCTGGGAGGGATGAAGCTCCAGCTTCGTCCTTTCGCCTGCAGAGTGTCCCGTATAAAGCCTCGCAGTAGATTTTAAATCAAACCCCGCGGTTGAAGGGTTCTCTAAAATATACTTCACCGTATTATCAAAATGCTCCTCATTGCGAATAAACCTATCCCAATACTCATTTTGCCAGAATGATTTTTGTGCGGCAGGAATTCCGAGTTTCAATCTACGATTGTGCTGTAGTGCCCACTTGCCAGTGAAGGATTTCCAAGACTGCACGATTTTTGATATTTCATCCTTAGCATGGATCAACACATGCACATGGTTAGGCATGATACTCCATGCGAGGAGGTCATATTTTTCACCTTTGTGATGTAGCAGGGCATCCATCATGCACTCTGCCATCTCAGGATTTGAGAGAGCACAGCAACCTGCTCCTTGATCTAGGTAGTATTGTTGTCTTTTGCGAAGTTCGAGTGGCCTTTTGTCTTCAGGGAAAGCTAGCAAATCGGATTTTATCTTATCGAGAACCTCTTTAGGCATGCTGTCACCTAGCCGGAAAGTGATGGATTGTATCAGTCCGTCTTTGTCTCGGTGGGGGAGGTTGCGCGTGTGCCATTCTTTTGATTCGCCGAATGATTTGGTTAGGGCTTCTGGGAGGGATGGAGCTCCAGCTCCGTCCATGAATTCGCGCATAGTAACGCAGCTGGAGCTACGTTCTCCCAGAAGCTGGATGATTTCTTTATAAAAGTGGTAGGCTATCTCGCGGCTGGAGCTGACAAACATCGCTTTGCCAATGACCGTTGAGCCCTCCGCCACACGCGTCTCGTAGTGGTCGACGAAGTCCTTCGCCAGCGCTTCGAGGCGGTCCTTGTCGCCAAGGATGCTCTTCATGCTCGCCATTGCCTTCTTGCTTTGCTCGACAGCATAGTCGCTAGAGCCGTTCTCTTCGCATTGCTGGTAGTAGGCTTCTATCTCCTTGAGCTTGGAGTTGTCGGCCAGCACCTTGGCGGCGCGGCCTTCGTAGACGATCCGCACCGTGATCTCGTCTTTGACGGATTCAGCCATGGTGTAGGAATCGACTACCTGACCAAATACTTCCAGAGTAGCGTCGATCGGGGTGCCGGTGAAGCCAACGTAGGTGGCGTTCGGCAATGAATTGTGCAGGTGCCAGGCAAAGCCGTAGGTCTTCTTCACCTCCGTCTCGGTGACAGTGAGCTTTTGGTCGAGATTGACCTGGCTGCGGTGGGCTTCGTCTGAAATACAGATCACGTTGTTGCGCTCGGTGAGCAGCTCGGCATCTTCGTTGAACTTGTGAATGGTAGTGAGCAGTACACCGCCACTCTGGCGGCCTTTGAGCTTCTTTCTGAGATCATCACGGCTGGCCACGCTGCTGATGTCCGCATCGCCGATGTAGCCCTTACCATTGGTGAATTGATCCGACAGCTGGGTGTCGAGGTCGGTGCGGTCGGTGATCAGCACAATCGTCGGTGAGGCCAGCTCGATGCTTCTCATTAGCAGACGGCAAAGGAACAGCATGGTGTAGCTCTTACCACAGCCGGTTGCACCGAAATACGTGCCACCCTTACCATCTGGGATGGACGTAGCTCCTGCTGCGTCCTTATTCGAATTATTCAACGGAGCTGGAGCTCCATTGCTCCCAGGAGTCTTTCTATGCAATAGGATGTTTACGAACAGCTTCCTCGCCGCGTAGTATTGCGGGTAGCGGCAGACGATCTTTACCTCTGCCTTCGTGGTGTCTGGAAAGTAGATGAAATTACGAATCACATCCAGCAAGCGGCGTCTATCGAATAGCCCATCGATCAAGGTGTGCAGCGAGTCGATCCCGTCTTTCTCGATCTGCTCATCGCCAGTGACCTTGCGCCACGGGTAGAAGAAATCATACTTGGAGAAGATCGATCCCATCTTCGAGTTCACCCCATCGGAGATCACGCAGAAGGCATGGTACTTCATCAGCTCGGGGATGTCTCTGGCGTAGCGGGTGGCGAGTTGAACGTAGGCGTCGTGGATCGTCGCCTCCTCGCGGATCGCGCTCTTGAACTCAAACACCACCAGTGGAATGCCATTGATGTAGAGGATGCCATCGGGGATGCGCTTCTCTTCACCGACAATCTCTAGCTGGTTGACTAGTTTGAAGATGTTCTGGGAGAACGTAGCTCCAGCTGCGTTATAAATAGCCTCATCTTCAGCAACGATACAAGAAACCTCGCCGGGTTTCGGTGGGTTGTGGGCTGAGAGCTCAGAGTAATCGAGCAGCTGGATGTAGAGATCCTTCTTGGTGTGGTCCTCACGCTTCAGTTGGAATCCATCACAAACCAGCTTCATGATCGCCTTGTTACTGCCGTAGAGGTCAGCCGCAGGATAACTTTCTAACTGTGAGATGATGGCGTTGACTTCACCTTCGCTGATACCTTCAGAGGCGTATTGTTTCGAGAGGTATTTACGCAGGTCGTCCTTGATGAGTACTCCTGGGAGTGACGTAGCTCCAGCTGCGTCCTTATGCGAATCGTTCAACGGAGCAGGAGCTCCATTGCTCCCAGAGCGCGTGAGCGTGTCGCCCGTCACATGCGGGAAACCTTGTTCGCCAAGCAGCGCAATGATCGCTTGTTCGAGTTTCGCTTCGGTGAATTTTGAATGCTGAGTCATATGATAACTGAAGGGTTACTGAGTAGGGACATCTGATTCATTAAGAAGTAGCGCCAAAAAGTTTTTGTGAATGAATAGTTTTTCTCTGCCTACTTTCTCTTCTTCAAGTATGCCTAGTTCGATAAGAGAATGAAGGTAAGTCGAGGCTGCTTGCCGCTTAGCCACACCCGCATCGACAAGGTCCTGAATGCGGCAGTAGGGTTGACTAAAGAGCACATCGAGAAGTTCTGCCGAATAGATTTTCGAGGCATTCTCTTTCAGCCATGCTTTGGTGCTTCGTTTAAGATTACGGATTTCACTGATCTTATGGTTTGTCCACAGAGCTGCATCTTCGACAGTTTCTAGGATGTAGAGAATCCAGCTTTGCCAATCGCCTGCGCTGGTGACACGATTTAGGTTTTTATAATATTCAGCCTTTCGTTTGATGATACTACGGCTGTGATAGAGGATGGGTGTATCGAGTAAGCCTGCTGAAATGAGATAAAGTAGATTGATGATTCTTCCCGTTCTACCATTGCCATCGGTGAACGGGTGAATGGCTTCAAATTGATAATGTGAGACGGCCATGACTACCAATGGGTCGAGATCGCTGTCAGTGTCATGAATAAATCTCTCCCAGTTTGCCAACTTCTCGCGGAGTAGATCTTCGCCAACTGGTGGTGTGTAGATAGTCTCCCCAGTAAGGTCGTTTCGCAGCGTTGTGCCAGGCACTTGACGAATCTTCATTTCACAGTGCTTGATTTCACTGCAGATTTGTTCGGCGGTGTTGGTGCAGAGAGGTGTCGTCTCTAGGCTGCGATATCCTGCGTAGAGCGCGTGACGATAGTTCATCGCCTCTTTGGTCGCTGGGTCAAAGGTGGTGCCGGTCAGCGAACTCTTGAATAGGCTGTCCGTGGTGGTGACGATGTTCTCAATCTCAGAACTAGCCTTGGCTTCCAGCAGGGGGAGAATGTTGATTAGTAGTGATCGATTCGGTAAAAAACCTGCAGCTTGATTGAGGTTTGCCAGTGCGGTTCTTGACTTAATACACTGTTTCAGCACGCGCACAGTTTCTAGCTCCTTTGCGGGAGGTAGAGGGGGGAGATCGTTGTAAGCTTGTGCGGGGTTCCAGGTCATGATGATGAAAGTTGATTTTATCGACAGATTTAATCAATAGGTCGATGGCGTAAGCATGTCAATGAGACGTGTCGATATTTTTGTGTAATGTCGACACATCTCATGAATATGTCTCTAAAAAGCGTTTTTGGCGACAAATCGAGCATCATTGCATTTGCCTCTTCCAATGTCTAAAAAATCAATCTTGGAAAATGACCACCCCCTATGGTTGCCATATATTCGCGCAGGTGTTTTGTTTTCAATGGATTGCATGACTATTTGTTAGCGTATTTTTTCACAAGTTGCAGGGTCTTTTTGTGAAGAGTTCTGGGAGGATGGAGCTCCAGCTCCGTTCTTGTTCTGATCGTTAATAACACAGCTGGAGCTACGTTCTCCCAGAGGTCCTTCTTGGTGTGGTCTTCGCGCTTCAGTTGGAATCCATCGCACACCAGCTTCATGATCGCCTTGTTGCTGCCGTATAGGTCAGCCGCAGGATAACTTTCTAACTGTGAGATTATAGCGGTGATTTCACCCTCGGTGATGCCGTCAGCTGCGTATTGTTTCGAGAGGTATTTACGAAGGTCTTCCTTGATAAGAACTCCTGGGAGTGACGTAGCTCCAGCTGCGTCCTTATGCGAATCGTTCAACGGAGCAGGAGCTCCATTGCTCCCAGAGCGCGTGAGCGTGCCGCCCGTTACATGCGGGAAACCTTGCTCGCCGAGTAGGGAGATGATCGCTTGTTCGAGTATCGCTTCGGTGAATTTCATGAGTATAGACCTATGTTTTCTGCACAATGTTTTCTAACGATGTCTAACCACTTTGAATACCAATGCCAATATTTTCCTGCAACCATTGTGCCATACCCTTTACTAGAATTTTTAGCATCGTGAGCCTGCCACAGTTGAGTGTGATGGTGCATCTTGAAAGCTGAATATCCATCTTGCTTGATGAGCTCTACTATTTGCTTAGGTAGATACTTAGTACGTTCAGTTTCTTTAATGACTGCATATTCTTTGTTAATAGAGTCAGCGAGAGGCGAGTCACTCTTAACAAACTCGATGACGCGGTCCGCTTGTCCTTTCGAGTTGGCAGTCTTCGGGACGAATAGGATACGATAAGCGTATTGCGGATTTGAAAATTCAGCATCCGTCAGCCTTTCATCAAAGTCCTTGATATAGGATTGGATATTGGCTGGTAATTCTGGGTGTTCCGCAAGCATGTCTTTTTGATCCATTGAAATAGTGGAAAATTGTAGACTGAATGAGAGGTGTTTTTCGATCCCGTGACTGTCGCCAAATAGTTTTTTTATGTATTCGTTATAGTTTAAACAGCACGCTTGGAATCGAGCGCTTAATAGGTCGTCAATACGACTGGTCATCTGGTGCTCAATTTCATGGCGTAGACCAATCAAGAACCGCAGGTTGTTGGCAGCGTTCTTATCGATAGGGCATTGATCTTCGTTCAAGCAGCGTTCTAGTTCCCAATATTTATGAGCACCATGTTTGGTTTTATCGAAGCGACGGCGACTGCCAGCCATGCTGAAATAGCGATATTCGATTCCTTGTCCGCGATAGTGTGCATGGAGCATATAGGTCCATGCAATGTTCATTAGCACTACGTAGGACTCAGCTTTGAAGGTAATATTCGGGTTGTTGAATATTTGGACAGCTGCAAGAGCACCTTCCCTGGATTTGTGGAGAAGCTCATTTTTGACCGAACCGATTCTTCTGTTACGTGGGGCCATTTAGCTGTTTTCTAGATTGGTGAGTTTCGAAGAGGAAAGTGACGAGAGTCGCTGCTGAGCCTATGGCTAGTTTTGCGTGGCGTGGTTGGAGGCCTTTTGCTGTGTGTGATTTGCCGTGGCCTGTGCCGTAGAGATTTCGTAGCTCGGCAATGTTGTTACCGATCTGTCCTAGGTTCTGGAGAATGCGTGTGACAGCCTTCTTGCCGCGTGAAGCGTCGTCTACGGCATC
The DNA here is from genome assembly GCF_002954445.1 of Rubritalea profundi. Taxonomy (GTDB): domain Bacteria; phylum Verrucomicrobiota; class Verrucomicrobiia; order Verrucomicrobiales; family Akkermansiaceae; genus Rubritalea; species Rubritalea profundi. Next base: position 3,269,595 of record NZ_MQWA01000001.1, read on the forward strand.
TGGTACAAGGTGGAGTTCTTTTAGCGTCTGCTTTGTCAATGAAGAGATGTCGATGCTATCGCTGATTTCTTTACCTAGTTCATTGAGGATCGACTTACAGCAGGTTTCGATCAGCTCTTTAGCTGTCCCTATTGCCAGGGAAGGGTCGGATTCGATGGAGCTTTCCATTCGCTCGATTTGTTTAGTGATGTAGTTAGAGTCGAATGGTGCTGAAGCTTTTCGTAGAGGGTGTAGTAAGCTGGCTCCTTCGTTCTCTTGAAGCCTTTCTGCAATAGCGCAGCACTCATTATAAAGCGCTTCTGAGGGTAGATTATCCTCGTCTAATGCTGACATTTCAACCAGTTCTTGGAGTACTTTGCCAACAGTATGGTCATCCTCTTGCGTCCAGAAACTGCGGAGCTTATTTGCTTTCGAGGAGCCAAACCTACAGTACTTTTCGGAGTGTATATCAACACCGACCAAACCAGCAAAGAAGGCGTCGAAGGTGGGGTCTGAGAACTCTAATATATAGCCAGACTTCATGTTTAGCAGGCTTTCAAACTTAGCTTGTTCGCTTGGTCGAAACTTACTCATGAAAGGGCTTCTGTGGTGAGGTGTTCGGCTTCGGGGAGGCGGAGTTCGCCGGAGATGAGTTTAGGGAGGAGGGTGTCACGGTGTTTGGTTAGGCTTCGGATTTGCTTGCGGTTGTTGTTGATTTTGTTTCGAAGCGGAATAGTCACTTTATCGAATTCAGCGATGAGTCTTGGTGGAGGTAATTGGACTGGAATGGACTTTATATTATATAGTGGAACTTAGGCTGTGTTGATCCGACCGTTCTTCGTTGAACTTCGCCCTTCACTTCCGAACTAATCAGAAAACTGAACAGGTAGTTTTGGCTGATTTTTGACGTATCGATGCTTGTTATTTTGGCACAGTTCTCAGTCAAGCTTGCTAAGTGCAATTCCTCAGTGATTTGGCAACATAGACCAATTGTCCCGACGATTGAAATTACGACGTCATCTTTCTCTACGATGTATCTCGAAATTGACGAGAATACTTCGTCCGGCACATATAACAGATTTTTAATATCTATTTCAGTTCCTGTGATGTCTTTAGTTCTAAGATACGGATGGTTTGTGGTCTCGTCAGTCAAAGTGCTTCCCTTTGGGAGACGTTTCCCTCCTTTGACTGTTGCAAGGTCAGCCAGTTCAACAACTACCCAGCCTTCGGGGATCAAGCCTAGGTCTTCGGAGTGGGTGAAGGTGGCGGGGAAGAGGTGGGAATGGGGATCTGGGAGGGATGGAGCTCCTGCTCCGTCCTTTGAAGTAGTAACGCAGCTGGAGCTACGTTCTCCCAGGGCTTTGCGGCGGGTTTCGGCGCGTTGTTGGAGGGGGGCGGGGATGGGGTTGCCGGCTCGGAGGGCGTTGTCGATGACGGGGTCGAAGTCGACGAACCAGCTCTTGAAGAGAGCCTGTGCCATCGCTTCGAGCGTGGCATTCATCTTACGGTTCAGCTCGATCTTGTCATCGAGTGAGCCAAGGATGTGGGCAATGCGTTTCTGCTCGGCGAGGGGGGGATGTTGAAGTCTACCTTACCTAATTCCTTGCCACTAACAAAAGGCATAGTGGAGGATGAATTTAGACCTTTGATTCTGGCTTTGTTTGTTGGCTCGTTAAGTAAGTAAGCTAGGAATGATGAGGAGATATGATTTCTGGGCTGTAATCGAAGGACATTCCAGGCAATAGTAAATTCTTCGTTTGTAGTTACAACAGCCGCATTGCCGAAGCTACTACCAATGTTTAGTGTATAAAATATCTCCTTGTTTGGGTTTACATGCATCTTTGATCCTAGAATACGTTTCGGTATCAACAAAAGTAACCTTATCGTAATCGATAACCCCAGCCGTTATATTATTAGCTCTAACAACAGTGGTGCCACTCTCTGAATATGTCACTTTTTCAGTTGTAGTATTTACGCCCTGATTACGCTTCGTGATGAGATCATCTAGATTCTGATTTTGCCACTCACTTTCCATAACCCAGTCCCTCCAAGTTTTTACGGATCGCTATATCAAGCTTGCTAGCCTGCTCCATCTGCTGATAGAGCGTCTGGCTCATCTCAGTCATTTTGGTCTCGAAAGGAATACCGACGCCTGTGGCCAGCCTGTGTGTTGCACGCAGACAGGCGAATGCTGAATTGTGAATGATGAATGTTGAATTATTCATGATCGCCTCCTTGTTGATGTTTGGAGATGTTTTCTTCTAGGTTGAGAAACTGGTCGAAATCGCTAGAGAAAAGTCGGTCTTGGGTGATACGGTATTTTTCGAATTCGGTTTCTGCGTGGGTTTTAGCTAACTCGGCAGTGACCTTGCCGGAGTCGTTGAGGATTTCTCTGTCCCAGAGTGTGAGGAATCCGCTGAGGCGTTTTTCCCAGTCTTCCATGGTCATGGGGATTTTGCGCATTGCCTGCAATTCTGCCATGTCGAGGTAGGCTGAGACGATGCGCTGGAGCTGCTCTAGCTCATTGTCAGATAGGTAGTTTTTAGCGATAGAGACATCGTATTTATGGATTTTCCCGCTGGGTGCTCCGTCCCAGTTGGTGAGTCCCATTTTTTCCTTTTGATGGTCTGCACGGTCGACGATGACCTCGGCGGCAGTGTTGCCATGGATTGCGTAGTGGAGTTTATTCTGCACGGCGGCGAAGAAGCGCTGGGTAGCGGTGGCTGAGGAGTCGTAATCCAAAGCAGTGGCGTAGATGTCGGTAATCTTTTGGTAGAACTTACGCTCTGAGAGTCGGATCTCGCGGACTTTGGCGAGCTGGCGTTCGAAGAACTCATCGGTGAGATTCCCTCCCTTTTTGAGTCTCTCAGCGTCCATGACCCAGCCTTGGATGGTGTAGTCTTTGACAATGTGGTTCGCCCACTTACGGAATTGGACGGCACGTTCGTTTTCGACCTTGAAGCCAACGGCGATGATTGCTTGTAGGTTGTAGTGATTGGTCTGGTAGTTTTTTCCGTCGGCGGCAGTTATTAAGTATTTCTTAATAGCTGAATCTGGCAGGATCTCTTGGTCGGCAAGAAGGCGTTTTAAGTGTTGATTGATGGCGGGGACAGAGACTCCGTAGAGCTCGGCCATTAGTTTTTGAGTCAGCCAGATATTCTCGTCTTCATAACGCATTTCCACAGACTGTTCAGAGTCACCAGTAGCTGCGATGAACGTGAGATACTCAGCTGTTGAGCTTTTTGAAGGTTGAGAGTTTGAATTATTCTTCATAGCCGAGGGATTTGAGATTTTCGCGGATTGTTTCGTCTAACGCAGTCGCTTCTTTCATTTGAGAAAAGAGCGTGGAGCTTAGCTCAGCCATCTTGGTTTCGAAGGGGATTCCGTCGTCTTCGAGTGGGGCAGCACCGACGTATCTACCTGGCGTGAGAACGTAATCGTGTTTCTGGATTTCCTCTAGCTGAACGGATTTACAATAGCCTGCCTCATCCTGGTAGGCTGAGGAGTTTTCAGTGTTCAGTTGGCAGTGTTCAGACTCGGATGGTGCGGACCTCCATGAATGATAGGTCTCTGCGATTTTCTGGATGTCGTCGCTGGTGAGTTCTTTTTGGGTGCGGGAGATCATGGAACCGATCTTGCGGGCGTCGATGAAGAGGGTTTCACCGCGTCTATCGCGGTGGGAGAACGTAGCTCCTGCTGCGTTGGTTTCATTTCCCTTTGCAGTGCTCAATGGAGCTGGAGCTCCATTGCTCCCAGACTTATTCTTCGCTAGAATCCAGATGCAGACGGGGATCTGGGTGGTGAAGAAGAGTTGGCCGGGGAGGGCGATCATGCAGTCGACCAGGTCGTTCTCGATCATCTTCTGGCGGATCGCTCCTTCGCCTTTGGTGTTGGTCGACATGGCACCATTGGCGAGGACGAAGCCAGCGGTGCCGGTCACTGAGAGCTTGCTGACCATGTGGAGGATCCATGCGTAGTTGGCATTGCCGGTAGGTGGGGTGTCGTAGCCCGCCCAGCGTGGGTCATTGGTGAGTTCGTTCTCGCCGCGCCAGTCCTTGAGGTTGAACGGTGGGTTGGCCATGATGAAGTCGGCCTTGAGGTCCTTGTGCTGGTCCTTGAAAAAGGTGTCGCCATTGATGGCTCCGAGGTTGCTGGTGATGCCACGGACGGCGAGGTTCATCTTCGCCAGCTTGTAGGTGGTGGAGGTGTATTCCTGGCCGTAGACCGAGATGTCCTGGGTGTTGCCGTGGTGGCTCTGGACGAACTTGAGCGACTGGACGAACATGCCGCCCGATCCGCAACAGGGATCGTAGATCTTGCCCTTGTACGGTTCGATCATTTCGGCGATGAGATTTACCACGCACTTCGGCGTGTAGAACTCGCCACCGAGCTTGCCCTCAGAGGCGGCGAACTTGCCGAGGAAGTATTCGTAGACCCGTCCCACGACGTCCTCTTCCTTGTCGGCGACGGTGTCGATATTGCTGACAGCATCGAGCAGGGCGGAGAGCTTGGAGGCATCCAGCTGGAGGCGGGAGAAGTAGTTGTCTGGCAGCGCACCCTTGAGCGAGGCGTTACTGTTCTCGACCTGCTTGAGCGCGGTGTCGATCTTGAGCGCGATGTCGTCCTGCTTGGCGTGGGTCTGGATGTAGCTCCAGCGCGAGCTCTCTGGCAGGTAGAAGACGTTCTGCATGGTGTAGAACTCGACCATGTCGATGTAGTCCTGCTGGCCAGTGGCGATCAACTCAGCACGACGTTCCTCGAACTTGTCCGAAACGAACTTGAGGAAGATCAGCGACAGCACAACGTGCTTGTACTCCGATGACTCGACTGAGCCTCGGAGCTTGTTAGCGGTGTCCCACAGCGATTCCTCAAAGGATTTCGCAGGAGCAGTAGATTTCTTAGCCGCTTTACGTGCGGTCTTTTTGACGGGTGGCATGGTGATTTAAGGAAAAAGGGTAGAGGATAAAGGGGAAAGGGGAGTCGCCTGCGGCGGAGACTGAGAGTGTTCAGAGTTCAGTTTTCAGAGGTTTGTTGTTTCTTGGTACGCCTGTGGTTCTCAATCTGCTCGAAGATGCTGATGGCATTTATAGGGCTGGAATGTGTGAGTGTATGCTGGAACTCTTCATAGAAGGGTTTTAGGTTGTCGTTCTGCTGCTTGAGATCGGCAATGAAGGACTGGCAAGCATCATCTGAATCTAGCTTGAGCTGGCCGATGGTATGATGGATCAGTGTGTTTCTCGCGAGAACGACACTCTTGAGTTTCTCAATGTGTTCTTCCAGATCTAGCTTGGAGGTGAACACTATGCGACACTCGCTGGGGAGGTAGGGGTCTTTACTTATATCATCAGGCTCAGGGATTTCTTTGGACGGGCCGTACAGAGTGTCAGCTAGTCGATTGACCAATGCTCCGAGTGTCTGGCCTGATGTGCTGCTCTGTAGCTTCTCAAAGTTTCTAAGGAACTCATCACCAGACCCGTACACATTCGTCTGAGCTATCAGAGCCTTGAGAACGGCTTCGAACTTCTGGTAATTGTAGACGGTGCGACCTAGCTCTCGGAGAGCTTGATCTTGAAGTGAGAGTGACGGCATGGGAGAAGCGATGCAGGGTAGTAGCAAGTTCTAGCAGGTGTGTGAAGGGGGAAGTTCTTGTGGGGTGGGGGAAGTACGCATGTAGAGTGCGTGTGATTTGAAGAGGGTTTGGAATGGATTACTTGTTAGTGTGTTAGGTTTCCTGTGTGTTGCGTGTTCGGTTTCAATTTTTCTTCTAGTGTTGAGGAATGATCTTGGCCTTCAGCCAGGTGGTTATGCTTTTACTAGAACCTAGGGTGACGCTGCGCTCTACCCTAGGCTGGTATGAGGAGTCACCTTCAGTGACGAGGGCGGGTGTGATTAAGCAAAGGGAGAGCGTGCGTCGCGGGCATGAGCCACGCATTAGGTTCACTCGTGCGTTGGTGCGAGGTTTGGATAATGTAAAGTCAGCAGACTTTGTGACTGGACTTTAGGTATTCCGCCCCCCGACAGGCATTCCAAGCGGGGGAACCTCGACTACACCGCAAGAAAAAATCTGTCTAATCTGCGGTCAAAAAACGCAAATCCCGAGGGCGCTGAGAGAGTTTTCAAGGGAGTTCCCAAATTATGATTGCATGGGTGGGGTTCGCAGGTAGTTTGCGCGTCCGCATTTATGGATAGAGCAATGATTGTACCGGGGCAGAGATGGGTGAGTGATTCCGAACCAGAAATGGGATTGGGAATGATTCTCAAGGTGGAATTCGCGACGGTTGAAATTTTATTTCCCGTAGCTGAAGAGACGCGTTGTTACGCGCTGGAGTCGGCTCCATTGCGCCGAGTTATTTTTAAGAAAGGTGAGGTCATTGTGACTCACGAGGAGGTGGAGTATGTGGTTAACTCGATAAAGGAATCTGATGGTCTAGTGACTTACCTGACGGATGATGCTGAGATCCCAGAGGCAATGCTTTCCGACAACACGGGGTTCAATAAACCTCAGGATCGTTTGTTCGGTGCGCAGGTGGATGAGAACTCGGTTTTCCGGCTGAGAGCCGAGGCGCTGTATCGGCAGAATCAAATCCGTAAGTCATCCTTACGTGGATACATCGGCGGTCGTACTGACCTGCTGCCGCACCAGCTTTCCATCGTCAATGAAGTGGCGAAGCGGCTGACTCCAAGGGTTTTGTTAGCCGATGAAGTGGGTCTAGGTAAGACGATTGAGGCGTGTATGATCATGCACCGATTGCACCTCACTGGACGTGCGGATCGGGTGCTGATCCTGTTGCCTGAGCCTTTGATCAATCAATGGTTCATCGAGCTTTTGCGCCGCTTCAATATGCTATACAGCATCTTTGATGAAGAACGCTGTGCTTCGATTCAAGAGAATGACCCAGAGGCAAATCCATTTTTGGATAGCCAACTAGTGATCGCGAGCGTGGATTTCCTCGCTCACAATGAAGAGCGTGCTGAGCAAGCACGTGAAGCTGGCTGGGACCTTCTCATTGTCGATGAGGCGCACCACCTGGAGTGGAATGCTGAAGAAATGAGCTGGGAGTACGCGCTGGTCGAATCTTTTGCGTGGATCGTGGATAGTTTACTTTTGCTGACGGCGACTCCTCAGCAGCTTGGTGTGGTCGGGCACTTTGCGCGCTTGCGCTTGCTGGACCCTGAGCGTTTTTGTGACCTCAAGACCTTTATCGAAGAATCGGATCACTATGGTGATGTGGCTGCTTTGGTGGCGCAGGTTGAAGCTGATGAAAAATTAGAGATCGGAGCATTTTCTGACTATTCTGAGCGAGTACAGTCGTACGCAAATGAGTGGATTGGTGGAGATAGTTCGGCCAAGGCAAGCTTGGTTGAGAGCTTGGTGGATGGATTCGGCACTGGCCGTGTGATGTTCCGTAATACCCGGCAAAACCTGCCAGGCTTCCCAGAGCGAAAGGCAAATTTGGTGGGGATCGAGGGTGAAGAAGTTCATGACAAGCTTGATTGGTTAGTGAAGCTCCTTGGTGAAATAGGTAAGGCGAAGGTCCTGCTTATTTGTCAATCTAAGGAATTGGTAGGAGAGCTTTCTGCTGAGCTTTTGGATAAAGTGAAGATCAATATCGCGCATTTTCATGAAGATTTAAGCCTGCTTCAGCGCGACAGAAATGCAGCCTATTTTGCGGATCCAGCCGGTGCCCAATTATTGCTGTGTTCCGAGATCGGTAGTGAGGGACGCAATTTCCAGTTTGCGCATCACTTGGTGTTGCTTGACTTACCAGAAGACCCAGAGCTTCTGGAGCAGCGGATTGGTCGCTTGGATCGGATCGGTCAGACTGAAACGATTCAGATCCACGTGCCTTACCTTGTAGAAAATGGCGAAGAAGTTTGGGCTAAATGGTACCACGAAGGGCTCGGGGCTTTTGAGAGTAACGTCCATGGCGTCACTGAGATTTTCCAGCAACTAGAAGAAGAGATCACAGGACTAGCTGAGTGCTATGATGCGGATGCTTTGACTGAGTTGATCGAATCCACCACAAAGCTCAAAGCTGAAGTGGGCGAAAAACTTTCTGAGGGCTACGACCGATTGTTGGAGCTGAACTCGCATCGACCAGAAGAAGCGAATAAGGTGATTAAAGAGATCAAGAAGGCGGATAAGGACGAGTATTTTGAGGACTTCCTGCTGCGCATGCTAGACCAGTTCGGTGTCGAAGTGGAAGAGCTGGACGGGAGAAGCTACCTTCTCAAGCCCGGCAAGATCACGACAGATGCATTCCCTAACATTCCTGAAGGTGGAATGACCGTGACCTTTGATAGAAAAGTGGCACTGAGCCGCGAGGATATGGACTTCCTTACCATGGATCATCCGATTACCACGGCCTGTTTTGATCTCATGTTAGGATCTGAGATTGGAAATTCATCGTTTGGCGTATGGGAAACTCCGGGCGAGAAAATGATTCTGCTAGAAAGCTACTTTATTGTGGAGTCGTTGGCTCCGAGCTACCTCCATGTTGATCGTTTCCTGCCGAATACTCCCATTCGAGTAGCATGCGACCATAATGGTAAGGATTTATCGAATGATAAAGCGCTAGCTCAGGCTAAACTCCGTAAAGGGGGAGTGCGCAAATTGCTGGATAAGCCCGTGGTGAAGACGACGCTACTACCGAAGATGCTAGAGCAACTGGAAGAGCTGGCGAAAGCGGAAATGAAGACTGTGGTGAGTAAGGCGAAGCGTGAAATGCGCAAGCAACTCAAAGCTGAAATCAACCGGCTGAAGGATTTAGCCAAAGAGAATTCTCATATCAGTGAGCATGAAATTGCGGCGCTAGAAGAGCACCGCGATGGTCTGGAAGATTCCATAATGACTGCGCGACTACGGCCAGATGCAGTGCGGATGATCTGGAAAGAAACCGCGATGTAGCATGCTGGGAGCGCCAAGCCCCAGCTTGGCCATTGCGAGCTTGGGCCCGTTGGTTATTGATCACTACCTAGGAGAGTAGTGAAAATTTGTGGTAGTCAGCTTTTTAGTGAAAGCATAGCTTGCTCGAAATTTCATCAATGAAAGGCAAGTGAACTATGAATGATCTAGAGTGGAATGACTTCCAAAAAGTAGAGTTGAGAGTGGGGGCAATTATTGAAGCGGAAGATTTTCCTGAGGCTCGAAACCCAGCGTTCATTCTGAAAGTGGATTTTGGTGAGGTGATTGGAGTTAAAAAAATCGAGCGCTCAAATCATAGATCTTTACACTAAGGAAAATTTGCTTGGTCGTCGGGTGATGGCTGTTACGAATTTTCCGCCCAAACAAATTGGTCCAAGTATAATGTCCGAATGCCTAGTGACAGGCTTTCACAGAGAGGATGGTGCTGTTGTTTTGGCCGTGCCGGATAGTGATGTGGCTAATGGGACACGGTTGTCGTAGCTGGCAAACCAACGGAGAACAATAGAATGATTGAGTGGTGGACATTTGTGTTGATCATGGCCTTGGGGCAGTTTTCTCCTGGGCCTGACATGGTGTTGTTGACGCGTACGGCTTTGTCTCGTGGGCGTGCTGCCGGCTGGGCTGTTGCGGGTGGTGTGGCTACAGGCTTGATGTTGCATTCGACCCTGGCTGTGGCTGGATTAGCAGCCTTGTTTCATCGAAACGCGACTGTGACTGTGGCTTTAAGCATTCTGGCGGCAGGCTATTTACTTTGGCTGGGGTGGCAGTTGCTGCGATCGGCGCGAAGTGGGACTGATTTGCATCTGAGTAGAGGGAGAGCTGAGGTTCAGCCGTTGAGTCTATTTCGGTGTTGGCGTCGTGGATTCCTCTGTAATGTGCTCAACCCAAAGGTGGCTGTGTTCCTCGCAGGGGTGGTGACGCCATTCCTAGGAATGCCTCACGGAGCCGATTGGCCGTGGTTGTTGTGGGTGACGATTTGGCTGGAAGGTTTTTTATTATGGGGGATTTGGGCCACAGTTCTGCAGTTGGGTGGTGTGCGAAGTAGGTATGTGCGAGTGGCGCACTGGATTGATGGTTGTTTCGGAATAGTCCTCTGGGGGATGGCTGGATTATTGCTCTATTCGCTTATATGACGGAATGGTGAAAACGTATACAGAATAACTAACTGGTTGCGTTTTTCGTGAATTCCTCCAGTTTAGTGAAACTTTCGGCAGATGAGTGACTCAAAGATAAAATTGGTAGGTGTGACAGTGGCTTTGCTGCTGCACCTTCTTGTGGCTTTGGCTCTGACGCATGAGACAATCACTCAATTTCTTTTTCCAAAGCGCGTCGCTAAAGAGTTGGTTGAGCCAGAAGCTCCTGAGCCCGTGGTGAGCTTCCGTTTTATGGCGAAGTCTGTGCCACAGAAGCAACCTGTACTAGCGCCGAAACCCGAACCAAAACCTGAGCCGCCAAAAATGGTGGAGAAGCAACGTTACAATCGGACGACCGATGAGCAGCCTCAGGGAAAGCCTAAGAATGCTCAATTCTACGGTAACAGTGATACTGTGACTCAGAGTAATGCGAGTGTGGATCCGAATGCCGCCAATCAACCATCGGTAGACGGTAAACGCCCGCGTGACTTTCCTAGTACAGCGTCGAATTTTCAAGATGGCAGTTTAGAGCATGAGGCAGTGGGTCAACCAAAGAAGCCATCAGAGAGTGTTCCCAGGGAGATTCCGTCTCCGCCGACTGAGACGGTTGTCACTGAGCAATTGCCAGATCCAGTCAAGCGGCCTGACGTAGCTCAGCAAATGGATGCAGGTAAACCACTTTCCGGCTCTAGCGTGCCGCTGGCCGACTATTTAGAAGCAATCAATAAGCTGCCATCCGAGATTAGGACGAGCGAACCGATCGCAGATCTTCCTGAGAATAATAAGGGTAAAGCGGACACGGATAGCGAAAAAGAGGAACGACCAAAAGAAACGGCAAAGGCTGAACAAAAGCCAAAGATGAAGGTGACAAAAATCCCATCGAGCCCAGTCAATCGGAGTAGCGATCCGGGCTTTAGGCCTAATACCGAGGCGAGTCAGATGGTGGGCTCCATTTCCCGAAGTGGCAGAGTTTCCTCGCTGGATACTGAGGCGACCCCACTGGGAAAGTACAAAAAGTCTGTGCATAATTCTATCGCCAAAGAATGGTATCGCAGAATTGGGCAGAACCCAGACCTCATCAAACCCGGGGCTCTTCAGGTGCGCTGGTACGTTTACGATACAGGAAAGGTCCGCGGGATCAATATTCTGCGCGAACTACAAGGATCAGAAATCCAAAAAGGTATCACCATTCAATCGATCTCGACGGCAAAAATCCCTCAAATGCCAGTTTCCTTGAGACAGGATCTCAACGGCGATCCCGTTGAAATCACGATCACATTTCAATTCTAATAATCACCATCCAACCTATGCACACACTCCTTGCAGCAGCAGAGAAAGCGTCAGCGCTTTCCAAAATATCCGGTTTCTACGACAAAGGCGGCATCATCATGTATGTGCTCACGTTCTGTTCTATTTTGACCCTCGCAGTGGTTATCTTTAAGGCTCTAGACTTGGGCAAAAAGCGTGTGATTCCAGAAGGATTAAAGAAGGATGTCGATGCGGCTGCGAACCTGGGTGACGACGAAGCATTCAGCCGTGTCGCTCAGCAATCCAACGATGGAAATTCCGTGCTGGCTCGCTTGACTCAAGTAGTTGTTCAGCGACGCGAACTCTCAGGTCCTAAAATCCGTGATGCAGTACAGGCGAAAGCGCATGAGGAGATCGTAAAGCTCCAAGGTGGAATCGGTGTGCTAGATGTGGTAATCGTAGTGGCTCCTATGCTAGGACTTCTAGGTACAGCGAGTGGTATCACGACCGTGTTTGATGGTATGAGTTCACTGGGGGATATCAAAATGAGCATCATGGCTGCTGGTGTGGCCGAAGCGCTTTCGACCACTATTGCAGGTCTTGCCGTTGCGGTGCCTGCTGTGATTGGACATAGCTATTTCAATCGAAAAATAGAAACCTACGCATCGCAGCTTGAGGTAGTCGTCGGAAATCTTGTGAGCACAGTCTCAGATGAAAAGGACGTCGCTTAATATAACTCCCAGAATTCATGCAGTTTTACCGCCCCAGAAAACCAATTCCTGCGATACCGATCGTTTCACTGATTGATATTTTGGTGATTCTTTTGATCTTTTTCATTGTAACGATGCAGCCGAAGCAGAAGCGCACAATCCTAGATATCTCGATGCCAGTGGTGGGGGATATGCCAACCAAGCAAGTGATGGATGTGCGTACCGTTTTAGCTCTTTCTAAAGAAGGTGAAATCACTTTGGATAGCGTCAAGGTCCACCATGACCTTCTTGTTGATTATCTAATCGAGATAAAAAGACAGAATCGAAAGCTTGAATTAGAGATGGATAAGCAGGTTAGGCTTGAACAAATGATTATGATATCCGAGGCATTGACCAAGGCTGGGTTCGAAGCTAACTTGCCGACCCGCGTACGCGACACTAAGCAAATCACAGATTCATGATTTTAGATATTATGCAGTTTGGAGAACCCGTTCTCCGTAAGAAATGTAAGCCAGTTGAGAAAGTTGACGCTGAGCTTGAGTCCTTCGTTCAGCAAATGATCGAGACTATGATTGATGCCGAAGGAGTTGGGCTTGCTGCTCCACAGGTGGGGGCGGATATTCGTTTGGCAATCGTCGATACGGCTCACGATCCAGAGTGTGTCACCTTCTTTAAGGTCAATGGCGAAGATGCTAAGATGGAGGATTTCATGCCACTCGTTTTCATCAATCCTCAGCTAGAGTTTTCAGGTCCACAGGAAACAGATATGGAGGGGTGTCTAAGCATCCAGGAAATTCGCGCTAAGGTGAAACGCCGTGCCATTGTGAAAGCTACTTTACCCCAGTTAGATGGTTCAGTGCTTGTGATCGAAACCGACGGTCTTTGCTCCCGTGCCATCCAGCACGAGGTCGATCACCTCAATGGTATTTTATTCACAGACCGCATCAGTTCCTCCACTAAGTCGAGGCTCAAGAGAAAGCTCAAGAACCTCGCTGAGACAAAATGGGAATACCCGTCCCAGCAAGAAGATAAGTAGTCAGTTTTCTTAGGAATCCAAGTTGACTGAGTTTTCTCATTTCGATGAGATTGTTCATTCTCGTCTAGTCGAGAAGCTTGATTTACTAGGTCGATAGAAAATTGCAGAGCATAAGTGTGCTCTGCAAGATTCTTCAGAAACCTGAGTTTAAGTGACTTTCGGTCATATCTGATGGGAATTGTGTTATTTTATTAGAAAATTAGAAAATTAGAGTCGACGAGGCTCTTTGAATTTTTTTATGGTATAGGATTGCTATTTGTATGTCGTAGATCCAAGTTCTCTTCATGCATCCTGATGTAGCACCACTCGTAGAAGCTGGGCGGATTTCTCAAGAAGTCGGCACACGATTATCACAACTTGCCCCCGGGCAATATTGTCTCCATAAAAGCTGGGGAGCCGGCAAAGTCACTGATTGGGATATCCGCAGTGGCAAAGTCACGATTGATTTCGAGAAGAATGAAGATCAGACTATGGGGCTTCAATTAGCTATCGCCAAGACCGAAGTACTTGCCGCAGATCACTTCAGAGCTCAGAAATTAGAAGCGATGGAGGAACTCCGCGAGTTGTCTGTTAGTGATCCAGTAGAGCTCGTTCGTCGTACTCTCCAGAGTAATGGTGGCACAATGAAGATCGATCAACTCGAACGTGAACTGATTGGTTCCGTCGTTCCTGAAGAGAACTACAAAAAGTGGTGGGATGGAGCAAAGAAGCTACTTCGTGCCAGCCGTGCAGCAATCGTTCCAACAAAGCGCACTGAGCCATTAGTGCTCCGCGATGAGAATGTATCACCAGCTGATTCATTGTTACAGGACTTCGACGCAGCTCGCGATTTTAAAGCGAAAGCCCGCGCTCTCGAAGCCATCATTAAAGATTTTAAGCATTTTAAGGGAAACACTGAAGCCCAAGAAGCAATCAACCAAAGCATCGATGATTCTGTGCGTAAGGGAATGAAGCTTCACCTTGGACAAGCGCTCGATCTATTGGTCGGTCGTGACGAGCTTATGGCTGTTTCTGATGTGATGGAACTCGACGCCTCTGCGTTGCGTGTTTCAGATGTCATTGCTAACGAAGGTGCCAGAATTGGTGCCGAGCTGGGATCACTTCCAGCGGCACGTCAGCGCATGGTTTTCGAAGCTTACCCAGCCGCATTTGGTGATTCCTGGGTGAAAGAGTTACTCGCCATTTTTGATATCGTCGGACCACGTGGTCTTGCGGAGATTGCCAAGCTTCTCATCGAAGCTGATGAAGAGGCGGATCTCTATACTTTCCTACGTAGACATATCGGCGGTCGTATTCTTGGAGCAGATTCGCTTCTTTGGGTTTGCCGTGAGCGCAAGAAGTTCGCTGAGCCAGTGTTCGACGTAGAAGTCGGCAACGCTATTCTTAGCCTACTTGAGCGCGATGTGATGGATGATGGACCACGCAAGAGCAGTCGTCTCCAATCCTACTTCATGGAAGACCGCACACTCATTCCAGACTTGCTAGAAAAATCAGATGTCAATGAAGCTCGCAGTTTTGCGCGTAAGTTACATCAATCACAAATCTTTGCTGAACTCGACCGCAAGTCTTTGATGGCTCGCGTGATCAAGGCCTGCCCTGCGACTCAGGAGCTTGTGAATAGTGACGGTGCAGAGAAGAAGGACGATGGTGTTATCTCATCATGGGATAGCATTACTAAACGTAAGTCTGATCTCGAAGACCTTGTTACTAATCAAATCCCTCATAACCGAGAGGAAATCAAGGTCGCCCGTTCCTACGGAGATCTCCGTGAGAATGCAGAATATCACATGGCCAAGGACTATCAGAAGGTGCTTATGCGTCGTCAGGCAGACATGGAAATATCACTCTCGAGCGTTCAAGGTACTGATTTCTCAAATGTCGATACAGCCATTGTCAAAATCGGCACAATCGTCCACTTCGAAGGCTCTGTAGTATACACAGTTCTTGGAGCATGGGATTCTGACACAGATAACAATGTTATTTCCTACCTTTCTGAATTAGGTGACAGCATGCTCGGTCTTAAAGTTGGCGATTCAGTCAAGGTGCAGTCAGAAGAAATGACTATTGCCAAGATCGAAGCTTACAATAAAGGCTAACACCCATTTTTATAAGAGCAATGCATAGAGTGTGTTGCCTTTTGATTGAGCTCTCAGATGAGAGCCCAAACTACCACACATGGCTCTTCACCACATCTGAGCCCAAACACATTAACCAAAATTATGGAATTCACAGCAATTGAAGATATTCGCGCACGCGAAATCATTGACTCCCGTGGTAACCCAACTGTCGAAGTTGACGTTACTCTAGCAGACGGTTCATTCGGCCGCGCAGCCGTACCTAGTGGCGCGTCCACTGGTGAGCACGAAGCTTGCGAACTTCGCGATGGCGACAAGTCACGCTACCTCGGTAAAGGCGTTCTAAACGCAGTTGCTAACGTTAACGAAAAGATCACACCTGAACTTATCGGACTCGACGCAACAGACCAAGCGCTCATCGACCGCACAATGATCGAGCTCGACGGCACTAAGAACAAGAACAACCTAGGCGCAAACGCGATCCTCGGAGTTTCTCTAGCGGTAGCACACGCAGCAGCAGCTTCTTGTGACCTACCACTATTCAAGTATCTTGGCGGCCCTAACGCAAAGGTCCTTCCTGTACCAATGATGAATATCATCAATGGTGGTTCACACTCTGATGCGCCCATAGCATTCCAAGAGTTCATGATCCGTCCAATCGGTGCTCCAACATTCAGCGAAGCAGTTCGCATGGGTGCTGAAGTTTTCCACAGCCTCAAGAAGGTTCTTCACGACCGTGGTCTTAGCACTGCAGTAGGTGACGAAGGTGGATTCGCTCCAACATTCGACGGCACTATTGACGCGCTCGACACAGTTTCTCTCGCAGTAGAGAAAGCTGGTTACGTTGTTGGCAAAGACATCACATTCGCTCTCGACTGTGCTGCATCTGAGTTCTTTGAAGATGGAGTTTACAACTACGCTAAGTTCGAAGGTGAAGGTGGCCAAAAACTTACTTCTGAGCAGCAGGCAGCATTCCTTGCTGAGCTCGTTGAGAAGTACCCAATTGATTCTATCGAAGATGGTTGCGACGAAAACGACTGGGATGGCTGGAAAGCTCTTACTGATGCTATCGGCGATAAAGTTCAGATCGTTGGTGACGACCTTTTCGTTACAAATGTCGACTTCCTCAAGAAGGGTATCGAACTCGGTGTTGCTAACTCCATCCTTATCAAGGTGAACCAAATTGGCACACTCACTGAGACTTTCGATGCTATCGAGCTCGGTAAGATCAATGGTTACAACTCTGTTATCTCCCACCGTTCTGGTGAAACAGAAGACAACACCATCGCTGATATCGCTGTTGCGACGAACGCAGGACAGATCAAAACTGGCTCAATGAGTCGCTCAGACAGGATTGCAAAATACAACCAACTTCTTCGTATTGAAGAAAAGTTAGGCGCTAATGCAATCTATGCTGGCACTCTCTAATTATTTCTGTTAAGGAATTTAGATCCCTATTATTCCTCATGGTCTGAAAGGATCATGAGGAATTTTTTGTATCTAGGTAATGCGCAAACAATCAGCGCTCCAATTCCACAGAATGGCAAGAGTATCCTCAGTTAGAACCCGCAGCCGACGTCATGCGACAGTCGCATGTGTGCGCGTACTCAAGTGTTGCGTAAGCTCAATGTTGTAAGCTTTTATGCGCTTGTTATTTTTGCTTGTTTCGGGGTAATTGCGACCTGCCTTCCTGAGTTTAGAAGCTTACAGGTGTCTGAAGGAGAGTTATCCAAGATTCAGGGCGATGAGTTAGCTATGAATGCTCGCGTCGACCAAAAGCTCCGGGAATACCGAGCATTAGAACAAGATCCGAACTTCTTAGAAATCTATGGACGCGATCGACTTGACCTCTACAAAAAAGGCGAGCGAGTTTTTCGATTTTCTCGCGCACAAAATTTGTAGCTCACAAGCTATACTATGAGCTAATAGATATCCGTGATTGAGTAGCAACAAAGTCCTGCGTAGGAAGTCTTTTCATCCCGCAGCGGGGCTTCTCAGTTCAACCGATTTCTACTCGGGAATCACAAAAATTGATACAAGAACGGCAGCGACGATAGTTACCTGAGATTCCTTAAAGAGTGTGCCATATGAGAGTTGGAAGAATTGATACCGATTGCCCGTCACCATCATTTACTTTATTCCTCTATCAAGTAGTCATGGCAATCCTCAGCTAGTTCTAGGGCGCAATCAATGAGTGCTAGGTGGCTGTACGCTTGAGGAAAGTTTCCCAGGTGGCGTTTGGTGTCGAAGTCTAGGTCTTCGCCGTAGAGTCCATTGGGGTTGGCATATCCTAACAAGGTGTGGAATCGTTCTTTTGCCTCTTTTCGTTTACCTGAGCGAGCAAGAGCTTTGACCATCCAAAATGAACACACAGTGAATGCGCTTGAGGGTTCACCAAAGTCATCGTGATTACGATAACGATACATTAGGCCGTCTCGGCAGAGTTCTTTATCACTTAGCTCAACGGTAGAGATGAAGCGTGTGTCCATAGGGGCGATGAAGCCATATTCGGCCATCAACAGGTTAGCCGAGTCGAGATCTTTACTGCCGTAGGTTTGGGTGAATGCTTTGATTTCATTATTCCAACCTTTCAAACAGACATCGTGATGAATTTCCTCTCTCAATGTGCGGTGAGCGTCAGCCCAATATTGTTTTCCTAGCCGCTCGGCAATTTTGATCGCTCTATCAACGGCTACCCAGCAAAGGACTTTGGAGAAGACGAAGTGCCTTTCTTCACCACGAATCTCCCAAATGCCGCGGTCAGGTTGTTGCCAATATTCTTCGACAGTTTTGATGATGGAGCGGACTCGAGTCCATCGACGGTCGAGGGCTTCAGGGGCGGGGTGGCGTGCTGGAATATCGTGGTGCATCAGATCCTTGTAGATCAAATCCATTAGAATACCGTAGATGTCATGCTGTTGTTGATGGTAGGCAGCATTACCTATCCTAACAGGAGATGACCCTTGGTAGCCACTAAGGTGCGTGAGAATTTCCTCTGTGAGTTTTTTCTCACCGCGTATACCATACATTATTTGGAGTGAGTCATCCTTGGTAGGAACAGTGTGCATCATCCAGTTGATGAAGCTTTCGGCCATGTTGTGGTGGCCGATACGGTGTAAAATATCCACGGTCATTGAACCATCTCGAATCCAACAAAACCTGTAGTCCCAGTTTCGGGCTTCACCGATCGTCTCGGGTAATGATGTGGTAGCGGCAGCTAGAACTGCACCAGTCGGAGTGAACTGGAGCATTTTTAGTGTGATCGCACTGCGAATGATTTCTTTGGCATAGCTATCACATCTGTGAGTACGGGAAGCCCAAAGCAGCCAGTACGCACGAGTCCACTGGAGTTTAAGCTCAATTTTTTCACGGTCCGGAGGAATGACCTTATCGTGGTAACTGAGCAATAGATATCGCTGATCCGTGAGTAGTATACATTTCTTTTCTAGAATAGATTCAGAATCGAGGTCGGTATAAAGATAGCATGACTCGTAGACTGTGGAGCCGTCTTTGAGTTTACCTGTTGTTGTGCTCTTAAGTCGTCCCTCACCAAAGGTGAATGACTCAGTTGGGTACTTGGCGTAGTAGAGTTTTGGGGTGTAGTCGACAATGATAGACGGGGTGCCTGAGCATGGCTTGAGTATGCGAATGATATCGCTAGACACATCCCCCCTCGAGCGTGATTTTCCATCCCAGCTGCAGCGGGCCATAAAATCGATGACTTCAAAGGAACCATCCTTTCCTTCAAATGTAGTGACAAGTATCCCAGTGTTCTTTTCGTAAGCTTGACTGACCGGTTCTCCATTGACCATGCTGATGCCAAAGTGTCCACCCTTGTCGATATCAAGCATCGCAGCAAAGACTGTACCAGAATCAAAATCCGGCATGCAGGAAAATACAATAGAGGCATCGAAATCAATAATTGCGCATGTCCGGCCATTTCCAATAATACCGTGGTTGTAGTTAGATTGATTGTCCATATTGGATAAATGAGTTAGAGCTCAGTGGTAATTATTTTTAAGCGAGCGATTCTAGTAAATTTCGCAAGGCTCTGATTGAACTGCGCTGGTTGGCTCGGGTGTCACCCCCGCCAATTTTAACTGTGTGGAAGCTCGTGCACGAGGGTATCTGCGCGGCAAACATGGATTCGTCAGTAACATCGTCTCCAGCAGCTAGGGCTATATCAGGTTGCCATTGGCTGAGCATTCTTTCTATAGCCACCCCCTTGTTCACGAGTTGGCTAGCGACCTCTATAATCTTCTGCCCGTGGTGGACTGAGACAGGAAGACTGGCGGTAGTGGACGTGAGTTCCGACAATAAACCCTTAGCTCGCCATGACCCAAATTCCGGATCCGCTTGGCGGTAATGCCAAACCACGGAGGAATGTTTTATTTCAATCTCGGATCCAGGTGTGAGTGTCATTGTAGCTTCTAACTGCGGTAGAATTAGCTCCTTCCAAGATGTGTCGACATGTGGATTGAGGAGCTCCCACTCGGGCATCGACTGCATTTTCCAGTAGTATCCATGCTCTGCCACAAAGTGGAGGGGGAGGTCTCCGAGATGCTTTTGAAGGAATTCCTTGGTGCGTCCACTGACAATCGTGAGATCGATGTTAGGATGCGTAGCTAAGTCTCCTAACAACTTCTTCAATGAGGCATCTGGAGTAGCGTACTCTGGGTGCGTAGTGAATTCTCTCAGGGTCCCATCGTAGTCGAGAAAGAGGGCGACTTTTTTGCCTTGATCGATGTGTTGTTGCAGTTCGTTGCGGAGAGGTTCGAGCTCAGCGTGAATCGTTCCTTTATGGTTACATGAGGTATTTTTTTGAAGGTCTGAGAGGTAGCGTTTTGCCCAAGCTCCAGCATCATTGAGTTTGAGTCTATTCTGCATGGCGTGTACTCGCTTCCACATGTCCACTTCGTCCATTTGCAGGGCTTCGTTGATTGCTTTCACTACTCCTGCGGTATCGTGTGGATTGACTAGCAGCGCGTGGGACATTTCATTTGCAGCACCCGCAAATTCACTGAGAATGAGAACTCCCGGACGAGCCCGGTGAGATGCTCTTTTACAATCGATAAATTCTTTAGCCACTAGGTTCATGCCATCAACGATAGGGGTAACCATACAAATATCAGCGAGTGAGTAGAGCGCTGCGAGTTCATCCACTTGGAAACTGCGGTGGAGAAATTGTACTGGTGAGTGGCCGACATCTCCGTAGTCACCATTGATGGCTCCAACCTCGCATTGGACTTGAGCTGTGAGGGAATCGTATTCTTCCACACCGCGGCGTGAAGGGACTGCAACTAAGACAAAGTGAACGAGCCCACGTTGCTCTGGGTGCTCATGGAGAAACTGCCGAATAGCTGTGAGCTTTTGAGGTAAACCTTTGGTGTAATCTAACCTTTCAACGCTTAGAATCAGCTTTCCAGCGCCGAGGTGCTTTGCGTGTTCACTGTGCATTTTGACGAAATTTTCGGATTTTGCGGCGGTTTGAAACCCATCACTATTGTGGCCAATGGGGTAGACGCCTAACTGAATGTGCCGTTTTTTTTGCCAAAGTCCGTCCATGTCCGCCTCAACCCCTAAGATGCGAATGAGTGAGGAGATAAAGTGGCGTAGGTAGTTGTACGTGTGGAAGCCAATCAGATCGCAGCCTAACAAGCCTTTTAGTAGTTCATCTCGCTCGGGGAGAGCTCGGAATATTTCGCTCGAAGGAAAGGGCGTATGCAGGAAAAATCCTATCTTAATATCAGGACGAATCTCTCGTAAGAGCTGCGGTAAGAGCATGAGATGGTAGTCGTGGATCCAGACATGGGCATTGGGCGAGGCTATCTCGGCTATCGTATCAGCAAACTGAGCATTCACAGAGCGGTAGCATTCTATCCACTCTGGCTTAAAGCGTGCCCGATCTTGCATGTAATGCAATAATGGCCAAAGCGTGGAGTTTGAGTATCCATCGTAGTAGCCGCTGATGTTTTCCTCTGAAAGTAAAACTGGTTCGACTCCTAATTCACGTAGGCTGCTCTTGAGTTCGCTCTTGCTCCGTCCGATTTCTGAGCAAGAACCACCCCAGCCAACCCATGTGTATTTCCCATCTAGGCCGCTGCCTTCAATGGCCGATGCCAGCCCGCCTGTTGTGCGTTCGAATGAGCCATCGGTGAGAATTCGAATTGGTAACCTGTTAGATGCTAGGATGAGTGAAGCCATTGTTGAGGGTGGTGTTTCGATATGTGAGGGGTAGAAGACTTTATATGTTACAGGTTTAGAATTGATTGTCTAGGATTCTGTTAGCTTTAAGAGAAGGTGAATGTGTGAAGTTGGAGTATCTGATGTAGAGCATGATGTAGAGCATGAGGTAGAGCATGAGGTAGAGCATGAGGTAGAGCATGAGGTAGAGCATGAGGTAGAGCATGAGGTAGAGTTTACTGGATGTGGGAGAATGTCCGCAAAAGACTTTCCAATAGTCCTCTCAAAGGCTATGGCCTTATGCATGCGCCTTTACGATACGCTTGCACGAGAAACGAAGGAAATAACACCAATCAATGGCGAAACCTACGGGTTTTATTGCTGTGGCCCCACAGTCTACGGTCCTGCGCACATTGGAAATTTCCGAACCTTCGTGGTTCAAGACGTATTTCGAAGAGCCTTGGAACTCGGCGGCACACCGACCAAGCATGTTCGCAACCTTACCGATGTGGATGATAAGACGATCCGTGATTCGCAAGCTGTAGGGCAGACACTCAAGCAGTTCACCAGCCATTGGACTGAAAAGTTCCACCTCGACTGCGAAGCTCTCAATTGTCTCCTGCCGGCCATTGAACCAAGCGCCGTAGATCACATTCCTCAGCAGGTTGTCATGATCGAGGAATTGATCGAGAAGGAGCACGCTTATGCCGCCGCTGATGGCTCGGTTTATTTTCGAATTAGTTCGTACCCAGATTACGGCAAGCTTTCACACCTCGATGAGCGTGAGCTCGATCTAGGGAAGACGCAGAACCAACGCGCAAATGACTCAGACGAATACGAGAAAGATAGCGTTGCTGATTTTGTCCTCTGGAAGAGCCGCCGTGATGAAGATGGTGATAATTTCTGGCAGAGCCCATGGGGGGAAGGTCGTCCGGGCTGGCACCTCGAGTGTTCGGCCATGATTCGTGAATATCTCGGTGAGAGTTTTGATCTCCACTCTGGTGGCGAGGATCTAGTCTTTCCCCACCATGAGAATGAAATTGCTCAGAGCAAGTGTTCCTGCGGTGGTGATTTTGCTGCGCATTGGTTCCACATCACTCACTTGTTAGTTGAGGGGAAAAAGATGTCGAAATCGCTTGGAAATTTCTTCCGGCTCGATGATCTTATAGAAAAGGGAGCAAAGCCAAATGAGCTACGCTTAGCTTTGATTGGTGGGCACTATAGAAAGCAACTCAACTTTACTCTCGATAGCTTGCACGCCGCCAGCGAGGCCCTAGATAAACTTCTCAAAGCCGAGCGCGCACTGGCTATGCTTGCTGGTGCTGATGTGGCTCCTAGTTACGAAGATCTCATTGGTCTTGAGGACAAAGGGCTATTTGAAAATGCTTGGATTGGTCTCAATGATGATCTCAATACCCAACGGGCTATTGGCGCGGTGTTCGGCGCTTTACGTCGTTCTCAGAATGAACCAGAACCACAGACCCAATGGAAGGGTTTACACTTTATGCTTCAGGCTCTAGGTATCAAGTTGCCTGAAATTGTAGAAGAGGTGCAGGAGGATGTTCCTGCTGAGATGAAAGCTCTAGCAGCCCAACGCTGGGATGCCCGTAGCAATAAACAATGGGCAAAGTCAGATGAACTTCGCGACCAACTCAAGGATTTGGGATGGCTTGTCAAAGATGGTTCTGATGGCTATAGCTTAGAAAAGATTTAACCACCACCGATTATGCTCCAACGACCACGCCGTAACCGAAAGTCACCTGCAATCCGTAACCTCGTACGCGAGGTGTCACTGAGTGCCAAAGATCTTATCTACCCACTTTTTGTTCATGAAGGTGCTAAAAATGTAGCGATTGCTTCGATGCCTAGCTGCACCCGCTGGTCGATCGAAGGATTGGTCAAAGAGGCTGGTGAGGCCCACGCGCTTGGTGTGCCTGCTGTGGTGATTTTTCCAGCGGTGCCTGAGGAGAAAAAGAACTCGACTGGCGACGAAAGCTACAATCCGGATGGTCTGATCCCAAGAGCTCTCAAAGCTTTGAAGGCAGCTCACCCGACACTCTGTCTGATTACAGATGTCGCTCTAGATCCTTATAATTCTGACGGGCACGATGGAATTGTCCAAGTACGTCCCGATGGTGAGTTAGAGATTCTCAATGACGAGACTGTCGAGGTGCTTTGCAAGCAAGCGGTGAGTCATGCTGTGGCGGGAGCGGATATCATTTCACCAAGTGACATGATGGATGGCCGTGTTGGAGCATTGCGGGCGGCGCTAGATACTGCCGGCTTCACTGATGTTTCTATTCTTTCCTACACTGCTAAATACGCATCAGCCTATTACGGACCATTCCGTGGCGCTCTTGATTCGTCCCCTAAGGCGGGCGATAAGAAGACCTACCAGATGGATTACGCCAATGTGCGCGAAGCAATTCGTGAAGTGATTCTCGATGAGGATGAAGGCGCTGACATGGTGATGGTGAAGCCTGCTGGAGCTTACCTCGATATCATCGTAAAATTACGTGAAAACACCACTCTTCCCATTGCTGCCTACCAAGTGAGCGGGGAGTACCTCATGATCAAGTCTGCTGCCGATGCTGGGTGGTTAGATGAAAAAGCCGTTGTGTTAGAGAGCCTCACGGCGATCAAACGCGCAGGGGCAGATCTCATTCTTAGCTACTTTGCCAAGCAAGTAGCCCAGTGGGAACGAGACGATTGCTAGGAAGTTGCTTTTGGGAGTGGGCCGTTTGAGCTTGTCGTTGAGAGGGGAGAATGGGGGGTGATGCCGATGTGTTAAGCCACCATCGGCAGTCACACTACACGACAATTTTTCATACAGAATTAGCAGAATCTCTCAAAATGGGTATCTGATGCATCAAAGCTCATCATACCAGAGTCAATAACCACTCTCTCCCTTGGAGTGCTGGGGCTTGATACAGCTCTGTGGCTGGGGCGGCTTGACGCTTGCGGCGGCAGGACCAGCCGGAGTATGGCTACTCCCCTAACTCCAATGCCACTTATACCATGCGGTGTTTCAAATGAGACAATAGCCAGAGTGAATCCTTGGGAAATCGAGGCGTGATGAGGGAATGATGCAGGCATCATGACTGAAGAAAAACGCTGATTTCCCAAGGATACGCCTGGCCTTTTTACAAAACGCGAAGCGCAAATCACTCAACACTCTAAAACATTCTATTGTCTCTTTTGGAACGCCAAGTGGTATTAGTTAAGGCGATTTACCACGTTCTCCAACGGAGAAATTCATACAAGCCTTAGGCCTATCACCGCAAGGTATGTGCTGATCGATCAGATGACCCAATTTACTCAAAATACAAGTGACTACGTAGGAATTGGCGAAATACGCTTCACCGGATCAGCCGTCCCAGAGCCCACCACCACCGCCCTTCTCGGACTCGGTGGACTCGCCCTGATCCTCCGTCGTCATAGGTAAACACGGCGCGGATAAGACAAACATCCTTTAGTTGGTTGTGCCGGGGCGTTCTGTTCATCAGATCGCTCCGGCCTTTTTTGCACGTTCTTTCGGGCAGCCTGCACCATTCGAAAAATCGCGTTTATTAATTGAATTCAAGAACTGACACCTTAGTTTGTTGTCCTCTAAGTGTATCCTATGAAACCCTCGTCACTCTCTAGCTTTCGCCAAGTTTGCTCTTGCTTGTTTGCGTTCCTTTTTCTCAATTGTGAGGCTTTTGCCGATAAGACGCATTGCTTTGGAGAAATGAAAAACCTGCAGATTTACTTGCTGATTGGTCAGTCCGACATGGCTGGACGCGCGGAAATCCCAAAGGCCGCGGGCCGTATTCTCGAACGTTGTTACTTACTCAATGATAAGAACGAGTGGGAGCCTGCGAAGGTGCCTCTGAACCGCCATTCAGGCATAGGTCAGGGAGTAGACCTTCAGAAGCTCGGGCCTGGTTACAGCTTCGCCATGAAAATGCTGGAGCAAAACAAGGACCTCTCCATCGGACTCATCGTCAACGCAGGTGGCGGATCTGACATTGCGCCATAGATCGCCAAAAAGCCAAAGTCGTATTGGAATACCCGAAAACGCACTAAGCTCACCCTTGCCCAAGGCAGCTTGAAAGGTGTCCTATGGCAACAGGATAATGGAGTCAGCCAAACTCCCGAGACTCACCTTGAAACCCTCACGAACTTCGTCGTCAAGCTGCGCAGCGACTTTGCCGATACCTCCCTCCCTTTTGTCACCGGCCAGCTCCATGACAGCCCAAAGATCAATGCGGAGATTGTGAAACTCCCGCAGACCATCCACGGCACAGCTTATGCCAGCTCGCAGGGGCTCACCACGGCGGACTGCACACATTTCGACAGCCGAAGCCAGCTGCTACTCGGCGAGCGTTATGCCGAGCAGATGATTCAGCTTCAGCAAAAACGATATGCCGCAAGCCCGCTGTGGCCCCGTCCGACATCAAGTTCATCGATACCCACGTCCATGCCATGGTTTTGAAAGAGGGAGGCTTGGACGACGTGGCAAAGTGGATGGACGATAGAAATGTAGATCGCTGTATCGTCAGCCCCCCAATCACAAAGGATCGCGGGCATGGACCGAGGGGGAACGTAAGGTCAGACAAGCGAATTACGCCAAGTACAAAGGCAAAATCGATCGGATGTGCATCATCGATCCGGGCGAGGTTGAAACCGTGGAATAGGCGGTCAATATCCTCAAACGCGAGAAGCAGGAGGGTGCCATCCCCTTCGGCGAGCACTACGGCAAGGGTCTCATGTTTGACGACCCCAAGAACCTCCTACTCTACGAGGCCTGCGAAAAAGTCGGCCTGCCGGTGATGTTCCACATCGACCAGAACAAGAACATGGTTGAGCCCGGCTTGAAGCGGGTCGACCGCGTGCTGAAGAAGTATCCGAAGTGCAAGGTCATCGCGCACGCCTACTGGTGGCGGCAACTCGGCAATGGAAGCTGCGACCGCCAGCTCCAGCAAAACCCGAATCTTTATGCCGACACCTCCGGCCATGTCGTCATCAACGTGCTTAATCGTGATCGGAAATACGCGCGCGAATTCATCATACGAAATGCCGACAGACTCCTCTTCGGAACCGATGAGGGTTGGTGGTCATTCAAAGACAGCAACAAGCAGATGAAACTGCACTACACCTTCTTCGAAGAACTTAACTTACCCGATGACGTCCGCTACAAAATCTACCGAGGAAACGCAGAAAAACTCTTCGGCTGGAAACAATAAGCCAAGAATTGATTGCTTTTCCACCTAGAAGAGGTGTCCAACCTCTTTAACAACATGGAATGTAGAGTTAGAAAAGTTCTTCTATGTTACCCTCATTGGTTTCAATGACTTCTCAAGCTGCCCCCTTTGCCAGTTACTGCATCTCTCTCACCCCTTATCTTCCACACCTCCTCACCGACCATGAAACTCATCCATCTAAGCCTAGTACTCGCTCTATCCCTCAGCAATGCCTTCGTGGCACAAGCTCAGCCCTCTAAAAAAGGAATTTGCCTGGCCAAAAAAATCCGACAGTTCGCGGAAATTGAAAGAGGAGATTAGCTCGATGCAGGTTGGTTGGCACTACAATTGGACCGGCCTCTGGAAGGAAACAGAAATCAAGAATGCCCTCTTTGTTCCCATGGTCTGGGGCAAGGCCAAGTGGTCGACGGATCCCATCAAGAAACTCAAAGTCTCCAAGTCAAAAATGGCCACCAGCCCCTTGCTCGGCTTCAATGAACCCGACGGCAAGAAACAAGCGAACATGAGCGTCGAAGAGGCCCTTGCGCTCTGGCCGATACTGGAGAAAACAAACCGCCGTCTCGGCAGCCCCGCTACCGTCAACCCGAAGAATGAGTGGATGCAATCATTCATGAAGCAGGCTAAGGCAAAGAATCTCCGGGTGGATTTCATCTGTGTCCATTGGGACGGCGGCAGGAATGCCGACAATTTCATCGAACACCTCAAGAGCATTCACACACTCTATGGGAAGCCGATCTGGATTACCGAATTCGCCATCGCAGATTGGTCCGCCAAAAGCATCAAGGATAACAAACACAGCCCGGAGGACGTATTGAGCTTCATGAAAGAACTCCTGCCCAAGCTCGAACAACTCGACTTCGTCGAACGTTACGCTTGGTTCAGCAGCGCACCTGATCATGCCAACCTCGGCCCCTCCGCCTTGTTCGACAAAGAGGGCAAGGCCACAAAACTCGGAGAATTCTACGCCGGCCACCAGAACTGAGCCCCCGTCTTACTAGAGAGGTGCCATCAAGTAATAGATCCCATTATTCGTGTGAATTAGCTCTGCGCCAGCCCGATTTTTGAATTATCGACGGGTGATTTCTGATAAATTCCACGCTATGGTCGTGCTTAGATGTCAATCTGGTTGTAATGTGTGATTCTAGTATGATGTAATACCCGTCCATGCCAATCCATCCGAACACCTCACCCAAAAAGAAAACCCCTAGCAGTTGGTGAAAACGATTAATTCTTGGATGAAAAGTCATACCCTACTCATCTCTCTTGGGTTAGGATTCTTGATACTTACGGTGCTGGGATTCTTTTTCCAGTGGCAAGAAATACCGACCACTCGGCAAGGGCTGGGGACGTTACAGACAAAGAATGTTTTCCAAACCACTTGCGCTACCTGTCATGGTGAAAAAGGTGAGGGGATTCAGGAGCTGATGACGCCATCGATCGCCTCGCTGCCACGATGGTATCTCGAAGAACAAATTCAAAAATTTAGGAACGGCCAGCGAGGCAATCATCCGAAGGATCTTAATGGCCAGAAAATGCGCGCTGCCATTTCGGCTCTCTCGGCAGATGAGATTAACGAGGCGCTCGATTATATCAAAATCTTGCCTGTACTCAGCCATGCCTCGACTCTACTGGGTGATGCAGAGAGAGGGTATCAACTTTATTACGATAACTGCATGGCCTGCCACCGATTTAACGGCCATGGTGAAGTTGCTTCTTCCGAAGCGCATCACTCAATGGTCTGCAAGACTGGTATCTGCTTGAGCAGCTCGAGAAATTTGAAAAAGGTATCCGTGGCTATCATCCCGATGATGATAGCGGCGCTAAGATGAGAGAAGCCGTCAGTTACGTCAGTACTAATCAGGACAAAATCGACATCCTAGCTCTACTTTCCAATTTAGCGAAAAAGTATCCCGTCGTCAAAAGCTCCAAAAACCTAAAAGCGAAACATCCAACAACCAAATAACCCTCTCCATCAAGCCCTTCTTTCTCTTATCTATTTTCTCTTGTGTCTTAGTTCTTCATTCGTAGATCAGTCTAACATTATCACGGTAATGTGCGATGACATGGGCTGGGGAGACGTCGGCTTCAATGGCGGGAAAAGGATTAAGACTCCCCACCTCGATACCATGGCTAAGCAGTCGCTTGTGTTTGATCGATTCTATTCCGCCAGCGCCGTTTGTTCACCCACGCGGGGGAGTGTGGTGACGGGGAGAATTCCGTATCGCTACGGAATTGTTACCGGGAATAAGGGCCACATGAAGCCGGAGGAATTCATTATTTATGAAGCACTCAAGACTCAAGGTTGTCGCACTGGTCATTTTAGAAAATGGCATCTAGGCACACTCACACTACACGACAAAAATTTAATACCATTTCGACAGTTAGATTGG
The DNA here is from genome assembly GCF_002954445.1 of Rubritalea profundi. Lineage (GTDB taxonomy): Bacteria > Verrucomicrobiota > Verrucomicrobiia > Verrucomicrobiales > Akkermansiaceae > Rubritalea > Rubritalea profundi. Next base: position 3,298,521 of record NZ_MQWA01000001.1, read on the forward strand.
TGGAATGGTACTGGAGATCGTTGATTGTAGCAAGGCGGGAGGAGGAAACGTAGCGGGCTACCTGACCGACGACTAACGCAGCTAGAATCAACGATCTCCTGCACCCTCACACTTTTCAGCTCAGCTGACTGACTCAAATACCGAATAACACCCATTCCTTCAAGATAACTGTCGAGATGGTATAAGCACTGGATTCTACAATCAATGTGATCGCTCAGTGTGACAAAACCTTGGGGTGCTGAGGCTTGACGCAGCTCTGGTGAGGCTGTGGCTTGACACATGGGGTAGGAGGTTTTTTTGGCTTTCCGTGTTCCGACCGATAGGATGAAGCCTGTTGCTGATTGTGTGTAGTGTGAAGCACACTGACGAAAACCGTCAAGGAATCGAATCGTGGTGGTCCTAAGGGAGTTAAGGACTACATGCCACCGTGGGACAATGGAGTTGATGTCGTTTTTGCCACCGAGGCAAAAGTTCCTACTGATGATCCGATGGAAAAACCTAATGGAAAAACCGAGGGAGACCTCAGTAAAGCTGACAAAAAAAAGCTGGTGGCCGATCTCTAAGGTCGCAAAAAGTGCCCCTTCATCACGGAAAGCGCAAAAAATAAAAAGCCCTTCATCGCCGTGATTTGGCTGCACGCACCCCACCTTCCGGTCGTGGCTGGTAAAGCCCACAACATCCAGCTGCCGATGGATGGCACGACCACCACCATGACCGTATTCAGGGAAAAAGGAATTGGGCAAAAACTCACCACTGGCGAAGCTCTGATGCAAACCAAAGCGAGTCTTGCTGGTAAGGCGAAAAAATCCGCGAATTTTCACATGTGTCTCGCTGAGATTAATCAGTTAGTCGATTCTAAGCCTGGCGGTGCATCCAGGGAAGTAGGCTAAGTTTTCAACTTGTCGGCAACCTAAGCACGCTCAACTAATGTCATTGCGTATGCGTGCCGGGGTCCGTGACAATTCCCCACTCCAAAAATCGGCCGATATACCTCAGCGTGTTTTTACTATTTATTGCAGCAAGCTGGATAACTGGCTGCTCGGGGTGCCGACAACTTGCAAAGTCGTCCTACTTGATCTCCAGCAAGGCGAGGTCTTTGAATTCGACATGCATGTCTTCACCCCCATGAAGTTGGAGGGCGATGCGGCCTTCCTTCTGGCATTGGGTGTCGGCTAGCAGCTCAGTGACCGTGAGGCCATTGAGTGACACAGTGATGTCATCTCCGATGGCGCTGACGGTGATTTGATTCCAGTCGCCATGTTTAACGATCTCGGCGATCCGTTGGGGATCGGGGTTTTTAACCCAGGAACGACCTGATGTTTCGTAGAGACCTCCAACTTTCGGCGACTTGTCGACTTCTGCCTGGAAGCATTTGATCGCGACTTGGGTGTTGGTTTTTAGGGCTCGAAAGTAAAGTCCGGAGTCGCCTGAGGTGACTTTAAACTTCGCGCGGAGAATGATGTTATTGTATGTCTTATCGGACACTAACAAACCGTGGCGTTTTTCCTCTTTTTTAGACGTTCCTGTGATGACTCCATTGACGATCTCCCACTTGCCACCCGGCATGGTGTGCCATCCGGTGAGATCTTTGCCATTGAAGAGCGGAGTCCAGCTGGATGGATCAGCAAGAAGGCTGAGAGGGAGGAGTATAGTGATGAGTATGAGGAGTCGCATGGTCATATTCTTTAATTTAGGGGGCTGAGTTTGGATACTGTTTAATGAACTTGAGGTTGAAATCTGGCACGTGGGTGTCGTTTTTCTGTTGGATCTATGGAGAGTACGGCCAGTTTGAGTGCTTTTTTCTAGATGTCGACGAATTCCGGATTATTGCTAGTGGTTTGCTTTTTGGGTGGCGTGCTTAAGGGTGCAATTGAGAGGGGAGGAAGGGGAGAGCTCATCTTCATCGTGCTTTTTCATCAAAGTATCTGGACGGGTTAGGTATGAAATGCGATGACGTCTCTGATAAGAGTACAAAATATCAGGTGTGGAATGGGGTTCCAGTGGAAGAAAATCATGGCAGTGACCTGTGGCTTTTTTCTCCTCAGTAATTTTCTCTTTTGGTGGCAGCTCTGTGAACGATCAGGCACCTAGGCCTAATATCATCGTGATCATGTCCGACGATATGGGCTACTCCGATATAGGTTGCTATGGAGGTGAAATCGACACTCCGAATCTTGACTCGCTTGCCAAAAGTGGTCTTCGCTATACCCAGTTTTATAATACCGGCAGATGCTGTCCCACTCGTGCGTCCCTTCTCACGGGTCTCTACGCGCATCAGGCTGGAATCGGCCAGATGACCAACGATGCAGGTCGACCGGGTTACAAGGGAGATCTCGGTCGCGATGTGATGACGATGGCTGAAGTTCTCAAGACGGCTGGTTACAGCACCTACATGGCGGGCAAGTGGCATGTGACTAAGTAACTCAAGCCTGACGGTGACAAGTCGAACTGGCCAATGCAGAGAGGTTTCGACAAATTTTATGGCACAATCATCGGTGCCGGCAGCCTGTTCGACCCATGGACGCTGACCCGAGGCAACAAGGCGATCATTCCTGACAACGATGAAGAATACAAGCCCGAGCAGTACTACTATACGGATGCCATTAGCGATCATGCGGTGCGTTTTGTGCGGGAGCATGTGAAGAAGCCAAAGGAGGAACCCTTCTTTATGTATGTTTCCTACACGGCGGCTCATTGGCCGATGCATGCGCTGGAAAAGGACATCGCTAAATATAAAGGTAAATATGATGCGGGTTATGAAGTGATCCGCAAAGCTCGTTACGAGAAGATGAAGAAGCTGGGTGTGATCAAGGACTGGAAGTTGAGCCCGGCTCCTCAGGAGTGGAAAGATTTCCCGGAAAAGGATCGAGCTTGGGAGCTGAGGTGTATGGAGGTTTACGCCGCAATGGTCGATAGTATGGATCAGGGCATTGGGAGGTTGGTCAAATCATTGGAAAAAACCGGTCAGCTGGAAAATACCTTGATTCTGTTTTTGCAGGACAATGGCGGCTGTGCTGAAGGCCGGGGTCGCAAACAGCTGGCGAATCCTGCTACTGGCGTGAAGCCGATGGGTAAAGATGAATTGCAGACTCTGATGGTACCTGAACGCAGTCGTGCTGGGCATCCGGTTCTTACTGGTCCGGGGGTTATGCCGGGGCCGTCTGAAACCTATATTGCCTATGGACGAAACTGGGCGAATGTCTCAAACACACCATTCCGCTTATATAAATCACAAAATCATGAGGGAGGCATTGCCACGCCTCTTATCGCGCATTGGCCAAAAGGTATTAGCGCACACAAGGAGCTGAGATATGAGAGTAATCACCTAATCGACATTATGGCGACTTGTGTAGATCTCTCTGGAGCAACTTACCCGAAGGAATATAAAGGGAAGATGATTCAGCCGATGGAGGGGCGCAGTCTCGCGCCAAGTTTCGCCAAGGATCGCAGTGAGGATCGCGTGCTGATGTGGGAACACTTTGGCAATGCCGCTATCCGGAAAGGGAAGTGGAAACTAGTCAGACTGGGTCGGAAGGATTGGGAACTCTACGATATCGAGAAAGACCGTAGTGAGCTCAATAATCTAGCCAAGGAGCAAACCGAGAAAGCCAAAGAGCTTGGGGCGCTGTGGGAAAAGCATGCTCATAGGACGCGTATTCTCCCAAGGCCTACAAAAAGAAAGCGATAGAGTAGATTAGCCACTTCGCAGCTAATCCAGCGCATCGACGCACGCTTGGGTTTAAGTTTGCAGATGCGGGTAGAGATCGCTTCGTCTTCGATGAAGTTGGTGGAATGATGGCTCGCGTGCTTGTTTGAAAATTGAAAATTGAAAATAACTACTAACAACCCATGAAAACAACCACCAGAACATGGCTGCATGCGCTGGTACTCGGCGTGCTATTGCTGCGCGTGAATGCATCTGAGAAACCGAACATCCTTTTTATTCTAGTCGATGACATGGGGTGGTCGGATATCGGCTGTTACGGCGGTGAAATCGAAACACCTCACATCGATTCCTTGTCCAAGCAGGGTGTCCGGTTCACTCAGTTCTATAACACGGCGAAGTGTATGTCATCACGCGGGTGCCTCCTAACTGGCCTCTATGCCCAGCAATGTGGGATGTCGAGACGTCCAGATAAATTGATCAATGCGGTGACCCTCGCGAGGTGCTGCGCACTGCCGGATACCGGACCTGGGCGGCGGGCAAACACCACGGCACGGAAAACTTATACGATCGTGGATTCGATCACTACTACGGACTACGCGACGGCTGTTGTAACCTCTGGAACCCCGGGGTGAAACGATTGGGCGAACCGGAGCCGGGGAGCCGGGGAGCAGGAGCAGAGTGCGCTACTGGTGCGACGACGCCAATATCTACCACCCGTTCACCCCAGAGGATAAAAAGTTCTACTTCACCGACGCCATCACCAACAAAGCACTCGGATGGCTCGATGAGGAGCCGGCTGAAGATAAACCATTTTACCTCTACCTCGCCTTCACAGCCCCGCACTACCCGCTCCACGCGTGGCCGGAGGATATTGCCAAGTATAAAGGCAAGTACGACAGCGGTTATGAATCGATCCGCAAAGCTCGCTACCAACGGATGGTCAAGATGGGCCTGATCGACCCAGCAAAGTCACCGATGCAGAGGTGGAAAGGACGAGCCTGGAGTGAACTAACAGGCATTGAACTCTAAAAGGAAAAACGCCGCATGGAGATCTACGCAGCGATGCTCGACCGGGTCGACCAGAACATCGGAAAGGTGCTGGCGAAACTCAAGCAGCACGGGCAGCTCGAAAACACCTTGATCATGTTCGCCTCCGACAACGATGCCTGTGCCGAGGGTGCTGGAGCAAAGAACAGATCTACCAAGCTCGAGGACTTTGGCACGGTGGCAAGCTTTGAAACTGTTGGAAAAAACTGGGCGACGGTGCAGAACACGCCACTGCGCAATTGGAAAAACTACAGCCACGAGGGAGGTATCCGCTCGCCGCTGATCGTCAGTTGGCTTGGGAAAATCAACAACCCAGGTGGTTATTACCACGGGGCAGGGCACCTGATCGATATCATGCCGACCCTGGTTGGACTCACCGCGGCGAACTATCCCGAAACCTATGAGGGTAAACCGATCACCCCAATGCAGGGCATCAACCTACTACCCTCGCTCTAAGCAAAACCGCTGATGCGCAAAAAAACCATTTACTGGCAGTGGTCGGCAGGCGGCGCCATCCGTGTCGGAAAAATGAAGGCGGTCTTCTGGGGCAAAAATCCCCAGTGGGAGCTCTACGATATTTCCAAAGACAATAACGAGAGCAACAATCTCGCGCAATCCAAGCCCGAGATGCTCGAGTCGATGAAGAAAAATTGGCAAGACTGGCGCGCCTCAACAACCCCGTAACGATAGGAACCACTCCTCCTTTCGCCCGTCTCAACGTCCCCACCCGAAAAGTAAATCCCTAGCAATTGGACTTGCTCCGAAAACAACTCCCACTATCTTAAAGAAGTTATGAAACTCATTACTTTTTGCTCACTGATCTCACTCTGTTGCCTGGCTTTCGCCCAAGCAGAACCCAAACACCGGCTCCTCTTTTTTTCGAAGTCGAGTGGTTTTGAGCATCCGGTGATCTCATGGAAAAAGGGTAAGCCAAGCCATGCCGAAAAAGTGCTGACCGTGATGGGTAAGAAACAAAACTGGGAGTTCGTGTTCTCCAAAGATGGATCCAATTTTTCCAAAGAATACCTTGCTGGGTTTGACTCCTTAATTTTCTATACTACCGGTGACCTCACCATCGCAGGCAAAGACAAGCAGCCACCGATGAGCAAAGATGGCGAACAAGCCCTGTTCGATTACATCCGAGACGGTGGCGGCTTCATAGGCCTCCATTGCGCGACCGATACTTTCAAAACTAAAGGCGTCGGCAAATACGCCAACGATCACGAAAAGTGCGGCGACTTCACCTGCATGGTTGGTGGTGAGTTCCTCGGCCACGGCAAACAACAAAAAGCGACCAGCCGTGTGATCAACCCGAAGTTCCCCGGTTTCGAAAAGATCGGAAAGTCCTTCACTATCACTGAAGAATGGTACGCATTGAAGCACCTGCAACTAGATATGCATGTGCTCACCGTGCTTGAGACCAAGGGTATGCAGGGTAAGGACTACATCCGTCCTGACTACCCAGTCAGCTGGGCACGCAACGAAGGCAAAGGTCGCGTCTACTACAATGCCATGGGCCACCGCGAAGATGTCTGGAGCAGCGAGCTATTCCAAAATATGATCATCGGTGCTGTCCATTGGACAAGTGGTGATGTCGACGTTGAAATCCCAGCCAACCTCAAAGAGGTCGCGCCTAAATCGATGATCAATCAGCATTAAATCATCCGCATCAGAGACAACGGCGGGAAAGGTCGAACCCAAGCTCTCAAAAATAGGTTATTCCGCTAAAATAACTGGGAGAATGGTATTAGTCTCGAATGTAGTCCTCCGACTACCAATCACCGTTAGCTATTGATTATAATGCCTATCATAAAAAATGCTGAACACTATCACCACCAATAGAAAATAGGGTAATCATGATTACCCCCAAATCAGTGGGATAGAATGGCCTATGAAACAGCCCATCACAGAATGAGCCAGTAAGACATCAAGATCATGAAGTCTCAGAAAAAAGAAGATGTCTTAACTCGGACTACCTCTTCAAAACTGGAAATTGATCCGTTAGAATTGGCTTAAAATCAGGCACAGGTGTGTTATTTTTCTGCGTTGATCCAGCTGTCGTCCGCCCTTCTTTAATCGCTATGCTGAGAGCCATCACCATCGTTTTCACCACTTCCGGGTGTTTGTCCTGAAGGTTGGTCTTTTCAGCGGGATCATGCTCTAAATCATAAAGCTGAATAGGGGGCAGGTTTTTGGATGCTTTACCCGGTCGGGGCGCTGACCATCCCCCTGATCCAGGGCATAGGCACAGCTTCCATTTTCCTTGGCGGATAGCGAAGGAGCCATTGATCGAATGGTGAATGGTAAAGGGCCGCGCTTTTTGATCTTTCCTGCTAAGCGTGGGGAGAAACGAAAATGAATCTTCAGCTGCCGATGCTGGGACGGTATCCAGTTTACCAATGACGTCTGCCGATGTTGCAAAAAAAAATCGGTCATGCAAATCGTTCTGTCTGATAAACTTCCCGCCTTAACAATTCCAGGCCAGCGCACAATAAAGGGAACGTTATGGCCTCCTTCAAAGATATCGGCTTTATGCCCGCGCAACTCACCGTTAGGTTTGTGCCCCTGTTTGATGAGATCTTTGATCTTAGCCGCAGGAGAACAACCATTATCCGTCGTAAAGATGACTAAGGTGTCATTGCCTATGTTATTCTTATCAAGAGCGGCAAGTACCTCCCCCACAACCCAATCCGTCTCCATGAGAAAATCCCCGTATTTCCCAATTGGCGACTTCCCTTGCCAATCTTTAGAAGGCACTGTTGGCGTATGCGGACTAGTGAGAGGCAAGTAGAGAAAAAAGGGGCGCTCGGGATCTTTCACTTACTCATTGATATAAGCCACTGATTCGCGGGCAAAATCCTTAAGGCACTCTGACGCTTCAAAGTCAGAAGCCCCAGCGCCAGCAAGGTTTAAAGCCTTTACATGCGTAGGGACTGTTACTGCCTTGTCGTTACGAAGATAAACATAGGGTGCCATGTCGAGCGATCCAGCAATAAAAAATGACTGGTTAAATCCTAGGGCGGTAGGACCACCTTTGACTTTTTGGGTGTAATCAAGATTCCATCCTGAACCCGCTTTTTTATGTTTTCCTATTTCTTCTGGCACCCGAGCTTGATCCAGATAATTCCATCCAAGCCCCATATGCCATTTTCCCACGACTGTGGTATATGGTAGCCATTTTTTTTGAGAAACGAAGGCACTGTCACACGATCAGGCGTAATCATAGGTCCACGTTCATCAGGTGACCAAATTACGGCACTTTTAAGCCATGACCTCCAATTGTAACGCCCCGTCATAATGCCATAACGCGTAGGTGAACAGACCGAGGAGGAAGTATGCGCATCGGTAAAGCGCATGCCTTCTTTGGCTAAGCGATCCAGGTTCGGCGTCGCCGCTTTACCCGTGGTGTGAGAGACATCCCCCACCCCCATGTCATCGGCGAGAATAAAAATAATGTTAGGCTTGGGTGTGGCTTGCGCAGCGATCGAAAAGGTCAAACAAGCGAGACCAGTTAACAGAGTGATCGATGGTTTTTGTGTCATAGCCTAATGGTTAGGTTTTATATTATTTACTAGGTGTCGTTTCTTTAATCCACCCCTTGAGTTCCATCTGAAACCTAGGGGTTGAGTTGGACCCGAAAGTCGTCGAAATAGACATTGCCTCCAGACCGGCCGCTGCGGTCGAGGCTGATTTGATTGAATTCGCCGGTGTCCTCCTGGTCGAGCTCAATGGAAGTTTCAAACGGTTTGTTGTTTGGTGAACTCACAACGGCTTTGAGCTGCACCTTACTGTTTTTCATGTGCTGAGCCGTCACTTTGATGCAGTGAAGCTTATTTGGCGCTGGAGTGTAGCCCATATTGATGTTTTCAGTGAATTTCATGTGAGTGCCGATTTGTTCAAATCGGAAGCCTCCTCCTCGATACCCCGGGTGGATTAAGGTTTTGATCTTACCGATCGTGATTCCCAGATGATAGGTGCCCGCTCTTTCGCCGGTGCTTCCCACTAGGCAGCTGACGCTGATTTGCTTGGGCAGTTCCTTGGCGGCTGGCCAGGTGTTGGCATGGAGGATCATTCGCTGATCCGCATCACCCTGCCGATTACCCGGAATGACCAATTGGCCATTCTCAATGAAGGGTTTCACATCCTTGGCGCCTTCATACACTAACTGGCGGTAGCCTTTGGTGCAGTCGGCAGATTTCGTTCCGAACCATTCGTAAAATTATCCTCCTGTGCTTTTGTCTTTTGGCGACTTGAGAAGTGATTTTGCGGCGTTGATAACCATCAGGTCTTGTTGGTTGGCAACATTGGATTCTAGATGCTTCTGAATTTCACTTGCCCGCATTCTGATCTCAGGGTCTTCGGCCGGTTCTTTTGATTTAAGAAATCCCAGGATGGAGTTGCCTTTGGATTTGAAATACTCGTATGCGTGCCCCCTCTCTTGGTAACTCGCCGATCCAAGTTGTTGATAAGCTTCATTCAACTTTGTTTCATCAGTAACGGCCTCCGAAGCGGTTTTTTCCAACGAAGCGTGGGTGGTGGGGATTCCCTGCGAGTGGAGTAAGTCGACTCGCCAATCGGGTGCGCAATGCGCCAGAGGCGACAGTGTAATACCGATCAAAACGAAATTGAGAGCGCTACGAAACAACTCAACATTGTAAACTTAGTTGTGTGTGAAATAAAGGGTGAAATAATATCACCGTGGATGAGCCTCAACAACATGTCCGAAAATTGTGGCACGAACGATCAAGCCGAATGGGCATCGATGTAGGATAGTCAATTGACTATAAGATGGTCATTGACCCTTTTGGTTTACTAAATCATTTATTTTGCATGATCTGAGCTCTTATCACCAGTATTTTTCTGGCAATCACCGTCGGCAACACCTCAGCCAAAGGCAAACCTAACATCCTATTCATAGCAATCGATGATTTGAGGCCCGAGCTAGGCGTCTATGGAGCCACACACATCAAGTAGCCAAACATCGATAAACTAGGCCGAGCAGAGTGTATTATTCTCCAAAGCATACACATCCGTGCCGACTTGCAGGGCATCACGCGCCAGCCTCTTCACCAGCGTTCGACCCAAATCACCGCCCAAGCCATTGAGGAACTGCAAGTACTCGCAAAAACCGCCGATGATCCATATTTCCTCGCGGTAAAATTTATTAAACCTCATCTCCCATTCACGGCCCCCAAAAAATACTGGGACCTCTACCCTAAGGAGTCGGTGAAGTTACCTGGCAACTGCTTGATCTCAAAAAATGCATCTAAAGAGGCCAACTATGGTTGGGGTGAACTGCGGAATTATTCAGACATTCCTAAAAAAGGGCCGATCACAGACGACAAAGTACGCCGTTTGATCTGCTGCGATTACGCCTGTGTTGGTTACACCGACGCTAAAGTAGGTAAGGTTCTCAACGAACTCGATAGACTAGGCCTTAAAGAAAACACCATCATTGTCCTATGGGGCGATCACGGCTGAAATCTAGGCGACCACACCTACTGGTGCAAGTACACCATGTATGAATCATCGCGGCACATCCCTCTGATCGTCCATGCTCGAGGTTACCCAACCTGAAACCAAACGAACACCATCACAGAAACGATTGATATCTTCCCGACCTTCTGTGATCTAACTAACTCTCCGATTCCAATGGCACTTAAATAAGGCACGTAATCGTGAAATTGAGTGTTAGGGAAACCGGGGTAGAAATGTATTGAAATATGTGAACAAAACAAACTTTCTACCCAGCCTTCCTACGACATTTTTTGGTTCAAGGAAGCGTTCCTTGCAAGAGCAAATATCAAAAGAAAGAGAACTGCTTAAGGCTTAAGGCCTCAGTGCTCTCGCTTTGCTTTTCAATTCTCTTTTACCTGCAGCTTTCCTTCAGGAGATCTCTGCCAACAAACCATACGTCTTTCGCTTAAAGGGGGCATTTCGCAGAGCCGCTTAATTAAGTGCCATTGGGGCCAGTTTAATATTCGATCTAAATTTCTACCATTCCTCATCTGTCACTGTCTCAGCATAGCTGCCACCGCAATGGTACCATGCGATGTCTTTGTGCAATAATGCAATTGCAATTTCGGCTGCGGCAGGGTGTTTTCCTGTGTCTCTCCACTTCTCTAAGTTCTTAAGGTATTTAGGATACCACTTTTGCGGGTCTACTTGGTTGATGTCGGAGTAGTCGCTAAAGATGGCATAGAAGTTTTCTCTTACAGTGGTAGCGTCCGAGTAGGTTTCTTTAAAACGATCTACAAAGTCATCGAACTTTGAGAATTTAGCACGACTAACATCGTGAAGAATCGGACTATAGTCGTTCTCTTTAGAGTCGTCATCAGATTTAAGATAGAGAGTCCAACCTTTATAGACTTGCCAAAAACTCGTTTGCTTGAAGAGCGAGTTGGAGAATTGGTGTTTTTATCGCAAGCATTCAGGAATAGGACAAGTAGTGGTAAAACTAGTTTTGTGGACAGTTGGGAGAATCGGTAAGTTCTACTTACGGATTTCCTAACAGTTGATGATGACTGAAACAACAGCAAAGACAAAAAAGCCCGCACCGAATGAACGGAGCGGGGTTTGAAATTTTCGTAGAAGCGTGCTTCTAGCCTCTTTGAGCTTTTTAAAGCTTTCTATAAAGCGGCGGGACGCCACTTCTACGTTCTATTGGTAAGAACGGACGGACTGCTTGATGAACTCGAAGTTGAGCTCTTCTTTGTGAAGCTCAGGGAGGTTGCCGAAGCCCTTGTATTCCCAGGCCGCAACGTAGGAGAACTCGTCGTCGTGTCGGAGTGCTTCACCTGCTTGAGTGACGCCTGCGATAACTTCTGGAGATTCAGCAGTGAATTGGTGCTCGCCACGGAAGTGACCACCACAGGATTCTTCACGGTTGAGAGCATCACAACAAGTAAGCTCAGCAAACTCGAAGTAGTCAGCGAGACGTGCAGCCTTTTCAAGCTCACGGTTGACTTCATTAGTGCCACCCGGGATCCGGACACTTGCGTAGAATTCGTCACGGATTTCAGGGATGCGCTTGAGCGCTGTCTCAAGGCCTTTTTTCGTGCGCTCCATGCCGCAGTAGTCCCACATGATTTGGCCAAGCTCACGGTGGAATGAATCCACTGTACGGTCGCCCTTGATGTTCATGAGTTTATCGAGGCGATTGGTAACTTCCTTTTGTGCTTCTGCGAACTCTGGTGCGTCAGTAGTGACTGCGCCAGGCTTCTGAGTGGCGAGGTAGTTAGCGATAGTTGTTGGAAGTACGAAGTAGCCGTCAGCTAGACCCTGCATCAGAGCGGATGCTCCGAGGCGGTTGGCTCCGTGATCTGAGAAGTTAGCCTCACCAAGAACGTGGAGTCCTTTGATGTTAGACATGAGGTTGTAATCCACCCATAGGCCGCCCATTGTGTAGTGAACAGCAGGGAAAATCTGCATAGGTTGCTTGTATGGGTTCTGACCAGAGATCTTTTCATACATCTGGAATAGATTGCCGTAACGAGCACGAACAAGATCTTCACCGAGGCGTGCTATCGCATCCTTGAAGTCGAGGTAAACACCAAGACCTGTAGGAGCAACTCCTAAGCCGTCGTCACATACTTCTTTCGCGGCCCGCGATGCGATGTCTCGTGGACATAAGTTACCAAAGGATGGGTACTTACGCTCGAGGTAGTAATCACGATCTTCTTCAGCGATGTCACTCGCTTGCTTCTTTCCTTCACGCAGCGCTTTAGCGACTTCTTTAGATTTAGGAACCCAGATTCGTCCGTCGTTACGCAGTGACTCGGACATGAGAGTGAGTTTGGACTGGTAGTCGCCACTTACTGGGATGCATGTTGGGTGAATCTGTGTGTAACACGGGTTTGCGAAGTAAGCGCCCTTCTTGTGTGCCTTGAAGGCAGCCATGACGTTACACCCCATTGCGTTGGTTGAGAGGAAGAAGACGTTGCCGTAACCGCCAGTAGCGAGACAAACTGCGTCCGCTGCGTGAGTGGTGACTTCGCCAGTGACCATGTCACGTACAACGATGCCCTTGGCGTGGCCGTCAACCATGACGAGATCCATCATTTCAGTACGTGAGAATACTTCCACACCACCTTTAGCGACTTCTTTCTGGAGAGCTTGGTAGCAACCAATGAGGAGCTGCTGGCCAGTCTGACCACGAGCATAGAATGTGCGGGAAACCTGCGCGCCACCGAATGAACGATTGTCGAGAAGGCCACCGTATTCACGTGCGAAAGGAACACCTTGAGCAGTCGCTTGGTCGATGATGTTATCAGAAACTTCAGCGAGACGATAAACGTTAGCTTCACGTGCACGGAAGTCACCACCTTTGAGAGTATCGTAGAACAGACGGTACACTGAGTCGCCGTCGTTCTGGTAGTTCTTAGCTGCGTTGATACCACCCTGTGCGGCAATTGAGTGCGCACGACGTGGTGAATCTTGGTAGCAGAAGGATTTTACTTTATAACCGAGCTCAGAAAGAGTCGCAGCTGCTGCACCACCGGCAAGACCAGTACCCACCACAATGACGGTGAATTTACGCTTGTTAGCTGGGTTGATAAGCTTGGAGTCCATCTTGTGCTTGGACCACTTTTGCTCAAGCGGACCTGCAGGAATTTTTGCGTCTAATGACATAATCTTAAATTTGTAAAGGTTGAGGTGCGTTGAGTACTAGTAAATCCAGCCTGCGAGAACTGCAACTGGGATTGAAACGAAGCCAACCCAGATAAAGAGAGTGTAGGCTTTTGCTATGCAATCGATCATACCAGCATTCTTCTTGGTGCGGAGACCGAGAGTCTGGAAGATTGCGGAGAAACCGTGGCTGAGGTGGTTACAAAGAAGCGAAATTGCTATGATGTAGAAAGCGCTAACAGGGATGCTCTTGAATCCTTCGATGACCATTAAGTACGCGTCACCATTATTACCTAATTCAGCAAGCTTTGAATCAATACGTACTGTGTAGTGGAGGATGTGGAAAATGACGAATGCAAGAATAGTGAGGCCGGACCAGATCATGATGCGGGACGCTTTAGATGCCTTGACTGTGGTGTCGCACTCATAGCGCTTCTCTTTAGATGCACGGTTCGCAATAGTAAGTTGGATAGTCGCAACTACATGTAGAACGAGTGATGTGAGAAGCACAATACGTGCGATCCAAACACCTGCACCGTGAAGCATGTGGTGAAGGAATTTAGCGTACTCGTTGAAGGCCTCAGCGCCTACGTAGATGAGAAGGTTACCGCCAAGGTGGCCTGCAAGGAAGCCGACAAGAATGAGACCTGTGACGGCCACTACGAATTTTTTGCCGATGGAGGAACTCCAAAAGTGGCATAAGGAACAGGATGATGCGCTCATTTTATTAGTGTCTGTGTGAGAGAACTTGACGCGTAGTAGTCGAAAATTGCACATATTTCAAGTAGTGCTTACGAAAAAAGGCACAATTATTGATGAGTCTTGCTCACAAAGGATTCAATTATGCTTCATGATTGTCTAATAAGAGTGCTTTTTTATGGAAGATTGGACCGGCTGTGTTAGGTTTATGACTTATGAAAACTAAATTGAAGTCTGTCGCTGATGAGTTACGTGATGACCTTGCTCTCTGTCCTGATCTTAGGGCTCAGCAGCTTATTGATCTGGATGAGTCTCTCTCTGACAGTATCATGAAGTTTGAAGAAAAAATGACTGTTGATCAAGGGGACGAATGGAATGCTCTGAAGGAAAAAATCGATAATTTACGTGAGTACGCTCAGGTCGCTAAAATGCGTTTACTTTTCGGAGATGATGAACTGACTGCCAAGTTGGATGCGATGCATCAATCCATCGGAACTGAGAGCAATGAGAGCAATGAGATCAAAGCTGCCATCGATGTTCAGCGCGATGCTCATAGAAATAAAGGAATTACAGACATCTTAAAGGCCCTGTTGATGTGGAAGGATTCTCCAGAGGATCTTATGAAATAGAATAGTCCTGATGCCTTCAGAGTGAATGGAGTACAGAGTCTCAGTCGACTGGGTGAGAATTTATAGACTTCTGTTGGTCTTGAATGCCTGTTTGCATAGATGCCCACTCCGATAGTAGTTTAAAGAATAGATTAGGATGAAGACGGGGCAACGATATAGGCTAAAGAGCACACTGGGCACAGGAGGATTTGGATCCGTTTACAAAGCATACGATTCAAAGCTCAACCGAGATGTTGCACTCAAGCGACTCAATAAAGGAGCGAGCCAGGAGTCCGTTCGAGCGAAATTGATGGATGAGGCTAGAGTGCTTGCCACGCTTCAGCACCCGAACATCGTTGCCATTTACGATGTGAGTAGCCACAAGGAATTTGATGAAATTGTGATGGAGTTGATCGTAGGCGTCACCCTTCGCACCTTTGTCAAAAGGCATTTGCTCCAGCCTAATGATTTCAAACATATAGCAGCTCAGATACTGCACGGCCTAGCAGCATCGCACAAGGCCGGGGTTCTCCACTGCGATATTAAGCCTGAAAACGTCATGTTGTGTCTCAGCCCTGAGGATCAATATGACCTAAAAATCTTTGATTTCGGTATCTCAGAGTCCATGGACAATGCTGATCCTAGTGATAATCTCACTTTAGTAGGATCTGTCAATGTGATGGCGCCCGAACTTTTTGACCGCAAGAAACCAACCGAACAAAGTGACATCTATGCTTTAGGTTGTCTGTTCTATTACTTACTTACCGGGGCTTACCCATTTGTCGGTGCTGGTTCTTTGCAAGTGATGGCGGCACATTTGAAAGGGAAATTTAGGCCGATTTCAGAGATTCGGGCGGACTTAGATATAGAATTTTGCGACTGGATTGAGAGTTTCCTTAAGGTGGATCCAGCTCAGCGTGTTGATAGTTGCACGGCTGCTTTGGAGCAACTTTTGAAGTTTGAATTCAGCGAGAAACTAGGAGTGTTCACTCTTCCTACCGACTTGGAATTTGAGTCGGTAAATAGTCGTGTTGTCAGGACGCTCACTCGCCGTTCGCTCGCTCTCGAAAGTGAAAGTGACTCGCAGCGAGGCTCGCGTTTTCTCACCAATACTATCACTAATAGCCTTGGTATATCTAAGAGTGCGAAACAAGTTTTAGAGGAGTCAGGTGAGGATCTAGAAGATCCATTTTCACCCAGAGCTAAATTGCTACCAGAGAAAGCAGAATGGTATTTCACCAAGGGTGATGCGGCGAAGGGGCCAGTTTCTCTAGATCAACTCTACCGTTTAGTTGAAGACGATAAAATCGAGGCTGGTAGTATGGTCTGGCACCCACATTATGGAGAATGGGTGCATGCATTTAGTGTCGCTGAACTTAAGCCATTCTTCCCTGAGAATGCAGGCGATGAGGCTTCTACGGAAGATGAAGGAATTCTGCCGAGCGCACCTGAAGCATGGTTTGGGCTCGATCTCGTGATCGCATTGATTGGCGCAATAGCGGTGGGTGCTTGGATTTATTTTAGCCCAAGTATGATAATGGAGGCTCTTGCAGTCTATGGTATCATTCTCTTTTTGACTGGCCTGGTCTACGCTCGCGTGCATCAGTTTAAAGCGAGTATTGGTTGGTTTGTTTTATGCTTAGTATTGCCATTCATTGGCGACATTATTTACGCATTTAAGAAGAAATCTCATCGTGTGACCATTTGTGTCAGCATGCTATTGATAGGAGCTGTTACATCTTCTGTGATCGGTGCTATCGACTTTTTCGGTGAGGGTAGTCAATTTAGTTTGGCTAGGTTCGGTCTCGATAAACAATAAGACATTTTCTAGTTGCTTATATCTGTTAGGTTTGGTCTCTGAGGTTTGTATTTTAAACGATCTTTTAAGTTTTTGTGGTGATTTGAAGTTTGACATAATGTAGGGTATCCTCCAATTATTCTGCTGATTTCCCCTCCATTCCCCCGCACTGGTAGAATACCAAGATGGCAACACGTATAAGCATGGAGGAGAGATATACAATATTAGAAGCTTTAGGTTCTGGTGGCTTTGGGTCCGTTTATAAGGCCCATGATACAATGCTGCACCGTGAAGTCGCGCTCAAGCGACTCGATAAATCATTAGGCGAGGATGAACTGCGGGAACAACTTCTAAGGGAGGCTCGTGTGCTTGCTGCGATGCAGCATCCAAATATTGTATCGATTTATGACATCAGCTCGAAGACTGATTGCGATGATATCGTGATGGAGCTTCTACAGGGGGTTTCATTAGACAAATTAGTGAAGCGGCATTTGCTCCAGATGAGTGACTTTAAAAATGTTGCTGGTCAGATATTGCAGGCATTAGCATCAGCCCATGCGGCAGGGGTGCTGCATTGTGACATTAAGCCTGAGAATATCATGCTTTGTCTCGCCTCTGAGGACCATTACGAAGCCAAAATTTATGATTTTGGGATGTCGCCGCCACCCGGGGAGAAAGGAACGACGACCAAGCTGCTGGGCTCGATCTACGTGATGGCCCCAGAGTTGTTTGATGGTGGTCAACCTACCCCCCAGACTGATCTGTATGCTTTAGGCTGTGTGCTCTATTATTTGCTAGTTGGGGTATATCCATTTCAAGGGGACTCTTCAGTCCAGGTGATGGCTTCACATATCACAGGAAATTATGTTTCAGTAGCGCAGTATCGCCCAGATATTAGTCCAGCTCTGTGTTTCTGGTTAGATTCATTACTAGGTAAAGACTTATCTGAACGGGTTGAGAGCTGTAAGAAGGCATTGTCGGAGCTTGTGGCGATTGAGTTGTCACAACAGGAGGAAGTAGAGATGACCTTACCCACGACATTGATATTGGAAGGAATGAACAGCCGTCTTATACGCAATATCTCTGTGGAGTCACTCGCTGTCGGCAAAGATCTAGATCTCCCAAAAAAAGCATCAATATTCTTAAGTAATAGTTTTTCGCATTCCTCCCCAGTTGGCGAGAGGCCTGCTGTACCAAATACAGGAACAAAGAATACCAAATCAGCCATAGATAAAGGTGAGGATCAGATACTGCCTGAAGATGCTGAGTGGTACTTTACGATCGGTGACAAGATCAAGGGGCCAGTCAGTCTAGATCAGCTTAATAAACTTTGTCATCAAGAGAAGGTGACTGAAGCGACTTTGGTATGGCATGCCTTACTCGGTGATTGGGTCACCGCAGCAAGTTGTGCTGAAACCAAAGCTGCATTTCTGACAAATAAGCAGCAAGCTCAAGAAGAAATTGCCAAGTTGGAAGCTGCGAAACTCGAAGATGAATCAGAAAAGGAAGAAGTAGAGCAGACTTTAAAGAAGGAGGCTATTGCTTGGTTGGGCCCTGAGGTGTGGGTAATTTTTGCTGCGATGATTCTCACAATTATCCTCAGTGTTATTTACTCAGATATTCGCCATTATATTGTCGGCCTCTATCTGTTTGTAGTCCTGGCAGTCGGATTGTCCGCAGCCAGAGTCTATCAAATGCGGCAAGGTGCAAAATGGTTCAGTGTTATCCCGGTGGTTGGTGACCTCTATCATGCTGTCACCCGACCAAACACACGTATTACACTCTGTACTATAATGGTTATAGCTGGCTGTACGGGCATGGTTATTATGGGCTATGGCGAGGCTAAGGCTTTAGAGTTTCGTCATTCCATGGCTCAAGCTAATAGCGATGGGCTCAGTTACGCTTATCTTAATACACAAAAACAGGCTGAGAAGCTTGTTGAAGCTGAAGCACCTATTCCAGTATTAGTTGTCGAGACGACTCCAGTTGTAGAAAAATTAGCGGAGCCTGAGGAAGCAGTAATTGATGTAAAAAAGAAGTCTCAGATCCGAGAGTTCTCGGCTGAGACTGGTACTGGTCTCAGAGCGTTTTCAGGCAAAGTGAAAACCCTCAAAGATCTGTGATCCACTAGGCTGGGTTAGCCTATCAGGTTGAAGATTGGTAGTGGGAATACTCCAAATACCAAGAGCGCAATGGTGAGCACGATCACTGACACTTTAGTAATCAGTGGGAGCTGGATGGCTGATTGGTTTTCGTTAGTGTTCCAGTAGATTGCACGGATGATTTTGAAGTAGTAGTAAAAACCTGCTGCAGCACCGATGAAGGCGATGACGATGACAAGCCAGCTTACTTTATCGAGGTTACTAAGAGCCGCTTCGAAGATTTTAAATTTACCGACGAATCCAGCAGTGAGTGGGACACCGGCCATGGAAGCCATGATGATGGTTAGTGCTCCAGCAAGTAGAGGATTGCGTTTTGCAAGTCCATTGAGGGCGCTGATTTCTTCGGAGTCTTCTTCACTGCGGATGAGCGCGAGTACGAAGAAGGCTGCAAATGTCATGACCAGGTACGTAGCAAGGTAGAAGAGGACTGAATCAAACGCGCTAGTCGCTAAACCTAAGAGCAAGAAGCCCGCGTGGGCGATGGAGGAATAGGCGAGGAGTCGCTTGAAGTTTGTCTGCGATAGTGCTGCGAGGTTACCGAAAAGTAAGGTTGCCGCAGCCATCACTACGAGAATAGTGACGACTGATCCTTGAGTCGCAGGGGAGGCGAGGAATGGTCGCAAGATGGTGATCGCTACACCAAAGCCAGCGGCTTTTGAGGCGACAGAAAGGAATGCTGTGATCGGAGTCGGAGCACCTTGGTAAACATCTGGAATCCAGAGTTGCATCGGCGCAGCACCGACCTTGAAACCTAGTGAGATGATGATCAGCGCGAGACCGAAGAGGAGAGCAGATGAGGATTCGAGATCGACGAATTTGGCGATTTCAGTAGTTCCCGTTGCTCCATAAACCCAAGCAATACCATAAACTAGGAAGCCTGTGGAGAGCGCGCCGAGGATGAGGTATTTAACACCTGCTTCGAGTGAGCCGACATTGCGTCGCATGAAGGCAACCATCACGTAGAAGGTGATGGTGACTAGCTCGAGAGCTACGAAAATGGATACGAGGTCAGTTGCAGATGCCATCCACATCAGGCCGGCACAGGCAAAGATTGGCAGGCAATAGAATTCGCCAGCATTGGTGTCGGACCCATCTGGGCTGGTGAACTTGTTGATGATCTTTTGGAAGTCAAAGCTCATGAGTAAGACCAATATGGTGCTAATAAGAGCAAATCCCTTGAAGAAAAGAGCGTAGCTGTCGTTGTTGACAAAACGAGCCATCCATTGGGGAGTTTCGCTGGCACATGAACTGCATGAGGTGCCGATCAGAGCTAAGAGAACGACTGTGAGTCCTGCTGCACCAGCTATCGCAAGTGTGGCTTTCTTTTTAGGAGCCGCGAAGGCTTCCCAAAGTAAGAGTACGAGACCAAGTCCCGCGACGATGAATTCTAGGTAGTATTGCATGAAAGTGGTGTGGTTTTAAAAACTACTTGAGAAGGTTGAGCAGGACATTTGGGTAGAGGCCGACAGCGAGTAGCACGAGGCTGAGTAGGATGGCTGGGGCTTTTTCTAGGAGACTGAGGTCGGTGACGTTTTCACACTTTGCTTCGAGCGGTCCTTGGAAGGTGTTACGGAAAGCGCGGAGCATGTAGACGGCGCTCATCACGACTCCCCAGATAGCTATGATGGTAGCTATCTGGACGGGGCCGAGTTCCTGGTCGCTGGTCCATCCTTCAAATCCAGAGAGGAAGACCATGATTTCACCGGCGAAGTTAGCGAGGCCAGGAAGACCGATGGAGGCCATCGCTACAAGACCGAAGAGGAAACAGAGTTTCGGAGCGGTCTTAGCAAGACCACCGAGCTTGTTCATCTCGAGCGTGCCAGTCTTCGCTTCGATTCTATCCGCAAGTGAGAAGGAAAGGGCGATAGAGATACCGTGAGCAAACATCAGAAGAACTGCAGCAGAGGCTGCGAGAGTGAGTCCGCCGTCGGCTGTGAAAATATTTCCGCCAGAGGCAATCGCAGCCGCAATTGCGAGGAAGATGTAACCCATGTGCATTACTGAGGAATTACCAAGCATACTCGCGAGGTTCTTCTGGTTGATAGTCACGAAACCAACCCAGATAATGTTACAAAGGAGTAGTACAAGAAGAAGGTTGAGCCAGTGTTGCATTCCTTCTGGAGCAACGGCGAGACCGACACGGAGTAAACCGTAGAGGCCAAACTTTTTTAGCACACCGGCGTGGAGCATGGCGATTGGAGCTGGAGCCGAGGCGTAGGCTGGGGCTGCCCATGAATGGAAGGGGAAGAGTGAGACCAGTGTGCCAAAGCCGATGATCAAGAGAAGGGCGATAGCATTTTGGTGGTTCTCAACAGCTGCGAGGTGTTCAAACGAGAAACTTTCTAGTTGAGTGCCAGCAAGTATGATTCCAGCGAGAAGAACGATGGATCCAAAGGCTAGGTAAACCGTGGTTTTCCAAGCGACAGCTTTACGCTCGTTACCGCCACGGCCAAGGATGCCGATCATCAAGAAGGTCGGGATGAGTGCGAGCTCGTGGAATGCGTAGAAGAAGAACAGGTCAGTGGAGATGAATGCTCCAATTGCTCCTGCTGCGATAAGCAAGATGCTAGAGTACCAAAGTTTCTCTCTGCCTTCTGGGCATGAGCCACTGAGTGCAGCAGCGAGTGTGACTATGACTGAGAGCACGAGCATCACTGCGCTCATGCCATCGAGGCCGAGGCTGAAGTGAATGGCTGGTGATTCAAGAACAAGCCAGCTGATAGTGCCTGCACAGTCGGGGCAACATGCGGCAAACAATCCGAGGATAAGATTGAGAGCTGCAGCACCGAGAGTGGTGAGTCGTGCGGGCGCTCCTGCGAGTATCGCAATCGACGCGGCAAGCGGGATGATGAGAAGTAATGCTAAAAGCATGGTGATAGAATGGTGAAGTTAGAAGGAATTAGAGAAAAACTGTGAGGTAGATGACGAGGATGATTCCTGCGCCAAAGAGGAACGCGTAGTTTTGTAGGCTACCAGTCTGCATTTTGGCACGGAAGATGTTGCCAGTTCCCTGAGCGAGTCGAGTGAGTCCGCCTACGACTAGGCCATTGATAACAAATTCATCGAGGAAGTGAACGACTGCTGCGACGAGGTCTTGGAAAACCTTGATGAGCTTGGCGTAGAATTCATCGAAGTAGAACTTGTTGCGGAAGACCTTCATCACCGCATTGCCAGCAAGTGGGTCAGATTCCTTTTCTTTATAGAGAACGATCGCTCCGGCTAGTCCGAGGATGAATGCGCCAATTGAGCAACCGGTCACAAGGTTCATTTCAATACCAATGTGCGGGTGGAAGCCATCGACTGCTGGAATAAGTGACCCAAGAAATGGTGAGAAAAGGGCCATCACCGCCAGTAGAATAAGTGGGACACCCATGATGAGTGGTACTTCTTTCGCGTGCTCAGCGTGCTTGTTTTTAGCCTTACCTAGGAAGGCAATGAAGATGAGGCGGAACATGTAGAACGTAGTCAAAGCTGCAACGACGACAGCGATACCGAAGAGGAAGTGGCTTTTATCATGGGCAGCATGGAGGATGCCTTCCTTCGAGAAGAAACCAGAAGTTCCTGGGACGGCGGTGAGGCAGAGGGTACCGATGATGAATGTCCAGCCAGTGACTGGCATCTTCTTCAGCAGGCCACCCATTTTCCAGATGTTTTGCTCGTGGTGGCAAGCGTAGATGACTGCACCAGAACCGAGGAAGAGAAGAGCCTTGAACCAAGCGTGAGTGTAGAGGTGGAACATGCCAGCATTCGGGTCAACTAGTCCAACAGCCATGACCATGTAGCCAAGTTGAGAAAGAGTGGAGTAGGCTAGGATCTTCTTGATGTCGTCCTGCTGAGTTGCCATCAGTGCGGCAAATAATGAAGTGATGCCACCTATCCAAGCGATCGTCATTGCGGAACACTCTGGGATCACGTCGATACCGACGGAATAGAAGAAGCGTGCCATCATGTAGACACCCGCTGCCACCATTGTCGCGGCATGGATCAGGGCGGACACTGGAGTTGGTCCTTCCATCGCATCAGGAAGCCAGACGTGGAGTGGAAGCTGGGCGGATTTACCAATAGCTCCACAGAATACCAAGAGCACTGCCGCTGCTAGAAATGGAGTTCCTGCTGTGAGTGACATTTCGTCGAATACCACAGAGCCCGAGATGCCCCAGATCATGAGGATACCAATGAGGAAACCAAAGTCACCAACACGGTTGGAGAGGAAGGCTTTCTTTGCCGCATCTGCTGCGCTGTCCTTCTGATACCAATGGCCAATGAGTAAGTAGGAGGAAAGTCCCACAAGCTCCCAGAAGATGAACATCATGATGAAGTTGCTGGCGAGGACGATGCCAGTCATGGAGAACATGAAGAGCGACAGGTTTCCGAAGTAGCGCGCTTTAGCTTCGTCGTCTTTCATATAGCCCAGCGAGAACACGTGGACTAACAGGCCAATGCCCGAGACGACAATCATCATTCCTGTAGAAAGTTGGTCGAGCTTGAGACCGATATCGATCTTGAAGTCGCCTACTTGAATCCAGTTGAACAGAGTGGTGGAGTTTTCGCTACCAAGCAGCATCAAGGATAGACCTAGAGTTGCGGCTGTAACGAGTGTTCCTACAAGAGCTGCAATGGATGCCCTTTTCTGCTGGAGAAAAAAGTGGATCACTACGGCTGAGACCAGCGGAAGTATGAGTAAGAGTGATGGGTGCATACGAGAAACTACTTTGAAATTATCCCTGAAGTGAGGTGAGATCCTTTGTGTTGACTGTTTGGCGTGCTCTGTAGAGAGCGACGATGATGGCGAGACCCACAGCGACTTCGGCTGCGGCTACGGTGATGACAAAGAAGACAAACATTTGGCCGTCGTAGTCAGGTAGACCTTTAACTTCGTTGGCGCGTGAGAATGCGACGAGTGTCAGCGATGCGGCAGCGAGCATCAGCTCGAGACACATAAAGATGACGATGATATTGCGGCGAATGATCACACCAGCGAGACCTATAGAAAATAGGATGCCAGAAATGAAGAGGTATTCGGTGAGTGATGCGGTGGGCATAAAATCGTTAGCGGTTATTGGTTATCCGTTATTAGGAAAAGTGCGGTTCAGGCGAACCGATTACGCTTTTGGGATGAGCTTCTTGGAGAGTGAGACGCAGCCGACCGTGGCAACGAGTAGGAGAATACCAATGACCTGAAGCGGGAAGTTGTATTCCGTGAAGAGTTTCTGACCGATCAGGTTCACATCAGGAAGTGATCCTTGTTTCAGCTCTTTGCGAATCTGGCTATCAGCAGGAATGTCGTTAGGTAGCTGTGCCTCAGCAGCGATGAGTGAGTCCTTGGTAATCGGTTTGAAGTCACCGAGGTCGCTTGTCTGGAAGACTGCAACGAGTTGAAGCACGAGCAAGAGTGGGATGATTATACCCGCTAGGAGAGTTGGGGTCTTAGTCTCACGATCTTCTTCTTTTTTTAGATCAAGAAGCATGATGATAAACAGGAAGAGCACCATCACCGCGCCTGTGTAGACGAGGATTTGGAGGATCCCGACGAAGTAAGCATTGAGTCCGACGAAGAGTGCCGCGAGCCCGATGAATGAAACAATCATCGAAAAAGCGCTAGCGACTGGGTTCCTCATTGCAACAATGCCGATGCCGCCAGCGAGCATGATAACGGCGAAGAGGTAAAAGAGTGGAGTAGGCATGATTAATTAAGAGTTAAAAATTAGGAATGCAGTTACTTAAGCTCATTCCATTTGTTGACGAGGCCGACGCGCTTGCCGCCGATTTCGTAAAGTTTGGCTTTGTTGTGTACCATGTCTTCTCGGGATGTGCCTGTGATAAGGTATTCTTTGCGGAGGTAGATTGCCTGCTCAGGGCAGACTTCTTCACACATGCCGCAATAGATGCAGCGAGTCATGTCGATATCAAATTCCTTCGGACGCTTCTCAACTTTTGCCCACTCATCATCAGCAGGGATCTCAGCGGGAATGATTTTGATGGCTTTAGGTGGACAGATAAATTCACAAAGCTGGCAGGAAACACAGCGCTCGCGATCTTGCTCGTCGGTGACGAGGGCTGGTGCACCGCGATAGTACTCAGGGAGGAAGTCGTCCCACCTTTGTTCAGGGAACTGCATCGTGATGCCGAGACCTGAGGAATTGAGCCCGGTAGCACCGCGTGATTTGCCAGTCACAGATTTGACCGCGTGCTTGAGAGTTACCATTGCTCCCTTGGCGAGAGCAATGAGGTAGAGCTTTTCACCAGTGTTAAGTTCTGGACGTTTGAGTTTTTTGACTTCAGCCATTGTGGTGGTTGTTAATCGTTGAAAGTTATTTTTGAAAGGGAGTTAGAGGCTCTGGGGAGCCTTCTTTTTGTCGAGTGACTTAGCAATGACGAACATTGCTATGGAGAAGGCGATCACGCCTATGATGAGAACTATAAGAGCGCCTATTTCGCCACGTTCGACCATGTTAGGTGCTGCCATGATGACTGCTGCTACGAGGATATTGATGAGTGCGAGTTCGAAGAAAACAACCCAACCGAGCTTCATCAGCTGATCGTAACGGAAACGTGGAACGGTCCAGCGAACGAGAATGAAGAACAGGATGAAGGCTATCACCTTAGTAAGGAATGCACCAAGGTGAATGAGTCCAGCATAGGCGACCCAGTTGTCCGTGTCGTCTTTGAGAAGAGCATCAAGACCGAAGCCAAGTGACCAACCACCGAAGAAGAGTGTGACGATGAGCGCTGAGCCCACAATCATTGCTGCATATTCGCCTAGGAAGAAGAGTGCGAACTTCATGGAGGAATACTCAGTATGGTAACCACCAACGAGCTCAGTTTCACACTCTGGAAGGTCGAAGGGCATGCGGTTTGTCTCAGCAAAAATAGAGACTGTAAAGATGAAGAATGAGAGGAAAATAGGCAGCAACAGGAGGATGCCTAGTGGACCGCCGAATTCATAGAAACCGAAGTCGAAGCCATTCTCGCCGCCGAAGGTGATCGGGCAGAGTAGCCAGCCGTGTTGGGCTTGCCATTCAACGATATTAGTGAGGTTGAGTTGACCAAAGATCATCAGCACTGGAATCACGGAAAGGCCAAGAGCGATTTCGTAGGAAATCATCTGCGCACAAGATCGCACACCGCCGAAGAAGGAGTACTTATTGTTCGATGCCCATCCAGCAAAGGTGATGCCGTAGACGGAGAGCGATGCGATAGCGAAGATGAAAAGTGGACCGACTGAGACGTCGGCGATAACGAGCTTTTCACCAAATAGTTCTGAGCCAAATGGAATCACTGCAAGTGTGAGCAAAGCCGGAACCATTGTCAGTGCCGGGGCTAGCCAGAAGAAGAACTTATTTACGTGTGACGGAGTAAAATCTTCTTTAAGGATAAATTTCAAACCATCGGCAAGTGGCTGCAGAAGACCTTGAAGCGGAATGTCCTTTTTAAACCCGAAGAGAGTAAGAGGGATTCCTGTGCGGTTAGGTCCAACACGGTCTTGAAGGATCGCCGAAAAACGACGCTCAGCATAGACCGAATAGGCAATGATAGGCAGGGTGAGCACGAAGGTGAAACCTACGATTTTCACCATGGTGATGAGTATGAGTATGAGAATGTCCATTATGATTTCTTGACAGAATTTACAAAATTATGTTGATTCTATGTCTGTATGACGAACCAAGGAGGATTTCTTTGGTTTGTAGTTCTTAAATTTCTTTTTAAATTGTAGGCTGTTAGCTCCGAAATTGATGAGTAACCCTTCAGGCTGATTCGTAGCTGTGAGGTAGTTTACTAATTGGACCTCATGGGTATCGTCTAGTGCCCTTGTTGCTTTTAGCTCAAGGATGAGTGTATTGTTGACGAATAGATCAGCTGAAAAGTCACCGACAGTATGATCTTTATAAAAAACTTTAATTTTATGCTCTGATTGTACTTCGAAGCCCATCGCCTCTAGTTCAATCATGAGCGCTTTATGGTATAGAGATTCACAGAAACCGTGGCCAAGTTCACGGTGCACTTCCATCGCGCAGCCGATGACTTGACCCGCTAGATCATATATTTGTTTCTGTGAGTTTTGTTCCATTAGTAAGGAAATTCTGTAAATTTTGTTAATTCTGTCAAAAAAAAGCAAGTTATCCGACGATCTCGCGGTTTTCTACGCGCTGCTTTTCTTTCTCTAGCAGAGGGATAGTGACGCCAGTTTCGAGGAGTTGGATTCCTTGGTCGCCAATCTTGGATAAAGTCACACCTTCAAAGGCTGGAATAGTTTGTGCGATTACTTTGACGATGTCTTCGAGCATGTACATGTCGTTGGCTTCGCCAGTGTAGTTGAGAATGATGTCGCGGAGGATTTCCCAATCGTCATGAGCATTGCCAGGAGCTTGGACTGCTTGGTTGAGTCGCTGCAATCTGCCTGTGACGTTGACCATCGTGCCGCGCTTCTCAGCGAAGCTTGAGCTAGGGAGGACGATGTCACTGGCTTGAGCTGTGGCATTGGCCTTGATGTTAGTGCTTACTATGAGTTCAGCAGCTGCGAGTTCATCGTGGCTAAATCCAGCATCATCAATGAGGTCTTCGCCGAGTGCGATGATTGCTTTGATCGACCCGTTGCTGAGGCCTACTTTGATAGTGTCTAATCCTGAAGATGGGTCGTCTTGTGCAAAGATGAGTTTAGCTCCATTGCTGTTAGGGTTGCGGTCGGCAGAGATGAGTTTGCCATCTGCTTCACCCATGCGGGGAACTGTGCTGATGCTTTTTGAGCCAACTATGCCAGCAAGAGTCTTAGTGAGAAAGAGCTCTTCGTTTGTCTGACGAGCAGATGCGACGATGGCTATCTCAGAACCTTCGAATTGCTTCAGCGCGTCAGAGGTTGCTTCGATGGCAATTTGCCAGTTAGTGACCTCGTGAGTGCCGTCAGCTTTGATCATCGGATCAGTGAGACGGTCATCACCTTGCACTTCGTGGAAAGCAAGTCGGTGTGAGTCTGGCATCCACTCGGAGTTTACGTCATTGTTGAGACGTGGGGTGACTCGGTAGATTTCGTTGCCTCTAGTCCAGATTGTTGTGTTGCAGCCAGTGGCGCAATTGGTGTCGATGGAATTGGTTTCCTTGAGGAACCACACACGCATCTGGAAGCGGAAATCTTTAGAGGTAAGAGCTCCGACTGGGCAGAGATCGATGGTGTTCATTCCGTAGTTAGAATCTAACTTACGGTCTGGATGACAGCTGAGTGTGGTGTGTGTGCCGCGCTCAGTGAAGCCTAGAACAGGATCATCTGCGACCTCCTCCATGAAGCGAACACAACGAGAACACATAATGCAGCGTTCGTCGTCGAGGTTGACGCGTGGTCCGATATCTACATTCTTAGGCTTCTTTACCTTGTCATCGATAAAGCGTGACTGGCCACGTCCGTGTTCTACTGAGAATTCCTGAAGGGAGCATTCACCAGCTTGGTCACAGATTGGGCAATCGAGTGGGTGGTTGATGAGGAGAAACTCCATCACACCTTCACGGGTCTTTTTGACTAGATCACCTTGGGTGCGGATACCCATGTTTTCTCCCACAGTATTGGCGCAAGCAATCACTGGGCGAGGCATCCAACCAATATCTTGGAAGCCTTCATCGTTGAAAGTAGGCTCAGCGCCAGGAGCGAGTCTCGGTGGCATACCCATTTGCACCAAACACATACGGCAATTTCCTGGTGAGGAAAGCTTCGGGTGGTAGCAATAATGAGGAACTTGTGCTTCAGCCATTCTACAGGCTTCGATCATACGGGTGCCACGAGGCACCTGAATCCAGTGGCCGTCAATTTGGACGTTCACGAGGCCTTTTTCAGCGGCGAGATCTTTAGGAAGTTTTGGTGTGTCTACTGTGTCGGACATGGCAGAAAATAGGTAGTAGTTAGCAGAGTGGAGATCTCTACTTAGTTAAATAAGCTTCGCGTTGGAGCTGTTCTTTTGAAAGGCGTTGGTTGTCCTCGGATGTCTCGGCGGTTAGTTCATCTCGGAATTTGGAGATGATGGCTTCGACTGGCCATGAGGACGCTTCGCCAAATGCGCAAATGGTTTTCCCATCGATTTGGTAAGCGACATCTTCCAGTGTCTGAATGTCTTCAGGGGCGGCGAGTCCATTGACGATGCGGTCAGAGATTTTTTTCATCCAGCCATTGCCTTCACGGCAAGGAGTGCACTGGCCACAAGATTCGTGTGCGTAGAAGTGGTTGATGTTGTTAAGCACCCATGACATCTTGCGTGAGTCATCAAGAACTATTACGCCACCAGAACCAGCCATGGTTCCGCAGGCTGCGAGGGTGTCAAAGTCCATCTGGATGTCCCAGAAGGCTAGGTCCTTAGCGTCTTCGCCTTTGCCGATTTTAAATACTTCTTCGCAGCGGAGAATTTTTGAAGATGAGCCGCCAGGTATGACCGCTTTGAAGCTGCGTCCATCTTTGGGGCCACCACAAATGTCATTGAGCAATTCGCCCATGGTGACCTTGCCGACCTGGACTTCGTAGTAACCTGGGTTTTTTACATCGCCTGAAACGCAAAGAATGCGTGTTCCTGTGTTGCGCTCGACTCCGAGTTTGGCGTATTCCGCACCACCCATCTCGATGATGTGTTTGACGTGGCAAAGTGACTCGACGTTGTTGACGATGGTCGGAGCCATGTAGAGGCCAAGGGCCGCTGGGAAGTACGGTGGCTTGATGCGAGGGTAAGGACGCTTGCCTTCGAGTGACTCGATGAGGCCAGTTTCTTCTCCACAAATATAGGCCGCAGCACCACGGTGTACCCAGATTTCGAGGTCGAAGCCTGAACCTAAAATGTCTTTTCCTACTAAACTCTTCGCTCGAGCTTCTTCAATAGCGCGTTCGATAGTGAGAGCGGCTTCTGGGAATTCCTCACGGATGTAGATGAATGCAACCTTGGCTCCAACAGCGAATGCTGAGATTACCATGCCTTCGATCAACTGGTGTGGATCTTGGTGGAGGATGTAGCGGTCCTTGAACGTACCAGGCTCGGACTCGTCAGCGTTACAGATGAGGTAGACTGGCTTTGTGTTGTTAGGTGGAATGAATCCCCACTTCACACCAGTCGGGAAGCCTGCTCCACCACGGCCGCGTAGGCCTGATGCCTTCACTTCGTTGGTGATGGCAGATGGTTCCATCGTGATTGCTTTTTTGAGCTGCTCATATCCACCATCGGCGATGTAGGTGTCGATGCTGGTGTCCCAGCCTTCGCGATCGATATTTTTAAAGATCAAGCGATGCTCGGATGGATGAGGCTCTTTGCCCGGAAGGTATTTGATGTCTGACATGGTGTTGTGCAGCGAAAAGTGAGTCAAAGGAAGTGGATCGTCTACTAGACTGAGTATTGGTCAATCAGTGCTTGGGCTTTTTCTGGGCCGACATTGTCGTGGAAGTCGTCGTTGACTAGGCAGGCTGGCGCACTACCACAGGATGCAAGACATTCTGCAAATTCTACAGAGTAATTACCACAGGGAGAAACTACGATCGGGTGGTGGTGGGAAAGTTTGCTGCGGTCGATATTAGTGATTTCACAAATCTTATCCATTAGCTCGTGGGAGCCTGCCATGGCACAGGATAGTGTGCGGCAGACTCGGTAGTGAAATTTCCCTGGAGCACTCTGGCGAAATGCTGGATAGAATGTAACAACTGAGAGAACTTTGATTTTTTCAATCTCTAACTTCTCAGCAACCCAGGTGATGGATTCCTTAGAAATGAAGCCAAAGTGGTGTTGCACAATATGCAGCAGAGGTAAAACAGCTGAGAGTTTGCTCACTGGGTAGTGGGCGATACGCTCGTCTGCCAGTGCTTCGATCTCAGCACTAGCTTCGAATGGCTTGAAGTTTTTGTCACCAGACGATGGCTGTGAGGTAACGGAATTTTCGAGAATGTCTTGGGACATGGATTTAAGATCTAAAAATTTAAGATTGGTTATCTGTCACACTCACCCATGACGAAGTCAAGTGAGCCGAGGATGGCTGGTACGTCGGAGACCGTCGTTCCTTTTAGCAGTTCAGAACAGATCGAGAGATTGATGAATGACGGGGAGCGAATCTTGAGACGATGGGGGACACCGCCGCCTTTCGAGTGAATGTAAAATCCGAGTTCGCCTTTCGGGTTCTCGTGGCCAAAGTAAACTTCGCCTTTCGGGGCATCGATGCCCTGAGTGGTGACGATAAAGTGGTGGATGAGTTCCTCCATAGACATGAGCACGCGCTCCTTATCTGGAAGTGTGCTCTTTGGGTCAATGATGTTGATTGGGCCTTCAGGCATAGTCTCCAGTACCTGGCGGATGATTCTGATGGACTGGCGCATCTCTTCCATACGAATCTGGTAGCGAGCATAACAATCGCCTTCTTCCGCTACTGGAACATCAAAGTCGTACTTTTCGTAGCCAAGGTAAGGGCTATCCTTACGTAGGTCACGAGCCACACCGGATGCACGTAGGTTAGGTCCAGTGATGCCGTAGTCGATGGCGTCTTGCTTGGAAATGACTCCGACATCGCACATGCGTTTCATGAAGATCTTATTCTTGTCGAGCAATGTTGCGATCTCCGCAATCTGTTCTTCGCATTCATCGAGGAAGGTGATCACACTTTTATCAAAGCCTTCTGGCAAGTCACGGATCTGACCACCTACGCGAGTGTAGGAAGTAGTGAAGCGCGCACCTGTGAGTTGCTCAAAGAGGTTGTAGAGTTTTTCACGCTCGGTGAAAGTGTAGAGGAAGACCGTCATGGCTCCCACGTCCATCGCACAGACCCCAACACCCAGCATGTGGGAGGAGATGCGGGCAAGTTCACATGAGAGTACACGAATAGCCTGGCCCCGTGGGGGGAGTTCCCATCCCATGAGCTTCTCAACAGCGCAGGCGTATGCAACATTGTTTGCCAGTGGCGCGAGGTAGTCGAGACGGTCAGTGTAGGGGATGAATTGGTTGTATTGCATGTTCTCAGCAATCTTTTCATCACCGCGGTGGAGGAAGCCCACGTCTGGAATGGCATTGGTGATGACTTCACCATCTAATTCTAAAATGAGCCTGAGCACTCCGTGAGTGGCTGGGTGGGATGGACCCATGTTGAGAACCATCTTCTCACCCATCATATCATCGGTCTCCGCATTGTAATTAGCGACAGCCTCTGCTGTCTTGCTTGCGTTGTCCGGTGCTTCGAAATCTGTGGTCTTTGTATTGCTCATCGTGAATGGTATTTCGCCACTCATAAAAAGGAGGAAAATCGACAGTCTTTCAAGACGATTGTGAAAAATTTCACAAGCTTACATAGTTGAGCGATAAATTCTGGATTGAATCGTATATATTTATCGCTGCCCAATATTTGCTTAAGTGTTTATTGTTAATGGATAACGCAGAAAAAAGAGCTCCGATTGGAGCTCTTTTTGAAATGAAGAGGTTAGTTTGTGCTAACCGCTCTTATGTGAGGTCTTGCTCAGCCTTAGCCCAGTCATGCTCAGGTGAACCAGAGAGACCTGATTGAATGCGCTCAACATAGTTGAAGTAAGCTGCTTGCTGAATCTCTTCAGCTGTAGGCGCAGTTTTGGTTTTGAGATTGAGCTTCAGTGTGACCTTGCTCACCTTTTTGACAGTCTTTTTAGCTGCTTTTTTAGTGAGCTTTTTAGCGCCAGCTTTTTTAGTTGCCTTCTTAACTGCTTTTTTCGCGGTTTTTGTTGCGAGTTTTTTAGTGGTAACGGTAGTCTTCTTAGTAGCCATAGAGGGTGTGTTTTAGGTTGTTGATAGCTTCACTAGAGCTAAATCTAGTAACAGCAGAAAAAGTGCCAAATCTGACAATAGTCAACTATTTGTGGGTGAATACTTTGCCAGTAAACGTATGTCAAGTTATCTGTTAGTTTGTACTCTCTCAGTTATCGGTGAGAGAAGGCTCGTTTGATGAAAAAGCCCAAATCATTATGAGGTGGGCTTTGATAATGTCTGGGTCGCAAGTGTCGCTTACGGTTCAATGATTGCGTAATCGCCATCTCCACGACGGTAAACAATTTGAAGTGCGCTGCGACGCGCATTGTTGAAGACCAAGAACGGTCTATCGGAGAGTTCGAGTTCCATAATAGCCTCTTCTTTGAAGAGAGTTTTGAGCTTGATGCCTTCACGGTGGATGATCATTGGCTCTGGGTCGATTTCTGCCTCAGTTGGGTGCGTATCGAGGATGTCATGGGCGAAGACTTTTTCATCAAGGTGCTTGATCGTGTCTTCAGGTTTGATGCGATACTTCTTGAGGAGTCTTGTCTTATGCTTGCGCATGCGACGTGCGATTTTTGAGATGGTCTGATCGATTGCCGCGTACATATCGGGACCTTCAGTGGAGGCATCGATAGTGATGTGGTTCGAGCAGAAGAGGATGATCTCAGCTACGTGTCGATTCTTTTGGACGTCTAGCACAACACGTGCTTCCATGATCTTTGGGTAGTCGAGATGCAGAGTGCCGATCTTCTTATTCACGAATTCGCGAATGGCATCTGTAATGGTTTCGTGACGTACTACGATATTGATAGGTGGATTTACGTTCTTTATTTGCATCGTTGTTTTATTCCTTTCGTTTGGGTTCTAATTGTTAGAAAGATGAGACTCATGTCTCGGCGGGTTAGAGAGTGAAGTCTTCACCGAGGTAGTGCTTCCTAGCTAATGGGTCGTTAGCTATTTGTTCAGCAGTTCCTTCGATAATGGCTTTACCATCGTCCATCACATAGGCGTGATCGACGATTTTAAGAGTTTCTCGGACGTGGTGGTCAGTGATGAGAATGGATAGTCCATCATTATCACGAAGTTCACGGACTATGGTGTGGATCGCTTCCACGGCTTTTGGGTCAACACCGGCAAAAGGTTCATCCAGCATGAGTAGTTTGGGGTTGGTGCATAGGCACCGGGCGATAGTGAGACGTCGTTTTTCACCGCCGGAAAGAGTAAGGGCCAAGGAGTCGCGTAGCTTGGTGATGCGGAAGCGCTCCATGAGTTGTTCTGCTTTTTCCTTCCGCTCGTTTCTGTTGAGGTTCTTGCGGGTTTCAAGAACCGCGAGGAGGTTTTCCTGAACTGTCATCTTGCGGAAGATTGACTCTTCCTGAGGGAGGTAGCCCATGCCAATGCGTGCTCGTTTGTGCATAGGGAGGCTGGTGATGTCTTTGCCGCTAAAGATGACGCTCCCTGCGTTGGGTGGGACAAGTCCCGCGATCATGTAGAAAGTGGTAGTCTTGCCAGCGCCGTTAGGACCAAGGAGTCCAACAATTTCACCGTCTCCAACAGTCATGCTAACACCATCCACTACGGCTCTTCCGCCATAGACTTTCTTCAGGTCTTTTACACAGAGTAGGAGTCTTCTTCCTGTGCGTTGGCTGGGATGATTACATCCAGCTTGGTTGATAGGGGGAGTAGTGATTGCGCTTAGCATTGGTTGTGAAAAGTTGCTGCTAGTTGTTTTGCAGCTCATTGAGATTTGCTTTAATCTCGTGCCGTCCTTCGATTCGAACGCTCATGTTAGGGAGTATTTTAATATAGCCTGTATCTGAGAGAATGCGAGCAATAGTGTCACCTTGTTGTACGGTTGGTTTGTCGCCTCTGAGGATCATGATTCCAGTTTCACCATCGTAGGTGGCTATATCAGAATGGGTGATGATGAGTTTTCCGTCTTTATCCTTTGATCTAATAACGACGTTTCCTGTAGCTATTGCTTTA
Organism: Rubritalea profundi; assembly: GCF_002954445.1. Lineage (GTDB taxonomy): Bacteria > Verrucomicrobiota > Verrucomicrobiia > Verrucomicrobiales > Akkermansiaceae > Rubritalea > Rubritalea profundi. The sequence goes on from NZ_MQWA01000001.1 coordinate 3,332,831, forward strand.
CTTAATCCACTAAAACGAGCAAGGCTTTTAGTGTTAGGGGTCACTGTGTTACCAGATTTCTGCTCTGAGTTTTTCTCCTTTGACTTTTCATTTTTGTCAGGTTTTGCAGATTTGTCAGATTTGTCAGATTTGTCAGATTTGTCAGATTTAGGTTTTTCCTTGAGGATTATCTTGAGTTCGTCTGAACAAGTGAGCTTGTACTTTGGGTGGATGACGACGACGTCTTTTTGATACACTATCGTGCCTGATATCGCATCGAAGTACATTCCCTTTTCACAATTGACTGTGACTGGAACTTTCTCAGGTTTAGGTATGAGAGGCACAGCGGCGGACGCAGGAGTCAGCTCGACTCCAATCGTGGTCACAAGTTGTGAGTGGAGGATTTTCTTGCTCTGCGTGATAGAGTCAGCCACATGCTCCATTTTTTGGATATCCTTTCGCGCCTGGAGATCGACTTGTTGGATCTGAGGCGTGGAGCTGGCAGCGAGTGAATCAATGTTCGTGAGTTCCTCTGCTGAGAGAAGGGTCGGGAAGGTAACTACGGCGGTAGCTAATGCTTTAGGTTTCACTGACGGGAGTGATGCTTTAGGCTTTAGCTTAGGTTTCACTGCCGCGAGTGACTTTTTATTCAGAGGTTTGCTAACAGGAGAAATCATCTTTTTATCTCTATCAGGGTAGAACAAGGTTTGGGTTTTTCCTAGTAAAAAACCTGTACGATTTCCCCAGTGGAGAATAAGTCCTTGTGCTGCAATATCAAAGCTCTCACCAGAAATTGTAAGATTCTCCAAAGAATGGATAATCCCTGAATCATCTTGAAAGAATGCAGTGTCGAGGTGAGTTGTCGCTTGGGGCTGGTTGTCTTTATAGACGGTTATGTCCACATTGGTGCCCTTCACTTCGTGTGCAGCGAGGATATCCATTTGTTTAGCAATGAGTACGGAGGTTGTTTCGTAATCTTTATTAAATCGCGGGATACGTAGGTCGTGCAGGGTACTCCCCACTGGAAGGATCTTCATGGCAGGCAGGGTACGCGGTGCTTCTTTCTCAGCCATAGCAGCGGGGATTGTTCCGATGAAGGCGAAGGGTAAAGTTAAGCTGACAAGGCTGCTGCGCATTTCGAGAGAATTTTGTGGTCCTAGCCGTGAGCCGCTTCGTGCACTGCTATGAGACGTTTGAGTACTCCTTCAATCTCTGTGAGGGGGATCTGGTTAGGGCCATCAGATAGAGCTTCTGCTGGATTGGAGTGGACTTCCATGAAGACTCCATCAACACCTGTAGCTACTGCGGCACGTGCGAGAACTGGAGCGAGGATGCCATCGCCACCAGTAGAGCCGCCTAGGCCACCGGGGCGCTGGACAGAGTGAGTGGCATCAAAAATTACTCGGATGCCTTCTTCTTTCATCCAGTAGAGTGATCGCATGTCGCTACTAGGTTGTTGTAGCCGAATGAGACGCCTCTTTCTGTTAGGTAGAAGTCATCGCAGCCAAAGCCTTGCATCTTTTTGGCAATGTTTACCGTGTCCCAAGGGGCGAGGAACTGTCCTTTCTTGATGTTCACGGTGCGACCAGTCTTGGCGCATGCTTCTAGCAGGTCGGTCTGGCGGCAGAGGAATGCCGGGATTTGAAGTAAATCAATAGTCTCAGCTGCGATTACGGCGTGTTCAGGAGTGTGGATGTCAGTGGTGACTGGAACTCCGAGCTCTTTTGAGATTTCGCCTAGTATGCGTGTGCCTTCTTTAACACCAGGGCCGCGGAATGCGTCACCAGATGTACGGTTTGCTTTGTCGTAGGATGCCTTGAAATACCAATTGATGCCAAGTCGGTCAGCAATTTCTTTAAGGGAGCGAGCCATGTCCCAAGCGAATTCTTCGCTTTCGAGTCCACAGGGGCCGAGGATGTAAAATGGTTGTTGCACGTGTGTGTTTAGTTAAGTGTTTATGTAGAGAATAGGTTGATAGAGCCTAGCCTAGGTCTTCAGCTTCTTTGTAAAGAGCGCGGAGGTTTACCAGAGCTTTATCGAGAAGTTGAGATTCTACGTCGGTGAGGTTACCTGCCGTTTTGTTGACGAGCATTTCAAGGCAGTTCATTACAGAGCCTGCAGCTTTGAGGTTTACGCTGCGCTGTCCAGTAGTTGGATGAGGTAACTGACCTAAGAATAGGCCTGCATTTTGAGCCTGGAAAAGGATGAAGTCGCTAAAGCGACTGTCTGCTTGTTGAGTGTCTGACATGATTGGTCGATTGCTGAATATTAATACAGAGAAATGTAGGGCTTGCCACCTAAATCTATGTGGCTGGCGTGCCTTTTGCGCGAACTTGTTCACGCTTAAGCCATCCTTCTATAAAAAAGGGAACGATGGGGATGAGGGATGTTAGGAAAATGAGGAATGCTTTTGTGATGCTCCACTTTGCTGTTCCCATTGCTTGATAGAGTGTGACGCAATATATACAAAAAAGGATGCCGTGAATCATGCCGGGAGTTCGGATTGCCTCGGCATCTCCCAGCATACGCTTCAGGTAGATTGAGCAGAAGAGTAGATAAAGGAATGAGCAGGCCTCAAGGATGCTGATCAGGCGGAGCCTGCCGATGGAATTAGTGAGGAGTGACATGGTGTTCGGCTACGTGGTGTGCAGGCAGGTTGATGCGAATGGAGCTGGAAGGGGTGTCGCCACTGATAAAGTAGTTGCGGTCATTGACTCTAAAACGAAGTAGGTCTCCTTGGTTCTCAGGTGTTAGTTGGAGAGTGCTGTGGACACGGCCAGTACGGTCTCTCACTTCAAAGGTGTCATAGCTAGCAGGTGTCATTTCTAGGTGGTCATCTTTGACGACTCTGGAGTGGATCCGCGCGACATCAAAGTCGGAATAGCGAGCCAAGACATTGCCTTCGAGTAGATAGGTCTTACCGTAGCTAGCAGAGATGACTGTGGCGAGGTGATCGACAGAATATGTGATTTCTTTCACCTCTCCAAGGTTGGCTTTGCCGAGTAAGGACGAGCACGAGCACGAGCAGATGCCGATGAGCGCCAGTGAGCCAAATGCTAAGAAGTTATTGTTAGCCATATTGATTGAGGATTAGAGGATTTCTTCGATTGGGATTTTTCCGTTTGTAGCGACGATGCTCCAGACGTCTGGTTCGCCTTCTACTTGAGTGAGAGTGGTTTTGCCGCCAGCTGCTTCGAGTAAAAGTTGACCGGCTGCAATATCCCAAAGCGAGATACGTGACTCGACGTAGGCGTCGAGCCTGCCAGTAGCGATGTAGGCCATGCCGAGTGCCGCAGATCCCATCATGCGCATTTTCCGGGCGCGGAGTGAAGCGCGTTTGAATCGGGCGAGACCAGTTTCCAACGAGTCTTCAGTTTTTCCGCAGCCGACGAAGAGGATGGATTCTTCTAGCTTGGTGCGCGGTGAGGCCTTGATTGGCTTGCCGTTGAGTAATGCTGGCCCACCTTTTTCTACAGTCCATAGATCATTCATTGGTGGGTCAAGGATGACACCAACTATAAGCTCGCCCTTGTGGCGAAGCGCGATGGAGATACAGAAATGGGGGATGCCGTAGAAGAAATTTACGGTGCCGTCGATCGGGTCAACAATCCACTGGTAGTCTGACTCTTGGTTGCCAGCTAAGCCTTCTTCTCCGTAGATCGCATGGTCAGGAAATTGCTCTAGTAAAATACTGGTGATGAGATCTTGGGATTCACGGTCGAGTGCTAACTTGATATCGTGGTGCTTGGCTTCATCGACATCGAGTTCGCTGCCAAAGTGTTGCATTAGGAGTACACCCGATGCTTTGGCTGCTTTGACTGCGGTTTCTAGGAAATTCATAAAGATGTGGTTGTTGGAGTTTGAGTAGTAAACGTATTATTCTGCTTTTTCCAGCTGAATGCGTGGGAATACTGGCTTTGGCTTTGCAACCTCGTGCCCGAGGGGGATGATGCCCCATTCGAGTTCGCCAAATTTGAGCTCGGATAGGAATGGCGCTTTCAGCTGCGCTTGAATACGCTCGCAGGCCTCTGGAATGATCGGCTTGAGCAGGACGGAGGCTATTGCAACCACTTCTAGCATGTGGTTGAGTACTGCGTGGACTTGCTCAGCATTTGCTGGGTCCTTAGCTATTGTCCACGGCTGATGAAGCTCAGCGAAGACATTGGCGCCGGAGATGAAACCGATGACTGCTTCTAGTGCAAACGAGATGTTATGCTTGTCCATGTGCTCGCTGTAGCTTGCTAACGCTCCGTCGAGTGATTCACGTAGTTGCTTGCACGACTCATCGTCGAAGCTAGATTCCTTGGTGACTCCCTCGCTGTAGCGCTTGGTCATATTGAGCGCGCGGTTGCAGAGGTTTCCGAGGTTGTTGGCCAGCTCGGTGTTGAAGAGCATGAGGAGGCGCTCGATGTCGTAGTCGGAGTCGCGTCCAGTGTGGATGTCGCGCACTAAGTAGTAGCGCACTGCGTCTTGACCGAATTGTTCGACGAGGTTGACTGGATCCACGACGTTGCCGATGGACTTGGACATTTTTTCGCTACCGCTGGTAGATTTGATATTCCACCAACCGTGGACGAGGAGAGTAGGCATTTCGTCATCACTGAATCCCATCGCCTTGAGCATACATGGCCAGTAGATGGAGTGCGAGGGGACGAGGATATCTTTGCCTATGATGTGTAGGTTCGCTGGCCAAAGGGAATTGAACTCAGGTAGTTCAGAGCCTTCTGATTTGTTGTAACCAGCAAAGGAGATGTAGTTGATGAGTGCGTCGAACCAAACGAAGGTGACGAACTCAGAATCGAAGGGGAGTTCGATGCCCCAGCGGAGACGTTCTTTCGGCCGGGAAATACAGAGGTCGGTGTCTTCAGCTCGCTCGATCGCGTTGAGCACGTCAGCTTTGCGGAATGCTGGGATGATGAAGTCGTCGTTGGTTTCTACGAACTGGCGTAGCCACTCGACGTGGTCAGTGAGGCGGAAGTAATAGTTCTCTTCGTCGCGCTCTTCTACCTGTCCCCATTCTTGTCCAAACTCACCGGCATCGTTGCGTTCTTTGTCGGTAAGGAATTGTTCCTGGCGGATTGAATAGAAGCCTTTGTATTGTTTCTTATAAATCTGACCTTCGTCGTAGAGTTTTTGGAGGATCTGCTGGACACACTCTTTGTGGAGTGGGTTCGTCGTTTCAGCCCAGCCATCGAACTCGAGACCTAGTTTGTCCCAGGCTGTGGTGAAACCTTTGGTGACACGCTTGACGTAGGTGTTCGGATTGACTCCTTCTTTCTCGGCGGTCTGTTGGACTTTTTGGCCGTGCTGATCGACACCTGTTAGGAAGTAGGACTCTTCACCCTTTTGCTTGCGGTAGCGATTGAGGACGTCAGCTAACACTTTTTCGTAGGCGTGTCCGATGTGTGGAGTGCCATTGGTGTAGTCGATAGCAGTGGTGATGTAGTACATGTCTAAATGTGTAATTTTAAATTGAAAATTTGTTAGTCGCGGGTTTTGTCGACTCTGCCACCGATGCCTAGGATGGTGGCATTCTGTTTGGCGTGCTCAGCTTCAGCGATCTGTTCGTCTTGGACGTACATCTGTGAAAGCGCAGTCCAGGCGAGCAGGTCATTTGGCTGAAGGATGGTGGCTTGGATGCCGCAGCCAATAGCTTCTTTGATCTCGCCGGTTTTCATGAGCGCCATGCCGAGAGCTTGCCAGCCATTGAAGAATGCTGGATCTAGCGCCACACACTTTCGGTAGCCTACGATAGCTGCTTCGAACTCACCGATAGCGAGGTCGCCAGTCGCATCGTCGAAGGTGTCTTGGAGAGTATCGCTCATTGTTAGTGGTATTCAGCAAGTCAGCCCGCTGGTGTGGCGGGCTGACTGAGTTAGAATGATAATGTGAATTTGTGGAGGCTACTGTACGTTAGGAAGCTTGAGCTCAGCCTTTTCGGTGAGACCATTGATCCATGCATTGAATGTCCAGTATTTTTGACTGTTGGCAGCTTGCTCGACGAGTTGAGTTTCCTTGAGTGCCTCGTCACCTTCCAAAGTCAATGTGCGTGTAGCAACATAGATGATAGTGGCTGAGTCATCCGAAGTAGAGAGTTTAGTTGCCACTGTTTTAGGGGCGGTGATTTGGGCGATACGGAAGAAGTCCGCTGCGTTTGTTACTTCAGTTGGAGGTGTGCTTGCGTTAAATGGAGCCATCTCAGTTGCTGTTAGTTCAGCTTCTTTAGCCGCATCAGAAAATGACTTTGAATCGGCAACTGCCGCAGTGAGTTTCGCTTTAGCATCCTCAGCAGCTTTGGTCATGGCTTCACCAGCAAGCTTACTGATGAGGTCCGCGCTTGCCAGATCCTTAGCGTCATCGTAGGACTTAACCTGTGGCTGGATGTCTTCATCGAGGCGGATCGCAACATTGCCGTCGCGTCCCACTGTGAAGTTGTCAAAGTTGTGATAAACGTCTTCAGCGTTGAACTTCTTTGCAAAAATGAGGTCGATCAGCTGTGTGCCAGCTTGATAGTTCTTCAGGGTGAGGCTCTTGAGTTGCTCTGGAACGCTAGTGATAGTAAATGCTTCAGTGTTGACGATGGAAAAATCTTCGCCGGCTTGTTCTTTCGCCGCTGCTGCTGCTTTATCGAAATCTTTACCTTCAGAGTCTTGAACTAGGTCTACGAAGTCAGAGAATATTTTGGTGAGGATCTTAGTGTGGCCCTTGCGTTGTTCCGTCCATGTAACGAGCTTTTCTTGGTACTCAAGGTTTTGCTTGGAGACTGCAGCTGGATCTGCATCAGCCGCTGGAGTCGGGCGCTTTGGCTCGTCAGATGTGTCGAGGTTGGTTAGGACGTACGTTAGCTTGAGTGTGCGCTCGGTTTTGTATTTGTCTTTGTGTGTCTCCCAGTAGCTTTTGATTTCGTCTTCTGTTGGAGTGATCTCTTTCTCGAAGTCAGCTAGTTTGAAACTGACAACGCTGATGCCAATGTCTTGGCGGTTGAGTTTATCTTCAGCGATTGTGTTCACCTTGGAAGGAGTGAGACCTCCGCCAATAAGGTCGCGAGTCTTAACGAATACCATGTATTCGGCAACAAGCTGTTGAAAGTCTTTCTGTTTGAGTCCAAGGCTGCCTAGGCTTTCGATATAGCTGCTGTAGAGTTTAGCATCATGGGAGCCATCACGTCCTTGGAACATATTGTCCTGGATGTACTTTTCAGCCACCTCAGGAGCTGAGTATAGACCAAGTTCTTCAGCCGCTTGTTTGAGGAGAATGCGGTTGGTGACGAAGTTGAGCTGGCTTTGAGTCTCTGACGCAGCATTGCCCGTCAGTGTGCCAACGAACTCTCTAAACTTAAAAAAGTCATTGTAGTTCTGCATCTGAGCGAGCCGTTGGACGGCGCTTATCGTATTCTTGCCAGCTTTACTGAAGTCATTTTGGTCAAGCGAAACATCGTTGACTTGCATGAATTCATTACCAGCTCCACCACCGCCGGAGCCGCCAGGTTTCATGGTGAGGATTAGTCCAGCTGCGAGGAGGACGAGGACGACGACCATAAGGCCGGTGTATTTACGCATGTTTTCGATCATGATCTGTGGCGTTTTGTCAGTTAGGTTGCTGTGTGCCTCATCGGGCACAGTAAGCCGGTTGGGGTTTTAGGGGGAGATACCCCAAGCATCAACTGTGAAATGAGGTTTTTATTGCGATGGGGGTGATAGAGCCGAGTGAGAGCTATTTTATGAAGCTGTGTTCACTAAAAGGGCAGCGTAAGCTCCGTCGATATTGTCAATGGCTGGGTGGATGACCTCTTCTTTCTCAAGCTTGATATTCGGGTGCTCGGCTACGAATGCTGCGATGAGCTCGGAGTTTTCTTCCTTGTCGATAGAACAAGTAGAATAGACGATGCGGCCACCAGGTTTGAGGCAAGCAATGGCATTGCTGAGAATGAGTTTCTGGAGTGCGCTCACCTCGGTGATGCTCTCAGGAGTCATGCGCCAGCGGGCGTCGACACGCTTGCGCAGTACGCCGGTGTTAGAGCATGGCACATCGAGGAGAATTGCATCGAAATGGTTATGCCATTTTGCTGGAGCCGGTTGCGTCCAATCGAACTCTTCGGTTTCAGCTATATCGATACCGAGGCGGGTGAGGTTGCGGTGGAGGCGCGGTAGGCGCTTGGCGTTCGAGTCCGTGCAGAGTAGGGTGCCGCGATTTTCCATCAGAGCTGCGATCTGGGTGGCTTTGCCGCCGGGTGCTGCACAGGCATCGAGCACTAGCTCATCAGCTTTTGGGTCTAACAATGTGACTGAGCGAGTAGTTGCCGGATCTTGAATGTAAATGAGGCCATCATCAATCCAGTCTTTAGGAGGTAGCCCGTTAGAGACGAAAAATCCATCGTGACCTTCGAGTTCCTTGACTCTTTCTGTCGGGCCAACGATGTCTGCTGACTCAGGTTTGAGCGAGTTGAGTCTGAAGGTGGTGAGTGAGGGCTCTTGGTTCCACTGGAGGAGTTTGAGGGTGTTTTCTTCACCGTGTTGCGCATTCCATCTATCGACGAGCCAGTCTGGATGAGAGTAGCGGATAGCTGGGGCAAGGGTCTCTACAGCAGCTAACATCTCGTCGCGTTCACGGATGGTGCGGCGGAGTAAAGCATTGATTAGTCCGCGGATGCCTTTGCGGGCAGAGTTGACAGTCTCGTTCACCGCGGCATGGTCGGGTAGACCCATGATGAGAAGCTGGAAGAGACCCACTCTGAGATGACAGCGGACCTGGATGTCGATCTCGCCATCTCGTAGTTGACCAATCCAGTGATCTAGTAGTCTTTGATTACGTACGACACCTATGATGAGGGCGTTGAGGAGATTGCGGTCTTCACGGGAGATTTCGTAGGCGCGGGCGGAGTTATCGACGAGTGTTTCGGCGTACATGTAGCCGTCTTCCCATTCTTCTAGGGCCTCTGCGGCCATGCGGCGGATATTGGTGATCATGGATATAAGTGTGTGAAATATGAATGAGACTCGAGTTGGTCGATTTCGTTTTGGAGGGTGATTTTCGCTTGGTTTTGCCAATGAGCACGTGCGTACTCGGTGTGTTAGCCGCCGGCTGCGATGGTGATGATTTCGAGGGAATCATCATCCTTAAGGACTGTGGAATCGTAATCGCGAGGAAAGAGTGCCACCTTGTTATGCTCCACAACAACGGGTTTGTCAGTTAAACCTAGTGAGATAAGTAAGCCCGTGACAGTGATGTCCGCAGGCATCGGGTGGCTATTTCCGTTGAGTATTACTCTCATTGTTAATTATTCATTGTTAATTATTCATTGTTAATTATTCATTCCTCAATGCGAAAAATGTAAATTTTTACGCATTGAGGATAGCTTCGTCCCAGTCTTTCCAGACGGTTTCGTATCCTTTGCTTTGGAGGTGTTTGGCGATTTCGGCTGGGCTGCGCTTGTCGTCGATCGTGAATTGCTCGGTGGCCTTCTGGCAGGGTTTTGGCTCTTTAATTTCTACGCGACGGCCCTTGATTGTGAGGTGGAGGTCATCGTGGCCGGCTCCAGTATAGCCACCGGGCTCGGTTTGTGAGCCAGCTGACATGTGCGTGACTCCGAGCCCTAACATGGAGTCGCGAAACTTAGCTGGCTCGCGGGTCGAGAGCACGATGTTGACGTGTGGGAAGCAGATGCGGAAGGCTGCAGTAAGCTGAACGAATGCGCGATCGTCTAGAAAGAGGTCTGGATCTGGTGCGTATTGGTAGTTTCCAGCATAGGGACGCATGCGTGGGAAGGCGACGCTGAAGGATGCCTTCCAGCAATGCCTATAAAGGTACTCGAGGTGGGCTGCTAGTGCGACGGCCTCTTGGCGCCATGGGGCGAGGCCGAAAAGTGCGCCGATGCCAATCCTGCGGAAGCCGCCAGCGTAGGCGCGCTCGGGGCATTCTAGGCGCCAATCGAAATTCTTCTTTGGTCCAGCTGTGTGGAGTTTACTGTAGACGTCTCGGACGTAGGATTCTTGGTAAACGATGAGGCCTTCACCGCCATGGTCGACTATTTCTGCGTACTGGTGGTCTTCCATTGGGCCGACTTCAATCGCGACTGTCGGGATGAATGACTTGATAGCATCGATACAGTCTTGCAGGTAGCCGTCGGAAACGAACTTCGGGTGCTCGCCTGCGACCAGCAAAATGTTGCGGAAGCCGAGTCCATGCAGGTGGCGAGCCTCGGTGACTACTTGCTCTATAGTGAGGGTGGTACGCAGAATCGGATTGTCCCGTGAAAATCCACAATAGGTACAATTGTTGACGCATTCATTAGAGACATAGAGAGGCGCGAATAGCCGCATCGTCTTGCCAAAATTCCGGCGTGTGAGCATTTGTGATTCAGCCGCCATGGCCTCGAGTTGCTCGTTCGAGGTGGGCGCGATAAGGCGCTCGAACTTTTGAAGAAGTGCGGACTTTTGCTCAGGGAGCTTGTTGAATGTATCGACGAAGGACAATTTAGTTATTTTTGAAGTATGAATTAAGCTTCGATCACGTCTTCGCCAGAGGCCACAAGTCCGAGGTAGGCTTCGATGCCTTCGGCTGGGTTGTTGGCGCGCATGAGCGATTCGCCGACGAGGATGGCATTGGCTCCAGCATTGAGGACGCGTTGGCCGTCGGCTGGGGTTTTGATGCCAGACTCGGAAACGAGAATGATATTTTCTGGGACTTCCTCGATCAGCTTCTCGGTGGTTCCGAGGTCGGTGGTGAAGGTCTTGAGGTTGCGGTTATTGATACCGATGAGGTCGGCTCCGAGGTCGAGCGCGCGCTCCATTTCTGAGAGGTTGTGGACTTCGACTAAGACATCAAGCTGGAATGTGCGGGCTATATCGTAGAGCTTCTTTAGTTCTTCATCGGTGAGGCCTGCTACAATCAGCAGGATGGCATCAGCACCTGAAACGACGGCTTCGTAGATCTGGACTTCATGTACCATGAAGTCTTTGCGGAGGCAGGGAATTGGAGATTCTTTCGAAATGCGAGCAAGGTAAGAAAGATGGCCTTGGAAATATTTCTCATCTGTCAGAATCGACATGCAGTTGGCTCCGCCATCGATGTACATCCGCGCCTGGCGGATGGGGTCGAAATTCGGGTCGATGATGCCAGCGGATGGCGAAGCTTTTTTTACTTCAGCAATGACGCTGAGCTTGTCCGGTCCTAGGTCCAAAGCTGAGCGGAATCCACGGAATTCGTTGCGCTCTAGAGCCGCTGCTTTGAGCTTTTGCATACGCGGGATCACAGCCTCGATTTCGATCCGCTTGTGATTTATGATTTCAGTCAGTTTGTCCACGCGCGGAATGTAGAGGAGGGCAGGCGAATTGGAAATCCAATTTTCAACAAATTCTCGTCCTTATGGAAGCTGGTGGAATCACTCTGCCGCGAAAAACGCGAAATGAACGAAAGTGGTGTACGATGAAACGGTTTTCACCACGAATCTCACGAATTGCACTAATAGTTGCTGGGCTTATGAAACGGGGCGACCACCAAAGGCGTGAAAGTGACGAAAAGTAGGGGAGGTCAAGTTAGGCCGACAGTAAAATAAGCTTATACCAGCTTCATAAGTCGAGTCCCCATTCGCGAGATTCGTGGTGAAAAAAGCTTCATCGTCCCAGGTTTCGCCGTGCTGGAAATCTTAACACCTAAATCAGCAGGCACCATCGTACACCACTTTCGCAAATTTCGCATTTTTCGCGGTTGAGAAATTCAGCAGAGTTGTGGTCGAGTCGCCATCAGAGGTCATAAAAAAAAGCTCGTGAGAATGAACTCACGAGCTTTTTATTGGGAAGGAATTCTTCCAGCGTATAGGTCACTTATGACTTATAACGAAGACGCTTCTTGTGACGATTTGCCTTCGAGCGCTTGGAGCGCTTATGCTTGTTGATTTTGGCCTTACGGCGTTTTTTTAGACAGCCCATGATGATATGTGTTTATGGTTAGTTGGATTAACGAATGAGTTTGTTGAGAGGATATTCAATGATGCCCTCTGCACCCAATTCCTTAAGTGTTGGAATGATCTTGCGAGACACAGCCTCCTCAATCACGGTTTCCACAGCTACCCATCCATCTTCAGAAAGCTGAGAAACGGTAGGACGGCGAAGCGAAGGTAGTGTATCGAGGACTTGTTGCAAGAATTTTTCTGGCAGGTTCATTTTGAGACCTACTTTGTCGCGTGCATCGAGTGCACCTTTGAGCATGAGAACGAGCCGCTCCATCTTACCGCGCTTCCAGTCATCTTCGAATGCTCCTTTGCTGGAGTAGAAGTGTGGGAATGAGGTGAGGAGTGTGTCTATGATGCGAAGGTTGTTAGCGCGAATAGAGTTGCCAGTTTCTGTCACGTCGACAATGGCGTCTACGAGATCAGGAACTTTCACTTCTGTTGCTCCCCATGAGAACTCGATGTTAGCTGTGACACCTTTTTCTTCGAGGTAGCGCTCAGTGATGCCTACGCCTTCGGTAGCGATGCGCTTACCTTCGAGGTCTTGGACAGTCTTGATTGGAGAGTTTTCAGGGACAGCGAGCACCCATTTAGTAGGGCGAGTAGTGGCGCGTGAGTAGGGGAGTTCAGCCATGTCGACGAGGTCGGCGCGGTTTTCGTAGGCCCAGTCGAGACCTGTGATGCCACAGTCAAGGAAGCCTGAGTCGATATAACCAGCTATTTCTTGAGCACGGATCATGTAGATATCCATGTCTGAGTCGTCAGAAGATGGGCGCAAACCACGATCAGAGAGGTAGACATTGTAGCCTGCCTTCTCGAGTAGTTTTAGTGTTGGACCTTGCAAAGATCCTTTAGGTAGTGCGATTTTAAGTTTGTTAGCCATGGCTTTAGAAACGCTGTGGACGCGCTGTATGAACGTCATGGCTGTAAGAATCAAGGCATTTTTATTCAATTTTCTCACAATCTCGGACGCTCGGAGATTTGTGATTTCAGTTGGTGGTCTAAAATTGGGATTGTCGGTCCCTAAAAATGGAGGGAATTAGGAGAATTCAACTCCCTGTGCGAGTGGTAGATCATTACCGAAGTTGATGGTGTTTGTCGCACGGCGCATATAGTTTTTCCATGAATCGGAGCCGGACTCTCTGCCACCCCCAGTGTCTTTTTCACCGCCGAAAGCACCACCAATTTCCGCGCCACTGGTGCCGATGTTTACATTGGCAATCCCACAGTCCGATCCTGTTGCGCTTAGGAAAACCTCGGCTTCTTGGAGTTTGTCGGTGAAAATGCTGCTGGCGAGGCCTTGGGGTACGGCATTATGCAGTTGAATAGCATCGTCTAAGGATGTGTAGCGGAGGACATATAGAATGGGGGAAAATGTCTCGTCTTGGAGAAGAGGCGCTGTTGCTGGCATTTCCATGATGACTGGCTGGACATAGTGGCCATCTGGGAATGCTTCTGTGTGCGATAGGGGAGTAATGAGTTTCCCTCCTTGTTGCAGGGCTGAGTCAATCGCTTGGTGGTGGTTTGCTACTGCAGCTTCATCAATCAATGGGCCGACGAGGACATCGAGTTCGCGCGGGTCACCTATGTTGAGGGTGGCATAGGCCGACTTGAGTATTGAGAGTAGGCGAAAGGCTACGGAGTCCTGGACGATGAGCCGTCTCAAGCTAGTGCAGCGTTGGCCAGCGGTTCCTACCGCCGAGAAGAGAATGGCTCGGGCCGCCAAATCGATGTTTGCGTTGGCTGTCACAATCATTGCATTGTTCCCGCCGAGTTCTAGTATGCTTCGGCCTAATCTTTGGGCCACTACTGTGCCGACTGAGCGACCCATCGGGACACTGCCAGTGGCGCTTACCAGTGGAATATGGGGAGAACTCGCTAATGCGTGGCCGACCCCTCTGTCGCCAATTATGAGTGAACTGAGTGCTGCTGGAGTTTCGGGGAATTTGTTGATGCTCAACTGGAGTATGTGTTGGCAGGCGATAGCGCAGAGTGGAGCTTTGCACGATGGTTTCCAGATGATGGAATTTCCACAGACGAGGGCGAGAGCTGCATTCCACGCCCAGACGGCGACGGGGAAGTTGAAGGCTGTGATGATGGCTGTTGGGCCAAGCGGGTGCCATTGCTCCATCAATCGGTGGTCAGGTCGCTCGCTAGCGATGGTTAGCCCGTGGAGTTGACGGCTTAGGCCGACGGCAAACTCGCAGATGTCGATCATTTCTTGAACTTCACCTTCCGCTTCTGAGGGGAGTTTTCCGACTTCCAAGGTGATCAACTGAGCGAGTGCTTTTTTGTGCACTCGGAGTTGGTGGGAGAAGTCCTGGATAAGGTGGCCGCGAATGGGGGCTGGGACATTTCTCCAATGTTTGAATGCCTTGCATGATGCCTCGATCGTGTCTTCGGTGGATTCGGTGGGGGCGTGGTGGACCTGGGCTACGGGTTTGTTATCAATCGGGCTATTCACCGAATGGATCATTCCTAGATCTTTTGATTCGATGCTGGAGACGAAAACGCTTGGGTTTATGGTTCGCAGACCTAGATCCTGTAGTTGTGGGGGGAGTAGCTTGCTCATGGTGATGGTTATTCTATGATTGAGGTAGGTTGGGTGACTTTGGTTCCCTTGGTGTTACCAAGGGCAAAATGGCAGCCAAACCTGTTGTGGAGGAAGTCGTCTAACAAGATGTCTTCTTGGCGAATGAAGCCTGAGCTTGGTAGCTGGTTGCTAAAAAATAGATCGACTGCAGCACAGATGCTCGCGGCAGTGGTGAGTTGGATGGCGGAAACTGCAGAGCCGTCTAACTCCGTGTGATAGATTTTTCTGGCATCACTGATTTGAACGAACTGGTCACCCCGCCAGCCAGTGATGTTGCAGAAGGTGAGCACGAGGTCTTGCTGGGTGGTTGGAATGGCATTTTCTAAAATCTCACGCAGCAAGTCTCTACGGTTTGCTAGCTGTAGTTCTTCTAGTAAGAAACGAACGAGGTCACGGTGGCCTGGGTAGCGGATGGTTTTGTAGTTGATGTTTCGGGCAGCTCCTTGAAGAGATGAGCAGAGAGTTCCTATGCCGCCTGAGGTGTGGAATGCCTCGTAGCGCGTGCCGTCAATCGAGAGCGTCTCTAAGCCAGTGAGTGGTCGGTCCTCCACTAATTCGCCGTCACGTAAAGCCTGGCAGGGCTGGCAGTACTCATTGATGAGTCCATCGGTCGACCATGTGAGGTTGTACCTGAGCGAGTTAGTCGGGTAGACTGGCAAGGCGCCCACTCGGATGTTGATGTTTTCTACTCGGTCAACTTGCTGGGCTAGGTGATTCGCGATGATAGCTGTGAAGCCAGGAGCGAGTCCACATTGGGGCATTACGGCCTGACCCTGTTGTGCCGATTCGGCGAGTTGTTTTATTTTTCGGCTCACTGATATGTCTTCAGTGAGATCGAAGTAACTCAAACCGCAGGCCATTGCAGATTGGGCAACCTGAAGGCAATGGGTATAGCTGAGAGCGCAGATGACTGCATCACAGCCTAGCATGGCGGAGTGGAGGGATTCTTGGTTGTTGGTATCAATGCTGACGCAACGCGTAATGTTGGCGAGCGAGTCTAGAGCTTCGAGCCGAGCATTGCTCTGGTCGGCTAGTGTTAAGGCATAATCACCTGAGCCCGCTAGTATTCTAGCGATTGCTCCGCCGATTTTTCCACAGCCCAATAATAGAATCTTGTGCATATAAATGAAGGTGAACCCTCATGGTAGCATGGTGTAACCTTCTGTAAAAGACCGTCTTTTGTTGATTGGTTGGTCGATTGAATTGTCGCAGTCTCTGCCGCAAGAAATCGGTGGAGTAGATCAAAAAAATGGTGTGACTCGTTTGAGCCACACCATTGGAAAAGGAGGTCTAAATTGACGTTTAGAGGTCGAACTTGGTCCAGGCAGCGTTGTTGGCGCTGGATTCTACGACGGCTTCGATAAATGCCATGCCGCGGATTCCATCGTCAATCTTGGGGTAGTCTGTAGCAAATTCACTAGGTGTCTCACCCGCTTCAACCGCACGGATGTGGTTGGCGAAGTTGAGGTAGAGGTTAGCGAATGCTTCGAGGTAGCCTTCTGGATGGGCTGCCGGTGTGCGTGTGGCAGCTTTTGCGGCGTCGCAGTTGTAATCGTTGCCAGTGCGGTAGACTTGCATTGGAGCAGTCTTTGATTTAATTAGCAGCGTGTTTGGCTCGTTCTGGTGCCACTCGAGTCCACCTTCTGATCCCCAGACCTTGATCGCGAGGTTATTTTCTTCACCAACTGCAATCTGAGATGCGGTGAGGACGCCTTTGGCTCCGCCTACGAAACGAAGGAGCACATTGCCGTCGTCGTCGAGTCTGCGCCCAGGGACGAATGCTGTGAGATCTGCAGCGAGTTCGTCAACGTGTAGCCCTGTGATTTCCTCAGCGAGGTTTTCAGCGTGGGTTCCGATGTCGCCCATGCAGCCGGCTGCGCCAGACTTCTTCGGGTCGGTGCGCCATGCTGCTTGCTTTTGGCCTTCGGAGTCGATCGCATCAGCCAGCCAGCCTTGTGGGTATTCCACTACAACTTTGCGGATCTCACCGAGGTCACCATTGGCGACCATGTGGCGCGCCTGCTTGACCATTGGGTAGCCAGTGTAGGTGTGGGTGAGGCCGAAGAGTTTGCCTGACTTTTCGATGATGGTTTTGAGTTCCTTTGACTCAGCGAGATCAAGAGTAGCTGGCTTGTCGCAGAGAACGTGGAAGCCAGCTTCGAGTGCTGCCTTAGCAGCGGGGAAGTGGACGTGGTTAGGTGTGACGATTGCGACGAACTGCATCCGTTGGTCAGCGGGGAGTGCCGCTTCCTTATCCATCATTTCAGCAAATGTGCCGTAGCAGCGATCCGCTGGAAGATAGAAGTCAGCACCTGAGTCCTTGGAGCGTTGTGGGTCCGAAGAGAATGCTCCGCAGACGAGTTCAATTTGCTGGTCGATCGCAGCTGCGATGCGGTGGACTGCGCCGATGAAGGCCCCTTGACCTCCGCCGATCATGCCCATTCTTACTTTAGCCATATTATTTGAGTGATAAGTGTGAAGTGAAAAGTGCGAAGTTGACTGCTACTGAGCGTCGTTGTCGAATGCTCCGTCGAAGTTGAGGTTGGTGTTCCGTGGGAAGTCTAACTTGCGAACGTACTCGCAGGATTCGGTCGCTCCGTGGAAGCGATCCATACGGCCGTCTTCCCATTCTACGGAAAGCGGTCCTTGGTATTGGATGTCATTGAGGGCAACGATGATTTCCTCAAAGTTGACGTCGCCACGGCCGACTGAGCGGAAGTCCCACTGGCGGCGAGGGTCGAGGAAGTCTGTGTGACCGCCGAATACACCCACTGTGCCGTCTCCGTGGTTGAACCACACGTCTTTCATGTGGCAATGGAAGATGCGATCAGAGAAGTTGTAGATGAATTTTACGTAGTCGACACCTTGGTAGGCGAGGTGGGATGGATCGTAGTTGAAGCCGAAACGTGGGTGGTGATCGAGTGCTTCGAGCGCGCGCTCAGCGGAGGCGATGTCGAATGCAATCTCCGTTGGGTGGACCTCAAGGGCGAAGTAGACATCCACTTCGGCGAATGCATCCATGATGGCTTTGAAGCGTGTTCCGAAGTCATCGAAGCCTTTTTGCAGGTATTCCTGAGATGTCGGCGGGAATGCGTAGAGTGCGTGCCAGATAGAGGAACCAGTGAAGCCGTTGACGACTACTTTCTCCGGTGAGCCACCTGGCTTGAGGTCGAAAAATTTGCGTGCTGCCTTAGCTGTGTCGATCATTTCCTGAGCCGCGCGTTGGCGTACGCCTTCTGGCTCTCCGTCGCCCCAAACATGGGGTGGGAGGATGGCTTTGTGGCGCTCGTCGATGAGGTCGCAGACTGCCTGACCTACAAGGTGGGCTGAGATGGCGAAGCAGGTGAGGCCAGCTTTTTCTATCTGAGCCCATTTAGCTTCGCAGTAGCCCTCTTCGTTGAGTGCTTTTTGGACATCGAAATGGTCGCCCCAGCAGCCGAGCTCGACGCCGTCGTAGCCCATTTCTTTAACTTTCGGGAAGAGTTCTTCAGAGGGGATGTCAGCCCACTGGCCAGTGAATAATGTAACGTTACGCATAGTGATTTTTTTGTGAAATTCTGATCGATATAATTAGAGAGATACTCGCGGGGAATCGAGGAAAATCAGCACAGATATCTACTTTCTGGTGTGTTGGCAGAGTTTGTCTGTGAACTTTTCCCCAAGTGCTTGGTATATCACTTCAGAGGCTGGGTCAGGCTCGATGGTGGAGCCCTCGATCGGTTGGCAAAATTGCTCGATCAGCGTGTCAATATCATAGCCATCGGCGGTAGCCGCTATCAATGCAGACCCCAGTGAGGCGGATCCGTGAGAAGCGAGTCTTTGGACTGGGCGTTGGAAAATGTTAGCAATCGTCTGGCAGACGCCATCACTTTGAGAAATGCCACCTGTGGCAAGGATGGTTTCGGGGAATTCTCCGTGCCAGAGACTGTGGAGGCGCATGTTGAGAAACTGGCCATCGATCAGCGAGGAGGGGGTTGACTGAGACTGATCTACCGCGGATGCGTGGGGGGTGATCTCGGTGTCAAAAAATGGCAGAGATACTGGGCTCTTTACGCTGCGTTTAGTTAGGAGCTCAGCGTCAAATTCTTCCCAGGAAATGCCTAGTTTGTTTTTGAGTGCGACACAGGCGAGCGCGCCATTTTTGAAACATGAAAGTGACATGTACCCGCCCACCGGATTTCCAAAAATGTGGCCGTAGCCTTGTGGGTCGAGGAAGGGAGTGTCGACGGCAGAAAAAAGTGTGTAGGAGGTTCCTAAGGAAATGACCCAAGTCCCTTTGCGGATCACGCCCATGCCTATGAGACTGGCTGGATTGTCTCCAGTCCAGTGGGTGCAGCGTGTTGTTGAATTCATGCCGAATTTACTGCTGAAGTAGGGTGCTATGGTGCCAGCAATCTGGGTTGTGCGGCGAAGTTCGGGGAGCCGTTCTAGGGTTCCAGGGGCCGTGGCTTCTGCCATTTTCTTATCCCACTTTAGCTTGTTGATGTGCATCAGGTTCATCCCTGCGCCATCGGCAAAGTCGATGGCTGCGGACTTGCCTATAAGGATCGAGCATAAGAATGAGGAGGCGAGGTGGACGGTGTCAGTCTCTTGCCAGTGGTAAGGAAATTGCTTGGCGTGCTTGCGGATTTGCGCCGCTGAGAATCGCTCAATCACTGCTGAGCCTGTGCGTTTAGTCACCTTGCGTGCGCTGCCGATAGCTGCGGTGATTTCCTTGCTGTCCTGGTGGGTGGAAGAATCTAACCAAACAGGGCAAACTGGACGGGTGAATACGTCAGAGAGTTGCTCGGCTAGCGGGATGTTAGGCGAGAGTGTTTCAAGGGTTCTCTCAAAGTGCTCGTTGAGATAAACTGTGGCATGCTGTTGGGCTGAACCGCAAATGGTGGCAACCGAACTCAGCGGTGCGCCGTCTTGCTGCATGCGTGTGAAGAGGAGGTCGAGCGCCTCAACCCACATGATGGGGTTAGAGAAAAACTCGTCAGGCTTTGTCCCGCGGACAAAGCCGTGACTCGTTTGATAGTGAGGCAAGTCAGCCTCGAAGTTGATAGATGTCTCGTAAAGAGCCTCTCCACTACTCACATCAATAATGATGGCGGAGAGACTTTGCGTTGAGCAATCGAGACCTAGATGCATAGAGGGGTTTACACCATGCTGGGATTATTCCCAAGAGGATTCAAGCACGACTGGCTTGTAACCACCACGTGACTTGTAGAAGAAGATCATGATTAAGAATGCAACTCCCATAATCGCTGGGAGATAAGCTGCAACCTTGAGAACTTTACGTCCGTTTTGATCCACTTTCTTAGTGAAGGCTTGTTGATCAGCAGTTTGGTCAGCAGCTTTCTCTGGGAAGTTAAGATCTTTCTGAACACCAGCTATGTCGACTTTTTCGTACTTCCAGAAGAAGAAGTTTGCTGGAGATTTCTGGACCTCATAGACTTGAGGCTTCTCCTGCTTCACGATTTCAGCATTGAAGTTATCGGCAACGGCACCGAGGAATGGCATACCGAAAATTCCCACTGTGAGTAGACCCATGGCTGATACTGTGTTGAGCGTCATGGCTCCGCCTTTAGGGAATTGCTCGGCGGTGAAACCGAGAACGGTTGGCCAGTAGAATGTCTGGCCGACTCCGTAAAAGATGAATGCGATGAAGATCATGATGCCGGAAACTTCTGAGAGTAGGAGTAGACCCGCAATTGAGAAGACCGAGCTGAGAAGAAGTAGCGCAGGTGGTGACATGAAACGAAGTGGAACACCGGCGAAAAAGCGCAATGTCATCATGATGAGTGAGGACATAACAATCGCCCAACCTGAGTCAAAGCCGTATTCTTCAGCGAGTACTGGCTTCATAAGTTTTTGAATCCAGCCGTCAGTCGCGATCTCAGCCGTTGCGAGTGGGATCATGATGAGACAGAGGATGAAGAATAGAACCTTTCCTGCTGATTTGAGAGCGAAACCTGAAATGAGGCCAGCTGCAGCACCAACAATAACAGAGGTGTAAATGCGGTTTGGTCCGAGAGCGTCACTAGTTTCGATGAGGCCGTAGTTGATCATCTGACCAACGAGTTCATAAAAAAGGAACGTGGTTGCGAGGAAAATTCCTAAACCACCGAATTCTTTGAACATGTCTACGTAGCTGACGTTAGCTTCGACGCGCTCATCCTTCGGGTAATGATGAGAGATGAGGAACATCACACCAAATGCAATGACTGGGATGATCATGAACCAGAACATTTGGCGCCATGCAAGGACCGGCGCCTCGCCAGTTCCTAAGAGGAGGAAGATGGTTGCTCCTACCGCAATACCTGCAGGCCATGAAGCGTGAAGGATGTTGAGCATCTTTGATTTCTGATCCTTGTACATCGTCGCACAAAGAGGGTTTATGCATGCTTCTACCACACCATGACCGAAGCCACAAAGTAGGAAAGCAAGAGTAAGTGTGCCGAGGTCCTTCGCATAAATAGACCAGATACTAGATCCAGCGAGTGCAGCGAAAGCTATCATCATTGATGATTTGTAGCCGATTTTATCTACAACGAGGCTGAAGAGAATCATGCCAACAGCAATAGGCCAGAGTGAAGCTCCAAAGAGTCCACCAGCTTCAGCACCGCTGATGTTGAATTCTGTTTGCCAGATGCCGATGCTCATCACGCGAATGCCAAAGCCTACGCCGGCGGCCATAAGAGCGAGGAAGCTACCCCAAAAGATAATCGAGCGTTCCTTGTTTGATAGTGTTTTGTCCATTATTTACGATAGTATGTTTTGTTTTGCTCGAGTGAGTAGATGTTTCAATCGAGCGTATGAAGCTAATAGTGGGAAGTTAGACGGGTGTCTAGCATCTTGTTTTTTTCTGTCATGATTTGTAGGGGATTTTCATGACAGTTCTTTCAATTTATTGAGAAATAACTACGTCATGTGGATCTTAAAGCGTTCGACTCATAGGTCGGATTGTGATAAATCGTCAGTTAGTGAATACTACAAAAAGCTCATTTGATGGAAATCAGGTAGCAGAGTTCCTTGATTCTCTGATACCTGGGCAGATCTCACCAGTGCTCTTTCAAGCAATGCCGGACGTGATGTTTTGGTTAAAAAACGTGGATGGAGAGTTTCTCTTCTTTAACGATGCTTTCCTGTGCGAAAAGAACGCAGACGATGTTTTAGGAAAAACTGATGCAGATTTGTTGCCGAGTGAACTGGCGAGAGTCTACATGGAGGATGATCGTCAAGTGATGGCGAGTGGTGAACCGCAGTGGAATAAGGTAGAACTAGTGGTTGCGATCAATGGTGGAGTGGAATGGCGAGCTACTAGCAAGGTGCCATTGAGAAATAGAGCTGGAGTAATGGTCGGGACTGCGGGCATTAGCCGTCGAGTGGGGATGGACGAAGGACTTCCAGTGCCGAGTCAGCAGCGTGACATGGCAACAATTGTGGGAACTATCTATAAAAACGTGGATAAGGAGATCAAGGTGGTGGATGTAGCTCAAGCAGCAGGGGTCTCAGTCTCAAGTCTAGAGCGTTTGTTTAAAGCGAACATGAACACCACCCCGAAACAATTTATTATCCAAGCCAAGATCTCGACTGCTTGTGAGCGACTGGTCGGTACTAATATGAGTGTGAAGGAAGTGGGCGCGAGCGTGGGGTATTCTGACCATGCCAACTTCACCCGTGGTTTCCGTAAAGTCATGAAGATGAGCCCAACGGATTACCGACGCAATTACCGTAAAGGTTAGATGAATTTACCAGTTTATAAAATCGAGCAGGAATTGCTCGGTGCGATGGCGGGAGCTACAACGGCTAGGGCCTTGCTTAAAGCTCCGACTGGCTCAGGTAAATCGACGGCCGTGCCGCAGATGTTGCTCGATAGCGGCCTGGTTGATGGATTGATCGTCGTAGTGCAGCCCCGCAGGATTGCGGCTCGGATGCTGGCTCGTCGGGTGGCGAGTTTACGCAATGGACGAGTGGGTGGAGAAGTGGGGCATGTGGTTCGCTTTGATCGACAGATGGGGCGGGACACCCGAATTGTTTATGTCACAGATGGAGTTCTAGCAACTTGGTTAGAAAGTGGATCGATGGAGGACGTGGGTGCGGTGATTTTTGATGAATTTCACGAGCGTCGTTTGGCCAGCGATTTATCTTTAGCTCTTTGCCTAGAGTGGCAGGAGCAAAAGAACCAGAGCCTCAAGTTAATCGTGATGTCTGCGACCTTAGAGTTGGCTGGACTTGCTGAGTATCTTGGCGAGAACTGTGTGCAGATTGAAGCTTCAGGCCGCAGTTATCCGGTGGATATTTCTTATAAAGGAGCGCAGGTGCAGAGCCGAGGCGGGGCGCGTCGTGAGTCGATGATTTGGGATAAATGTGTTAGCGCAGTCAAAGATCTGGTTGAGAATGATACCGCCGGCCACATCTTAGTTTTTTTACCAGGCGTGTACGAAATTCGTCGCACGGTGGAGTTGATCGAGCGTTCAGGTTGGAGCCGGTCACTACAAGTGTGTCCGCTTTACTCGGCATTGAGTCCAGAGAATCAGGATCTAGCAGTTTTAGGAAATAGTGATAGGCGGCGGGTGATCGTATCGACCAATGTGGCCGAAACCTCGCTGACGATCGATGGAGTACGCGCGGTGGTGGATTCTGGGGTAGCTCGGATTTCTGAATACGATCCCGTCCGAGGCCTCGACACCTTGATGGTGCAGAAAATTTCGCGGGCAGCAGCTGAGCAACGCGCCGGCCGGGCTGGTCGTACCGGACCTGGTCATTGTGTGAGGCTCTGGAGCGAGGCTGACCATGGCCGCAGAGCTGCCTTTGAGTTACCCGAGGTTCAGCGCACAGATTTGTCTGAGACTGTGTTGCAGTTGAAAGGCCGCGGAGTACTGAATGTTCAGGAGTTTCGTTGGTTAGAGTGTCCTAAGTTGTCGCTAATCGAGCACGCAGAGACTTTACTTGAGGAACTCTCTGCGGCGGATTCGGGTGGTGAGCTTTCTGCGATTGGTCAGCAAATGGCGAGGATGCGGATGCACCCACGCTACGCTCGACTTTTGATTGCCGCCCAGAGTGGAGGCTGTTTGGCAGAGGCTGTATTCATCGCTGCCTGTGTGCAAGGGGAGGGAGTGTTTGCGCGCAATGGCGACGGGAAGAAAGCGTTCTTGTATGAGGACGACCTCTCGGATTTTGCGGGTGAATGGCGGGCATTTCAATCGGCACAACAAATGCAATTTGACCCTCGAAGGTGTCAAAACATAGGAGTGTTAGCCAAAGGTGCTCGGGAGGTGTCACAGGCGATGAAGCAGATCCAACAACAATGCAAAAGGGCTGGTTGGAATTTGGGGGAGATCGATTTTGAGAAAAATGCGCAAGCCGTGAGCCAGGCAATGCTTGCAGCCTTTAGTGACCAGATCGCGGTGCGCATTGGTAAGGGGAATTTGGCATGTAGATTAGTGGGGAAACGCAAGGGGAAGATAGATGAATCCAGCGTTGTCAGAAATGCTGGAGCATTTGTCGTGACTGATATGACCGAGGTTGGCGGCAAAGATGTCCAACTCTACCTCAATCGCTGCGTCAGTATTTCGCTCGACGATTTGAGGAGCTTTTTTCCGAATGATTTTATCGATGGTGCGCATGCCTATTTTGATGAAACGATTCGCAGAGTGGTCAACCGTAGCGAGCAAAGGTTCCGTGATTTAGTGATTACCAGCAAAGATGGAGGCGAGCCAGATGCCGAGGTGGCTGCTCAGTTGCTTGCGGAACGTGTGGCCAATGGGGAACTTAAACTGAAAAAATGGGACGCAGGGGTCGAGCAATGGATTGCCCGGCTGCTGAGTTTAAAGGAATGGATGCCCGAACTTGAACTGCCAGGATTTGATGAAGAAGATAAAGCAATCGCTTTTGAGCAAATTTGCGAAGGCGCGCTGGGGTATAAAGATATTAAAGACCGTGAAGTGATGCCAGCTTTAAGGTCGTGGCTATCTGCGCCGCAAAAATCAGCGCTCGATCATTATGCTCCAGAACGAATCAAGCTGAGTAATGGGCGAGAGGTAAAGCTCAAATACGAGCTAGGAAAACCACCGACGATGGCCTTACAGGTGCAGCGGCTCTTTGGTGTCAAGCAGACCCCAAGCGTTGCCGATGGTAAGATGAAGGTGCTGGTGCATGTGTGTGCTCCGAACCAACGGACTTGGCAAATGACTCAGGATCTCGCAGGATTCTGGGAGTCTGGCTTTGCCCAGATGAAAAAAGATCTCGCTGGCCGCTATCCAAAACATAAATGGGAGTTGTAGTCGCTGCGCTCCAATTAATAATTAACAATTAATAATTTCTGAGCCTTTCCTGATTCCTAGTGAAGTAGTGTATCGGTAACCTCGGAGTGCCCCCGAGTTCTCAGAGCTTTGTGGTTGACTGGGGAGTGCTCCAATAAAAATTCAGCATTCAGCATTCAGCAATTGCCCTACTTCTTCCCGTACTTGCGCAATCTTCGTGGGATCTGAGTTTGTTGGCGGCGTTGGTATTCCTTTTCTGCGAGAAGAAACTTTGGGTAGAGTTCCCTCTCGATCCAATCAAAGCCTGCTTGCAGTCCGTCCTCGGCATAAACTCTGCCGATTTTGGCTTCCACAGATGTCGGGTTACCAGCGCAGCTAAGGAAGTCATTAGAGGTGAAACGAACGAACATCTCGCCGTCCATGACTGCAAATTCACGAAGGATCCACTCGCGGACGTAGAGCGCGAGTACTGCGTCTCCAGTCCATGCTTCTGCTCGTTCTTTAGCGATTACTGGATCTTTTTTTTTAGGTGCTGCCATGGTCGTCGTAATATGCGTGTTAGCGCTCTTTATTTCGAAGAGCGGTTTCTGATTCGCCATCCCAGTAGCCGCTTTCAAGCTCGATGTAAATACTCGTGTATGGCAGAGCTGTCTGAGATTTCACCACCAGTATGCGGTTTCCATTTTTTGAGCAGCGCAATGTAGATTCTAGCGAGCGAGCTGAGAGGCTTTGAGTCGCACGTTCGTTGAGAGACTTAGTGAGTTGGACGCGGTGGTTTTCAATGCCCGGAGCGTAGGAATCACTGAGCTCATCGAATTCTAGGGTGAGATAAATGCGTGGCCGAATGTGGCCTGAACTCTCGATTGTCTGAAGTACATAGTCGAGTGTTTGCGGAAGTTTGTAGGGGGAGGTGACGGTGTGGGCTTCTGGCCGGCCGGGTGCTGGGTAGGCTGATTCAGTGACAAGAATCCAGTTGTAGGCGCCTAACTCTGCTATCTCAGATTCGAGCTGCTGCGTCCATGCTTGTTGCTTTCGTGGATGGATCGGCGCACAGCAACTCAATAGAGCAAAGGTAAGTAGGAGGAAGTGCTTGATCATTTATCGGAAAAAGCCACAGCGGGTGACTGTGGCTTCTGTGTGAAATTATCGCGGTGAAGCCGACTAGCGTACGACCACTGGAGTTCCTACAGCGACCTTCGAGTACACTGTGTCGACAGCTTTATAGTAAGTCCGGATACATCCGTGAGATGCCGGGTAGCGAGGGACTTTACCTTTGTGCATGCCGACGCCATCCCAACTGATCCTCATCCAGTAAGACATTAGTGCACCTTCAAATCGTCCTCCTTCAGGTATGGCGTCTTTGGATGAATCAGCATTTGTTTTTACAACATTTCCGTCGATATCATAAATTTTCCCATAAAGGTTAGAACGTTTCTCGGATCTCTTTTTCTTAAGAACTTCGTACTTTCCTGCAGGAGTTGGGAAGTTTCTGTTGCCAGTAGAAACTGGGTAGTCCATGGCGACTTGGCCATTATTGAGTAAAAGCCCACGCTGTAAACCACGGTCAACAATGACTTTGGCATTGCTACCATTAGTAGATGAGATCAACGCCTCATTACGGTAGATACCATAGGTTTTTGGATAGCTAGATGAAGCCGTGAAGTGAGCGTAGGTTCCTTCTTTGTATGGATTCACGTGCACGCCTTTGATCGACGCGGTCTGCTTAGGATTGGGCTTAGGAGCTATACCTGAACTACAGCTGGAGAATAGCACGGGGACTAGAAGTAGTGCTAAAACTTGGAGAATATAGAGGTTTTTTTTCATTACGTTGAGTAATTGTGGAGAGAGTTATTAATTATTTAAGGTATTGAGGGAAGAAAAATCAAGTGTGATCGGATCAAGTACCAGAGGCGAGTGCGAGTATCATTTTATATGTGGCGGCTAATACGTAGACGTTCACCGTGGAGCAAGGCCTTAAAGAATATGTAATCCTCTTCGTGAGATCCTGATACAATGCGGAAAGAATACTTCGGCCAGTGTTCCATTTCATCGAGGGAATTCCTCATGCGAGTTTCGATGATCTCTTGGCTATCCGTGCCGCGTCCCGTGAGACGTTTCCTGAGTTCTTCAGCATTAGGTGGCATAATGAAAATGTCGACCAATGAGTGCTGGATGATGGGGTGTTTACTCTCTCTAACGAGAGCCGCGCCTTGGACATCAATGTCCATGACGACATCGACGCCGGCTTCTAGTTTGTTGAGAACTTCCGAAAGTAGGGTGCCGTAAAAGTTGCCATGCACCTCAGCGTGCTCGAGTAACTCGCCTGTGGCAATTTTGTTCTGGAACTCAGGTATGCTGAGAAAGAAGTAGTCTTTGCCATTCTCTTCACCAGGTCGCGGCTTGCGCGTGGTGCAGGATATAGCATAGCTAGCCTCGTCTTCGTTAGAAAGGCGGCGACAGAGGGTGGTTTTTCCGGACCCTGATGGGCCAGAAACTAAGTAGAGGATGCCTGTACGAGCTGACATGTGGTTAGATCATAGGAGGATGGCTCATTCTTCAAGTGTTATTTAGAGTGGGCTGCGCTTTGTCAAGGTTGCCCGCACGTCACCAATGAAGACCTTGGAGCGCAACTCCACTGGAATCCGCTGACCATCATCTGTGATCCACATGGTTGCTTGCTTTAGTTTTTTGTACGTCAGTAGTTTGCCTGTCTTTTTGTCGATTTTTTGGATTTGAATATCTAGTTTGATGCAATCGTGGCCAAGGTGCTTTTCTCGTCCTAGAACTGTGACTTTGATGAGGTAGGGGCTTGCAAAAGGATGACAGCAGAGCTGTACTATAGAGCCCTTAGTGAGTGGCTGCCTACGGATTGCTAGCATCGCAGTGAGCGGATCGTGAATCGCTTTGGCTGCAAATTGATGGCTACGGGGGATGACTTTCTTGGATTTATGAAGTGTGGTGGTGGAGTTGTAGTGGATACCTGGTCGTTTATAGCTGCTTTTGGTGGCAACCTCTTCCTTGTTGTCCTTTTCAGTGGCAACAAACACTAGCGGACGGTGGTCACTTAGTTTGGCAAATGAGGTAAAGGTGAAAGTGTAGGGGAAGAGAGCGTAGGCCGGTCCAGTTGATCGGCCATAGGCGTGGCTAAGGAAGACCTTCGGGTAGCGTTTGTCTTTCTTGCCAAATTCAATGGTGAGTTTCCCCGACTTGATCGCCCCATTCCAGCTCATTTTATATTCAAGTTTTTCGGGGGTGAATGGGCTACTTTTACCTGCTAGATAGGGGCTGATGTCAGTATGCCAACTTGCATGCACCACTGAAATCATAAAGAAGAATGTGAGAAACTGGATCATCGGAATAGGTTAGTCTAAAATCATAATTTTAAATTTCAAGGAAATCGATTGCGAGATTCAAAACATGTTGTACTAATTTTGACTAAAGAAATTACCTCTCTATGGCAACACAACACAAGAAATAGAGCTGATTACTAACATTAATGGTGTTTGTTGTTAAGCGTTTGTTTAAGATGTTGCAAATTAGGGAGAGAACGCTAATCTTCTAACTAAATATGAGCACCAGAGATCAAATACTAGCATCGGCATGGAAACTTTTCAGCGAAAGAGGTTTTGAAGATGTTTCGGTTCGTGATGTAACTAATGAGGCTGGGGTGAATTTAGCATCAGTGAGCTATCACTTTGGCAGCAAAGACGGATTGATTCAGGAGGTGGTGAAAAAGGTGCTGAATCCAGCAAACCAGCAAAGAGTTGACCTACTTGAGGGGGTTGTGACGGATTCTGGAGGAGTCAATGAAGTGACCTTGAAGCAAATTTTAGAGAGTTATATACGGCCTGTGATGTTTCCTGAGGAACACGGAAGTAACGTAGATATTTTGGCTCGTCTAGCAGCGCGTTACCTTATTGAGCGAGACTACGATGTTCCAAACTCAGTGTTAGCATTGTTCGGAGAAGTTTTTCAGAAGTACGTGTTGATTATCTCGACCAAGATTAGTCACCTTAGCCATGAAGAGATTCTCCAACGTTTACTTTTCTGTATTGGAGCGGCTCTGCATTTCCAATCATTCGCAGTACTCGCTAATAAAATTGCTGGCAAGAATCCAATTCCAGATAGAGAAAAAGACTTCCGCGAACTCGTACAATTTGTTCTCTGCGGCTTCAGCAGTTAGCCGAGTTTTTAAAGTTTAAAAAAGGCGTTCACTGTGAGGTGAACGCTTTTTACTGGAGATGAATGAGTGTATTAGACGTCGATTGTCTTAGGGGGGCTCTTGCTGTGTTTGCGGAGTTTGAGTGAGAGTATGATGAGTACACTGCCAGCTATGAATGCGAATGCGGCAACGAGCTTGACGATCAACTTTGCGACTGTGGCTGGATCACTGAGGCACCAAGCTCCGAACAGGATGGAAAGAATGCCGGCGATGATGAACCAGCCGCTTTTTGCGGTGAGTCCACCAATCAATTCAAAAGCTCCTTTGAAAATACACATCCAGCCAAGAATGAGGATGAAGGTGGCGGCAACGATGTTTGGAAAAATAATACAGTAGGCTCCAGCAGCCACGCTTAGCAGCCCAGAAAGAATCATCCACCAGCGTGGAGATGGCGAGCCACCCTTGAAGGATGCAGCGAGAGAGAAAACTCCATCAAACAAGATATAGATAGCCCAGTACATAATGAGGAAAGCAATGGTCATTCCTGGCGCAGTAAAAGCGAGAATTGCAAAAATGAGAGCTGCTAGACCGCGGAGGAACAAGAGCCACCAGCCCTTGGAGAGTAAATCGACAATTGGAGTATGCATAAGTAATAAGTAGTAACTATTGTTAGACGATGTAGAATGGTCTGGTAGCTATCCGCGGTCAAGATTCCTTTTATCTCGCCTAGGTTGGATATCATTACTAGGTCTTGTAGAAACTGTGCATCAACGCTATTGCAGCGAGTATGACTCAGGCACAACTAGGCGTTCTCATTGGTGGTATCGTCCCAGCCCTTTTATTTGGTATTTCAGGTATCTGCCAAAAGTGGAGTAATCAGCATGGCATTAGCACTGGCGCATACTTGGTGAGTATAGGAATCGGTGTGCTGTGCGTGGGAGTGGTGCTCTGTATGTATAATTCCGAGCAGCAATTTTCTACGGCATCGGTTGCGCCGGCGATCGCTTTAGGTGCGTTCTGGGGCTTAGGAATACTGTTAGTGGCTATTGCCATTAGTAAGTATGGGGCCCGCTTGTCAGTACTGGCGCCACTGTACAATATGAACACGCTGGTTGCCGTGGTGGGTGCCTTATTTATTTTTTCAGAATGGAAAGATGCTGATCTCGTCAAATTGGGCTTTGGAACAATCATGATCATTCTGGGCGGAGTACTAGTGTCCTCGTAATTTGAACTGTTGAAGGAATCCTAAGAATCAGTTAAAGGTATCTGTGCTGCACATTTCATCTGTTGATGGTTCGGCTCACTTTACATGCAATTTACACAGCATCCTGTGGAATGTCCTACACTAAATAGTAGATATGATTCCAACAATACTCGTAGCAGAAGATGACAATGCCGTGCGGCAAGGGGTGGTGGACGCTCTTACTCTGTCTGGATACCAGGTGGATAGCTGCGCGTGATGGACGCGAGGTGATGCAGTGTGCTCTAGAGCGGCAATACCAACTCTTATTGCTCGACTTAGTGATGCCACATCACAGTGGTTTTGAAGTCCTAGAGGCACTCAAAAAAAAGCTTCCTGGGCAGCCAGTGATCATACTCTCAGCACGTGGAGAAGAAGCTGATCGCGTCAAAGGTCTCACGATGGGTGCAGATGATTATGTGGTGAAACCTTTCAGTCTTCGCGAGCTATTGGCTCGGGTGGATGCCGTGCTGAGGAGGTCAACCGAACGAGCTGCCAGCATTGATAAGTATTGCTATTGTCATGAAGTGGTGGATTTCGATCGACGTGAAGTGAAGCTAGAGAACTCAGGAACACTCCAAGAACTCTCTGAACGAGAGACTAGTCTGATGGCCTACTTAGTGGCGAATAAAGGCCGTGCGATCTCAAGAGAGGAAATTTTGCGGCAAGTGTGGGAACTCGATCCCAAGGGGCTCTCGACCAGGACGATAGATATGCATGTGGCACATCTACGAGGAAAGTTAGGAGATGTGGATCAGACTGTGGTACAGACGGTTCGAGGCCAAGGGTATAGGATTGATTAGAGAGAACTATTATGGGAAATAGAATATGGCTTATTTGGCTTATTTGGCTTGTGGCATTTGTATGTGCAGCTGTTGTTCTCTCGGCGATGTCAGTAGTGACCTTACGCTTGGTTGAGCAAAGCAACGAAGATGTGCAGCAAGGGGCAGATGCATATCTAGAGGAAAGGGTACGATTGGCCATGTGGCGGCTCGATTCATTGGCCGCTTCAATTGTAGGAGCGGAAGACGCTCGCCCCGCTGAAGAGCTCTTTACTAAAGACTACAGAGATGTGGTGCAAAGTCAGTCGGTTACGACCGTACCTGTGACTGGGATATATTCCAATGCTCCTTCCTACACGAATGTCTATTGGGGTGTGAACCTCCAGCAAAAGGAACCACAGGTCCAGTCACCCCAAGTCTACCAAGAAGAATTTCTGCTAGGGAATAGCGTGGACCCGTCCGCTAATAAGCTCTACTCGAAGAAGCTAGAAAAACTCAACGAGATCCTAGCTGCACCAGTCGGTAATGCTAAGAGCGGGTCTGTATCAAACTTAGATTTGGCCTGCATGAGCAGCCACGTTCTGTCATTCCCAGCTGCTTTAGCCAAAGATTCCTTGGTTCAGGTTGAGGTGCTGGCTCAAAAGGACGACAACGACTTCTCCTTGTCTTCTTTGAATAAACAGGCCCCGAGTAAGAAAAAGAATAGCAAGGTCGTGGGTTACAAGAATGACCCAGAGGTTCAGCAGAAGATCTCGAAGGCTGAAAAGAATAAGCGCCAAAAGGCGGTAGCGCGATATGCCGATAATGTATCGAACTATAGCCAATGGAATGCGAACCCACTCGAGGTAAAAGACGCCAAAACTCTCAACGCGCGAGATTCGACCCCTGAGATGACAGCCTTCACTCCTGTTTGGCTCGATGATGAGCTTGTGTTAGTGCGTCGTGTGAGAGTTCTCGGCAGTGAGAAGCTTCAAGGGATTTGGCTAAAGAAGCAAGAAATCACCAAACAATTACTCGATGAAGTCTCAGACCTTTTCCCGACGGCGAAGCTGGAACCTTACTTGGATCAAGTGAGTGAAAACACTGCTGAGAATGTGATGCTCAAACTTCCCTTCATTCTGATTCCCCAAGAAAGCACTTTGAGCTCGGTTGCTGTGAATTTACGCGATGTCATCGACGGTCCTATCGGCCTAGCATGGTTAGGTGTTGGTTTCGCCTTGGCAGCTGGCTTCTTCACGCTCCGTGGGGTGATTAAAATGAGCGAAAGACGTACGGCATTTGTCTCCTCAGTTACCCACGAACTACGCACACCTCTCACTACGTTCCGTTTGTATAGTGACATGCTGAGTTCAGGGCTAGTCAAGGAGCCCGCCACCAAGCAAAAATATTTAGAGACATTAAGAACCGAGTCTGAGCGGTTGACTCACCTGGTTGAAAACGTGCTGGCGTATTCCCGTATCGAGCGCGGCGGAGCGGCGGTCAAGAAATCTGAGGACCTCAGTTTGGGAGCCTTGCTCGAGAGAGTTTCTGAAAGATTGGAAATACGCGCAAAGGAAGCTGATATGGAATTACAAGTGCAGGTGACGGAGTTTGATTCTGAAAGGAAGCTCAAACTCAACACCACAGCCATCGAGCAAATCCTATTCAATCTCGTCGATAATGCAGCAAAGTATGCCTGCGACGGTGGCAAGGTCATTCTCCTGATCGCTGAGTTTCAGAAAAACAATCTACGAATCGCGGTGTGCGATCAAGGATGTGGCGTCTCTAGACGGGAGCGCGGTAGGCTTTTCAAGCCATTCCATAAAACCGCAGAGCAAGCCGCCAGCACCAAGCCTGGTGTGGGTCTAGGACTAGCTCTCTGCCGTAGGCTTGCCCGAGCCATGAAAGGGGACCTCTTTTACGAGAAAGTAGAGCAAGGTGCCTGTTTTGTACTCAAAGTTCCAGCAGAGCTGAAATAGCCAGAGTATCGGCTATCCTTATTCTCTGTTTAAACGACTTACTGGATCGAGTGATCTAGCTTAGTTTTAGGCGCGAACCGTCTATCTTGATCGCAGAATAAAAAAGAAAAATTTTCGCTAAAAAAGAACTTGCGCCCAATCAATTTTTAAACATACTCCGCCCGCAGCCGCAAGGCAGCATACGATAAGGTCACAAGCCGAATTAGCTCAGTTGGTAGAGCAGTTGATTTGTAATCATCAGGTCATCAGTTCGAGTCTGATATTCGGCTCCATCCTTTCTTTGCCAAGAGAAAGAGGAGACCAAATCGTAAAACAGTATGAATAATTGAACCGCAAGGTTTAAAAAAAGCCGGATTAGCTCAGTTGGTAGAGCAGTTGATTTGTAATCATCAGGTCATCAGTTCGAGTCTGATATCCGGCTCCATTCAGTCCCTGAATTCCTCTAGGAATCAGGGATTTGTTGTGTCTAGGGAGTGTCGGTAATCGAGATGACGTAGCCGAACTCGACACCAATGGTAATACCACTGAGTGCATCAAAAGAGGCAGCTGTCGTTTTTTATACCTAGCTATTAATCATGTGCGACGTTAAGTTGTTAAGTTGTCAGTAGCTGATGATAGGGGGAGTCCATGAGCGCTAGCTACAGCTTCATAAGTGAGCTGGCCATTAGTGCAGTTGATGCCATTGATGAGCTCTGGGCGTTTGCTAACTGCGTTAGCAACACCGTTCTCGGCTATGAGAGCGGTCCAGTTGTGTGTGACGTTATTGAGTGCTTGGGTTGCGGTACGTGAGTAAGCTCCAGGCATGTTTGCCACACAGTAGTGGACTACTCCTTCATCGATGTATGTTGGGTTTTCATGGGTGGTGGCGCGTGTGGTTTCGGCACAGCCGCCTTGATCTACAGCAATGTCGACAAACACGCTGCCAGGTTGCATGAGCTTGAGCATCTCTCTAGTAATGAGCTTCGGTGCCGCGGCTCCGGGAACGAGTACCGCGCCGATGACGAGATCTACCCTTGGTAGTAGCTCGCTGAGGTTTGCCTCTGTCGAGTAAATGGTGTGTGTGCCTTCCATCGTGATGTCGAGGAAGCGCATACGGTTAAAATCTACTTCTAGAATCGTTACATCGGCTCCAATGCCCTTAGCCACACGCGCAGCATTGACACCTGCAGTGCCCCCGCCAATGACAACCACGCGTCCTGGAGCAACACCAGGAACACCGCCGAGTAGGGTGCCCCGGCCGTTTTTATGCCTAGCTAAGTGGTAGCTACCCACAATAGCTGACATGCGTCCAGCGATCTCAGACATCGGTTCTAACAGGGGTAGATGTCCATTTACTTCGATAGTTTCATAGGCAATAGCAGTGCAACCTGAGGCCACCAGCGACTCTGTGAGAGACTTGTCTGCTGCCAGATGAAGATAGGTGAAAAGGATGTGTTGATCAGTGAGCATTGCTACCTCTGATGCCTGAGGTTCTTTCACTTTCACGATCAGAGTTGATTGGGCAAAAACCTCTTCAGTTGTATCGAGAATGATGGCTCCACAGGCGATGTATTGCTCGTCAGTGTAGCTAGCACCGGCACCAGCACCTTGTTGAACGTAAACAGTATGGCCGCGCTTCACTAGGTCCTTTACAGATGCTGGGATCATGGAAACGCGATGCTCTTGGTTTTTTATTTCTTTAGGGATGCCGATGTTCATAGGTTTGTCATAGCATGTTAGTTGTTGACCCTTCAATTTAGGCAAGCTTAAGACGGGGGTGTTAGTTGAAATTATAATGCTATAGATAAAAGCCGTCAAAAGCTATTGATTTAGTCATTTATCCGCTCATAGGCGATTGAATACGGAATCATGATTTGGCAACAATGAGCCATCTGAGGTTAGAAAAAACAATGGATGATAGCGGCGAGAATATTAACGAAAAAACCTGCCAGTTGGCAGGTTTTGAGAGTTTAGGGCACCAACAAAGTGAGTTACTGGGGCAGTCCTAAAGAGGAATGCGCGGCGAAATATTTATACCTTCCAGATTTCGGAGCGGCGAGCGAAGTCCGCTTCAAGACGGAGGTATTTACCAGTGAGACTTTGCTGAATGTGAGCTTCCCAGGCACTCAGCTGCTGAGTAGGTCCAGCCGGCTTAGAGAGCTTGCTGATGTCAGACATGCTGAGGCGTCGCTCGGCGTATGCTTTCGGGTTGGTAGCATATTTAGCAACGTCGTTGATGAAGCTGTTGATGAGGGCGAGACTGTTGAAAAGCTCTGTGATCGTTAGGTCTTTGAATGCTTTGAGAGCTTCGCCAAGGTTTTCCTTTTCTTGCCTACGTGGGCGGAGGTCAAGAGCAGTTAGCGTGTCACTCACGTGGCGCACAGCAATTTTCAATTCCTCTGAGGTGTGAGATGAAGACAAAAGTTTGGAAAGGTGGTTGGTGAGGACTGTGACATTTGCCCAGATCGGGAGGTCCACATAGATGTCAAAGAGCCTGTTGCAGAGGTTCGTTCCGAGCTCTTGCAGCTGGAAGTTTGGGATTTCACTGGGTTCGAGCTTGGGATTGAGAGCGAACATAGCTCCGAGGCAGTTCAGAATCGGGCCCATCAGCGTCTCGTAGTCGGGGAAGGTGCGACCACGGCCGTCGATTTTAGCATTTTCTGAGCGCCTAGAATAGGATTCTACAGCCCTTGCAATTGGGTCATCGGTCTGAAGTCCAGTCGTGGGCTTCTGCGCATAGAGAATAGTCAGTTGGTCAAAACTGGCAAATGACAGAGCATTGGCCCCCATCTTTTGAATGAGCTGCCAAGCTGCATGTTGAGCGACCTGGAGGTCGTCTCCACCAGGGCTCTGGGATGGATGGGTTTCGATTGCTTTGAGCTGGAGAGTATTGTTCGCTTCGAAGAATTTAGTCACCTCCTCTGTCGCTCGGTAGACGCTGCCCTGCTCATCGTAGCTCTTAAGCTCACCGTAGTAGCCGAGAATGAGCTTGGCGAAACGTGAATCGGGGTTTGGCTGGCCACTACGGTTGAGGTAGCGGTCTGCTAATGAGTCTGAGTAGGGAGAACTCCCCATTGCTAAGTTCATGATGGCCTGTTTGCAGCAAATATCAGCGGTGGGGGTGACGAGGAGAGGTAAGCCCGCATCTGTACAGACGCGTTTTAGCTCTTGGATGAAGACGCTCACGATGTCAGAAAATTGGTCAACATTCTCAGCCGTGTTCGAGGACGCAGAGCTTTTACGAGAGGCTAAATATTTGGCTCGGATCGCTGCTTCTTGTTGCTTGAGGTCGCGTATCACAAAAGGCATCGCTCCTCCTGGGACACCCGCGGCGCAGAGTTGTTCTTTGAGATCCTGCTGAATGTCTTGGTCTCTACGAACGGGTTTATTTCCCCATAGTTGAGCAGTTTTTTGAGTGAGATGGTTGTAGGCTGCTCGGTCAGCAATGAGCTCTGGTGCGATAGTAGAAAGCGCGTGGTGGGCTGAGCCACCTGAGAGTACACCCTCTACAGTCTCGATAGCGTGAATGCCGTAGCTGATAGCTTTTTGAATGGTGTTCTTAGAGCTTTCCTCATTGGTAGAGTGGCAGTGTAGACTGAGCGGAATACCCTTGGCATTAAGTATAGCAAGCAAGGCGGGGATCAAAGTGGAAACCCGCTCGGCTGTGAGCTGACCAGACATGTCTTTGATCGCTATAGCATTGTATCCGGCATCGATCAGGGCTTCAGCGTAGCAGCAGAAATAGCCATCGGTGTAGCGCTCTGGTGATTCAGGATAATGCGTGAAACAAATGGCTCCCTCTAAGGTCACTCCTTTAGAGTTCTTAATGGAATTTGGGAGTGCTAGATTCTTAATGTCGTTGAGGGCATCAAAAAATCGGATCTTTGTAATCCCGTGCTTGATGAATTCTTTGAGCGTGATTTCGATGATGTCCTTATCATAGTGGCGAAATCCAAGTGCGTTGGCGCCGCGGAAAAGCATTTGCAGTTCGAAGCCTTCATTTTCCTCAGCCTTTACTAAGCCGTGGCTTAGAGCTCCGAGAACAATAAAGGGATTATAACCGCGATTGATCGCGATCTGAAAGCTTTGACCACCTGAGACTTCCGCGCCGTGGAAGCCCGCCTTGCGAGAGGCCGCTATGAGCTTGGCGTAGTTGTACGACTCGAACAGCCAGTCAGCGGCATCGAGCGTGGATTGTTGCCCGTCTCTCATGGTGAGATTGACGAGTTTCGGTCGGAAGCTTTGATTCATACTAAGGAACATTCTGTAGTCCTTGCCTAGAGGCAAGTGCTAACTGAGTCACTCTGACTCGTGCTAATACAAAGGGGATTGATTTGCTGAATGAGGCAGCTAGCCGGTGTCGTATGATAATTATCAGAGTGAGGGGCTGAACTACGGCGAAATTCCAGCTTGAATTGTTGGCGGTGAGCTGTGAGTTTCTGCCCATGGATTCAGAAAAACGCGTTCTCTTCGTCTGCACCGGCAATACTTGCCGCAGCCCTATGGCTGAAGGGATTTTTCGTAAGGCTACTAAAGATAATGCCTTATTGATGTCGCTCGGCTCTGCTGGAGTGGCAGCCTATGATGGGGATCGGATCAGCCCTGAAACTGCAGATGAGCTAAAGCGGCGGGAGGCCACGCTAAATGATTTCAGAAGTCGTTCTGTGACAAAGGAAATGCTGGAGGGGGCGACCCATGTTTTCGCGATGACGGAGTCTCACCTCTACACCTTGACTCGCAGTTTCCCAGACTTTGCAGATCGGTGCTACCTAGTTTGTGACTTCCTAGAAATCAATGGAGAAGGGGGAATGGACGTGCCCGATCCTATTGGTATGGGAGTGAAAGCCTACCAACAAGTTGGCGAGGTGTTTGAACACGCAATTCCCTCCCTAATAGATTTCATTGAAAACGAAGAATCTACAGAATCGACCAATTCCTAAACATTTATCTTGTCGCTGTAGTACCGAATACTAGAGTGGCGCTCGAATCAAATAGTTCCTATGGCTTCTCCAGATCCTAACAGCACAAATTACGCCTACGATTCAAAGATCGAAGGCAATGTTACATTCACCCAGCTTGACGCAGCGATCAACTGGATGCGAAAAAACTCACTTTGGCCTATGCCAATGGGCTTAGCATGCTGCGCGATCGAGTTGATGGCGACGGCCTCGTCTCGCTATGACATTTCTCGCTTCGGTGCAGAGGTGATGCGCTTTTCCCCACGTCAGGCAGACGTCATGATTGTGGCAGGCACAGTGACTTATAAAATGGCCTTGGCTGTCAAACGTATCTGGGACCAGATGCCTGAGCCAAAATGGTGTATAGCGATGGGCGCATGTGCCTCTTCAGGTGGCATGTACCGTAGCTACGCAACTCTCCAAGGTATTGATAAATTGATCCCAGTGGATGTCTACATTTCAGGTTGCCCACCACGTCCAGAAGCTTTGATCGAAGGATTGATGAAGCTGCAGGATAAGATCGATAAAGAAGAATCCACTATGGATCTCAAGAGAATGCCTGAACCTGAACAAGTTTAAGAGATGAGTCCATTTGTAACAAAATTAGAGTCCGCCTTTGGTGAGAAGATTCTAGGCAAGAAAGAATTTCGCGGTGAGCACACAGTCCTAGTAGAGCTCAGTGCTCTGCACGATGTGATGCTGCACTGCAAAGAGCAACTTGGATTCGACTTCCTTCTCGATATCTGCAGTGTAGACCACGAGTCGGTCCACCCTCGATTTGAGATGGTGTACGAACTGGCATCTGTCGATGACTCCCAACACCTCCGTGTGAAAGCACCCGTGGCTGAAGACGAAGATGTCCAAAGTGTTGTTGATATTTGGAAAACTGCCGATTGGCACGAACGTGAAGTGTACGACATGATGGGTATCAAGTTTACCGATCACCCAAACCTCAAACGCATTCTCATGTGGGAAGGTTATCCTTACCACCCATTGCGCAAGGAATTCCCTCTAGCGGGTAAGCCGACTGAGATGCCTGATGTGGCATTCACTGGCGTAGCTCCAATGGAAGGTGGTCCATTCGTCACCAGTTCCACCGCTACCGATACAGTAGCCCGCGAGCCAAGGGCTAAAGGGGAGAGCTAGGACTCCTTAAAAAGAATTTAGAGTCCGAGTTCTCCAGCAAATGGGAACTCGGATTTTTTTGTGATGAAGTCCCTCAGTTATCTACTTGTATTAATCTATGTGCTGGTCGCAGCCACGGGGGGAGTCATTGCTAATAGCTGGTGGTACGACCAATTCGGATTGAGTCCGGAGGGTGTCGAAGCTGGAAAAATATGGCAGTTCCTCAGCTACGCCTTGCTCCACGGCAATGCCTACCACCTCATCGTCAATGCTGTTTTATTGTGGGTGTTAGGTGGGAAGCTACAGAGCATTGTAGGAGCTAAGAAGGCGATGCTCGTTTTAGCCATAGGAGTGCTTACCGGAGGAGTCTTTCAGCTCGCTTTGAGTTGCCGAGTGGAGAGCGATCCGTCGAGTTTGCTGGTCGGTGTTTCTGGTGGGATAATGGGAATGTTATTGTGTCTAACAACTATCGAACCTTATCGAGTCATGCGGCCACTGAGGATACGCGCCAAACATCTTGGACTCGGCTTCCTCCTCAGTGAAGCCATTCTGACGCTGACCGATCCAGCTCTGGGAATCCCCGTGCTTTCTGGGCTTGGAATTCATGCTGCGAGCATGATGGGGGAGTCCATTTTCCACGTAGCGCATGCCTGCCATCTTGGTGGAGGCATTGCTGGGATGTACTTAGGAAGAACATACCGCGAAAAATATGAAAATTGCTAAAAGCTACCGCTTGAATAGTTATGTCTGATTTTCTTCTTGGCTAAAGTCTAGATCCGTTCGAAAAGTGAGCTATGCAACACCACGTCTATTTTTGGCTTAAAGAAGAGCATAAGAATGCTGAAACTCTCGCCGCGTTTGAGAAAGCACTCGGTGCTGTTTGTCTAGTCCCTAACATCGCCTCTGGCGGTTGGGGTAAATCAGCAGCCACTCCTGTGCGACCTGCCACTGACAAGAGTTTCGATTACTCGATTTATCTGACATTTGATTCCGTAGAAAAGCACGATGCCTACCAAGTGCACCCAGAACACGATGTCTTCGTCGATGGTTATAAGCACCTCTGGGAAAGCGTCCGCATCATGGATGTCGAGTAAGGGGCGTAAGTATCACTTTTACTTTTTGGCGTGGTTGTTAACTCAGCTGCGCCATTTTTTTTGCATTCTTCGGATTGCTTGTTAGTGTGTCGGCATGAGCATCAGCACCAGACGCGGCGACGAGGGAACAACCGACCTGTTATTTGGTAAACGTGTACCAAAGACCCATCCTCGCGTCCGTTGCTGCGGCGCTGTCGATGAACTCAATGCCCAGCTCGGTGTGGTTCGTGCTTCTGAAATATCCGATGACATGTCTGAGTGCATCGATGGTATTCAAAAGAGGCTTGTCGGCCTGATGGGAGTCGTGGCTACCCGTGAAGACGACCACCAGAAATATACCGAAAAGGGGTACCAAGGAATCGAGCTCGATGATGTCGAGTGGTTAGACGAAATCGTCCATGAGTTAGAGACTAAGAAGGGTCATCGTTTCCGAGGTTGGTCACGGCCAGGGAAAGCGGGGGCACTCTCAGGTGCCTACCTCGATGTGGCGCGTACTACCAGCCGACGCTCCGAACTCACCAGCTGGGAGATCGAGGATGAAGGGCTTGGCATAGCTCGAAAATTTCTCAATCGCTTATCCGATGTACTCTGGCTGCTCGCACGTGAGCGTGAGGCTGAGTAGGAATTAGGGGCACCTAACATCGAGGTCGATTTCTTGAAAGATCGCAGGAAGTTTGCAGTATATAACTTGTGATTAAATTACCAACAGATTGGATTATTGTTAGCTTCGTAGCGATTCTAGGAATTGGCTGTTTGGTGGCATCACATAAAATGCGAGAGGAGAATACTCAGCACTCCAGCACTACCGTTCAGAAAATTTCTCACTGAAATTCTGAGCAAAAATGAACGACTGGCTGCACGGCTAATGATCCAGCCGCACAGTCGCTTTTTTCATTACGGGGTGACTGTAACGATGGTTGGTGTCTGTTTACCGAAATATTTCTGCGCTGCTGCGAGGATGTCTTCGGGGGTGACTGCTTTGATTTTAGCGGCGATGGTGCGGTGGTGTGTTGGGCTGAATCCTAGAGCTGTGTCGATAGCGCAGAGACGGGCCATGCTGCTGTTTGATTGATTGGCGAGGGCCTGACTGGAGAGCCATGAGTTCTTGACCGAGTCTAGCGTCTTGGCATCAATTCCATTGTTAGAAATGTCGGCGATGGTTTTGAGGAGTTCGGTGCGTGCTAGCTCTAACTGGTCTGGTGAAGTTCCTAGATAGAACCCAAAGAGTCCGGTGTCGTGGCCGTGGAACTGGGTGGCACTGCAGTAGTAGGCGAGTCCTAATTCTTCGCGGATACGGGTGAAGAGGGGACCAGCCATGTCCGAGCACCACGCGTGGAGTAGATCGAGAGCGTGGATGTCATCTGAGTGGATGGACGCAGCTGCGTAGCCGAGGGTGAGAATAGCCTGTTGCTTATCGAGCTTGAGGTTGATTTCCTCTGGGCTTCCGAGCGTTTGAGTAGGCGTGGCTAGACCTTCACCACGACGAATCTGTGAGAGGTGTTTCTCTGCGAGTTCGATGGTTTGATCGATGTCAATATCGCCGAAGATGGCAAGTTTTGTGTTCTGCGCAGTGTAG
This sequence comes from Rubritalea profundi, assembly GCF_002954445.1. GTDB lineage: Bacteria > Verrucomicrobiota > Verrucomicrobiia > Verrucomicrobiales > Akkermansiaceae > Rubritalea > Rubritalea profundi. The sequence goes on from NZ_MQWA01000001.1 coordinate 3,374,474, forward strand.
TAGAGGGAATGATGGGAACTGAGGCTGAGTCGGTCGAGTCCGGCGAGCGATTCCTGTGAGCCCAGTCGGTTGATGCCATAGCCTTCACCAGCAAACAGTGAGGAACGCATGCTACGGAATGCGAGAGAGACTGGGTCTTCATCTTGCTCTAACAAGTCGTTGATCTGGGTCTTTTTCTCGAATTCAATAATGTCGCTGTTGAATGATGGATTAGCATAGCAGTCACCAAGTAGTTCCAGGACTGTGCCGAGGTCTTGACTAAGACAACTGGCTGAGATGGCCGCAGTGTTGTTTCCAGAACTGGCAGCTAAACCAGCACCGAGGCATTCTAACTGGTTTGCTATTTCTGCGCCAGTGCGTGAGGTGGTTCCTTTGGTGAGGAGAGTGGAAAGCAGAGTGGAAATGCCAGCTGTAGCGGGCGTTTCACTTGTTAGACCAGCTAGGGTTGCTCCTTGGATGGAGACCATTGGTAGGCGAGGCGAGGCTCTAAGGTGAAGCTCCAATCCATTGCTCAGGGTGTGGCTAACAATCTCATTTTTGCTTTGCTGTTTCTTTTGAGTAGATTGCTTTGCTTTTGTTTCCTCTGGGTCCAGTGAGGTGACGGTGAGCTTAGAATGATCGAGCAAGTATTTTTCACAGACGCGACGGATGTCGGCTACGCTGACGGAGTCGACAGCAGTGATGAAGTCTTTGGTGAAGTTGAGGTTGTTGGCTTCATGCCAATTACTTGCGAGGTCGGATGCTCTGCCAGATGCTGAGGTTAGCGTCTTGAACTGGGAAACCAGACACATGCGTTTAGCCTTCTCTAATTCTTCGACTAACTGAGAAGTGCAGAGGGTCTCTATTTCTTTGATGATGGCGACCTCTAACGCGTCTCTTTGCTCAGTGGGAACTTCAGCACTGACGCTGAATAGACCGACGGGCTGCTGGGTGATCCATGCCCATGAGGCGATGTGAAGACAAAGGCCTTTTTGCTCCCGAATGCTTTGGTAGAGGCGGGATGAATGGCCACCACCAAGGATAGTAGAAAGTAGTTCGAGAGCTGCGGCATCTGGGTGAGTGAGGCCCGGTACTTGCCAAGCTAGTGTGAGCTTACTGGCAGGGACTGCGAAGTTGTTTCGTTCGACTCGTTTACCTAATTGTGGAGGCTCTACTTCTGGAGTTGCTTGCTGGGTGAAGCTGCGGGGGATGTCACCGACGAGAGTATTGAGAGTCTCTAACATTTCTTCCGGATCAAAGTCGCCTGAGATCGAAAGGAAACAATTTTCAGTGGTATAACGAGCCTTGTGGTATTCGACCATGTCGGCGTGGGTAATTTCGTTAAAGAGTTCGAGGTGGCCGATCACTGGCTGGCTGCGGCCGTCGTTGGCGAGGGCAGTGGAGAAAAGCTGGCGCGATGCGCGGCTATCAGGATCATCGAGTCCCATGTCGATTTCACGGCGGATGACATCCTTTTCCTTTTCAAATTCTTCTTCTGGGAAGCGTGGTTTGAAGACCATTTCAGTGACAGCCTTGAGGAAAGTCTCAGCTGAATCCGCTGGGCCATCGATGTAGTACACGGTGCGATCAAAGCTGGTGTAGGCATTCCACTGACCACCGGCGGCTTGCACAGTTTGTGAGAGTTCTTCACCACTAAAGGATTCAGTCCCTTTAAAGACCATGTGCTCTAGCAAGTGGGAGATACCAGCTCCCATCCATTTTCCTTCGTGGATACTTCCAGTTTTCACCCAGACCTGGGTGGAGATGACTGGAGCAGATGCGTCAGAATCGAGGATTACTTTGAGGCCGTTGTCGAGGGTGTGGAGAGTCGCTGTAGTGGATGGAAACATAGTCTAATTAGATGAGTTCCATGCATAGGTGGCAGAAGGGACCTTGGCGACTCCAAATATGGAAGGTGCAGACTAGGATTCTAGTGATCGTGGGAGTTTGAGCGAGCTGATCGCTGCGATCAGAGTGAGAGCTGCAGCGGTCCATAGGCATGCGGGAAGGCCGGCTAGAAGGTAGACTGTCCCTGACAGTAAGGTTCCTAACAAGCGACCACAGGCATTTGCCATGTAGTAAAACCCAACATTGAGAGAAACGTTGTCAGTGTCGGTGTAGGCTAGAATGAGGTACGAGTGAAGTGAGGAATTGATAGCGAACACAAAGCCGAAAACTCCTAAGCCACCTAACAATGTGAGGTAGAGGTGGTAGTCAAAAGTGACAGCTAGAGCGATGGCTGCGCAAGTGATGCTGAGTATGAAAATCCAAACTTGCGCGGACTTTACACAGTGAGCGAGTGTTGGACCTCGATGAGGGGCTTTCTTGCTACCCGTAATTTTAGGTGCAAAGGCTTGAACGATGCCATAGCCAATCACCCATATAGCCATGAAGCCTCCGACCTCCCAAAAATCCCACCCCAGTGAGTCGTGAAGAAATATCGGCAGGCCAACGACGAACCAGACGTCTCTAGAGGCAAATAAGAAGGCTCGGGCAAACGACAGTCGGTTGATGGCTGAGCTCTTGGAAAAGAGCTGGGTGAACTTGGTTTTTATATTCGATTTACCGAAACTTTCTTTGATCCAAATAAGGCTAATAGTGAGTACTAACAGCAGCAATGCCGCAAGCGAGTAGAGTGCTTGGTCAAATCCTAGAGTGGAGAGCAAGAGGCTGCCGAGGAAGAAACCTACTCCTTTGAGAGCATTCTTTGACCCCGTGAGAACTGCCACCCATTTGAAGAGTTTTCCTTCATTGTTAGAGTCCTCTTTGATGACGAGTTTTACGGCGCTCTTGGAACTCATTTTTGTGAGGTCTTTTGCGACGCCGGCCAATGCCTGTATAGCCATGACGAAACCAACTACCAGATAGGGAGTCCAGGTGGAATCCACGAGGGTAAGCGCACTGAGAGCGATGATTTGAAGAGTCAGCCCAATAAAGAGTGTGAGCCTAAGACCATAACGTGAGCCGATCCACCCCCCAATCAGATTAGTGGCAATCCCAGCGCATTCGTACAGAAGGAAGAGAAAGGATAGCTGGACCGGTGAGTAGCCCAGCTCGTGAAAGTGCAGTAGCACGATCATGCGCAAGGCTCCATCAGTAAGCATAAACGCCCAGTAAGCCAAAGTGACTATGGCATAGGTAGATTTACTCATGGAGTTGCTTGTTGGCATAGCTAGAGAACTAATCGTAGCGAGAGGTACTAGGAAATGGATTTCGCAACCTGCTGGACGAGGTCCATCAAGCGGTTTGCGTACCCTACTTCATTGTCATACCAGACGAAGAGTTTGAGCATTGTTCCATCGACAACCATAGTCGATGGGGCATCGATGATTCCTGAGCGTGTGTCGTCGGTGTAGTCTGCGGAGACTAAAGGCTTTTCTTCGTAGCCTAAAATTCCTTTGAGTTCACCTTCCGCCGCTTCTTTAAGTAGAGAATTAACTTCTTCTGCAGTGACCTCACGTTTGAGCTCGAACACACAGTCCGTGAGCGATGCATTGAGCAGGGGAATGCGCACGGCGTGACCATTGAGTTTACCCTTTAGCTCAGGGTAGATCATAGTGATGGCGGTGGCGGATCCCGTGGTGGTTGGGATCATTGAATTTACGGAAGATCTAGCTCTTCGAAGGTCGCTGTGCGGAGCGTCGACAATGACTTGGGTGTTGGTGAGATTGTGGAGGGTGGTGATGGTGCCGCGTTCGATGCCGATTTTTTCATGCACCACCTTGATAGCTGGGGCGATGCAGTTGGTCGTGCAGGAGGCCGCTGTGACAATGCGATGAACGAGTGGGTCATAGAGCTCATCGTTGCAACCGATCACTATGTTGAGGGCTTCGTCGTCTTTGACTGGGGCTGCGACCACGACCTTTTTGACTCCTTGAGCAAAGTATGCTTCTAGCTGAGCCACTGTTTTATAGACTCCAGTGGCTTCGATCACGATGTCACAGCTTGACCAATCTGTGTCCTCGATCCTTTTGTTGTGAGTGACTGTGATTTTTTGTCCTTCGACTGATATAGAACTCTCGTCATGTGTGATGTTGCGATCCCAGCGGCCGTGGACTGTGTCGAACTCCAGCAAGTGTGCGGCAGTTTCAGCTATCCCGCCGAGCTCGTTGATCTGGACGATGGTGTATTCTGTGTGGTCTAATCCAGCGCGGAAACCGAGCCTTCCTATGCGGCCGAAGCCATTGATTCCAATTTTCATAGTGAGTTTGATTTAAATTTTAGCAGCAGTCGCTGGAAGGTTTGCAAAGTTCTGGTCGGCCTTGACAGCAATCCTCGGTGAGGAAATGGATCAGCTCCCGCATGCCGTCGATTTTCAGGCTGTAGATTATGTTTCTGCCCTGACGCTCGGATTGAATGAGCTCTGCAGTGGTGAGTTCTTTGAGATGGAAAGAGAGGGTGTTGGACTGAATGCCTGTGTGTTCTGCTATTTCGCCCGCACTCAAGCCCTTGTCTCCACAGCGAACTAAGAGTCGAAAGATGCTGAGGCGTGACTCCTGAGAAAGAGCGCTCAATCGGGTGACTGCTTGCTTTATATCCATATATCGACTAATATAGAAATATTAAAGAATGGTCAAGAGCTATGGTGGTGACAAATTTGACACCAATCATGGTCTAGAGTATGCGCCAGTTCTTTCCTGTTGACCTGAGCTCTAATGCTACACTTTATAACTCATAAGTTTGCGCTTTTTCGATTTTTATGTGAGAGCTTGAGCTTAAAAACACACCTATTCAATTCCAATGAATGCAGTCTATAAAACTATGATGGCGTATGGAGCCTTAGCAACCTCGTTGCTGGCCCAGACGAATATCGATAGGCTATGCACAGATGAAGGCTATTGGGCCAAGTCTGCGAAAGCTGCTGCTGATGAGTTCTCTACATACGAGTGGGGTGCCTCAGCAGACAAAGCAGTTCTGAAGAATACAGATATCCGCTTATGGAACCGAGATGTTGATGGATTCGACATGGTTTCTAGGGATGGATTTTTGCGTTCTTTGAATGTGCTAGTCGATACGACTAAATAAAAACCAGAATTTTCTGACACACTCGAAGAATGGGTTGCGGTTTTCGATGCGAACCTCAAGGTGGATCACACCGAGGATGCTTTTCAATCTAAAGATGGAGGTAAGTCTATGACCTACCGCTGGAAGCAAGATTCCTACTATGTCTACCTCACTGGCACAAACAAAGGGGATAGATACAATGTTTCTCAGGAGTATAGACCGAAGGTTGTATCTGATGCTCCCGCAGCAGTACTAGCTGAGAAAGACCGGTTCGACGGTATTTACGAACGCAAATTCTACACTCCAGACTATTCGAAGTCCTTCAAAGGTCGCATCGTCGGATTTGATCAAGGAAAAGAAACTATTTCAGTGCAGACAAAGAAGTCCAGACTCACAATCTCTCTCGATAAACTTAGTGAACGCGATTTAGCGTATTACGAGGAGATCAAAGACCTAGTGATTGCTTCTAAAAGTTTAGGTCTTTCAATCAAAGAAAATAAAGCAAAGGCTGAGAGAAATGGTAGAGCTTCCACAGTGAATACAAACTTTGCTATCGGTTTAGCTAATCGTTCATCTCAGCCTATTCAAGAGCTTGAGATCAAATATGTGGCTTCCCACAAAGTAGATACTCTTGATGGACCTCCAGTGCTCACCTCGACAAGTGGCAGTGTCGATGTGACTTCGCTCTTCGGCAATTATCATGAAACTATTTATACCGATATGGTGCCAATTATCCGAGAGACGAGACCTGGTGTCAGCAGCAGTGGATGATGTGGTACTGGAACACCTGCCGGTCGGCGGGTAGATAGTATGGTTAGCCTTGTGGTTAAGGTTTACCTTAAAGGAGTGCTAGTACTTGAAAAGTACAGCCGTAATGGTCTCGATAAAGACATCCAAAAGCTCAGAAGATAATTCTAAAGGAAAATACCCGAGTGGCTAAGTCGCCGCTCGGGTATTTTTTGTTTAAATCGAGGAGCTGGAGTCTAGCGGATTTTACGCCACAGGCGGGTGGAGAGCAAAATGGATGCTATACCCAGTCCCAGCGCGAGTCCCCACCACATACCTTTTGCTTGTAGGCCGCCAAAGTGGGCCAAGCAATAGCCCGCTGGAATACCAATCGCCCAATACGATAAGATGGCCATTTTCGCAGGTATTTTAGTGTCATGTAGCCCACGTAGAAGTCCTGTGGATGCTACTTGCATACCGTCTACGATTTGAAAAATACCAGAGACAAACAAAAGTGATGCAGCGAGCGTGATGAGCTCAGGGATGTCGATGAACAGAGACGCCACTAGCTCGCCCGCAAAAATGAAGATCGCGGCAGTCGTGAAGGAGCACAATATAGTGAGAAGCCAACCAGTCTTGACGATGCTTCTCTGGCGCTTGTGGTCGCCGTGAACCTCTCCAATACGCACAGTTAGAGCCATGGAGATACCAAGAGGAATCATAAACGCCATGCCTGAAGATTGCAGCGCTATTTGATGTGAGGCTAGAGCTTCAGCACCGAAGGCACCAATAATCAATCCGGCAGCGGCAAATGTACTGACCTCGGCTAGAGTCTGCAGCCCAGCTGGCAAGCCGAGCTTATTGAGTGAGCGGATTTCGCTCCAGTCCGGTTTTTTAAACCAATGGTTGGGAGTCCATGGGTGGAGAGATCGGTCGAGACGAAACCAGAGCATCATGGCAACTACGATGGCCCATCGCGCTACAAGGGTGGCGATGGCAGCTCCCTCAAGTCCCATTTGAGGAAATCCCCATTGTCCAAAAATGAGAGCGGCATTGAGCAGGATATTGAGTGCTACCCCTCCCATGAAAATCCAAAATGCTGGCCATGGTCGGTCAAGAGCATCGGCGTGATTTTTCAGCAAAAGTGACATCGCGATGGGGATCAGCGAGGCCATGACGATGAGATAATAACCTTCAGACCTCGTTGCTACGTCATCGGGTTGGCCCATTGAATGGAGAAAAGGGAAGGCCGCAAGGGAGACTAAGAAGAATACTGTTCCTATGATGATTGATAGATAAAATCCATTACGGCAAACACTTCGCGCTTCGCCTTGGTTCTTCTGGCCACGGGCTGTGGATGTTCGGATAGAAATACAAGTGAGAATCCCTATCGCAAAGACGAAAGGGACAATGAAGAGGCTGTTAGCAAAAGAAAGGGCGGCCAAATCGAGGACGCCCACTTTTCCCACCATGATGGTGTCAAATACTCCCAGCAGCATCTGGCCTAGCTGGCCGATGACTAGGGGAATGGCTAAGGCTATGATGCTTTTTATTTCACGGACTGTCATAGAAGATTAGCGCAGCATAGCACCTATCTTCAGATAGCAAACTAATAGCCGAGAGAATCTTCTAACAAATCAAGAAAGCGTGCGTGATCACGGAGGTGTGAAGAATAGATCTCACTGCCGTCTTGTGGCAGGGTCGCTGCAGGTGATGGCGAGCAAAAGGACTCGACGAGTTCCGTATAGTTAGCGCCTTCAGAAAGAGCTGCTAGAATGGCTGATCCAAGTCCGACGGAGCTGGAGACTTCGAGTCGTTTTACCGGAGCTTGGAAAATGTCCGCAATAGTTTGGGCAATAGCTTGGTTCTTAGAAGCACCGCCGGTGAGCAAAACATCAGTGATGTCGAGTTGCATCCATTCTGACTGCAACTTCATGTTACTGAACTGACCTTCGAGCAGGGCGCTGAGAGTCGTTGCTACGGGTTCATTCTGTGGATCCCATTGGTTTGTCTGGAAGCCAGCTTCTTGTAGCCGCGGTGTGACCTCTGGAGTGAATAGGGCAGCTGCAAGCTTACCTTGGTTTCCTAGTGGGGAACTAGCGAGAGCGTCTTGTTCAAATTGCTCCCAGCTTAGGTTGTGTTGTTCTTTGATGGTTTCTCTAGCGAGCGAGCCGTTAGCGAAACAGATCAAGCTCATGTAGCCCTTTACCGGGTTGCCGAAGACGTGGCCGAATCCATTGGGGTCGGTCTTAGATTCTGGCATTGCGGCAAAGAGGGTGTCACTGGTGCCGAGACTAATGACCACTTTTCCCGCTGATGCAGCGCCCATACCTACTAGGCTAGCGGGGTTGTCACCAGTCCAGCTCAGAGCCTTGCAGTCGGAGCTGAAGCCATATTTCTTTACGAAGTAGCTAGAAATATTAGCGACATAAGTACCGGCGTTTTTGAGATCTGGAAGTTTGTTAGAGAGATCAGGGGCGGTGGCCTGCAGCATTTGGCTGTTCCACTCATTGGAACTTATATCCATCAAGTTCATGCCTGCTCCGTCACCGAAATCTATTGGGGCGTTAGCTCCTGCGAGTACAGAGGCTAGGAAGGAACTGTTGAGATGGATCTTGCTTGTTTGCGCGTAGGCTTCGGCAGATTCTTGGTAGAATTTGCGGATCTGTGGTCCAGTGAAGCGCTGCGTCGCGACGGAGCCAGTAAGCTCACTGACTTTTTGGCTAGATCCAATGGAGTCGGATATTTGCTGGCATTGCTCGCTGGTCGAGCTGTCCATCCAGATGGGCGACTGTGCGCGTGAAAGTGTGGCAGCGAGTTGTTCGCTCAATGAGCGTGTGGCATCGAGCCGTCCTAGCGCACCATCAAAGCTGGAGTTGAGGTAGACGCTGGCGTGTTGCTGTCCGGCGCCGCAGACGGCACGTACTTTAGACAGGTCTATGCCTTTGTCACAGAGTCGTTTTAAAACTAGGTCTAGGGCATCTAGCCACATCAGGGGGGAAGCTGTGACAACTCCCTCTGCTGAACTAATGAAGCCATTGGGTGAGTCATATTCTGGAAACTCAGCGCCAAAATTGACACTGTCCTCCGCTATAATTTCACCTTGAGCTGTGTCTATCAGTATAGCTGAGAGACTCTGAGTAGATGCGTCTAGACCTAGGTACATAATGTTATTTAAACGATGTAGTCGTTAAGAAGGTTCTCTAGCATTTCCTGGCGGCCGCTAGCGACAACTGGGGCTTGAATGCTGTGAGCGAAAGCGTCGAGGCTATCGAGAGTTGTCTTACCAGCTTCCACATCAGCACCGATTCCGTTGTCGAATGAAGAATAGCGCTGCCCTACGAGCTCGTCAAAGCGACCGTCTTCAACGATCTTAGCAGCGATCTTGAGACCACGAGCGAAGGTGTCCATTCCGCCAACATGTGCGTGGAATAGGTCTTCTAGTTCGTGAGACTCGCGACGGCGTTTTGCATCGAAGTTGAGTCCACCTGTAGTGAATCCACCCATCTTCAGGATGCGGACCATGACGTGAGTAGCCATGTAAATGTCTGTTGGGAACTGGTCAGTGTCCCAGCCAATGAGTTCATCACCTTGATTAGCATCGATAGATCCTAGAGCGTTAGCACCGAGCGCCACATCCATTTCGTGCTGCATGGTGTGACCTGCTAGTGTGGCGTGGTTAGTCTCGAGGTTCAGTTTGAAGTGATCGAGGAGATTGTACTCGCGGAGGAAGTTGAGGCAGGCTGCTGAGTCAGAATCGTATTGGTGGGTAGACGGCTCCATCGGCTTTGGCTCGATGTAGAATTGTCCTGTGTAGCCAATCTTCTTAGCGTGATCGACAGCCATGTGGAAAAATGCAGCGAGGTGGTCGAGTTCGCGCTTCATGTCGGTGTTGAGAAGAGTGGCGTAACCTTCGCGACCTCCCCAGAATGTGTAGCCTTCGCCACCGAGTCTGTGTGTTTGCTCAAGTGCGTGTTTCACATTGGATGCAGCGTAGGCGTAAACGTTAGCGTCTGGGCTTGTGGCTGCGCCTTGTGAGTAGCGTGGGTGGCTGAATAGGCAAGATGTTCCCCAGAGGAGCTTCTTACCGTGGGCTTTCTGCTCAGATTCTAGAGCATCGCATACTGCAGCGAGGTTAGAGTGAGTTTCTGCCAAAGTTTTTCCTTCAGGAGAAATGTCACGGTCGTGCCAGCAATAATAATCGATATCGATTTTATTAAGAAATTCGAAGAAAACTGGTACACGCTTGAGGGCGTTTTCAAGGCTGTCTGAACCATCGTCCCATGGCATAAGTGCGGTGCCAGCACCGAATGGATCGGAAAGGTCGTTACGCATCACGTGCCAGTATGGAGCTCCAAAACGGAGGTGCTCACGCATGGTTTTTCCCATGATGATTTCATCTGGATTGTAGTGGCGAAATGCGAAAGGGTTGGTTGTGCCTTTGCCTTCGAATTGGATTTTTGGAATGTGGCTGAAGTAGTCTGACATGATATTTATTTGTTGTGCTGTGTTTATACACTATGTCGACATATATTTCTTCTTCATTTGCGTAGGGTTTAGGATGATATGCGTATTTTTCTTCCCTAGAATGGGGAAATGGCTTAAGCCTCAGGTGTGAAAGATCTCTACCGCATTGGTCTATTGATGAAAAAAAGCATGGGCTTCAATCGCAATGTGATTGAAGGTATTTATGCGCATAGCCAGCGCAGGAAGAACTGGGTGTTTTATGATGCCGATCCCTCACTGGAAGGAATCGATGCTTTAGCTCAGTGGCAGGTAGATGGGGTGATTGGCCATTTCTTTGATGAAGAATTATTAGGTCGAGTTCTCGCGCTAGACATTCCGCTGGTGAATACTACAGATTCCTTGTTAGGACTGAATGGTGCGCTTTCAGATGTGAACCACCAAGCAGTGGGGCGTATGGCTGGGGAGTATTTTTTAGGTTTGGGATTTAAGAATTTTGGTTATGTTGGAAATGGAATACTGCAGTATTCAAAACAGCGACTGAGTGGCTACAAAGAAGCCCTAGGTGGAGGGAATGTGGTGGATACTTGCTTCGTTGCCTATCTTCCTCAGATTGTGAGTGCTGCAGAGTCGCATCAGGTTCGTGAGAAAATGAAGCAATGGGTGAGTGGTCTGAAGAAGCCCGCTGCAGTGTTTTGTTCCAATGATATTCCAGCGAGAGATTTAGCGGATGTCTGCCTTGAGTTAAATGTTAGTGTACCGGGGGAGATTGCCATCCTTGGGGTGGATAATGACTTTGTGGAGTGTCGGTTGTCGCGACCGCCTCTCTCAAGTATCGAGATTCCAGCTGCAAAAGTGGGATATGCTGCCGCTGAAATGCTGGCTGACATGTTAAACAAGCGCGAGCTGCGGCACGATGGGCATTTTTCACCAGAGCCAATTCGCGTGGTCGAGCGGGGGTCAACCTCGATGAACGCGGTGATGGATCCACATGTGCGCACAGTGTTAGAGTATGCGGATGCTCATTTGGCTAATGTGAAGGATGTGGCAGAATTGGTGAATCAGGTACCTCTGAGTAGGCGCAACTTGGAACTGCGGGTCCAGTCGAGCATTGGAATGAGTCTTTGGAGTATGATGCTCTCGAAGCGGGTTGGCTACGCTAGGGTATTACTCGTTGAAAAAGATAGCTCAGTGGGAGAGGTTTCTGAACGTTGTGGGTTCGCTAGTGTTAGGCGGTTCTCTGAGGTGTTTAGAAAAGCGACAGGCTTTAGCCCAAGAGACTTTAAAAAGAATTCGAGCCGAGTTCTCTGAGCGGCTAAATGAGCAGCATCACTATGTGTGTGGTACTTGCTCAATGATGCGGACTGGTGATCCTTGAGATGCGTAAGATAACTTTGAAGTAGCCAACAGAGCTTTATCTAGTCCTTCGGTGTCGGTAAAAACTGTATCGATTGTAGACCAAACAATGTTGATCGTTTGGCGATGGATCGTGTTGTCCTTGATCAGAATGATTTCATCTTTGCCGTAGATTGCTTTACGGGAGATAGCTACGACATTATTGAGAGTGTTCGCTTGGATCGTGGCGGTGACTGGTTGGTTCATCCGCAATGGGTGGCCGGATGTCTCGCTCTTGCGACCAAAGGGGTCTTCTATTCGTGCAACGACGAAGAGTTCGCGAGAGTTTGGATCGAGCTCGCCCTCAATACGGACGATTTTAGCTGGCCACTGTCGGTCGTCATAGGCGTGAAGCGCGTCTTCCAGCACCACAGGGATATGCTCAAAATCAATTTCATCGATGTCAATTTTAGCAAGTTGACGGGTCGATAGTGGAAGTCTGACCTCTGCGTATGCTGTTGCATAAAGTTCTCCTAGCTTTGTGCTTGATCCTACTGACTGGCCTAGACCGATGTTTCTTGAGCGGATGCGTCCATCGTACGGGGCTCGAATTTTTGTGCGCGCTAGATTTCGTTGGGCACGTTCTAGCGAGGCTTGCTGTGCTACGACGTTAGCCTCGGCCTCTTTGAGTTGAGGTTTTCTTAGAACGAGAGCATTGGGCTCTTCATCGAAGCCGATATCTCGCCAATTTCTGAGGGCTTGGGCAGCACGGGCATTTTCTTGGGCGAGCGATGCTTCGGCTCGGGCAAGGGCTGCGGAGGCTGATGAAATCTGCGATTGGAAGTCACTTTGGTCTAGTTCAACCAGTATTTCACCTTTTGCAACAAAGGAACCATTTTCAAAATTGGGCGAAATTTCAGCAACGATTCCGGTGACTTGCGGGTTGAGTGTGGTGATAGCGGGTGGCTTTACAATTCCGTGAGATGTCAGTTCGACTAGAAAATCCTCTGAGTTAAGTTCGATGACGTGGGTTTGCTGAGCATTTGCCAGAGCTCGCGCTGTGCGCTCGGTTTTACTGAGTCTAGCCGGCTTCTTTTTCTTACTGTCGTCCTCCGCAGTAGAAAAGTGTTTCCAGCCCCATACTCCGATAGCGAGAATGAGGATAGCTGGAATTATTCGAAGGATGCTTTTCATTTGGTCATTACTGTAGACTGATTTTACGAGTGCTAAAGTGCTTATTTTTCATCGAAAGACAAAAACATTCACCCAGCCACTCTAGCTAACGAGAGTAGAACAGGGATAGTTATTCCACAAATGTGATTACTTATGTCAGTTTATTGATCCATTTGGATGCTTTTAGCATTGCGGGCATGTTGGACTTCGGATTAGTTCTCTAGTGAGCGATTCGACCGCTAGTATTTCTATGACGACATCTGACATTCAATTTCCAGAGGCTAACGAGCTGACAAAGCACCTGTTTTCCACTCTCAAGAGGCACCCAAAGCGGATCGTCTTCACGGAAGGTGAAGATGAGCGAGTGATCCGTGCAGCAGCTCAGTTAGTGAAAATGGAGATCATAGCACCCATTTTGTTAGGGGATAAGAATAGGATTCGCGCTATGGCTGCCCAATTGGGGATTTCTCTGAAATGGGTCAATGTGATGGAGCCTAAGCGTTCGAGCGACCTAGACCTATTCTGTCGACGTCTCGAAAAAATAGAGCGTTACCGTGGTCGAGAAGTAGCGGATGGGCGCGAAATGATGGCTAGGCCTCACAACTTCGCTGCGATGATGGTACAATACGGTCATGCGGATGGAATGGTGTCAGGTAATAAGTCTAACCCAGCGTCGATTTACCGTTCCTTGATGAACTTTGTAAAAAAAGATCCCAATGCTCCAAAGCTTTTTAGTGTGGTGGCAATGGTTGCTCCACACCTGAAGCATTTTGGTAGCGAAGGAATGCTTTTTCTCACCGACTGTGGGGTGAACCCAGAACCAACGGTGGAAGATCTTGCTGGATTTGCGGTGGAAACTGGTAAGCTTGCCGAGCATTTTATGGGCCACGCTCCAAGGGTTGCTATGTTGAGCCATTCTACGCATGGATCAATGCCAAGTAATTCAGCAAAACGCGTGGCGGCAGCCGCTGCTCTTGCGCGCCAAAAAGCACGTGATCAGAGACTCGATATTAGCATCGCTGGTGAGGTTCAGGCTGATGTGGCTCTCGATCTAGCAGCAGCTGAGGTCAAACTTAAAGACAAACGCGCCGAGAAGAGTGCGGATGTTTTGGTGTTTCCAAATCTGGATTCAGCTCACATATCTTTCAAGTTGCTAGAGCATGTTGCCGGAGCGCAAGTCTATGGCCACTTACTTTGCGGTCTTACCAGACCCGCTGCTCAAGTCCCGAAGACTGTCAGTGTGGAAAGCCTCATTGGAACAGCCGCTCTGGTCGGTGTGGAAGCTATAAAATTCCGCGAGGTTTACCCAGACGGCGAGATTGTGTAAAGATGATTGCTAGCATTCTACGCGTGCTGTTGGCATTGGTTTTCCTCATTTTTGGGGGGATGAAGCTGTTTGATGCCCACGCATTTGTTGAGAATGTGGCAAATTTTCAGATCTCACCATTTGATTCTGCTCCCTATGATATGTGGCTGGCCTATTTTCTGCCGCCGTTAGAGGTGTTGGTAGGAGTCTGTCTACTCACCACATTTTGGTTGCGCGGTGCCTTAGTTGTTAGCTTAGGCATGATACTTGCATTTTTGGTCGGTATCGGCTCAGTCTGGTCTAGAGGACTCAATATCGACTGCGGTTGTACTGGTGGCAACGTGTCCCTTGGAGGTTACCAGACACATATGACAATTCTGGCAATCATGTTAGCAGCCTCCGTCTACCTTGTAATCGACACATTATTTGCTAGTGATGAAACTGAGGGCTGACTCTGAGGAACTGAGTTATTCTGAAATTTTCATTCAATACACTTGATCGTGAGCGTTGAGAAACTAGGCTGCTGCCTCTACATCTAGAGTGAATATGGAGATTGAAATTTGGAAGGCGATTGTTGTTGGAATAGTGCAAGGCTTGGCAGAGTTTTTGCCGGTCTCATCGAGTGGGCACATTGTCTTGACCCAGTATCTGTTAGGAATTCGGGTGGAGGGTGCTTCGCATCAGCCTGATCTATCCTTTGAGATTATTCTCCATCTAGGAACCTTGGTGAGTGTGCTGTTGTTCTTTAGAAAGAGTTTGTGGCAGCTCGTGCAGTCGCTCTACACCAAGGAGATGGCTGAAGAACGGATGAAGATTGTCTACCTTGGGCTGGCGACAGTTCCCGCTGTGATCGCGGCTCTTCTCTTCAAAGATCTTTTTGATGCAGCTCCAGGTAACCCGGTGTTGGTGTCTGGATTGTTGGTCGTCACTGGCTTGGTGTTGTTTATCCCACGACTGGTTAAAGGTGGGCAGGGGGCGGTCGGTCTCAAAGGAGCTTTGATGATGGGGGTGGGCCAAGCCTTTGCTATTTTACCTGGAATATCACGCTCAGGCTCAACCATCGCCGCTGGTCTAGTGAGCGGTGTGAAAGCAGAAAAAGCGGCGGAATTTTCATTTTTGATGTCGATTCCTGCAATCGCTGGAGGATTTGTTCTGACGATGAAAGATAAAATGGAAGAGACGGGCTCATTGTCTTCCGCATTCGAAGCCTGCTTCAATACCCCGTATATTGCTGGAGCCATAGCCGCTGGTGTGGTTGGGTTATTAGCCATTTACCTAGTGATGGGTGCAGTCAAGAGAGGGAAGTTGGAGTACTTTTCCTATTATTGCTTTGCAGCAGGTATTAGTGGTATGCTGTACTTTTCACTCACTTAGATTATGCTACCCCGCTACTCAGTAACTATTTGTGTCGTGATGTGCATGATGAGTTCTGCTCTCATGGCAGGCGTGACTGTTGTGCTCGCTGACGGCTTTGATTTTCCAGTCGGCAAACCAAATGCTTCTGGATACTATAAAGCCCGTGGCTTGCGCTTGCGCAGTCCAATGCATTTTGGCGAAGACTGGAATGGCAAAGGCGGAGGGGATTCAGACTTACATGACCCGATCTATGCCTGCGGTAATGGCGTTGTGACCTTTGCTTATCACATTCGTGGAGGCTGGGGGCGTGTGATCATCATCAGGCATGCCTACCGAGACCCGAAATCGAGTCAAATTAAGTTCGTAGATTCTCTCTACGGCCATAACCGTAAAATGCTCGTCAAGGTGGGAGATAAAGTGAAGCGCGGCCAACAGATCTCCACCATGGGGAATAACCGTGGGATGTACATGGCCCATCTGCATTTTGAAATTCGCCATAACCTCAAAATTGGTATGATGCGATCCAGTGTGAAGAGCAACCTAACCAATTGGGCTGACCCTACAGCATTTATTAAAAAGTATCGAAAGCTGCAGGTTGAATCTAAAAAGCACGCAGTGCCGACGAAAACCTACCCAGTGTATAAGGGCTTTAAAGGGCTCTAAATACCATGGTTAAGAAAGTGAATACTACGAGTTGGGTACTGATTTTGCTATTCGTCGCCGTCTCCTCGTGGCTCTATCAGAGAGAGGCCAATCTCTATCAGATTCCAGTAGAGCAAGGCCTGAGTGATGCCTCCGAGCTCGTAGTTACTGATGACTACGAGGTGCTAAATGGCTGCTCGCTGATCAAAAATAGGCGAAATGATGGCGATAGCTTTTTTGTGAAGCACCCAAAAGGAGAAACTGAATTTCGTCTCTACTACGTGGATGCCCCCGAGAGTAGGTATCGGGAATACGCTAATGGCGATACCAATGGCAAGAGAATTCATGCACAGGGAACCTACTTCGGTGGACTTGATCGCGAGACGACTACCGACCTTGGTGCGAAAGGAAAACGTTTTGTTGTCGACTTGTTAGCTCGTAAGCCATTTAGAGTGATCACTCGTTGGGAACATGTCTTTAGCCCTGAGCGGCGTTATGCCTTTGTCGTGATCGAGCACCATGGGAAACAGGTCTTTCTGCACGAACTCTTGATTGAAATGGGCTACGCGAGGATTCACACTAAACCTGCAACTATGCCAGGTGGAGGGAATATAAAACTTCAGCTGAAAAAACTGAGGCTGCTGGAAAAGTCAGCTAAAAACGCGAAACTTGGTGGCTGGCAATGAGGATATCGGATTGACCTCGGCGCAAATGCAGTTTTACTTCACCGCATGCTCGCTAAGCGAATTATACCTTGTTTGGATGTGACCAATGGTCGCGTGGTAAAAGGAACCAATTTTGTCGACCTCCGCGACGCTGGAGACCCTGTGGAATGTGCGATCGCTTACAACGAACAAGAAGCGGACGAACTTGTCTTCCTCGATATCACAGCATCAGTCGATGGCCGTGACACGATGGTAGATGTCGTGCGCCGCACCGCTAAGCATTGTTTTATCCCGCTGACTGTGGGTGGTGGAATTCGCAAAGTGGAAGACATGCGTGAGATGCTTCTTGCTGGTGCCGATAAGGTGGGGATCAATACCGCAGCGATTATAAATCCAGGTTTGATCGATGAAGGGGCTACAGCTTTTGGCAGCCAGTGTATTGTCTGTGCTATCGACGCCAAAAAAGAAGGCCCAGGAAAATGGGGGATCTACACTCACGGTGGTCGAAAGCCAATGGGCATTGACGCTGTGGAGTGGGCTAAAGAAGTTTATAACCGTGGAGCTGGAGAGATTCTCCTTACTAGCATGGATGCCGATGGCACAAAAGATGGCTACGACATTGAGCTCACGGCAGCAGTGAGCGAAGCCGTCGGAATCCCGGTCATCGCCAGTGGTGGTGCAGGAAATCTGCAGCATATGGTAGACGTGTTAGAACAGGGGAAAGCTGATGCTGTCTTGGCCGCCAGCATTTTCCACTTCGGCCAACACACAGTAGGGGAAGCCAAAGATTACTTTGCCGAGCGCAATATCCCAGTGCGGCCTACTTGTAAGTAGTTTAGTAGATCCCGAATTATTTTTCGTGTTAAGTGAATATGTTGTTACATCTACTACAGATGGCATAGAAACTACCGAGTTGCACCCCCAATATTTCAGTTAGATAGTGACTATCGATCTCACCACACAGCACAGCCTGATCATCTGACTTCGGATGGTCGGCAGCCAGTGTGTTGTTTGAAAGCATTGGAGAAGGCAAACGAGTCATAGTAGCCTACAGCGTTAGCGATGGTTTCAATTTTTAGTTGGGTTGCACCGAGGAGTATCGAGCTTTTCTGATACGGAGGAATGCCAGTTGCTGCTTTGGGCTACGGTTGAATTGTCTCTTACATAGTCGTCTCAGATGCTCTGTACTCATGGATGAGATGGCGGCCATTTCTGAGACTTTCCACGGCTGTTGAAGATTTTTTTCAATCTCTGACCATAGTCTCCACAGGCGTGGGTCTTCTACTTTTGGTTTGGCGAAGTCGCGCACGTATTTGTGGATGAGTTCGATCCATAACCCTGAGACAGCAGAGAAGTCCGCTGATTCAAGTTCTTTATAGAAACCTAGAATTGCATGAAGAAATGGTTCAGTTTCAAATGTACCCATGATGGGAGAAAGTGCGGTGGCAATAGGTTGAGATTCCTCGCTTTCGAGATATTTTACCCACGTGAAACTCCAGCTTTTTCCTTCCACTGCTTTAATCGAGTTAAAAGAAAATGGTGGTAGCAATGTGGCGGTTCCCGGTGGTAATTTTTTCCAGCTACCTTCGGTGTAGACGACGCCTTCTCCCTTTGTCGTCGCGATGAGGCAGCTTCCTGATTGATGGATTCTAGTAAGTTCATAGGGAGCTCCAGTCGTCATGTATCCCAGATGTGCGATGCTGTAACGCTTCAATGTTTGACAGTAAGGGTGTCCAACCAGTCTTTCGTCACTGTCGTCCCCTGAAATTTGATAACGTTCTAGGACGGAGGAGTTGATGTCTTTATCCTGAAGATTTAGCATAGAAAGTGGTGTTTTCTAAATGTTTTCCCACAATGTGTCGATGTTGTTTTTTTACATGTATTGGTGCTGTTTCCTGTGGAATGTTGATTGTGGATGTGTGCTTATGCTGTATTTTTTTGTCATGACAGCGATGAAATACATCTTAAAGAATGCTCTTATATTACTCATTACGAGTTCAATAGCTATGGGCGGAGAAAAAGGAACTGTGCTTATCACAGGGGCAAACAGGGGGCTCGGGTTGGAGCTGGTGAAGCACTTTGTCGCGGATGACTACACGGTGATTGGTACCGCGAGAAAGCCTGAAAAAGCGACAGATCTCAAAGCTACTGGAGCCACAATCATCAAGCTTGACGTCACCAGTGAGAAAGACATCGCGGCTATGCGGCAAACTCTCAAGGGACGAAGGATCGATATCCTCATCAACAACGCGGGATACTTCGGTCCCAAACTGATGACGGAAAAACCAGATAATATTGAGAAGCTCACCCGCGAAGAAATGACCCGCTGCATCAGTGTCAATACCCTAGGCCCGCTGTTTGTTACGCAAGCACTACTCCCGAACTTACGTCATTCCCAGAATCCTAAAGTCATCAATATGTCCACTCGATCGGCTATATTGAATGCCAGACCTGGGGGGCAGCCTATGGGTATAGGGTCAGTAAAACTGCTCTAAATATGGTCACGCGTACTCTGTCTGCGGATACAGCTCTCAAAGGGATGCTTGTGGTGTCCATTGCTCCTGGTCACAACAAAACGGATATGGGCACGGAGTGGGCAAATCTCAAGCCTGAGGAGAGTATGAAAAAGGTGAAAACTCTCATAGAGTCGCTCACTCTTCAACATCACGGCGGTTTCTGGTTTTACGATGGCTCTGCTCGCCCTTGGTAACAGCCGTCTTTTCAATTTTAAATTTTGGACCATTCCATGTTTAAGCAGGATAACTTCTTTAGCAAACTCACCCAGGTTGAGCCGTCAGAAATCAAGGGAGTCTTGGTCTCCTTTCTCTTTATTTTTGTGCTCATGGCTTCATATATGATTATGAAGCCAGTGCGTGACGCACTGCCTAGCGACTGGGGAGACGTGAGTCTGGCTCAGCAATGGACCTACACCTTCATTGTTTCTACCATTGCGGTATCTGTTTATAATCTGTGCGCCTCCTTTGTGCCGCTACGCATTTTGGTGCCCAGTGTTTTTGTTTTTTTTGCCGCTTCTTTTCTAGGCATTTATGCAGCTTTTCAGGGCAAGGTGATTGAAGTCACTACTTTGGGAAAAGTTTTCTATGTCTGGAGCAGTGTGTTCTCCTTGTTTCATATTTCTGTATTCTGAAGTTTTATTTCCCAGCACTATGACAAGGGGCAAGGAAAACGTATCTTCGGCTTCATCAATACAGGTGCGAGCGCTGGCGCGATTTTTGGGCCGGCGATGATCTTGCTATTTAGGCATAGGATCAACGAAGAAAACATTCTGCTGGTTACGGCTGGAGTATTGCTGCTCACCTTGCCTTTAATCGCCATTTTGAACCGCGAGTTTGCCAAAAAAGAAGGGAAGGTGAAACGGTCCCGACTCAGTGCCAACCCGTTTTCAGGATTTCAGGAATTTATCACACACAAGCGTTTGGTGGGCATTGCCGCTTTTATTTTCCTGTTCACAGGAGCTTCGGCTTTTCTCTATTTCGCTCAGAAGGAGCTTTTGACAGACTACTCACGTGCAGATCGGAAGCAATTGCTTGGAAGTGTCGAGCTGGCAACCAACATCCTGACCATTGTGATTGGCATGTTTGCTACTAACAGGATCGCTAGAAGATTTGGTATGCCGACCACACTTTCGCTGGTTCCTTTTGTCATCTGCAGCCTGTTGCTTCTAGTTAGTATGAATCCCGCGATTATGTTGGTACTAGCACTGCAGGTAGTTCGGCGCTCAGGGAACTACGCTATTACCCGGCCAGCGCGTGAAATTTTATACACAGCAGTGGATCGGGAGGCTCGTTTCAAAACAAAACCCATCATTGATGTCGCGGTTTACTGTGGCGGCGATGTTTTCTGGATCTGGCTGATTACATTGCTCGGTGAAGGGGGGCTCAAACTCGGGCTCACACCCATTCTATGTGTGGGTGCAGCTGTGACCCTCATCTGGGGATTTGTGGGGGTTTACCTCGGCAGAAAACATGATCTAGACGACAGCGAGTAGGTGAAACCAGAGTGAATTTGTAGAGCGCGACATTGTGTACTCTACAACTGCGGAGTACTATTTCACGAGGTAGAATTTTTTATTTACTCATATTTCTGGACGAAAATAATATGGAGATCTAGTTTGAAAACCATGAGCTGGTTGCTAGTTTTCTATTATTTCTTATCTGCAGAGATTGAAGTTGAGACCGAAGTACGAATCACTCCACTTAAACAAGAGGTACATGACGCACAGTTGGAGCCAACGAAGCTGATGAATCGTCAGTTCTTCGGCGAGCAATTTAAGATTATTGAAGCAGAGGAGAATGAAAAACGAAGATGACAATTGATATTTCCACACCCGCTTTACTGTTTCCGGCAGTGAGCTTACTTTTCCTGAGTTACACGAACCGATTTCTAGCACTCTCGGCGCTGATTCGCAAACTGCATACAGACTGGATTCATACGCCAGAACACTGTGATAGAGCTCTGTTAGCGCAGATCACTAACCTACGCCGCCGGCTGAAACTAATTCGCTGGATGCAGGTGAGCGGTGCGTTGAGTTTATTTCTCTGTGTTACATCAATGGGGCTGATGCTCTATGACTTTCGCGGCTCGGGTACGGTGTTTTTTGCCACAGCTCTGAGCTTGATGGCTGTTTCATTGGTTGCTCTTGTCCGCGAGGCTTACATCTCTGGTGGGGCGCTGAATATCCTTCTCGATGAGACTGGTAAATCAGCCCCATCGGATGAGGATTGTTAGTTCTGAGGCTCAGAGGTCCCCGCCTAAAACTCGCATGATCCTGGTGTTCTTGCGAAGGGGATGACGTCACGGATGTTTTTCATGCCGGTGACAAACATCAGCATGCGCTCGAAACCTAGACCGAAGCCAGCGTGCGGGCAGGTGCCGTATTTGCGTAGGTCGAGGTACCACCAGTAGTCTTCTTCGCTAAGACCGTGATCCTTCATGTTCGCTTGGAGCACATCGAGACGTTCCTCACGCTGCGCACCACCAATGATTTCACCGATACCTGGCACTAGGACGTCCATGGCGGTGACTGTCTTGCCGTCGTCGTTGGTACGCATGTAGAAGGGCTTCACGCTCTTAGGGTAGTTGTAGACTGTCGTAGGGCATTTGAAATGTTCCTCAGTGAGGAAACGTTCGTGCTCAGACTGCAGGTTCACTCCCCATTCGACTGGGTATTCAAATTTCTGACCAGAAGCTAACAGGATATCGATGGCCTCGGTGTAGCTTACCCGTTGGAATGGACGCTCAGCGACGAATTCTAGACGCTTGCGCAGGCCTTTATCGACAAATTTGTTAAAGATTTCTAGGTCACCTTCGTTGTTGTCTAACACGTCTTTGACTAGATATTTCACAAATTCCTCAGCGAGGTCCATGTCTCCCTCGAGATCGCAGAATGCCATCTCAGGCTCGACCATCCAGAACTCTGAAGCATGGCGGGTGGTGTGGGAATTTTCCGCACGGAAAGTAGGGCCGAATGTGTAAACGTTAGAGAGTGCTGTGGCAAATGCTTCACCTTCTAACTGACCCGAAACAGTGAGGTAGGTGTCCTTACCAAAGAAGTCTTCTTCAGGCTTCGGAGCAGCCCCTTGCTGCTGAGTCGTCACGCGGAACATCTCGCCAGCACCTTCACAGTCAGAGTCGGTGATGATTGGTGTGTGGACGTAAGTGAAGTCCTGCTCGTCGAAAAAGCGATGGATCGCTTTTGACAGGCGTGAGCGCATGCGAAATACTGCGCCGTAAAGATTTGCCCGCGGACGTAGATGGGAAATAGAGCGCAGGAACTCGGGCGAGTGACCTTTTTTCTGCAGAGGGAAGTCGCTGGGCGACTCACCGATGAGTTCGAGCGAGCTGGCATGGATTTCCCAGGTCTGGCCTTTGCCTTGAGATTCGATCAGTTGACCAGTGATGCCGACGGCGGCACCGGTGCTCATTTTGTGAATGTCATCATAGCCTGAGATTCCAGCATCTGCGATACATTGGAGGTTCCCGAGGCACGACCCATCATTGAGCTCGATGAAGGAAAACTCTTTGGAGTCGCGGCGGGTCCGCACCCATCCTTTGACTGTGATTGAATCTGCTGGGTGTGCACTCTTGAGTGCATTCTTGATCAATGTGCGCATGTGAATGATTTAGCACTCGTTCGTGGAAGTTCAACCTTGGAGTGATTCCTAGGTGCTGTTCTTTATTTGTGTGAGTTGTGAAGGGTGAAGGGGGTAGCGGCTTATAGAAGGATCATGATTTTTCTAATCCTCTATGGAACATGCGATTGGCGAGACTTTCTCTCTCTATTAGTCTGTGTTTCTATGTGAGTCTGTCTAATAGATGCTAGGAACATTCACCATAAAATAGCCCTAGAGGGGCGATCAACTCCCACAATCGATTTGGGCGATTCTAGATGCGGAATAATTGCTTAACATTCTAATAGCTGGACGTGAACTGTTGTGGTTTTGATTGTTGTGGTGGTGGGCAGAGAGTGGGTTGGTAGTCTGGTAGTCTGGCGGGCGATTGGAAATTGGGGAGGTAAGGCGATGGAAATCAGCAATCCCCGTGGCTCCGCGACCTAGCAGCAAGCAAGCCGCGTGTGGAATCAAAAAAGCTTGTCTGATTGAGCTTGTTATCGACTCTATTGAAGGGTGAGGGGGCTTTTATATTTCCACGCGATGCCCCTCCATAGACCGAGAAGAAATTTAACGATCCTTTATAAATGAAAGGATTACATAGGTTTTAGCTTAGTTAGTCTGTCTAATAGTGGTAATATTTTGTTCACATATTAAGGAATCATAGACAGGCTTTTCCTAACAGCTAAACCGCCGATAACTCCCCTTAAGTCCGTGCCATTCGGGTCAGGCCTCTATTTTTGCAACGGCTAACATTGCAGCGCCAATAGTGATTTCACGTTTAGTCATGAAGTGTTGTGAGAGGGTGGATGATCCAGTGTAAATGATAGACGCGCAAAATTGGGACCTAGGTTGAAGAGGGACAATGAAAGGATGTTGTTTATGCTGGTCTTATCATGAAGAACGGAAGGCCGACCAAATACGCTGAAGCTCTAGGAAGTCAGATTTGCGATGAACTCGCCAGTGGGAAGACGCTAGTGAGTACTGTTCACGGCTTGAAATGCCTTCTACTACTTCCGTCTATCGGTGGATTGCTGAGGACGGGCATCAGGGGTTTAGGGACTCGTACAAGGCTGCTAGGGAGAATCAGGCGTGGCACCTATTTGAAGAAATGCTCATCATAGCCGATGATATTCCAAGCAAGGCCACATGTGCTCCAGGTACAGGAGAAGCAACCGCAAGAGTGATGGCTGAACGTGAACGCATCAATACCCGCAAGTTCTTTATCTCGAAGATTATGCCTCGAATGTTCGGCGATAAGGTTCAGCAAGAGACCACCGGCGCGGGCGGTGGGGCGATCAAGACAGAGACCAAAGCCATCGAGTTAACGCCAGAACTCAAAGCCGAGTTGCACAAGATCAACGAGATAAGCATGAACATGGTGAAGCCTGAAGGCATTGAATAGGCTACGCAAGATCTCACCTTCTCACAAATAGCCGCAATAGACGGCGTATTAGGCTAAGGGTCAGGCCAGTTTTTTGTTAGTGTAAGCCGATCACGGTTTCGTCGGGATTGACCTCAGTTACAAATAAAGGCCCGTCTTCATAGAAGAGCGAGGCTTTGGTGTTAGGTGTTCCTTCGAAAGTTATTCGGACGGCTTGTCTTCTTTTGGAATGAATGAGCGAGCGTCGATCGTTGGAATCTGAACAGAACCATGAAGAGAGCGAGAGGTCAGCGATATAATCATCTCGCGCACGGCCCCGTAGAGGATAGCGCCAGTATTCATTGCGATCATTTTCTCACTAGACTCTGCTGGAAATTCAGGGTGCAGTTGAAATCTACCGATGATTTCAAAACTGCCTTTATAGGGAGCAGGATTGGTTTCATCGGCATTATGAAACTCGACTGACAACTTAGCTAGCCAGACATGTTCTTCACTTTCAGATTTTTGAGTGGAGAGAACATGACTGCCATTGAGTTCACCGTCTGGATTTTCTGCATCGGTAGCGTTCAGCTCAATCTTGCTAAACGAATGAGACAGCAGTTGTATGGCGCTTAACATGATTGAGCCTCCATATCAAAGTTCATGCAGTCTGAATGCTGTGTCGACAAGCAACCATCAGATTCAAATTTATGGCGTATTGGCATAGTTAGCGGGTTGGTAGCTGTAAGTATTAGCCCTGCAGCCAGACCTACGCTCTTAAGAGCTGGGGATTTACCCCATGACTGGGATCTTAGTTCTACTTTTGCGGCTGCAAAGCAGATGACTTCAAAGCTCTTTTGTTGAGCTTCTAAAGTGTCGAGAGCTGTACGAATAGCTACGTCGGTGCTTTCGTTCTGTACTCGTTGACCGGCTTCTAATCTCTTAAGGCTAGCTTCTTCGACGCCTTTGGCTAGGACGCAGAACCGGGGTTGGCTCATCTTGAGAGCTTTGCGTCGCTCTTTTACCTCTGCTGCAGTTAGTAGCCCATGCTTGCGTTGGTACATAGCTATAGCAGTCAAAGTGTCAGTTTTAAGCTGTGCTGGTGTCATTAGCTCATAATGACACTTTGTGCAGCAGTAAGAGCTAGTAGGTACTTGTAGCTTTCGCCTTTGACCTCCATAGTCTCTTTTTTGCCGCTGGTAAGTTTCCACTCGGTTTCTTCGCCGCAGGCGAAGCACTCAGGTGGTAGTGTAAGTTTATTTTGGCTCATCTTCGTGACAGGTGATGTGTCCGTAACATTCTGTGCCATTACTCATTTTTTTAATGGCGAACTTGGTGTAGACGGTTTTTTCTATTTTTTAGTCGTAAACGCTAAAGGCGAACATTTCGCAGTTCTTTAGTGCTTTGACGGAGTTGCACATTTCTGGGGGCTTTCGTCCTGTGTATGTGGCTTCTGGATCTTGTAGTGCTGTTGTTAAGCAGCGTGTGACAAGATTCCAGTATTGTTCATCGTTATATAGATCAAGTCTCTCAATGTTAGTTGCGATCTGTGATCTGACAGTACTTTTGTCAATAAGTACTCGTGGTCGATCTGGCTCATTGAGACAATCGAGAGCTGCGTTGAGCTTTTTTGTAAGCTCTTTGTGGCTGGGGCGCGGTGGCATTGTTGGAAGGCGTTTTCATATCCATCTGGCATTCGGTATCATATGATACTAAGTTCGCCTAGTGGATTTTTCAAGAAAATGATTAAGAGAGGCTGTAAACTGATTATTCGAGAGCTAAAATAGTTTTGTGTTTTGTGAACATTCTTCTTCCTACGCCACGTCTCCCTTATACAGATGCTCTTGGAAGCCGATGAAGGTTTGGCGGATGGTGGGGATGGGGCCTAGGGCTTGTTTGGCGTCGGCTATGGCTCCGTAGTTGAGTTTGAGGAGTTCGCCTAGCTTGGCGTCGTCTAGCTCGGTGACGCCTTGTTTGACGTATTGGGTGAGGACGAAGTTGAGGAAGGCTTGTTGCTTGGGGTCGTAGTCCTTGATCTGGATCATTGCTTGCTCGGCACGCTCGAGTCTTGGGACTAGGTCTTTGTGGTAGGCCACGTAGTTGAGGACATCGAAGAGGTCGCTGTCTTGGCCGTGGACTAGCTTTCTGAGTTCTTCTAGCTGGGATTCCGTGTAGCCCTTTTCGCTGAGTTCATCGAGTAGCTTTTTGCGTGTGCCTGGTGTGCTCCAGAGTTGGCGAAGTTCTTCTTCATTTTTGAAGAAGTGGGGGATGTCGCCGAAGAGTTGTTGGATGAACTCTCCGGATGAGAGTATTGATCCGTCGGCGCTCCAGAAGGTGGTGTGGATCATCGAGTCGATAGCGATCTCTTTGCCTTTGGAGAGCTGGATCTTGATCATGCGGCGTGGGCCTTGCTCGCAGGTGCATGGATCGTTTTCGCACTCGGTGCAGGATTCAGCTTCTGGCTTTTCACAGACACAAGGGCTTTCACCGCAGTTCTTGCATGGTTGTTTCTCTTTCGGCTCAGGCGGTGTTTCTGGCTCCTCAATTTCACCGTCCCATGCTGGGTCTTTGAAGTGCTCGTGGGCGTCGACGTAGTCGAACACGGTGAAGTGGTCTTTGCCTTCGAAGAGGCGGGTTCCACGTCCGACGATCTGCTTGAACTCGACCATCGATTTGACGGGGCGGAGCAACACGATGTTGCGGATCTCTGGTGCGTCGACGCCGGTGCTGAGTTTCTGGGAAGTGGTGAGCACGGTTGGCAGGCTTTTCTCGTTGTCTTGGAAGTCTCGGAGGTGGCCTTCGCCGATGTCGCCATCTTCTGCGGTCACTCGGTGGCAGTAGTTAGGGCTTTTGCTATCGCAGTGTTGGTTGATTAGATCCCGCACCATTGCTGCGTGGCGCTGGGTGGCACAGAAGACGAGGCTCTTGTGGTTCTGATCTATCTCATTCAGGAAGAGTTTCACCCGATAGGCTTCACGTGCTGTGATTTCGATATTTCGGTTAAAGTCACCTTCGGTGTATTCTTTGCCGGCATCGACCTCACCATCCTGAACCACGTCGTCGTTGGTGTAGGTGTAGTCATCGATGGTGGTGGAGATTTGCTTTACCTTGAAGGGGGTGAGGAAGCCATCGTTGATGCCGTCCTTGAGCTTGTAAGTGTAGATTGGGTCTCCGAAGTAGTTGTAGGTGTCGGCATTGACATCGCGTCTTGGCGTGGCGGTGAGACCTAGTTGCACAGCAGGTGAGAAGTGCTCCATGATTGCACGCCAGGTGCTCGCCTCGTTGGCACCACCTCGGTGGCACTCGTCAATGATGATGAAGTCAAAGAAGTCTGGGGCGTATTGGCCAAAGTAGGATTCTACTGAAGCCGCCGAGTCAGACGCTTTTTTTGCTCCATATTCCATTTCACCCTCAGCCGCACGGAGGCAGGCTGTGGAGTCCGTGCTGTCTGACTCTTCCATCGCTTGTTCCTCGTCGTTCTCTGAGGCATCGTTAGCCATGAACGACTGGAAGATGGTGAAGAAGATACTGCCGTTGGTAGGCACCTTGCC
This sequence comes from Rubritalea profundi, assembly GCF_002954445.1. GTDB lineage: Bacteria > Verrucomicrobiota > Verrucomicrobiia > Verrucomicrobiales > Akkermansiaceae > Rubritalea > Rubritalea profundi. The sequence goes on from NZ_MQWA01000001.1 coordinate 3,402,169, forward strand.
GGTCTTCTTTATTTGCTTGGGAGTGATCCGTACTAGGGCATCGTCATCGAAGTCGCCAAAGGCATTGAATGCTTGGTCAGCGAGTAAGTTGCGGTCGGCTAGGAAAAGGATTCTTGGGCTGCGGATGCCATCGCGTTTGAGATTCCACTTGGCGTGAAAGAGTTTCCAGCAGATATGAAAGGCAGTTGCTGTCTTGCCTGTGCCTGTCGCCATGGTGAGCAAGATCCTATCCTTCTTCGCCGCAATCGCATCGAGCGTCTTCTCGACCGCCACGTGTTGGTAGTAGCGGGGGAGATACTTGCCTTTGAAGAGGGTGAAGGGGATGGACTCGAACTTCGACTTCCACTCGGTGATTTCCTTTTTGTAGGATTCCTGTGGAGTCGGGAAGGTCATCTCCCAGAGTTCTTCAGGAGTGGGGAATCGCTCAACGCCGCCTTCCGATCCCTCGTCCATGTCGATCCCATAGATCTTTAGGCCATTGGTGGAGTAGGTGTAGCGGATGTTGAACCGCCCAGCGTAGTCCTTCGCTTGGCCTACTCCCTCGGTGTAGTTGAGGTCTCTGGCTTTCGCCTCGATCACTGCCAGTCGCTTGTTGCGGTATTGCAGAATGTAGTCCGCCTTCAGCGCCAACCTTGCGTCGTCCTTGGCCGATGATGCGTCCATCGGTGATCTTATTTGCCGATTGCTCGACGAGGATACGGCTGCCCTCAACGACACCCCAACCAGCCTCTCTGAGAGCGGGGTCAATGTGGTCTAAGCGTGTTTGGGCTTCGTTCATGGTTAGGTAGGCGTGCTAAGTGAGGTGAGTAGAGTAAACAGCGGAGTATTTACATAGAAATTTGAGCGACCCATTTTCTTTTTATCGAGAAATCCATCTTTGGCTAATCGGTCTAGGTATTTGGTCGCAGTGGGTCTGGAGACACCGAGTTCATCCACGATGAATTCAATTTTTGTGTAAGGGTAGCGGAACAAGTTATTAAGCAGGTCTTGGCTGTAGAATTTGTAATTCTTACGGATTCTGTGTTTGTAGTCCCGCATCAGTGCTGTGAGTTGGCCAATCAGCTGAATCTCATGCTTTGCTGTTTCTGTAATCCCTTTGAGAATATAGACACACCATTCATCCCAGCGGTTCTCGTCACGCGCTTTTTGTAAAAGTTCGTAGTAGCTTGCCTTACTGTGATTAATGTAGCGGCTTAGATAGAGGATCGGCAGGTCTAGCAGTCCCTCACGCACCAGCACTAGAATGTTGAGGATACGACCAGTGCGGCCGTTGCCATCGTAGAATGGGTGGATGCTTTCGAATTGGTGATGAATGATTGCCATCCTCAGTAGGGGATCTAGCTCGTCTTGCTCATCATGAATGTAATCCACCAGATTAGTCATCAGCTGCTCTACCTCCAGCTTACTTTGTGGTGGCTGGTAAATGGTTTCCCCTGTCCGATCATTCTTTAGCATCGTGCCGGGGAGCGCTCTCAAGCCAGCCTCGTTCTGCTCGATCTCTGCCTGAATCGCTAAAATCGTATCCAGTCTGATCAGCCCAGTGTCACGCACTTCTTTGAATCCATGCTGAAGCGCCTGCACATAGTGCTGCACCTCCTTAGCCGCCAGATTCAGTCCTTCTACGTCACTACCTTGAGTGGCATACAGGTCATCATGAGTGGTGATGATGTTTTCTATCTCGGAGCTGTCCTTGGCTTCTTGTAGAGAAAGAGTCTGAGTCAACAAACTAGGATTAGGCAAAGAGAGACACACGCCCTTGAGCTCTGCCAGATAGCGATGAGCCATGTTCAGTGCCCGCCACACCTCCCGAGTCTCAAGTCCTGAGTCCGGTGGAAGTGGTAATGGGCTTAATGTTGACATGATAGGTAAAGAAAAGGGCACTTTTTATTACATGTTAGTGCCGACATGTAAAGGAAACTCGATTTCCTTTACATGTTTAGAATGCTCATCAGAAATCGATCAAGAAAGTGTCGGAGCTTTAATAGCCTATTCTATAAGCAAAGGGTGAATGTTAGAGTCTCGAATGGGGGGCTTGGATCAAAACCCGATCAAGAAACTAGTGTGAGTGTTGTCTAGGTGGGGAAACTTGAATTGAGTGCGTAAACTAGGCTATTGACGCGCAGTTATCATGCTATATGGAAAGTACAGGTTGCTGAATGGGGAACGGTGCTCATTGTGAATGCTCTCTCTGTCGGTGAACTGAAAAATTATAAAGGCGTCCAAGCTAATGTCGGAACGGTGTTCTCTAAGTTCGCTCTCTGACTAGGTGTTTCGGGCGCCTTTTTTCCGTAGGTGAGCCAGTCGTAAATGTTCATTACAGTTCTGAAGCTACCTACACTTTGAACAACTTCTCGCTTTGGGAGAGCTCGATCACCGTGTATTTTTTCAGGTCAATAACTGCTGGTATTTTATCTTTCAAAATGGGTGCTATGTATTGGCAGTTGATGCTAGGGACTAGTTTTTCCAGTATTGTGACAATTTGACGATCATCGACATTCTCAATTTGATCGTGCATGATGAAGTTGAGGTGGGGGATGTCTAATTTTTCTGCAAACTCGATATACGCGAGATCAAAGGCGGTGATATGGCCTTTCTTTTCACCTGTTCCAGGATTGGAACTGACTCCAAGCATTTCAAATTGTAGCGTCTTTAGATCTTTGCCATTCTTGTCCTTTTCTGAGCGAATGAGCATGTATTGCTGGCCGTAGAGAGCTTGGGCAATGCGTTTGAGGCTAGTGTTGAAAACTTCTAGATTAGCTGCGATCTGTGAGTTCAGTAACTTCGCTTGATCACTAAATGTCTCTAGTGCTTGATTGAGCTTTTCTAGGTCGCCTAAACATGTTCGCCAAATTCGATTTTGCTCACTCAACTTCGCGTGGCGTTCAATCAACCGATTAAGGTCAGTGTTGATTTTTTCAAGGGCAACGAGAGTTTTGTCTTTGTGCAAAAGTTCCTTATATTGCTCCGCTTGCAGTTCTAGTTCGTGCAGCTTGATTCTGATGGCGCGATCTTCTTCAGTTAGACTTGGAAGTTCCTTGGTGATGAACTCTAGCTTGTTCTCGATCATCTGATTGTGGAAATGCACACTTTCTTCAAATGTTTTCTGAAGGTCCGGGATTAGAAGTTTTGCCTCCGCATAGAGTGCTTGAATCTCATCTACAGCCACCTGGGATTTATCTTTCTCTAGGCTATTTCGGCTTTCTTCTATGAGGTCTTTACGCAGGGTGATGGTGCTTAGCGTCGTAGCACAGCGGCCCATTTCAGTCTTCACCAAGTCAAATTCATCTAGCTGCTGTTGGTAGTTTGAGTCGAGATCCAGGCTGTCCTTCTTCGCTCCTAGCTCCTCCATTGTTGATTCGAGTGTGGGGAGTAGCTGAAACTCGCTCAGATTGAATTGTTTGGAGAGCTGTGACTTGTAAGTTTCCTGTTTTTTGTGTTCGTCCTTAGCTCTTGAATAGGCGTCACCATTGGCACTATGCACACCAAATTGGAATTGATAGAGCGTTTCGTATTGAATATCTGTATCGAAAGGGCTGAGTACCTTAAGGATGTGGTTTAACTTACTCTTTTCATCCCGAATGTTTTTGGCGATGAGGTGCCTAAGCGTAGGTTTGATCTCTGTATGCCTAAATACTAATTCTGCTAGTCTGGGGGCAAATTTCTTGTCTGTGAATGTTTCCCCATTGATCTTTTGAATCTTCTCAGGACGCTTCAGGAAATTGCGCTCGATAGTGACTTTAGGCGCTGCTTCAGAGTCGAGGTTTTTAGCCAAGACGAGGGTGATCAAAACTTGCTGTTCAATGAGAAAGTCTTTAATTTCTGACTCTGTTTTGAATTCTGGATCAGTGTAGAGGTTCTTTCCACTACTGCCGAAGCAATAGTCGACCAATCGTAGAATGGTGGTCTTGCCGACATTATTACCTGACTCGTTTTCCCCTACAGAGTTGTCGACGATGAGGTTGACGCCTTTGTGGAAATCTATGTGGCGGATTTCTCCTTCGATTCCTGAAATGTTGAGACTCTTTAGAAACATTGTGTGAGGTGCTTGCCTTTAAGTTTGATTGCCCCGATCAGATAGAGCCAGTTCATTGCCATAGAGAAGGCGTGGTAGCTGACTTTCTCATTCTTGTTGATTTGCTCAAACACGTCTAGCAACTGAATCTTTTTGCTAGAATTTTCTTTGAGTGCGCTGAGGATCAATGATCCAAGATAGTAAGCCTGCTTTTCAGGTTTGATGTCTTGATTGACGATCATACCTTTGGTTCCTCCAGTATTTTACAGCGCATGAATGCATCAACCATTATGATGTTTACGCACCATTCTAGTGGTTCGCTATACTCGTGCTTACTTTCATTGTTTAACTTTTCTATCAGTTTCGATTCCACATTATCCCAGAGGTCGTCTGAGGAGATAGAGGGGCGTTGGCAGGAAAGATAGATGTCATTGATAGCCTCTAAAAGAGAGGCTTTCTGAGCTGGCTCCAGCTCATTATAGAGGCATTCGACACTGTGGTAATAGACTGAATATTTATGAATGATCCCATAATGGCGGCTACTCAGAGCGTTAAAGTCAATCTTCGCGTCTATTTTGAACGGATGAGACACATTCGCTGGTTTTGGTTCAGCCTGCAGAGAGCTGAGGCTGTGAACGATTTTGGAAAGTAGACTAGGTGTCTTAATGGAAAATAGCGTTGCACGTGAAGCCTCAAACCAATCTCGGCGTGCTTGCTTCATTTGTTTAAGCTGGTGCGTGTTGTAGTATGGCTGACCAGCTGTGTCTACTTGGTCAATGATACCGTGGTGCGTTTTACACAGTAGCATGAGATTAGGGAACGCATTACGTTCTTCGTCAGAGCTATCTGGGTTATAGCGAGGTCCACCTGGGCTTAGTGCTTCAATATGACAAATGTCGGCATTGTTTCCCTCCTCAGGGAACAACCTTAACGGGCACTCAGGATAGGCGCAGCAATCACCAGACTGCACGTGTAGCCTCTGTTTCGTTAATGCGCTGTAGTTTCTCTGTGCCATATTGGACGTAAATCGCTTGTGTTATTTAACTAACCTTTAGTAATTCTATCAAGGTGAAAAAATATTAGGTTAATTCGCCTGCGAAGGCTTTTTGCAGGATGGATTTTTTGAGTTCGTCGAGGGAGACGAGTTTGGTTTGGTAGAGGGACTGGAGCTGGCTGGTTGATTGGGATAAAGAGTCGAGTTGTTTGACTATGTTTTTTTGTTCATGTAGGGGCGGGAGAGGTATTTTGAAGTCTCGGAGCATACCAATTTTCAAGAATTTCGTATTAGCTCCGACAGAGCTCCGTTTAAGTTCTATCAATCCTTTTGTTAATTGGTGGTAAAGGTATCGATAGTCTAGCTTGGACTCATCTGGAATTGAAATCACATAAGTCCGCTGATAAGCATTAAATTTTCCTTTGTAATGCTTAACGTTGAAGTCGCCCGATGCGTTGTTCCCTGCTAATAAAATTGCTTCGCAATCGAAGGCATAATGATCAATCTGGAAAACTTCTCTTGAGCATGTGAAAAATGGGAACTCGCCACTTTCTACCGCAGCATTTGAATTCAGTTTTCCAGTTTTTATATCTACCAGATCACCCATTGAATTTTCAGTATAATCGAAACTTTGGAGTTTGGATTGGAAGAGTTCTTTGGCGTTGGCGATGTTTTGTTGGATGTTGGCCTTGGCTTGGTCGATGGCGGAAAATGCTTTGTCCAAGACCTCCACAATAGCCTCCTGCTCGGCTAAGGGCGGGATGGATGCACCGTATTTTTTTATCATCGGAACGGTTAGTTGAGGAATTGAGCTACCACTGTTCACAAACTCCATACCCTCTACGACATATTTAAGGTAATTGATACTAACTGACTCTAAATTGGGAGTTAGCACAATTAACCTTACAACTGGAAAAAAAGGTTCAGATCGTATTTCTGAATAACCTATCGTGCCCCGAGCTGAGACTGTTATACTAGGCTCAGTAACTTTTACTAAATCTGTGTAGCCATATAGCCCTTTGTTTTTTTCACCATTCGCAAAAATAGGAATAGAATATTTATCAGTTCGAGTTTTAGAAAGATTGTTTTTTGGCACATCCCCCCCCGCAAAGATCTTATCACAAAGTCCTTCTAACGTATTATCTACCCAACCTTTCTTCATACCAACTCCTTGATTGATTTTAAAAGATCCGCAGTCTCAGCATCGAGAGTTTCCATCTGAGCAAGGATCTCCTCAGGGCTTCGCAAGGGAGCTTCTTCTGGGGTGTTGGGGTTTTTGACCGAGAGGTCGTAGGTCTTGTCGTCGATGTCAGCCACGTCGAGGCTCCAGCTCTTTTCGCTTTCGGGCTTGGTCTTTTGGAGTTCGATGAACTCGACCATGTCCTTGTCGTTGAGCGGATTGGTTTTGCCCATGTTGCGACCGGGATCGAGTTGGTAGAACCATACCTTCTTAGTTGGCTCACCTTTCTGGAAGAAGAGGGTGACGGTTTTGACTCCCGCACCCGTGAAGGTGCCGCCTGGCATGTCGAGGACTGTGTGGAGATTGCAGCTTTCTAGCAAGAGCTTACGCAGTGCGACCGAGGCATTGTCGGTATTACTCAGCACGGTGTTCTTGATGACGATGGCAGCACGTCCGCCGGCCTTGAGCGACTTGATGAAGTGCTGCATGAAGAGGAAGGCAGTCTCGCCAGTCTTGATGCGAAGTTCTGCTGCACCTCTGGGCGTTCCTTGCCGCCGAAGGGTGGGTTGGCGAGGATCACATTGTAACGGTCCTTTTCCTGAATGTCGCGGATGCTCTCGCCAAGGGTGTTGGTGTGGATGATGTTGGGGGCCTCGATGCCGTGCAGGATCATGTTCATGACACCTATCACGTAGGCGAGGTTCTTCTTTTCCTTACCGTAAAAGGTCTTCTGCTGGAGCGTCTGTAAGTTGTCGGTGGATTTCTCCATGCGCTGTAGCATGTAGTCGTAGGTCTCACAGAGGAAACCACAGGAACCGGCGGCACCATCGTAGACAGTCTCACCCATCTGAGGGTCAGTGACGGCGATCATGGCACGAATCAAGGGACGTGGGGTGTAGTATTGGCCACCATTGCGGCCAGCATTGCCCATGTTCTTGATCTTTGTCTCGTAGAGGTGACTCAGCTCGTGCTTGTCCTTGCTAGAGCGGAAGGGTAGCGTGTCGGCATACTCGAGGATCTCGCGGAGGTTGTAGCCACTCTTGATCTTGTTATCTAGCTCGGAGAAGATCTCACCGATCTTGTATTCTAGCGTCTGCGCGTCATCGGTCTTGGCCTTGAAGCCAGCGAGGTAGGGGAAGAGCTGCCTATCGACGAACTCGACTAGATCCGCACCGGTCATCGCGACGTGGTGGTCGATCTTGCCATCGGTGCCTTTCGGCATTGCCCAGTTAGGCCAACGGAACTTTTCTTCCACGATGAAGCTGTATTCTTTGCCTTCTAGCTCGGCTTCATCCGCCTTGTCTTGCTCTAGCTCATCGAGGTAGCGCAGGAACATGACCCAAGAGGTCTGACCGATGTAGTCGAGCTCGCTGTCGGCCCCTGCATCCTTGAAGAGGATGTCGTCGATGTTTTTGAAAGTTTGTTCGAACATGGTGGAAAATTTGTGGTGTTATTTGCGGGGGGATTTGTGAGTGATTTTTGTGGCAATGACTTCAGGGTCATCAGTTGGTTGCTCGTTAGCAAAGTGGGAATCTGGATTCTCAGCTATGGTGCGAGCCCAGTCAGAGAACTCCGCTAAGGTGTCAGCGAACTCCATGTAAACGGGGGTGAAAGCTTTGTTCTGGGCTTCAAGGTCTTTGATAAGCGCTTCGCAGGCCTCCGGTGAGTGAATGTCGAGATCTCCTAGGGTCTGATGGATTAGGGTGTTTCTTGAGAGCAGGATGGACTGGAGTTTTTCCTTATGCGCTTCTAACCCTTCTTCAGTTGCGAAGACTGTGCGAATCTGGAGAGAGAAGGTAGAGTCGCCTCTGTGCTTGGGTGACTCTTTACTGGGGGCGTAGAGTGTATCGAACAGTCGAGTAACTAGGTTTCCTAGAGTCTGCATGGAATGCGACTTCCTGAGGTCATCAAAAACTTCCTGAGCATTACCATCTATAGTGAAGACATTGGTATGAACAATGAGTGTCTTGAGTAGTTTTTCAAGCTTCTGATAATTGTAGATAGTTTTCCCGATTTCTCGGAGAGCTTGATCTTGAAGTGAGAGTGACGACATGGGAGTACTGATGCAGGGTAGTAGCAAGTTCTAGCAGGTGTGTGAAGGGGGAAGTTCTGGGAGGATGGGGTGGATGATTGCCTTTAGAGTGGGTGTTATTTGCAGAGGGTTTGGAATGGATTATTGGTTAGTGTGTTAGGCTTGCTTCGTGATGCGTGGACCGTTTCAAATTATCTTCCGGAGATGAGGTGGTGCTGATGCCTTAGAGTCTCACTTATTGAGCTGTTTGGGGGCAATTCACGGGAGAGATGGGAACTTACTTCTTCCAATAGGTGAGGTACTGGAGGCCGGTGGCCTTGGTGAAGGTGAACTTATTATTTTTACGCCTAGCCGAGGTGGTGAGCCACTGAAGCTCTGCTGGAGTCCCTCTCTTCCACTCGGACCACGTTTTTCCTTTGTTACGATCGTAGTAGCGGTAGGCCTTGCATTTGATTGAAGCAACAGCATGCAAGTCAACATGGTTGAGTTTGTCAGCATCGTTGAGCGCTAAGCTGTGAGGACCATTCATTCTGGCACCACTCAATGCATAGAAGCGCACATTGCTAGAGCTTTTTACGGCCACTCTCCCGATGCTCGACTCGATTCGGATGTATGGAGCGTAGAATTTATTGATAGCCGCTTCTAGAGTTTGACCACTGGAGTCACGCTGAGAGCTTATGTTTTTGGGGGCAGCTTCCAGAAATGAAGACAGCAGAGTGAAGGTGAGCAAGAGGGAGTAAAAACGCATTGATGTTAGATAGCGCGATGCAGGTCCAGATGTGAAGGAAATAGTTCGCGTCTCATGGCTTAGGAGCCCTTTTGCTTTTTTGTTTCTTCTTCGACGATTTCGGAGAGGTCGGCGTCGGCGTCTTTGGCTTGTTCATCATCGCTCCAGACTTCGCTGAACCTTGCCCGTGATGCTTTGACCTTACGTGAGATGCTCATCGTGCTGGCTTGCATACCCGGGGCATTGAGCGAAACCTGAGCTGCGTTGCTTTCATCAATACCGTAGTGTGCTGCTGTGGCGATGGCGTCTTCGTTAGCGGCAAGGAACAGGAACTGCCAGCCGTATTGCTCGGTTTGATGTTTGATCATCTCGCGGATACGAGCGGCGGTGTAATCGGTTGAGGCGTTCTCATAGCCATCGGTGTAGATAGCAATGGTGACAGATGCCGGGCGATCTCTCTCCGGGGCACAGGAGAGCTTTGCCCCGATGCTATCGATGGTGCGGCCAATGGTATCGAGTAAGGCAGTTGAGCCACGCGGGACGTAGCTCAGTGTATCGAGCTTTTGGACATCCTTGAGCGGAGCACGATTGGCATGCAGGATGTATTCATTATCGAACAGGACAAGGGTGAGACGAGCTTCGCCCGGAGTATCGAGTTGGTCATCGAGGAAGGAGTTGAATCCTGTGATTGCCGCTTCAGTGAGTGACTGCATGGAGCCAGAGCGGTCGAGGATAAAGGCGATTTCAGTGAGTTCGTTATTCATGGGTATTCTTTCTAGTTAAGGGTTAAGCATGGTCGACACGACCAAGGAGTAACCTATAGGAAAGAATTTAGAGGGAGGGGTGGGACATCTACGGGGGTAGCCTGCGGCGGAGACTGAGAGTTTTCAGAGTTCAGAGTTCAGAGTTCAGAGTTCAGAGTTCAGAGTTCAGAGTTCAGAGTTCAGAGTTCAGAGTTCAGAGTTCAGAGTTCAGTGTTCAGTGTTCAGAGTTCAGTGTTCAGTGTTCAGAGTTCAGAGTTCAGTGTTCAGTGTTCAGAGTTCAGACAAGACTGATGAAACGGGCGCAAGAGGGCACGTATCACGTATAGAGGCCATGTCTCACGTGACTTTGTGCGCGTGATTGGGTGTGGTCGCGTAAATCGTCTTTGGCGCACGCGATTGGGGGGAGGGGAGCTTGGTGCTAGCCAGATAGACCATCTCAACTACTCAACAGACCCGCTAAACTCAACAGATCCGCTAAAATTATCCGCCTAACTGATAGAATGTTAAACGATGTGTGTCGCGCAAGCATTGATTTTCCATATGCTAGGGGGAGGAAGCGAGCTTGCTTGCGTGCGTGGAGGGGGATGTTCGGGGTTTCAAGGGCAGAGCTAGTTGGGTAAGCGGCTGGAAGCCACTTCTACGGTGTGGGCTACTTTTTATTCGCTACTTCTGAATACTCGCATCTGAGCACGGGGGATAGTATACTGCCGAATTGACTTGGCACACGCGATTAAAGTGTTCGGTTTTCAGTTTCCAGACTTGGGTTGATGAAGCGGGATATTCGCTACGCTCTAATTAATAATGAACAATTAGGGGAGCTTGGTGCTAGCCAGATAGACCAGCTCAACTACTCAACAGACCCGCTAAACTCAACAGATCATCTAAACTCAACAGATCATCTAAAATTATCCTCCTAACTGCTAGAATGTTAAGTGATGTTATTCGTTGGTGTATTGTCAAGAATGATGGCTCGTGTGCAACGCCTTTGGTGCACGCGATTGGGGGGGGTGCCTGCGGCGGAGACTGAGAGTGTTCAGTTTTCAGACAAGACTGATGAAACAGGGATGAGGCGGGTGGGATGAAGACATGGGAGAAATGATGCAGGTTTCTAGCAGTGTTCTTTTGTGGCTAGAAGGTGAAAATGGGGGAGCTTAAATAGGCTGGTGTAGGTGACCTAGGATGAAGTTGTTAGGCCGATTTTTAAAATGAAGAGTTTTGTGAGCGCTGAGTTGAGTCTAAGGAGGCTGAATACCGAGGTAGGCAGATTCCTCCTGTCAATTATTCCCGCAAGAGCGACGAGGACAACCGGAGGTTGTTAGTGATGGTAAGGACTGGATGAAGTAATCCCGATCACGCCGGCGATGTACCCCATACAAAACGTAGCGACCAAGCATGCGATAAAGTAAAAGAAGCCCACCAACACTTTTTTCCCTGTTGAAAAGGAGGGATGGCACAGAGTAAGTTGCCAACAGCAAAATCCACTTGCAACTGGGGAGCTTAATACAAGAACTATAAGGTAAACGCCCATGGCTTCAAAACTGCCCCCCTCGGCATCGTATTCCCACCACACTGGGAAAAGAACTGGTATACTCAGAATGATGATTCCAGGCGCAAATAGCGCCAAAAAAAACAATATAAAATTGAATTCCCTCCCTCTGGCTTCACGGCGTTGGGCGTGAGTTTTTTCGTTCATGAGTGCAAGCTAGCAGATCGGTGAAACAGAGACTAATTCTTTATATCAATGAGTTCATCGTTAGAGGGGTATGAATTGAGGTAGACCCCATAGTGAAAGTGCAGCAACAAATATTGAAAATCTTTGTTTAGTGGGGGTTTTGGGGCGTAGCCCTATTTAAGTACACACTACTACCGTAACTGTCCTCGAATATGAGGACTTCAACTACTTCGTGTTTCTAGGCTATGTGAGATCGCTTTCTATTAGTAAATCCGAGCTATAGTATTTTTCGAAGTCTATGATGTACGGTTTCTTCACGGGTATGCGTGTTAGTGAATATGCCTTGTGTACTCTTCCACCTTGATTAGGGCATAGCGTCTGTCGGCGCATTTGATGAAGGGGAAGGTGTAGGCTTCGCCAGCTTGGACACCAGTGCAGTAGCCATAGACGAGGTTGAGCGTGTCGTAGGCTGCGAGTGCTGGGTCAGTGTCCTCGTCGATCCAGAGGTAGTAACCGGTAGGTGGATCACCCAGGCCATTGGCAAAGAAGTCGTAGAGCGCGTCGAGACCTTTAGGACTGTCTGCTAATGCCCGCACCAGCGGGTAATGCATGGCGCGAGTGATCTGCGTGAGCATGTCGACAAGCTGGATCATGCCGCCGACACCTGCGCTTACTTTATCGAGTTCGGAGCGAGTCATGATCCCACGGTAGACGGTGGAGTGGTGGGGGGATGAGGCTGGAGAGGGGGGGGACGAGCGGCATGGGGCTGCTAAGAAATGCATCCTTTGCCGTGGAGAAGTGCAGGGATCTCTAGCTAATTGGGTTGAGCCTTTTAGCTAGAGATGCTGCTTACTTGAGTGTGCGAATGTGAGCCATGATGTCGGCGATCACGGAGTCTGGCAGTTGGTCAAAGATGCCTGATGGCATGAAGGAGCGGGAGCCAGCATGTTCTTCGCGGCGGATGTCTTTGCGCGGAATGAAGACTTTTTCGCCGCCTTGGAATGCGACAGTGGCGCCGAGTCCATCGGACTTGATCTTCATTCCTTCATGGATCGTGCCATCCTTTTCGATCACGCGGAAGAGAATGTAGGCTCCCTCGGCTGCTGCGTCAGGTAGTAGCAGAGCGGTGAGCAATGCCTCAGGTTCACGTTTGGCCGAGCCATCTAGAGCGGGGCCAATTCCTGCACCTTGGTCGCCGACCTGGTGGCAGCTCAGGCACATTCCTGTGAAAATGGCTTTGCCAGCGGTGGCATTGCCGCCTTTTTTCTCAGCAAGCTTGATCAGTGAAGGAATACGCTCTTTGGCTTTCGTTTTGGCAGCATTGTGCTTGGCTGTAGCAGTATCGTAGATTGATTTGACTGTGGGGTTCTTTTTAAACGCGAGGGCAAAGTGCATGCGGTCGGCTGTGGTGTAGTCGAAGTCCTCAATGCTCAATACTCCGGCATCGACTAATTCACGGAGCTGAAAGAGGCCGTGGTCAGACTTGGCTTGCACTTGGATGATTTCAAGTTTTCGGCCTGGGTTTTGTTTGAGGAATGCTGCGAGGAAATTCCGATTTTTGTTGCGGCTAGCACCATCGGCTCTGCCCATGGAATAGGCAGCCTGAATGAAGCTTTCAAATTGGCTGTTAGGGTCTTTGAGGATTGCTTCAAAGTGTTGCACATATGTGTGACGGTCTATATCCAGAGCCTTCAGGGCGGCAAGTTTGACAGCCTCGTCGTTGCTGGTCTTGTAGAGATTCTCAGCTTTCGGAAGTGCTGGTTTCACCCGCAATCGCGAAATGGCTTCTAGGCCTTTTACTTGTAGTTTCGGATCGCTGTTATCTAACAAGTTGTTGATAGAGAGAGCTATAATCGAGCCAAAGCTGTCGGACTGAACTGCGCGTTGGTTAGCGAGTGCAAGAGCAACAAATTTCTCAGCATTTGCTTTGTCGGAGAACATAGGCTTGAGCTCTTTTACGATGCTCTTTTCCGAGGTTAGTCCCGCGAGAACGACAAAGGTCGAGTCGTTCATCGGCTTAGATTTGAGATTCTTCCAAATCTTGAGGAAGGCTTTATCGCCGGCGCCGGGGAGTGCTTGGTTCGCCCAAAGTAAGTTTGTTGCTGGCATGGCGGCGCCAGCTGGAGTTGCTAAGAATTGTTCTAACTCAGAAGGGTATTGCTCTAGTGCTTTGCGAGCGAGGAAGCGTTCGAACTTGCGCTCGTAGGGGCCACCTATTTGGTTGCCTGGAAGTTCTTTCTTACAAGCATCGACAAGTAGGCTGATGGTTGCGTTGCTCGCTGTTCCAATATCGCTGAGTGTTCGAAGAATCTGCGAACGCAGCATGACATTTTTGTCACTTGCTAGCGGTTGGACTAGGTTCGCTACTTGGTCGGCGGTGAGCTTGAAGCTGGCTAGCGATCTGACTGCCTCGCGGCGAAGTTCATCATGCTCGGAAGCGAGCGTTGCAATCATTAGCTTTTCGTCAAAATGTCCGAGAGATTCCAGCGACCAGAGCGCGTGGATGCGGGTGGTCGTGCTAGCTGACTTATCCGCAACTAGAGAAACGAGCGCTGGAATGAGCGGCTTCGTTTCTTGCGCTGGACGGTCGGCGATTTGATGCCAAGCGGCACGTTTTTCCCAGAGCGTCGGAGCGCTAAGGTGTTTTACCAATGCATTGGCTGGAGCGGTGATGAGGTTCGGGATAGAATGTGGTTTCTGAGACTCGTGGCGGATACGCCAGATTCGACCGTGTTTTTTATCGCGATCTGGGTGGGTGGTGGGGAGCTCGTTGTGCGAGACAATCTTGTTGTACCAATCGACAATGTAGAGGCAGCCATCTGGGCCAAACTCAGCATGCACTGGGCGGAACCAATCGTCTTTTGACTTTAGTAGTGGTTTTAAATGCTCCGCAGTGACTGAGCCATCAGGGCTGCGCTTGATCCGCACGCTGTTGATTTCTGAGGTGATTGGGTTGGCTAAGAAAGCGACGTCTTTCCACTCGCTAGGGAATCCCTGTTTGCCATCTTCAGAAAATGCTAAACCGGAGAGTCCGGTGCCGCCCACCCGGAGCTAGCTGACTTATCCGCAACTAGAGAAACGAGCGCTGGAATGAGCGGCTTCGTTTCTTGCGCTGGAATTTATGTAAATTGGGGAACTGAGGTTGATAAGGACGAAGGCGTTCGTTACCGATGCCTCTGTATCCAGTTTGTTCTTCCATAGGCACTACAGACCAACTCTGGTCATTGGCCTCTGTGCCGTACCACTGGCCGTTTGCCTGCATGGTGTAGCCCCAGATGTTATTGAGACCAGCATTGATGACTTCGATTTTGTTGCCGTCGAGCGAGAACTTGGCACATTTTGAATAGTCCATGCGAGCCGACTGGCCTGAGCGCACAGCGGTGATGTTGCCTTTGTTGAGTGCGCCTTGGGTGAAGTGAATCCAGCCGCCAGGGCCGCGAACCATGCAGTGAGCCATGGTGTGGGTGTCGGTAAATCCGAAGCCAGTGAGTACAGGGACGCGCTTGTCGCTCTTTCCATCGTTGTTCGTATCATTCAGATAGAAAAACTCTGAGCCTTGCGCCACATAGACACCATTGCGGTAGGGGATCAATGACTGGGGAATAGTGAGACCTGACGCAAATGTCTTGGTCTTGATCTTTTGGCCGGGATAGATGCCAGAGAGTACAAGGATCTCATCTTCTCCACGGGTGCGACCTTGGTAGAGATCTTTGATTCTCTTAAATTCAGGGTTCTTGTCCTGCGCCGCAGGGTCATCCATCAATTTTAGCAATACGTTCCACTGGATGTCTTTGACCGGATCGAGCGGGTACATCCGAGCTGTTTGGGTCCATAGTCGACCAGAGTCGTCGAAGCTGAGATCGATCGGGTTGATGACGCCGTCTTTTTCGCTGGCGACGAGTTCCGCGACGAAGCCTTCTTGTAGCTCGAAGCCTGCAAGTTGTGCTTCTGGGGTGCTGGCTTCGGTGCGGGCAGATTGGGTTTTCTTTGCCTGCGTCGTGAGTGTCACTCCAAGTGAGATGCCGAGGAATATTGAAAGTGTTTTCATGGGTAGAATGAGCAGTTAGAGGACGCTTAGAGTTCTTCGATGACGATGTTCTTGTATTCCATTTTGGCGATGCCGCCGCTGTGGAGTTGGAGGGCGATGACTCCTGGAGTGGTGAATTTTTTGTCAGTTTCATTCCAATCACAGGTTTTCACACCATTGATGTAGAGTTCGTGGCGATCGCCAGTGCAGCGGATGGTGTAGCTGTTCCAGCCATCTTCTTTGAGTAGGTGCTTGAGCGTGCTCAAGTCGCCTTTGACGAGCTTGCCACGGCGATGCTCGTCATAGATGTCACCCCAGTAGCCTTTGCCAATGTCAGCTTGGTAACCGATGATTTTTCCATTGTGTATGCCAGAACGGTATTGCAGGCCGCTGTTGATGAGCCCTGTTTTTTGGTCTCCTGAGAGGCGGAAGAGGCAACGGAACTCAAAGTCTGCGTAATTTTTCTCTGTCGCGAGGTAGGTGTTGGTGGGCATTTTTTTATCACCGCTGGAGCAAGTGATGACGCCGTCGACAACCGACCAGTAGTGGGCGTTGGCAGGGTTGACCGCTTTCCAACCGGTGAGAGTTTTGCCGTCGAAGAGAGAGGTTGCTTTGACGCTGGATGGTGCGGCGGAGCTGACAAGTGTGGTCGCTGCGAGAGCGAGTGTGAGAAGTAGTTTGTTCATCTGATACTAGAGTGTACCGATTGGTGGTGGTGTGTTTATCAACATTCGAATATGTGTTATCCACATGTTGCTGATTGGAATGAGGGAGTGATTAGGCCTGTTCTATGAGTTCTAGTAATTTGCGGGCAGCGGCCTCGGCGAAGATCGGGCTGTTGATTTCTTCATCGTAGTCAATGACTTCCACCTGAGCAGTGGCGTGAATGGCATCGAACAGTGCTTTGTCGGCCTCAGCATCGTAGAACGGTTGACCTTTCGCTGAAATGATACTGACGGTTTTGAGCGGGTTGAGGATGGCTGTAGGAGCTGGGTTTGCATTGGCTTTCTCAGCGATAATTTTTCCAAGTTGCGCACATTCTTCTGCGTTAGTGCGAAGCAGCGTGACCTGTGGGTTGTGAACGTAGATTGTGCGGTTCTTGAATTTTTCAGGCAGCGTATCTAATTCACCATAATTTGCCATGTCGAGGCAACCAGGGGCGACGACTGCGGGAACTCGCGCTTTAGTCATAGCGTCCATCCGTGTGGGGCCTGCGGTCAGAGTGGCTCCTAACAACTCGTCAGCCCATTCGGTGGTGGTGATATCTAATACCCCAGCAACCATACCGCTTTCGATGAGGCTTTCCATGGATTTTCCACCCATGCCTGTGGCGTGGAAGATGAGGACCTCGTAGCCCGCGTCTTCGAGGATTTTACTCGCATGATTGATGCATTCCGTGGTGTTGCCGAACATGCTGGCGACGATGAGTGGCTTGGAGCCAGAGCTGTCGACCTTGGAAGTGACCATTCCGCAGATGGCACCCGCAGCCTGGCTGAAGATGGTTTTAGAAATGCGATTGAGTCCGGCTACATCGACGATGGATGGGATCATCACAATGTCCTTGGTGCCGACATAGTGAGCGGTGTTGCCACTGGCGAGAGTGGAGACCATCACCTTAGGAAAACCAATTGGGAGGGCGCGCATAGCTGCGGTTCCTAGTGCTGTTCCGCCGCCACCGCCGAGTGAAATAATGCCGTCGATTTCCCCTTCTTCGGCCAGTTTGGAAACGAAGAGTGGGGCGGCCTTTGACATAGCCACGACGCACTCGCCACGGTCTTGCCGATCAATCAGAGCTTGGAGGTCAGTGTTGTTTGCAGCAGCAACCTCAAAGCGTGAGAAATCAGGAGTGACTTGAGGCTCAGCGCCAGTGCCCAAATCGATGAGAATGGGTGTGTGACCATTGGCTTTGATTTGTGCTGCGACGAAAGTATGTTCGTGACCTTTAGAGTCGAGGGTTCCTACTACGGCGATGTTCATGGGATTTAGTAAAGTATCAGCTAATGAAAATTATTTTTAGAGCGCAGCTGTACACTCAGGTGTTGGTTCAAAGTCTAAAACGATAGCACGCTCGAGGTAGAGTCCAAAGAGCTCGACGCGTTCCATGTGGATCGGGTGAGGAAGGTAGGCGTCGCGAGATTCAAACGAGTCGAATGTCATGCAGAAAACGTGTTCGAGACCTTCATCGAGACCTTCGTCTGATTTGTGTGGGCCATGTTCGATTTTGAGAAGTCCGGGCAGCTGGCCGACCATGGCTCTGAGCTCTGAGAAACAATACCGGATCTGCTCTGGTGTGGTTTCATCCTTAAATTTGAATCCTCCTAAATGTCTTATCATAGTTTTGGTGATGGATGCTGAAAAGAGGCTGGAAGCACTCTTTTACGAGGGTTTATTTGATGCGCTTGACGGGAATAGCTTTGAACTCACGAGTGAGGTCAGTGATAGATTGCTCCACCGCCATCCGTTCGATGCTGGAGGCACCAACAAAGCCGACTGTGTCAGTGCGTTCGTTGATATAAGCTGCGTCAGATGGGGTGAGAATGGGGCCGCCGTGGGAGAGCACCATGACGTCTTTGCGTACAGAATGCGCCGCTTCGCAAATGGCTTGCGTGGCTTCAGCTGCTTGGTCGAGTCCGATAGAAGCATCGCTCACTCCAATAGATCCACCAACAGTGCAGCCGACATGGGCAATGACAGCGTCAGCTCCGGCTGCGGCCATTTTTTGTGCTTCTTCAGGAGTTGCCACGTAGGTGATCGTGAAAATATCCATTTTACGAGCAAGAGCTACAGTATCGATTTCTTTCTGAACTCCCATGTTAGTTTCCTCCAGCGACTGGCCGAATTGACCGTCGATGATGGTGTGGGTTGGAAAGTTATTGATGCCTGAGAACCCCATGGCTTTGACTTGCTCGAGCCAGTGCCACATGCGGCGGCGTGGGTCGGAGGCGTGGACGCCGCAAATTACTGGGATTTCGTTGACGACTGGCAGGACTTCGTATTCGCCGATGTCCATCGCAATCGCGTTGGCATCACCATAGGCCATCATGCCGGCGATAGAGCCAGCACCCGCCATGCGGAAGCGGCCAGAGGCGTAGATGATGATCATGTCGGCGCCACCTTTTTCGATGAACTTGGCAGAGATTCCGCAGCCTGCGCCAGCGACGATAATAGATTCTCCTCTAGAAAGTGTGTTGTTAAGTCGTTCGAGGACTTCTGTGCGAGTGTATGGGTTTCCGATCCCCGTGTATGGATTTGGCATGAAACTTAGTTTGTTGGTGAGTGGCTAGACTAAAGGAGTATCAACTGAGGGAAAGAAAAAGTTATCCACAATGACATACTTGAAATCCACATTGTTTGTAGGTGTTTCAGTATGAAGAGAGGGTGTTATGTGGTAAGGATTATCCTAACATGGCGCTGCGGTTTCATTTTTCTATAGCGTCGTTTGTTGAGGGGCGTTAGCTTGAACTTATGTTGCATCACGTTGAGGGGATGGCTTTATTTTAAGAGTTACAGACTATGAAATCACTTAAAAATATTACCGGAAATTCTAGAATATTCGGCAACGAATCTAAGCTTAAAGTTGTGCGATCTACTGAGATCGATGACCGTGAGTGGTTGGGTGATGCTCCAGTCTGTGCGGTCTTGGCAAAACACAACATTTTACACGCGGCGGTGATGCATGCGAAAGAGGGCTTTTCCGTGTCACGAGCGCATCAGTCGGGGACGTTCATGTTGGCCAGCCTTGAGGGGGAAGGTATTGTGCTAGCTGATGGTAGGTGGAAAAAGGTGAAGGCTGGCCAAGCGTGTTTGCTGCCGCCCTTTGTCGCCAATTCCCTTAAAGTGGTCGATGGACAAGATTGGAAGTTTTGCTGGGTGCGTTATATAGAATCAAAAGCATGCAAGCCGATCGTCTCGGAGGTTTCCCCGGTGAGTGGTGACTTCAACGGTGAGCCGCTAGCTTCTTCTATTCTGGGGTTGATAGCAGAGTGTCAGGCGGAGCTCTCACCGGCGGCCACGCATTTGTGGGTTGAGTTGATTCAGCACTACGTGTTGAGTTTCGCGCAGCCACACCAGAAGGATGATCGGCTGTGGAAGTTATGGCATAAAGTGGAGAAGCACCTTGGGGATGATTGGTCGCTCCACGGCTTGGCGCACGATGCCAAGCTCAGCGAGGAACATCTGAGGCGGCTTTGTCAGAAGCAACTGGGGCGGAGCCCAATGCAGCACCTCACGTTTTTACGGATGCAGAGAGCCAGTCATTTGCTTTCTAGTGGTAGTGATAAGATCGAAGTTGTCGCTAAGGCTGTTGGCTATGACTCTGCTTTCCATTTTTCTAATGTCTTTGCTAAGTGGGTTGGCTGTAGACCCTCTGAGCACAGGTAGTCATAACGGCGCGTACAGCTAGAATTTACTTCATTTTATTTAGGGAAATCTTTCTTCGAAAAGAGCTTGCGCGTTCAGATTTCCGAGTGTTTACTGTCGCATCTTTTAACATAACAATACTTAGCAACTTTGTAATGTATTGGAAATTTCGTAAGAATTATGATCCCATCACACGCTCCTTTTGACCCGAATCAGCGCACTATAATTAGTGCGTTAATTCCTACTTTGACACCCGAGCAAAAAGCTTGGCTCAGTGGCTTCTTAGCTGCTTCGCAGGGTGGCGCAGTTGCAGCACCCGCTGCAGCTTCTAAACCATTGACTGTGCTTTACGGTACAGAGTCTGGTAACTGCGAATCTTTAGCGGATAAAGTCGCTAAAGAGGCGAAGAAAAAAGGCTTCAAAGTTGCCATGAAAAACCTCGCTGACATTTCAGTGAAGGACATTTTGAAGTTTGAGCATGTGGCTCTCATCGTTTCCACTTGGGGCGATGGTGAACCACCAGAAGGAGCAGTGTCTTTCCACAAAGAATTCATGACTGCAGATCTCGATCTTAAGGGGCTCAAGTTCTCTGTTCTCGCCCTAGGTGACACTTCCTATGATAAATTCTGCCAGACCGGTAAAGACTTTGACACACGCCTCGCCGCACTCGGTGCTGAGCGTATTGCTGATCGTGTCGACTGCGATGTTGACTTTGACGATGCATACGGCACTTGGAAAGAGTCACTTTTCGCGGCACTCGGAACAACCGCTTCAGCAGCTGCACCAGCAATCGACCTTGAAGGTTTCGCTCCAACAGTAGAGTACGGTCGCAAGAATCCATTCCCAGCGGAAGTTCTCGATAACCAACTCATCAACGGCGAAGGCTCCGCTAAAGAGACCATTCACCTAGAGCTCGATCTCGAAGGCTCAGGCCTCGGTTACGAGGCTGGTGATGCACTCGCAGTGGTTCCTGTAAACTCCGACGGCGTAGTTACTGCATTCCTCGCAGCATCTGGCCTCAGTGGTACTGAGCAAGTAGAAGTAAAAGGCGAAGACATGTGCGACCTTAAAGAGGCGCTCACTTACAAGCTCGATATCACTGGGCTTTCCCGAGCAGTGGCTAAGAAATATTTTGCTCTATCCAAGAGCGATGAACTTGGCGAAATCGTCAGCGATAAAAATAAATCAGAATTCAAGAACTGGTCATGGGGCCGAGAGGTTGTAGATCTTCTAGAGCTATTTCCAGTGCAGAAGCTCGGTGCTCAGGCATTGGTGAGCGTTCTTCGCAAGCTTCCTCCTCGTCTTTACTCTATCGCATCTAGCCCTAAAGCGCACCCAGGTGAAGTGCACCTTACTGTTGCTGCAGTGCGTTACGAAGGCCACGGCAAAGCGCGCAAGGGAGTTGCCTCCTGCTACATCGCAGACGAAGCGAAGTCTGGTGAGAAGGTTCAGGTCTACGTTCACAAAAACAAGAACTTCCGTCTACCTGTAGACACTGACAAACCAGTCATCATGGTTGGACCTGGAACTGGAATCGCTCCATTCCGTGCCTTCATCGAAGAGCGCGGCGAAACATCTGCCAAAGGTGACACATGGTTGTTCTTCGGAGACCAACGCTACACCTACGACTTCCTCTACCAGCTCGAACTTCAGGACCACCTTAAGTCCGGTGCTCTGACAAAGCTCGATGTTGCGTTCTCTCGCGACCAGCCAGAGAAGGTCTACGTGCAGAACAAGATGCACGAACAAGGTGAAGAAATTTACAAGTGGCTCGAAGCGGGTGCTTACTTCTACGTCTGTGGTGATGCCGAGCGCATGGCCAAGGACGTGAACACAGCACTTATCGACATCGTTGCTAAGCACGGTGGCAAGTCAGCAGATGATGCAGCGGCATACATTGACGCACTTAAAAAAGACAAGCGCTACCAGCGTGACGTTTATTAATCAAAAACTTACCAATCTTAAATTTTACTAACATGAGTGAAGAAAAGAAATTATCAGCAAACGAGTACCTCAAGATAGAATCTAACTATCTTCGTGGAACGCTTGCTGAGGAACTCGCTGACACATCTACTGGTGGCATCACTGAAGGCTCCGGCCAGATGGTCAAGTTCCACGGTTGCTACGTTCAAGACGACCGCGACCTCCGCGCAAACCGCCGCAAGCACAAGCTCGAGAAAGCATACAGCTTCCTCATGCGTGTCCGCCTTCCAGGTGGTGTGGTTTCTCCTAAGCAGTGGCTCCACATGGACTGGATCTCGGAGAACTTTGCCAACAATACGCTCAAACTTACCACCCGTCAGGCATTCCAGCTGCACGGTGTGATCAAGTCCCAGCTCAAGCGCACTGTTCAGGAAATGGACAAAGTGGCGCTCGACTGTATCGCAGCATGTGGTGACGTGAACCGCAACGTGATGGTGAACCCAAATCCTCACCTTAGCGCACTGCACGCTGACACAATAAAGCTCGCTACAGAGATTTCAGAGCACCTCCTTCCACAAGGCGGCGCGTACCACGAGATCTTCCTCGATCAGGAAAAAGTCATTTCATCTGAAGAGGTAGTCGAGCCAATCTACGGTAAGACATACCTCCCACGTAAGTTCAAAATCGCTATCGTGATCCCACCGTCAAACGACTGTGACATCCACGCCAACGACCTCTCATTCATCGCTATTGTAGAAGACGAGAAGATCGTTGGTTACAACATCGCTGTTGGTGGTGGCATGGGCATGACTCACGGTGTTGAGAATACCTACCCACGTCTCGCTGATATCATCGGTTTCTGTACTCCAGAGCAGGTGGTTGATGTGGCTGAGAAAGTTCTTCTTGTGCAGCGTGACAACGGTAACCGTTGTGACCGTAAGCAATCACGTCTCAAGTACACCATCGATAGCCGTAGCACTGAGTGGTTCGTTCAAACTCTCAACGAGTACCTAGGCTACGAGATCGCTCCTGTGCGTCCTTACGAATTCACAACCAATGGTGACAACTTCGGTTGGCATCAAGACGAGACTGGTAACTGGCACCTCAACCTCTTCATCGAAGGTGGTCGCGTGGTTGATTCCCCAGCATTTCCAGTGAAGACCGGCCTTCGTGAAATTGCGAAAGTGCTCAAAGGTGAATTCCGCCTCACAGCAAACCAGAACCTAGCAATTTCTAATATCCCGAATGATCAGAAGGCTGAGATCGAAGTGATTCTTGAGAAGTACAATATCCTTAAGAGCCACGAGCGTTCAGCGCTTCGTCTCTACTCGATCGCTTGTGTGTCACTTCCAACCTGTGGTCTCGCACTAGCAGAAGCTGAGCGTTACCTCCCAGTGCTCGTTACTGAGCTCGAGGAAGTAGTAGAAGAATGTGGTCTCCGCCACGACGCTATCACCATTCGTATGACTGGTTGCCCGAACGGCTGTGGTCGTCCATTCCTCTCAGAAATCGCTTTCGTTGGCCGCGGCCCTGGCCGTTACAACCTCTACCTCGGTGGTGGTCACGCTGGTCAACGTCTCAACAAGCTCTACCGGCAAGACATCCTCGGTGTGGACGCGAAAGAGATCCTTAAACCTCTCATCGAAGATTACGCGAAGAACCGCCAAGACGGCGAGCGCTTCGGTGACTTCGTTATCCGTGCCGGCTACGTCGAAGCAACAGTCAATGGCTTGGATTTCCACAAGAACATCAAGCCGGAAGCCATTCCTTCTTAAGGAGTTTTTAAGCGCAGATTTCACAGATTAAACAGATTTTTTAGTAGAGGCTTTGCCCGAAGCCTCTTCGTAAATTCCTTTAATTTTGTAAATTCTGTCAAAAAAAGATCTGGATGGGAGATTATCAGGAAAAAGACATCACTATTATGAGTGCAGCAGAACAGAAACTAACAGATGCAGAAATTATTGCTGCTGAGCTTGGTGCTAAAAAAGCGGGCGAGCGCATCAAGTGGCTATATGAAACCTATGGGGACCGCGTAATGGCGAGCACCAGCTTTGGTTTGCAAGCAGCTGTGATGCTTCATCTGATCAGTGAAAATGCACCGAAGATGCCGATCGCCTTTGTGGATACCGGCTATCTTTTCCCTGAGACCTACAAGTACCTCGAAACGCTGCAACAGCGCTTTGAGGTGGATCTACGTATCTACAATCCGAAGCTAACAGCAGCGCGGCAAGAGGCTCTCCACGGAAAGCTCTGGGAGCAGGGAGAAGAGGGGAACACTAAGTATGGTTTGATTAACAAGGTTGAGCCACTGGATCGTGCGATCAAAGAGATCGGTGCAGATATCTGGATCAGTGGTCTCCGCCGCGCGCAATCAAGCACACGTAAAGACCGGGCATTTGCTGAGCAACAAAGCGAGACGATCAAAGCGTACCCAATCCTCGACTGGGCTGATGCGCAGGTGAATGTGTATTACCACATGCACGACCTCCCACGCCACCCGCTCGAAGTTGAGGGCTATATCACGATGGGTGACCACCATTCCACCATTCCAGCGACTGAAGGAATGACTGCTGAAGATACCCGCTACGGCGGCCAAAAGTACGAGTGCGGCATCCACCTCGACAACGGCAACAGCGACTTCCAGATCTAAACGCAGAAGAGGCTTCCAGCCTCTTTCTATTGAATAATCAAATTTCT
The DNA here is from genome assembly GCF_002954445.1 of Rubritalea profundi. Lineage (GTDB taxonomy): Bacteria > Verrucomicrobiota > Verrucomicrobiia > Verrucomicrobiales > Akkermansiaceae > Rubritalea > Rubritalea profundi. Next base: position 3,426,556 of record NZ_MQWA01000001.1, read on the forward strand.
AAAAGGCATCACGTCCATAAAGAGGTACTACTATAGCTATTTGACAGCGTAAGTCATAAGTCATACAGTGTGTGTATGAGAGTGACATTATCCATCCCAGACGATGTGGCGCGACGCTTCCAAGCTTCGGTTCCTGCTCGTAAACGCTCAAAGCTTGTGACAGAGCTGTTGCTGAAAGAGTTATCAAAGCTAGAAGGTGCCTTGGCTGCAGCTTGTATCAATGCGAATGCAGATGCCAAGCTCAATGTTGAAGTAGAAGAATGGCAAGCATTCGAAGATGAAATCTCAGAATGAAGCCTATCAAACGTGGTGAGATATGGTGGGTCAGTCTAGACCCTACACAGGGCTCTGAAATTCGCAAAACCCGTCCGTGCGTGGTGATGAGTCACAATACATTGAATCAACACAGGCAGACAGTAATCGTCGTGCCTCTTTCGACCGCAGCCAAAGCCCATCCGCCGATTACGATCCCTGTGACTTGTAAGAAGAAGCAGGTAATGGCCGTGGTGGATCAAGTGAGAGCAGTCTCGAAGCATCGCTTAAAATCTCGCTTGGATAACTTGGAGCAAGCCCAGCTTTCAGAGTTAGGTGACGCCCTAAAAGTGATCTTGTCCTTGTAGTGTACAGTAAATTTGGATGGCGCTAAATTTCTCAAATTTCCGTCTGGTCAAACGGTAGTTCGGATGGGAAAGTCTGCCTGCTCAAATACGAATCAATTTTAAACAAACAATACTATGGGAATCCTAGCTCAAAACATGGTCGACACAGTCGGCAACACTCCGCTCATCAAGCTCAACAAAATCACTGAAGGTCTCGATGCTGAGATCTACGTGAAAGGTGAATTTTTCAACCCGCTCTTCAGCGTCAAAGACCGTATCGGTAAGTCGATGATCGAAGCTGCTGAGAAGGATGGTTCACTCAAGCCGGGTGGCACAATTATCGAGCCAACTTCTGGTAACACAGGAATCGCTCTCGCATTTGTATCACGCGCTAAGGGCTACCGTTGTGTTCTTACAATGCCTGAGTCGATGTCCATTGAGCGCCGTGTACTTCTTCGTATGCTCGGTGCTGAGATCGTTCTTACTCCAGCCGCTAAAGGCATGGGTGGAGCGATAGCAAAGGCAAAGCAACTTCTTGAAGAAGACCCAACAGCATTCGGTCCATCACAGTTCGATAATCCAGCAAACCCACAGGCTCACCGCGAGACTACTGCGGAAGAGATCTGGAGCGCACTCGACGGCGACGTTGACTTCCTTGTGTCAGGTGTTGGCACAGGGGGCACTATCACTGGCGTTGCTGAAGTGATCAAGGATCGTAAGCCTAGTTTCCAAGCGATCGCAGTAGAGCCTGAGAACTCCCCAGTTATCGGTGGTGGTTCTCCAGGTCCTCACAAGATCCAGGGCATTGGTGCTGGATTTATCCCAGGTAACCTCAATATGGAGATCATCGACGGCACAATCACTGTGACGAACGAAAACGCATTCGAGACTGCTCAGAAGCTCGCTCAGCTAGAAGGCCTGCCTGCTGGCATCTCTACAGGAGCTAACGTATGGGCTGCTATTCAGCTTGCTAAGCGTCCTGAAGCTAAGGGCAAGAATATCGTAACCATCGGTTGCTCTAGCACTGAGCGATACCTCTCGACTCCACTCGCTGAAAAGATCCGCGAGGAAGTGGCTAACCTTCCAGTGAGTGAAATCGTATAGTCTCGCTTTGAGATGACATTTTCAAAAGCCCGTGGCGTAATTGCTGCGGGCTTTTTCTTTTACTTTTAGAATCGGCTGTTAGCTTGATTTTAACATGGACGCGCTAATCAAATGTGTACAATCGGGGCAAGAGCTCGCAGCGGATCAAATCGTTACTGCGGCTGAATTCTTATTAGATGAAAATGCTTCTATTGAGAAAAAGATAAGCTTCCTTAAAGGCTTGTCAGCAAAGGGGGAGACTCCTGCCGAGATCGCTGGATTCGTGGAGGCCTTCCTCGAACGCGCGCTTGATCCCGGTACGACTGGAATGACTTTTGACGGTCCAACGATTGATGTCTGCGGTACCGGTGGCGACAAGCTCAACCTCTTTAATGTCTCGACCACTAGCATGTTTGTGATCGCTGCTGGTGGGGCAACCGTCGTCAAGCACGGTAACCGTGGCATCACTTCAAAGAGTGGAGGGGCGGATGTGTTAGAAGCACTAGGTATCCGTCTGGATATATCACCGGAGACTTTCCGTAAATGCCTCGACGAAGCGGGAGTGGGCTTCCTTTTCGCGCAAATGTATCACCCGGCTTTCAAGGCTGTTGGGCCAGTTCGCGCAGAGCTCGCCAAAGAAGGGATCCGCACAATTTTCAATTTGATCGGGCCGCTGCTCAATCCCGTTCGTCCTCAATGCCAATTGATAGGGGTTTGTAATCCAGCACTTGGCCCAGTATTCTCTGAAATCCTTCAACGACTGGGCCGAGAGAGTGCCTGGATCGTCAATGGCAATACCGCCGACGGTCGGCCAGTCGATGAAATGAGTCTGATGGGATCGACTGAAGTCTTTAAATCTGGCAGTAACCAAAATCTCAGCCATGAGACAGTGAAGCCAGTAGACTTTGGTCTTACGGTCTGCGATGAGTCAGAGCTCGAAGGTGGCGAAGCTGATGAGAATGCACAAATCCTCTTTGATATACTTTCAGGCAAAGAGACTGGAGCAAAGCGTGAGATGGTCCTCCTCAATGCTGCCGCGGGTCTAGCCTGTGCTGGTCTCGCTGATGATATCGCTGACGGTGTCCAAAAGGCACGCAAACTCATCGATTCAGGTGCCGCGCTAGAGCGCCTTCACAAGCTGCAAGCTGCTGCGAAGTAAGAATTTCAGAGTTCAGAGTTCAGAGTTCAGAGTTCAGAGTTCAGAGTTCAGAGTTCAGAGTTCAGAGTTCAGAGTTCAGAGTTCAGGAAGGGCTATAGAATCTAACAGATTGGGTGTGTGCTTGCCCCAACGGGGTTTCGTAGCTAAGCCTAGGGTTGGTGGAGCCTACCCTAGTTTGGAATACAGACGAGAGAATCAACTCTGAAGGAGTTGTGTCTGTGCAGGTGGTCTTGCGCCCTTCGACGACACCGTCAGCATTGTGCTAACGAGACACATTTCTACCCTAACTACTTTTTATCGGCAACACTTGGGCTGAGAGGCGAATGGTTTGGCGGACCGTCTAGACTACGATTTAATCTTTCGATGCCTTTGGGTCTAATGCATCTCGCAGGCCGTCGCCAAGGAAGTTGAAGGCGAAGAGCGTGATAGAGAACACCAGTGCGGGGAAGAGGAGTACGGTGAAGTTTGTCTCCAGGTAGTTGGCTCCCTCTTGAATGAGTTTGCCCCATGAGCTGTTAGGTGGCTCGATTCCTAGTCCTAGAAATGAGAGTGCCGCCTCATAGAGGATGAAGCTAGGGATTGTCAGAGTGGTGAAAATGATGATTGGTCCCAGAGTGTTAGGGATGATGTGCTGGAATAGGATGCGTGTGTGGCTGAGTCCTAGTGAACGTGCAGCCTCAACATACTCTAACTGGCTAAGTGAAGCTGTTTGAGTACGGACAATTCGGCTCATTGTAAGCCAGCCCGATGCTCCAATCGCGATGAAGAGTGGGATGATGTTCTGGTAACGCAGAACAAAGTCGCGGTTCCATCCTTGCACTTCCGTGAGGTATTTACCCACAGTTTCAATGTGGCCGCTGATGACTTCGCGGAAGAGAATCACAATGATGAGGAATGGTAGCGCGAGTAGTCCGTCGACAATACGCATCATGGTATTATCTATTTTACCACCCACATAGCCAGAGATGGCACCATAAGCGATACCTATGGTGACTGAGATAGCCGTCGCGGCGAAGGCGACTAATAATGAAATCTGACCGCCGTAGAGAATCCGAGCAAGCAGGTCGCGACCAATCTGGTCGGTACCTAGTGGGTATTCCATGCTAGGTGGGAGCAGCTTGTTGGGTAACTCACCACTATTGGGATCGACTCCATATATGAAGGGGCCAATGAAGCAAGCGAGAACAATGAAGACCACTGTCCAGAGGCTAACAATAGAGAGCTTGTTTTTTGAAAGACGAATCCACGCATCATTCCAGAGCGAGCTTCCTTCTATAGGTTGAGAATTTGTTGCCATGGTCAGAATTAGGTAGCGTCACGAAGACGTGGGTTGAGAAGAAGCAGAGCGATGTCGACGAGCAGGTTGGCGCCAGCCATCAAGAATCCGTAGAATATGACGAGCCCTTGAAGCAGTGCGTAATCCTTGCTGGTGACGGCATTGACGAAGTGTTGGCCCATTCCTGGAACTTGGAAGATTGTTTCAACAATAAAGGAGCCTGAGATGATAGCAGCGAATGCGGGTCCGAGAAATGTTACCGCAGGCATCATTGCTCCACGGAGGGTGTGTTTTACAATGATTGGAAGCATTGGCACGCCTTTGGCCTTTGCTGTGCGGATGTAATCTTGAGATAGAATTTCAAGCATTCCACCGCGAGTAAGGCGTGCGAGGTAGGCTGCAGATCCAACGCCGAGAGTGAGAGATGGAAGTAAAATGTCTGCGGCGGTGTCCCACCCGGCAACGTTTATCCAGTCAGTTTTACTAGCGACCCATAGCTGAAGGAGTGGGCCTAATACGAAAGTTGGGATACAGATGCCGATCATGGCCACAGCCATAGATGAGTAGTCAATCCATGAATTTTTTCTAAGGGCAGCTATGACTCCCATTGGAATGCCTAGCAATACAGCGACTGTGATGCCGCCAATACCTACGAGTAATGAAGCAGGTAGAGACTGGACAATGATCTCGTTGACTGTGCGGCCGGGCTTAGAGGTCGATAGCCCAAGGTCACCCATGAGAACATTTTTTACATAACGTCCGTATTGGACAATCAGCGGTTTATCTAGCCCGTAGTATTCTTCTATCTTTTCCTTCACATGCTCAGGCATGCTTTTGTCATCGGTGGATAATGGGTCACCAGGGATGGCTCGGATAGCAAAGAAGGTTAGGGTGAAGAGGAAAAATACGACTGCAAAGGCTTGCAGGACGCGACTAATAATTAGACGAAACATGAGATGAAGTGGGAAATGAGAAATTAGTTAGACTCAAGCTCAACGAACTTGAATGGATGGTTGTCTAGCAAGAGTGGATTCCAGCCTTTGACTGAGGGATGAAGGAGGTAGCTAGTAGTATACCAGTACAGTGGTAAAATCGGGCGCTCATTTAGGATGATGGCTTCAGCTTCTTTTAGGATTTCAAGACGTTCACTAGGATCAGCATTTTGTTCCGCTAGGTTGAGCTTCTCTTCGAACTCGGTACTGCTCCATCCAGTGTTGTTGTTACCGTTACCTTTACTCCACATATCGAGGAAAGTAGTGGGGTCGAGGAAGTCGCCAATCCAGCCACCGACAGCGATATCGTAATCAAGCTCTTGCTGGGCTGTAAGGAATGTGCCCCACTCGCGTTGTTCGATACGGACATTGATTCCGAGGTGTTGTTTCCACATTGCTTGGAGAGCTTCAGCCATACGGATAGAGGTTTCTTTTGGTGTTGTTAGGATTTTGAGGTCGGTGGTGAACCCTTCACCATTGGGGAATCCAGCTTCGGCCATAAGTTTCTGCGCTTCAGTTGCGTCGAAGTGTATCACCTTTGGAGTCGTGTATTCCTCAGTCTGAGGGACCAGCCCATGGGCCGGTGTTTGGCCGCCCTGTAGCAGGTTGTCTATGATAAGCCGTCTATCGATAGCTGCTGAAAGGGCCAGTCTCACTTTTTGATTTTCCAGAGGTTTTCTTGTGGTGTTAAGACGGAGAAAGTAGACGCCAACATACGGTTCTTGTCTGAGAGCTTCAGGTCTAACCTTTCTTGAGTGAATGATCATCTCTGGGGGGAGGGTGTAGGTCTTGTGCAATTGGCTGTCGTAAAACATACGAGCTTCAGTGTAGGCGTTCTTCACAGGGAGATAGCGAATACCATTAAGTTTTACTGTGCTAGAGTCCCAGTAATTAGGGTTCTTCAGCGCTTCGATGTGGTGGTTGAAGCGCCAACTGTTGAGTACGAAAGCGCCGTTAGAAACGATATTTCCTACCCGTGTCCAACCTGTGTTTGGCGTATCGATGGTTCCGAACTTGAGTATTGTATGCTTGGGCACAGGGAACCAAGTGTAGTGCTTGGTGATTTCTGGTAAGAAAGGAATCGGGCCTCGGAGGTTGATAACGAGGGTGAGCGGGGTCTTCGCCGTTACGCCAACATGAGCGAGATCCCAAAGATCAGGTGAACCCGCCTCGGCGTGCTGCATCAGGCGAGCGATGATAACCTCTCTCTCTGCCGCAGTGACAGAAGTCGGCCAATCGAACTTGATAGACCCATCTTGGATGGTTTTGAGCTGTTTTAAGCTGATTCTATTGAGGCCCTTGTGGTTGACGTAGAGTTGTTTTTGTTCGGAACTCAGAGAAGAGAAGTCATTTTTAGCAGTGTCTTTAAATGAGGAAATGTCGATCTTGTCGTTGCCTGTGAAGTTACAGTCTTTAATCAGTTGCCAATCGAGTGGGCTTTTGGGGTCGGCCTTGAAGAAGATGTATCCCTTGTGGTCTTGGTTGTATTCCTTGGCGTTACTCAGGTAATAGAGCATTTCTGCGTACTTAGCTCCGAGGTTTGGTGAGAGAATTCGATGGTAGGAGAAGATGAAGTCTTCAGCAGTGATCGGTACGCCATCAGACCACAGAGCATTGGTGCGAAGGTTGAATGTCCATTGAGTGAAGTCCTCGTTAGATTCCCAGCTTTCCGCGACACCGGGGAGGCATTCTGCATTTTTCTCGGGGTGATCCACACAGAGCCCTTCGAATATTGCGCGGATGATGTTTCCCTCAATGACTCCACTCACTAGATGTGGGTCGATCCCTTTTGGCTCATCACCGTTTCCTATCAAGAGGATACCTTCACGATTTGCTCGCTCTATTGGAGTTTCGTCTTGGCAGCTTGTCAGAGTCAATAGACCGCTGAGGAGAAGTAGGGTGAAGGTGATGCTTCGCATGGCAGGGGGACGTTGTCTGAAAACCTTGAGAGTTGCAGTCATTATTTTAATAAAAATCAATTGATTTTGAGGAAACGCATTCTTGCCTTCGCTAAACGGGTGTCATACATACCAGCATGCTCGTTCAGTTATACTGGCGAACCTCACCTACATTTCATGAAAGCCTACTTCATTCGCCGACTTTTACTGGTGCTACCAACCATGATAGGGATCACTTTGCTTGTCTTCACCGTGACACGCTTTGCGCCAGGTGGTCCGATGGAGAGTATACTCCAGGCAGCAGTAGCAGGCGGCGACGATGGTGGAGGCTCAGGTGGCTCAGACAATAAGTCAGGTCAGCTGTCGACAGAGGACCTTGAGGACCTTGAGGAAGAATATGGATACGATAAAAATGTCGTCCATGCCTATGGTCAATGGTTAGGGGTGATGCCCAAAGAGACATTGATTTCCAAAAAAGAATTTGGTGGTGAAACCGTCGACAAAAATCTCGATACGAGCAAGCAACTCAAACTGGTGTTACTAGGCTCAGACAGAGTTGTAGAAGTGCAGATAAATCGAGAAGAGGGGAGTGAAGTTTCCTTAAAGAGTTTTCAATATCTCGACGGCAGCGACCCGCTAGACGATGGCTGGGCGCTACGTATCGAATCACCAGCGGATAGAGCTGAGCGCTGGGCACGCAGAGAGAAGAAGGATGTTAGTGATTGCACTGAGGTCTACGACTATCGTGCTGTGGCATATAAAAAGCGATTCACTGGTCTGATTCAGGGGGATCTAGGACGCTCCCAACAATACGGAGACACTGTGTGGTCGATGGTTTTAGCGCGCATACCGATTGCTTTATATTTTGGAATTCTATCCACCTTGATCATTTACGGGACATGTATCCCACTAGGAGTCGTTAAAGCCATCAGCCATCGTTCGTGGTTTGATAACCTGAGCTCGATCATGATTTTTGTCGGCTATGCTATTCCTGGCTATGCATTAGGTGCGTTGTTAGTAGTTTTCCTAGGTGCTCAAATGGGCTTGTTCCCGATCTTCGGTCTAACCAGCGAAGGCTTTGATGATCTTAGCGTGTTTGGCCAAATGAAGGACCTGGCGCACCACACTGTGTTGCCGGTCATCTGTTACGTGATCAGTGGCTTCGCCTTCCTAACCATGATGATGAAGAATAATCTAATGGATAATTTGTCCGCTGATTATGTGCGTACAGCCATGTCAAAGGGGGTGACATTCCGCCGGGCTGTGATCGGTCATGCCTTCCGAAATTCCTTTATCCCTATTGCCACAGGCCTGGGGGGGCTGATCACGCTTTTTGTCGGTGGCAGTATGTTGATCGAGCGTGTATTTGATATCCAAGGCTTTGGAATGCTCCAATTCCAAGCGGTGATGGATAAGGATATCCCAGTGATTATGGGAACACTTACTATCAGTGCATTTCTTATGCTTATGGGCAATATCTTGTCAGACATCATCGTGGCGATGGTCGATCCTCGAATCAAATTTAACTAACTAAGAAATTTATTATGAGAAAAGTTGCTTGGTTTATATTAGTAGCCTCCGTGCTAGCAGCCCTCGCTGAGGTGTTCGGGTTGCACCTCCCAACAATGAGTTGGGCGTACGACCTTTCACATAAAGTGAGCTGGCTCCAGAGTGAGATAGGTACCGCGGAGAGCCTGGGGAAATTTGTGTGGTTTGGCTACGCGATGAGTGTCGTTGGCATTGCTGTTGCGGTGCTGCTTCTTATCAAAAACCCTGTGGGCAAGGAGATGTTGCCGTCGACGAAAGTTCGCTTGAATAGGTTTAAATCAAATACCCGCGGCTACGTTTCGTTCTGGATTATACTAGCAATGATCCTTCTCGCAGGGCTCGACCAAGTAGTTGTCGGCAAGCGTGCTCTATTTGTGAAAACAGATGCAGGTATGTACTTCCCCGCATTCAGCCGAGCAGTGTATTACGGCAAAGATTTCGGGCTGACGGGTGATAAATCCTCAGCTGAGGCCGACTATAGACTCGTTAAGCAGCTAGGGGACCACACCGTGCTGATGCCACTGGTTCCATTCGACCCTACACAGGACACAGTAAAGGTTCCTTTTGTGGAGTTAGAGGATAAAGCCGGCGTGCTGATAGGTATCAATGGCAGCGCTATGAATGGTAGTGTCTCTACTCTTTATGATGGCGACTCCGAACGCCGTCACATGATCTACGATTACCGTAAAGGAGTAAAACAAGGACTTGTCGTGGGCCGTGATAGAAAAGGCGTGCCAGTCTATGAGGCACGTTATGAGAAGGGTGCCCTAGTTGATGACTCGGAGACATACTCTGGCGAAGAAATCAGTCGCGAGGAATTTCTCGCAGCTGGCGATGGAAAACTCTGTAAGGTGTTTTTCCATGCAGCACCTCCCGGAAAAGAGCACTTGTTAGGAACAACTCCTTTGGGCAGCGACATGGTGGCTTACCTCTACGGTGGATTGCAGATCAACATCAAGGCGGCCTTGATCTATATCCCAATGATTTATTTCATCGGTGTGAGTTTAGGTTTGTTGATGGGCTTCTTTGGTGGAGCATTTGACCTCATTTTCCAACGGATCATTGAGATATTCTCGACCATTCCATTCCTCTTTGTCGTGATCATCTTTAGTAGTCTACTCGATGCTAAAGACCGTGGGTTGGGACTCATCTTGTTGATTCTTATCGCATTTGGATGGATGGGCATGACCTATCTTATGCGAACCGCGGCAATGAAAGAAAAGGCGCGTGACTACGTGGCCGCGGCTCGAGTTTCTGGAGCGTCGACACCTCGCATTATCTTCACTCACATCTTGCCGAATACTGTGGCGATTTTGGTGACCTTGGTTCCCTTCAGCGTGTCAGGCATCATCATGTCTCTTACTGCTCTAGACTACCTAGGATTCGGTCTTCCCTCTGAATACGCAACTTGGGGAACCCTGTTGAAAGATGGACTAGCAAACTTTTCTAAACCTTGGCTAGTAGCATCATCCTTCACCGCTTTGGTTTCCACACTTGTACTGGTCACCTTCGTTGGTGAAGCAGTCCGGGATGCGTTCGATCCGAAGAAATTCACAACTTACAAATAGGCCTATTTACATGAGGAAACTAATCCATCTCCTACTACTCTCTGCCGCGGCTGTCTGCATGACGTCATGTAGCAAAGAGCAGGATCAAGTGAAACGTGAGTCAGGCTTTCCCGACTTCGTTGAGAACTATAACCGGAATATTTCGGAATGGTTGTTAGAAGAGCAGGTAAAGCTCGATAAGCGAGAAGCTAAGCACCAAGACGAGCTCGCTTCAGCGGGTTCAGATTCAGAAAAAACGTCAATTGAAGGCAAGATCAAAGACCTTGCTAAAAAGCGCGCAAAGTACACTTACCGCCAGAGTCTAGGTAAGTATTTTGACTTCAAGAAGCACGAGGACATTCCTAATGATTTGGTTTGGGAGAATGGAGCTGACAACCCAATTATTGGAGACCCTAGAGCTAAGAAGGGAGGAACCTTACACACCTATATGCTGAGTTTTCCAAAAACTTTGCGTCCCTTTGGTCCCAATTCTAATGGTAGCTTGCGAGGCGAACTTTACGACCTCATTGATATGAGTTTGATAGCTTACCACCCAATCACAGAAAAAGTGATTCCGGCATTAGCCAAAGAATGGGCGTATGGTGCAGATGGACGCACAGTTTTCTACCGAATAGATCCCGATGCGACCTACAATGATGGGGTGAAAGTGAAAGCCACAGACTTCATGTTCTACATCTATGTGCGAATCTCAGACAATCTTTCTAACCCGTTTCAAAAGCAATATTTCAGAGAGCAATTCGCTAATTTCACAACTTATGGTGACTCAGTTATTTCGATTTCACTTCCTGAACCAAAGCCACGATTAGCATTATATGCGAGCCTATCTCCTTCTGCCCCTCATTTTTATGAGGCGTATGGTCCTGACTATAAAGACCGTTACCAATGGCTCGTGCCTCCAACAACTGGAGCCTACACCATTCTCCCTAAAGATGTCAAAAAAGGACGTAGCCTCACGCAATCAAGGATCAAAGATTGGTGGGCGAAGGATAAAAAGTACTACAAACACGCTAACAACGTAGATAAAATCAACTATCAGGTGATTGCCGATCAATCGAAAGCCTTTGAACTATTCCTTATCGGAGATATTGATTTCTTCAGTCTCAATGTCCCTGACTATTGGTATGAAAAGATGGAGGTGCCACAGTATTTTGGTGGCTACATCGAGAAAGTTCAGTTCTATAACATCTTCCCTCGTACTCCACGTGGCTTGTACCTCAACCTCGCAAAAAAGCCGCTAGACAACCTCAATGTGAGAAAAGGCCTATCACATGCAATGGACTTCGATACGGTCAACACGGTGTTGTTCCGAGGCGACGTGGAGCGTTTACAAAGTTGGACTGAAGGTTACGGTAAATTCAGTAACCCGAATATCCAAGCGCGTGAGTACTCAGTGAGTAAAGCTGAAGAGTACTTTACTAAAGCAGGTTACACCAAGCGTGATTCTGAAGGGTATTTGGTGAGTGAATCTGGCAAACGAATGCAGTTGGAGATCACTTGGGGGCGCGCTCCTATTTATGATCAAATCATGGACAAGCTGAAGGAGGGCGCCAAAAAGGCTGGGGTCGAGATTCTCCTCGATGGCCAGATCAGTTCTGTGGCCTTTACCAAGATGTTAGAAAAGCGTCACCAAGCAGCCTTTTTAGGTTGGAATGTCCAGCCTCCATTTCCACGCTACTATGGATCATTTCATTCCAAGAATGCCTATGATGAGAAGGGCAACCTTAAGAAGCAAACCACAAATATGAACTCATACAGCAATCCAGAGATGGATAGATTGTCAGAGAATATTCGTGCGGCGACTAGTGAAGAAGCTCTCCAACGTGACTCCTGGAAAGCTGAGCAACTTATACACGATGACGCTCTATTCATTCCTGCGATCAAGTCTGGCTATCTAAGGCAGGGCCATTGGCGTTGGCTCAAATGGCCGCAGACTAAGCACTATGAATTCAATGCTCCAGCGGTTTCGTTAGCGTATGAGAGTTACTTGTACTGGATCGATGAAGATTTAAAAAAGGAGACACTCGCAGCTAAAAAAGCGGGAATGAAGTTGCCCGAGAAAAACCATTTTTACGACCTCTACCGCAAAGGTATCCCAACTCTCAATGAGCTGGAGCAACGTAAGGTGAAACAGAACTAATCTAACCAACGTGTCTGATAATATTTTAGAAATCAAAAATCTCGTCACCGAGTTCAAAACTGAGAACGGTTGGCTGCGTGCTGTCGATGGAGTGAGCTTTGATGTGCCGAAGGGTAAAACCGTTGGTATTGTTGGGGAATCAGGCTGTGGCAAGTCGGTCACCGCAATGTCCATTATCGATCTATTGCCAAAGCCCATGGGACATGTCAAAAGGGGACAGGTTGTTTTCAAAGGCCGTGACCTTCGTCAGCTAGATCATAAGGAGTATTACAAGATCCGGGGAGGACGGATTTCAGTGATCTTCCAGGAACCGATGACTGCGTTGAACCCAGTGCACAAGATCGGCCGTCAGATTTCTGAAGTGCTATTGCTGCACACGAAAATGAGTAAGAAAGAAGCGTGGCAGGAATCTATTCGAGTCCTGGATAGCGTGGGGATTCCAGCTCCCGATCAGCGCATAAACGAATACCCACACCAACTTTCCGGCGGAATGCGCCAACGTGTAGTGATAGCCATGGCTCTGGCCTGTAAGCCAGACCTAGTGATTGCTGACGAACCGACCACCGCACTCGACGTGACTGTGCAGGCTGAGATTCTAGACCTCATCAACAAGCTGCAAAAGGAAATGGGCATGTCGGTCATTATGATCACTCACGATCTTGGAGTCATTGCGGAGACCTGTGACGAGGTGGTCGTAATGTATGCTGGTCGCGTTGTTGAACGTGGCGACGTGCACACCATCTTTAAAAAACCAGTACACGCCTACACCAAGGCGTTGTTAAACTCGATCCCGTCGTTGGATGCTCCACGCAAGTCCGAACTTTCCACGATCCCCGGTACAGTCGAAGGCATTGCCGACTTTGTAGAAGGTTGCCGATTCTGCCAACGTATGTCAGTCCCAGTCGAGCAGCTCACCGAGCGCCCGAATTTTATCGAAATCGAAAAAGGTCATTGGGTGGAGAATTGCCCAACCTGTAACTCCCAACGTCCAGCAATGGCTTAAACTATGTCCGATCTTCTTGAAGTAAATGATCTAAAAATGCACTTCCCTGTGCGCGGGGGAATAACCATGAAACAGGTGGGTTCAGTCAAGGCTGTCGACGGTGTCTCCTTCACAGTGAAACCAGGGGAAACGCTTGGACTTGTTGGTGAGTCTGGTTGCGGGAAATCTACTTTGGGGAAATGCCTCCTGCGACTTTACGAGCCGACGGCAGGCCAGATTGATCTAGAGGGGCGCGATATCACGCGGATGTCTCAGGCCAAGCTACGCCCGTTGCGAAAGGACATTCAGATGATGTTCCAAGACCCCGCCGAGTCATTGAACTCACGTTTCTCTGTGCGCCAGATTGTGCGTGAGCCACTCGATATTCAAAAGATAGGCACCCGTAAAGAACGCGATGCCATGGTTGAGGACTTACTCGAAAAAGTAGGCCTGCCTCGCTCCGCCGCAGATAAGTTTCCATTCGAATTCTCCGGCGGTCAGCGCCAGCGTATCGGAGTCGCCAGAGCCATCGCGCTGAATCCTAAGATGCTCGTGTTAGACGAACCTGTCTCAGCGCTCGACGTGTCGGTCCAATCACAAGTACTCAACCTCTTAGTGGACCTGCAGAAAGAGCTGAACATGGCCTACATCTTCATTGCTCACGACCTCGCAGTAGTGAAACACATTTCTGATCGTGTCGCAGTCATGTATCTTGGGAAGATCGTAGAGCTAGCAGACTCTGACGTGATCTATCACAGCCCACGTCACGGCTACACCAAGGCGCTACTCTCCGCTATTCCTCACGCTGATCCTAGCTACGAAAAAAATCGTATCCGCCTCGAAGGCGAGGTGCCCTCACCGATCGACCCGCCCAAAGGCTCAGCTTTCGGTCACCGCATCAATCACCCACGCTACGATGAAACAGTAGGAATGGACATGAAACTCGTCGAGATAGCATCAGGCCATTGGGTCGCCGCCGACCCATGCAGCCTCACCGAAGAAGATTGGCAGAAGGCGAAAGCGTTAGTATCAGCATAGCAACAACAACAGCGCTCTCGACCGCTCATCTGATCGGCAACCGCTGGAGCGTAGCGCAGGCGTCTCGCCTGCTTCAACCAACCTTGCAAACGCGCGGAATACTGAGTTCAATAATAATACCTCTAACACTGTGACCCGTTCTACATTCGGCATTCTTTCTGGCCTTGCAGCTTTCCTTCTTTGGGGGTGTTTACCTATTTTTTGGGAACAACTTCAGGAGGTTCCAGCGAGTTCGATCACAGCTTACCGTATCATTTTTTCAGCCATTGTGCTGATTCCTATTCTATTTTTCAGGAAGCGACTCAGTTCCACTTTGAAGACATTTAACGAGCCCACATTGCTGCTCAAGAATGGTGCCGCGGGCGCTCTTCTGTCAGTCAATTGGTTGATCTATGTATGGGCTACTAACAATGGTCGCGTGATTGAGATTTCGCTAGGGTATTACCTCTTACCCCTCATCTATATTGTCATTGGCTACTTCTTTCTTAAGGAAGAGATTTCTCGGCTTCAGTGGCTAGCAATCTTCTTCGCATTCATAGGAGTCGTGGTGCAAGCTCAGGGTCTAGGATCTATTCCATGGTGTGCTCTTGGAGTTGCCTCTACCTTTGCTACCTATGCAGTGGTTAAAAAAAGAACCAAGTGTGATGGCATGTCAGCGCTCTTTCTTGAAATGATCATCACCGCTCCATTCGCTTTTGTTTACCTCCTCTGGTTTGCTCCGACACTCGAAGGCACCAGCGATACACCAGCCTCTAGCGCAACCCTCCTTCTCATAGCGCTCACCGGAGTGGCCACAGTGGCACCACTTTTATTTTTCTCTGCCGCGACTAAACGCATCACGCTAAGCACCATCGGTATGCTTCAGTATATTGCCCCTACCGGGCAATTTCTCATAGGTTGGCTCTACTTCGGCGAGTCGATCAATAGTACTCAGATGATAGCCTTCAGCCTCATTTGGTTGGCTGTCACACTGTATTCTCTGAGTTCCCTCTTTCTGAAACAATCAAAAACCACAGTCAAGCTTGAGTGATTATGCAGTGCTGGATACAGCGGTGAAAGCTAGTATCGGAGAATGCAAACTCCTTGACCGTCTTCGTAGACCTACGGGTTTGTCTTAGCAGTCTGGAAAGGTTTGGATAGTGTTTAGGACGTTTTCGAGCAAGTCACTTGAGGAGCTGGAAGCAAATGCAATAGTGCAATCGAAGGTGGCTGAGTTTTGTGAAGTGAAATATGAATATTTT
>NZ_MQWA01000001.1:3443419-3456132 GCF_002954445.1 Rubritalea profundi
AATATTTTCATAAGATTAATCGGGTTTATATTCGGCGGAATAACAGGCTTTATGCTGAGTTTTTTTATTGTTGGCTCATATAAAAAAGTGAGTTTTCCAGTTGCACAAATACCTTTAGAAATCTGGATAATAACTGGTGTTATTGCCATATTTGGAGCGATTTATCCTAAAATTTTACTTAGGGGATTTAATGGATTATTTCCATATTAGAATAGATATGACTCAACCTGAGCCGGCCCTTCTAGTCCCCCCAAAAAGAAAAAATCCAAGGTCAAACAAAGCAATAGAATGCGTAATGTTCGCAAGCATTGTAGAAAATATGCTCCAGTGAATACCCGCGAACAATCTTATGGACTAGGGTTGTTTTTCACCTAGCTATCCTTCATACAGTAGTACGCCGAGGGCCACAGTGCCTATCTAGATCCATTATGGCCGCTAAAAAAATAGCCAAGAAAGCAACAAAACGTAAAACCGCCCGCAAGTCTGTACCGTCAGCCAAGCGCAGGCGGAAGACCAAACGTGGTTTGCTGACTCGCTTTCTGACTTGGCCGGTCGGGATCGCCGACCATTTTACCCGATCCTGGCACCCAATCAATCGCTGGTTTGCTAAGGTTTTTGCTTGTATTGGATTTCTCTGCGGCGTGCTTTTTTCTATCTTAGCGACCTTCTATGGCGTGAGAGCGCAGACATACGACCTAAATAAAGTCACTGAAATGCCAGCCCGTTCGATTGTTTATGCAAACGACGGGAAGACTGAAATTGGCACGGTTCACGGTGATAACCGTCTAATCTTGGAAGTAGAACAAATCTCACCCTGGTTTATCCAGGCATTGGTGGCGCGCGAAGACGCAAGATTTTATGAGCACCTGGGCATCGACCCTCGTGGTCTGATCCGCGCATTCAAAAACTTCGTCAGTGATGGAAAAAAAGAAGGAGCCTCTACCATCACGATGCAGTTAGCTGACAATTCCTTTAGTTACAAAGGAAAGTCAATTGATGGAAAATTGCTAGAATTGGCGCTCGCCCTGCGAATCGAAAATAGATTTAGTAAAAACGAGATTCTTCAGCATTACATGAATCGTATTTTTTGGGGGCACTCGATTCAAGGAATCGAATCCGCGTCTCGGACTTATTTTGAAAAGGCTGCCTCCGACTTAAACCTCTCTGAAGCAGCGTTGCTGGCAGGCATCATCCGCGGACCGAACACCTTCTCACCCTTCGTCAATTTCGAAGCTGCGAAAAAGCAGCGCAATGTAACACTGGGAAGGATGGTTCTCTACGAATTTATTACTCAAACAGAGGCTGACCAAGCAAAACGCGAGGAACTCAAGATTCGTCCAATCGGAAGGCGCATTCTCCACGATTCCTACGCGATGGATGCCATCCGCCGCGATCTTGATAAAATACTTGAGCAACATAATATCGAAATGGGTGGTTTACGTATCACCACCACCATCGACCCAGAGCTGCAAAAAGCCGCCGAGCTTTCGGTTGAGAAACGCCTCAAAGCAGTAGAGCAACGTGCGGGCTACAACCACCAGACTAGAGCACAATTTATACGTAACGCCGCTCATACCATAAAAGCACCTAAGTACATCCAAGGAGCAATCGTCTGTGTGGAAAATAAGAGTGGCGCGATTCGCGCTATTGTCGGTGGACGCAATGCGGATGAGTCAAAATTCAATAGAGCGCTTCTCAGCAAGCGCCAAATCGGCTCTGTCTTCAAACCCTTCGTCTACATGTCAGCCTTCGATAAAGGGCTGCAGCCTGGTGCGTGGGTACGCGATAGTCGAATCCGTCCAGGCGAAATCACAGGTGCACAGCGATCCTGGTCACCAGCTAACTCTGACGGAACTTACAAGAACATGATGACCGTTTCTGAAGCTCTCGCTCGTTCACGCAACACAGTGGCTGTCAGGGTAGGCGACTACGCGGGCATGAATAATGTGTTAGAATCAGCGAGAAGAGTGGGATTCAACCAGAAGATTCCAAGCACCCCAGCCACTTACTTAGGTGCATTTGAAGCCACTCCACTTCAGGTAGCTCAGGCCTATAGTGCTTTCCCCAATGGAGGAACGATCTACCGGCCCTTTATCATTTCACAAATCACCGACGCCAATGGCAAGGTGGTTTACCCAGGATCGGGTTCGATCCCCTACACGGCGGCAAAAACTGGCTCGGCATGGTTAGTATCAAACACTCTGCAAGAAGTAACTTCACGAGGGACCGCTGCCTCTTTACGCAGCACACATGGATTTGAAGCGCCGTGCGGCGGTAAAACTGGCACCACAGATAACTACAAAGATGCCTGGTTTGCCGGCTACACTAGCTCAATCACCTGTGCAGTGTGGGTAGGAATGGATGACAACACACGAACTATTAGCCGTGGATACGGCTCAACTCTAGCATTACCGATCTGGGCAGACGTAATGAAGGCTGCAGATCCACGCAAATACCCAACGCGTGCCCTAACTCCGACCATGCAATTTAAAAAAGTGCGTATTTGCCGCTATACCTCACAAGTTGCTACGCGTGGTTGTGAATCTCATCGTTCAGCGTACAATGCTTCGATCCCGGTGGATTTAATACCAAAACACACTTGCGATAACCATCCAGTTCGCGCAGAAGTTCAGCAAGAACCGACTGCGCCACCGAGGGCTGTTCCAGCTCGTTAGAATCTGATAGTTGATTACAAGTATGCCGTGGAAACCTAAAAATAGAAAGTCGCCAATGACGGATTGGATGCCTGAGTGGCTAAGACTAACACTCAAGGTGGGCTTTAGGCTTTTCCTTTTTGGTATCGTTGTCTTTTTACTCGTCGGCTCTTATTACTATTATAAAGCGAGCCAGTTTGACCTAGATAAAGTGGCTGAAGAGCAACTTAAGAACACCCTACTCGATCACACGGGTAAGCCCTTATTAAGGGCCGACGATAAGCAATCTCTACTGATCACGAAGGAAGACTTACCTCAGCATCTAGTGCATGCTCTCATAGCACGAGAAGATAAGAATTTTGAAACCCACTGTGGTGTTGATTTTATTGGCCTGGTTCGAGCGACCAAAAGAAATGTGAAGGATATGTCCTTCACCCAAGGCGCCTCGACGCTCACTATGCAGCTCGCACGCAACACCTATGATGACTTGAAGGAGAAATCTCTGAATAGAAAATTTATAGAGATCGCCCTCAGTCTGAGAATTGAAAACCGCTACTCCAAGCCTGAAATCATGGCATATTATCTCAATCGAATTTATTTTGGATCGGGTTGTTATGGAATTGAGCAAGCCTCACAGAAGTACTTCAAGAAGCCGACACGCGAATTAGACCTTTCCGAATCAGCCACGCTAGTAGGTATCATCCGAGGTCCGCACATCTTCTCGCCATTGAATGATCTCAAAGCTGCTGAGGAACAAAGAAATCAAGTTCTCGATCGTTTGGTAACTATTGGAAAATTGACCAGCTTAAAGGCTCAATCTATCAAGTCAACGCCACTTAAGCTGCCACTGCTTGTCATCACAGTGAAGAAACCTCAAAATGTAGCCAACGGCTATGCTATGAATGCTCTTGAACGTCATTTGAATGAGCTTTTAGCTAAAAAAGACATCCGAGCAGCCGGACTCACCATCACAAGTTCTCTCGACCTCGATCTTTTACATCTTTGTGAAAACGACATGAAGTCTATCGTGAGCAGTACTAAACTCTCCAATCTACAAGCAGCCAGCGTAGTCATTGACCACACATCGGGAGCTATCCGTTGCTCGATTGGCGGCATCGATATAAAAAATTCCGAACTCGATTATGCCTTAGACAGTCAGGTTGATCTAGGTGACGCATTTAGCCCATTTATTTACGCCACTGCGCTTGAGAGAGGCAAGCTACCGATCAGAGGTAACCCAGTACAGACAAGCAAGCAGCTCGATTCAGCTGACATGATTCGCATAGCTAAACGTTTTGGATTTGAGGACAACTTCAATCAAAATGAAATATTCTACGGAAGCGGAACAACAAACCCTCTGAGGTTAGCTACCGCTTTTTGCGTTTTTGCCAACAATGGTAAACGACCCCACACTTATTTTGTGGAATCGATTGTTAAACATGACGGAACTACCCTCTTTTCAAACTCAGCGAGAAACACCCAGGCAATCCAGGAAGGTTCAGCAATAGAAATCAACAAGCTCCTTAAAAACGTAAAAGGTACTTTGCAATACACAACTTATGCTTTTGGTGGTAGAGCTCTTTGGTCTATGGCCAGCCACAAAGATAAGACTGCTGTACTTTGGCTGGGGTTTGATAAAGCTAAGCCAGTACCTAACAAGTCAGGCCTTCTCAAAAAGATGGAGAAGTTGACCTACAAATGGGTCAACTAGAACTTTGTGTACTCTAGGGTGTCTCCGGCAGCCAGGGTTGCGAGGATTTGGTGAATGAGTTTCTCCATGCTCCATATAAGGGGATTCTATGTCCTGAAATTGACTATTTTCCGTTCAAGAATCTCCCGAGAAATTTACCTCTAACTAAAAAATGGTAGCTGAGGAGTAGCAGGCTAAAGCTGAAGAGGTTGACCAGTGGGAACTTAATCCAGCAAGAGAGTGGCCAGTCTTGGATAGCGAGTTGGAGGCCGAACACTAGTGGAAGATGGGCGAGATAGAGCCAGTAGGAGGCGTCTGAGAGGTAGCGCATTTTAGGAGATGACTGAGTGCATTTTTCACGGAAGAACCCTATGCAACCGAAGATCATCAGCCAGCTGAAACTGACTTGAAGAAGGTCAGAAAGCCATTGGATTGATGGGGCGTTGTAAATACTCCACCATTCAAAGAGCATGCCGGTGGGGAAGAGGATAAAGAGGGCTAGGACTAGCTTGAGTCTCCAGTGGCTGGCTACACCCTTATCTCCAAAGTGATAGAGCGTGGCGCCAAATCCGTAAAATATTGCGAAGTAGAATAGTACGGAAGGAATGGGGATGAGCCCGAGTGAGGACTCTGGACCGTAGAGCGGGTAGGCACGAGTCACCCATAGCTGAGGGAGTAATGTGAGAGGAATCAGCCAGATGAGGCAACGCGGTGAGTTGACCCATTTCCTCTGAAGCTTAGGCTTAGGGATTTTGCTAATCAGGACGAAGCCCAGAACAAAGAGGCATAGAAACCAGAGGAACCAGAGGTGGTGGAAATTGAAGGTCTCTAACCATGGCGCATTGGAGGAGGGTGCGAATTTTTCGGCATCACCTTGCCTGGTTCGGCTTAGAGTCAAAATCCATTCGGTAATCGGGATCAGGATAGGGGTGAAAATAACTAAGGGTAGAAATACCCGTTTGGCGCGGTGGCTTAGTAAGGCCTTTAGACCGCGTCGCTGGTAGAGCATGGCTGTAAAAAATCCGCTCAGCAAAAAGAATAACTGCATACGGAAGCCGTGGATTAGGTGGAAAAACCAATTGAAAAGTTTTGACTGGGACGGGTCGGAGACTGCCCAGCCAAAGGTGGTGTAGGCTAGCGCGGCATGGAGAGCTATCCCTAACAACATAGCGCAAGCCCTGAGTGCATCCAGATCGTGACGTCGGTTGTTAGTGGATGTGAGCATCTTTGTTAGACGGGTTGGTGGGAATTTAAATTCTCTTCCTGTCTAGGATCGAAGCCTTGAGCGGGTCCGAGGCTGATAGATGAGCTATGGCAATAGCAAGAGCATCTGCCGCATCGTGCGGAGGGGTTTCACTCAGGCCTAGTAGAGCGCGGACCATGAAGGCAACCTGAGCTTTGTCGGCATTACCATTACCGACAACAGCTTTTTTGATCTTCTTTGGTGCGTACTCGTAGCATTCAAGTCCGCTATCGGCTGCAGCGATCATTGCTGCGGCACGGGCTGCTCCCATGCTGATGGCGGTACGGACACTCTGCACGTAGATGATGGCCTCTACCGCTACGACGTCGGGTTCGTATTGAGTGATCAAGTTCTGCAGCCCTGTGCGGACAGCCGAGAGCGCCCCTGACTGAGGAATCTTGGCGGGAATACTGATCACTCCGTAGTCGATCGCTCGTTGCTTGTTTTGGTCGCCTTCGACAATAGCATAGCCTGTGTTTCTAATGGCGGGATCGATAGCGAGTACTCTCATAAAAAATGCTAGATTAAGCAGCGGCTCAATCTAGCAGTGAAAAATAGGAAATGTGAAGTAGGAATTTCTTTCTATTACTTACGGCGGCGCTTCGGTGCTGGTCGGCGCTTCTTGCGTACTGACTTACCAGGACTGTCGTCGAGCAGAGCTGTGTAGGTGTAGTTAAAGTCTTCTAGCTTGCGGCGTTCGATCTTGTGACCCACGAAGTTTTCTACTGACTCAGCATACTCGATTTCGTCGGCAGTGAGGATAGTGAAAGCGTCACCTTCAGATTCTGCACGGCCAGTACGACCGATGCGGTGCACGTAGTCTTCAGAGTTTTCTGGAACCCGGTAGTTGATCACGTGGGAAACTGTTGAAATATCGATTCCACGTGCGGCGACGTCTGTAGCAACGAGGATATCGTAGGTGCCATCTTTGAAGCCTGCGAGCGCTTTCATGCGGTCTTTCTGACCGATGTCTGAGTGCATCGCTGTAGCTTTGGCTTCAGTCTTGTCGTTGAGCATGCCGCAAACCGCGTCCGCTTCTTTACGAGTACGGGTGAATACCATGACGGACTGGATGTCGGTGCGGTTGATCAGCTCGACGAGGAGCTCGTCACGCTGGTCCATTGAGACCGGGTAAAACGCGTGCTTGATTGTGCTCGAGACCTTTTGGCGTGCGATTTCAATCTTAGCTGGGTTATCGAGGCAGAATGTTGCAAAGCCTTGAATCGCTGGTGGCATGGTAGCCGAGAAAAAGAGTGTTTGGCGGTCAGGAAGTGTCTTAAGCTTGTATTCCTCTTCGCGTTCTTCACGTGGAAGATTGTGCTCACTCTTCCATGGGCAGAGATTGACGATCTTACGTACGACTGGGAGGAATCCCATGTCGAGCATGCGGTCGACTTCGTCGAG
Source organism: Rubritalea profundi (assembly GCF_002954445.1). Taxonomy (GTDB): domain Bacteria; phylum Verrucomicrobiota; class Verrucomicrobiia; order Verrucomicrobiales; family Akkermansiaceae; genus Rubritalea; species Rubritalea profundi. Next base: position 3,450,411 of record NZ_MQWA01000001.1, read on the forward strand.
GATGAGGATTTGCACATCACCGAAGCGCATTGTACCGCGGAAGAAATGGTCTACTAGGCGACCAGGAGTGGCGACTACGATGTCAGCCTTGGCTAGTTTTTCAAGTTGCTCGCCGTAGCCAACACCGCCGTAGAGGAGGGCGACTTTACAGCCAGTGTGCTTGCCGTATGCTTCGAATTGCTCAGCAACTTGATGAGCGAGTTCGCGGGTTGGCTCGAGCACAAGAATTTGTGGTCTGCCGAGCGCTTTGATCTTAGAAAGTGAAGGGAGCGCGAAGGCTGCAGTCTTTCCAGTACCTGTCTGAGACGCTCCTACGACGTCACGGCCCTCAAGAATGAGAGGGATAGCTTGCGCCTGAATTGGGGTAGGGTTTTCGTAACCCGCATCGGTAACGGCTTGAACGATAGACTCTGAGAGCCCGAGATCTTTGAAAGACATGTAGGGGGAGTAGTCACAATTCCTACAATGTGAAAGGATAAATGCGGTTTGTGCGCTACTTTATTGCTAAAAATGTTCAAGATTTTGATACGACTCTTTACTCTGACGTGTATGGAGGGTTAGTTTGTCTCAGTTGGCTGAGCCAAAGCAACACACTAAAATTACATTTATGCCTATTTCTTTTACAATCAAACCATTACTCCAAGGGGGAGCTCTCGCTCTAGCCCTTAGCTTACCACTGTTCGCCGTTGAAGGCGTGGGAGTGATCGGCGAAAATGACTCTAATACTGCTAATTTTCGTCTTATGTGGATTGAGAATCCAACGACTGAGGCAACTGTGGGTTGGGTTCAGAAGTCGGGTAAACCGGGAGTAGTCCATTATGGGAAGGTCGATAAACAACGTAAACACCACCTCTACACAAAGACTCAAGCAGTACAGCGAACTGTGACGATAGAAGGTGGAACGAATTGTTTTGCCAAGTTGACTGGGCTTGAGCCAGACACTGAGTATTTCTACGTGATTAAGGATGAAGCGGGTGTGAGTCGTCGTTTAAAATTTTACACAGCTCCATCCAAAGCCGAGACCTTCACTTTCATCAATGGTGGCGACTCCCGTAGTAACCGCAAAACTCGGCAGGAACTCAATAAGATCGCGGCGAAGCTTAAACCACTCTTCATTTCATTCTCCGGTGACATGGTCAATAGGGCTACAGACAAAGAGTGGGACGCATGGTTTATTGATTGGCAACTGACTATCTCAGAAGAGGGCACAATCATCCCGATCGTTGCTCACCGTGGTAACCACGAGAATAAGAAAGACGCGATCGCTAATGAATTTAACACACCAGATGATGTGTATTACGCGTTTACCATCGGTGGTGATTTACTCCGGTACTACACGCTGAACTCTGAAATTCCAGCGGCAGGAGCCCAGAGTGAATGGCTGGAAAAGGACCTTGGAAAGCATGCGAGTAAGGTGACATTCACTGCAGCTGGCTATCACAAGCCGATGCGCCCTCACGTTTCCAAGAAAAAAGAAGGAGACAACCCATACAAGTGGGCACCGATTTTTTATAAGCATGCCATGGATTTAGCCTTCGAGTCTGACTCGCATTGTAACAAGCGCACGCATCCGTTGAAGCCAGATGTGAATGGCGAAGAAGGATTCTCTGTGGCAAAGAACGACCCTAAAGCCACAGTCTACACTGGAGAAGGCTGCTGGGGTGCACCTCTACGCAAGGCTGATGACGGCAAGAGCTGGACGATCGATTGTGCTGCCTTCAATGGCTTTGACTGGGTGCAGGTGACTCCTACTGCTATTCATCTGAAGACTGTAAGGTTCGATAAAGACGATAGTGCTCAAAAAGTACAAGCAGTTGCCCAGATGAATTCCTTCAAAACCCCTGATGGTCTGTCGATTTGGCAGGCAAAGGGAGGCGAACTACTCACGATCAAGGCTAAGAAAAAGTAGAGTTCTCTTGCCTCCTAGACCTGAGGACGTTATGTCTTAAAAGAACTTCATAACACTCCGAGAAGCTATATTTCCCCCAGCCATCTATTCGATGTCTGGGGTTTTATTTTCAACTTCCTGTTAGGTTGTGTCTAATATTGATGAATGCAGCATTGAAAAAAGTAATCCAACATCTGATAGCTGGGAAATATAACCCTAGCGAAGGTAGCCTCTATATTAGGGTTTCATGGCTGTGGCTCAGTGTTCTACAGCTCACTGTGAGTCTGACCTTGGCTTCACGAGGCTGGCTTATGTACCGATGGGACAGCCACATCCGCTCACTGCTCTGGGACGAAGAGGCTGTTGCTCCTCTATTAGAAAAGTACACGAGCCTCAGTTGGGAGGATTACGCTCTAGAGTCAGATCCATTTATTACCACTGGTCTCGAATGGTTGGGGATTATATTGATGTTAGGGGCTGTGTTGACGCTGCTGATGCGGATTCCCTATTTTGCTATTTTTAAATGGTTCTTGATTCCGCTGTGGGCGATCTTAGCCCTCGATAGCTTTAGCAACTATATTGATGTGAGTTACCAGTCTGGGATGCTGATTGAGTACGTGCTTCAAGCGGGCATTCCGCTGTTGTTTCTCTGGGTTTTGCTGTTTCCTAGAATGCTAAAAACTTGGGCCTGGATTGGCTCCTTGTTGGTGTCGGCCTGTTTTATTGGTCACGGCCTTTATGCGGTGGGATACCATCCTGTGCCCTGGAGCTTTCAGGTGATGACAATGGACCTTCTAGGCGTCAGCGAAGAAAGTTCGATATCATTTTTATACACGGTGGGCGTCTTAGACTTTATCGCTGGAATTGCTATTCTTGTCCCTATACTACGTAGACTGGGACTCTATTACATGTTCGCTTGGGGTGGGGCGACTTCTCTAGCTAGGATATTAACTCACTATGACCCTTCACTAAAATACAATGGCATGGACCCCTGGGTCGCGGAATGTGTAGTGCGCACTTCCCACTGGGTGGTTCCGATGTTGCTGCTGATGTTGCTGCCCCTGTGGAATAAAAATGGGAGGCTGACTCTTAGCTTGTTAGAGATTAGTTCACAGACTCGACGCATTCTCTCCAAAGCCAGTATATTAAAGAGGTGAGGGGCTAGCTCTTCTCTCGTCTCAGCATGATGAGCGAGATGATGAAGCTAGTGAGGCCTAGCAGGGTGAAACCACAAAGGTAGTAGAACGTATTCAAGTAAGTATCGAGGTAGCCTGTTAGACCTTCAATTTGATCTGAATACTGGGCTTTGTCCGCGTTGAGTTTTGTCATATTCATCGACGTTCGATAGCGGACAATGCTGAGAGTGGCTCCGATGACTGTGAAGTAGATCGAGTATCGGCACATTCTCCCCCAGACTGGACTGGCTTGGTTTGTAGATCCCTGCGATTGCTCAGATAACTCCATTTGGCATTTCTATCTGACGACTAGATGTATTCAAAGTCCAAATAGCCGAGCCGATCCATCTGGACAAATACCGGGTAGCTGATTATTTCTACCTGCATGACGATTGAACCAATTGGTAGTTACCGTGCGACATGGGGCGAAGGCCCTATTTGGTGGGATGGAATGCTTCTTTATGTAGATATTGAGCAACACAAAGTGATCTGCCTCAACCCGACTACGGGTGAAGAGAAGGTGATCGAGGTTGGTGAGCGGGTGGGAACTGTGGTTCCTAGAGAGACTGGCGGCCTTGTGATCGCTGGCGACAATGGTCTGTATTTCCTCAATTGCGATGGTGAAAAGACTGCGATTGCAGATCCAGAACCAGATAAGCCGGACAACCGATTCAACGACGGAAAGTGTTCACCCGATGGGCACTTCTTCGCGGGGACTATTTCGCTGGTTAAGAAAACGGGCGATGCTCGGCTTTACAAACTCGATAAGAATGGCGAGCTCACTGAGGCATTTTGCCCAGTGACCAATTCTAACGGACTCGCTTGGTCGGTGGATGGAAAGACGATGTACTACATTGATACTCCACGGCGCGAGATCTTAGCATTCGACTATGCCGACGGCCATATTTCTAACATCCGCACAGCCGCCGACACCAGTCACATTGATTCATCGCCAGATGGCATGACGATCGACTCCGATGGCAACCTCTGGGTGGCCTTCTGCCACGGAGCATGCGTTGCTTGCTTCGATCCTCGAACTGGTAAGGAAGTGCGCCGAGTCGAGATTCCCTGTCTAGAAACGACAGCCTGTGCCTTTGGTGGAGAGAATCTTGATGAGCTATTCATCACGACTGGTGTGCATAAAACTGAGAAAGAACAACACGCAGGTAAGATCTTTCGGGTGACTGGTCTCGGAGTGAAAGGTGTTCCGGCCTTTGCCTACCAAGGATAAATTAGTCACATTTGGCGATTGCGGCAGACGCCGTTGCCACGTAGTTTGCCGCCGCCATGAAGAACCAGCCATTAGTTATTGCCGATCGTAGTTTCGATTCACGTTTGATGACAGGAACTGGAAAGTTCCCCTCGAACGAATCAATGCGTGATGCTCTCGCCGCGTCTGGTTCTCAGATTGTCACTGTGGCACTTCGCCGTGCAGATCTCTCTGGCGGCAAGGACCCGTATGCGAATATTCTAGAGTACATCGATCCAGAGAAATACCTTCTGCTGCCAAACACCAGTGGTGCGATGGATGCTGAAGAGGCAATCCGCCTGGCTCGTCTCGCTGCTGCGGCAGGTCTGCCAAAGTGGATAAAACTAGAGATCCATCCTGACCCTACCTACCTACTTCCCGACCCAATCGAGACGCTCAAGGCGGCTGAAGTTCTGGTGAAAGAAGGCTTCACGGTTCTCCCTTACATCAATGCTGACCCAGTTCTGGCAAAACGACTGCAAGAGGTGGGAACCGCGGCAGTCATGCCACTGGGCGCGCCGATTGGTTCCAATAAAGGAATCGTCACACGCGACCAAATCCGCATCATCGTAGAACAAGCCATCGTTCCTGTCGTCGTTGACGCGGGACTCGGTGTTCCGTCCCACGCTGCTGAGGCGATGGAGCTCGGTGCCGATGCGGTTCTGGTGAACACCGCAATCGCGATCGCTAGCGATCCTGCCCGCATGGGCCAAGCATTCAAAGTGGCAGTCGAAGCCGGCCGCGCAGCCTACGAAATGGGCCTCCCCGAAAAAATCGACGGCGCATCCGCCACCAGCCCACTCACTGGATTTTTGCAGGGAGTCTAAAAAAATTAGGAAACTCGCTATTGCCAATTGGCCAATGCGGGTTTATCGATGCGCATGAGCTTAATTGCAGACGATTCCGCCCTGATGGCGACCACTAAGTCCCTTTGTGAGACACTTGTTTCCCAGCAGGCATTCAAAGACCTTCACGGCAACGTTGAGACATTCCTCGGCAACGACGAAGCACGTCTTCAGTACCAGTCCGTTCACGAGAGCGGTGAGGCACTCAACAACAAGCAACGTTCAGGCGTAGAGCTTAGCGAAGCTGAGATCGGCGAGTTCGAGCAAGCACGTGAGCAACTCCTTCAGAACGATACTGTGACAAACTTCATGGAAGCTCAAAAAGAGCTACAGACAGTACAACAGGCAATCTCCAAGTACGTAGGCCTCACTCTTGAGCTTGGTCGCGTACCCACTGAAGAAGACTTCGCAGCTGCATCTGGTGGCGAAGGTGGCTGCTGCGGTGGTGGCGGCGGCGGTGGTGAAGGTGGCTGCTGCAGCAACTAATATACCCAATATTTCTAATTATTTTAAAACCCTTAGAGTCATTGAACTCTAAGGGTTTTTCTTTTTTAGCTATTAACCC
>NZ_MQWA01000001.1:3459452-3503686 GCF_002954445.1 Rubritalea profundi
ACGAGGTGGCTTGAGTCGCTTATTTACTCTACAACTGAGGACTCGCATGGTAGGCAAGGCTTGAATGAAGAATGACCTACCTTATCACCACGACTGGAAACCACAGTTCGAAACCTCTCTCGGATTGCAGGTGAAGTGGTTTGGCCGTTGGGGCGAGGACCCGGAGTGGTCGATCGAGCCATCGCGACTCGCGGCGGATCTCATCTGCTTTTTCTATCTTGAGGAGGGGTCGTGCACGGCTGTTGTTAATGGCGTCAATGTGCTGATGCAGCCGGGTGAGTTGGTCGTACTGCGTAGTGGAGATGTGTTCTCGTTCGGCCAAGATCAGTTAAGACCTCAGACCAGCCTGTCGGCCTGCCTTTCACTTAACCAAGACGACACCTCGAACGTTTTACTTCGTCATGCTTACCGACGCCATTATCTGCTGCAGGACAGGAAAACTTACGAGCAACAGTTTACCGCTGTCCTTGAGGCGCTGGAAACAGAAAACCGCTGGCGTAATCTACATGTCTCGGCAGCCATCTTTAGCTGGCTGGCAGGAGTGCAGGAAGCTCTTCGCCCTGACCCAGGTGCAGCACAGGCGACTTCAAAGACCGTTCATCATGTGCTCACCGCACAAGAATGGATTCAGCAGCGCCTAGGTGAAGATGTTTCCATCGCCAACTGGGCTGCTGTTTGTGGGCTCAACTCGGATTACTTCAGTCGCTTGTTCAAATCGCACACTGGGATGACTCCGAAAACTTGGTTGATCGAGGCTCGGCTCCAGCGTGCCTCCAGATTACTGGCCTCTCAGGACGAGTCCGTTGAGGAAGTCGCCTACCACTGTGGTTTCCACTGTCCGTTCCATTTCTCCCGCAGTTTCAAGCGCCGTTTTGGAATTTCTCCTAACCGTTACCGAGGAGTTCGTCAGGTCCATGGGGTTGTGCATTCGTAAAGGACACACTTGGATGTTCAGGTTTGCCCTCTTCCAATTAAAAAGTCGGATTTGTGCATAAATTGAGCGCATTCACTGCATTCAAATTATGCAGGTTATCTTGTAGCATGTCATATTCTTACTGAATAACATGAACCGTTCAGGATTTAATGGAACAAGCTTAAAAAATATCATGAATAACGAACAACTGAACAACGAGAATAGCATTGAAAATCTAGAAGAAGGCGGCCTGTCACGTCGCGGGTTCTTGCACGGACTTGGCGGCGCGGGAGCATTTCTCGGCATGGCCGGAATGGCGGGCAACGTTTCAGCAGCACCCAAGGATGCCGATGGGAAAATCATCCCAGGATTTGAAAAAATCAAGGATGATCCTAATGCTGCAAGGGGGTGGAGATCGGTTTCCGATCGTAAGATCAAGGTCGGCATCGCTGGATACGGCCTCTGTAAATTCGGTGGGGCATTCTTTTATCAAAACCACCCGAATGTCGAAGTGGTGGCAGCCACCGATCTCGATCCGGGTCGCTGTGCTGCCTTGGCCAGAGCTGTGGGAGCCAAGAAGACTTATCCGTCTTGCGAAGAAATGATCAAGGACAAGAGCATCGAAGCCATCTACATCGCTACCGATGCGCCAAGCCACGCTCGTCTGGCAATCATGGCATTGAATCACGGCAAGCATGTGGTCTCTGCAGTACCAGCCGTGTTTGGCTTTGAAGCCGAGGGGCAGGCGGAAGAATTGTTCAATGCCGTCAAGAAGAGCGGCATGAAGTACATGATGAATGAGACCTCAATGTTCCATACCGACCTCTACTCCAAACGCATGCAATGCCAGGCAGGGGCGCTTGGTAAAATCATTTACTCAGAGGGCGAGTACTATCATGACTTCGGTCCCAAGGGACTTCCCGGTTACAACCCCCAAAACGGCAAGATTGATCTCAACGGCTGGCGCAAGGCTCTGCCGCCAATGTGGTATCCCACCCACGCGACGGCCTACTACGTTGGTATCACAGGTGGACGGTTCACCGAAGTATCCGGACTGGGCACACCCGGCATCTACGCCGAATACAACAAGGGTGACAACCAGCACAAGAACCCGTTTGGCACGGAAGTCGCTATGTTCAAGACCAGCGAAGGCGGTATCTCACGAATGGCGGGAAGCTGGGACATGAAAAATGCCCACGGCGAGAAAGGTCGCGTCTACGGACAAAAACCTCATAATAATAAAATCAAAGGAACTCGCCCGCCGCTACCACCAAGCGTCAAGGGCGGCGGTCATGGCGGCTCGCACGGCCAACTGACCAACAACTTCATCGAATCCATCCTGCTGGATAAGAAACCCATCGTCGACATCGGCGATGCCCTGAACATGACCCTGGGTGGTGTGATCGCCCACAAATCCGCCATGAAAGGCGGCGAGTGGATGAAGATTCCTCAGTACGATTTGTAAGTCATGTTTCAACAAATTTGGAGAGTTGTGGTTTCTGCGATCTGCTTAACGCAGCTAGCTTGTTTGGCTTCGGCAGATCCGGAAGCGAACGATACCACTATCGTCAATGGCACCGACTGGAAGGATACCGAAGGCAATACCATCGTCGCACACGAAGGTGAGCTATCACGCTTCAACGGAGTGTTCTACTGGTACGGCAGCAGCTATGAAAATAATCCCAAGGGCAGGTTCCGCATGCCGGCCGGACCTGTCTGGAACGGCGTGCAAGTTTACAGCTCCACTGACCTCAAGAACTGGACCTACAAAGGCGTGTGCCTACCGCGCCCTGAGAAAGGCTTCGGCAAGGTCGGAGCCACCGGGCGGGCACATGTGATGTACAATGAAAAAACCAAGAAGTATGTGATGTGGTACCGTTGGTTTGTGGCGATGCCGGCGTCGTTTCTCTGTGTCGCAACAGCCGATCATCCAGAGGGACCATTTACTCCACACGGGCCGCAACAAATGGGCACCTCAACTGGGTTTGGATCCGACATGAATATCTTCCAAGATGACGATGGCAAGGCCTACGTGATCTACTGTGATCACAATGCACCAGATGCCAAGCCAGCGAACGGTTGGCGTTATGCCATCCGCATCGATAGCCTCAGTGACGATTACTTGACCAGTAACAGAGATGGCGTGGTGATCTTTGACAAAGGCTGCGAAGCTCCCGCCATGGTGAAACACAAAGGCAAGTACATCGCAGTCGCATCCGGCGTGCATGGCTGGGCGGGTTCAAATACCAAGTGTGCCGTGGCCGATTCGCCGCTAGGAGAATACAAAAAGCAGGCAGATATCAGCGAGCAGAAGAGTTGGGGATCTCAGGTCACCGACCTGATTTACCTCAAGGAGTCCGACACCGTGATGGCGCTCTGCGACCAGTGGTGGAATTCGGATAAAAACGACATCAATAAATCGCGCTATCTGTTTCTTCCGCTGTTTCTTAATGAGAAAACCGGCAAGGTGAAAATGGAATACCGCGAGAAATGGCAGCCATTAAAGCCTTCCAAATAGAACTGAGAAAGCGTAGATGTCGTCCATGATCAAACCATGCGCTAGGGTTCTTTCCTCTCTGCTATTATCCTCAGCGTTACTCTCTGCCTCAGAAGAGGTCAGTTTCGGCATGCCCGAGATGAAGCTGGTCAAGGAGTTTAAAAAAGGCGAGCGAAAGGTCCTGCGCTACGAACACGACAGTATCGCTGAGTGGGGGTACGCAAAGCCACAGCAGGATTACTTCTACGTTCTTCCCCTTACAGATAATCCCGAGAAAAAGCCATTGCATGTGGTCCTTCACTCGGCAGGTTGTAGTGGCGACATCGTATTAGATCTAGCCTTTAAGAAACCAGATTGGTTTCACTACGTGGGACTTGAGGACCAAGTGGTCATCTACCTCGATTGCGCAAAGAATCGGAACGATTGGTGGTGGGGCGCACACGCGATCAAGCGGGAGTCTGAGAAATACGCGGATGCGTATTGCCCGACGGAAAAACGGATTCTTACGACGATCGAATGGGCGGTCAAGACCTATCAAGTCGACCGCAACCGCGTCTACCTCAGCGGCATCTCGATGGGCGGGAGCGGCAGCCTCGGGATCGGTATGAGGCGTGGTGACATCTTTGCGGCAGTGAATCTGATGGTGCCAGCCGGGATCGAGCACATCCAACACCGCGTGTTTGGCAAGGACGTTCCTGATCCGCCAATTCTCGTCAATTTCTCCGCACAAAACGACAACTGGAGTAAAGGGCAGGAGAAGTTGATTGCCTACTTCGAGGAAAAGAAATTCCCACTCGTGTTTGCATGGGGGCAGCATGGTCACAATAGCTCAACGGCCGGATACCACCCTGCGGCGCAAGCTTTCCCATGGCGATCGATTCGCAAAAACGAGGCCTATCCGGTTTTCTCAAATGCCAGCACGGACAACAACTACCCAGGTTTTAAAAACGCGACCGGCGGTGACAAGTCCGGCCAGATCGGCGCCCTGTTCCGATGGAAAACCATTGCGGATACTCCAAGTAACTTCCAGATCGATCTCCGACTCGTCAACAAAACCGAGCTCAAGCCCGCACTGAAGGGGAAGATCGATCTCCCTAACACCGCGAACACGGCCGTGAGTTTTCGACGCCTGCAGCGATTTAAAACCAAGGCCGGACAAACCTACCAATGGTCCCTCAGTCGTGAGGGCAAAACCCTGCAGACCGGATCGGCAAAGGCGGACGAATCCGGCCTCCTAACAATCAGGAAATTGCACATCAGCATTCAATCCGCACGGTTGAAGGTGAAGCACTAAAGTAAATAGATAACCTCACCCCGAGCATCAGGCCCATGAATAAACTAACAGCATTCCTCCTGGCATTCACTGCACTTGCGTTACCCGCGCATGTTTGCGCTGCGGAGCCGAGTAAAAACGATGCCCCCCATCCGCAAAAAGCCTTTGTCAATCCGAAGGACGATCCGGATCTGCTCAATGTCTTGATCATAGGAGATTCGATCTCTATCAGATACACCACAGCCGTGCGCAAGTTGTTGCATGGTAAGGCTGATGTGTTTCGCCCCGGAGCCAATTGCATGTACTCGGGCCATAGGGCACAAAGCATGAAGGCATGGGTGGCTAACAGAAAGTGGGATGTCATCCACTTCAACTTTGGCATCTGGGACACCCACTACCTGCATAATGGCAAACTGATCATGCCTAACAATCTGAGTAACTATAAAGAAGCAGACTTGAAACGCAGATACAGCCATCAGCAATACATCAAGAATCTCGAGAAAGTGCTCAAAGTCGTCAAGCGCACCAAGGCCAAACTCATCTGGGCCAGCACAACACCATTTATCTCATACGGGTAGGATACGAAGGTGTTTCTTGCCGAGAACAACAAGCTTGCCGCAAAGTTGATGCAAGACAATGACATCGTCATCAATGACCTGTATGCGCTTGCTCTGCCCAATCTAAAGCAATGGCAATTGAAGGATGGCTGCCATTTCAACCCTGAAGGATACACCGGTCTAGCCACCCAAGTGGTGCCAAAGATATTAGCAGAAATCAAACCGTAGTCACGCATCGTCCCCCTTTTTACGCAGTGTGCGAAGAGGTGTGGGGGATTGTGACGAAGGCTTGTTGAAGCGAAGAATGAGCGGGGGAAATAGGTACCTTTTAAAGTTTAAATTTTATTCCGAGCAGCTGAGGAAACTTTATGTTTGCTGATTCTGAGTGAAATATCGATCTGCAAGAGTACGTTTTAAAAGAGATGATGAAAATAAGAATGACATTTTTTGCCACACTGGCTGCGACTTTAGTGGGGGGACCGCTAGCGACTGCCGAACCATTATTTAACGGTAAAGACCTTGCGGGCTGGAAGACCGATGTGCCTGATGCCGATAAAACCCCTAACATTCAGCCCAGCTTTATGGTGCGGGATGGAAAGTTGGTGAGCCTTGGCACCCCTCGTGGCCATTTGATCTCTGACAAGTCTTACGAGAATTACCGCCTTACCGTGGAGTATCGTTTCACTGGAAAGCCCGGTAATTGTGGTGTGTTAGTTCATTCCTCCAAGCCACGAGTTCTCTATGGAATGTTTCCAAAATCGATCGAAGTTCAGATGCAGTCGGGACACGCTGGAGACTTCTGGTGCATTGGGGAAAATATTGAAGTTCCCAACATGGATCAGCGCCGTCCTAAGAAAGAGGGACAAAAATATGGAGGCAGTAAAGGGGATGCACGTCGCATTCTGAACCTGACGGATGATTCCGAGAATAAGCTGGGTGAGTGGAATACAATGGTCATCGAGTGTCAAGCTGACGAGGTGAAAGTCTGGGTCAACGATACCCTTGTAAACCATGGGACTAAATCAACAGCCAGCAAAGGGCAAATCGCTCTTCAAGCTGAAGGTGCCGAAGTCGAATTCAAAAAATTCGACCTTGAACCGCTAACAAAGAAGTAGGTTAGCCTCGAAGGGAACGCTACAGGGATTTAGCGCTTATTTTTTTACGGGAAGGATGAGTTACTGGCACTGGATTCCACCACTTTTAGCCACCGAAGGCGAAAGGGAATAAGATGTGCTGGCCCGTGACGAAATATTTAAACTGAAAGTCCGAACAACAGTAAAAAATATAAATAAGCAGATGGGGAATGTTCACATATCATTTTACCGCTAGGGTTTTGTTTATGGGTGGCAGCCCTCATTTTTTCTATTAATTTGCGCGTTTTTAGGTCTCCTTGATCTCAACTCCTTTGTCCATTGGATATCAAGTTGCGTTATCGGCATTGTGCCAATGACTGATGCGGCGAGGATGTCCGGTTAGAGACGCACGAGCGGGGGTGAATTAGTGATCTTCGGGCTTGCCGAAGCCTCTGGCAAAGCGCATGAATGTGGCATGCAATCTCAGCTTGATGATCTTTTTAGTTTTCTCCGTTTTCCTAGTATTTCCACGGCATCTGAACATGCCGGCGATGTGCTCGCTTGTGGCCAATGGCTCGAGCAAAAACTTTCAGGCATGGGGCTCAGTGTTGAGCTTCACGAGACTCCCGGCCATCCGGTGGTAGTCGCTAGGAATGAGCACAAAGAAGGCCGTAAGACGGTTCTTATTTATGGTCATTATGATGTGCAGCCGGTCGATCCTATAGAGCTCTGGGATACAGCCCCTTTTGAGCCTGTTCTGAAAGACGGCAGGATCTGGGGACGTGGTACTAGCGACAATAAAGGCCAGATGATGGCGCATGTTTTAGGTGTAGAGAAGACTCTGAAAGAGCACGGCGAACTACCGGTGAACCTCATTTTCCTATTTGAAGGGGAAGAGGAAATCGGCAGTCCGAACCTAGTGCCTTTTCTCGAAGCACACAAAGCGGAACTCGCTTGTGACATCATTGCTGTCTCTGACACTGGTATGGTGGCGCGTGGAGTCCCAACTATGGGCTACGGCTTACGTGGAATCACTTGCTGTGAAGTGACTGTCAAAGGGCCGAGTGGCGACCTGCACTCGGGTTGTTATGGTGGGGCAGTGGCAAATCCAGTAACGGCTGTGGCGCGGCTGGTAGCGAGCCTGCACGATGCTGAGGGCAATATCGCGATTGAAGGATTTTACGATGATGTGAAACCACTCGAGAACTGGGAGCGCGAGATGTGGGCGCAAATCCCAGGGATGAGCGACCAAGATATGATGGGTCTAACTGGAGCTCCTGCAGTATTTGGTGAACCAGGCTACAGCACTGCTGAACGTCTCTGGGCGCGGCCAACTGCCGAGGTCAATGGCATTGGTGGTGGTTACCAGGGTGAAGGCTCCAAGACGGTTCTCCCTGCAGAGGCGATGGCGAAATTTTCCTTCCGATTAGTGCCGAATCAAGTCCCTGAAGACATCAGCAAAAAAGTCCAAGCCCACCTTGAGAAGCACGCTCCAGTAGGAGTGACTGTGGAGGTGGAAGTTGGCCACGATGGCAAGCCCTACTACAGTGACCCTAACAGCCCGTACGGCAAAGCTGGTCAGATCGCTCTAGAAAAATCGTTTGGCAAGAAACCCGTGCTGATTCGTGAAGGAGGAAGTATTCCCATCATTAAAGATATGCAGGACATCCTTGGTGCCGACTCTCTCTTGTTAGGCCTCTCCTTGCCTGATTGTCAAATCCACGCGCCGAATGAAAACTTCTGGGTTGAGAACTTCGAGGCGGGCATCGAGATGAATGCCATTTTGCTTAAAGAACTCGCAAAGGTGTAGTCACAGCGATTACTAATAATTATGCTACGAGTCGGAACAGAGAGCTAATCTAGAATGCAAAATATAGAAAAGGCGGAGAATCAGGGAACGGTAGAAGCGCAAATATTCACCATTACTGCGCGCTGTGGAACTGGAATCGAAGTAAGCCTGAGTAACTTGGGGGCAAGTATCTTGAGGGTATTGGCTCCAGACCGTGAGGGAAATTTTGAAGATGTGGTGCAAGGCCCGGATGGATTAGCTGGATTACGCGATGATCCAGCCTATATGGGGAGGTCAGTCGGGCGCTTTGCTAATCGCATCGCTGATGGTCGGTTTACCCTTGATGAAAAGGATTACCAATTGGCAAGAAATAATGGACCCAACCACCTGCATGGTGGACTAGGGGGGATTCACAACGAAGTGTGGGACGTCGTTGAGCAGAGTGATACTAAAATTGTGTTTGCTCTGGCGTGTGTAGATGGCAGTGACGGCTACCCAGGTGAGTTGGCGATCTCAGTCCGCTACGAAGTCACTGAGGCTATGCGTTTAGAGGTAGAGTACACAGCGACAACCACCAAGCAGACACCGGTAAATATCGTGCAGCATGTGTATTGGAATCTCACTGGAGATCCTGCTGAGTCGGTGCTAAATCACACAATGGAGTCGGTGCAAGCGGCACATTACTTGCCGGTCGATGCTGATTCCATCCCTCTTGGAGAAATAGCTTCAGTGAGTGAGACCCCTTTTGATTTTTCAATTACCAAACCACTCAGTGTGGGGCTAAATTCTGGCGATGAGCAAATCGAGAGAACGCAAGGCTATGACCACTGTCTTGTTTTCTCTGACAAGGTGGAGAATCTGGCTCTGAACTCGCTCACTTTAACCGATCCAAAATCCGGACGTAGTCTGTGCATGTCTACTAACATGCCAGGTGTCCAGCTGTACTCAGGAAATTTCCTCGATGGCTCAACCAAAGGGAAGGGGAATCAGCTGATTCACGCACGCTCAGGAGTCTGTATGGAGACCCAACATTTTCCTGATTCACCGAACCAAAAACAATTTCCAAGCCCAATGCTCGGTGTGGGGGAATCCTACCAGCATTTGATTTGTTATGATTTTGGAGTGAGCTAAGTTGGCGTAGATGCTAAGTCTATTGATTAGCTAGGACGATGAAACTTTTCTTACCGCGAAAAATGCGAAAGTAACGAAAGTGTTGTACGATGAAGCGGTTCTTACCACGGATCTCACGAATGCCACTAATAGTTGCTGGGGTTATGAAACGGATCTTACCACGAAAAATGCGAAAGTAACGAAAGCGGTGTACGATGAAACATCTCTACCACGAATTCACACCAAACACACGAATGAATAGGCAGGGAAGTTTCTCCGATAAGCGTCCCTGCATGGGTGAATGCTAGAATGGGAGGGTACGCGTAAATCTACGTAATATAACTCAACCAAACCAAAGTTCCCAGAATTTGCTAACTTGACCTTCGACTTTCAGACCTTCGACACTCCCCAGTGTCAAAAGTCACAAGGTCAAAAGTCCAACCAGATCATGTGGTCGCGATAGATAGAGTGTTAGAGTAGTTCCTACCTGCTATAGCCGTGAATCAGCGCGATCTAAGGATGCCTGCATCTCACTAGGTTTCATCATTCGCTTCATAGCAATGGTCTGAACACGGAACTCTGAAAACCGAACACTTTTTTAAAATCACTTTGCTACTTTTTCTTTGTCTTCGAATCCGAGTTTTTTCATCTTCGGAGCGATGATGAATCGGCAGTAGCTATTTTTACTTTTGTTTTTTTTGTAAAAATCTTGGTGGTAAGCTTCGCCTGGGTAGAATTTTACAGACTTGGTGATCTCGGTGACAATCGGTGATTTGAAATCTTTCTGGGCCGCAGTTTTGGATGCCTCAGCAAGCTTACGTTGCGCATCGTTGTAGTAGTAAATAGCGGACCTGTATTGAGTGCCGACATCATTTCCCTGGCGGTTCAGAGTGGTGGGGTCGTGGGCTTTCCAAAACCAAGCTAGGATGGTATCTAGAGTGACCACCTTTGGGTCATAAACGATGTGGACGACTTCGGCGTGGCCTGAGGCACCAGTACAAATGTCTTGGTAAGTCGGGTTCTTTACTGAGCCGCCAGTGTAACCAGAGACGGCAGATTTGACTCCATTGAGTCGGTTATAAATGGCTTCAATACACCAGAAACATCCGGCTCCGAGGCTAATTTGTTCGTGACCATCGGGGACATCTGGCATCTTTGCGGGTGATTTATCGGCTGACATAACGGATTGGTTACTAAAGTAGGTGAATGCGAGTGCCGCAATTGCTACAATATAGAGTAATGGTTTTATTTTCATGGGTTGTTTCCTTATCTCAGTAAGAGGTCGCAAGTGGGGGTATATTCCCCGATTTTGTCGATATCTGAGAGTTCCCATCGAGGATGATTGTGCTAAGAGCTGTAGTGAACTGTAAATTTGATTCAATCTCAAGTGTTTACTCAGATACACAACCTAACATAATTATTATATCTTGGTCCTTTTAGATTGGCGAGTGATTCGAAATTTACTAGTTTACATTTGTGACTGATAGGCCTGCAGCGATAGATATCATCCATGTCCGAAAGCGATTTAGTGGGCGGGTGGAAGCCTTGCGTGATGTTGCCTTGAGCGTCCCTGCTGGAGAGATATTTGGCCTCCTCGGGCCGAATGGAGCAGGCAAAAGCACATTGCTAAAGATCCTACTGACTATTATTCGGCCGACTAGTTGTAAGGGAGTGATGTTAGGTCAACCGATCGGGCATAAGAAAACGCTTCAAAAAGTAGGCTATCTTCCTGAGCATGTGCAATTTCCAGAATACCTCACTGGCCGTCAGGTGATTCGCTATTCTGCCGGGCTTTCTGGAATTTGCTCGAAGTTTTGCAAGAAGCGCGAAGAAGAATTGTTAGGACTTGTAGGGATGAACGAATGGGCGAATAGAAAAATGCGCACGTATTCCAAGGGGATGAAGCAAAGGATTGGACTAGCTCAGGCTTTGGTCAATGACCCTGAGTTGGTGTTTTTAGATGAACCCACCGATGGAGTGGATCCTCAAGGGCGCAAAGAAATGCGCGGAGTGCTCAAGTCGTTGAGAGACCAAGGGAAAACAATTTTTGTGAATAGCCACTTGCTAGGAGAGCTGGAAATGGTCTGTGATAATGTGGCGATACTTAATCAAGGACAAGTGGTGAAGCAGGGGAGCATGAAGGAACTGACCGCCTGCGACAGCGCCTATACCATCGAGTTCGTTGGCGAGCTAACAAGTGAGCTCAAGGCGTCGTTAGCGAGTAAAAGCCAAATCAAACTAGGTGAGCAATCACTCAGAGTGGAAAGGGAATGTGCCGCTGACATCCAAGTGATCATTGATCAATTGCGCGCAAAGCAGGTAGTGATTGAGCAAATCACGCGTGAGAAACAATCGCTTGAAGATATATTTTTGGAAACGGTACAAGGGACGAAGACTGGAGGGTACCGCAAATGATTCAAGTCGTGACGATATTGATGGATTCTTTGAGAATGCTGCTGGCCAAGCGACTCTTTTGGGTAAGTATTTTCATGTCTGCGCTGATCGGCCTAGTCTATCTATCAATCAACCTTGAACCTGACGGAATGACGTTACTCTTTGGCATGGAGAAGTTTGAGAGTGATGTTATTTGCTCTGGGAACCCAGAAGGAGAATGGTTCTATATCACCCTATTCACCTCATACATTAATCGGTTTTGGATAGGCAGTGGAGCCATTCTTTTAGCGTTGATAAGTACCGTTTCTGTTTTTCCTGAGTTCACTCGCGCAGGCACCATCGAGATCTCGTTATCCAAGCCAGTGTCTCGCACGGGGTTGTTCTTTGTGAAATATCTAGGGTGCATGTTGTTCGTGGCTCTCCAATCGTTACTACTAGCCGTGTTAGTATTTGTTGCGATTGGTTTAAGGCTCGAATATTGGAATTGGAGTATCTTCTGGATAGTTCCAGTGCTGACCTTCGCCTTTAGCTTGATTCATAGTGTGCAGGTTCTTGTGGGGGTTGTTACAAAGTCATCCTTGGTTTCTCTGTTAGTTGGAGTTTCTTTTTGGGTGATGGTTTGGATGCTTCAGGTGAGTGAACAGACAATGTATCTGAATTCCTATGCCATGGTGGAGGAGAAGATGAAGGTTGATTGGAAGTCGGGGGAAGTGACTGGGCTCGATGAAAAGCAAGCTGAAGATCTTGATGCCCAAGGGTATTATAAACTGGTGAAATCTGTGAGTGCGCCGTTTCCTAAGGTCAGAGATGTGACGCTCTCACTCGATCAATTGGTGAGCTTCCGTGACAGTGGCTCTATTCTTGAACAAATTGACTTGCTCGCATCCGTTGAAAAAAATGACGTCCAATACAAAAGCCAACGGGCTGAGCGCAGGACCCGTGAAAGGCACACGATGAAGTACATTTACCTTAGTTCGCTAGGCTTCGAGTGCGTGGTGCTGTCGCTAGCGTGCTTTATATTTGTTCGTCGAGATTACTAATATTTGTGCGTTTTCTGTCGAATGTGAGAGCTATCCCTAGTAATTTCTGCCTTGGTTGAAATGTGCTGCTGAAGTAGTGAGTATGTACTTGAGGCGTTGCACGGGTGATTGATGCGCTAATTTTTTATGGGACAAGAGCTCAAAGGTACTGGAATATCACAACTTACTAACTCTGAGTTAAATAAGGTGGATGCTGCTGCGCTGGACCCACAGGTTCGGAAATTTGTAGATTTTTATCTGCAGACGAGAGTTCCACTACGCGCTTACATCTATGGATTTTTAAAGAATAGTGAGGCTATAGAAGACTGTATCCAAGAGACCTGTATGTTGGTGTGGAATAAACAACAAGAAGGTTGGACGCTGGATGAGTACCAAAAGTTTTCCTACACGACCGCTCGCTTTAAAGCCCTAAGCTGGCTCAAGAAGCATCAGCCGAAAAAGCACGTTCAGCTCTCGCCAGCGATGATGGAAAAGTTGGCAGATCGAACACTTCAGGTGGAACCAGATCATCGAATCTCCATTCTCAATGATTGTCTAGACAGGCTTAGTCCTGAGCAACGCAATATCCTAGATGCGCGCTACGAAGCAGCTGATAGCCAAGCTCTGCAGTTGCTAGCCAATAGCCTGAGCCGCAAAGTAGATAGCTTGTATAAACAACTCGAACGCCTTCGCACCATCCTTCGAGATTGTGTGCGGAAAGAACTCCCGTACCAATAAATCATGAGTGATCGAATTTCTAACAATGTGAATTACCAACCGAGTTCCGAACTGCGGGATTTGGTTGATAAAATGATTGATGACAGATTACTTGCTGACGAGAGAGATAGTCTAGAGGCGTTGTTGGAATCGAATTCTGAAGCGCTGAACTATTGTGCCGAGCGCGTGCATTTTCATGCCGAATTAGAAGAATCGATGGCGCCAGTGCGAGTGGAGTTGACCCAGAAGCGGCATGTTGTTTTCGAAAAGAAAAGAGGCTTTGCGTCAGTGAGTCGGGCGATGAGCAACGTGGTTAAGATTGAGAATTCCAAACATGGAAAGGCTGTGGAGCTACCGCCCAAGCCCACAACACAGGCAAATTTCCTAAGCTATAGTTTGGTGGCGCTCGGTCTGATGGCGGTGGCGGCTTTGATTTTCCAGCTTACCCGGTCCCCTGAGCCCGAGCTGGCACCGAGATTAGCGCCAAAATTAGCATTCAATAATGCCTCATTCGAGGATCTAGATATCAATGAAAAGAGTCCTCCCTACATTTTTACCATCCTTGAGTGGCAGGATTACTTTCAAACAAGCAAAGTAAAAGTTTGTGATGTCGAACGCGCGACCGATGGCAAGCGATCGGCTAAGGAGGGTCGCTACGCAGTGATCATAGAAGAGGGAGGGTTCCTGACTCAGAGACTGACTTACGATGACGGAACTTCATTGAAGGCTAGAAAGGGGCTGAAGTTTCGCATTTCTGGTTGGGCGATGTTGGAATCTACTGGCAAGCCGTGTAGCTTGAGCATTGCGACCCGAGTCGTTGCTAGCGCCTACCCGTCGATGCGACAAGTGCAACCCAGTGTGGAAAAAATCACAGTAGAGAGCACAGAGTGGCAAAAATTCTCGGTGGACTTGTCCTTGCCCAAGGACTCATTGGTTATGAGGCCAAATGTTACTGGAGCTGGGCTCGAGAATGATTTGATGGACATCACCGGGCTCAATCTAGCAATTTCGATCGACAATAAATCTTCAGTGAAATTTTTCCTCGACGCGATGAGCGTGGAGGAAATTAAGTGATTCAAGTGACCGACGCTTAGATTTTGAGAGGTGTCGTATTCCGCGGTTTGAAAGGGAGGAAAAGAAAACTAAAAAAGAATGTCAGAAATCGAGTGATTTGGAAATAGAGTTGTGAATGCATGCATTATGCTGGCTCTGAGCAAGTATTGTGGTGCAAAGTACGGGCGGCATTATTACGCCTAGAACACTTATAACTCTATGATGAAGAAAAATTGGATACCTAAACTACTGAGGCGGTCCAGCCTCTGTCTGGCTGTGACTTTGGCGGTGAGCCCTCAGATGATTGAGGCTAAGACGAAGAAAATTCTTTTCCTGGCTGGCAAGAAGAGCCATGCGAACGGTGAACACGAATTTGAAGCTGGCTGTAAATTGCTCGCTGAAGCCCTGAATGCGAGTGGACTGGATGTCGAAGCGAAGGTGTACCACCCTGGTTGGCCGAAGGATGAATCTATCTTTAAAGATGTCGACGCATGCATTGTGTACGCTGATGCTGGCGGACGATTTGGAGAAAAGTATGCGGTGTTAGATAAGCACGTGAAGAATGGCATGGGCATCATGTTCATGCATTATGGGGTGCATCCAACAAAGGACGCGGGTCAGAAATATTACCTCCCATGGCTTGGCGGCTACATGGAGGATGACTATTCCGTGAATCCACATTGGATTGCGGATTTGAAGGCGAATAAAAAATTGCCAATTGCCAATGGTTTGCCTGAAAAGTTTCCCGCCTATGATGAATTTTACTACAACATGCGTTTTGCTGATGACTGTGATTGTTGCGGCGGAGCTGTGACTGGTGTTCCATCACCAGATCGCATGGTTCGCTACATCAATATGTGGAATGAGCATGGTGAGAAGGGTTTCGGCAAGCCTCAGAAGTTGATGTGGTATAAAGATACTCCGACGACTGATGGTGGCCGTGGCATAGGATTTGTTGGTGGTCACTACCACCGCAACTGGGCTATCGATGATTTCCGCAAGATGGTGCTCAATGCCATTGTTTGGACTGCGCGCGGTGATGTTCCTAAAGCTGGAGTTCCCTCTAAACCAATCACTAAAGAGCAACTGAGCGCAGGGCTCAAGAAGCCGATAGAGCTTCCAACAGCAGCGCTCTACAAGCAGAAGCCAATGAAGCTTCCTGACTTGAAGAAAAGGAAAGCGGCAGCGGCTAAAAAAAAAGCTCAAAAGGCTAAGTTGGTAAAAACTGCTAAGGTAGAATGGTCACCGAAAGAAGCTGCCCAGAAAGTGGCACTAGAGCATTTTTCTACGCCTGAAGATAAGGAGTTAGAAGTAACAGTGTGGGCTAAGTCTCCGATGCTATTTAACCCAACAAACATGGATATCGACCACAAGGGACGAGTCTGGGTGGCTGAAGGGGTGAACTACCGCCGTAAGGCTGGGCGTCGCCCGGAGGGAGATAGGATTGTTGTGCTTGAAGATACCAATGGTGATGGAACTGCTGATAGTTCCCACACCTTCGTGCAGGATAAAGACCTAGAGTCTCCATTAGGTGTGGCTGTGTTCGATAATAAAATAATCGTTTCTCAGCCACCTAACATGTTGGTTTATACTGATGTGAATAGGGATTTAAAATTTGATCCAGCAGTGGACAAAAAAGAAGTACTACTCACTGGCTTCAATGCCCGTCAGCACGACCACTCGCTGCACTCGCTGACAGCTGGTCCGGATGGTAAATGGTATTTTAACACGGGTAACTGTGGTGCTATTTTTAAAGATAATTCCGGCAAGACCTTCAACATGAACGGTGTTTACCGCGGTGGGGGGGGGACATTCTATATGGATAATAATAAGCTGGGTGGCAAAGCGTCTGATGATGGCTTTGTCTGGACCTCAGGCTTCACGGTACGAATGAATCCAGACGGAACCGATGCTGAAATAGTTGGCCACGGTTACCGTAATTCTTATGAGCAGTCAGTGAACTCTATGGGAGATATTTTCCAGAATGATAATGATGACTTTGGCGGTTGCAGGAACTCCTATGTTTTGGAGTACGGTAGTGCCGGTTTCTTCACTAAAAATGGTCAGAGAACTTGGCGCTCTGTGCAGCGTCCGGGGCAGCCAGTGGCTCGTGCTCACTGGCGTCAAGACGATCCAGGTACATTTGATGTAGGTGATGTCTATGGCCACGGCTCTCCAACAGGCAACGTTTTCTATGAAAATGGTGCACTTGGGAAGAACTGGGAAGGTTCCTACCTCGCTTGTGAGGCGGCGCGTAACACAATCTTCGGCTATAGACCAAAAGCAAAGGGTGCAAGCTTCGAGATGAAGAGCGTCAATTTCCTCACCTCAAACGTTCAAGGTGAATATATCGGTGGTGATCAAACCAAGCGCGTTTCAAGCAATGACCAGATCGAGTACCAAGGGGTGCTTTTCCGTCCTTCCGATGTTTCAGTCGGTCCAGACGGAGCCGTGTATGTGACGGACTGGTTCGATGGACGAGTCGGTGGTCATAGTACTATGGATGATTCCTGTTCTGGAGCGATTTACCGTATCGCTCCAAAAGGATTTAAACCGAACATTCCAAGCATTGACCTTAAGACTACTGCTGGTCAAATCACTGCATTGAGTTCACCCGCGGTCAACGTGCGTCACCTCGGTTTCAATGGACTTCGCGATAATAAAGAGAAGTCGCTCGCTGCGGTTGTCGCACTACTCGACAATCCTAACAGGTACATCGCATCGCGTGCGATTTGGTTGCTACCTCACCTCGGAGCCAAAGGGTTAGCGAAGTGTGAGAGTTTACTTAAGAGCACGAATTCAGATGAACGAGTAGTCGCCTATCGAGCGCTTCGCCGCACTGGTGCAAACATGCTGGCCTACGCTAAATCACTAGCAGGCGATCCTAGTCCAGCAGTGCGCCGTGATGTGGCTCTCTCCTTGAGACACTACAGTGCTGATGAAACATTGCCGATCTTCGTGACTCTTGCAAAAGCTTACGATGGTAAGGACAAGAACTACCTCGAGTCTATCGGGCTTGGTGCGGAGAACAAAGAAGAAGCAATCTGGACTGGTCTTAAAAACGAGCTAGCTGTAGGACCTGCTGCTAGTTGGTCGGATTCATTTGCTCGTCTCACATGGCGCTTGTGGCCTGTGGCTGCTGTTTCAGATCTGAAGCAACGCGCTCAGAGCAAGGAGTTAACTCAGGAGCAGAGAGAGTTCGCAGTGGAGTCACTCTCCTTTATCAATGACAAGTCAGCAGCATTAGCTGTGTTGGATTTGGCTAATGATAAATCTTTGGTGAAAGCTGAGTCGGTTTATTGGTTGTTTGAGCGAGGAACAGGAACTTGGGCTTCAATGGGAATTAAAGATGAACTTAAGAAGCGTGGTATCTATGATCCATCAAAGATTGTAGTCAATTCGATGACCGTACCAGAACCACCCAAGTCGACTAAATTGCCGTCAGTTGCTGAGGTTATGAAGCTCAAAGGCGATGCAAAGAAAGGGGCAGTCACTATCCAGCGTTGTGTCATGTGCCATAACATCAATGGAGTAGGACCTAACTACGGTCCAGCATTGAAAGGATGGGGATCCACTCAGTCTCGAGAAGCTATCGTGAAGAGCATTCTAGAACCATCTGCTGATATTGCTCACGGATTTAAAGGTAAAGAAGTAGTGCTAACGAACGGTAAAGTAGTCCATGGGCTTGTTGTAGCTGGTGACCCTTTAGTTGTGACTTCTACTGGTGGTGTGGTGCAGTTGGTACCAAAGGACCGTGTGAAATCGGCCAAGTGGATGTCTCGCTCACTGATGCTTTCAGCTGAGCAGTTAGGGCTTAGCGGTCAAGACGTGGCTGACATTGCTAGCTACATGCAGCAGTGGAAGTAAGGTAACAGCACCTCTCAAAACAGTAATCCCGCATGGAGTTTCTTCCATGCGGGATTTTTTATCTGGTTAGATAAGAGCTAAATAAGGACCGAGCACCATGACCGAGGAGAAACGCCGATTTATCAAGAAAGCGCCCAGCTCTCATAGCTTTCCGCGTAGCGCATTTTCCTAAAGCCAGCAAAAAGAACATTTGTCTCTTTGGTTTTGCTAAGTGGTATTATTAGTGGTGGCACTCACAAGCGTACTCTTTGTTCGAGCAGCTGGAACAGTCGCTGAGGTCGAGAGTGAACTTGGTGACTACCTCTTCAGAGTCGGGACTAGTTTTGATGGCAACAACGGTAGGGAAGTTGTTACCTTTTGGTAGTGCTTCTTTGGATACCAACGCATTACCTTCTGCAGTGAAACTCATTTCGAGAGGGCTGATACGCTCACCAGAAATGACGCTCACAGTCTGACCAGCAGGAGCCACGGCTTTCATGTCAGCATCGAAGAAGCTAATCTGTACGCGTCCATCGTCCATTACGAAGAACTCGGCCTGAGGGGTGACGCTGGAGATCATGCGACCTTTGTTGGGTCCAGCTTTGATGTGGTCATGGCCAGAGTGATCGTCCTCGGCTTTATCATCATGCTCACCTGCGGCGTGGTCGTGCCCTTCGTGATCATTGTGCTCACCTTCGGCGTGGTCGTGACCCGCGTGGTCATCTTTATCGCTATGTTCTTTAGGTTTATCTCCGCATGAGCTGAGGAATACGATGCCTACTGCGGTTAGTGTTGGTATGGTGTATTTCATGTTATTTGTTTTATTGTTTGGTGTTTTTAGTGAGCTTGTTAGCCCGCTGCTGGAGCGTTGTTGGCGATTGATTTTTCTGCAGCTTTTCTACCGAAGAGGTAGAAAAATGCTGGAGTGACAGCAAGTCCTAGAATGGTGCTAGACACGAGACCGCCGGTGATGACGATGGCTACTGGTGGAGGATTTCCTTACCTGGTTGATCGCCAGCGATGACGAGTGGAATAAGTGCCAAGCCAGCTGATAGAGCGGTCATGAGAACGGGGACAAGCCGTTCTTGAGTTCCGCGTGCGATCATCTCTCGGGTGAAACCTTCACCCTCGTGTTTCATCAGGTGGAGGTAGTGAGAGATCAACATAATGCTATTGCGGGCAGCGATACCGGCTACGGCGATGAAGCCAACGAGTGTCGCGATGCTGATGTTGTTGACCGTCATCCAAGTGAATACGAGCCCACCAACCAATGCTAATGGGATGTCACAGAGTACCTGGATGGCGAATGTAATGGTTCCAAAATAAGTGTAGAGTAGGAGTGCTATAATTAACAAAACGACACACGTGGCCTTGAAAATAGTCGAAGACGCTTCCTTTTGCGCCTGGTATTCACCTTCGATACTCATGTCGTATTCTTTATATCTACTTTGTGACATGACCTCATCATTGATCCGATCTTCTAGGGTGTTGATCATGGATTCGAGGTCGCTGCCGGTGGGGTTGATGCTGACCACAAATCGACGTCGAGTATTCTCGCGCTTGATCACATTTGGTCCCTTGGCATTACGGATTTCAGCAATCGCTTTCAGTGGAACTCTTTGTCCATCATCATTGGTGAGCATGAGTTCGTGAAGGTTTTGCGGTGATTCACGCCAGCTTTC
This sequence comes from Rubritalea profundi, assembly GCF_002954445.1. Classification (GTDB taxonomy): domain Bacteria; phylum Verrucomicrobiota; class Verrucomicrobiia; order Verrucomicrobiales; family Akkermansiaceae; genus Rubritalea; species Rubritalea profundi. Next base: position 3,479,376 of record NZ_MQWA01000001.1, read on the forward strand.
AGGTAAGCGCATGACCAAGTCGATACTACGTTCGCCCTCAAATAATTCAGCGACAGTGGAGCCTCCAAGTAGAGTGGAGAGTTGGTCGTTGACGGCAGCTGGGCGGAAGTTGTACGCCAGGGCACGATCACGATCGACCTCTATCCGCAATTGGGGGATTGGTGCTTGTTGTTCGATACTGGCGGTTTCTAGCCCTGGGATCTCTTTACAAATCTTTTGGATCTCTGTGCCCATCCCTCGAAGAGTTGCGAGGTCAGGACCAAATAATTTGACAGCAACCTTGGCTGGCACACCACTGAGCATGTGACCAATCCTGTCTTTAAGAGGACCTGAAATAACACTAAAAGTTCCAGGAAGATTTTTGCTGCTGAGCCTTTCTCGGATTTCGTCAGTTATCTCACCACGTGGGGTGTCATTCTCTTCTAGCTCGATGTCAAACTCCACTGTCGATACTGGCACTACGTGATCACCACGCTCGGCGCGGCCGACTCGATGGCCGACTGACTTTACGTCTTCCATATCTAACAATAGCTTGTCCACCACAGCAGAGATTTGGCTAGTTTGGCCAAGTGAGGTGCCTGGGCTGGCAGTCATAGCTACCACGATGGTTTCTTCTTTGAACTCAGGAAGGAACTGTTTTCCTAACTTAGGATAAAGCAATGCTGCTGCCGTGAGCGCCATGAGAGCGAATGCGAGTACGACAGCTGGAGCTCTGAGTGAGTATGTTAGGAATGTCTTTTCAAAAATCCATTTCATACCTCTCACAATAAATCCTTCCTTATGTTCTTTGCCTGGCTTAGGGCGCAAGAACAGCGAACAAAGTACTGGGATGACTGTGAGAGATACTATGAAGGATGCTCCCATACTGACCATTGTCGCTAAAGCGATCGGTGTAAAAAGTCGTCCTTCTACACCACTTAAAGAAAGCAGTGGGATGAATACTAGGATGATAAATAAGGTAGCATAGAGAATGGAGTTTCGAACTTCTCCAGACGCTTTGGCGATGACCTCTAACCTTGGCAAGGGAGTGGCGAGAGATGCATTTTCACGCAATCTTCGAAACACATTTTCCACATCAACAATGGCATCATCGACAACGATACCGATGGCGACAGCGATACCACCCAAGGTCATAGAGTTCACACTCAACTCAGCAAAAGAAAAGACGATAGCTGTGATCGCAAAGGATAGCGGGATAGCAGTGAGGGTGATGAAGGTGGTTCGAAGGTTGAACAAGAAGATGAACAATATAATCACAACCATGATAGAGCCATCACGGATAGCTTCGAGCAGGTTATCAATCGCTAGATCGATGAAGCTCTTCTGGCGGAAAAGTGGCTCGAGTAGGATTCCTTCAGGTGCTTGATCTTGTAGCTCTGCTAGGATTTCTTCCACTTGATCAGTGAGCTTGATCGTATCGTATCCTGGAGATTTTGTGATGCTCATCACCACGCCTTTTCTGCCATTCACTGCAGCATCACCACGCATGGGTTCAATGCCCCATTTGATCTCAGCGACGTCAGCGATGGTTACTGGACGATCATCTAGCATTTTGACGACTGTCTTACCAAGCTCCTTGAGATCGGTCGTCATGGCCAAGTTACGGATCATGATTTCCTGTGACTCAGATGAGATGAAGCCGCCAGTGGAGGTGCTCGCTGCTTGCTTGCTCGCTTGGTGGAGTTCGTCGAAGGTGACTCCGTGTGAGAGTAACTTGTTAGGGTCTGGGAGGATTTGAATCTGTTTGATTCCACCACCCATCGAGAGCACTTCAGCGATACCGGGGAGACTCTGAAGTTTCCTGCGCACTGTCCAGTCCGCATAGGTGCGGATGTCGCTAGGCTCCATGCTGCCGTCTTCGGAAGAGATTCCTACTAGCATGATTTCCCCCATCAATGAGGCCACTGGTGTCATGTAGGGACTACTTCGTCTGGCAGCTCGACCGACTGCAGGCGTTCTTGCACGAACTGTCGGGCTTTATAAATATCTGTGTCCCAGTCAAACTCGACGTAGACAAGTGAAAGCGAAATGTCAGAAATGGATCGGACACGGGTCACACCTGTGACTCCCACTAGAGAACGCTCTAACGGCATGCTGATGCGCTGCTCCACCTCTTCTGGAGCACGCCCAGCAGCCTCAGTCATGATGGTGACTGTTGGCTTTGTTAGATCTGGTAATACCTCAACGGGTAGCGACATGGTCTTCTGGAATCCCAGAGCCAATACCAAAAAGGCAATGGCTAGGACGATGACGCGATGCCCGAGAGAGAAGCGAATAAGTTTATTGAGCATGCTTACTGAGACTTTTTGATCGTTACAATAGTGAGAAGCACCAGCGTGATGGCATTAGAGACTATCAGAAAGATTACGATGGGGGAGGTCCAACTCATGGCACCTTCCGCAGAAATTCCATCTTGTCCGACCTCCTGCGCATTTTTTTGATCAGCATTGAGCTCAGATCCATCTTCGTTGTGTTTATGACCGTGTGCTGCATCGAGAGCATCTCTGAGTGAGATTCCACCACCCTGGGCAAAGCCTAAAAAGTAGGCTCCATTGGTGACGACTTCATCAAATCTCGTGACGCCTGACTTGATTTCCACATAGCGATCATTGCGCTCGCCGACAACCACAGGGCACTTGACGAAAGCATTGGGCAGGTCGAAGTGCTTTACAAATACATAGGGGTCTGCTGCGTCACCTTGCAGTGCCTTGCGTGGTACTGAGATAACATCTTTTCTTTCGTCTAAAACGATCGAGAATTCAGTCCTCATATTGGGCCGGAGTTTGAGTCCTGGGTTGTCTAGCAAGAAGATGGCTTCCAGTGTTCCTGATTCATGATTGGCCTCTGAGCCCATACGGATGAGTTTTCCGTCGAAGCTGGTACCGCCTAGCGAGATGACTTTGATGTGAGCTGTGGTCCCGATCTTGAGTTTTGAAGCCTGACTCTCAGGAACACTCGCAACTGCCCACACTTGTTTAAGGTCTACAATGTCCATCAGTTCCTGTGAGGGATCGACAGGCTGTCCGAGGGTAACATGGCTTTTTGAAATGATTCCCGCTTCTGGAGCTTTTACATCAATGACTGGTGGCGGTGAGCCAGGTTGGCGGCTTTCTACTTTAAGCAGAACTTGGCCTTTCACCACAATATCACCAACGATAGGCGGAGTTTGGACCACGCGCCCAGAGAAGCGTGTGCTGATGACAGAGTGCCTGTTAGGGATGGGCTTGATGTGACCGATGGCAAATACGCTGTCCTCAAAATTTGCTTTTTTAGCCTTGGCTGATTGTATGCCAAGATTTTTGACTCCCTGTTCTGAGAGGATAATGGTGTTTGCTGCATCGACAGCTTCTTCAGCCCAAGTGCTGGAAAGAAGTGCGGCGGTGATGAGCGAGAGAATGGATTTCAATTTCATATTGATTTGAATGGATTGGTGGAAAATTAGAGTGCTGACTGTTCACGGCCGATGGCTGCGTAGTAGCGGACTCGGGCTTTATGGAAGGCCTCGAGGTTATCGATGTTTTGCGACTGAAGCTCTAGTTGCTGGCTTCTAGCTTTAAGCACAGATGTGAAAGGGGCTTGACCGTTGCGGTAGGCTTTATCTAGTTGCTCTGCATTGTCATCAGCAAGAGGAATGAGGTTCTTGGTGAGCTTACTAGTCTGAGCCAGCCAGCTTTTCATTTTGGCACGCTCGGTGGCGACCTGTTGTTGGATTTCTAGAGCTAAGGCAGTTTTCTCGGCAGCCATTCGGGAAGCTTGAGCTCGAGCAGTTTGGATATTCCCTTCGTTCTTGTTGTAGAACTGGAGAGGAATGCTGATGCCAGCACCGATGGTTCCTTCGTTCGAAAGCCCTTCGGGCGCGTCTTCTTCTCTGTCTAAGCTGGTGAATAGTCGACCCTCGATATCTTCGTAGCGATTCGCTTTTTGCAGAGCAATGTTGTCTTTGGCTTGCTCTATTTCTAACAACTTTGCTCGGTACTCAGGACGGTTGTTGAGGGCCAGGTTGGACGACGGAATGGTGGCGTTGGGCAAGTTACCTGAAAGTTGCAGAGGACGATTAGGCTGAAGGCCAATGTAGGCTTTGAGCTTGTTGAGCGAAATATTCTCGCGCGTTTCAATCCTAGAAAGTTCTGACTTCAGTGTCGCGGACTCGATCTTGGCTTGGTTGGCATCGAGGGGTGAGAGCTCGCCAAGCTGGGCGGCATCATCGATGAAGTTGGCAAACTCATCGAGCAAGGCACTTTGCTTCTTTAAGTATTGTGCCCGCTGTCGGTTGTGAAGGATTTCGATAGCAAGTTCCTGAGCCTTCGAGGTTAGAGCCTTTTGAGCAACCTTGACCTCTTCTTTTGCAATACTGAGTTGCTGGTTAGAGATGCGCTTTTCGACACTCAGCCTGTTGGTGATCGGGAAGCGCTGAGCAAAGGTGACTTCGAGTCCACCTTCAGAGCTGCTCACGTTTTTGTTAAGGTCGAGTTCAAGCTCAGGGTTGGATAACCTGCCAGATTGCACCACTTGTCCTTGAGCCTCATTGATGCGCAATCGAGCGGCTCGTAGCTGTGGATTGTTTGCACTGACACGCGTTGAGATTTTCTTGAGAGTGAGATTACTGCTTTGGTCGATAGATCCAGTGTTGCCTAGTGACATGTCTGGATCTTCTACTGTAGCGGTGACGATGTTGAGTCCGCTAAAGTCGCTGCAGGAATTGAGGAAAATGACTCCGCTGAGTGTGAGTCCTATAGTAAATGCTTTCATGAAATATTTTGCCAACGTTGGCTGAGATTTGTGAATAAATTCTAATTTTGTCTAAATATCTCTTCGAGTGAGAAAGTGAATTGGCGAGCCTCTCAGAAATGTTGCTAGAGGCTGGGTATGTAGACTGTGTCCAGAGTCAAGAAATGGACACGAATCTCCTAATCAAGGAGGAGATCAAAGAAGAAAGCGGCAGTGCTGTGAACAGATTTCAGCAGCACTAGACGGGGGGAGAGAAAGTTTTTCAGCAAGCGGCGGGCCAGTGCTCGGGGGAGAGAGGTGATCGGGACAGCTATTCCAATCGCATACTTCGAGCTTTGGCAGTGGCTCGACCTCCACTCGTGGTGTGGGGAAAGAGCTCTTGTCAGTAGGGAGTTTCTGGTGGCAAACACATCCACACGGGCCATCGTGGTGATGGATGTGTTCAGACATCTGATCAGTCATCCCATCAGAGACCTTCTCCAAATGGGCGTGGACACCCGAGTCATGGTCACAGCACGCATCAACCGCTTGGATAGATACCAAGAGTAAAAGGCTGAATATGGCGAAAAATGAACGCATGAATGAAAACACATTTAAAGGATGAAACGCTAGAGAGCAAGCGAGAATTTTTCGGCTGCTTTTTGAAACTCGTGATGTGGGGAGTTATTTTACTGCGAAAAACGCGAAAAACGCGAAAAACGCGAAAAACGCGAAATATTCGAAAGGCTTGGATGATGAAACAGTCCGACCACGAATACTGCTTAAGCGGAGATGATCTAGCGACTAATCACAGTTTCGCAGTTTCTAACCAAACCTAGCCAAGCCTCATGTTCATATAGAATGATCACAATTTCTCAGGATTCACAAAGTTTGTCTCTTATGTGAAAGCTATTCATGCGGTAGATTTTGAGTAATTTTGTAATTCTGTATGGCATCGTAGGTTTCAGCTTGAGAATACCCTCATAAAATAGCAGGTTTACATTTTTTGTCGTACTGTGTGAGCTAATTTATAAAAAATGACATGCCTAAGAAGTTACCGTTGAAGGTTTGGTTTAGTTGCCTCCAGAGTCCATCGTTTGTGAGTTCACCTTTTTCTAGGAAGGGCTCGGCGGCGTGTCCTGTGACCCAGAGAACGACATCGGTTTCTGTGCTTTCTTCTAGCACGCGTTTGAGGTTGATTCCTTTATTTTTAAAGCGCCAGTGAGGGATAAGTTTATCGCCATTTAGGATGGTTTGGTATTCAGTTAGAAATTTGTGCCAATCTTTGATCATTGCAGCAGTAATTTTTACTCCAGTTACTGATTGTTGCTTTGGTGATGGAAGCCATTCTTTATTGTTGTCGGTCTCAGCTTGGATCGACAGCCACATTTGTTTACTGCAATCGACCATGTTGAGGAGGTGCTGGCGAGCCTGCTTGAGACGATCTGGTTCGATGACTTTCATTTTGGACAGGTGGAACGCAGCGATGAGGTTGGCTATGTCTCCGTAGTTTTCGTCATCAGCCCCAATTGTGCTAAGGGCATTTTTGGGCTTTTGGAAAAGATTGCCAGAAATGGCATTGAATGGGTGCTCGAAGTCATGGGCTAGGAGCAAGTCGGTTGCTCCTAGGGTTACTTGGATATAGCCTTTGAGCCAAATGAGGTCACTTTTATCAAAACCAATAGTTCCATCGATTTTTTTCATCTCATCGATTTGTCTCTGAGTCATTCTGCTATTGGACTCGATGCTGAGGAAGAGCGCGACAGAGGATTCCATCTCTGTTCTTTCCCCATTGTTATCGATGTCAAATCGTACTTTGGTGAGGTCTAGTGGTAGGTGGAATTCGTCTTCACCTATAGTAGTCACAGTCTTCTCAATCGCATGAAGGTCTTGGTGGAATGTTTCTATGAGCTGTCTTATTTCTTGATAGTCTACGATTTCAGGGTTCGGATTATGAGGGATTGGGGCTACGGATTGAATGCCTGCAGTGCTACTATTCAGTTCGAAACCATATTTATAGAAGCCTTGCTGTAGATCTTCCACACTTGTTGAGAGTTGACTGAGCGCCTTTGTAAATGTGCTTTGGTTGCTCGGTGTTTCAGCGTGACTCTTGATGGCTTGCTCGAACTTTCCCTGCTCAAGTAGCGTTTGTAGATCTGGAGTTTCTGCAGCTAGAAAGCTGGAGCTAAGTAGCAGGGATGCATAAATTGATTTCATCATGCCTTCTATATTAACAGTAATGGCTCCTTTGAGAAATCGATTATACGTATCGCTTGATCGACTGGGCTGATGATTAACTATTCCATATCGCAAAAAGGGAAGGTCCTATGACCTTCCCTTTTTGAGAATAGATTTTCTAAGTTGTGACTTAGAAGCGTTGTTCACCGTCAACGAAGGTCGCGGTGGACTTGAAATCTTTGCTGAGGATAGCGATGTCACCAGTGAAGCCAGCTTCGATCTTTCCGTGATTCTCAAGGCCGAGTGACTGAGCTTGGTTCCATGAAGTTGCTTTGACGATTTGGTGGAGTGGTAGGCCAGTGATTTTGGCTACAATTCCGACTCCTTCGTCAAACACGAGAGCAGATCCTGCAAGTGCGCCGCCGTGTTTGAGGCGAGCGACCTTGCTATTAACGACGACTTCGAGGCCGCCGAGTGAGCATTCGCCATTGTTGATCCAAGATCCCGCCATGGAGTCAGTGATCATGATGATTTGTTCGATCGGCTTTAACTTGAAAACCATTTTCACGAAGTCTGGAGCGAGGTGGATACCGTCGCAGATGAGCTCGATTTTGATGTCGTCGTCGATGAGGCCGGTTCCGACCATGCCGATTTCGCGGTGGTGGAGGCCAGTCATAGCATTGCCGTAGTGCGTGAGGTGGGTGAGGCCAGCTTCTTTAGCTGCAAGCATCTCAGTGTATGTTGCTGCTGAGTGCGCTGCGGATGAGTAGATGCCGAGAGCCTTAGCGCCAGCGATCACTTCGCAGGCATTGGGTTGGCATGGAGCGATAGAGAAAATGAGAACTGGAGCGATCGCGTGGATCTGCTTGAGCTCTTCAATGTTTGGCTCGCGGACGAATTCTGGGTTTTGAGCGCCAGCTTTGGAGACATTGATGAATGGGCCTTCAACGTGGAGGCCTGGGGTCTTAACGAACTCTTGGTTGGCATTGTACTGTGCCACTTTTTCAGCAATTTCGAGTAATTTTTCCTGAGGCTGAGTGAGTGTGGTTGGTAGCCAAGTGGTGACTCCTTCGCGGAGCTTAGTCTTAGCAATGTGGCGAACTGCTTCGAGGTTGTTATCGCAAACGTCTTTGCCGTCAGCGCCGTGTGCGTGGATATCGATGAATCCAGGGAATGCGTATTGGCCTTTGGCATCAAAAGTGGAGTCAGCTGCAGGGAGTTTTTCACCAGCCTCGTAGACTGCAGAAATCATACCATCTGTGATAGCGATGGTACCATTTTCGATCTCTACATCTGGTGACACGATGTGAGCGTTTGTAATGAGTGTGGTCATGTCCAAAAAGGGTGATTGATCCTAACGCTGGAGGAGCTCGCGGTTTTTATAAATGTAGTTATAGCCAGAAATGAGAGTGAGGGCTGTGGCTATCCAAAGCGTAGTTGGTATGATAGCATGTTCGGGAGCGGCAATCCAAACTAACAATGAAACGAGCGGGTTTGCAGGATCGAGCGTGGCGAAGCTGATATGGCTAAGGCTGCCGATGACAAAAATGAGCTGGAAGGTGGTTTTCCATTTACCCAGTCTGTCTGCTGCGATGACTTTGCCTTGCTCCACTGCAATTTGACGCAAGCCCGTGACCATGAATTCTCGTCCAATGATCATGCAGGTAACCCAGACTGGGCAGAATCCTTGAACGGAAAGGTAAATGAAGCCCGCTGCGACCAAAATTTTGTCAGCTAAGGGGTCTAGCAGTTTTCCGAGTGAGGTGACGAGGTTGAGCTTGCGGGCGAGGTAGCCGTCGAGCCAGTCAGAAATAGCTGCGATCACAAAGGTCACAAGTGCGGTGTGGTACGCCCACGGTGAGTCAAATGATGCCGCTGCAATAAACAATGCAGTGAGGACCAGACGGAAGACGGTGATGGAATTTGGAATATTCAAAGTAGCTGTAGTTACATTGCATATTGTGTGACGCTGGGCAAGGGTGAAACGGCTAAGCAATCGTAGAAGTGTGCTTCCAGCCGCCTTCTGAAGCCGGCATTACTGGTTATGAGAAAAAAGCGGCTGGAAGCACGCTTCTACGTGGATTCGCATTCTAGGGTCGAGGACGTTGGATGAGCACTTTGAATGCAGATCCTGGGCCGTCTGGGTGGAGTAGATAGAGGTCTTGGGTGGTGCCACGGGAATGAGGCTCGAGGAACTCTGATTGGGTTGTCAGCGAGACGGTTTCCAGTCCGAGCTCTTCGCCCCATTCGATAAGGTCGGTGAAGTTGACATCAGCAGTGAGATCTTGGCGGCCGACATTTTGGTAGATGCCTGGTCCAGTGATGTTCTGGTGGAGGAGGAAAGCGCGGATCGTTCCTTGCGGTCGGCGGTGGTAGATCTCAGGATAGGTGTCGCCATAGTCGATCGTTATTAGCTCGCCTTCACGCCATGCCGTGATCCATTCTTCGAGCCATTCGCGGTAGGCTTCATGAATTTCGACGCGGTATTTTTCTGGGTGATCAGAAACGAGAGCGCTGGAATCAGGTAGTCTGTTAGGGGGGTGAAAGGACTCTTCTTTACCATCCCAGTGAAGTTCTTTCCAACCGTTTTCTTCACGCTGGAGGATGCGTACTGGAAAGGCGTCGACAAGTTCGTTAGAGAAGATGAGCGCTCTGCCGTTACAGGCTTTGATCGCTGAGCGTGGGTCGGTGTGCCAGCTGACGCGTGATTTTTTTAGTTTGGTCTGTTGGACTTTCGTTAGGGGCTCAGAGGTCTCGACAATGTGGTAGTGGAGTTTGAGGCGCTGAAGGAAGGGGAGGGCGACGATGATAGATTTGGCGAGCGATCCATCACCAGCTCCAATCTCGATCAGCTGGAAGCTGCCAGGGTTTTCTTTGAGCCATTGTGACGCACGGGCTGCAATAGCAACTCCCAAGGTAGGGCTCAGAGTGGCAGTGGTAGAGAAGTCGCCTTGATGGCCAACTGTTCGAATCTTGCGGGCGTAGTAGCGTGATTTGGGTCATGCAGAGCGTGCTGCATGAAGGCGTCGAAGCGTGTTTTCAAAGAAGATAAATGAGAAGGGGAGAGGATAAAGGAGAAGGGGAGAGGATAAAGGTCAGACTGATGGAACTACTTGGCGAGGAGTTCGCAGGCTTTGATATCGAGCTTTCCGGATGCTAGGATTGGAATCTCTTCGACGGGTATAATCATTTTAGGACACCAGAGTGAGGGGATTCCTTGGTCGAGGAGTCGGTAGCGGAGGTCGAGGCATTCTTGTTCAAGCGCCACTCCTGCGAGGGTTGAGAGAAGAGCGATGGCTTCACCTTTCTTTTCACAGGGGATGCCGACAACAGCGACTTTACGTTCGGTTTCTTCATCGAGTTCAAGCGCCTGGTTGATGGCTGCCTCCACAGTTTCATGAGGGACCATTTCACCTGCAATTTTTGAGAAACGAGAAATGCGGCCCTCTATCGTAAGGAAACCATCGGAGTCGACATAGCCGACGTCGCCAGTCTTGAACCATGAGTCGACGAGAACTTCGTCGGTTTTTTCTTGGTTATTGAGGTAGCCAGGGAAAATGTTAGATCCCTTGAGCCAGATGATTCCGGATTTGTTAATTGGTATTGGTTGGTCGTTAGACGGATCAGTTAGTTTGACTGCAATACCGGGAAGGAAGTTGCCAACAGTGCCTAGACGAGAGGATGAGATGAACGAGCGTCCTGCTACCTCAGCTGGATCGGGCAGGTTAACATTTGTTGCCGGAGATGTTTCGGTGAGGCCATAGCCTTCTTGTGGAGTTATACCGAATTTCTTAGTAAAAGTATCGGAAAGTGATTTAGGAAGCTTTTCAGCTCCGGTGACAACGAGTTTAAGTGACTCAAGTTGCTCAGCTTTGATTCGGCGCATGTAGCCTCGGAGGAAGGTGGGAGTCGTGAGTAGCAGGACGATCTTGTATTGCTCGATGAGTTCGGCAATACGCTTGGAATCGAGTGGGCTCGGATTGGTGATGAGATTGAGTCCTTCAATCACGGGGAACCAGAGTGTCACGGTGCAGCCGAAGCTGTGGAATAATGGAAGAGATCCCAAAATGTTAGATCTCTCTGGGAGGTTGAGTCGTGTGCCAAATTGGCAAACATTGGCGAGGACGTTACGGTGGGAGAGAGGGACTCCTTTAGGATCTCCTGATGAACCAGAAGTAAAGAGGAGGACGGCTTCCTTGTCACCGCCATCATTTGAGATTCCCGCCATTTTAGCGAGGGCTGCGGTGGGGAGTAATTTTGAGAGTACCACCCAACGCGTGATAGATTTTTTCAATTCTGGGAGGATTCGTTCGATGTAGATGAGGTCGCGGTTAGGCGGCCAAGCGAAATCTGGCATTTTACGGACGAAGGGGTCGGCTGTGATGAATTTATCGAGGTCGGCTTGGCGGATGGCTGAATCGATGGCCGTAAGGCTAGCCGTGAAGTTGAGGTTCACTGGGACTTTACCAGCAAAGATGACTGCTAGGTTGGCGATCAGTCCAGCTGGGCCTGGTGGCAGGATAATTCCCACACGCTTTTTATTGGTTACTTTTTGGATGTGTTTGGAAAAAGCGAGCGAGGCTCCAAGAATAATTTCAAATGATTTTTCTTGGTCGTTTGTGCCATCAATGACTTTGTTTTTTGAATGCTTTTTCAAACCCGAAAGTAAGGCGTAACCGAGAGACCCCTGTAAGAAAGCTCTAGAAGAAAAAGCTTGTTCGAAGGCTGTGAGCAACTCTTGGCGTAATTGAGCCGGGTTACATTGGTCAGCCTTTAAAAGCTGACCAAAGACGAGGATGGCTGAGGGCGAGTAAGAGGAATTCTCTACACTTAGTGATGATTCAGCTGGTATGTGGACCGCGAGTGGTAGGGTCGGGAGATCCAGTGCGCAAAGAGCTATAAGTGTCTCGCCAGTGATATGAACTGATGTTCCAGAAAGGCACGACACCTCGCCGGGGAGAAAAATGGCGATTCCAGTGCTACCTAAATCAGCAGAAAGTTTGGCCCCCACTTCCTTTAGGCCGGTGTCCATAGCGCTAAAGGCAATGGCTTCACGCTTGTTGAGGAAGTTTTCTGTCGCCTTTGAGAGCTGAACATTTTCTTCACAAATCCAAATTATTTTGCGCCCATTCAGTTGCTTCTCCAGCTCAAGCATCTCGCTGTGATCAAGCCTACCCGGCAGGATGAGTGCCTGCTGAGTTGGAATGCGGTCTAGGTGGATTAGTCGTGGAGATTTGCTCATGAGATTTTTGCTGGAAAACTGTGTTTCCTGATCGGTTGGGAGACGCCGTCATAATCGTCAGATCTTGCCCCATTCATCAAGGAAATCTTTATCGATGATGCCTCTCTTTTTATCGATGATTGTACAAATGTCGCTTCAGCGACCGGATGCTGAGTCACGGAGCGGGCAGTAAATAGTATGATATGGCAGACTCAACCAATTTCAAGAGTCTGTGTAAAAACAGAAAAGCCCACAACCAAAGATGTGGCGAGTGGGCTTTTGCAAGATTGAGTGGTGATTGCTTAGTCGCGTTTCGCGATCTTATCGAGCACGCCATTGATGAACCGTGAGGACTCATTGGAGCCGAAGCGACGAGAAATCTCGATGCATTCATTGATCGTGACGGGCGCTGGGATTTCTTCTTTCAGAAGGATCTCGTAGGTGCCTAGGCGGAGGATGGCGCGGTCGACTGGGTCGATTCGCTCAGGTTTGTAGTTCTCAACCACGGATTCGATAGTTTCATCGAGCTCAGGTTTCTTATTCAGAATTGTGCTAGTGAGTCCGTCTACTTCTTTGCGGAAGCCATGCATCTTTTCTGCAGTGTCATGGATATGCTTGATGTCTGGGTGATCGGCAAAGTCTTCAGGTTTCTGCACCATGATAATGCGATCTGAAACTCTTTGCAGGCCCTTGATCAAAGACTTAGTAGCGTCGAGGCGCTTGTTGATGAACGGGAGGTCCTGAAGTTGGTGCTCCCAGCGTTTGCGAGACTCCGTCAGTTGCGTGTTGAGTGTGAAAATGTCTTTGATGGCTGAATCGAGCTCAGAATCAGGAGTTTCGACACCTGGGTTGTAGAGGCGCTGGACTCGATCAATGGTTGCTCGCCATTTGCTTTCGAGCTTGAGTATCTCTTGGAAAGTGGTCTTGAGCTTCTCCGCATCTGGATCTGCAGTGATAGTTGCTAGAGTCTCTTTGCTGCGGTCGACGAACTTGATGTGACGGGCTTCACGGCCTTGGTTTAGGTGCAAAAGAGCCTTGGCTGAAGCTTTGATAAGCTTGTTGCTGTCAGATTCAAGAGCAAGTTCCCAGAAGGTGTCAGATAGTTCTTCGGCGTCCGCACCGCCTTCTATATCTGAACAATAAAGGAACTGGATGGCGGATTCTCGGATGGCGCGTCTACTATGCATTGCTGGGATAAGATCGTGTTGATTTCTTTTTTTTATCTTGGTGAAGGCCAAGTTCGGAGAACAACTCAATCATCGTGTGCGCTGAGCGTGCTGCTTCGCGACCGCGGTTGAGTTGAGATCCGATGCATCGTGCGTAGGCTTGCTTCTCGTCATCTACAAGAAGAACTTCATGAATCACTGGAATTTTTGTATCGCACGCCAATTGTTGGAGGCTGGTGGTGACTGATTCTGCCACGAGATCGCCGTGTTGGGTCTTACCTCGGATGATGAGACCTAGAGCAATGAGCACGATGGGTGTGTCTTCTGCGTGGAGCAGAGCAGAGCTGGCAACAGGGATTTCAAAGGCGCCAGGGACGCGAGCCACGCTGATGGTTGCCTGAGGGAGGATGTTGTTGAGCTCATCAGTGGCATTCTCAACCAAGGCATCGGTAAATTCGGAATTATAGATCGAAGCGACGATACAAATATGTGCTTTTGTCTGTGAAATCTGACGGGGTCTAGGTGGAAGTGCCGTTGACATGACCTATTGGTAGGCGATGACCCTCTAGATTGTCAATCTACGTATCATAAATTTGAAGAGTAAAAGCAAGCAAGACGAGCTGAAAATGGAGTTGTGAGGCTCTTGTGGGGCCCAGTGATTCTATGCGAATGAGTTCTGCATGACAGTGGCGTGAGGAAAGGTCTTGATTTGTCGGGGAAATCTTTATACTCCACAGCACGCCTCGCCACTTGGCATACCAGCTGTGGCAGCTGTCGAGGCTCACTATCCATTATGAAATTAGCGAGCTTATTGACTAATGACCAAGTGATCCTCGACATGAAAGCCGAGGAACACTGGCCAGCAATTGTAGAACTAGTAGAGTATCTAGACCGCCATGACTTCCTCAAGGGCGAGAGCAAAGATGACGTTCTCGAAGCCCTGCACGCACGCGAAGATCAGATTAGTACAGGCATTGGCAGTGGTGTTGCGATCCCACACGCATTTTCTGAAAAGCTTGACCACGTGGTCGCTGTGTTCGGTCGTTCAAAAAAGGGAATCGATTTTGAAGCTCTCGACAATGCGCCGGTCAATTTTGTCTTATTGTTCGTAGTTCCTAAAAAGGGCTACCACATGCACCTGCAGACTCTTGCTGCGATTGCAAAACTCTTTAATAACTGTGAAGTGCGCCAGCAATTGGCCAACGCGGAGACGCGCGAAGAGGTGATCGATATTCTCGGTTCACGTCCGTCGCGCACTCATTGCGAACGCTAACCGTATTAGACACTCACTTTCATTATAGCGATGGCCGAGGCTGTCGCTTTTTTACTTTTTGTTTATGAACACACTTTTAGAAATATTAGAATCACGCTTGCTCACGGCATTGTCCAAGGCTGGAATCGACCTGCCAGTGGGCTTTCCTGTCAAGATTTTCGCTGCGGCTGACGTGCGTCATGGTGACTACCAAGCAAATACTGCAATGGCATTGGCCAAGCGGCTAAAAATGAATCCACGCGAGCTCGCTACTCAGGTAGTTGACGCGCTTGAGGTCGATGACCTCGCTGATCTTGAGATCGCGGGACCAGGGTTTATCAACTTCCGTATCAAATCAGAAACTTGGAGCCAGAAGGTTGGCCAGCTGATCAATGACCCGCGCCTCGGTGTCGGCAGTGTGGCTGAGCCTCAGAACATCGTTGTCGATTTTTCCGCACCAAACGTAGCCAAACCAATGCATGTTGGGCACATTCGTTCGACTATCATCGGCGATTCACTTTCTCGCATTTGCCGATTTCTCGGGCACAATGTGACAACCGATAACCACATTGGCGACTGGGGGACTCAATTCGGCATGGTCATTTATGGCTGGAAGAACTTGATTGACCCTGTTGCGATTGAGGCTGATCCACTTCAGGAATTACTCCGTCTCTACCGTGCCGTCAACTTGCTCTGCAAGGAAGAGGAAGCGATAAAAGATGAGTGCCGTGACGAGCTAGTGAAGCTCCAGAATGGCGATGCTGAGAATTTTGCCATTTGGGAAAAGTGCGTTGAGGTTTCCAAAGTGGGACTGAATAAGATTTACGACCGACTCGATGTTAGCTTCGACCATTGGCTAGGTGAAAGCTATTATAATAGCGAGTTGGTACCCTTGGTGAAAGCTCTCGAAGCTGAAGGTCTTGCCCGCGAGAGCGATGGAGCCCTTTGTGTTTTCTCAGGAGAAGAACTCCCACCAAAGCAAGATCCTTTCAAGGAAAAGCGCGATGGCGAGTGGTCTGACTTCCCAATGATCGTGCGCAAGGGAGATGGCGCATTCAACTATGCCACGACGGATGTTGCCACAGTCGATCACCGACTCAAGCAATGGAATGCTGACAAAATCTGGTACGTGGTAGACGCGCGCCAGAGCCTGCACTTCCAACAACTCTTCGACGTATCCAAGCGTCGTGGCTGTAAGGCCAAGCTTGAGCACATTTCTTTCGGTACGATTCTAGGAAAAGATGGTAAGCCGCTCAAAACGCGTGATGGCGATCTCCCACAGCTAGCCGACGTCCTCGATGACGCGGTGAAATCGGCTCGCACAGTTTTAGAAGAGAAAAGCGGTGACCTTCCAGTAGAGGAGAAAGATGAGTTGGCGAAGATGATCGGTATTGGTTCGGTAAAGTTCACTGAGCTTAGCCATCATCGTTCCTCGGATTACATTTTCGATCTAGACAAGATGGTCGCTCTGCAAGGGGATACAGCACCCTACCTTCAGTACAGTTATGTGCGGGTTCGTGCGATCTTCCGTAAGTTAGAAGAGGAAGTTACTCTGGACGCAGACGGTCTACAAATCACAGAACAAGGTGAAATCAATCTTGCTAGGACGCTCTCGAAATTCGGTGAGGTGCTTCCAACTGTGCTCGACGACCTCAAGCCAAATATCCTTTCTAACTATTTGCTAGATCTAGCGAAGGCCTTCCACAGCTTCTTCGAAGCCTGCCAAGTTCTTAAAAGCGAAGGAGATGTACGTAAGTCTCGGTTGGTGCTCTGTGAACTCACTGGACGTGTGTTGCAGCAAGGACTTGGCCTTCTCGGTATCCAAGTGCCTGAGCGCATGTAGTGAAAGTGCTGCTACTTTTTATGAGGGTGCTGTATAAGAAGTTCTTCAGGAGCGTAGAAGCCTTCTTGATCTGAAGTGTAAGCTCTCACTTTTTTGACTAGAGCGGGTGATACCGAGGAGGCCTTGTTGCCGAAGGAATTGCGTACAAAGGTGAGGACGTCGGCGATCTCTTGATCCGTGAGAGCCTTGAAACCACTCATAGGTACGAGACCTGGATATTGTTTGTCCTTGATTGTGATAGGTCCATGTAAACCGTGGATTACGAGCTTTATGAGGCGTTCTTGATCTTCTAAAACCCATTTTGTTCTAGTGAGAGGAGGGAACATTGCTGCTGGTAGGCCTTCACCGTCTTCTTGGTGGCAAGTAGCACAGTGGGCTTCTCTGTGGTAGACCTCGTGACCTTTGGCAAATCGAGCAATGTCCTTTCCTTTCAAATGTTTAGGGACTTTAATTTTTTCCTTTTTAGATGTAATGGTTTGATTGCTCGCTAATGTACGAAGTGTGGCAATGACCGGACTTAATTGTGCATCTTCGCAGATGTCATCATTAGGTAGTTGCCCGAGGATTACGTTTAGATCTACACGATTTGAAAGTCGAGACGCAACGACTAAGGCTTCTAGACGAACACGTCCGTGTGGGTCTTTGGCAGCTTTGTTAAGTATTTGCTGAAGGTTGTTAAATTCAAGTGGAGTTTGAGCGAGAGCTCGGACTGCGACACAGCGAAGATTGAAGTTGTTAGACTCCATGGCTAGATTGTGGATTTTTAGGTTCGGATGGTCTGAACTACATGTGACGAGCAAAGCTTCTAAGAGATAGTTGTCATATTTACTGTCATTGGTTTTGAATTTTTTAAGCCAGCTCATAAGGGCTGAATTTACTTTTGTGGAATCGAACTTACGTAATTCAGTACGCGTACGGTAACGAGTACGGTATTCTGGGAGTTTGAGGTTCTCGAGGAGCTTGGCTATAGTTGCGCCGTCAATTTTAGAAGGTTTAACTAATGGTAGAGACTTGTGGGTGACTCGGTAGATCCTACCATGTTTGTGGTCTCTTAGTGGATCTCTCGCGCTGTGTTGCATGTGACCTATTAGGACATTATGCCAATCCACAATGAACAGAGATCCGTCTGGAGCAAACTCCAGGTCAACTGGTCGATAGTTGGTGTCATCCGAAGACACAAGGTCCTGACGGTGCTTACTAGTAAAACCAACAGAGCCGTCTTCTAGGGTGTGCTGTTTGGTGCCACGAAAACCAATCACATTGTTGAGGAGGTAGTCACCCTGCATATAGCTAGGGAAGTGTCTACTTGAGACAAACTCTAGGCCCGAGGTTGGTCTAACTCGTTGGTTTTTTTCTACTAAGTTCGCTGGAAGGGGAGCAAAGTAGCCGTATGGCACCTTGATAGAAGCAGGGGTAAGCCAACGGGCATTTGGGTCTGAAGTGTCAAGGAAGAGCCCTTGTCCCCAAACGTTAAAGGTTATTCCCCAAGGATTTGGTATCGAAACCCTAGCTAATCTGTCGAGCTTCTGTGTGCTCGGGTTGAATCTCCAAAATCCTCCGTTTGAGCTACGCTGCACACCGTAGGCGGTTTCAACATTACTATGCAGAAATGTGCCTTCACTCATGAGAATGTTACCAAAGGGGTCTTGACTGAACGAGCTAATGGCGTGGTGAGTATCGTGATCGTCAAAGCCACTAAGTATCACAGTTCTCTTGTCGGCTTTGTCGTCGTTGTCTGTGTCCTCTAAAAGTAGAAGGTTAGAGCCCTGGGAGACATAAACACCTTTGTGAGTGATTTCAAATCCTGTCGGAAGTTGAAGTTGGTCGGCAAAGACGATCTCTTTATCCGCTTTTCCATCGTTGTTAGTGTCTTCGTATATAAGGATTTTGTCATTAGGTTTTTCATCTGTGACCTTATAGTGTGGGTAACTTGGCATGGTTGAAACCCAGAGGCGACCTTTGCTGTCAAAACTCATTTGGCATGGGTTTGCTAGATTTGGGAATTCTTTTTCAGAAGCAAATAGTTCAATTTTGAAGCCCTCTGGAAGACTAAATTTTTTCAGAGCATCTTCCCCATAAAGGTAGGTTTTACTGCCATTTTTCCTGCTTGTCTTGAAGTTGGTTTTGACCTCAGCTAATGGACTGGTCTGTGCATCAGCAGTCTTGAGGTCGAACCTTTTTTTCTGGGCTAAGGCAGTGATAGCTTGATCTCGGTTATCGAGCATTTCTTTAAGCTTCTGTAGCTCAAACGGGTAGTTTTTTGGACCAAATGGTCTATGACGTCTACCGAATACGTGCACGCCATTGGGGATTTTATAGTAGTTGTTCCAGAGCCAGTTTTTGTCGAGTACCGCAGTGTGGATTTTTTTAGTAGTTGTACTGTCGAGCTTGATATTTTGCCCGGTGAGGCGAGTCGATAATTCTTGTGAGAGTTTCTTGTAGCCATCTTTATTCAGCTGAAATCCATTGAGTGTGAGGGTTTCAGGTGCCTCATGAAACCACTTTTTTGAGGGTGAAAAGATGTCAATAAAAGCAACTTCTTCTATCTCTGAAACTTCCTTAAGAGCCTTAGTGTAGAGCTCTAAATATTTATTGTAGCTAGCTGCATCTATATCGGCTGATGGTTGGGTGCTCGGATCGAAGGCAATGGGGGAGACTAGGACGATCTCTGGTGCTGACTTACCATTGTAGCGTTGGCTCTTCGTGTGTTTGAGAAAGGCGGACACTTCTCCTTTAAAGTTGTGAATTCCAGCTTCTTCTGAAAAAGCTTCGTTGTACCCAAAGAATGCAATGAGCGTGTCGGTTTTGAGTTCAGTAAGCCAAGAGTCCGGGCTTTTAAAAGTTCCTTTACCAGTGTGGCCTGACCCCCAGCGGTCTTTTTGCTCGGAGAGTGGTGGGTGAAATGACTGAGCCCCTTCAAATGCGAATGGATTGTCTCTTGCTGAATGTGGGCGGAATCCTGCAGTGTTTCCGTCGTCGCATAAATTTCTAAAGCGAATGTTCGCAGCTGGTTGTGTAGAATAAAGTGATGTCTCAAAAAATCCAAAATGCTGCATACGTGAACCAAGGCCGTTGCCAATAATCGTCACATTGGGATTTTCTTTCAAATCGATGGGGAGAGAACTGGCTTCAACTGATTGGTTAAAGCAAAGCGCTAGACCGCAAATGAGGTTCGCAACTAAGTGGATGTATTTTGATTTCATGTGTACTGGCCGATCGGAATGAGGCTGTATAGTGAGGTCGTTATCACTATCTCATTTTAAAAGTAAATTGGAGGAGGCGTTTTTTGAGCTTCGTTTTTGTTGATAAGTATCAGGTGGGAACTATAACGGCCTAGATTGATTTCAAGTCTATTTTTGCGCGACTATGAGGTTTGCAAATCACGACAGGTATGCGCGTCGTCTGTATTAGTAGATCGTGTGCTTGAGTCAAAAGGGAGGGATTAAAAAACCACCAATGAGAACAACTCATTGGTGGTTTTACTGGAATAGATTTATAGTGGAAGGCTTAGTTGGCTGCCTCAAATTGTTTGCTCACAATTCTTTCGAGTCCTTCTTTGGCAAATTGGCTTTGCGGGTAAATGTCGCGGGCCTTGAGGTACCATGAAAGTGCTGAACCTGTCTGAGGTGTTGCACCACCTTCTTCTAGTCTCTTAGCCTTAGTGAGGGCGTTAGTGAAATTACCAACCTGACCAATCAACTGTGCTTTGGCATTGGCGATCTTAGGGTCGTCATAGTACTTGTTCTGGGTCTCGAAGATTGCTTCCCACGCGGCGTAGGATTGACCGGCCTCGACTAGGCTCTGTGACTTACCGAGGGCTTTTTCAATCTCCGTGATCGACTCGCCAATCTCGGTGAGCTGCTTGATTCGGGGTTCATCGTTTGTCTGACCAAAGACGACAACAAACTTTGATTTACGAGGTTCTTCGACGATGGCTCGGTAGTTTTTATCAGCGAGGAGTCGATCAAACTCTTTGACAGTCTGCGTCAGTGTGTCGGAATCTTCTTCTCCTTGATCGAGTCGCTCATCGAGTTTGTCGTTGAAGGTTTGGATAGTAGGGTTGGCTGGCCAATGTTTGATGGCATTTTCAATAGCCACTTTTGCACGCGATGTGTCTTTTTCAAAGAGCGCAAATTTGGCATCGCGCACATGGCCGTCTGACGCGCGTTTGTGAGCAGCAATGTAAGAGTTGGCCTTTGATGGATTATAGTCGCGAGCTTGTGTTTTGAGGGATTCGTTGAGTTCGGTCGCTTGAGCCAACTCTTTCGCTGAAAGCGCTTCGACGAGATCGTTAGCATCTTGTACATATTGCTGGACACGCTCTTTCATGCCCATCGACACGGTTTGGACGCATGGTATAAACTCGCCGACGAGGAAGGCTTCGACGAGGCGCTCTGAGGCTGCGTGAATGCGGTTGCTGTCAATGTTGTTCTGAAAGGCGCTAATCAGTGTCTGAGATTTACGGATGGCTTCGTTAGCGGCTGCATCAAGCCCCGCAACAGTCGGATTGACTCCAAGTCCTTCGCTGAAAAATTTCTCAGTGTCAGAACCTTTTTTGATACGCATGGCTTGATCACCATCTTTATAAATGATGTTGTAGAAACGCGCTGACATGACCACGTGCTCAAAGCGTCGTTGGATGAAAAGCTGCAACATCATCGCTTGGTATTGAACCTTAGATTGAGTGAGACTTATGACGCCTGTAGCTACGTACTTTTTCTTAATGTCAGTGATCTCCGCCATGCGCTCCTGCATCACTTTGTACTGAGTAAATTGAGCCGCTTTCGAGGTGGTTGTCTTCTTACCTTGCTTGACAGTTGTCGTGCCACCAAGTGTGCCTTTTTTTTCTAGGACATTGAGGTTGTGGACGAGTCTTCTGTGCTCTTTTTCGAGTTTGGCTATGGCTTCTTTCTTGTTGCCTATGCCCTTCATCGCAAGTCGGCCTGAGTAGACTGAGTTAGCTAAAGAATCACAAATGCCGCCATCGCCTGGATAATTAGACGCGTCTTCTAGCAGCGTGTATGCTGACTTGAGGTTTGGCCCGCCTGGATTGAGCGGGGATAGGAAGTCTTGAATTTTCTCGATCTTCTCGTGGTATTCTACCGCCGCCTTAGATTCGAAATCTTGGGAGGCAAGGTAAGCTTCGAACTGACCACCAAGGTTGTTGTCCGTCATCGAGTAGGTTCGCCCTTGGAATTGAAAGGTCTTCGAGGTTGGGTCGACAATCGGGATTTCTCCACCTTGAGCTGATGGTGAGGCTGACTCGTGGCGGTTGATCGTGGTGTTACCAGATCCGTTGTTACCGTTACTGGTACCGCCTTTGGTTACGTTGCTGGCACCATTGGGTGGCGTGAGTACTTGGGCTGTGGCCGGTACGAGTAAACCCACGTAGAGAGCGATAGTTGTGAATGATTTCATGAAGTGAAAAGAGGGGTAGGGTTAGCGTGCTGTATAACTGGAGGCTACGAGTGAGCCTTCTTTTTTTACATCGACGACGAAGGTGTAGTTCTGCTTTGTCTCGAGGTTTGGCCCCTTGACTGAGTTAGGCACCATAATGCCGATGCTTTGTGGTAGGTCAGGAGAAATGGCTTGGTCTCCAGTGTCCACTCTAAGGAAGACAAACTTCCCGACGTTCGGATCGTGTTGCGCATTTTCGACGATTTCACCACTGATAGAATACTCGTTGCCGCGGAGGCTGTTGCAGCTCTCCACATAGGTTTCTAAGGGAAACTGCTTGGCGCTGGGTGAGTCTCCTCGTTTGAGGACGACAAAGCCGATGCAATAACGAGGATTGCTGCCAGACTGCCAATAATGACAGGTGCTGGGTTACTTGATTTTTTTCTTCTAGATCTGCGAGCCATGATAAATGAGGTAGGTATTTTTAACTTTGGGTAAAGAATTGGGGTAGTTACACACAATATAGCACATTAGTGCTCCCATTGGTGACGACGGATGCCTATATAAGAGGCAATGATGCCAAAAGCAATTTGAATTCCGAGGACGTAGAGGCAAATGGTGCCTGAGAATTCGAGTGGGGTTTCGGTGACCGTTTTGACCGCCGCTTGGTAGCGGTTATCGAGAGACTCGATGCTGCCACCCCATGCCCAGTATGCTGAAATGAACGGGCGGGTGATCATTCCCACCGTTTCAGGCAAGGCGAGGACTGCTCCAGAAAGCGGCAATTGGAAACCAACTAAATAGATCGAAAGCAAGGATGCTTGCTCAGAGGTTTTCATCAGAGCTGAAATGCCTAAACAAATTGATGTCATTGCAGCATTGACTAAGATCAAGAATGTCATGTGGTTAAAGAATCCACCAGATCCAGCAGCTTCGGGGTATTGCCAAAATTGGTCTACGAAAATGGCCATCCAAACGGATTGGACAATGATCATACAACTCAGGAAGGCAATTTTGCTGCAGAGGTAGGCGAGCGGACGCACACCACCGAATTTCTCTTTTTCTAGAATCTTACGCTCACCAGCAATCTCACGGGCAGCATTGTTGGATCCCATCAGTGAGAGTAAAACAACTTGGAACATGATGATTCCCGAGACAGCTCCACCCACTTTGGCCCTATTTTCAGCGATGGTTTGGAATTCTTTGACGGCGCTTTGTGAGGTCATCTCAATCGCATCAGGGTACTGGAGCAATGCCTCATTTCCTTGTGGCCCAAACAGCGCAACTAAACATGGGAAACAAAGAAGTATCGCGACTTGCAGATAGACCTGGCCGCGGTCACGGAAGAAAATTTTAGTACGTCTACTCAGCAAGGTGGCAAACTGACTGAAAAATCCCGGGGTCTGCACCTGCTCGGGTTCTTCCATAACGAGATCGTCTTCGTCCTCAGATTTCTCTTCGTCCTCGTCTTTTTCCGGGGCAGCTTTGATTTTACTTTTCTTGCGTTTATTGCGGGAGGATTTTTTACCCTCTTCCTTATCGAGTTCCTCCTCGAACGCGTTGAGAAGTTCAGTCTCGTCGAGCTGAACGTCTTCAATTACTGGATCAGATATTTCTTTTTCTTCTGCGGTTTCCGGCTCCAGCTCAACGGGTTCTTCAGGAATGACGAGTTTGCCTTCTTCAATCAATTTGAGTCGATTGCGAATGATCTTACTGTAAAAGGCGGGGAAGTGTTTCAACCAAGATTTACGCCACTTCTCTGAGCTTTGCTTCGCTAGGCGAGGGTAGATGGACTCGGTGTCTTCTACAGAAAAGTAATGGGTAAGCCCAGCTGGCGGTCCGTGGTAGGCCACACATCCTTCGTGGAGAACTAAGACCGAATCGTAAAGCTCGAGGTGGGCCAACGAATGAGTAACGGATATAACGATTCTCCCGTCGCGTCGGGAGAGTTCGTGGAGGCGGCGTACAATGTCACGTTCGGAGCGAGGATCGAGACCAGATGTGACCTCATCACAGAGCAATAACTTGGGATCAGTTACCAATTCCATGGCGAGTCCTAGACGCCGCTTCTGACCACCGGAAAGCACCTTGACCTGGCGGTCAGCAATGGCTGTTAGTCCTGTTTCTTCGAGCACGCGGTCAATACGTAGATCGAGGTCATCGAGGTCACGCGTCTTGACGCGCAAGCGGGTGACCGCTTCGATTGATTCGTCGACGGTGAGCGCGTCATAGGCGATTGAGAACTGTGGCACATAGCCGAGCTCTGCGGGTTCCAGATCGCCATCTTCCTCTAGATCTCGTCCCATCCAAGAGATCGAACCTTCGGACAAGTGGTTGAGACCTGCGATGGCATTGAGTAAGGTGGTTTTACCACAGCCAGAGGGACCCACGATTGCCATGAAATGGCCTGTAGGAACTTTGAGATTTACACGGTCGACCAAATTGATTGGCTCGCCGTCCTTTTCTATAGTGAAACAAAAGTCTTTTAATTCTAGCACGATACTATGGTTATAAGTTGAGGTTTGATAAAGGTTACATAATAATAAA
>NZ_MQWA01000001.1:3505155-3619452 GCF_002954445.1 Rubritalea profundi
AATAATAAATATTTGTTCTAGGCTAGAAGAATTCTTGCGCCAAGCCAACGACGCGGTAGGTTCTGCAACATGTCGCAGCGACGTCAACATAGATCAAAGAGTTCAAAAAAGCAGAAAAAAGGATTTCCAGCGCTCTGGAAATGGGCACTTGGGGCCGTCACCTTATTACTGATAGCATCCGTCGTAGGCTATCAAATGGTCATCCAATTTCTGCACAGTGATGGCTTTCGCGAGAAAGTAAGCACCAAGGTTAGCGGTGAGTTGGGCGTTCCTGTAGAGTTGGGTGAATTGACGTGGAGCGGGTTACACCTCGACAACGAATCGGTCACGGCTTCCTCTCAAGGTGCGATCGAAAAAATAGAGGCCAATCAAATTTCTCTCAATGTCGATACTGATTACATCAAGCGTGATGTCTGGAAAATCTCCGATGTCGTGGTCCAGACCGCATCACTAGAGCTCGACCTCAGAAAAGAATTTACTAAAATTGACATCCCTCAGGCTAAGAAGTCGTGGCTTGAAGAGATGCTGCCAGCTAAAGCTGAATTGCTAGATGCTTCGGTTGTCCGAGCTGATGCTAAAATCATAACCAAAGGTGGAGCCTATGTCGTAGAGGGAACTCAAATCGATCTAACAAAGGAAGATTTTGGCTACAAAGCTGAACTCACAAAAGGGATGTTAAAATTACCATTTCCTATCCTGAATGAAGCGGAACTGAAAACCGCATCCCTGCGTCTTATGGAGCAGAGAGTGGTGGTAGATCGAGCGAGCTTTGATGTTTTTGGCAGTGGGAAACTAGGGCTAGATGGTCAGGTGGAACTAGGTGCACCAACCCCCAATTATAGTTTCTTTGGAATTCTTTCTGGACTAAAATGTGCCGATATAGTCGATGAGGACTGGAGGCAAAAACTGAGTGGTGATGTCGAGGCGAAATTCACAGTGAAACCAAAAGGCGGGAATGAGCCTGAGTTCAATGGAAGCATCAAAATTATTGACGGACAACTAACTGCTCTACCGGTTTTAGACACGATTGCTGCCTACACTGTGATTCGTGATTTTAAGCGTCTACGATTCTCTGAATTTAGCTGTGACTTCTACCGCTTCGGAGAGCTACTACGAATCAGCAATATTTATGTCCATTGTGATGGCCTTATGCGCATCGAAGGGAAACTGGATATGAATGGAGATCGTTTGAGTGGTCGGTTCAATGTAGGACTGAATCCGGGCACACTCAGTCACATCCCAGGGGCAGAGGACAAAGTATTTCTCCCCGGTAAAGAAGGCATGCACTGGGCAGTCGTCAATATTGGCGGCACTGTGGATGCTATCGAGGAAGATCTCACAGATCGAATCAAAGCTGCGGCTCTAGATCGCTTGTTCGAGATGGCAGGGGGGCAACAAGTCCTTCGCTTCACCAATCAAGCTGTTGAATCGCTCGGGGACTTACCTAGTGCTCTTGATGCTTCAGGTCTCACAGATGTAATACGCGATAATAATGTCATCCAAGCTGGACGAAATATACTCGATTCCGGAAAAAATGGAGACATCACAGATCCAATCAAAACGGGTTCTGATATCATTCAACGCGGACTCGGTGGGCTCTTCGGTGGTGGTTCTCAGAAAGAGGAAGAAACTGACGAAAACAAGGAGTAGTCACTACTCGGCTAGTATTTCAGACTATGGTCTCAGCTGGTAAACTCCCTTTTACACCATGTTAGGTTGCATATTTCTGTAAATCTAAGATATTGAGATTCATTATCAATAGTGAGTCTTAACCATGGCAAAAATAAAAACATTCTGTAAGTGGAGCGGAAAAGATATTCTCAAGAATATGGATCTGCTCAGTAAGCTGACAAGCAAGCCTGAGTACGCTTGTCGCAAATGTGCACGTGTATCGAATACCAAAAAATCACTATGCAAGCCTGTGGCGCTTTCGACCAAAGCTTATAGTATTTGAGCTAGATTTTATTGTTAGTATAGGGTATCTTTAAAAATAAATTTTATGATACATCAAGAATTACAAGACGCACTGAATAGTCAGATCAATCAAGAACTGACAGCCGCTTACAATTATTTAGCAATCTCGGCTTACTTTGAGGAGGATAACCTAGACGGTTTTTCCTCATGGATGCATTTGCAGCACTTGGAAGAGTTGTCCCACGCTCAAAGGCTGCAAACCTATCTTTTGGACAGAGGTGGCCAGCTTGAGCTAGAAGCTATCGAGAAGCCTCGTTCTAGTTTTTCTGGACCCCTAGAAGCATTTGAATTTTCGCTCGAGACTGAACAAGAAAACACAAAGTCGATCAACAAGCTTTATGAAATAGCTTTGCGACTCAATGATCATACTACAAAAAGCCATTTGCAATGGTTTTTAGACGAGCAAGTGGAGGAAGAAAAAAGTGTGGAAGAAGTGATCACAACACTGAAACGTATTGATGACGATGTCACAGGGTTACTTTACCTCAACGACAAGCTAGGAGCCCGGAAACCCGGGACCCCAACGGTTTAGATTTGAGCCGGCGACGGGGACAAGCCTGTCCAATAAAGCGATCTAACCACGAAAGGTTCGAAAGGCCTCCACGATGAAACAGCTCTAACACGAATCCGCACCGATTGCACGAATCTTCAGGCTGGGATTTTTCTCCGAAGCGTCCGATTAGGTGGATAAAGAGAACACAATAAAGCTCTGGACTGCGCGTGGCCGAAGACTTTGGATGGTAGATCGAGATGAAAAGCCCGTTATCAGCTCCAACCAATATCGTCTTGAAGCACTCACACGAAGATTCTGCTGCGGTTGACTTTGCTATCGCAGTTGATAATTCACCTCGGAAATGCAGTTGGAAGCGTTTTAGATTTTGTCGACCTCTCCAGTTTTTAAGTGACGCTGGCGTCTGATGTGCGCGAGGTCATGACATCAGACGCAGATATAGAATTTGTTACCGATCTTTTCGATAGCTAGCTTGAGAGGTAGTAAGGCCATCATGATGAAAGCGGCTGGAAGCAGGCTTCTACGTGAGAGAGGGGACTCTACTCCTTCTCTTTTTCGTCTTCTAAGAGGTGGTTAGGAATTTCGATTTCCACGAAGTCATCACCTTCGTAAATTTTCCTAACGACGTTGAAACTCATAAGCAGGAAGAGTCCGATAAGGAAAAATCCGAGCTCCATGAATACAGGGGAACTCATGTAGCCTGCGATCTTAGCCGCGACTTCACCGGCAAAACCGTCTAGTAAAAAAGCGCTCGCTCCTAGGATACTGAGAGCGAGGAAGAAGCCGCTCATAAAGAGGCAGCCGATGATGAGCGTCTTCACCCATGATTTTTCCCACTCAGGTGAGCGCTTAGCGATAGCGAAGAGGGCGAGTAACCAAGTGATGAATCCAACTCCTAGCGCTAGTCCCCAAGTTACGAGATTCTTGACAGTGAAAAGCACCTCGGCCCACTCTGAGGCAACGTCGCCAAGTCCACCTGGGCCAACCACAGCAATGACTTTGATGGCTAGTAGAGCGATCACTAAAATGAGGAAGGTGGCATAACCACCGATGAAGCAGATGCGAAGCATGAGTGACTGGTGCACTGGCAATTGCATAATTTCAACCCTAATCCGAGCAGAAAGACACTAACCACGCTCATAATGAACGCTAGGTAGAGGAATGCCTCTGGCTCGCTACATCCTAGCTAGATGGATCTCACGGTGCTAAATCTCAGAAGAAATTTGTAAAACCTGAGTAATTTTGATAATTCTGTACGAACGCTTGTCGTCTTAGCTTGTAGCCGACGTCGGATTTGCTAAAAAAAGCGTGAAGAATGGATTTTACAGAAATTGATCGCGGGGACTTTCGCAATTTGCTCATCGAAATTGGCCAGTCCTGGATGCCATTCGGTAAGTTTGGGCCCAAGGATTATCCACCACGCGGGGTGCCAATCATGGACCTTCCTCCAGAATATCTTTCTTGGTTTAAGGAGCGCGGATTTCCCAAGGGCCGGCTAGGTGAGCTGCTGGAGTCAGTCTGTGATCTCAAAGAAGTGGGGATGGATTTGGTTTTCGAGCCGATGCGTAAGGTGAATGGCGGTCGAGTGAGCGTTAGGAAATACAAGCCGAGAACCGATTTCTAGCTTGAGATATTGAGGAGGTTTTTTTCTGTGATGGTTCAAAATTAGTGTGTTAGACTCCACAATGATTGAAAATAAGAAAGCTATGAAAACGTACCCGAAAACGATGTCGCATATTGGTCTATCTGTGCCAAATTTAGAGAAAGCCGTTGAGTTTTATAGAGAGGTGATGGGCTGGTATGTCATCATGGAGCCTACAGAAATAGAAGAAGACTCGAGTACCTCTATTGGGGTGATGTGCGCAGATGTGTTTGGTGAAGGATGGGGAGGTTTTAAAATCGCTCACATGTCGACTGGTGATAAAATGGGAGTCGAGCTCTTTGAATTTAGAAACAACCATCAGCCAAATGAATTTGAATACTATAAAACAGGAACATTCCATTTCTGTGTTCAAGACCCCAACTTAGAAGAGTTGGTGGAAAAAATTATAGCGCATGGAGGCAAACAGCGGATGCCAGTTCGCTATTATTATCCGGGAGAGAAACCCTACAGGATGGTCTACGTAGAGGATCCGTTCGGTGTGGTCTTTGAGATTTATTCTCATAGCTATGAGCTTACTTACTCTGCTGGTGCCTATTGATTCGAGAAAAATGCTTCTTCAAGGGCTTGACCTAGAGGGGAGTTAGCCGTAGGAAATGACCATGGAACCACTTTACGAAGGCAAAGCCAAGCGACTCTACACTACTGACGACCCAAATGTCCTCCGCATGGAGTACAAGGATGAAGCTACAGCATTCAATGCTGAGAAGAAAGCTGAGTTCGAAAACAAGGGCCGCCTCAACACTGCAATCACACTTGCAATGTACCGTATGCTCGAAGCTAAGGGCGTGGAGACACACCTTCTGGAGTCCATCGATGACACCAATCTTCTGGTTAAGAATGTGGATATCCTCATGGTGGAAGTCATCGTGCGTAACGTCGCGGCAGGTTCTTTTTCCAAGCGTCTAGGCGTAAAAGAAGGCACACCATTCAACCAGCCAATCGTTGAGTTCTCCTACAAGAGTGACGAACTAGGCGATCCATTGATCAACGACGATTACGCTCGCGAAATGGGTCTAGCAACTCCTGAGGAGTGTGCTGAGCTTAAATCTAAGGCACTTATCATCAATGATGTGATGATCGAATTTTTCCAGCACGCTGGACTCAAGCTCGTTGACTTTAAAGTCGAGTTTGGCCGTACAAAGGATGCTGACGCGAAGATCGTTCTTGCTGACGAGATCAGCCCAGACACATGCCGTCTTTGGGACATAGAGACTGGCAAGAAAATGGACAAAGACCGTTTTCGCCAAGACCTCGGTGGTGTGATGGAAGCCTACGAAGAAGTGCTCAAGCGCGTTGAAGCTACTGTAAAGTAAGCTTCGGCCCTCTCCAAAATTTCTAAAAACCTCGCAGAGTTAGACTCTGGGAGGTTTTTTGGTGCTCACCAAGCCTTACGCATGATGAGTTGTTTTTTAGAAAGAATTGACAGAATTATTTTGAGAACCCTTAGTGGTACTAGATAGCCCATCGGGCTTACCTAGCTTAGCCCAGTGTTGGCTCTCAGTGTTGGCTCAGTGAGCCTACGCTGGGTGACTATGCAGAAGAGTAAACTACGCTGAAAGTGTTGAGGGCGCGATTTCACGAAAATGTTATACTCTGGGATTTGCTCATCATTGCTGGCATAACAACCTTAAACGTAACACCACGTTGCGCTGAAAGGGATGCCCAAGGCTTCATCGCTCATTCTAAATTTCACAAATATTGATGCGTGTCAGTACCGCATTACACAAATGGATTGTGCTCTTTCTCGTGACCAATAGTGGTTTGGCTGCCATGGCCTGAGCAGACGACTGTTATGTCTGGCAGAGTGAAGAGTTTTGTCCGAATGCCTTCTAGCAATTGCTCGTGGGAGCCACCTGGTAGGTCAGTTCTGCCGATCGATCCCTCCATCAGAGTGTCGCCAGCAAAAACGGCACCTACTGCTGGGAAGTAGTAGCTGACTGAGTCAGGCGAATGCCCAGGAATATGAGCGATCTTGAACTCAAGCCCACCAATCGTATAGCTTGCATTACCATCGAGTAAAACGTCAGGGGTAAAGGGAGCGATCTGCACTGGTAGCCCCCAGTTCTCACGAGCTTCCTTTTGGCGGATCAACGTCTCTGAGTAAGGCGAGTGCATCAAAACCTCCACGCCCATTGTCTGAAGCGCTTCGACATCCTCAGTGTGATCAAAATGTTGATGAGTCAGCAAGAGGTGCGTAGGCTTGAGCCCTTCTTGCTCGATTATTTCATGAATCAGAGCTGGGGCATCGATCACGATACATGCACCCTCGTGCTCAATAATATAACCATTAGTGGATACATGGCCTCCTGTGTAGCTGTGAATTGGCATAGATGTATGATCTCTAGCGATTGTGACGAATCAATAAAAAATTAGAAATTTGCCAAATTCATGCGGCAAACCCAACACAATGAAACGAGCTCCCACCACGAATCACAGGGACTTAACAAATCAATAGGCAGGGTAGATTCTCCTGGAGCTGGTCTCTTACGGGCTTGTGCCTGCCCACTTAGGGGCTGTGCTGATAGGGTTTCATGACCGAGGGGCTAAGCCGCGTTGCTATACGGAGAGTTTTGAACTGTGGCCAAATTATCGAGAAGTGTACTAAATAGACTGTCACACCCTTAGTGTTTTTTTAAATCTGAACTTGGATGTGCTCAAATACTTAACTCTCAAAATGAGGACGGTGAATGGTTTCTCCCGTGATACTCCGGTAGGGGTTTCTGCCTCACGGCGTCGTGTAGTCTCGGGGGCACAAAAAAGCGAATCGTTTCCGATTCGCTTTTTTAGCTGCCACGCTGGCAGAGGGGGTGAGATTCGAACTCACGGTAGGTTTAACCCTACGTCGGTTTTCAAGACCGGTGCATTAAACCACTCTGCCACCCCTCCGTGATGCGTTAGCTGCGGGGGAAAGAAAACTTATTTCTTCGGATTTGGCAAGTAAACAGTGGTATTTTTTTGCACTTTTTTTATAAGTGTTTGATTATGAAAATACTGATTGCATGCGATAAGTTTAAAGGATCGATGACCGCCGCTGAGGCGTGTGAGGCTATCGCCAAAGGCTTGTCGGAGGGATGCCCCGGATTGGAGATCGAACAAGCTCCGATAGCGGATGGTGGTGAAGGATTTACCGAGGCTGTACGTGACTCCATTGGTGGCGAGTGGGTTAGCTGTAGTTCTCTGGATGCTCTAGGGCGTGCTTGCGAGTCGCGATACCTCATCATCGGAGACAACGCAGTGATGGAAATGGCGGAGTCCTGTGGACTAGAAATGATTGAAAAAGACCTTAGAGATCCAGAATATTCTAATACGGCTGGTGTGGGAATAATGATGCGGGATGCTATTTTAACCCACAAAGTGAAGAGAATAGTGATGGGAATCGGCGGTAGCGCCACCAATGACGCTGGTACAGGAATGGCGGTCGAATTGGGTGCCAAGTTCTACGATGCCGAGGGACAGCACTTGATGCCAGTCCCAGCCGAGCTTGAGCGGGCAGCAAAAGCTGACCTTGGTGGGATAATGCAGATGCCTGAAATCTTAGTTGCCTGCGACGTGCGCAACCCGCTGTTAGGCGAAAATGGAGCAACCGCCATTTATGGCCCACAGAAAGGCGTGGAGAATATTCCTAAGATGGAGAAAATTATTGAGACTATCATGCGTGTGAGTGGCGGCGAGGCTGTCGCCAGTCTGGATGGCTCAGGAGCTTCAGGTGGACTAGGATTTGGCCTGATGCATTTTTCTGGAGGCACATTGGTGAATGGTTTTGAGTGGCTAGCAGGTGAGTTGAAGCTAGAGCAACGCATCGCCGAGGCCGATGTGGTGATCACCGGGGAAGGTAGTCTCGATGCACAAACTGCAGAAGGTAAGGGGCCCGCTGGCGTCGCTCAGATGGCCAAGGCCGCAGGCAAGACTGTGGTGGTCATGGCTGGTCGTATCGAGGACGGAGCCGAAGCCATGTTCGACCGTCACTATGCTATTACAAACCTAGGTGTCCAACATGATCAATGTATAGTTCGTGGCAAGGAGTTGCTTAGAGCTTTAGCAAAAGAAGAAGCAGCTAAATTGAGTAGAAGTGTTCAGTAACCAGTTTTCAGACCAACACGAAACGATTTTTACCGCAAAACACGCGAAAGCATAAAAATTCCTAATTAGGAGCGAAGCGCCCCCCGGCCATGAAGCGCACTAATTATCACGAGTGGAGTTGGATTCTAGAGTGTTGTTTCAGTCGGCTTTGATGTCGATTTAGCTCTGTGTGTAGTGCAGATAATCAATTAGATATAACAGGGGTGATCTATCTATACTAGCAATTATGTGAGTTAGGAAGGCTATGAAAAGGAATCATGTATTTGTGGTGTCATTGTCGCTTATCATCCCAATGACAACAGCCTTCTCAGAAGAGGTTAAGCCTTCTGCACCAGTTGAGAAGGCAACACCAGATGAGAAACCTAAGAAGGAAAAGCATTCCTTTGCTGATCTTAGTGTTTCGGATCTGAAAGCTGAGCTAGCAAAAGGTGCCATTACAGTGATTGATGCGAATCGCATAAAGAAGTTCAATGCTGGTCACGTGCCAGGAGCTATGCATTACGCAGATATTCAGGGGGAGCAATTTACCGATTCACTACCAAAGCAGAAAGATGCACTGATTGTAGCTTACTACGCTGGTCCCATATGATCAGCATGGCGTAAAGTACGGGTCGCAACTTAAAAATTAGCTTACACCAATATAGATTAGTTGGAAAATTATTGATTGTTAATTCTTAATTAGAGCGCAGCGACACGTGAACTTTGTTTTGCATCTGGTGGCATTACATGTAGAGCTGCGGGGCGGCAATGCACTTTCGTGCTCAATTTTCTTTATGAGTGAGTGGTGTTGCCATTTATCCAGAACTGATTATGAAAAAAGTATTTACCCTTATTGACGAGAACAAGAAACCAGCACGCATGGTGGAAGCTGCAAAAAAAACGATCAATAAGTACATCAAGCGCGAGCGCAAGAAGACGCTCACAGAAGGTATGGATTTCTGGGACTTCAATTGCCAGTTCGGCGCGGATGCTGAAGTTGCTCTTCCTGTGCATTTAAAGCAACTCTTTGTAGCGATCGATCAAGCCGAGAAGGATGTACTCGAGTCGTTCTACGTAGAGATCGTTGCTAAAGAGGTGAAGCGCACCAGAAAGCCGACCGAAGATCAGTAAGAGTGTTCGGTTTTTAGTGTTCCGACGAGCACTATGAAGCCTTGGCTGTTAGAGCCGTTTTCTAGCACTAGTAGAGTGGAGAAACGCAGTCCAGAGCTGAGACTCTTTTTAAACTAAAAAAGCCCTGTCGCTGGTGGGCGAGCAGGGCTGGTGTTGCTTTATTAGTAGAATGGACTACGTGAGTGATGTTGCTGTATCGAGTCTTGGGTGGCCATTTTTGAGGTCATCACGGGTGATTCCTTTGCCACGGTTCATTTCGTCCATCGCGCGGAAAGTGGCAATCATGCCGTGAATGGCGGCTAGTACGTCGGCGGTGTGGCCAGTCTCGGAGATGGTGTGCATGTTGCGGATTGGGAAACCGATAGAAGTGGCTGCGGCATCGAATCCAGCGAGGGCTGCGGCCATCGCGTCAGTGCCTGTGTCACGACCAGAGAAGTCCATTTGGTAGGGGATGCCCTCGGCCATACATGCTTCTTCGATGATGGAGTTGAGATGTTCGCTGGTGATGGAACCTTTGGTGATTGAGAAGCCTTTACCCATTGTGAGTGGGTTC
The DNA here is from genome assembly GCF_002954445.1 of Rubritalea profundi. Classification (GTDB taxonomy): domain Bacteria; phylum Verrucomicrobiota; class Verrucomicrobiia; order Verrucomicrobiales; family Akkermansiaceae; genus Rubritalea; species Rubritalea profundi. The sequence goes on from NZ_MQWA01000001.1 coordinate 3,515,047, forward strand.
ATGCGCTTGGCGCTCATTCCTGGTGCGGCATCGTAGTCGTGGTTGACGTCTGATCCAATGAGGATGTCCGGCTTGAGTTCACCTGCGATAGCTGTGGCACCAAAGCGACCGATTTCTTCGTGGGTAGCAATGGTGTAAAGCACGCGGATGTTTTTGAGTGGTGACTTTGCGAGTAGCTTAGCGATTTCAGCAACCACGAAACAACCTAGCCCGTTGTCGAGGTAGGCACCGTAGAAGGAATCTTCGGAGAATCCGCGCTTGATTGGGCGGTTGAGGATGATCGGGTCACCTGCGCGAATGCCGAGTTCTTCAATGCGCTTCTTGCAGTCTTTTCCGTGCATTTGGAGTTCGAGATACATCATCTCAGGCTTGAGACCTTTTTCTCCAGTGCGCTGGGCTGGCTCTGAAAAGTGGATGGCTCCGAGGGCCTCGATAGTGCCACCGTCAATACTGCGGTAGTTGCCTGGATTTTTAGGGTTCTGGCAGAAAAGTGTTACTTCGTGGCCAACGAGGGTGCAGGGGAGGAACGAATCGGTGTTGATCCAAATCTTGCCGTCGGAGTCGATTTTACGGACTTGAAGGCGAATCTTGTCAGCGTGACCGATGATCATCACGGAGGTCATGTCGTCGCGGCCTGGATGGGTGTCGACGACAATGCCTGCATTGCCTTTGAATTGGTGGATAGCCGATGATTTCGGCATAAACTTTTCAAATGCGGGCTTGAGCACACCGTAGGACATGGCGGCTTCGAGACCGATTGGACTAGGAGCGGCGAGGACTTTACGCATGAAGTCGAACTGAAGTTTCGGCATGGATTTCTCCCATGCGCCTTTGATTTTATTAGACATTTTTTGAGAATTAAGAAGAGGAAAGAGCAAAGAGAGGTCAAGCCTGCGGCTACTAGCCACTCGCTACTGAATACTTGCTACTACTCAAACTAGAGCAGGTGGTCCATGCGGTCTTTTTTAGTCTGAAGGTACTTTTCGTTATGCTCGTTAGAGGTCTGACGAATCGGAAGTTGTTCTACTATATCGAGACCGTAGCCTTGAAGGCCCACCATCTTTTTTGGGTTATTAGTGAGCAGTCGAATGTGGCGTACTCCAAGGTCGTGGAGGATTTGGGCACCCATGCCGTAGTCACGAAGGTCGGCACCGTAGCCGAGCTTTTCGTTTGCTTCGACGGTGTCATAGCCTTGCTCTTGGAGCTTGTAGGCGTGGATTTTGGCTGGGAGTCCAATGCCGCGGCCTTCTTGACGGAGGTAGAGTAATACGCCGCCATCTTTGGCGATGTGCTCAAGTGCTTGGTGGAGCTGGCCACCACAATCACAACGACGGGACATGAAAACGTCACCAGTGAGGCATTCTGAATGGACTCGCACGATGATGGGTTTAGTGGGGTCAATTTCACCGCGGACGAGGGCAAGGTGGTGAGAGTCGTCGGTGTCGACTTCATACAGGTGGCAATCGAACTCACCGAAATCTGTTGGAAGCTTAATGACTTCTGTGCAATGGACTAGCTTTTCAGATTTGCGTCGGTGTTCTACGAGCTGGGCAATGGTGCATGCTTTGAGGCCGTGTTGTTGTTGGTAGTCGCCGAGGTCACCGACACGTGCCATCTCACCATTTTCGTTCATGATCTCACAGATCACACCGGCGGGTTCTAACCCAGCGAGGCGTGCAAGATCGACGGCGGCTTCTGTGTGGCCAGTGCGGCGGAGTACTCCGCCTTCGGCTGCCTGTAGCGGAAAGACGTGTCCAGGCTTAACTAGCATGTCAGCAGAGCTGTCAGGGTTGGCCAAGATTCGCAATGCGAGAGCGCGATCTGCTGCAGATATGCCCGTGGTGATTCCATCTTTGGCGTCGACTGAAACGGTGAATGCAGTCTTGAGAGCTTCCGTGTTACGTCGGCTCATTTGTGGTAGATCCAGTTTGTCTGCTTGTTCCGCAGAAATGGGAGCGCAGATAAGCCCGCGTCCGTGGGTGGCCATGAAGGCTACGATTTCTTTGGTAACCAGACTGCCAGCGCAGATGAGGTCTGCTTCATTCTCGCGGGATGGGTCGTCGGCGCAGATGATGATCTTGCCGGCAGCAATGTCTGCGATGATTTCCTCGATTGTACTGAAAATAAGTTTGCTCATGCTAATGAAACTACCATTGGTCAGTATCCGTCAAAAAGAAAGTGATTTCTATCGCTGGGATAAGCAAAAATAGTTCTCAGCAACTATTGGACTCTCTCCATTTCTCAAACGAATTACTGAATCTTAGTTTGTGATGATAAAATGAATGCTTGTGAATAAAATTAGCCTAGACTAATTTTTGTAGTTGACGCAAATAATGGGTCGGTCTACAAGCCTACCAGATTGGAGAGACATCGAAGAGGTGGTCGTGTGAAAGCGCCTTACAATCGAGAAATTCGATCACCATTTTAGAAGTTGAGAATATGAAGAGTGAATTACTAGTGGTCGGCACTATGGCTGCGGCTTGTGTTTCAGTGCTAGCTGAGTCGGCCCATCCACACCACGGAGAGGATGGTCAAAAGCACCCTATCCAGCCCCATGAGCATGCTGAGTCGAGGATGTTGTTAAATAAATTTGAGAACTCACTGGAGCGGGCGAGTGATGCGGGCGTCTCGATCGCAGGTGAGTACGTCTACGAATACACCAACGTACTCGATGGCGGCGTGAAGAGTGGCGGGTCTGACCGCAACCTTTTTGTCTTTGATGCGGAGTTTGATCTGGAAAATATTTTTGGTCTTAAAGGTGCAACAGTGTTTGCGCAGTATTTGCATGTGAACGCCGAAAGAGGTGGATCCGCAGATGCTGGCGACATTCAAGGATTCACCAATATTGGGTCAGATCGTTCAATGGATGTCTTGTACGAACTTTGGTTTGAGCAGAAATTTGCAGACGGAAAATACCGAGTCAAAGTGGGTAAGGTCGACGCGAATAGCGAGTTTAACTATGTTGACGCAGGTGGCAATTTTTCGAATTCCTCAGCTGGTTTCTCACCAACAATCTTTACTTTTCCAACGTATCCAAATCCAGCGATGAGTGTGAACGTGTTTGCTACTCTGGTAGAAAATGACGTTACTGCATTTACCGTAGGCTACGGCCTAAACGATGGTGGTACCGCTGTTGATGGAGTGGAAACGGGTCGAAGTGGTCCATCCTCGTATTTCTCGGGTGATAGCTCTAACGATTACTTTCATATCCTTCAGGGGGAACAAACTTGGGAGTCACTTTGCAGCTTGGACGAAGGTCGCCTCAGCGCAGGTGCCTGGTATCACAGTGGCAGCTTTGAAACCTTTTCTGGTGGCTCCGACTCCGGCGCGTTTGGTTTCTTTTTCACCGCAGAACAGCGACTCACAACGCGTGCTGAAGATTCAGCAGAAGGAATTTACGTATTTGCACAGTACGCAACAGCTGACGAGAACGTGAGCGAGATTGCTCAGCACATTGCTCTTGGACTTATGAGCGAAGGCTCTGTTGCTGGCCGTTCTTCTGACTCAGCAGGTGTCTATGTGACTTATGTTGATCTTTCAGATGATTCCTATGCAAACGATGGTGATGGTTTTGCCAAAGATGAGTGCACTATCGATGCATTCTATCGTTTCCAACTGAACGACCACTTTGCGTTACAGCCAGAGGTTCAATACATCCTCAACCCATCAGGAAGCTCGAGTGTCAGTGACGCACTTATCGGCGGCGTCAGATTTTCAGCATCATTCTAAAATTTAAATTTAAACAAATATACTTATGAAACTAACAAAACTAATTACAGCTGCAGCAGCAGGTCTCGCACTTGCGCTCACGAGTTGTGGTAACAAAGATGGAAAGTCTGCAGGCATCTGGCAGGAAGACGCTAAGATCCATGCGGTAGCGACTTCGACGATGGTGACTGACATGGTGAAAATCATTGGCGGAGATCAAGTCGAGGTGATCGGCTTGATGGACCCAACAGTGGATCCTCACGCTTACGCTCAGACCTTCGAAGACACAGCTGCGATCAAAAGTGCGGATGTCGTGTTCTACTCAGGACTACACCTTGAAGGTAGAATGCAGGAAGGACTCGAGAAGCGCACTGCGAAAGGCGATAACGTCTACGCTGTGACGGATGCGATCCCACACGAGCAGATCCTCGGAGCTGACCATGCACACGATCCACACGTATGGGGAGATCCAGAGATCTGGGCGCACACTATCGATGAGGTTGTTAAAGGCCTCAGTGCTGTGGATGCAGCACACGCAGCTGAGTTTCAGCAGCGTGGCGAAGCATATCGTGCACAACTCATCGAGCTCAAATCATGGGCGCTCACACGTGTTCAAGAAATCCCTGAAGGACAGCGCGTGATGGTGACTAGCCACGACGCATTCGAGTACTTCGGAAATGCATTTGGCTTCAAAGTAAAAGGTCTTCAAGGTATATCATCTGCTGATTCAGCAGGACTAGGCAGCGCGAACATGCTCATAGCTTTCATCAAGGAGAACAACCTCAAGATGATCTTCCCTGAGTCCAGCGTGAACGACAAAGGCATCAAAGCTGTCGCTGACAATGCTGGTGTATCAGTCAGTAAGCAGCACCTCTTCTCAGACGCTTGCGGAACTCCTGGAGATGTCGTCGACGTCCATGGTGAAAAGTACGACAAAGGCACTTACATCGGAATGATCAAGCACAACGTGAATGTTGTGGTTGAAGGACTGAAGTAAGCTGAAAGAATCTAGAGGCCAGAAGTAAGAATTTCTTCATAACACGAAAAAGTGTGATCTTTGGTTTTGAGGCCGAACATTGCATTTTTCCCTTTTCCCTTTTTCTCTATCACTTAAGCAAAGTATATGAACATTCCAGCTCTAGAGACTCACGACCTCACAGTAACCTATCACAAGCGCCCAGTGCTTTATGGAGTGGATGTGGCTATCCCTGAGGGGAACCTCGTCGGTATTATTGGCCCCAATGGCGCGGGTAAATCGACTTTTATCAAATCCATCATGGGGGTCGTCCCATCGTCAGGTGGCTGGGTCAAAATTTTTGGAAAACCGCTTAAAGAGAGTCTCCACCGTGTGGGCTATGTGCCGCAGCGCGAGAGTGTCGACTGGGATTTCCCCGTGACCGTGATGGATGTGGCGCTGATGGGTACTTATGGACGCTTAGGTCTATTCCGGAGGCCTGGGAAAAAGGAGCGCATGATCGCCTCTGAATCGCTCGATAAGCTAGGCATGTTGCCCTACGCCAACCGTCAGATTGGAAACCTCAGTGGAGGACAGCAACAGCGTGTTTTCCTAGCTCGAGCTCTCGCTCAGGACAGTGATCTGTACTTGATGGATGAGCCATTCGCTGGGGTAGATGCCGCCACTGAGGCTGCTATCATCAAGCTCTTGCAAGAAATGCGCGAGAACGGCAAAACGGTGATCGTGGTGCACCACGATCTCCAATCAGCACAAGAGTACTTTGATATGCTCTTGTTGCTCAATATGCGTTTAGTCGCCTTTGGTGAAACCAAAGATATTTTCACCCAAGAACTTTTACACAAAACCTATGGTGGTCGACTCACTGTGCTCAGTGAAATAGCTGAGAAGGCCGCTAAACAAGGGAAGGATGTACAGCCATAGTGATGGATTATGATTTCACCACCTTAGCCTCCTTTACCATCAACCAGAAGGCGTTTCTCGCTACCATTATCTTAGGTGTGGCATCAGGACTCTTGGGGGCATTTGTTGTCGTCAGGCGGATTGCGCTAGTGGGGGATGCCTTGTCCCATGCTGTGCTGCCAGGTGTGGTGTTAGGTTTTGTGATGTGTCATATGCTCGGCATAGACAAAAACCCGTGGGTTATTTTTAGCTGCGCGGTGAGCATTGGCTTACTGGGGGCGGGGATGGTACGCGCGATCGAGTCTACCACTCGGCTGAAGTCAGATGCCGCACTGGGTATTGTACTGGCGAGCTTTTTTGGAGTCGGTCTAGCAATGCAGTCTGGACTGAAGGATTATATCGATAACAGAGCGGGAATTAGCACTTACATCTACGGCAATGCTGCGATGATCAGCGACGCTGACTTGGCGGCAATGTTCTGGACTACATTTGTGTTAGTAGTAGTTGTTTGGTTGCTGATTCGTCCATTGTTGGTTGTCAGCTTTGATAGTGGATTTGCAGTAGGTTTGGGCTACCCAGTGAAATGGCTGAACTTTATATTTTACACATTACTTACATTTTCAGTGGTGGTTTCGATGCAGGCTGTAGGAGTGATCTTGGTGTCGGCATTGTTGATTACACCTGCTGCTACGGCCTATTTGCTGACTGATCGGCTGTACCGGATGATGCTTTATGCAGTGGGCTTTGCTGTAGCCTCTGGTCTGTTAGGTTGCTACGTTTCCTTGACTATAGATTCTGCCGATGTTCCGACAGGCCCTTTGATTGCCCTGACAGCGGCCATATTATTTGGCCTTGTCTATCTAATGGCTCCTCAGCATGGAGTAATTTCAAAGTCCTTGAAGGTGTTCAGAAGAAAGCAGCGAATTAACCGCGAGAATACACTCAAAGCTATTTATAAAATGCTAGAGAATGAAGGTTTCGCCCATGATGGCGTGGGGCTGCGTGATCTGGCTGAAGTCCGCAAGCGCTCGATCGAAGAAGTAAAATTGGATGTGCAGAGGTTGAGGAAATCAAAGGAAGCTTCCTTTGACGATGCAAAATCGGGGATTTACCTCACACCATCTGGTTGGAGGCGTGCGGTTGAAATTGTCCGAAATCACCGACTGTGGGAACTTTACCTCACCAACCAAGCTGACTACGATGCGGATCACGTCCACGACGATGCTGAGAAGATCGAGCACGTGATCGGTGCCAGCACTGTGCGCCAGTTAGAGCGTGATTTGGATTTCCCCGTGCTAGATCCACATGGAAAACCGATTCCTTCTGTCAGCCAGACTATGGCTCAGCAAAGCGATGGTGGATCTCAGAAAGGAGCAACAGGTTATTAATATGGTTGAGTGGATTGAGAGACCGTTTATTTTAGGGGCGGAAGATGTCTTTTACCTAGTTATGATGGCGTTTTTTGTGGCTCTACCGTGTTCACAATTAGGGGCGTTTTTAGTGCTGCGTCGCATGTCTTTGGTGGGGGATGCCATTAGCCATAGTGTACTCCCTGGGATTGTTGTGGCATTTTTGTTCACCGAGGATCTATCCTCACCCTGGTTGCTCGTTGGGGCTTCGGGCGCGGGACTCCTCGTTACTTTCATGATCGAGATGATCCATAGTAAAACGAGGGTGAAGCAAGACGCTGCCATCGGTATCGCCTTCACCAGCCTTTTCGCAATAGGAGTCATTCTTGTCAGTGTATACGCCAGTAAGGTGCACATCGATGCCGACTGTGTAGTCTACGGCAAGCTAGTCAGTATCCTCGACCACGATAGCGTTACTATGTTGGGCTACGATGTTCCCAAGCCGCTCGTTACCTCGGCAATTGTTGCCATACTGACCATGCTGACTGTTATTGTTTGTTACCGAATTCTTCTTTTGAGCTCCTTCGATCCTGGTATGGCTGCGTCTATTGGCTACCGTCCACGTATTGTGCATTACGCATTGATGGCGGTGCTTTCGATGGTGGTGGTGACTTCTTTTCAGGCGGTGGGGGCCATCCTAGTGATAGCACTGCTAATTATCCCGGCAGCGAGCGCGTATCTATGCTCGCATCGGCTAAAGGTAATGCTATTGCTCTCTGGAGTTCACGCGCTCATTTCCTCAGTGATGGGGCTCTACCTCTACGTTTGGATGGATTGTTCATTTGCTGCTGCAATGGTGGTGGCTGGCTCCATTCTCTTCCTGTTCGCTTGGTTCTTTGGCCCAGCAGACGGCATTATAATAAAAGCGTTCCACCGAAGATCCATCAGCCTCGGTAACGACTAAAATCGCACCAATGAACCCGGACATTAATTGGTGTTGTACGGCAAGGAATAGGGGGCGTAGGGCTCACCGAGTTTCACCTCTATAAGAGAAATTACTCCAGATATCTTAGGGGCTGTGACATTCGGTGATTGGAAAGTAATGAAAAACAAGTTATAAATTATAGATAGTAATTATGGATGAAGAACCAAAAATCAAAACTGTGCGTGTGCGTATCAATGTTGACGAGGGAGCGCCGCCGCGCTCTCGTACCGGTGAAATGATCCATGATCTTGTCACTTATACTAAAAATCTGATTCCATTCACGTCTAAAGAGGACTCTAAAAAAACAAAGAAAAAGTGAGATTTGTACTGCGATGTATCATGTTTTGATCGGTGCCGACAATTGGAGTATGTGTCACTAATACTGGCCACTCGATCCCTACAGATGTTGGATGAGTCTACGGTTGGAAGGTCTAAGGACTAGAGATCTAAGTCTTGTGATTTTGATCATTTAATATCGCTACCATGCGCTCTCACTGGAATTCGACTTTTAGGCATTTGACAGTCTGAAGGTAGGAGCGGAGATCGTAGGTAAAAGGCTCAAATATCTGAGCGATCTTAGTGCCTGAGAGTAATATTTTTTGAGCGGAAACTATCCAGTTTGGCTTTACTTATGTTCAATCTGTTTGTTTGAGTTGTACAAGCCACTCGTTTCTTTTGGTGAGTCACATGAGCTTTTGGCATTCTTGGTGAGTGGCTATTGGAGCTTGTGGCTCTGCTGTTGAGCTTTGACTGCAGGCTGCGGACTTCACTTTCGAGGGAGTTATTTTTTGAGTGTTCGGCATCGAGTTGGCAGTGCAAACGATTCTTCTCAGATTCTAAATTGTGGAGCCGTTGGCGGTGGTGGTGGATGTTAGTATTCCTCGTGGAAAGTTCACTCTTGAGTTGGCAAATATCATTTTCTAATGAGCTTATTTCTCTCTCTAGAGCATTGTGTTCTCCGATCACTTGGTTTGCCTGAGCGCTTAGTGCTTCTGCATCGTCCATTTGATATTGAACGTCTTGCTGAAGTTTAGCGAGATTCACGCTCTCATTTTTCATTTTATCAAACTCCCTCAAGGACCTCGAGTGGGAGGTTTGATATTGTGATTTGGCTGCTAGAGATTCTTTTTCTGCAGCAGTAGCCAGCACTTGAGCATCGACATAGTGCGATTGCAGTTTGCTGCTTTTGTCGGCTTCTCGTTTGGCTGAACGAGAAGCATCGTCGGCACGGGAGCGGGCTAGCTCAGCTTGTTTTTGTGCCTGTGCTGATTCGTTGATCTGATTTTCTAGCTTATGATGTAGTTTGGTGGCGTGTTCTTTTTCTGCTTGAGACTCAGAAATTGCCTGTAGTGATTGGTGCTTAGCTGCTGTGCAATTTTTTGTAAATCCGCAGCAGCATTTTCTCGAGAAGCAATCTTGTGTGATCGAGCTTCAACGTCCTCTTTGAGCTCAAGTGTCTCAAATTTTGAGGAACGTAGGTCTTTCCACCCCGAGTTGAGTTGATGGTGTGAAAGATAAACTCCAGCGGATGAGCCCAGGCTGAGAGCTAGAACTACCGACGTATAGAATACATTTTTTTGCCTCATGCCCATTCGACGTGAAGCTGGAGCTATTTATTCAAATGCTTCACAAGGACACGACAACAAACCCTGTGAAATTATACAGAATTGCAGAATGTCTCAAAATTTACAAAATCCATGGTTCCTGTATCAGATGCAAATTTTGTGAATTCTGATTTTTTTTGATAATTCTGTATAAAACTCTCTGAGCTGAAGGGCTAATAGTAATGATGGTCGTCAAGGTGATCTTTCTCAGCTTGGTGACGCAGTGAGTCACGGTGTTTCTCTAGCTGTTTGATGGTTGCTAGGAGAAGTGGTTTGTCCTCTTTGATAATCTCTTTCTTCGTCGGGTTGTCCCAAGGGAATTCCTCTAGCAGCTTGAGTGGTAATTCTTCGTCGGCCCATAGTTCATGGTGAGTCTGAGCGACTGCGAGAGCTTCTGAGGCGTGGCGCGTTGTGAGTTTGAGTGGTAGCTTAATTTTGCCGCATTGCGGGTTGAGCATGAAGGTGCAAAGAAAGGTTGGCATGATTGATAGCGCGAATGTGGCGCTTCATGCCGTTGGATTGCTCGTGCATCCATTGCCAGAGTGTGCGACCGCAGAGTTGGTCGTCGATCTCGTCCATTTGATCTGGCGTCCAGTCAGGAAGTTCCGTTTTGAAATGGAGGTAAGCTTGAGCTACTCTACTGGCGAGCGATTTTTCAAAATTCTCATTACTGGCTAGTTTTTCGGCCTCATCGAACTGTTGGTCAAAAAGCAAAGTGGCGCAGAGATCCGCGCGCAAGTGGAGTGGATCTTCCTCCGTGTAACTGAGGCCTAGATGTAAAATTTCAATAGCCGAGTCGTAGTCTTTCGTTTTGAAGTAGAGCTTGGCCATATGCTGAATGATCGCGAGGAAGCTATGCTCTTGCACATCTAGCTCACGGGTGATGACTACTTTTTCATCACCTTCTCCAGTTTCGACCTCGAGCTCAAACGGGCAGGGGAGAATCGCTTTTCCGATACTGATAGCGTTGAGTGCTTTTTCCCTAGATTGTGGAAATCTACTGTAAGTTTGAGTAAGAATCAACCAGGCTGGTAGGCAATTCAATGAAATATCAATAGCTCTGCGTGCAATAGTGCGTTGTTTCAATAGGCTGAATTTTGGCTTCCATTCCTGCAGTAGATCTTGAGCTCTGATGAGTGGGTCGGTGTCGTAGAATTCAAAAGTGTGGTTTTCTTTCTCCATGGGAAATGTGCTGTTCAGCTTGAGATAAAGTGAACGATAGCCTTCATTCTGATCAAGACTATAAACGAAAAAAGGCGACCTCACATTGAGGTCGCCTTCGTAAAGTGTGCGTTTAGCTAATTACGCGATGGTGGCGAACTTGGCATCGACGTAGCTGAGAACGAGTGCTTCGAGTGCTTCGTTGCCGATGCGTTCGATGACTTCCACGCAGAAGCCGCGAGCGATGAGCTGGCGCGCTTTCTTCGGGTGGATACCACGCGCCTGAAGGTAGAAAATTTCCTCGTCGCTGATCGCAGAAGCTGTGGAGCCGTGCGAGCATTTCACTTGGTCAGCGCTGATCTGAAGACCAGGCATGGAGTTGATTTCAGTGGTGTCGTCCATCAGCAAGTTACGGCAAGTCTGGTAGGCGTCAGTAAAATGCGCTCCAGGGTCCACAGTGATCAGGCCAGAGAACACAGTCTTTGATTTATCGTAGAGTGTGTTTTTGTAGAGCAAGTCACTGAATGTGTGCGGTGCAGCGTGGTGCTGGAATGTGCGTTGGTCAAACTTCTGCTCACCAGATGGGATGTTGAGCGAAAGCATGTCGGAGTTAGCCCCTTTGCCGCTAAGCAATGAGAGTGACTCGTTACGTGCCCATGCACAACCGATGTTGAGCGTGAATGCCTTTGCGTTGGAGTCGCGCTCAGCTGTCGTGTTATTGATCTGGATGATCTTCGAGCTGAGGTTGAAGTCTTGAATCGCGGAGTAGTTGAGCTGTGAGCCCGGCCCTGCGATGAGGTCGTTCATTGCGATGCAGAGACCAGCACCATCTCCGGCGCTCTTGAAGTAATCGACCACAGTGACCTTTGCATTCGCTTCTGTAACGATGAGGGTGTGCGGGAAGATCGCTAGCTTGTCACCTGCGAGAATGTGATACACCTCGATTGGCTTTACTACCTCCACGCCCTTAGGAACGTAAACGAAGAGTCCGTTGGAGAGGTGCGCTTTATGCAGTGCTGCAAACTTGGCTGAGCCGAGCTTGGAGTCACCCTTCATGAAGTGTTTCTCAACCAGCTCTGGGTGCTGCTGAAGTGCGTCTTCGAGTGGGAGACAAATAACACCATCTGGAAGATCCGCTTCAGCATGTGCGAGCGAGTCGTTAGTGAAGATGAACTGAGCAGATGTTTCGTCGAGACCTGAGATGGCAACATCGATGTCTTGAGAGTCAGCGAATGCCGCCGGTGTGAAGCTATCGAAATCGAGCTGCTTGAGTTCACCGAAACGCCAAGTCTCCATCTTGCGGGAAGGGGCTGGTGAGTCGAGGTAGGTCTGCCAAGCCGCGTTTTGCGCGTCAGTGAACCATTGTGGAGCATCAGCAAGTGTGCTGGGCTGTTCAGCAGTGATGCTTGGTAATTCTAAAGTTGTCATTAAGTGAGTATTAAGTGTGAAGTGTGAAGAGTGAAGTGGACTGGCAGCTACGCTGCAAAGAGTTTGGCACCAGCCTGAGCACAATTCTTAATTCTTAATTGTTAATTCTTAATTGTCGGATTTATCCGACTGAACCTTCCATTTCGAGGTCGATGAGACGCTTGAGTTCGACCGAGTATTCCATAGGAAACTCGCGGACGAGCTCGTTGATGAATCCGTTGACTGCGAGCGACATTGCTTGGCCTTCATTGAGTCCGCGTTGCTGCATGTAGAAGAGCATGTCTTCAGAAACCTGAGAGACGGATGCTTCGTGCTGCGTTACGTGCTGGTTACCGCGAACTGTGATTGCCGGGTAGGTGTCAGTGCGCGAGGTGCTATTGATAAGCAATGCGTCACACTCGGTGTTGTTCTTACAGCCTTTGAGGTGTTTAGGAATGTGAACCTGGCCGCGGTAAGTTGAGTTGCCTTTACCTACGGAAATGGACTTAGATACCACATTGGACGTGGTGTTGTCTGCAGCGTGGATCATTTTGGCACCAGTGTCTTGGAGTTGTCCGTCGTTGGCGAGAGCTATGGAGATTACTTCACCACGGGCACCTTCGCCTTTCATCACAACACCAGGGTATTTCATGGTGAGGCGTGAACCGATGTTGCAGTCGATCCAGCGGATCTCGGCATCTTCGTGAGCGATACCGCGCTTTGTCACGAGGTTGAATACATTGGATGACCAGTTTTGAACTGTAATGTACTGGATCTTAGCGCCTTTGAGAGCTACTAACTCAACCACTGCTGAGTGGAGAGTCGCTGTTTCAAATTTAGGAGCAGTACAGCCTTCCATATACATGACCTCAGATCCTTCGTCAGCGATGATGAGCGTGCGCTCAAACTGACCGAAGTTTTCAGAGTTGATACGGAAATAGGCTTGAAGTGGTTGCTTGAGCTTCACGCCCTTAGGGATGTAGATAAATGAGCCCCCGGAAAACACTGCGGAGTTGAGAGCAGAGAATTTGTTGTCTCCAGTTGGGATAACTTTACCGAAATACGGGCGGAAGATTTCTTCGTGCTCGCGGAGGCCTTCAGTAGAGTTGACAAAGATCACACCTTCTTTACTGAGAGCTTCTTTGACGTTCGAGTAAGCTGCTTCTGAGTCGAACTGAGCTTCCACACCTGCGAGGAATGCCCGTTCTTGTTGAGGAATACCGAGACGCTCGAAAGTTTCCTTGATGTCGTCTGGAACATCGTCCCAGCTACGTTTTGGCTGCTGACCATCTGAGAGGTAGTAGCGGATCGCGTCGAAGTCGATGTTGTTGAGGTCGTCCGTTGCCCAGTTAGTAGGCATCGGCTTGGATTCGAAAACGTCGAGTGCTTTGAGGCGGAACTCGAGGATCCAGTCCTTTTCTTTTTTGACGTTCGAAATATAGCGTACGGTGTCTGCATTGAGACCGTAACCAGCATCAAATTTGTGGTTCTCTGGGAAACGGAAGTCGCCCGTAGCGCGGTCGACGTCGATCGCGGCCTGAGTGTCCTGATCGATCTCAGGAGCAATTGTTGTGTCTGAAATTTCCATAATCGTAGAAGAGCCTTTTAGGCTCTTTTGAGTTAGGTGTTTTTAGGTTGAGTATAAAAGTAAGTATTGAGTTTGCCTGTATTTGCAAAGAGGCTGGAAGCCTCTTTTACGTTTAGACTGCTACAGGCTTGTTAGTGAGGTGGTCGTAACCTTTTTCCTCAAGCTCGAGAGCGAGCTCTGGGCCGCCACTCTTGACGATTCTTCCGTCAGCAAGAACGTGCACGTAGTCTGGTTTGATGTAGTTGAGGAGGCGCTGGTAGTGGGTGATCACGAGGAAGCCGCGGTTTGCGTCGCGAAGCATGTTTACTCCATCAGAAACAACCTTGAGAGCATCGATGTCGAGGCTGAGTCAGTCTCGTCTAGGATACAGTAACGCGGGTCGAGCATCATCATCTGGAGAATTTCATTACGCTTTTTTTCACCACCCGAGAAACCTTCATTTACTGCACGTGCAGTGAACTTACGGTCCATGTCTAGTACTTCCATCTTGGAGTAGAGATTCTTATAATAGGCTACAGCGTCGAGCTCGTCACCATCAGGAAGGCGGGCTGAAAGTGCTGCACGGATGAAGTTAGCATTAGAAACACCTGGGATTTCCATCGGGTACTGGAATGCGAGGAAGATACCGGCACGTGAGCGCTCATCTACGTCGAGTCCGAGCACGTCAACTCCGTCCATTGTGATAGAGCCAGCAGTCACTTCATAGTCGTCGTGTCCAGCAATGACTTTAGAAAGAGTGGATTTACCTGAGCCATTTGGTCCCATGATAGCGTGTACTTCACCCGTCGGGATTTCGAGGTTGAGTCCTTTGAGTATCTCGGTGTCACCGATTTTAGCGTGGAGATCTTTGATGATTATTGACATGACTTTTGTTGTGTAGTGTTTTGTTGATTTATTTAGGTTTTGGTTGCGATCGAAACCGCAAAAATTGTTTGGTGGGGGAAAGCTCTTTAGTTCTTAGGTAAAATACCGCGGAGTGTGATATCAAGGTTGGTGATATGAGTGTCTTCTGGGATATCGAGAAAATCGCTAAGCTTGATGCCATCTTTGAATTTGATATCGTGAATCGTACCCGTTATTTCATCGTGGAAGTGCCCGTGTTCATTGAGATTTGGACAATAGCGAGAAGATTCGCGCTCGAAGTTTACTTGCTTCACTGCCTTGTGCTCTACCAGTGTCTCGAGGCAATTATAGACTGTGGCAAGTGAGATGCCTGGTGTGCTGAGTTTCACCCGATCGTAAACATCAGCGGCAGTAGGGTGATCACGAGTTTCAGTGAGCACGCGATACACCTCCTTGCGCTGTTTTGTCATGCGCAAGCCTGGGATATTGAGTGTGTCTGTTGATGTGCTCATAACTTATGAAAAAGCTTAGCTCGGGGATTTAGCGCGATCAAGCCTTATTTAGAATAATTCTAAGTCTTAATAAAAACAAGAAATGCCGATGTTGATTGCTCAAAAGTGATTATTGGCTATAAAGAGTTAATGCATAGAGACGTGGAACGCATACTAATTAATGAGGAGGAGATTCGAGAGAGGCTCGATTTTGTAGCGAAGAAGGTGATGGCTGAATTTGCCTGCGATGGTCTAGTAGTCGTCATTTTACTCAAAGGAGCCTTAGTTTTTGCGGCAGATATGTGTAGAAGACTGCCTGTGACCATGACGGTAGAGTGTCTCAATATTTCTAGTTACCATGGTGATATTAAAACGAGTGGGAAAGTAGAGTTCCTCGATAAGAAAATGCCAGAGGTCGCGGACAAGAAAGTTCTCATTATGGACGACATTCTCGACACTGGACTGACGATGCGTGCTGTGACAGATGCTTTGCTGGCACTGGGAGCCGCCGAAGTGCGTAACTGTGTGCTTTTGAATAAACGGAAACAACGCGCCGGTGACTGCGAGGCCGACTTTAAAGCCTTCGATATCGACGATGAATTCGTCATCGGCTACGGTCTCGACTACCAAGGACGATATAGGAATCTTCCTTACGTGGGTGTGATGAAGCAGGGGGATATCTAGCAGTTTCATTCAGAGTCAACCAATCGTCTACTCATACAGAATAATCAGGAGTTCTCAAAATTCTGTTTAGAGTAGGACACGATAAGGCCCAAACCATTGCTGGATTGGACCTTGTGGGAATTTGGTATTTCTATTGGTCTAGTCTTCGATCGAATCGACTATAGGCGTGCCGTAGAGAGTGAAGCCGGTGCAGGCGTGAATCTTCGTTTTGAAGATCTTGCCCACTAGACGGTCTGAGTTGCCCTCGATGATGACAATTTTGTTCTGCCCCGTGCGTGAGTTGAGTGTGTCTGGGTTATTCTTAGATGGCCCAGTACAGAGCACTTCTTGAACGGTTCCTACTAGTGCGTGGTTCGTGCGCTGGGCGACTTCGTCGACCAAGGCGAGAAGGACTTGGTTTCGCTTCTCTTTGATTAGCTCAGGGATTTGATCCAGCCTTTCCGCAGCAGGTGTGTTGCGGCGTTCTGAGTAGCGATAGACAAAAGCATTGTCGAACTGGAGCTGCTCCATGGTGTCGAAAGTTTGCTGGAATTCCTCGTCAGTCTCACTCGGGAAGCCAACGATGACGTCGGTGGTGACTGACATCTCTGGACGCACCGCTTTGATTTTCTCAATGATATCGATAAACTTCGCGTTCTTGTACGGCCGGCGCATTTGTTTCAGTACTCGGTCGCTGCCACTTTGCATTGGGAAGTGAATGTGGGAACACAGCTTAGGCAGGTAGCCATACGCTGATATTAAGTCATCGCGGAAACCGATCGGGTGGGGCGAGGTGAAGCGGATGCGCTTGATCCCATCGATCGCATGCACTGCTTCGAGCAGCTGGACGAATGGTGACTTACCATCGACCTTTGGAAATTCTGTACGACCGTAGAGGTTGACGATCTGGCCAAGCAAAGTGACTTCTTTCACACCACGTTCGGCGAGGGTCTCACATTCTCTCACAATGTCAGCGATCGGCCGGCCACGCTCGCGGCCACGGGTGTCGGGCACGATGCAGTAGGAACACTTCATGTTGCAGCCCTGCATGATTGAGACGAAAGCTGTCGGGTCAGTCGTCGTATTGACGTGATCCTTGATCGTGTTCTGAGAGTCCTTTTCCTCCTCGATGTCGCAAATATTGTCGCCCTTGTAAGTCAGCTTGAGATCATCCATTCGGCGCTCAAGTCTGTCTTGCAGGATACTATTCACATATTCAAAGACCTTGTGGTACTTCTGGGTTCCAACTACCACATCGAGGTGGGGGATGTTTTGGAACAACTCGGAGCCGCGCGACTGAGCCATGCAGCCCATGAAGCCATAGACCACGTGTGGTTTACGCTGACGGTGCGCGCCCATGTGGCCCATTTTCCCCAGTGCCTTTTGCTCAGCTTGATCGCGAACCGAGCAAGTGTTGACAAGGATAGCATCTGCATCGAATTCATCTTTGGTGACCGTGTATCCACCTTCCGTAAACATCCGAGCAACCTGCTCAGAATCACGTTCGTTCATTTGTCATCCGTAAGTTTTGATAAATACGTTGGGCATCGGTTTGTTATCCTTTTAGGGTGAATGAGATAGCGCATTTCATCGTGAAACACCTAGATCGGGGTCGATGTCATAGCTAGGATTATACGGATTGCAAGTGGATTGAAGGCTTGTCACCACTAACATTCATGTCTAGCTTTGCACCGCAATCCCAGCACCCAACGCCCTGGTAGTTCAATGGATAGAACAAGGCTTTCCTAAAGCTTAGATAGCAGTTCGACTCTGCTCCGGGGTATTTTCTGGATTTGTAGATTTTGACACTCAATCACTTATGAAATTTATTGCTTGAAAGAGTGGTCTAATAATTGTGGTGTCTGCCGATGACCACCAAACCTATCAATGCAGAAGGATCGTCTATTCGGGAGTGGAAGCTCTATGTGTATAGGATGAACTGCAATTGTCTCAATAAAATGATGAGGTATCGGGATGTGGGCTTTGAATGGAAATACGCCATGTGGTGTATTCTCATTTTATTTACAAGTATTCGGGCAGGGGCTGGGCCCGCCAAAGGTGGTGGCAATAGAGAAGTAAAAATATTTCCAATTATAGCGAGCCAGGGGGTCGCAGTTGGCAAGGATCACTTCTATGCGATTAGCAACACATCTGTGCAGATGTGTGACAAATCCTCTGGACGAGTTCTGCGGAAATGGAAGGCAGATACTTCTCAGGAAGAGTTTTCCCATTTTAAACATTTGAATAGTGGGACCGTGGTTGGTGACAAACTCTATTGTGCGCATTCGCGCTACGGCGTGGATGCGAACAATTGCTCGGTCGAAATCTGGGATTTGGCAGGGGGGGAGATGGCGCATGAAAAATCGATCAAAATGCCGAGAGATCATGGCTCGTTGACCTGGGTCGATAAGGATTCCAATGGGGATTGGTGGATGTGTTATGGCGTCTATGGGAAAATAAAAAATCGCCAAACGCAACTACTACAATACCAATATGTTGATGGGGAGTTCACTCAGAAGGCGCACTATTTTTTCCCACATAGCGTGGTGGAGCATTGGGGCCGGATGAGTTGCTCTGGTGGTTCATGGGAGGCTGATGGGAAGCTTTACATCACAGGTCATGATCACGCGAGCGTCTACGTTCTGCAGATGGTAGAAGGCGAATTGCGCTTCCTACGTGAAGAAAAAGGTCTGGCGATAAAAGGCCAAGCCATTGCTTGGGACCGCTTCTCCGAGCATCCAACTCTCTGGGGAATAGTCAGAAATAAGCATGTGTCACGGACCCTGATGGCTCATCAGAAGGAGTAAATAGAATGTGCAGCAGCCCTATCGATAAGCGCTTATTCTAACACCAAAATCTGGTGGAGCTTTGTTCATCGTGATGCTCAAGTATCTAATAACTCCAGCAGTTCATCGACTTGTTTATAGCCCGCTGTTGGGCACTCTAACTCACAATGGATCTGGTTTGTTTACCAGTAAAGACCTCCCAGATGCGAACCATCGCCAGGGTGTCTAGCTGACAGTACTTGTCGAGCTGGTTGTAGATTTCGGTTTTACGTTCTTCGCTGGTGTCTGGGTGGATGGCTTCTTGGAAGGCGACCATGGCCATGTTGCCGTCTTTTACTCCATCTAGCTCAGAGTAGTCGAGGTCCGGGCTGATGGCTGGCAGGACAGATTTGATGCCCCACTTGCCGCACTGGCTTGGGTGGTAGTAGTGAGCACGGGCAATAGGTAGTAGGTCGACCAAGCGATCGGCGATAGCGCCGAGTTGCTTAGCATGCTGAGGGAAGTGCGCTGCTTGTTGGTTGATAATCTTTCGCTCAAACGCGATATTGTAGACAAAGATGGGACCGGAGTTGCCACAGTTTTGTAGCAGTGACTCGGTGAAGCCTAGGCGGGGATCATTGCCACTGAGATCAAGGAAGCTCTCCTGAGTGAACGTCCCGTCTTCATCTAGCACGTGGACACTGAATTGGAAGGGGAGTTGTTGGTAAGGACGTGTGCCTTTCCACATCGGTACGGCGCTGTTGGAGGTCTCGAAATCTAGGAAATAAGCTGGGAATCCGTACTGTGAAAGTTCTTCAACAGTGGCTTCACTATCGAAATAAGTTTCACCTGAAAGCGTGCACTGTTGGACCCTTTGTTGGATCTCCGAGAGGAAGTCCTTCGGCACATCCGCGAGCTCGACGACACCTTGTTCTGCTAGGAGATTAGCTTTCTTTCCATGAAAATTTGGCAACAGGCTGAGAGGGTGCTCAGCTTTACCATCCTCACGCGAGCAATGTGCTAGGAATGGGCAGGTAAATGGACTATGGCACTGAGTTCCACAGCCTATCTCAGGTTCATCTGTTAGCTTTATTGTGGCTTGAGCATCAGCGATCCATTGATTCATTTCAGCCACCCGCGACCTTACCTCCTCGGTGATGTCGTTCTCCAGCAATAAGCCCTGGTAATTTCCGTCGCCTGCGTAGACAAAGCTATTATCGATGTGTGCAACCGAGACTGAGTGTAACTTCGCTCCAGCTTGCTCGAACAGGTAATGCAGCAGGGCTGCGTCGTCGCGGTGGTAGTCTTTGGTTTTAGTGGCTGATTTCACTTCTACCATCTTCCAGCACAATTCGCCGCTAGTGCGACTGGGGATCATCACGTCGGCAAAGGCCAGTCCTCCAGCAACTTTGACTCCCGCTTCAAATATAGGTCTATCACCAGCGTCTAGCAGCTCGGCACTTTTCTGAAATACCTCATTGAATCCGAGCTCACTGATACTGATCTCGTAAGCATCTCCCGTCGTGTCGTAGATCTTCATAGCAATTTCCCCCACCCGGTTGCCGATACCAAAGACGTGCTGGTATGCCGAGTTGTCCCGGAGTTCGGGCTTGTGGATGTCTAACCAAAGCCTCTTCGGGCATTGTCTGAATGATACGAGCTTTGATTTGGAAAGATGACGCATGGAAATTAGATGGGAACGACCGCTAAGATGATGCCGAAAAACTGAGGCAAACTTTGAGAATTCGCCAGCCTAGAATGCTGTCGATCGTCATCTAATATGAATCGGGCACGACATTTCCACTTAGCCCACGTCACTTGCTTAAAACCTCACCTTGTATAATTGCGGCGCACTATTTCATTCTATCGGTGATAGAATGCACCTATATGATAGTTTCAACGTGCGGCCATGGCTGAACAGTAATCATCTGCTTGGCGCCAGTATTACGGCTAGAAGGGGCCTTGAGTATATCCTATTATTACAGGTTGTTATTGTAGCTATGCGGTGCGAAGATACAATATCGACACCGTACTCATCTGGATCTCTGCAGTTTCCTTTACCCTATTTGGATTTGGGTGCTTCTTCTCACGTGTGATGCGCCAAGAATATGATCGCTACGGGCTGCCTAAATTCAAAAATTTGATAGGCTTTTTACAGATACTAGGTGCGCTTGGGCTAGTGATTGGTATTCAGATACCTTGGGTAGGTCAGATAGCATCCATCGGCCTAGCAATCTTGATGCTCTGTGGGGTCGGTGTGAGGGTCAAGATCAAGGACACTACGAAGCAAACTCTGCCAGCGTTCGTCTACATGGTACTCAACGCATACCTCGCGATAGCTATCTATTAGCTAGGCTAATAAAATTACGGCAATGGCCATGGCGAGCATAAGTAGAGAGGGAGTCGCTTTTGCTAATGGGTCTTTCACCTTGATGTGCATACTGAAGGCTCCAAGCATCAGCAGAATAAGAAGCGCAGCTGATGGTCCAACGAGAGGCTGTAACCAAATGCCTGCAATCATCGATAGAGCGATGATCACCTTGAGAGCACCTATCAGATACATCATGAAGGCGGGTAAGCCATATACTTCAAACTCCTCACGCATCGATTGTGCTCCTCCACCTCGGTAGGGCGTCTTTTTACCTAAACGAAGCAGCCAAACATTCAGTAGTCCGACGGCAATGATCACTTGAAAAACATGTCTCAAAATATCCATAGGTCAGAACGTATCGGATAATATCCGATAATACAATCAACACATTGCCGATACTTATAGTTTCAACTTGTTTCAGTCTGTGGCGGTAGGCTGCCAGCTCAGAGCATGCGGCCAGTAGACTGATATATCTCGAGGGTTCTCGCGGATCAAATGTCATGTAGATTAGCGGTCCAGTTCGCAACTTTTTCAGGTTGAGAGATCGCAACGAGGGCGCCGACGACTGCTGCGCGGTGGCAGTTGTCACCGCCGACTTTTGCATTGGCTATGATTGCAGCCTCAAAGTCATTGTGGTATTTCCAAGCAAGATAAAGAGCGGCTGGGAAGGCTTGGTCAATGTAGCAGGCTGAGCTGAGCTTTCCCCCGACTATATCCCGGTCTTCTTGCCTAGCCCATACCGTCGATTTTTTTGTAGAAATCCAATCACCAGCAGATTGCATGATGGCTTGGCGCAGTGGGATTTCTTCTGAGAGGTCAATGAGTAATCTCGTTAGGCAGTCAGCAGCGCGCAGGACATTGCTGTGGCGATGCGTGAGTGTGACGTGGCTCTTAACTGTCAGTCTAATTTCATCTCGATCTCGTCCCTGTAAGGCTGCGACGAGTGCAGGGACGGTGGCAAGACCACCAATATGTTCGTCCTTGATACCGCACTTTCGAGGGTCTTTGCCTTGGGAGTATCGGGTGAAAAATCCGCGATGGTATTCTTCAAGGTAGGTATCGCGATGCCATCCAGGAGTGAGCATCTTTTCTATATAGAGCTCGAGCCATGCATTTTCTGAGTAGCCGCCAGCCTCTTTTACTTGTGCGTAAAGAAGTCTAGCCAGCTTGTAGTTAGCTGTATTTTCTCCAGCTAACAGGTTTTGATGGTAATGGATGTCAGGTTGTCCCCAGAAGCATGCTTGGTCGTGTAAGATATTTCCTTTTTCGTTGAGGGATGAGTACTGGGACCTCCACAGTATGCTATCAGGGTGCAGTTTCAGAGGACTAGTAAATACAGTAAGATCGGGGTAATCTCGATCTAATGCCTGACGATTATAATACCAGTGAACAGGCATAGCTAAAGCATCTGCGATGAGAGATCCGTGGTAGGCTGGTATGAGTGAGGGTGACATGCTGAGTGCTTTGTAGAGGGGGGGAGAGTTTACTGCAGTTATGTGTGTTAGGGGATTGGTTATTATAGTTGGTGGTGCTAACTCGTAGGAGTGATCCTGTTTGTGCAATCTGCGGAGGGAAGTCTATCAGATATATTGTTGAGCTGTAGTTGCTTCACATGCCTCATATTTTCACTAGAGGGGAATGAATCATCTATTCACAAGATTAGCGCGATATCTGAGTCCGCAAACACTATTTTGATATTCACCCTAGGCCTCCTGCGGCGAAGTGTTGGGGGGGGGGGAAATGGTAGTGACTTGTTGCTGAAGGATGAGTCGTGAGGCATTGCTCTCTGGTAAGGGGCTTCCAATCAATGATTTCTCTAGGGCTGAGGTGGTGTGCTGGTCTCCGTCGTAGGCTATGACGAGGATCTCGTCGTCTTCTTTGAGGAATCGCATCTCGCTGTTGCCAAATTCGGAATAGCAGGTGGCTCCGATGGCGATGATGCCGTAGGCGGGTTTAGAGGTCACTAACATCTGCCCAATAGGCTCGAGAGGGCCGTTGTCTTGCTGGGTGTTGATCTGGTTTACCATCCAATCAACCAGAGTCTGATTGGAATAACAGTAGTCGGTGACGGCGGTGTCTTTACCGTATTGAAGAAGCTCGCCATCGCGCTTGAGGTAGCAGGTGAGGCGGTAGTTGTCGCTTGTGCCTCCTTCGCGGGTGAAGTCATCGATGGATAGGATTTCTTTAGCCATCCCTTGAGAGGCGGCTCCCCAATTCTTTTTCTGACTGATTTTTGCAGCTGCGACTCTGCGAGAGCAGTCATTGAAGGCACTAAAGCCAAGTACTGAGATGTCATCTAACAATTTTTCATCACGGTCTGAGTACTCGAATTTTACCACCAGTGCGATTTCTGGCTCAGGCTGGAGGAATCCCTCGCTATTGTTATTGAGGCGATCGTGGGAAAGGGGATGGACGCCGAGAAAACTATCAGAACCTGGGATATACCATGGAAACATCCCCTTTGGAGCATTCTCCAGCGCCACGACTTCTTTAAAATCATCAGCCTCACCCGCTTGAGCAAGGTGCTCAGCCTGGTTCCCAGCAATACCTAGACCGACCCAGTCTTGCCCTTGGGTGATTTCATCGAGTGTGACAATTTTCATGGATACTAACTATCCTAGATTTCATATAATTCAAGACTCACTTAGGGCGCTAGTGATGATGGTTGCGGAGGGGTGCAGTGTTCAGTGTTCAGACAAGCTTGATGAATCAATGGCTAATTGTTGTTGAACTTATGTTGAATGCTATCAGTCAAAGGCCATTCAGATAAGTTTCAGGTTGTAACTAAAGGTAGCCTCAGTGACGCAGCAGTGGACTATCAACAACCTTAGCTTTCATCTAGCGAGCCCATTAGCCCAATGACTGATGACTGATGACTGATGACTGATGACTGATGACTGATGATTGATGATTGATGATTGATGATTGATGACTAGCTCAGTCTACGCAGCACTGACTGGCCGTAGCTGATTGTGATGACGGCCATTGCGATATTGATCGCACACATGGCCATCCAAAACCCCTCAAGGCTTAGGTCGAAAACATGCACGACTAAGCTGAATACAATGACGGGCAGGATGACCTTGCGGGTTAAAGCCTCGAACAG
Organism: Rubritalea profundi; assembly: GCF_002954445.1. Classification (GTDB taxonomy): domain Bacteria; phylum Verrucomicrobiota; class Verrucomicrobiia; order Verrucomicrobiales; family Akkermansiaceae; genus Rubritalea; species Rubritalea profundi. Next base: position 3,538,964 of record NZ_MQWA01000001.1, read on the forward strand.
TCCATACATCGGTCGCTTCATGGCCTGAAAGAAGCCGATGTAGACGAACCCTGCGACGTAGGCCCACTGGATGAAGGTGACGATACGAACGTAGCGCGTGCCGATCGCTATGACTGCTGGGTCATCAGTGAAGATCTGCACCAAGGGAGTGGCGAAGGCGAAGAGTAATATGGATGCTGTAATAATGAGGTAGAGGCCGTACTTAAAACAAAGTCGCACACATTCCCGAACGCGATCGGTTTGGCCGGCTCCATTATTCTGGCCGACGATGGAGACGATAGCTGAGCTTATGCCGATAGCTGGGAGCAAGGCGATCTGTTCTATCCGTGTGCCCACACCGAAGGCTGCGACTGCTCCCTCGCCATAAAATTTGAGGAAGTAGGTAGTGACAAAAAATCCCATGGCGATCGACATGAGGTTGAAGCTGGTAGGGATCCCTTGGCGCAGGATCTGCGCGTAAGTTTTTAGATTTGGTAGCAAGTGTTCAGCGCATCGGATGGTCACATGGCCACGGCTAATCACCACTGAGAATAAATAGATGCCACCAATAGCTTGGATCAAGACTGTTGCCCACGCTATCCCTTCAATCCCCATAGCGGGAAGACCAAAGCCACCATAGAGAAACCATGGGTCGAGGATCAGGTTTAGGAAGAAACCAATGATCAGCACTCTGCTGTATGTTCTGCTGTCGCCGTGGGCGAGAAGGATTGCATTGCTCATGCTACTGAGCAAAAAGAAGATCGCGCCGATGAAGAGGGGCGTGGTGTAGCCGGTTGCTAAATCTAGGTAGCTTCCACTGGCACCGAGAATCTTAAAGAGCGGGCTTGCTGCATTGAGCCCGACGATGCTGACCCCTGCAGCGCAAATGCACGCCAGCGAGAAAACTTGTCCGGAGAGGGTGGCTTCTTCTTCCTTGTTGTTGGCTCCAATGGCATTAGCTATCAGTGCGGATGCTCCACGTGCGAGTCCTCCACTGATAGCAATAATGATAAAGAATACTGGGAACGATAGAGCCATCGCAGCCAAGGCTTCCGTCGAGATGCGTCCTGCGTAGAAGGAATCTACAACATTATACATCGTGTTAAAGAAATACCCGATGCTCATCGGCAGGGCAATCCGCCGAATGTGGGTTGGAAGAGAGCCAGTTGTTAGTGAAGGTGCCGCCATTTGGAGAATGATAAAAAGTGAATTATGCTGTTAGCTGGTGGAGTTGGAGTTCGGGGGTGGTCTCTTGGGCTAGCTGGTTGAGGTGGGAGTGGTGGGTGAAGATGAGGATTTGGGTCTTCTTGCTGAGTTCGGCTAGGACGGGGAGAAGGGCGCGGGTGCGTTGGTCATCGAAGGTCATCAGCAGGTCGTCTAGGATGAGGGGGATGGGTGTGTGCTTGTCGAGGTGGAGGTCGATGGCTGCTAGACGCAGGGCGAGGTAGAGTTGGTCGGCGGTGCCTTCGGATAGTCCTGCGGTGTGGACTTCTAGATTGTTGTCTCCCTCTCTGCGGAGGGCGACGAGCTGGGGTTTATCATTGTCATCTAACTGGGCGGCGACTCCGCTGTAGAGATTGCTGGTGAGGGCGCTGAAGTAGTGGGAGGTTTTTTCCATCATCGGGCCTTGAGACTTCTTGCGGAAGGCTTCGACTTGATCACGCAGGAAAGTGATGGCGTACTGCAGGCGGATGAAGCGCTCGGTGTCGGTGACGAGGAGGGCTAAAGCATTGGCGGCGTCTTGTTTGTGGGCGGCAGCCGCGTCGCTGGCTTGCTGCAGCTCATTTTGCTGTTGCTTGAACTCGTCGAGCGCTTTGAGTGAGGTGTCGCGTTCGTGTTGTAGTGGCCGAGCTGCCGCTGACAGAGCTTCGAGTTCTTGCTGGAGTTGGTCGCGGTCGAGCCCGTCGAGTTCGGCAAAGAAGGAATCGAGCTCGGGCTGTTTGCTTTGGTCGGCGAGTGACTGGAGGGTGTCGCGCTGGGAGGCGAGTGCTTCGCTGAGTTTTGCCTTGGATTCGATTGCAAGGATGGCGGGTTCCATGGCATCGAGGTGATCGACCTGAGCTTGCTCGAGGAGTTTTTTAAGTTCTGCATCGAGGTCCTTGCTCTGGAGTTCGAGCTCGGGGAGTTTCCTTTCCTCGGCAGTGATGGAGTCCTGGATGGTGGATGCTTTGGTGTGTGCTTGCTGCGCTTGAGCGATGTGATGCTTGAGCTGGGGCACACTGAGGGTGGCATCCTCTGAACTTTCTTCAAGAAGCAGCTGAGTGAGCTCGCTGGCCTTGGAGTTGTAACTTTTGATCGCCTCTGTCTTCGATTCAATCTCCATGAGGCTGGTGTTGAAATCGATCGATTTTTGCTGAGCGAGGCTGCGCTTGTCGATGAGGTCGAGAACTTGGTCTGGATGCAGGTTCGCGGGGAAATCATCACTAGCGCAAAGGGTTGACCAGGACGACTGGGAGTCAGCGAGGGCTGACTCGGCGGAGTCGAACTTTTCGATTGCCGTTGTGCGTTTGAGTTGGGCGGATGCGAGCGCTGTCTGCGCTGCTTCTAGCTTTCCTTGGCCGCGGGTGGCTGCTTTGAATTCAGATTTGAGCGTTGAGAGCAGGGCGCGGAAGTTGCTGTCTTTGCTTTGCAGAGTGACCTGCATCTGGGCGATGAGGTCTTGGCTGAGGTCGCTGTGTTTTTGAATTTTCCGCTGGAGTTCGTTGAGGTCTTCGATGGAAGAACACAGCTCTAGCCACTGGGATCTCCATTGGAGGAGGTCGGTAGGTGACTGTGGGTTCACAGGGATGGCGGCGCAGCGTGCTTGCCAGGCTGTGGACCATTTTTCGAGGTCGGTGAGGACTTCTTGTTTGTAGCGCTCTGAGTTTTGTTTTTTCAGAGTGAGTGTCTCGATTTTGACGAGATGGGTCTCCGCTTTCGCTATGTTTTCAGCATTGCTGTGAAGGGCGTCGGCGATGGTGTCTGCTAGCTTGACCGATGCGCTGAGCTGAGTGATAGCGTCGTCAGGAAGGCTCATGTCGGCAGTGATGTTGGCACTGATCTGGCTGAGTTGGCCGTCTCTGTTTTCGCGAGCTTTGGTGAGGTCGGCCTGGCTGTAGATGGCAGCCTGCGCCTTGAGGCTATCGAGTTGGGTTTGCTCGGTCGCTAGTTCTTCATCGTAGTCTTCGATTTTTTGTTGGTGCGACTGGAGTTTTTCTAGCAGATCGTTTTCTCGCTCTAATTCTTGCTTGATAGATGCCTCACTGGGAACTGCGAGTGTGGGAATGTCGTCTTCCGTAATATCAAGATTGAGCTGAGAAATGAGAATTTCTTTACTGCGGTTGAGACCCTGGGCTTGCTCTTCTCTGTCCTCTTGGTGAGGGAATTCGGCAGCATGAGTTTCGCACTGCTGGATGAGGTCTTCTAGTGCGGTGGTGTCGGAGCTATTCGAGAAGCATTGCAGGTCGTCATGGTATTGGGCAATGTTGGACTCGATCTCTGCGAGTTCGGACTCGGCGATTTGTCTGCGGAGTTCTTGCTTGCTGAGAGCTTGGGCGAGTTGCTTGAACTGGCTGTGTTGCTTTTCTGAAATAGTGCTGAGCTGGGAGATTCGGTCGGACGAGTCGAGTTCGAGTTGTTCGGAATAGAGCTGGAGGGTGGACTCTAGGGATTCGATTTCACGCTGCAGGTGGTCGACAGCTTCAAGGTTCGCCAGGTAGGTTTCGAAGCCATTGCTGAGTGCTTCGACGTCGGCTTTGTGTTGTAGGGCTTCATCGCTTCTAGGGATGTTTGCTAGATCTTGTTGTTGGTCGGCAATCATCTGCTGCTGAATCTGCAGACTGCGGCTGAGATCTTTCTGCTGAGCGAGTGTGCTGCGGAAGCGTGGGATAAAATCCGAGCTGACTTCCGGGGCTGTGTTTTCCGAGAGTTCCTTGCTGAGTTGGAGGAACTTGCTGTAGGTAGGCAGGGCGCTGGTGAGGTTGCTGAGCTTGACTGCGCGCGAGCGATTTCCGCTGAGGCCTTGGTCGATGTTTTCGAACTCTGCTTGCGCTAATTTGATGTCTTTGAGAAGTGCGTTCCAGGTGGTGACCTTGGTGGCGCTAGATTTCGCTAGTTTTTCACCTTCCTTGTAGGCTTTAAGCGCTGGAAGGATGGTCTTGTTCTTTGAGCCAGAACCTTTGTAGAGAGAGTCAGCTTCGGTTTCTAACTTGGTGATGGCAGCTTCGATCGGGGTGCCGCCGAGGCTGGCTGAGAAGAGCTGGGTGCCGAGGTCACCCTCACCTGAGAGTAATGCGCCAGCCCCATCGCGCAGTGATTGGGTGTCGAGTCCGAACATGTTGTCGAAGAACTCGCCATTGACGGTGCCGAGGAAGGCTTCTAGATGAGCTTCGTCGATGGTGTTTCCTTGGGTATCGAGTAGGGTGTTCTTGTTTCCCTTTTTACGGAGGAAACTGAATTTGTTGGTGTCGTTAGAGACAGTGCCGCCGATGCGCAGTTTAGTGTTGTCGTGGACGAAGTTGTCTTTTGACTGCACTGGGATGCCGAAGAACATCTGATGGATGCCGCGGAGCAGTGAGCTCTTGCCCGCTTCATTGGCTCCGTAGACGAGGTGGATGTCGTGGCCGTTTTTTACGAAATCGCGGGAGAAGTCGGTGAACGGGCCAAAGGCTGGAATGTGAATGGTGTCGAATCGCATGTGGGAAGATTTCAGGTTTCAGTGTTCAGATCTGGGGATGATGAAACTGCCAGTGTGAGGTTAGTGAGCGCTACTCGAAATGCTTTGGAGGACGATGGCGGTGACATCTTCTTTGAGTTGTTCGTCATCCTCTGTAGCGAGTACGCTTTGGAGGTCTTGACTCTCGATGCCTTTGAGCTTTTCACTTAGCTGAGCCACTGGGGCGGGGACTTGTGCTGGTGTGAAATGGTCAAGAGCTTCGAGAACGAGCTTGGTGAGGTCGTCGCGCTCCGCAAGTTCCTGTGGGTCATAGGTGGGCTTTGTTTTGATCCGTAGACGCTCGAACCAGATCCGTTCGTCCTCTATTTCTGCCGCGATGCTGACGCATTCGGCCTGCCATTGGGTGAGGTCTGCGTGGAGTTGGTCGTGCAGGGCTGAGTCTCCTGTGAGGGTGATGCGGAGAGCGAGAAGACGTTCGTTCGCTTCAGCTAGGGCTACTTCGATAGACTGGGTGATTGACTTCCGCACTTCGTCAGAATCGGATAGATCGCTGATGTCGATTTCTAGAGCTTGCCAGCGCACCACGTCAGTGACTTCGAAGGTGGCCTTTTTGATGGTGAGGTTTTCGTCGACCTCGATGAGGTAGCACCCCCGCTCGCCGGTCTCCTTGATGTGACGTCCTTGTGGGTTTCCGCTGTAGATGATGTGTGGGGACTCGTGGACGATCGTGTGTTGGTGGATGTGACCGAGCGCCCAGTAATCGTAGCTTTTTTCCGTAAGGTCGCTGATGGAGCATGGGGCATAAGTGTCGTGCTCTGGGTTGCCAGCTAAACTAGTGTGGAGCATGCCGATGTTGAAATGCTCGGGAATGGCTACCGGGTATTCCAAGGCTAGGTTCTCAGGCACACTCTGAGTGGCAAATCCTTGACCGTGGATAGCGACGGGGAGACCGTCGATGATGACTGTTTCAGGCTTCTTCGTCGAGAGAGTCGTCACGTTCGAAGGCGGCTTGAGGCTCTTGGTTATTTTAGAGGCGGCATCGTGATTGCCGCTGATTAGATAGACGGGGATGTTAGCTTCATTCAATCGGCTCATCTGCTTGTTGAAGAAGAGGCCGGTGCTGTAGTCTGGCCAGTCGCCATCGTAGAGGTCGCCAGCGATGAGTACGAAGTCTACTTCTCTATAAAGAGCGAGTTTGACTAGGTTTTCGAGAGCCCGACGGGTGGCACCACGGATCTGCTCGATAGGTGCCTCAGCGTGTTGATTGAGCCCTCGAAGTGGACTGTCGAGGTGAATGTCAGCGGTGTGTAGGAAGGAAAACATGGGGAAAGTTGACGAATGCTAAGCGTAGCAAACGGATGCTGGGGTGTATCAGTTTGTGAACGACTGTACCAAGAGGAAAGTAGAGAGGGGATGGGGCTGTGTTGGAGGTGTCTTTAATAGTGTGACTTGTGTCTATTTTAAACTTTGTTTTGCGTAGCTGGAGGTAGCCTTTGGAGGCTAAGAGCCAGTCGGACTTACCTACCTCTCAACTTTAAAATCTGCTAGAGTTCGCGCATGGCTGAGAGATTCGTAATTATAGGCTCCGACACCTGCGTTATGCGCAAAAGTAAAACTGCAGCCTATACCCAAAGTATCAATCCTCAAGCCAGTGTCGACGCCGGCGGCAGCTACCTCATCGTGAGGAAACACATCAGCCAGTGTTCAAGTGACTCAAACGAACTACTCCCAGCCTACGAGGCGATTGAACACTTAACAAAAGAAACCAACTGCGAAATCTACCTCACAGTCCACCTTGAAGACGCATACAACGAGTGCAGCTAGATTACCGCACAGAAATCTCCAAGGTGAAGAAAAACCTCAGCAACGAAACCCATCTCAGGATGCGGGATAAACTCAGCAGCGAAGACGGAAAATTAATTTACAAACTTCAATCCCAAACCATAGAAACCATTTTTGGAATCATCAAAGCAGACATTGGCTTTCGTGGCTTTCGACTCCGAGGATTCAAAAAAATGGCAGGCGAATGGGAACTGTCTGTCTAGCCTACAACTGCAAACGCCTGCATGAAATGCTCCAAGTGAGTTAACGAGTAAAGAGACTAATCGAACACTCCGCTCGCGATAAAACCTCCCTAGAACGCTTAAAATCATGCTAAACTGCCAAAATATCACCGTGGGTTCAGTCTATAGCGCAGAAATCTCCCTCATTCGAAATGAGGTGGAAAACCCTCTAGTAAATTTAATTTTCAGCAAATAAACCTAACTCAGACAGACTCTTGATACTTGAGTCCGATGAATTTTAAATTGGGCCTCAAAACCTGTCGTGTCCGCGGTTTCTAACTATCCTAAGTGGTTATCCGCTCGAGTGCTGTGGTGGAGTAATTTTTTTTAAGCGTAAAATTTATATTTAGTTACGCCTATTTTTTTTTCAAAAAAAATTCCGTTAGAATATGTTCAAGTGCGCTTTAATCATTGAGAACTAAGGCATTCGTAGGTTTTTCAATGACTTGTGAACGGTCGTTAAAAGTTAGTTTAGAGAAGTTAATGATCGGTCTCGTCAAGCCTCTAAAAAAAAATACCCGTGGAACCCTTGTGGAAACTCTAAAAACTTTTTTGGATAGTTCCTAGTTTTAAAAAGTTTTTCCAACCGAGGGAATGTATGTGTATAAACTCGGTCACATCGCAGTAGGAATCCTTATCCTACTCAAGCCTCAGGAAAGAATACTACACGAGCGGAAGCTACCAAAATGCCCGAAATAAAAATCAAACCCACCGACCTATCATATGCATCAAAAATTACTACTCCCAGTACAGCAGACCAAACGATCTGGAACGCCGTTTCCGGACATCTGCAAGAGCTGCTAAGTCCAGACGCCTACCAGCGCTGGTTTGACGGTGCGGCTTGTGGCGAGATTTCACAGAATGAAATCAGAATAGCAGTGCCAAGTGACATCCACCAAGTTTGGATTGAAACGAACTTCATGCCTGAACTTCAGTCAGCAGTTTCAAAAGTTCTCGATGCGACCGTTGTTGCCAGAGTTTGTGTTGCAGGCTCAGAAGAGATGTCCTCGGGCGATTCTGATGAGAATGGCTCACAGTCCGGTCTCTCGATGCCAGCTGCCGACAAAGCGAACCTCAATAAGAAGCTTAAGGGAGTAGGCCTGAACCCGCTCTTCAACTTCAAGCGCTTTGTTGTAGGACAGAATAGTGAGTTTGCTCACGCTGCCTGTACCGCCGTCGCTTCAGGATCTGGAGTTTCTTATAATCCACTTTTCATCCACGGTAGCTCAGGGCTCGGTAAAACTCATTTGATGCAGTCTGTGGGGAACCGCATGCTCTCGGAAAATCCCAATGCCAAGGTGGTCTACCTCACCAGTGAAAAGTTCACTAACGAGTTTATCGATGCGGTGAAGAAAGGGGACCTCGAAAAGTTCCGTCGCAGGTATCGCAAAGCTGATGTTCTCCTCATCGATGATATTCAGTTTCTCGCAGGTAAAGAGCGCTCACAAGAAGAATTCTTCCACACCTTCAACACATTACTCGATCTCCAGAGTCAGATTGTCCTTACTAGTGACCGTCCAGCATGTGAGATCAAGAATTTTGAGCCACGTCTCATTTCTCGTTTTGAGAGTGGACTGACTGTAGAGACGCAGACTCCTCGCATGGAGACTCGTGTAGCGATTCTTCGTAAGAAGATGGATGACTGGGATGTGAAACTCTCAGACGAAGTTATCCGCTTCTTAGCAGAGCGCATTCGCAGTAACGTGCGCCGCCTAGAAGGTGCGCTCGTGAGACTAGCAACGTATGCGTCGCTCGGTGGCACATCGATCACTATCGAACGAGCAGAAACACTTCTCCGCGACATTTTACGCGAAGAAGGGTCTAAGCAGGTCAGTATTGATGCTATTCAGAAAGCAGTTTCAGAGCACTTCGATATTCGTCTTGCGGATATGAGTAGCAGACGCCGCCCAGCAAATATTGCATTTGCCCGGCAGGTTGCCATGTACCTTAGTCGAAAGATGACTCAGTCTTCTTTGATGGAGATTGGCGACGCTTTTGGCGGTCGCGATCACGGGACCGTGATCCACGCAGTAAAGAAAGTGGAGCAGCGCATTGGTAATGAATCAATGGTGCGCGACACTGTAGACTTGCTCGATGCAATGCTACAGCGCTAGTGGTCTCACTCACACATACATTTTAACTAAAGAGGTCATCGTTCGCGAGGGCCTCTTTTTTTGGAGGGTAGCCTCTGAGGTGGTTCCCAGCGATGACTACTGTTGTGGAACATTTACATTTCTAAAATCGTTAGGGTATTCACACTCTAAAGTAACATACCATATATTGTGGTGTTGCGAGTAAATGTAGCCATATAGAGCAAAAGTGGTGGTTTGTTCTAAATGGGACTTGCGTTTGCTGGGGGAAAGTTCAATTTAATCCCGAACATCACTTCTTCCTAATTCTCGGGGAGAATAACCAACGGCCAAACTCATGAAATTTACTATTTCCAAGCAGTCTTTTCTCGATGCTCTCCAGCAGGTGCAGCACGTGGTAAGTAACCGCACAACTCTTCCTATTCTATCAAACGTATTGATCGAGGCTAAGGGGAGTGAACTCAAACTTACCACCACAGACCTCGATGTTGGAGTGAGTGGTTCAGTCATGGCTGATGTTGAAAAGGAAGGTGCTACTACTCTCCCAGCAAAACGTCTCGTTAGCATTATCCGTGAGCTGCCAGCTGAGAATGTTGAAATATCAGTCGATAGTAAAAACTACGCGAGCATTAAGTCTGGCCCATCATTTTTCAAGATCATTGGTCTAGGTGAAGATGAGTTCCCACCACTTCCAAAGTTTGAAGAGGCAAAGGAGTACAAGATGTCTCAAGAAGTTCTCTTAGATTCTCTGAAGAAAACATCCTACGCCATTTCTACCGACGAGACACGTTACGTTCTCAATGGTATTTACACTTCATTTAAAGATGGAAAAATCACACTTGTTGCAACCGACGGCCGTCGTCTTGCAATGGTTGAGAACGATCTAGAGTTCCCATCCAGCCACGAAGCTGATGTGATTATCCCGTCTAAAGCAGTTCAGGAACTCCAGCGTCTTTTGACCGACAAAGGTGATGTTATCATCCGCCTTACTGACAGCCAGGTAGCTTTTGAAATCAATGGAAGCCTCTTGGTCTCTAAGTTGATCGAAGGTAACTACCCTAACTACCGTCAGGTTATTCCAAACAATACATCTGAGCGAATCCAGGTAGGCCGCGAAGCCTTCCTCGAAACCGTCCGCCGCGTTTCATTGATTGCTTCAGATAAGTCTAACTCAGTGAAGCTAGCATTCGGCGCTAACAGCATCGATGTCATGGCAAATACCCAAGACATTGGTGAAGCTACCGAGCGTATCGATGTGACCTATGGTGGTGCTGAGTTTGCCATCGCATTCAACCCAGAATTCCTCATGGCTCCTTTGAAGAACCTAGACACTCAAGATGTCTACCTCGATCTTATTGATGAAATGAGTCCAGGTGTCATCCGTATCGATGGCTCCTTCCTCTACGTCATCATGCCAATGCGTGTGACTAACTAATCTACTCAGCTGGCTGATGATCTTCGGCTGTATTGGCTTTTTCCGTGAAAAGCTCTCCCAACCATCCCCGAAAATGCGCTACCTATCAGACGCCTCCTACTGGCTCTATCTCGCGCACCTCCCGCTGGTATTTGGCCTCCAACTCGCGCTCCAAGACTAGCCGCTATCCTGCTGGGTTAAATTCCCCCTCGTCAACCTCTTCAGCTTTACCCTCCTCCTCCTCAGCTACGATTATATGGTTAGAGGTAAAATTGTAGGCAAGCTATTAAATGGAAAATAGGACATAGAATTCCCTTACTCCGCGTCACAGTTGCGAGTAATAGTACTCTATGGAGAAACTGATCCACCAAATTCTCGCCAGGTCCTACCCGTCCACCGAGTCCGCTGTCTACGAGATCGCAGCACTCAAAGCTCAGCTCGAACTGCCGAAAGGTGTCACGCACGTTATATCTGACGTTCATGGCGAAGCGCGTAAGCTGCGTCACGTCATCAACAATGCCTCAGGCAGACTACGTCCCGTGGTGGCGGAACTTTTTGGTGGCGACACAGAGTCCAGCGAGTTCAAGGAATTCCTCCACCTCCTCTACTACCCAACTGAGCTCCTTCAACTCAAAGCTGAAGAGTTTAAAAATGATGACGAAGCGCGTTATCAATGGGTGCTCAAGACCCTTACCCAACAGTTCACAATCATCCGCGCCGAAGTTCGCACCAAGAGACGTAAAGACATAAAGAACTACACCCCAAAGCAGTTCAGAGAACTTTTTGAGATCTTGCTCAATTTCCCAGCGGATGGTCATCACGAAGCCTTCCTCACTGTCTCTATCAGAGAATTGGTACGTAGAAAAATGGATTTCCAAGCGCTGCGTGCCGCCTCACGCTTCATTCGTAATATCACGGTCGAAGAACTGATTGTAGCCGGCGACTTAGGAGATCGTGGTGCTCGTCTTGACTGGGTCGTTGACTACCTAATGAAACAACCCAACGTCACGATTGTTTGGGGTAATCACGATGTGAGTTGGATGGGCGCCTGCCTCGGGCACGAAGCTCTGATCGCAATCGTCCTACGTGTTTCGTTACGCTACAGGCGGATGTACCAGTTAGAGGAAGGCTACGGCATTCTAACAAACGCTTTAGAGCTACTAGCCAGAGATGTTTACAGCGATGACCCCGCCGAGTTTTTCAAGCCGAAGCGTGGTGGTGAACGCGATGAACTCACCATCGCCAGAATGCAAAAAGCAATCGCTATCATCCAGTTCAAACTCGAAGGCCAGATTGTAGAGCGTCATCCAGAATGGGAGATGAGTGACCGCAATGTTCTCAAAATGATCGATTACTCCAACGGCTCCATCGAGCTCGCTGGCCAGAGCTACAAGCTGCGCGACGCACATTTCCCAACGATCGACCCGCAGGACCCTAACAAGCTCTCAGCCGAAGAAGAACACTGCATGCAAAGGCTAGTAGAATCATTTATTAGCTCTTCTCGCCTTTGGGAGCATATGAAGTGGGTAGTCGAGCGCGGCAGTATGGCCGAAGTGAGAGACCGAGCCGCCATTTTCCACGCCTGCCTCTCACTCGATGAAAATGGAGACTATCTCCCACTCGAAATTGATGGCGAAGAAAAATGCGGGCCAGAGCAATTTGGAGCATTCAATAAGGTGATCAAACGCGCTTTCCGCAAAGGCTCCATGGCACAACAAGATGACAAAGACTGGCTCTACTACCTCTGGGCCGGCCCACGATCTCCTCTCTTTGGTAAAGACAAGATGGCAACCTTCGAATCCTACTTTATTGAAGATAAAGGGGCCCACAAAGAGACACGTAACCCATGGTTCGACTTCCTCAACGACAAATATTTTTGCGAACAAGTATGCCAAGACATGGGCGTAGAGAGCGGCGGTCTGATCGTGAATGGACATGTCCCCGTCAAAGTGGAAAAAGGGGAAGACCCTGTAAAGCGAGGCGGCAATGCTGTCACTATTGATGGCGCATTCTCCGAAGCCTACGGCGACCGAGGGTACACGCTCATTCTCACTGATAGTGGTGAGTTTCTCGCCGAACATCACGGTTTCAAAGACCCAGTTTCAGTCGTTCGATCAGGGGAAGACATTATCCCTATAATGCGTAAAATTCGCACCTACGACAGTCCTCGACTCATCAAACATACGGAACAAGGTGAAAGGCTAAATCAACAAATTCAAGCACTCGAAGGACTCGTGGAAGCCTACGAAGAGGGACTCATAAACGAGGAACCAGTTTAGTAGGCAAAAGGAAGGCCTCATTCCCTATAAGGAAATGAGGCCTATTAAATGGCTCCGGCACTTGGGATCGAACCAAGGACCTAGTGATTAACAGTCACCCGCTCTACCGCTGAGCTATGCCGGAACTTTCTGTCAGTGAGTGTTACCCCTCTCAACGGCGGGAAAATGCACTAATTTATTTTTAGAAACAAGGACAAGTACGTAATTTTTTTCGTGTAAGTAAACTCCTCCTTATTCTCTATTTTCGATTTCAAGAATACGTCGTTTGGCTCGTTCAATGATATTGCCTAGCTGACGCAGCTCTTTGGCTTCAACTGCCGTAATTCCGGCCTTACGCCGATCGATGAGACGCGTTTTTTTCTCAAGACCGACGGACATGTTAGGCTCTTTCTCTAACTGTATAGCAAGCTTATCAGCTGTGATTATATAGGTCTTTATGCGACTGGCTCGGGCGACGACCAATCCAACGAACTTCCCATCGAGATCGAACACTGGAGAGCCAGCATCGAGAGCTTCAATTTGCATATCGCTTTGGAGTACATCGGGGAAACCTTCAGCTACATCATTGATTGTACCGCCCATTCGCTTCATTTGCTTCAAACGTTGCGGAGAAAATTGCCCCCTCTCTGGGCGGGCACCTAGAACGACATCGACTGAGAACTCTCGGGCATTTCTGCGAAAATGGAGCACCATCTGGTCACCTGGTTTGAGCGACTGGAGAAAGTTGCCCATTTCATGGAGTCCGTCGACTTTTTTTTCATTCACCTGCGTCACTACATCTCCAGAAACCAAGCCCGCTCTGGCTGCTGCTGATCCTTTCTCAACTGACTCTAGACGCACACCACCGCCTTTGATTGGATTGAAATCCATGCGCACACCGAGGAATGCTTTATCGGACTCTCTGAGACTTCTGGGAGCAACGCTCACAATCCCAAGTCCATGCGCTTCTTTAGCTGGCCCCACTGCGATGAGGAACTCACCAGGTTTCACCGCTTCGGCTTGCTTAATATCTACAGCTGAGAGCCCGCCGCCGTAGTCAAGTAGAGCTAGGTCATATTCTAGATAGACTCCTTTGACAAAAGCATCACGTTTGACCCCGTCGTGGCCAATAACCCATATGTTGTCACCTTTGGAAACGAGTTCGGACCATTTAGTCAGCACTCCGTCAGCGGTGACTGTACCTCGTGCCACCATTCTGCCGGATGAGAAGACATTGACCGCGTTCTCACCAGTCTTATCCGCAATAGGATCGATTGCTTTGAAAAAACCCTCCGATTGTTTTTGGAGGATTTGTTGATCGTCTGGCCTAAGGAATGGCAAACCACGGCGAGCCGATTCACGGCTCTGAGAAAAACCGGTGGTTATGAGAGTGGCCCAAACGCTGACTGATAGAACTGTATGTTTCATAGATGATATGGTGATTATTGTTTGTACAGGTCACCCCTACGGGCTAGCGTGGCTTTGATTTGCATAACGGCAGAGCTGCGAAGGATCTCCAACTTCACGGTTTGACCTGGTCGAAATTTATTCAGTTCAATCAAGAGCTGCCCACCATCGAGCACTTTGTGCCCCTCCACATTGAGAATAATATCACGTGATTTAATGCCAGCCGTTGAGCTGGCCCACCAGGGACAATTTCACCTAAAAGAACTCCTTGTCGAGTTGCTCCGAGAATAGCGACTCCGAGAATGGGGCTATCAATATTTGCCAGTGGATTGGAGCCTAGGCTCCCCCAAGTCTCACCAGCTTCTAACCTCTTCCAGTCAGCCTTCAAGGCACTCAGACCTGCGTGATTATTTGCTTTCCTGTCCTCTCCAATCGAGGAATTGATCCCTACCAGTTTCCCATCAATATCAAAGATCGGTCCGCCAGAGTCGCCACCGATCAAAGTGCAGTCACTAGAGAAATAGCCTCCGATGTTTTTAGAAACCAAACGGCCAAATCTAACTGGCGGTTTGCGTAGTGCGTCATATCCACCTGCGTGGCCCATCGCAACGAGGAAGCTTCCGACTTCGAGTGGATCTGAGTCGCCGACTTCTACATAAGGATACACATCTGCCTCACGGATTTTCAGCATAGCTGTGTCCTTGGTACGGTTCGCACCTAGAACATCAGCTGAGGCCTCAGTGCCATCGGGAAATATGACAACTAGCGTCTTGGCTCCTTGAACCACGTGGGCAGCTGTGAGAATTGTCCCACTCTCAGAGACAACTACTCCACTCCCCCAAGATCCAGTACGGCTAGAGGTGAGGGCTACAGTCGCGGGCTGGGCAACGCTCACAACCTTTTGAATTTTACTTTGTAGCTCTTTAAGCTGAGCGATACTAGTCACGCTCGGGGTATCAGCTGTGAGAGTCGATGTCATTAAGCCAAGGACTCCAATCAGATTTATGCAATACTTCGTTAAATGGGTCATATGATATTTGTTCTTTAATATGTAGCTACTATAGGCGGCATTTTTTAATTCTCAAAATAAAATTCAGAGGGGACTAGGTGTATCTTAAGGGAATAACTCCTGCATTAGTCACTTTTAAAAATCTAAGTGGTATAATTTCTGGTACTATCTCGTGCGAAATAAATGCAGTGTCTTGATCGCTTGGCCTTGATCTGTGGTCGGGCGGCGTGTTCCTCGACCTTGAACCCAGCTTTACCTAGCAGTTTCTTTAACTTAGGAGCCGGTTCTGAAAGCCAGTAAGTGACGTATCCGCCGGGTTTCAGAATACACTGAAGCTTCGCAAGGAAAGTCGGAGAATAGAGTCTATAATTGCCAGCAGTGATCAACTCGTCGGGCGTGTTGTCGATATCGATCAGAAGCACATCATAGCTGCTGGTGGATTTGCTATGGATGGTGTCAAAGAAGTCACCCTGAGTGATTTTAGTGCGCGAGTCATCGAGCAGTGGGCCATTGTATTCGACCAAGAACGTGCGGTTCCATGCGATGAGCTGTGGCATCAGCTCGGACACTTTGACCGTGGCTGGCTTTCCCACAAGCTGCAGGGCGCGCTTGAGTGTGAAGCCTAAGCCCATCTCTCCAATCAACACACATGGGTGCTCAGGTCTTGTTTTCTTGTCTGGAAGAATGTGTTTGCAGCCGATGTCAGTCAGCATCTCCTCAGAGTATGTCTGCTCTGTACTCATCAGCTCTAAAGCCATTGAATTTGAGGTAAAAATCCTCTTCATGCTTGTGTAGAGAGAAAACTGTTCCATTTGCCATAATTGACTCACCGAGATCTGTGTAAGGCTTCACTAAAAGAGAGCAATCATCAAGGCTATAGGTGGTTGCGTATCATTTCTCGCAGCCGCACCAACGGTGGCGGCGGGTGGAGTGCGAGGACTTATTTAACATCATATTTTTTTGAACATGATCCACGAGGACAGCCTATATAGTTGAGCTCAGAGTCAGTGCTCGCGTCTTTGAAGAGCAGGTCATCGATATTTTGAAAGTTTGTTCGAACATGGAGTTGGGGCCGCGAACGGCCAATTAAGAATTAAAAATTAAGAATGAGGAAAGTGTTGGTACCGGTTACGAGTCAGAACATGGGTAACTTACTTCAGTAAATGGTGTTGGACAGATGCTAGCGTAAACCTCATGGATAGTAGCAAATGATGAATCGTCGAATTATTCTCACCGCCCTAAGTTTGCTGAATGCTCAGTCTATCCTTGCTGCGGAAGTGACACGCGCTCCCTACCTCCAGTTAGCGACCTCTGATAGCATGCAGATTGTCTGGCGTACCGATGGTGCTACAGCTCCAGTTGTTCGTTTCGGAACGACGATGGATAATCTCGATAATTCTGTGCCACTGGCTGATATTTTTGGTGCGTATGGTCGCAGGCAAAGATGCTTCTGGTTATCCGCTGTGGCAGGGGAAAGAGGCTGTGTCCGCGCCATCAAATACAGTCTAGTACGAAGCTCGTGTCACTGGGCTAAAGCCTGCGGTGAGGTATTTTTACGCTATTTACGACAAGGATAAACGTATCACACCAGCAGATGCCAGTTACCAATTCACGACTCACCCGTCTATAGGGAGCAAGAAGCCTGTGAAGTTTTGGGTGGTTGGAGATTCTGGTACAGGTGGCGCTATGCAGAAAGCTGTCCACGAAGGAATGCAGAAGTATATGGAATCTTTAAAGCTCGATTTCTATATTCACGTGGGAGACATGGCCTACCGTTCAGGAACTGACCCAGAATTCTCAAGAAACTTCTTCAATATGTACGAGCCAACACTGCGCAATACCGTGTGTTGGGCGTCGATGGGGAATCACGAAGGCCAGACATCGAGTGGTGAGACTCAGAAAGGTCCCTACTACGATGCCTATGTGTTGCCGACTAAAGCTGAAGCTGGAGGTCTGGCCTCTGGCACGGAAGCGTATTACTCATTTGACTATGCTAATACCCACTTCATTTGTTTGGACTCACACGATCTGGATCGTCGTCCGTTAGGGGCTATGGCTATGTGGTTAAAGGCCGATCTCCAGAAGACAAAAGCTGATTGGTTAGTCGCATTTTGGCACCATCCACCTTACACCAAAGGGTCTCACGATAGTGACCGAGAACAGCAACTTATTGAGATGCGCGAGCATATCATGCCTATTCTTGAAGCATCTGGAGTTGATGCAGTATTCACTGGTCATTCGCACATCTATGAGCGTTCGATGCTGATCGATGGAGCCTACGCTACTCCTAGCACCAATCAAGGAGTGGTGCTGGACGATGGTGATGGCGACCCAAAGGGCGACGGAGCTTATAAGAAAAGTGCTGGGCTGGCTCCACACAACGGAACTGTTCAGGTTGTGACTGGTCATGGTGGAACAGGTCTGCGCCGAAAGTCTAATCACCCGCTTATGAGCAAGGTAATCATGCTTCATGGATCAATGATCATGGAGATAAAGGGCGATAAGCTTACTGGAGAGATGATTGATGTTCACGGAGCTGTGCTAGACACATTCGTGATAGAAAAAGGGGGCAAGGTCACTCGGTCGATCGTCGAAAATCCCCGTGCACCGAAACTCATTGAACCTGAACCAAAGGCGAAGTCATCCAAGCCACACTCAATGCCTAAAAACTATAGCAATGTTATTCCTAGAGGGGCGACGTGGCACTACCTAGCAGGTGCTAAGCTTCATCCAGCAAAAGGCTGGGCATCTGCACCTTTCGATGTTTCCGACTGGAAGTTAGGTGCGGCTGGATTTGGATACAGCGACAAGGATGATAAAACTGATTTGGATATGAAAAACAAGTACAGCGCGGTCTATATTCGCAAGGAATTCACGCTTGAAGCTGGAACGGATTTTAGCGCTCTAGGGCTTGGTGTGAGCTACGATGATGCGATCATTGTTTACCTCAACGGCAAAGAAATCGTACGCAGAGGAGTGGACTCAGGGGCTGGTTCTAAAGCCAAAGGGTTCCATACGCACGAAGCAGGTAAACTAGAATATTTCCCACTTGGGGCGAATAAAAAATTACTCAAACCTGGAGTGAATGTGATCGCTATAGAAGGGCATAATGCAGGTATTGGTAGCTCGGATTTCTCTCTCGACCCGGTTCTTATTTTAAAGAAATAGTCGATGTCTATTAGGTTTTTTATTAGACGCGTGGTAGTGGGAGAATTCCTGCTATCGGCAATATTCCTAACTGACGGTCTCCACGCGCATGAATCGCCACACGACACGATTCATAAGCTGAGTCATCGAATAGAAAGCACTCCGACAAATGCTGCGCTCTACTACGCGCGCGCTATTGAATACAAATCTCTGGGGAAAGCGTCCCATGCTGTGGCTGATTTTAGAACAGTACTGAGGATCGATCCGAGTAATCTTAATAGCACTCTTGCTTTAGCCCGTTTATTGGCGGTTCAGTCAAAGCCCGATCAATCTTTAAAACTATTAGATGGCAGACTCAAAGGAGCTGTCTCTGATGAAAGTAAAGCGAGGCTGCTGAAAGCCAAATCCGATATCTATTTCACCACCAAGCAATACCAGCGCTCGTACGATGGTGTCACAGAAGCACTGACTCTAGTGGCCAAGCCATCGGATGATTGGTATTTACAGCAGGCGATAACTAACTTGCAGTTAGGTGAACTGATTCGTCGCCACCAACAACTGGCAATTGGGTTTAAAAAATCAGCTAGCGAACTTCTTCACTACTCGTGGATTGATGCCAAGCTGGATGCCGGCGAGGGCAAAGAGGTGAAGCCAACGATTCTGAAATACCGCACGGAATCTCGGTTTGTAAGCACTTGGAATATTCGCCTAGCTCAAACACTTCCTCTGGAGGCTACTGAGCGCAAACAGGTGTTAGCGGAAGCTGTCGTCGAGATGAATCAAAGGCTAAATATGACCCGACCAGATGTCACATTGCTTATGGATCGTTGTCTGGCATACCACTTACAGGGAGATCTAAAACGCGCTAAACAAGATCGACAATGGCTCGAGACAATGAAGATTCAATCTTTCCAGATCCTTTGGCTAGACTGGAAACTGCAGTCACCTGCAGCAGCCGAATAGCCGAATAGCCGAATAGCCGAATAGCCGAATAGCCGAATAGCCAGTAGTTAGTAGTTAGTAGTTAGTGCGAGAATTTGGCCAAAAATCTGTGTGAATCAGTGTAATCTGTGGTGGGAGTCGCTGTGCTTCAATTAAGAATTAATAATTCCGTTGCAGCAGTACGGGCAGAAGATTGGATGAGCTGTAATATACTGACGCGCATCAAGAATTGTGAGTCTGAGAGCGAGCGATGAAGCTAATCGGATCCCTTTCAGCGCTATCTGGTGTTACGTTTTACGTGTTAAGTTATTATGCCCAAACTTAACGTTGAAACCCCAAAAGATGGCGCGTGGCAGTATACCACTAGATAGTCAAAAGGGCTAAAGTATTACGACTCAGAAACTAATTCTGTAAATTCTGACAATTCTGTCAAAAGAAGTACCCACCGTTGAGTTGCTTCGCTCTGATTAAGACTCGAGCTAGATGAGTAAGGTCAGAACATGGAATGAGCTGTAACTGAAATCACGGTGGTATTGCTCCACAACTCCTTCAGAGTTGCCTAGGCTTTTGATTGAATCCCAGCGTTGCGACAGCGTCCCAACACTGGGCTGAGTTCCGCAAGCCCGTTGGGCTACCAGTAATGCAGTTTTCGTTAGCCTGAGGCAATGCGGGCCACTACTATGGTCTGTAGGCTGCCGAGTTGGGGCTCAGCACTCCTAGGAGGACGACTCACCGCTTCATTGAGCTAGCGAACATTCGTGAAATGAGTGCTATTCGTGGTAAAGCTGTTTTATTGTGCTGGCCTTTTAGCGTCTTTCGTTTTTTTCACGGTAGAAACGATTCATCTGGCTGGGAGAATCTGTGTAAACCTGTGGTTAAAACTTGGTTCATCGTCCAAGGTTCCACCCTACGAGCCCAATGACCATTGACTCTTGACCAATGACCGCCGCAGGCTCTCTGAACACTTAGAGTCTTCTGATGACTAGTCCGCCAAGTATCAATGAGAAGCCTAGTAAGACAAATATCCAAGACGCATTTTTATAGCTATGAGTCGGGCTGATATTGGTAAATACGGAGTCGGATCTTGGTTGGAGTAGGCTAGTGATGCCTGAGTCTGTGGTATTGGTAAGCTTGTACTCCCTGGGGTAGTCTCTTTGCCAATTAATAGATTTTGTGAGGTCGGCGAGTTTGTCGTGTAATCGAATATTTAAGGAATTGATGCCTTCAGTGGATAGGGATCCTTGATAGGATCCGAGTCCATTTTGGGTGAGTTGGAGTGTGACTTCTTTGCCATTTTCGTCGCTGGCCTTGATGTCCCATGGGACGAGTTCTACACTCTCACCGCGCTCATTGCGTCGCTGAGCGGTGATGATCATTCGTTCTCCGTCGTGGGTGATTTTCGAGGTCAGTCCAGCTGATTCTTCTTTTCTAGCAATAGCTCGTAATGTTTGAGCCCAGAATGGTCCACCAGTGGCTGAGCTAAGCCACTCGCCACCCCACTTCTCAGTGAGGTCTGAGGTGTATGCTGCTCCGATGCCTAGGCCGTAGCGAGAGATAGCTAACAAGGGGTCACCAGTCTCGGCTGCTAGCAGGACCTGAGCTGTCGGCTTTGGTCGAGTCATGACATATCCTAACACGAATGGTAGTTCACCGTCGGCATAGCCATTGAGCACTGGATGATCTCCGACAATCAGTGAGTTGAAGAGGTCTTCTTTGATCGACGACCTGGATGCCTTCATCGTTTCTTTGGTGAAAATTTGTGGCATTTTCTGCGGGTCATTAGTTTCGTAATAGCGCCCCATTCCTTCGTTGGCAATTTGCTGCATCAGGTCTTTGGCTGCACCGCTACCGAGTGCGACAGTGGAGATAGTCATTTGTTCATTAGCCATCTCTTGAGTGAGCGACTGGAAGTTTGCTGCTCGCGTTTGACCGTCAGAGAGGATGATCATGTGCTTAATCTTAGCTGTGGCTTCTTGTAGGATATTGCGGCCTTCCACCATCGCAGGGTAGAGGTTGGTGCCACCAGAGGCTGCAAGTGAACTAATGGCGGCCTGAATGCTAGCTTGGTTAGCAGCAGAGGTGAGCGGACAGATGAGCTGGGGAGATCCATCAAAGCCAACAATGGCAATTTGGTCGTTAGGGCTGAGAAGTTCCGCTGCAGCCATCGCTGAGGCCCTTGCCATTGCGATTGGTGTGCCACTCATGGAGCCACTTTTATCGATGACTAACACCATAGCGAGGCTCGGCTTTTGCTTCTCTTTTTCGTAGCGAGATGTGAGTGGTAGCACGTCTTCAACAGGAGATTTGAAATAGCCGCCTAGTCCGTAGGAATTTTCTGATCCAAGCATCAGCAATCCGCCACCAAAGTCTGTGACGTAGCGACTTATGTTTTCCATCTGTTCAGTACTCAACGAGGTTGCGGAGACGTTGGCTAGGATTAGTCCATCGTAGGCGAGCAGCTCGTTGAAGCTGTTGGGGATGCCGTATTCGCCGCGGAGTTCGAGCGTGACTCCTTGCTTTTTCATGGAGCGCACAAAGGGACGCATCTGCTTTTCATCTTCGTGGATGACTAGGAAGCGGGGCAGTCCTTTGACCTTAATGGTGGTGGATGCAGAGTTGTTTGAGGCAAAGAAGTCTTCTTTAGGAATGATCTCTAACGTCCATTGGCTGGCTCCAGCTGTGTGCATTTCGGCGTCGATGTTGATGACCTTTTGTTCATCTGAGACGAGCTTTACTTCTTCTCTGGTGACTACAATGCCGCGGTTGAGTAGTCTGGCCTCGACTGTTTGGTCACAATTAGAAATGAGGGTGGCTGAGAGACGGAGCATCTCACCTTGGTAGGCAAAGTCGGTGGAGGGGGTGAGGGAGGCGACCGCGACTTCTGGCTTCTGTAGTGGATCGAGCACGTGGTAGACAACACCGACACCTTCATCGCTGAGTGTTTCTAAAGCATCGGCACTGAGCGCGCCAGTGTTGCGGGCATCAGTTAGGATGACAAGACGCTTAGCTTTATTGGTCGGGAAGACCGTGCGCATGGATAGCAGAGCTTTGGAGATCGGGGTGGCAGATCTGAAACCACTCTCAGTGGTGCCTGCGATCGCCTGCTCAGAAAATTGTTTGAGTTGGGCGCTGGTCATCTTGCGCACCTTGGTGCCGAAGATGAAAATATCTGAGCTGTCGTTAGGGCCTTGTTTACGCCTGCTGTCATCGATCCATTGTTGGGCGTCGCTTAGTGACGCGGGGTCGATTGATTGCGATGAATCGACGAGGTAGACAACGTGCAAGTCATTGATTTCTTGTTTGAGATATGGTCGGCAAAGGGCAATAACGAGGGCGACAAAGCCCAGTAGCCGCAGGACGAGGCTAAGCTTTTTCTTAGCTGAATCTTGGTCGACAAGCGAACGACGCCAGACCCATACCATCGGTATGAGCAGTAGAATGAAATAGAGGGATAAGGTATTTCCGAAGGTCATGGTATGTGGGTCTAACCGACTTTACGTCGGTGATATAAGGCTTCTTCTGTGAGAGCGATAGCGGCTGCAGCGAGCAAAACCCACCAAGCTATGGGCCAACCACTAGAGGGTTGGCCGTGAGTTAGGTGTTTGGTTGTTCCAGCCTGAGCGCCCGACTCAGCTTCTGAGAGAACAGCGGCGCCGGTAAACCAGCTCTGTGAAGGGGTGTCGTAGCTGTAGCCACCTATAGATTGCAGCGAGTGCATAGTGGGGAGTTCTACCTCAATGTTATTCTCAGGATCG
The DNA here is from genome assembly GCF_002954445.1 of Rubritalea profundi. Lineage (GTDB taxonomy): Bacteria > Verrucomicrobiota > Verrucomicrobiia > Verrucomicrobiales > Akkermansiaceae > Rubritalea > Rubritalea profundi. Next base: position 3,561,682 of record NZ_MQWA01000001.1, read on the forward strand.
GTTGCGTGGAAATGCTGGATGACATCTGCAGTCTGGCTAGGGACCCGGACTGTGGAGCCATTTCTAACGACGGATGGTAGGTCGGCTTCTCGACCAGCTAAATACCGTGCTGCATTGTGGACCATGATCGGAAACCATGGTGAAAGGTAGAAGTTATCTCTAGATGGTTGGAAGTTGGCGACGACAACCTTTTGACCGGCGTCAGAGATTTCATAGAGTAATGGTGAGCCGCTGATATCTTGGAGGATCACGATGGCTCCTTCCGGGGCGGTTAGATTTCTGGCACCTGAAAATGTGAGGTTATCAATCTTCAAGTGTTGGGTTAGTGGGTGGTTTTTGACCACCTTTTCCACCACGACATGCTCGATCTCATCAGTGGCGCTGATCCAGTAGGGACTGGCTTCTTGGGGCGCAAAAATGAGTGTGGCTCCTTGTTTTTCTAGTGCTGTTGACTCGGTAATGTGGACTTCAGCTTTTCCTTCTGGAAGGATTTCTAATAGGTTGTCTGCTGCGCTAAAGGCATTGATACAGCGCGAGTAGAAGTACTGGTTAGCTGCCGCAATGGAAACGCCAATGGCCTTAGGCTGGCTGAGTCCTAGGACTACTCTGTTGTCTTCTGTGAATGAATCGTCGTGTCGGAGTTCGAGCACCCAAAGCCCAGCTTGTGCGTCATCGATCTCTATGACTTCGCTGAGCGTTTCTTTTGCTGGGATATTGACGGTGATGAGTTTGGCTATGCGACCGCTCGATTTTTCTATGAGCTCTAATTCCAGCTCGGTTTCTTCTTCAGCATTCGAATAGAGGGTGAAGAATAGTTTTGCTCGCTGGCCAGGGAGCGGCGCCATGTCGACCGAAGTTATTCCAATATTGTCGCTAGTCGGTTCGCCAATGCTGACTAGTTCGATTTGGTCGGGCATCTGGTCAGTTGGATTGGCCAGATCTGAAAGCAAAATGATCCTGCATCCTCGAGTTCCGTCAGAGGATTTCTCTAGCATGGACAGCTCAGAGAGTGATTGGGGTGAGAGCGGGAATTGGCTCGGCTCTAGTTGCTTGAGAGCTGCCTGTAGTTCGTGTGTGTTGGAGCTGAGATTACAATGGTACTTGAGGTCCTTATCGATTGAGGCGATTGCTACTCGTGATCCGCCCTCAACAGACTTGAGCCAATCAGCCACTTTATCGCGAGCAATGTCGAAGCGGCTTTGACCATCCTGAGTTGCTCTCATGGATACCGAGGTGTCGATGATGATAAGCAGGTCATGGGTTTGTTGTTTTTCTCCCCACTGTGGGTTGGTGAGTGAAAATGCAGCGAGCGCGAAAACTAGAAGCATCAATAGCAATGACCACAGATTGCGCATTTTCTTGAATGCAAAATGCGATGACTTTTCTTCTAGGATTTTTTGCCAAAGAAAAAGCGCATTGGTGACACGCTTGCGCGGTTTGGTCTTCATGAAGTAGACCGCACCAAGCGGGATCAAGGCTAAGAATGCCCAGAGAAATGAAGGAGTGAGAAGGTTCACGCGACCAAGCCTCCTTTACGTAGTAGGCCTTGAATAACCACTTCGAAGTGGTCCTCAGTGGTGATAGATGTAAGGCCGATCCCTTTGCGCCTACAGTAGTTCTTTAGTGAGTCGTTCCAGTCGCTCATGGCTTTCTTGTAGGCCGCAGCTTCAGATTCGGTGATGGTGACTTTCTGGTGGGTTCCAGTCTCACTACAGATGAGGTCGGCATCGCCTAACCATTGGCACTCGAGGTCAGCTTTGTCGTGGATCTGCAGACAGTACACGTCATGGCCAGCGCCTTGCAAAATACGCAGCCCATCATCAAAGCCATTAGCGAAGAGAAAGTCTGAGATCACAATGACGATGCCTTTTTTTCGATGCCGTGCCTGTAGGGCCTTGCAGCACTGCGTGAAGCGAGTGTCGTTCCCTTTGCTGGCTGTCGCCTCTAACGTACGCAGGAAGGTGAGAGTTTTTGCTCTGCCACGCGCTGGAGGCATGATGTTTTCTAACTTGTCTGCAATGCTGTAGGTGACAAGTCGGTCGAGGCTGTTGAGAGCAATGTAGCCAAGGCTTGCGGTCAGACGTTTGGCCGCATCTAGCTTGCTCTCCATCGAGGGACTAGAGTCGAGCATTAGGTAGACGGTAGTGTCTTCTTCAACTTCGAAGAGCTTGACTAGGAGTTGCTCATTCCGAGCATAGACTTTCCAGTCGATTGCTCGGTAGTCGTCGCCTTGTTGGTACTCAGCATAGTCGGCAAAATCGATGCCGCTACCTTTGCGCTCAGTTCGTCTATCAGCTTGTAGATTGCCTTTTAGAATCCGCTGAGCGAGTAAGTAGAGTGCGTCGAGCTGGCTGATGAACTTTGAGTCCGTCAGCGATTTGTGCTTGGGTGCAGCCATCGGTTTTTGAGATTTATGCGAAGCTTGGCTCTTTAGCCGAAATGCTGCTGATGATTTCTTCGATCAGCTGGTCAGTCCTGATGCCTTCTGATTCACCTTCAAATGAAAGGATCATTCTGTGGCGCAGAGCTTGGCGGGCGACCGATTGGACATCTTCAGTGGAAACATGGTAGCGACCGTCTAATAACGCCTTGGCGCGTGCTGCCGAGAGCATTGCTTGTCCCGCACGTGGCGAGGCACCATTGCGGACAAATTGCTTCACGCTCTTTGGCGATTGCTCATCTTCTGGGTGGGTGGCACGCACGAGCTTAACCAGGAATGACTGAACTTCAGGAGCCACTGGGACATCGCGGAGGGTGTTGCCAATGCGGAGAACATCCTCTCCAGAGGCTACGGCATGCACTTCAGGCATGCTCTTGCCAGAGGTGCGGTTGAGGATTTCAAAGAATTCATCGTGGCTTGGTAGGCCTACTTCGAGCTTGAAGAAAAAGCGATCCAGTTGAGCTTCAGGCAGTGGGTAGGTGCCATCGTTCTCGATCGGGTTTTGAGTCGCCATTACAAAGAATGGAGAAGGCAGCTTGTGCGTGATGTTCGCTACAGTAACTGTTTTTTCCTGCATAGCCTCTAACAATGCTGACTGGGTTTTTGGTGTGGCTCGGTTGATCTCATCCGCGAGCAGGAGGTTGCAAAAAATAGGACCGGGCTGGAACTCGAGTTCGCGCTTTCCTCCTTTGTCGATCAGCACCTGAGTTCCCACAACATCACTAGGGAGAAGGTCGGGAGTGAACTGGATTCTTTTGGATTCCACTGATAGGGCTTTTGAAAGGGCATTGACCAAGGAGGTTTTACCGACTCCTGGGACACCTTCTAAAAGTACGTGGCCGCCGCAGCAAATGCTGATCATGACGTCTTCGATGATGTCGCTCTGGCCAACAATGAAGCGTGAGACTTCATCTTTTACTTTGAGAAAGGTTTCTTTGAAATGTTTGACGTCGTTTTCCATAGGTGAGTTTTGTTAGGTATTTATTTTGAGGTTGCTGCGTCGTGGATACTTTTGAAATATTCACGTACGCCAATTTTGAGTTCTTCTGGCACATCGTCGCGCTCGACGAACGATTCCATTTGTCTAGAGAAGCTTTGAGCTTTCCTGGTGGTGTAGTTGGCGCTGGTGCCTGAACCACTTTCGGCCTCTTCGATTTTTGAGAGCGATGGTCCGCTACCTTTCTGTCCGGAGAGTTGCTCAAGCGAGCCATTATTCTCGAGTTCGTTACCAGGCTTTTTACGGGCATCTGATGAGCCAAATCCGGCTTGGAGTCCGTTACTTGATTTTAACGAAAGACTGCTAGTTTGTTTGTCAGAAAACTTCTGACATTGAGCGAGGCTTTTTCAGAGCCCGTCGAGTCGTTTTTTAGCGCTCATCTTGGCCTGCATCCGAATCCATTTGTTGGCGACTTGGTTCACCGCCATGGTCGTTTGTGGAAGCTTCGCGTTGAATGCGTTGAAGTTAGCATTCGGGTTGCGCTGGAACTCTAACTCGACTTGCTTGAGTTTGTTTTCTAGCTCCTTGGCTTGTCTGTCGAGAGCCTCCATGTCCGCTGCTAATCCCATGCTGCCAGCAGACCCAGCACCTGCAGCGCTGGCTGATGAAGACTTTGATGCTGCGGCAAGTTGCTTAGAAACCGCACGCAGTTTTTCGATTTGTTTACGCGCGAGAGCGATCTTTTCCTTAGTCTTTAGTTTTGAATCAATCTTCTTGGGAGCGAGCTTCTTGAGCTTTTTAGCAGCTTCAGCGAGCTTCTTGTTCTCGAGGTCTTTGGCTATTTCTTTGGCTTCCTTATTGGTAGATTTTTTAAGATTCTTGATCGCCTTCTTTAGGGCTTCCTCGTCTTTTTTCTGCTCTAGGTCCTTGGACATTTCGCGAGCTTTTTGTTCGAGTCTGGCAAACTGGCGGGTCGCTTCTTTGCGGTCGCCCGTGGCCTCTAGCTCATCCACTTGCTTTTTGATAGAATCCAGTTTGAGCACCTTGGCTTCTTCATCGCTGAGATCGTCCTCCATTTCTTCGACGACTTTTTTGAGTTCTTCGATTGCGTGAGCTGAACGCTGGAGGGTGTGTGCTTCTTCAGCTTCTTGTTCTAACACGCGCTGAGATGTGGGAATGAGAGCCATAGAGGCGGTGCCAGAGGTGAGCAACAGAGCAAGCACCGCAAGTTTTCTGGAGTAGCGCAGAGGAATGTTAGTGGGGTCGCATTGTTGGATCTGATCTGCGGTCCATTTTTCTTGAAGCTTGCTGAAGGTCTCATCTGATTGGCTGAGATGGATCGAGGTGACGATACCATTCTTTAGTTGAAAGTGCTTGTCGGCAAAGTGCGCCGCTTTGTGTGTGTCCGACCACGACTTGACCATGCAGACTATGGCTACAGTGGCGCTTAGAGCGCTGGCTATGGCAAAGATGTACCATGGCACAGCATGACCTTGAACTAGATAAACCAATGCCAAGCTAGCACCCAGCAATGAGAAGCCTAGAGCTCCGATGGTTAGAGACCTGAGTGTGGTGCTCAGATTGAGCCTGCGCGAGACTCGATGTAGAAAAGATTCTAGTTTCATAGGTGGTTTGGGTTGTTTAGCTGTTTTCAAGCAGGCCTAGTTTTTTCAACAATGTGTTCCTTCGTTTTTTTTTCTCTAGGAGAAATATTTTGAAGTCTTAGTGACTTAGCTAGTTCGACAGCTTTATCTTTTTCATCAAGTTCCAGATGGATCTCAGCCGAATAGATAGCCGCGTCATCGTAGATTGGATCCCATGTTTTAGAGGGAGTCTCCATCAGAGTCATGGCTGCGGCATAGTCAGCTAGAGCCTTGGTGTACTCCTTCTTTTCGTAGTAGTGCCAAGCACGGTGAACGAGTAGCGACTTCTTCGCATCTGGGTGGGTCTGTTCAGCCCCAGTGAGCTCAAAGGCCTCTGCTTCAGTGAGGCCTTTTCCTGGAACATCTTTAGCGGCCCAGGAAAGGCTTTTAGTCGAAAGGCTTTTAGTCATACTATTTGCAGCTTCAGAGTTGGCATAGACCCATTTATACAGGTCGATGCGGTACTCTTTGTTCTCAGCTGAGAGCCAATGGCTGACACCTGAAGATGGCAATGCGATGTAGGCTGGGATGTTTGCGCGCTTCATAGAAGCATCAAACTTCTTCTTTACTTCCTCAGTTAGGTTGTCGCCCCAGCTGTCGAGCTCATCACGTCTACCGAGCGCGTGTGAGACTAATTTAGCATAGGCCAATGGACTAGTGCAGCACCTAATAACGGAGTAGCCCTTCTGATGCGCATGGATGGCGAGACGCTGGAGCAAGGGCAAGATGGCCTCTAACTGCTCAGCTGTCTGTGAGCGAACTGCTTCCACCAGTGGGTAGCACATGGTGAAGGCCATATTTGACTGAATTCTTCTCGCTAAATAGCTGATGTTTCTGTCGTCATCAGCTTTGATGATAGAGTCTACTATCGATTTCAATGGCGCTATATTGCCCTTGAGCATCTCGTTCATCGCATGGAATTGATAGAGTTCGGTGAGCCAGCGCTTGTACTTGTCTGAGCTGTTTGTGGCATAGGCTGTGAGAAGGGAATCGAAGCTTTTGCCTTTGACCGTATCGGCGACGAGTTGCTGGTTAGTAATCACTCCAAGTCTGCATCTGTTGAGTCCAACGAGAGCTTCAACTTTTGCTTCTCTATTAATCGCGCCAATAGCGACGAGTTCTTTTGAAAGTCGGGCGGTGCGCTGAATGAAACTCTCTTCTGGAGCAGCATCATTTTGGCCATCTTTGGTGTAGAGGAGTTCGCATTCAAAGCGGAAGCTAGTACGCGGATTGTTGATGAATTCCTTGAATCCTTTGACTGCGGTCTCGAGTTCCTTATCGTACAGGGAATTTTTATTAGTTACTTGGTAGAGTTTTCCTGGCAGAGGAAGTAGCCGCTTCGCTATGGCGTATTGCTGGCCTTTGATCAGAGTAATGATGATAGGTGTGTTGCCGCGTATTCCGCCATTAGTGTTTCCTAACAACCAATTGGTGGTGTTGTGGTTTTCAGTTAACACTGATAGGGAGATTGCAGCTTTGGAGAGACTACCATAAATGGTTTGTACTTCGCCACGCATTGGTCTCTTGGCGCTGGTCGCCCAAGTTTCGAGCATGGCGTGGGCGGCTGAGTTGGATCCTTGTGACTTTGCCGCACGAGCATATGCCTCAATCAGCTCTTGCTGGAGGCTAGTCCGCGCACTGCGGTTTCCATTGAGATGTGCTTTGTTGAGAGCAATGACAGTTGAGTTAAATTCTTCGTCTTTGATCAGGGCTGGATAATTTTTCAAGTTATCCGCAGCACAATAAAGGCGGAATGAATCAGGCACGTTTTTATCGGCTAGGTAGCTTATGAGGAAGGGTTTGAAGCGTTCGAACTTACCCTCGCTCGGTTTACAATACCTAGCAGCAACCATGCTAAGGGCGTTGTAGATAGGGGATTCATCAGCCTTTTCGAGCCAGTCGACAATGACGGGGTTGTGCATCTCAGTGCTCCAGCTGCTGCTATTAGTGTATTCAGAGTATTCGTGAATGATTGCGGCGGCAGCAATAGATTGCGCGCCATAGGATAGTGCTGAAAATTCCTTAGCCATGGTATCAAGGTAGAGCCATTGTTGTTTCTTCTTCGCATGCTTCTTGGATCCTCTAGCTCTCTCGAGAGGGTAATAAGTGTTATAATTCCAATAAAGTTTCTCACTGAGGTCCTTGTCGCTTTGCACAGCAGCGATGAAGTTGAAGTACACTTTCGCTGGCTGGTTGGCCTGTCGGAGGAGTCCGAATGTGTCTTCTAGTAGCTGGTCCTTAGTGGCAGAGATGGCTGTGTTTGATGAACTGCTGCGGGAGTAGGATCCACCTGTCCTTACATGCTTGCTGTAGGCAGCTTCGTAGGATTTAACGAATTGGAGAGCCTTTTTTGGGTAGCTCTTAACTACAGAAGACAGTAGCTGGGCGGCGGTTTTTTCTGTCTGATAGATGATATAGGAGCTGTTGTTGGAGCTTGAGAAGGTCTGTCCGCTGTCCAAGTTGACGATCATTTTCTCCAATGACGTGAGAGCTTCGCGTGAGGAAAGCTCTTCAAATTTACTCATGAGTTTGGAAATCTTCGCATTATCCTGACTCGCAGACTTCGGCAGGTGCATCTTAAAGTTTGTATAGATGGCTACCAATTTCTGGTCTGGGAGAGCAAGCAAGGCATCGACATTTTCTTGGAGAGCCAGCAAGACCAATGCTCGTTTGTACTTATAGTGTTGGGTGAAGCATGCCGCTGTTAGCAGTGCTCCGAATCTCCCCACTTTTCTCTTCTTAAGAGCTTCGACTACTTTCCCCCATTTCTCTAACCCGGATATTTGCTTACGAATGTGATGAGATACCTCAGCTAGCGGCGTTTGGACCTGAGCGATCTGATAGAAATTCTGCCGATTGCCGGTACGCATCACCAACGGGAAGTATTCATCAACGTCGCCAATAAGACCAAATTTTTCAAGGAACTTGATGAAGGAATCGGGATCATCGAAAGTGTGCTCAGTAAATAAACGTATCACGTCATAGGATACATCTTGAAGAGGCAGTTCATAAGTCCAAGAAGCCTTGAGGATAGGCGCGACAAGCTCGGGTTGCTTCAACAGTACACTCGTAAGTCTGTAGCAAATTTGCTCGACTCCATTTCTACCAGAAAGACTGCCGTTGCGATCTGGCCATTCACTGCGGTCACCTAGGATCGACTCGACGATCTCTTTATACTTTTCTTCAGTGTAGGCGTCAGAGATGTCTTCAGAGCATATTGTTAGAAGGCTTATTGTGCGCTGCATAACCTTTGATTGCTTGTCGTAATCAAGCGAAGCGTACTTTTTAAGGTCAGTGAGGATTTTAGCGAGTTCGAGCTTCACACGCTTTTTCGTGTAGGGCGAAAGGTTGCCCAAATTATCTGCAAGTTTGTGATAGTTAGAAGATTTTTCTTTCTTCCAAGTATCAGCGAGCTCAACACTACGCTTTTTGAAGGAGTCCCCCTTGAGCTTGCTTAGCGCCAGTACTTGATCGATGACAGTTGCCGTTTCAGGTTCTTGTGCCTTGAGCTTTTTTAGGAACGCCTCAGGGAGGATAGTTCCAGAACCTTGTTTTTTGAGGGCTCTATAGAAATAATCACTGAATTCTGCAGATTTACCGCGAACGTAGCGGTCGACCCAACTACGATAAAGATATCGCGAGCGTGAATCAGAGACTCCGTCACCAGTGAGGGCTCCAGTCATCAAGTAGGTTTGCATCCACTGAACTCGATCAGCCTTGGCGATTTTTCCAGATTCATCAAGCGACATGAGCAGCAGGAACCCGATGTCCGCCGTCTTTTGAGATGAGAGTAAAGTGTGTGCGATGTTGCTGACTGATTCGCTACGCTTTTGTTCCTTCTGGATCACAGTATTAGCAACAAAAATCGAGGAGATGTGCTGCTTACCATCAAAAAAGCGTTGGGAATCGGCGATGTTACTAACCACTGGAACCAGCCAGAGCATGTCTTGGTCCTTCAATGTCGATTTATCTAATGATTGCACGTAATCTGCAACTAGCGCGCCCCAATTGTACCATTGCTTTCTGGAGAGAGTAATGCTCGCTGGGATTTCGATAGACTCGCTGGCCTCTTTTGTTGCGCTTGAAAGCAATTCTATAGCCCTAGTTGGGTCCGTAGCGTAGAGTTGAAGAGCCAGTCTCACTTGATTCCATTGCTCGTAAATCCGAGAGTCTTCTAGCGAGTTAATAGCAGGTAGTATTTTGCTTTCTCTATCTAGCAAATGAAGAGCAAACACATAGTTCTTATTTTTGAGAGCGCTGGTGGATGAGTCTTTCTCGATCTCTAGGAGAAAGGCGTCTTCTAGTTGATTCTCTTTGAGTGAACTAAATAGGTCTTGAATACTAGGTAACCGCTTTTTAATGTGCATGTAACCCGCGAAGAGGCGAGCCGATAGCCGGATGGCGGCATCTTGCTGGCCGGCCTCGACCATGGGTGTGATACGCTTGTGAAGGTCGCGGTATGCCGTGCCGTTGATGCTTTGGAGAATGGGTTCTCTTTTTTTGCGCATTTTTTTATTAACCGCGACACGCGGGAGTTTGATGTCAAGTTTCGTAGCGAACTCACTCGCATACCTAACCAAATAGGAATCAGGACTACTGAGAAAGGTGGTGAGAGCTGACAAGAGTACTCCTGAATGATTAGCGGTTTGTTCTTTCTCGCACTTTTGGGCCACTTGAAGAATCCGCGAATCCACCAGAGCTTTGGTGTAGGGAGTTGTCGCGAACTTTCGATACTTGATATAGCCTTCTAGAGCGTCGGAGTACTTCTCCTCGAGCTCTAACTTGAAAGCCAAAGAGAGAGTTGCAGCTTTCATTTCATCACCTTTAGAGGCAACTTCCTCACTCAGTACAGCTAGGGATTGTTCATCTTCACCAATGGTGCTGAGAATTTGAGAGGCAATGATTTTGGATTCAATTTGGGGGATGATGCGCCTTAGAGTCACTTTTATAGCATCTCTATCAAGCCCAGGTAAAACGGTCTCATTGTCGAACATCTTCTTTTGAAGGTAGCCAAGGTTGGCTTCAATGAGGTGCTCGACATTGTTGGATTTTTTATGAATCAGGTGGCCGAAATCAGTTCTTCCAGGTTCGAAGCTGCGATTGGCTGAAATATTTTTGACGGAGTCTTTAAGTTTTTTGTTATTAAGAATCTTCAGCAACCTTTGGTCATCACCTGTGAGGGCGAACAATAAAGATGGGACGGAGAGTATATGGATATCTCGTTCTTCTGATTCATCAAGTTGATCGAAGGCAAGGGTGACGATGTCGAGCAAAACCTTCGTACGCTCTTCAGATCGCTCATCATTAGTGGTGAAGCAGGCGGTACTGATCAGCATGAAAATCTGCGGACTGAGTACGACTTTTTCTTTTAATTGCTTTGAAATGATCTCTTTGCCCAACAGGAAGTTTTCGTCAGAGCTTTTGCTGAGAAGTAGTTGACTGGCAGCATAGGATTCGATGTCTTTGAGGCCTTTAAAGCTTTCTAGCATTTCAACAGCCTCATCAGGATCGAGCCCTTGGGATGATCTGATGTAGACTCTGGCCATAAGAGCACTATCGGGGTTTTTCTGCCGGAGCCATTGAACAAATCTTGGGTGGTCGTTGAAGTGGTAATAACCTCTAGACATGAGGTTTTTGAAGATGACTTCGGCTACTATTTCGGGTTCTTTGACATCCTCCTTGGTTAAATGAGCGAGGATTTTGTTATAGAGAGGAGATGGCCCAGCTATCGCCATTAGATTAAATAGGTGGGTGTGGGCTAGCACTTGAAGTTCTTCTACAGAATTAGGTAGTAGGAAAAATTGCTCCAAAGATTGGCTCTGAGAATGATGTAAATTATCTAAGTTGCTGCGGTAGCGATAGGCATTGTAGTCATAGTTGAGAACTCTAGGGTATGATGCTGGGTATGATGCTGGGTAAAAATTTGGCTCTTTGGCTTCCACGCCAGTGAGTTCGCCATGAGCAGTGGATAGAGCCATGAAGTGCTGGGCTGCCTCTTCTTGCTGATTGTTCTCTTCGAGCAATGTAGCGTAGAGGTATTTGAGACGCCAGTCGTTAGGCGTCTGCACGAGGAAGTCCTCTAAGCTGGTGATGGCCATTTCTAGGTAGCCGAGCTTGTACATTTCTATCGCAATATTCTCAGCCTTACGCGGATCGGAAGTGTCAGACTTTGATTTGACTAGGAAGAATGCCTTTTGCTCCTGACCAGTGCGGAAGTAGAACTTGAGCAGTCGGTTGCGGGCAGACTTTGCATTGCTGAGGTGGGCAGCTTGCTTGTAGTAGTTTTCTGCAAATTTGGGGTTGCCTAGTCGTTCTTCAATGCCGCCTAAATTGAGGAGAAGCTTCTCGTTGTTAGGCTGAAGAGCCAGAGCTTCTTTGGTGAATTCGCGCTCGCCATCGAGGTCTTGTTCTTTAATCGCTATCTGGATCAGTGCGAGCACTGGTGAGATCGATTTGTTGTTACCGGAACGGCGCTTTTGGAATTCATTTCTGAGCTCATCCAGATTCGCGAGGTCATAGTTGAGGTTTACTAGTTCGCGTGACCAATGGATTTTCGAGTCGACAGAGGTCGCATTTTCGAAGGATTTCCAAAGCACCTGATGGGCGTCGCTGTACATTCCTGCTGCCAGATATTGCTTGCTTAGAAGGCTGAAGAGGTCACCAGCATTTTCAAAGCGCGCAGTAGCTCGGCGCAGGTTGGCGATGGATTTTCCTGTTTCTCCGAGGCTTTGGAGTAACTCGCTTTCCCAAATCCAGGCGATTTTGTCGTTTGGAGCGATCTCTTTCCACTTCTTCACAGTCTGGTAGGCGGCGTCAAAGTCACCCGTGGATTTCTGAAGCTGGCAGAGTTTTCTGAGGAAGACTGCATTGCGGCCAGCAGGTGAGTCGACTAGTTTGAGCAAGACTTCGCAAGCTTCGTCAGTGAGCCTGTATTGTACTAACAGGCTGGCCCAGAAGTAAGATGTGAGTTCAGCGGGACTGTCGGTGGTGACTAGCTCACGGGCTTTGTTTATCTCGTCAGAGCTTGCATAGAGGGCTGCGAGGAGGCAACGGTCTTGCTCGGCAAGGTTTTTCTTAGCTTCGAGTTTTTTGAGGTAGCTTTCTACCGCTGATGCTCGCGTGATCATCTTCAGAGCCATTTTGATGGCATCTTCTAATTCTTGTGGGCGAGTGGCTAAATGAAGAATGTCTTCAGAGAAATGCAGTGCTGAGTCTTCATTGTTAGAGCTGATTGCTAGCTGGCAAATACCGTAGAGGTAGCGCGTGTCGCTGGAGAACTCAGAGCTGCGAGCAAGCAAGATGTCGTACGCTTTTACTGGGGCTCCAGCTTTTGCGATGTTGCTGGTGATGCGAATCAAGCTTTCTATATCGGCACCTAGAGTGGCTTTTTCGAGAGTTGCTAGAGCTTCTTCTTTGCGTTCGTTACGGAGGAAAAAGCTAGCGAGTGATTCTTTTGCTAGCAGGTTGCTGTCATCTCCGGCGAGAGTGGTGAGGATTTTCTCAGCTTGTTCTTTGAAGCCGTTCTGTAGATAGATTTGCGAAATCCTGATTTGTTCGGATTCGGATTCTCCCGCGATACTATCGATGGTCTTAATCACAGCTTCGACTTCGTCCTTGCGGTCGAGTTGGGTGAGAAGATCCACCTTTTGCAGCAGTAATTGTTGGTCGTTTCCGACTTGTTTTATCAGGTGCTCTAGTTCGCTCAACGCTTTCGTTTGTTTCTCACTGTTGGTAAGTAATAAGATGTAGTCCTTTCTTAGCTGGATATCATCTGGAGCACTCAGTAGCATTTCTGAGAAGAGTTTCTCGGCTTCTTCCCAATTGTCGTTATGCGCTAGCAGAAAAGCGTATTTACGTTTGATCTGTAGCCGATGTTTATGCTCAGCGTAGAGAGATTTATAGAAATTTATTTGACCTGCAAAGTCACCTTGGCGGTCGAATAAACTGTCTGCTTTTCGTAGAATATCAGCTTCGAGCCATGAAGCGTTTCCTGTGTCGTCTAGGGTTACTTTGAGTGTGGTGAGGGCATCCTCATGGGCTTCTGCTCGTCCTTGGAGTTCAGCTAAACGTATACGATAGAGTACGTTCTCATAGGGCTTTTTGGTCTTCTCTATGAGCACTGAGCATAGTTCAATTGCTTTTTTAAATTCTCCTTCAGTGGCAGCCGCGTCGACAAAATCAATGCCTACATCGCTGCTCTTGATAGCTTCAGTCCAGAGTGCCAGTGCCTCATCGACTTGGTTGACGCGAAGGTAGCACTTTCCTAGCAAGCGGATGGTGCGGATAGAGTCTTCATTGTCCTTGATCTCGATTTGTTTGAGGTCATTGATGGCATTGGTGAAATCCATGTTACGGACATACAGTTCGGCCCTGAGCTGGAGCAGGGTGGATGGGTCTGGAGCTTTGGCTATCGCATGGCCGAGCGATGTGATGGCTTCCTCATTGAGGCTGCGTCGCATCTGGTAGCGCGCGAGCAAAGCCCATTTCTGCCAGCTTTTATCCTTACCTTGGGCCAGAAATTTTTCCATCGCCTCGAGCTGTTGGTCTTCGATCCATGCTGAATAAAACCGCTCAAAAAGTTGCTCATTGAGTGGTCTTGACTGGAGAGCTTTATGGTACTTTAGCGTCTTGTCGCTTGGTGCTTCACCGGCGTAAAGAAACGATAGTGAGAGAGATGCGGATAGAATGAGTGGAGTATAAAGCGACTTCATCGGATTTTTTTGAAAATTCATAATTAGTTAAACTATCGCAGAGAAAGCGATTTATAACGGACACACTAGAGATGGCAGGTAAAGTTGTAAAAAATTACTCTGAGGACAAGTTATAAATCATTAAAAAATAAGAAATGGAATTTTAGCCTACTAGTGTTAGTTACTCTGGTAGGAGTTTAAGGTCTGGCAAGGGGCAATGGAGGCCGGGGGAGAATTTTGGAATCAGAGTTGTAAACGACTGTATCAGTGCTATGAGCATGGACACACATCATCCTATGTTTGAGAAAATAGTAGAAATAGCCCTGCCGGTAGCACTGATTCTAGTCATGATTGGGGTCGGAATGAGCCTTCAGATTGCTGATTTTAAGAGAGTGGCAAAATGTCCTAGGGCGTTTTTATTGGAGCTTTTTGTCAGTTAGTGTTTTTACCAATATTGGCTTATGCCGTCATTTCAGCATTTGGACTGACTGGGACATTGGCCATGGGGGTGTTAGTGATTTCTTTATGCCCAGGGGGTGTGACTTCCAACCTATTCACTTACCTAGCTAAAGGGGATGTTGGCTTATCCGTGAGTCTCACGGCTATTATCGGAATCATCACGCCCTTCACAATTCCTTTTATTGTGAATTGGGGCTTTGAATGGCAGGGAATGAGCAATGAGGGCTTTGCTCTTCCTGTGGCTAAAACCGTGAGGACATTGCTAATCATCTCAGTGCTTCCTGTGGCAATTGGCATGGCTGTTAGGCGCTGGACTAAGGGCAATATTGATAAAATAGAAGGACTGGTAAGGATGGGGTCTTCAGCGGTATTAGCTTTGGTTATTGTGGCTCTTTATGTGAAATTAGGAGTGGCGAAGGTGAACGAATTTGCCGTGCTTGCTGGGCCCGCCTGTGTGGCAATGAATTTGATCGGCATGACATTAGGTTTTGCGGTGGCAAGTCTGGCGAAGCTCAAGCGCGCCCAACGCACCTGTATTATGCTAGAGGTGGGACTGCAGAATGGAACTATAGCATTGCTGGTGACAACGACGATTTTGAAGAGCATGGAGATGTCGATCGCTCCTAGCATCTACAGCTTGTGGATGATGGTGCCAGCCACGGTAGTCGTCTTGATCTCTAAAAAGCGTGCGAAGAGTCGGGATGACGAATCGATCGATTCTTCTGAGATGGCATTAGACTGCTAGAAGTCTCTGAACCATCCAATACGCGCCAACGAGCGCGATAGAAGCTGAGGCTATTTTTCCGAGTGTGGGGAAATAGCTTTTTTCTTTGGCCCATAAAAGTGTGATCAGGACGAAGCCGATGACAGTGATTTGGCCGAGCTCTACGCCGAGATTGGCTGCTAGAAGCGGCATGGCGATACTGCCTGAGGAACGGATGGTTTCACCTAGAACGGAGGCAAATCCCAGCCCGTGAATGAGTCCGAAGATGAAGATAGTGAGGAGTCTGTGGGCTTTGAGTTTTTGAGTAAAAATGTTCTCAAGCGCGATGTAAACGATAGTGGCGGCAATCAGCATTTCGATCCATCCCATGCTGGCTGGCGCGATGGCTGGTATGACATTACAGATGCTGAGAGCGAGGGTGATAGTGTGGCCGAGGGTGAAGATCAGCGATTGGCTGAGCAGTGGCCGCCAAGCGAAACTGAGGAAACACAGAGCTGCGATGAAGAGGACGTGATCCCACCCCAGAGGGACGACATGGCGGTAACCGTAGTCGAGGAAGCTCAGGAAGGATTGCTGGGCAGTGGGCGGAGTGGACTCGGCAGTCCAGAGGGTGAGCGATTTTCCCGGGTAGGCGGTGACGATCCTATCGGAGCCCACGCGTTCGTAGCCGAAGGCGAAGTCTGGGTTGTCGCCCTCACTGACGCGGACCTCTAGCTCCCCACCTGATTCTGGGATGAGGCCTGAGCATTGGATGCTGAAGTAGGCAAAGCCGAGGTCGGTGAACGGGTTGGCAAACTGTGGCGGAGCAGTCTCCCATTCTGGGAAATGAACAGTGTATTGAACTGGGGTTTCAGTGGATGGCGTTACCCAGTAAAATTGGAAGCATTGCCGCAGGTAGAGCTCGGCTTGTTTACGCAGCTCGGCATGTTGCGCTGGAGTCTTGTCGATCAACCACTGACGCTTGGGTTGCATAGCCTCTTTGTCAGCACGCATTTCCGGTAGGGCGATACCGGCGTCAAAGCGAATCTCAGCCATCCATGTAGATTCATCGGCAGAGAAGTCGACGAAGAGCTGCTGCACCACATGGCCATGGCTCGCACAGGTTAGGACTGAATAGAGAAGTAGTGAGAGGATGAAACGCATCTGTATTTAGGGATTTATACTCAAAGGTCATCGGTGGCAAAAAATACCCCTTATATTAAACTATATCCATGGTGTAATAGCTCCAAAGATACAGCCCACTAGCAATCTCTCCCAAAGTGATGCTCTCAAGCCTCGTTTACTTTGCTTTCCTCAACTCAAACTTACGGGACGTTGCGTTTCCCTTGCTGGGGAAATCTTTAGGAATCTCTTGGGTCACTTTACCGGTGGCAGCCCATTCGGTTCCACGCAAGAAGGTCACGATGAATCCTACACCCTCAAACGCCTCGGTATCGTGGCCGAGGGTCGTGTGGAAAACGCGGCCCTTGTGATAATCGAGCACCATCAGCATCGGCTCATTGCGTCCAGCTTCTTGTAATTTCGGGGTATCCGCCGCCGTCGCAAGGATTGTCATATTTTCACCCGGTCCACGTAGCCGCGAGTAGCATTCGTCTTTCGTGTGGGACCAGAAGTCAGGTAGGCCGTTGGTGATCGGATGCCCGGTGTTCCGCATCGTGATGAGGAACGCGCTTTGAGGACCGTGGGAGCCGCAGCCGCCTGGTGATTCGTCACGGACAACCTTCCCTTCGGCATTGTAATACACGTAGGGACCAGCTTTCTCCTTGCGACCACCCCAACCACCTAATCCGATCATCTTGTTGTATTCCGGCCAGTCACCCCAGCTGTTATCAGCCGCGTGAACCGATACCAGTCCACCACCGGTAGCCATGTATTCCTCAAACGATTTCTTGGTCTTTTCCGGCCAATTTGCGGCATTGTAACCGAAGTTGCTCACCACCACGTCATATTTGCTGAAGTCCGGGGCAAAGTTTGGGTCTGGCTCGGACTTCTTTGATTTCTTGGACTCACCTACGCCCGCTAGCGGAAGGAAAGCCTCTTCACGTTGCCATTTCCAGATCGATGCAGTCCGTGCGATGTCCACCGCGAAAAGTCCGGTATCTTCCAGATACTGACGCATCATGATGGATGACTTTGGCCAGACAGCGTGGTTGTTCTGACCGTCCATGATCAGCGCCTTCATCTTCTCGGCCGCCGAAAGTTCGGACGTCGAAATGATAGCAAAACACAGTGCGAAAATCGAGCGGCTAAAAGAGAATGTAGGTTTCATTAGAGCGATGATATTGACCTCTATGGAGGCGGGCAAGGAGATTGTTAGGAGCTTATACCGCTTAGAAATCCAAAAGAGACAGATGATAATTATTAGGCTTTAGAGAGGGAGTGCTTGGCGGAATGGGGATAGAATCGGGCGCTTTCCTGATAAATCAGCGTTCCTCTTCAGTTACGATGCTCGCATCGCGCTTACATAGCGCCTTGATTTCTCAGAAAATAGCTGCGGCATTAGTTTCATTTCAAACTCTAAATGGTATTATTTTTTGTAGAGGTGATGCTTCGCGAGAACATCCCACTCTTGTTGGGTCGCCTGCGTTTTTTGGTATTCCATCAGAGTTTTCCAACCATCCTCTCTTTTTACAAGTAATGTTTCGAAGCGCAGGTATTCTTGGGTGCGTTCGCCTTTGGTGTTTATGGTTGAGTAGAAGAAGATCCCAGTCTCGTGTGCGGTGGTTTCATCACCAAGTCGCTGGGAGAATCTAAATGTCACGGTGGCTTTGATTTTGCCCGACTTGGTGTCGGAAAATTCTTTCTCCCATCGTGCGAGCGCTACTGTGAGCGGGGTGCTGTTTTTTTTGCTGATGGATACGATTACCGCTTGGGGGTGGCATGTGGCTTTGTATCCCTCGAAATCTCCTTCGCGGACAGAGCGTGACACCTCGGCCCAATAGGTGTCGAGTTGGGCCAGTCGCGCGTTATTTTTGTCGCTGGGGGTGGATGCCATCAGCGAAGTGCATAGGAATAGCGGGAGCAAGAAAATGCCTAGGAGAGTTCGAGGTGTTTTTATCATTTGGAATGTGGTTTCTATCGCAAAGGTTGGCGAGTGAATTTATGGGTGATTTACTACGGCAAAAGTGCCTTGAGCTCCTTTTGAGTCCATGCCTGTTTGCGGTCTTTGTGTTTGCTTCTCATTGCTTTGACTTGGCCTTTTGTGATGGCGGGAGCTTTGTTGCCAAAGCTGTTGCGGATGTAGGTGGCTACATCGGCGATCCATTCGTCAGAGTTGCTATGCTGGGCGGGCATGAGGCCATCGTAGGTTTTGCCATCTATTGGTCCTTCGAGTCCGTGTAGGATAGAGAGAATCATTGGTTCTCCAGAGCCGATCACGGTCTTAGCTTTCACAAATGAGGGAGCTAGAAAGTGTCCGTCTTGGCCAGCGAGTGGTTGTTCCTTGCCGCCGGCGCCGTGGCAGGCGAAACAGATTTGTTGGTAGGTCGCTTTTCCCCTCTCCACCGATTTGGCGAGTATGGCGTTCTTCTTCTTAGCTTCCTCGTGGCGTTTTTTATCGGCTATTTTGCGATCTCGCTGCTTGCTATAGGCAATGACTGCTTCGACTTTTCCGTGGTTCTTGATCAATGTCTGCTGAGTGGCCGTCAATGCGCTAGGGTTGCCACAATGGTTGATCGTGTTGATTAACTGGATAGCGACTTCAGGGTTTGCGTGGTGGCTAGCTTTGATAGCTTGGCGATGATGTCTGCACTATTTTTCTTAATGTGGGGCTCGCTGACGCGTATGGCGTGGGTGAGAATGCGGTCGTTGTTGTCAGAGAGAAGCTAGATGAGCAGTGGCTCAGTGATGGCCGAGATGCCTTCTAGGCTCCAGAGTGCGGTGATGCGCGCTTGTTCTGGTTGTTTCGAATCAAAGGCGATTTTTTCCAGATCTGGAGCTACAGACTGACGATCTTTTCGCAGGATGATGAGCTTTTTTGCTGTGTCACGCCACCAGCCATTGCGGTGGGAGATGTGCTGAACCAGGTCTGCTGTCGGGAGATCGCGTAGTTGTGGGCGCTTGCCTGGTTGGCGGTCTTTGTGGACCAACCGGTAGATCCGTCCGTGGCCGATATTTGTGTCGAGACCGTTGCGATCGATCACTTCACGCAGATAGCTGCCTTTACGGGTCCAGTTTCCTTGCTGAATAATTCCACGGTGCATGTCTACGATGTAGAGGCTGCCGTCTGGTCCTGTGACTGTCTGGACTGGTCGGAAATTGACATCCCGGGTGCGGATGAACTCGGTACCGGGGGTTGCATTGGCCAGTGTGGTTTTTGCGCCACTCCGTTGAATCTTAGCGCGGCGGATAAACCGTCCTACTGGCTCGGGGGTGAGAAGGTCGCCGTAGAGATCATCAGGCAGGTTGTCACCACGGAAAACTTCTTGTCCAGCGACTCCAGTGAAGTGATTGATCGATCCATTTTCGCCGACGCGGCGTGGGCCACCCTGGACATCGGGGACCTGGGTAATTGGAAAAATTTTCTGGAACTCCCCAGAAAATTGGCCCGGTAAGTTGAGATTTCCGTATTGAACTGGTTGTTGAAAGCCAACGGATACGACTTCGCCGCCAGCACGGGAGTAATAGTTTCGTCCATCGTCGTCCTGAGTGAGCCCCCATTGGCCTTCGCCTCTGGAGAGTTTTTCTGTGATCAACTTGCCATCGGTGAAGCGGTAGCGAATTGCTTGGTAGGTAAGGTAGATCCAGTTGTCTAAGCCCCAAATGAGTCCACTGCTGGTGCTCCATATTGCCACCGCGGTGCCCACCTTCATAGATCTTTACTTTCTCGTCAGCAACGCCATCGCCATCAGTGTCGCGGTAGTTCCAGAGGTCGAGCGTGTTGGTGATTCCCACCATCAGCCGATCGTCAAGAGGCAGGATCATTCTGGGTAATAGGATGTCATCAATGTAGATGCTGTGCTTGTCATAAACGCCATCACCATCAGTGTCCTCATGGCGTGAGATCTGTGATCTAGGAGTTTGTTCACCGGTGGCGTCCGCATCTTGCATATAAGTACGCATTTGCGCCACGTACATGACACCATTGCCATCCCACGCGACAGCCACTGGTTCTTTGATCTGAGGTTCACTGAGTACCAGCTCTAGCTTATAGCCCTCGGGGAGTTCGAATGATTTGAGCGAGTCAGTTTTACTCAGGTATCCTTGTTGATAGGTCGGGTGTTTTTCAAGCTGAGCCTCCGCTTTGGACGCATTGTCTGCGTGCCCTAGCGTGTGCCCTAATGTGTGCGCTAGGATGGACAGAGCAATGGGGATGAGTTGTTTGGGAGTCATGATGCCGAAACACTAGCACTGGTATTGGGAGTGGTCTATGAATTAAGCCGTCAATAGCTTAGCTATTCACGTCGTTTCGATGTGGGTGAATAATTACAAGCTTAGGACAGGGAGAGTTGAAAAGAATCGAGGGGGGCTTTGCTAATTTTATAAGTATCTGATATGTTGAATATAATGCCCTTCAACCAATTCATGTTAGATAATTATGTCGGAGATTAGGAATGAAGCACTTTTAGACGAAAACTCCCTCAAAGGGGTGAGCGATGAGGAATTAGCTCAGAAAGCGATTGAGTTGGCTGAAGTGATCTTGCGGAAGGCCGCTGGGCAGCAAACTGTGGCTGAACGCTACCATGCGTGGAAAATGTCACGGATGATGGATGACCCAGCTGGCAAGGCCCTGACACTGGCTATGGCGGATCAGGTATTTCGGCCAGTGAGCCATGCGCGCTCAGCTGACCAGTTCCGTTACCTTATCGATCAATACGGAATCCCCAATTACCTACCATTACACGAGCGGGTTGCGATGCGTGTGGCTGTAAAAGCCTCGAGCATAGCGCCCGACCTTGTGATGCCAGCGGTGACTCAAAAGATGCGCAGTGAGAGTGATCAGGTGATTCTACCAAGCGAGAACGCAAAACTGAAACCGCACCTAGCAAAGCGCAAGAAGCAGGGTACGCACATGAATATCAACCAACTGGGGGAAGCAATCCTTGGTGAGCATGAAGCGGAGAACCGCATGCAACAGGTCTTAGACCGACTTGCTAGCCCGGATTGCGAGTATATCTCAGTGAAAATTTCTGCGGTATTTTCTCAAATCAATCTAGTGGCGTATGATCAGACTCTGGAGTTGATCAAAGAGCGTATCCGTCGGCTTTATCAATGCGCTAAAGACCACAGCTATATCAATGAAGCGGGGGAATCCTGTCCTAAATTTGTCAACCTTGACATGGAGAAGTATCGCGATCTGCGTCTAACCTGTGATGCATTCATGCAGGTGCTCGACGAGGAACCCTTTAAAAACCTTTGTGCTGGTATCGTGCTTCAGGCGTATTTACCAGATGCGTATAATGTTCAGGTCGAGTTGACCGAGTGGGCTAAGATGCGCACTGCTGCTGGTGGTGTGTCTATCAAGATTCGTATTGTGAAAGGTGCCAACTTGGCGATGGAGGCAGTAGAGGCTAGCATCCACGATTTGCCACAAGCTCCCTACGCCAGCAAGCTTGAAGTAGATGCTAGCTATAAACGGATGGTCCACTACGGCTGTGATTATGCGAATGCACAGAGTGTCCACTTAGGTATAGCATCGCACAATTTGTTTGAGATTGCCTATTCCTTGTTGGTGCGTGCGCGGGAGGGGGTGAAAGAGTTTGTTGAGTTAGAGATGCTTGAGGGTATGGCGAACCACCAAGCCCGTGCTGTGCAGGAGATTGCTGGTGGTTTGTTGCGCTACGCTCCTGTGGTGAAGAAGGAGGATTTTCACTCGGCTATATCCTACCTAGTTCGCCGTTTGGATGAAAACACCCACGAAGAAAACTTCCTGCATGACATCTTTGGGATGAAGCCTGGTTGCCCGAAGTGGGTCAAACAAAAGCAGATGTTCCTCGATGCGTGTGCGATTAAAGACACGGTGCAGGATACTCCTAATAGGAATCAGGTCCGAGGGGATGAACGCTACACAGTAGACTACTCTAAGCCATTTCATAACTCACCAGGTACTGACTGGAGTCTACGACGCAATGCCCACTGGATTGATGAAAAAATCAATAGCTTGAAGGCGGTGAAGCAAGACATTATTCCTTTGAAGATTGGCAGAGATACCATAATTACCGGGAATCTGGGCAAGGGGATGGACCCGTCACGAAACGTACAAATCTACCAATATTCTCTAGCCGATGCTCACCACGTCCAAAAGTCACTAGATATTGCCGAAAAGGCCCAGCCAGTTTGGGAAGCTCGGAGTATTGAGGAGCGCTCAAAGATTGTTAAAGATGTGGCTATCGAGATCGAGAAATGCCGTGGAGCATCTATCGCGACGATGGCGATGGATGCTGGCAAAGCCGCTGCTGAGTCTGACGCTGAAGTGAGTGAGGCCGTTGATTTTGCTAACTACTATGCTGATAGCTTGAGTTGGGATGGCATGTTAGATGGTTCCGAGTTCAAGGCACTAGGAATTGTGGTAATCACACCTCCATGGAATTTTCCATTCGCAATCCCGTGTGGCGGTATCCTTGCCAGTCTAATGGCTGGGAATGCAGTGATTATCAAGCCCGCGCCAGAGTCGGTATTGACAGCATGGGTGATGGCGAAACAACTTTGGGATGCTGGAGTGCCGCGCGATGTGTTGCAATTTCTCCCATGTCCTGACGACGAGGTTGGTCAAAGTCTTGTGTCCAGCGATCGAGTGGGCGCAGTGGTGCTCACTGGTGCCTATGAGAC
The DNA here is from genome assembly GCF_002954445.1 of Rubritalea profundi. Lineage (GTDB taxonomy): Bacteria > Verrucomicrobiota > Verrucomicrobiia > Verrucomicrobiales > Akkermansiaceae > Rubritalea > Rubritalea profundi. The sequence goes on from NZ_MQWA01000001.1 coordinate 3,584,342, forward strand.
TGGTAGGATGTTCCAAGGTTGGAAGCCAGACATGCGGCTCTACGCCGAGACTTCAGGTAAAAACTCACTGATCATCACCAACGCAGCTGACCCAGACCAAGCGGTGAAGGATTTAGTAAGAGGTTCATTTGGGCATTCCGGTCAGAAGTGTTCCGCCTCATCGCTGGCGATCATTGAGGCAGACGTCTACGATAATCCAGCATTTATGCGTCAGTTGAAAGATGCTGTTGAGAGTCTTACTGTAGGTCAATCATGGGAGCCATCATCTATTGTCACTCCATTGATGATCAAACCCGAGGCGAGCCTCGAGCGGGCGCTAACGAGTCTGGATGAAGGTGAAAAATGGTTGGTCGAACCTACAATGCTAGAGAACAACCCACAGCTCTGGTCGCCTGGGGTGAAGCTGGGTGTCAAAAGAGGAAGCTGGTTTCATAAGACCGAGTGCTTTGGGCCGGTGTTAGGATTGATTAGAGCTGATGATTTAAGGGATGCCATGGCGATCCAGAATGACTCTGACTTTGGACTTACTGGCGGCATTCACACGCTAGATGATCGTGAAATTAGGGTTTGGCGCGAGCAAGTTGAGGTTGGCAATGCTTACATCAACCGGCCAATCACTGGTGCTATTGTGCAGCGTCAGCCATTCGGTGGCTGGAAGAAATCTTGCTTTGGCCCCGGCGCAAAAGCCGGCGGGCCGAACTATGTGTCGATCTTTGCAACATGGGAGCAGGTTGAGATGCCTATGGCTGTGAGTGATTTGAGCCAGAATGTTGGGGTGTTACTTAATGAGCTTAAATCAGTGCTAGATGAGACAAGATTGCTTGTGAGCGCGGCAGGAAGTTTTGCCCATTGGTATGAGAAAGAATTTTCGATCGAGCATGACCCATCCAGTCTTCACGGTGAGACAAACCATTTCCGATACGTCCCAATTAAGCGGCTGTTAGTACGCGCTGAGGGATTAGATGACACTGAGCTGGCTGTGATACTTTTGGCCGCTGCTACTGCTGGAGTGATAGTGGATGTGTCAGTTTCCTCTGAGCGTAGGATTAGCGGAGCGAGTTGTGTGATCGAGTCCGATCGCGCATTTGTCGGTCGATTGCCACAAATAGCAGGAAAGTACGCCAGCCTCAGAGCACCCGTTGCGGATGACTCTATGCGGAGAGCTGCCAATGATGTTGGTCTGCAATTGATTGACTGGAAGGTGTTACTCAATGGGCGCATTGAGCTGATGCATTACTTCCGCGAGCAGTCTATCTCAGAGTGTGTCCATCGCTACGGGAATATCATTGCAAAGCCGGGTTCACTTGGTCAGTAGGTAGGAAATGGCTAGAACCTATCGACTATTCTGATAGTGATGGCATGCTGAACTGCGAGATCCAATTGCTGAGGACAAATCTCAAAATTCGAGACCATGAAACCACGTTATCCCTACTATCTAGCAAGCCGAGCAGTGAATGCTAATGAAGACCTGGAGTTGTTTGATAAATTCACTGGTGCATTGGTCAGTAAAGTCGCGCTGGCGGATGAGGCGGCAATCGACCAGGCAATTTCGGCAGCCAAGGCGGCGAGCCCAGCAATGGCGGCGTTTCCTCCCTACGCGCGGCAGGCAGTTTTACAGCATTGTGTGAAGCGATTTGAAGAAAGGTATGAGGAGTTGGCGATGGCACTTTGTGTCGAGGCGGGTAAGCCGATTAAGGACAGTCGGACTGAGGTCACACGCTTAATAGATACCTTTAGGATTGCTGCAGAAGAGTCGGTTAGAATCCAAGGGGAAGTTCAAGAATTACAAATTTCTGAGAGAACGAAAGGCTACTCGGGGATGTGGAAGCGGGTACCGATAGGGCCATGTTCTTTCATTTCACCATTCAATTTCCCACTCAACTTGGCAGCGCACAAGATAGCACCGGCGATTGCTGCTGGCTGTACTTTCATTCTTAAACCAGCAAGCCTGACACCAGTGGGAGCTATTCTGATTGGCGAGGTATTGGCTGAAACGGATCTACCCGAGGGGGCATTTTCCATTCTGCCGTGCAGGAGGGAGGGGGCTGAGCTTTTCACTGTCGACGAGCGACTCAAGCTCTTGAGCTTTACTGGATCACCAAGTGTTGGTTGGGACCTGAAGTCGAAAGCTGGCAAGAAGAAAGTGGTGCTAGAGCTTGGCGGGAACGCAGCGTGTGTCGTCGACCACGATGCCGATATTGAAGATGCCGTCGATCGCATCATCGTCGGTGCATTTTATCAGTCGGGCCAATCCTGCATCAGTGTTCAACGAGTGATCATCCACCAAAGCCTCTATGCTAAGTTCGTCTCAGCTTTTGTCGATGCGACGAAGCAACTGGTTTGTGGCGACCCTAAAGATGAGGCAACTTTCATTGGGCCAATGATTTCTGAGAAGGAAGCCGCTCGTCTCTCTGGATGGCTCGACGAGGCGGTTGCAGATGGGGCTCGATTAGTAACTGGCGGTGAGCGCGATGGCGCGATGCTTCGCCCAGCGGTCCTAGAAAATGTTTCCAAGCAATCGACTCTGTACCGTGAGGAAGCGTTTGGCCCAGCCGTCATTTTGAGTAGCTTTGACGACTTTGAGGAGGCGCTAGCGGATGTGAATGATAGCAAGTTCGGCCTACAAGCTGGCATCTTCACTCGCGACATCTACAAAGCCCACGCAGCCTGGGACACGCTCGAAGTGGGTGGGGTGGTTATTGGCGATGTTCCATCGTGGCGGGTGGATAATATGCCGTACGGTGGCGTGAAGGATTCAGGACTAGGCCGAGAAGGAATTCGCTTCGCCATCGAAGATATGACCGAGATCCGTAATCTCATTATCCGTAAGCCATAGGAGGAAGTAGTGGACCAACAGATTGTGGGTAGACACTGGTTGCTGGATAATGTTATTCAGAACTCATGCGTTTATTTTGTTTCTACTTAATCTTTTGTATTTCAGCTCTTGGAAATGGTGGTGGATAACGGCATGGAGTCGGTTTTACGGGCGGAATTGCACCATTCACGGCTGAAGGTACCGAGTATGTGCAAATCGTAGATGAAAAGTTAGATATCGATCTCTACCCTGAGTATGCCGAGGTGAAAGTGCGCTACCACATGAAAAATGTGAGCAAGAAGGCGGTGTCCGTGAAGTTCGGTTTTCCGGTGGAGGACTCAAAGGATGAATGGGACTTTCACTTAGAAGAAAAAAAGCCAGTCACAAAGCTGAGCCCCAGGTACTGCCGTGATTATTCTGTTCGGCTAAGAGGCAAATCTTTGAAATATGTTTACGAGCTTGAGCCCTTTGCATCCGGAAAAGTAAAGCCATTCAAAGGTGCTGAGGTTCTTGTTGGAATTGAGGGATGGATGGTGAGTAAGATGCGGCTCGCTGCTGAGGAGCTGATTGTTTTAGAGATCTCTTACAAATCAATGTATGACTACTCGGCATTTTCTATTAGTAGCGATGGCACGGTCGGGCCATGGATATTCAAGTACCGTTTCTCAAGTGGAGCAATTTGGCATGGACCTATCAAGAATGGGGTTGTGACTATTCGCAATAAAGGCTGCGACCCTAAAGATGTTCTAATCACGACTCCTGTGAATATTTTCAAAAAAGACGGTGAGAGCTACTTCTGGAATTTTTCAAACCTCGAACCCACTCTTGCTGATGATTTGAATGTAGCCGTTAGATCTGGATTTTCTCATCACTACAAGCATGGGGGATCCGGGCCTGACTCAGATGCTGACCCTAGACATAATGAATATATTAGCCATAATGCAATATTCTACGATGCTGATGCGGACTATAGAGTAACGGCGAGCTCTGAACTGAAACCTGAAAACAATCTCAATTATAAGGCTCAAAATGTTTCACCGATGCATATAGACGGTAAAGATTACGCATGGGCTGAAGGAGTTGCCAGTGAAGGTGTTGGTGAGAGTGTCACACTCACATTGGATAAGCCGTCTCCAGTTTCAGCCATTTTAGTTAGTAATGGATATGGCAAGAGCGAGGCTTCTTTTAAAGAAAATTGTCGCGTGGCTGACTGTACTCTCATTATCAATGGTAAGCACAAGATTAAGCATCGCTTGTACGATTACTCGAGCGAGCAAATTCTATCGCTTGAAACCTTCAAAGGTAAAGTGGAGACGATTTCACTGGTGATAGATTCTGTTCACGCAGGCAGCAAGTATAAGGACTGTTGTGTGTCTGAAATAGTAATTTTGCATAAGCTCAAGAAAGAACCTAAGCGCTATGGTGCACGTTAGTCTTTTAACGGCATTATTACTTCTTTGGACCTCGGTAATCGCTAGACAATTACCCATTTACTTCGAAGACAGTCACGCTGGTAGTTTCGAGTTCTTTGCTCAGCATCTTGAGCTTGATGAGGTTCACACTCTGGTTCTTTTTGATGCCCATTCGGACGCGTCATCTATAGCGGACAGTGACTCGATTCGTCAGGCGATTCGGAGAGTTAGATCTAATGAAGATAGGGCAATTGTGCTACAGAAATATCGAACTACTGGGGTGATTCAGCCATTCAACTGGATAGAGCCCTTGATGCCAAATCCCTTCACTCGTGTTATTTGGGTTCCTGGTGACGGGCTCTCGCAAAAGCGGCTGAAGGGCTTGGAGTTAGAAGCGCGGATTCATCTCGATTGGAAATCTGAGCTAAACCCGAGAACCGCTGGTGAGCTGGGGCCCAAGTTTGAGGTAGTGAATTTTTCTGATCTAAAGTTGATGGATCTTGTTGGCAAGACAGCAGTGAGTATCGACCTAGATATTTATGCTCAGGAAAATGTGCCGGAGGATGCATTCTACGATCATTGGGCGTGGGTGCTGTCGGTACCACAGCTAAAAGCTATCAGTTTTGCTATATCGAGACCATGGCTGGAATCCGATTCACAGGGCTGCCGATTACTCCAGCTGGCGCTTGATCGTTCATTAGCCATCCAGAATTCTGAGCTTATATTTGAGCTATTTAAGAATGATGAAATTGACCGTTCGGAAAAGGCGAAAGGGTTCTACCAGCGAGGAGAGAATGTGCCACGTTTTGATCTCTCAACAGTCCCTACGAGTTTACGTGAGGTGTTGGTGAGGAATAGCGATAGGATTTCAGTCAGCTATGAAACTGAACGTTGGCAGGCATTAATCGATAAATGGAAGGGCCAGCTAACTGGAGCTAGCCTTAACATTCCAGAGCATCAAAAATCGATTGATGGAGCATGGAGAATGTCGACTGAAAATCTAGGAGATGTCTGGCTTAAGTCTAAGCACCCACCAAAGTCAGTTAAGTGGTATGTGCTCAGGCCTGAATCAATGGTGCATAATCTAGTGCCTGAATTGAAATTCGGGAAGATTTTTACTGGTGGTGCTTCGAGTTTTGTGTCGCTACGGAAAGAATGGATTGCGACGACTGAGGAGCCAGCCTTGGGTCATAGAGTATGGGGGAAACAGCTACCTTGGAAAGAGTCGGCTGGCATTGTCAGACTACAGGCTGAAGCCATTTACGAAGATCATTCTGAAATTACAGCAATGCTAGAAATTCGAGTGCGTTATGGTACAGGGTTTCGTGGAGCTCTGAGTGAACAATTTGGTTCTCCCTATGTATTTGGGATTGGAAAGCTTCAATCGAATGGTGAGAAGGCGGGTGAAACTCTGATAGGAAATGATTGCGCAAATTTCCTAGTCTATGCCTGGCGTCAGGTAGGTGGGCGGTTGAAGTGGGGGAATCCATACCAACTCACTAGGCAACTAACGCTTCTCTCTGCGAATTGTAGCTCCGCCTCACGCGTGCATATCGAACCCGCGATTATTGATAGTGGGGTTGCAATCGATTTCGGGTCGTACATTACAGCTCTCTGGCAGGATAGAGGAGAAATGGGGGTTATTGACCCACAAGATTTGATTATTCATCACCTAAGTGGTGAGCCAGAGGTGGTAACTTTGGAGCAAATGCTGAAGAAATATAGTCGTTATAAAGTCTTCACTTTACCTGTGGAGACTGACTCTCTGACGGTTCGAGTAGGTGGAGATGTGAACCTTACTGGGCATGAGATAAAAATATTTTCAGCTGCCATGCGAAATAAACTACAGTCTGCAGATTATTCTGTAATCAATTTGGAATGTGTTTTGGCTGACTCTGTGGATGGAGGAGCTAGTAAACCATTTTCATTTATAGCTCCGACATCGCGGCTCGCATTGTTAGAAGTCGCTGGTGTGGATGCAGTCAATTTAGCAAATAATCACGCCTATGATGGCGGTATTGGAGGTCATGATTCAACACTCGATACTTTAGCTAAATCTAAAATCGAAAGTGTTGGGAGCCAAGGGGAGTCTCGCGATGGCACGCAGTTAGTTGAGATCCGTGGGAGGAAGCTCGGGCTGCTAAGTTTCAATGCGGTTCTGAGTAGGGATGACCCGCCTGACACTCGAATACTCCAGTACCCGAGAGATGAAAATGCTATAGAAAGTTCCATCAGTAAGTTGAGAAAGAGCTGCGATATTGTCATTATTTTGCCACACTGGGGGAGTGAATACACTCGAGTCGTGACTGACAGTCAACGGTCTGTAGCTCGATGGTTGGTCAGGAGTGGTGCTGATGTAGTGGTCGGGAGTCATCCACATATTCGGCAAGCTATAGAATATTATCGAGGAGTGCCTATAGTTTATTCTTTGGGAAATTTGTATTTCCCTAATCGAGGACCAGCAGGCTTCAATGATTATCAATTGCTAGATATACAGATTTCGACTACTTCAAGACAAGTTAAGGTGAACTGGTCAGTAAGTGAATAGATTACATGGCTCGGTTGGGATGGCTGCGGACTGGAAAGATTTAGCTGTAAGCATTGATGCAAGATTGAAGGCCTGTTGTGCGATGCCGATTAGTAACTTTGGTGCGGCATTCAATAAAGAAGTGCAGGATGACCTATTGCCTCGTTTTAGAAAAAACAACTTGTGCACGACTCTTGATTGTAGGCGGACGCGATACAAATTTTTTGACGGTGACTCAATTATCAGCACATTGGTCTTGTCGTGTGCGGGTGGCTGAGGTAGGAGACGTGTCTCGCTTCCACTCCGAACTGGGAAGCGAGTAAATAAATATCAAAATTATGGCAATTCAACGCGCGCTACTCTCAGTTTCTGACAAGACCGGCTTGGTCGAATTCGCGAAAGGACTTCACGAATTTGGAGTTGAGCTCCTCTCAACCGGCGGCACAGCAGCTGCTCTCCGTGACGCAGATCTACCAGTGATCGATGTTTCCACCTTTACTGGCGCACCCGAGCTTTTCGAAGGCCGCGTCAAGACGCTTCACCCAAAGGTGCATGGCGGTCTACTGCACAAGCGGGATAGTGACCTTCATCTCTCTCAGGCGAAGGAACATGACATCCCACCCATCGACATAGTCGTGGTAAATCTTTACCCGTTCGAGCAGACCATTGCGCGTGAAGACGTGACCTTGGAAGAGGCGATCGAAAATATCGATATCGGAGGTCCATCCATGCTTCGTTCGGCAGCGAAAAACTACAAGAGCGTCACGGTGGTGACTGATACCAGTGATTACGACCGTGTGTTGGCCGAGATGGCTGAGCACGATGGCGACACCACTTTCAAGCTTCGCGAGGAACTTTCAGTTAAAGTCTTCCTCCGTACTTCAGCTTATGATGGAGCAATAACAAACTACCTCAGCCAAGCGGCAGAGGGGACTCGTTCTTCCTTCAGTATAACGCTACCGCTTGATCATGAACTACGTTACGGTGACAATCCACATCAGAAGGCTAGCATCTACGGCAACTTCAGTGGTTGCTTCACTCAGCTCCAAGGTAAAGAGCTAAGCTACACTAACATCCTCGATATCGAGGCTGCAGCGGATCTTATTTTCGACTTTTGTCGTCCAACAGTAGGCATCCTCAAGCATACGAATCCTTGTGGTGTTGGTCAAGATGATGAAGACCTCCGTGTTGCTTGGCAGCGTGCATTTGAGACTGACACGCAGGCACCATTCGGTGGCGTCATTGTTGTGAACCGTCCGCTTACCGAGAGCCTTGCTCGTGTGATCTCCACCATTTTCACCGATGTTATTATCGCTCCAGATTTTGAAGCAGAAGCCCGTGCGATTCTTCAGAAGAAGAAAAATCTTCGTCTTATCAAAATGAACATCGAAGCTTATGCCGTGGCCAAAAAAGAGCCGCTGATTCGTTCGTCTCCAGCAGGCCTAATGGTAATGGATCGCGATCACACGGCACTCGGTCTCGACAATCTCGAAGAGCGTGTTGTGACTAAGCGCCCACCAACAGAAGAAGAGATGCGCGCAATGCGTTTCGCTTGGAGAGTGGTAAAGCATGTTAAATCTAACGCTATTGTTTACGCTAAGTCCGATCGCACACTTGGTGTGGGTGCTGGCCAAATGAGCCGCGTGGATTCCTCCCGTATTGCCGTTTGGAAAGCTAAAGAAGCTGGCCTTTCACTCGAAAGTTCAGTGATGGCTTCTGACGCAATGCTGCCATTTGCTGATGGATTAGAAGCAGCGATCGAAGCTGGAGCAACTGCTTGCATTCAGCCTGGTGGATCGATCCGTGACAAAGAAGTGATTGAAGCCGCTGATGCAGCGGGTATAGCTATGATCTTTACTGGTCACCGGCACTTCCGCCATTAAGGAAAGGGTCTAAATTCTAGATCTAATAATCGAGCAACAACTTTCAATGCGTTAGCTGAGTAATCGGCTGACGCATTTTTTTGTTTCCCGTGGTTGTAGCGCTCAGGAATGATCAATTAATTGATAGTTTTTGGTGGGATTGTAAATTCTTGATTCTTCTTTAGCAAAGGGCTTGCCACGGGGCGGCGGAGTGTTACAACAAAGCCACATCATGTCAGGCAAACTCACCTACAAAGAATCAGGAGTCGACACACGCGAGGCAGCAGCTCTCGTAGGCGACATCGGGACACACGTTCGCCGCACGCAGCAGCAACGTAAACTTCACGGAGCATTTGGCCTTTTCGCTGCTTGTTTTGATCTCAGTGATTACAAACAACCAGTCATCGTTACAGGTTGTGACGGAGTTGGCACTAAGATCGATATCCTTCTCGAAAAGAAGGAGTACGGCATAGCTGGTAAAGATCTTGTAGCAATGAGCGTGAATGACATCATCACCACTGGTGGTGACCCTCTCATGTTCCTCGACTACATCGGTATCGCAGCGCTCGACAAGACTATGATCACTGAGCTGATCGCGGGAATGTGCGACTATCTCGAAGACTGTGGCTGTATCCTCGCTGGTGGCGAGACAGCTGAAATGCCGGGAATCGTCCCTGAAGAAGTTGTTGAACTTGCAGGTTTCTGTATAGGTGCTTGTGAGAAACCAAACCTCATTGACCCTACACAGATCAAAGTAGGCGACGTGCTCGTTGGTTACGGTTCTGATGGTCCTCACGCAAATGGCTGGAGTCTTATCCGCCGCGTGATCGCTCAGAACCCAGACATTTTTTCCGAAGAAGAACTCACTGAGCTACTCGCTCCGACCCGCCTTTACCACGATGTTGTTAACGACGTGAAAAAGTCTGGAGTTACCCCAAAGGCTTACGCACACATCACTGGTGGCGGACTCCCTGAGAACATCGAGCGTATCTTCAACGGCGTTGGAGCTGACCTTGAGATTCCTTTCTGGGACAATAAACCAATGCGCAAACTTTTCGAATTTGTTGATGCAGAGGACAAGTTCCACACCTTCAACATGGGTATCGGCTGGGTAGCAATCGTTTCTCCAGAAGATGCGGACAAGATTCTTGCTGCTGGCCCAGGTGGCACAGTGATTGGCAAAATCGTTGAGCAAGAAGGCGTACGCGTTGTCGAGCAATCCGCTTAGTCTTTCTTAGAAAATTCAAACTCACCCAGGGCACGGTAATTTACTGGGTGTTTTATTCTTAACCGAACACACTATCACAACACTTTATGAGTGATCCTCTCCACCACGAATGCGGCATCGCCGTCGTTCGACTTCGTAAGCCGATTAGCTACTACATCGAAAAGTATGGCACACCGCTCTGGGGCTTGAATAAGCTTTTCCTCCTGATGGAGAAGCAACGTAACCGCGGGCAAGACGGCATTGGTATTGGCTCTTGTAAGCTCAATATGCCCCTTGGTCAGCAATACATCAATCGTCGACGTAGCGTCGAGAATGATTCGTTGTCCCACATTTTCAACAAGGAAATCAAGACATTCAACAAGCTCTCACGTAAAGGGATTATTGACCCGAAGTCCGCTGAGAGCTGTAAAAAGAACTACGATTTTTCTGGTGAAATCCTTATGGGTCATCTTCGTTACGGAACCTCTGGTCGATTTGATTCAAGCTCATGCCATCCGTACCTTCGTCGCAGTAACTGGCCAACCCGCACACTCATGGTGCAGGGTAACTTTAACATGACCAATGCGGGTGAACTCAATCGCAAGATGATTGACCGCGGGCAACATCCAGTGTTCGGCACTGATACTCAGACAGTACTTGAGGAAATTGGTTTCCACCTCGATGAGGCGCACACCAACCTCTACCACGAACTTCGTGATAAGGGGATGGATGGTAAAGAAATTCCAAAACACATCTCCGAGCAGATGGACCTTCACAAAGTGATCTCCGAATCCGCTCAGGCATGGGATGGCGGTTACGCTATCTGTGGTGCAGTGGGTCATGGCGATATGTTCGTCATGCGCGATCCACGTGGCATTCGCCCATGTAGTTATTACATTGATGACGAGGTGATTGCCTTCTCATCCGAACGCGTTCCATTGATGACTGTCTTTGAAGCAGCAAAAGAAGAGGTGAAGGAGCTTGAGCCAGGCGCTTGCACGATTGTTACCCGTAATGGTGAGATCAGCACTCAGCGCTTCCATCAAGAAGAGGAGTACAAGCCGTGTTCCTTTGAGCGTATTTATTTCTCACGTGGCAATGATCCATCGATTTACCGCGAACGCAAAGCAATGGGTGCAGCTCTCGTTGACCAAGTGGTTCAGTCGATGAATGGGGATTTTGATAAATCCGTCTTCTCATTTATCCCTAACACTGCTGAAACTGCCTACTATGGTTTGATGGATGGGCTTCGTCTTTTCCGTCGTCAGCAGGTTCGCTCAGAATTGCACACAGCGCTCGAAAAGGGTACGCTGGATGCTCAGATGCTCGATGATGTGATTCTGAAGAACTGGCCAAGAGCTGAAAAGGTGACACAGAAGGATATCAAGATGCGAACCTTCATTTCCCAGGAAAAGGGCAGGGCTCAGCTCGTGTCTCACGTCTACGACATCGCTTATGGTGTGGTTAAGCCTGATGATGTTCTCGTCATGTTGGACGACTCAATCGTCCGTGGCACAACCTTGAAGGAATCCATCCTTAAAATCCTTTCACGTACAAACCCGCGTAAGATTGTTATTTGCTCCACGGCTCCGCAGATTCGCTACCCAGATTGTTATGGAATCGACATGTCCGAACTCGGGAAGTTCATTGCCTTCAACGCGACAGTTTCACTGCACAAGAAGAATGGCAATAAAACTATCTTCAAGGAGATTCATGACGCCTGCGTCGCCGAGCTTAAAAAGCCAGCTGCAGAGCGCATCAACCAAGTGAAGCGACTTTATAAAGAGTTCGGCCCGGAAGAAATCTCCGCTGAAGTCAGCAAGCTCGTTTACCCAGAAGGAGTCGAGTGGAAAGGCGAAGTAGAAATTATCTTCCAGACTACCGAGAATCTCCATGATTCCATCGACGGTCCATGTGGTGATTGGTACTTCACCGGCGACTACCCAACAGCGGGCGGTATGGCTACAGTCAATGCTGCCTACATCAACTGGTTCGAGGGCAAGACTGGCCGCGGTTACGAAATATGATCGTCGCTACGCTCCTAAGTTAGAAGTTTTCAGTTGGCAGTTTTCAGTGCCGGCAGGATGGAGCTTAAGGAGAGATAATTTTCAAAAAGAGCGTCTGCGAAAGCGGCGTTCTTTTTTTGCATTGATGTAGGCGTAGTGCTGACGTTGATGCTGAGGAGCTTTGACGCTTCTAGGCTGCTCAGTGTCGAAAGTCAGCAAGTCCAAAGTCAGCAAGTCCAAAGCCCGAGCAGATCGCTTGGTCGCGATTTCACGAAACCAAAGTCCCCAGACTTTGCTAGTATGACCTTGGACTTCCAGACATTCGACACTGGCCAGCTAGCATTAATAGTCCAGTTCATCTTGCGTGTTCATTCGATAGGGGACTCATTTTTCTTGCCCCTAGAAGAAATCCTCCTAGTTTGCAGGTCCATCGCTCTCCGGGTGATCGCTGTTACTGCCTTCGGGTGCGTAATGGAGGAAAGTCCGGACACCGTAGGGCAACGCGCCTCGTGAAGAACGAGGGATGCTGGGCTCAAGCCCAGTAGACGGACAGTGCAGCAGAGAGTAAACCGCCGATGGATCTCCGGATCACAGGTAAGGGTGAAAGGGTGGTGTAAGAGACCACCGCTCAGTAGGTAACTACTGGGGCAAGGTAAACCCCGCGTGGTGCAAGACATAACAGAGGAAGGGTGCCCACCCGACTAGAATCCTTGGGTATTAGTCGCACGACAGCTTCGGCTGCGTCTGGCTTCGGCCAGGAGATAAATGATCACACAGAGCTACCTCGGTAGCTTGGACAGAATCCGGCTTACAGGAGAGCGATGGAACTTTTCTTTCCTGAGAGGAAAGAGTGGGGAGGGATAAGTGAAGAGTTTGAAGTTTCCGCTAAATTTCTTCTAAGTGTTCGTCGTCGGTCTCATCGTGGGCCTTTTCTTCGTAGCCTTGCTCGACAGCTTCACCTGCTTCGATCGCGGTGAGGCGTTGCTTTTCTTCTTCCACTGAGACGATTTGGAGAGTGGCATTGATGCCATCTCGGATAGCGGCAGCCTTGAGGACGTTGCGGATGGCGCTGGCGGTAAATCCATTTCGGCCAATCAGGATGGCGACGTCTGCACGGTTCAGAACAAGACGGAAGCGGATGTGATCTTCAGTGACTTCGGAAACCATCAGTTGCGCTTCATCCGGGTGGCTGATGAACTGCAGAGTGATGAATTGGAGGAAGTTTCGAATTTGTTCCGTTGTCTCATGCATCTGACTACATTCTAACCAAATGATGGAACTCTCAAGGGGAAATTTGCTTTAAATAAATCAGCCAAGATACCTGGGCACGAGCGCTTCAAATCTTCTTGTATCTTCGTTGTCTTCGTCCAAGACTGCGACCATGCGCTACGCAGAGAAACTTGCACAACGAATCACGACGACTGGCTCCCGACTTTGTGTGGGGCTTGACCCCCGACCAGACGACTCAGGTGGTATTGAAGCCATCCCAGAATTACTCAAACGCGTGGTCGGTGAGACTTGGGAACAGGCAGCAGCATTCAAACCAAATATGGCTTACTTTGAAGCAATGGGTATTCGTGGCTTAGAGATTTTAGAAGAGATGTTAGGCCAAATGCCTAAAGAAGTACCAATCATCCTCGACGCGAAACGCTCGGATATTGGTGAGACTCAGAAGTACTATGCGCGTTCTTACTTTGAGAACTGGAATGTTGACGCGGTGACTTTGAATCCCTTCCTCGGCTACGATACGATGGAGCCATTTCTCGATTTTGAAGGCAAGGCAATCTACATTCTTGCCGTCACATCGAACCCCGGCAGTGCAGACTTCCAGCGCCAGATGGTGGGGGACCGCTACGTGTTCGAGCTAGTGCAAGACATTTGCCAACGCGCAAAAGATGAAAACCGCAAGACGGATGTCGGCATGGTGGTTGGTCTAACCAATGCTAGCGATGACGTTCTTAGTCGGATCAAGGATTTTCCATTACTGATTCCTGGCCTCGGCGCGCAAGGCGGCGATCTAGAAAACATGGCAGGCAAGGGCCGCACAGCTCCCGACACCATCAACGTCTCACGTGGCATCATGTACAAAGAGATGGAGAAAAGCTATGCTCAGAAGGCCAAAGAATGGGCTGATCAGATTTCCGCAGCCTACCCAGCGTAGTGCCTGAGCGATTCTTTCCGACAACTCAAAATGACATTTAGTCCTGAAGGATATCCTATTTTATAATGTTAAAGTCACTGAGATTGTTAGATTTTCGCTGCTTTGAGCAACTCAGTCTCGAGTTCTCTGAGCGGGGCGGAATCTTCATTGGTGATAACGCTCAGGGCAAGACGTCGATACTCGAAGCTATTTGCGTGCTCGTGCGCTTACAGTCACCGCGGGCAAAGACGATGCGGCCATTGGTTCGATTCGAATCTACAGGACTCGGCATTGCCGGCGATTGTTGGGATCGTGACTTGGCTGTGCGATTTTCACGCGGCACTGCTTCGTTACATATTGATGGTGAAGAATTGCCCACGCAAAATACTTTCCTCTCTCAGAGCGGATTGATTGTTTGGATGGGCAATGAAGATGTCGATCTCATCCGTGGCAGCGGTGGCGGCCGCCGCCGATACCTCGACTTTATTTGTTCGCAGTTAGATTTAGGCTACCGCCGTGCACTCAGCCGATACCGCCGCGCCTTGAAGTCGCGTAATTTACTTTTAAAAGATCGAGATCCACGCGATGCCGAGCTGAATGCTTTTGCTGAAATTCTGATCGAGCACGGCGACTACATCAGCGCTGTCCGTGATCGGGTTGTGCAGCTCATAGAGCCACTTGCAAATGCCGCGCAGAAGGAAATTAGCGTTAGCGATGAGCAATTGGCGGTGCTTTACAATTCTGGGAGTGATGGGGGAATGCGCGAGGCTTTGGCTGCTACAGCTGAGAGCGAACGCCGGCAGCGGCAGACGCTCGCTGGACCGCACCGCGATGACCTCAAGCTAGCGATCAATGGAATGCCTGCAGCAGACTTCGCCAGTGAGGGGCAGCAACGGACGATAGCTCTGGCGCTCAAACTTGCGCAAGGCGAAGCGCTGAAGGCTGAAGCCGGTAAAACCCCGGTGTATTTACTGGATGATATTTTTGGTGAGCTCGATCCAACCCGGCGCAATGCGCTGATGGATTATTTACCGACAGAGGCGCAGAAATTCATCACGACCACGACCGTCGACTGGATGGTGGGAGAATGGGAGCCGTGGCCCTTGTTCGAAGTGTCTGAAGGTGGTGTGAAAAGGTGCTTGGCAGAGTGAGTTCAACTGCGCAGTTTAGAGGTGTAAAGTAAGTATGAATATTTCACGCCAGATTACGTCCAACTTTTTGATGGGCGCGGTAGCAAGCGAATCAGCTGGGAATGGTGGCGATGGGCCAACTGACCAGGTGCTGGTTCAGCGTGCGCAGTCTGGTGACTACCGAGCATTTGACCAATTGGTCACTCGTCACAGAGGAAAGGTCTACGCGATGATAGTAAATATGATTCATAATGATGCAGATGCTTGGGACTTGGCGCAGGACGCCTTTGTCAAAGCATGGAAGGCATTGCCAAAATTTGAGCATCGTGCGCAATTTTCTACCTGGCTCTTCCGTATAAGTCATAACGTGGTGTATGACTGGATGCGCAAAAAGAAGGTGATGTCCGAAGGCGAGCTAGATGATCAGATGCTCGACTCCTCGAGAATTGATTCAGCAGCGCCTACAGCACCCAAAATACCAGCGCGACCAGACGAACAACTGGTTCAAAATGAGCGCCGGGCAGAGATCGAAAAAGCACTCAGTCAGCTCAGCGATGAGCACCGAGAAACCATTTTACTAAGAGAAGTCCAAGGCATGGAATATACTGAGATAGCAGACATCATGGAGTGCTCCAAAGGCACTGTGATGAGCCGTCTCTTCTATGCCCGCAAAAAATTACAAACCCTATTGAAACCATGAATAATCCAGACGAATCCACCATTCAGCGCTGGCTCAAGGGCGAGCTAGAAGGCAATGAACTCAAGCAGATGGAAGCTTGGGCGGAAGAAAATGCTACAGAGTTGGAGGCGAAAATGGGCTGGGATGCCCTTGGTGATGAGATAGCACAGGCGCTCCCATCCGAGCAAGAACCGCCATACGCTGACTTCTTTAATGAGAGAGTGAAGCATCACGCTGTAGAATTGGTCGAGACCCCCCCAGCAACTAAAGCGAGTCCACTATGGAAACGGTTTAACTGGATCTTGGCTCCTACCGCAGTGGCGGGGATGGTATTTTGCTTCTACTTGGGAACGCGTATTGATCAGGAGACTACCGCAATCGAACAGTCAGTCGCAGTGTTAGAAGAAGTGTACACCCCGGCTTCAGGAGTACATTCTGAAGTCATCATTTCTGGAGACTCCACAGTGATTGTGCTCGATGGATTAGATGAAATCCCAGATGCCTTAGACATTGTTTCGGGTGAGACTGGGCAAGGCTTGAGTCCACGGATGATGGTCAAGACTGAACGCGAATCTTTCTATTTCTAAGTTTATGATTATCAGACTCTTTTGCGCTCTCACCATACTCTTCACGAGTCTTGGTTCAGCTGCGGACCTAGGTAAGGAAGTGATCGGCCGCATGCAGGTCCAGGTCTATTTCGCAACCAATGGCGAACCTAGTATTGCCGGTAAAGCGCTAAAGAAGCCAAGTCCTGCTGTAGAAAAAAAGCTCAAGAGCCTGCGTCGAACCTCGTTTAAACATTACCGAGTATTGGGGGTGGACCGCCAACCAGTATTCCGCAGTTATGAAAACTGGCTCACGCCGCTCAAGCCGTCTGAAGAACTCCTCCTCAGTTTTGAGCCGCGCGGGAAGGCGCAATCTGGGAAAATGATGTTAGATCTAGAGCTTTGGCAGAGCCGTAAGAAAATCATGAAAGCTGGGCCAACGCTAGAAAAAGGAAAGCCGCTCTATATATTCGGTCCAAAATGGCGTGGTGGACGACTTTTGCTCGCCATTGAGCTAGTAGAGCTTCTACAATAGCCCGCAGCATGAAATCACTGATCACCCTAACGAGTTTACTGCTAGTTCAGCTTTCGATGGCAGCTGGCGAGCTAAGCTTTAAAACTAAAGACAAGGCTGTAGCGGCAGCTCCCGACGCAAAAAAGATCGAGGTCCTCTTTCCATTCAAGAATGAGTCGACTGAAGAGGTCGTCGTGATGCGCTATGACGCTCCCTGCACCTGCATGTTG
The DNA here is from genome assembly GCF_002954445.1 of Rubritalea profundi. Taxonomy (GTDB): domain Bacteria; phylum Verrucomicrobiota; class Verrucomicrobiia; order Verrucomicrobiales; family Akkermansiaceae; genus Rubritalea; species Rubritalea profundi. Next base: position 3,601,409 of record NZ_MQWA01000001.1, read on the forward strand.
GCGCAACTGAAGGGCGGAACAGCCATTTCTAAAGATGGTCCGGTACGCTTTGCTCCAGGTCAAGAGGGTGTTTTTAAGGGAGTGTTTGAGCTCGGGAATTTTAAAGGAACCGTCGATAAGAAGATTGTGGTCTGGGCGAAGGGAGATTCGGAAGAGAATCCTTCTATTATGCTGACAACTAAAGTCACCATTCCCTATCTCATCGCCGCATTCCCACAGTCCTTACTCTGGAATGTCGGAGAAGAGCTTAAGCCGAAGATCATCACGATCAAGGTCGACAATCCTGAGCCTATCAAGGTAATAAAGCATTCATGTTCAAGCCCACAAATCGACTACACTCTGGAGACTGTGAAAGAAGGATTTGAGTACAAACTAACGATCACTCCTAAGTCCACCGAGAAGGTGCTATTCGCAGCTCTGAGACTCACTACTGATAGCGAGAACCCACGCTACAAGACGGTGCAGACATTCATCACAATAAAACCTGAGAAGAAGAAATAACGATGGCCCGTTGGATCTACCAGACTCTAGCACTTCTTGTTTTTTCTGCAGGAATTGCTTTCGCCATGTTTTTAGTCGTGGGTCCGCCAGATCGCAGCGTCCCATGCGTTCAGGCTGAGCTAAAAGAAAGCCATGTCTGTCTCTCTACTGTTTTAGGTGAGTGGGGTGGGAATGTATTCTGGGTCGATGCTCGTAGCGAAACTGAGTTCCGTAAAGGGCACCTCGTTGGAGCAATTCTCATCCCTGAAACCGATGCTGATAATCAGATTGCTGTACCCGAGCACATGGAACAGATCGGTATGTCTGGCGTGAATGGTCAGAAACTTGTGGTCTATTGCGCCACCGATGCCTGTGGCAGCAGCGAGTTGGTCGCTAAGAAGATCCGCGATACCGGATTTCATTCCGAAGTCTACGTCCTCCAAGGCGGCTGGAAAGCGGTCCTTGCGAGCGAGCAAAAGATCGAGCTAGTAAAGTAGTTAGTCAGTGATCTGGTATATTTTCCCCTGATGGGAAATGATATACATCTCTCCTTGGGGGTCGGTGGCGAATGATGCCACTTGTTTGATCTCTTTACCATCTTGGCTGAAATCGGCCTTGTGGTGTTTGAGATCAGTGAGCTTACCCTGTGTGATCTGGGCACTCCAGATGTGGGGTTTGACGTAGTCCGCAAAAACATAGCGCCCTTGGAGTTCTTTGACTGAGCCATTATACACAGCGCCACCGGTGATGCTGAATCCACCAGTACTTTTGGTGTCATGTTTGTATTCGTAGACGGGCTTGATCCGTTTTCCTGGGTTCTTTTTCTTGGCCTTTGAGTTCTTAGTCTTGTGAGTGCCTTCTAACTGTGGCCAACCAAAATTTGCGCTAAATAGATCATTATAGTCTACCACGTTGACTTCCTCCCAAGCATTTTGGCCAACGTCAGCAATAATCAGAGTCTGGCCATTCCAAGCGCACCTCCATGGGTTGCGTAAACCATAAGAAAGGATTTCTGGGCGTGCTTTTGTCGATCCATGAAAAGGGTTATCTTTAGGTATTGAATAGCTTTTAGGACCAGAAACATCGATTCTCAGAAGTTTCCCTAGAAAGGTGGTGAGATCTTGAGCTCGTTGCTTAGTGTCATTCGCTTTGCCACCGTCACCGAAGCCTATATAAAGCATGCCATCAGGGCCGAAATCCACCCATCCACCATTGTGATTTTTAAAGTCCTGACCCTGAGTGAGTAGAACTTCCTCGGACGACTTGTCCGTTTTAGTTTTTGAATTAGCAGTATAGCGTACTACTTTGGTGTCTCCTTTATTGTCAGTGTAGTAGAGGTAGAAGCGCTTGTCAGATGAGAAACTCGGCGAGAATGCCATGCCTAACAATCCTTGCTCGTTCATCTTGATCTTGATCTTGTTCTTGATGTCGAGGAATGGAGTCTTGAGCAACTCCTTACTCTTTCGGTCATAGATCTTAATCACTCCTTCTTTTTCTAGTATGTAGAGGTAGTCATTGCTGTTTTCTGGAGCAGTGAGGTAGACTGGATTTTTGAGGTGCTCGACAACGAGGGTGGCAGAGGGAGCAGCCAGCGCGAGTGAGGTAACTATAGCTGAAAAGGTGAGGACGAGAAGTGATCGCTTCATAAGCTAAAACATCTACCAGATAGAATGGCAGGCAAAGAATTATTTTTCGAGGTAATGGCTCAATGACTCTCGTAGTTCGGTGCGAGCCCTGAAAATATGGCTTTTGATTGCGGAAACCGAAGTGTCTAACACGTCGGCAATCTCTTCGTAAGGCATATTTTCGTAACGTCGTAGAATGACAGCCATACGTTGTTTTTCAGGAAGCGCATTGATTGCTTCGTCGACTACTGCCTGGAGCTCAGTTTGAAGCGCTTCTGCATCTGGTGAACGCGATGCTTCAGCGGCTATTTGCCCGTAGTTATTCTCTTGCCGTTCCTCTAGCGAATAGGTCTTCCGGCGCGAGCGTTTTTTGCTTTCGTTGAAAACAAGATTGCGGGTGATGGTGAAGAGGAAGGTGGTGAATTTCGCCTTTCGCTTGTAGCGTGGAGCAGCTTTCCAGAGGCGGATGAAAACTTGCTGGGCAATGTCTTGTGCGTCCGATGCGTTTCCCAGCATTTTAGCAACCGTGCCGATAATCATATTCTGGTGGCGCTCTATTAACTCTTGGAAGGCCGCGTGATCACCAGTTTTGACACGCATCATGAGAGCCACATCGATAGCGTCGTCTGAGTGAGAGTCTGGCGTATCGATGTCGGACATAGGGTAGGTGATGCTCTGCGTGGCAGTGTTCGACATAATGCTATAGTTAGAACAGCACTACAACGGAGAAGTTGCGAAGTCTTTGAAGAAAGGGACGTATACGGTGACGCTAGCGGATGAACCGCTGACGCAGATTTTTGAGAAGTCCTTGTATCTCTTGGGCTTCTCCTAGAAGCGACGTCAATTGTTCGCTCGTTAAATTTGGTTGTTTGAGAGCGGTGCGGATTGCTGATTCACGCTGTTGAAGCTGCTTACTTATAAGCATGCTGGTCGTTTCCTCTGCAGCTTTGATTGGGTCTTCGGGGACAGACTCGGCAAAGTTTCGCTGGAGGGCGAGCTGGTCCGCTGGCGGCAGAGTCATCAAGAAACTTTGGATGGAAGAATTCTTTGATGGATCAGGTTTACGCGAGAGAATGTGATTAAGCAGGTGGCCACCAGTAGTGACTGCGAGCGGTTCGTGGAGTGACTCCACTTGCTCGCATAACCAGTCTAGAGCGACACCGGAACTGAGAGCCAAAAAGCACAGGTAGGCCACGGTGCCATCCATAGCGGTTGGCTCGATGACTTCGCGTTGAGGCTCATCTTGGTCGCGGTAGTTGTTCGGACGGCTTGCTTCAAACTTCCTTTTCTTTGCTTCTTTGATGATCAGGGCACGAAAGTCTTGGCCGTTCATGCCGAGATGGGCAGCAACTTCGAGATAATCATCTCCTGAGCCACTTTATCCTGCACCATCTGCGCGAGTTCGCTGAGGTCTGAGGCTAAAGCCGAGCGATCTTTGATGCTGTTGAGGTCAGTTGTCGCTGTGGCGTGTTTAAGCTTGTAGTCAAAAAACTCTTCAGCGTCGTCGAGTAATTTTTTGAAGGCTTCGACTCCATTGCCGAGGATGTAGGAATCTGGGTCTTCGCCTTCTGGCATGGTGACGCAGCGGACATTGATGCCTTCTGTTACGAAAACTTTGAAGGCGCGGGTGGTGGCCTTGTGACCAGCGGCGTCCGAGTCGTAACAAAGCACGGCGTCTTTAGTATAGCGCTTGAGTAGACGTGCATGGTGGGCGGTAGTGCCGGTGCCAAGAGCTGCCACCACATTTTGAATCCCTTGTTCGTGGAGTGAAATGACATCGATCTGACCTTCGCAAAGGATCGCGTATTTCTCCTTAGAAATTGGACGTCGCGCCTTATTAAGACCAAAGAAGATACGTGATTTATCAAACAACTGCGTTTCCCGAGTGTTGATGTACTTGCCTGTCTTTGGATCATTGATCAGCTGACGGGCGCTGAAGCCGATGATGTCACCGTAGTCATTGTGAATAGGGAAGAGAAGGCGATTACGCCAGTTGACATAAATACCAGCACGCGGGTTCTGCGCATCCTTGAGGTTGCAAATGCCTGAGTCACATAGCTCTCTTCCAGAATATCCTTTTTCCTTTGCCCACTTGAGGTAGACCGCAGGGTTGTCAGGCATCCAGCCGATCAGCCATCGTTCGGCCGATTCTAGGGAGAATCCACGCTTTTTTAAATAGTCGCGGGCGATCTGAGCATCGGGCGACTTGCGGACCAGTTGGTGGAAATACGCCGCAGAATCATTGTGTAGTTGCACAAGACGAGACTTCGAGCGTCGTTGCCTTTCCTCCTCAGGGTTATACTCAGCTGCGGTGATAGTGACGCCAGCCGCCTTCGCCAGCTTCTTGACAGCATCAACGAATGGCATGTTCTCGTACTTCTGCACAAAGGTGATGGCAGAACCACCTTCGCCACAGCCGAAACAATAGAAAAATTGCTTCCCGGGATTGACGTTGAATGAGGGGGTCTTCTCGTTGTGGAATGGGCAATTGGCCTTAAAAGTGCCTCCTGCGCTCTTGAGAGGAATGTAGCCAGAGATTACATCAACGATGTCAGTCTGGGCTAAAATAGATTGGATGGTTTCCTCAGGTATTAGTGCCACGGCATAGTTCTGCATTGTCGTTGGATCAGGTTCAATAATGAAAATGAATTTTCACCTAACCTGCTCATAGATTCGGCTCTGATCGGTAATTCGATTCTCTAATAGTCTGTATCAGATCGGATTCGTCATCATTTCGGTTGCGGGCTGAATAATCGTGGGCATAATCCCGCCAGAATTCACTCACACACTTTTATATGGAGAACGTAATCATCATTGGAACAGGCCCTGCTGGCTACACAGCAGCGATTTATACTGCACGTGCAGACCTCAGCCCACTCATCCTCACTGGATCACAGCCAGGTGGACAGCTCACTACAACGACAGACGTGGAGAACTTCCCTGGTTTTCCCGATGGAATTATGGGGCCAGAGCTAATGCAGAAGATGCAGCAGCAGGCTGAGAAATTTGGCGCTCGCGTCCAAAATAGCATCGAAGTCACTAGCGTGGATAAAAATGCCGACGGATCATTCACTGTGAATGCTAAGGATGTCTTCGGCTCAAATGAGCACGTTTGGCAGACTAAGACAGTCATTATCGCATCGGGAGCTTCTGCTAGATACCTAGGACTTCCCGGAGAGATGGATCTCGTCAAGAGCGGTGCAGGCCTCACTGCCTGCGCTACATGCGATGGAGCATTCTACCGCGACGTGCCAGTTTGTGTTATCGGTGGTGGTGACTCAGCAGCTGAAGAGGCTAGCTTCCTCACCAAGTTCGCCAGCAAGGTTTACCTTATTCACCGTCGTGATGAGCTCCGTGCTTCTAAGATCATGGCTACTAGAGCTCTAGCTAACGAGAAAATCGAACCAGTATGGAACTCCACAATCTGTGAGTACCTGCTCGACGATAACGGCCGCATTCGCGCTGTAATGCTCGAAAATACTGTGGATGGCACCAAGTCAGAGCTCGAGCTTGAAGGCGTCTTCATGGCGATCGGTCATAATCCTAACAGCAAATTCCTAAGCGAAGAACTCGTCGATAAAGACGAGAGTGGTTACCTTGTTCAGATTCCAGGTAAAACAGCAACAAAGACACCAGGCATCTATGCTGCAGGTGACATTGCCGACACTGTTTACCGTCAAGGTATCACAGCTGCAGGTCAAGGTTGTGCCGCTGCGCTCGAAGCTGAGCACTACATCGCTTCGCTCTAGTCGAGAGAGGGATTTAAATTTCAAAGCGCGGATGCCATTCTTGGTGTTCGCGCTTTTTTGTATGTGTATTGGGTCTAAATACGATCACACTACACGATGAGAAATTAGGATGTAACTCTACGAAGAAGAGTGATTTAACAAAAAAAGGCCAATAGCCTAAGTGGCAATTGACCTTTATAAAATGAAATGAGTTTCCGTTTACTCGTCGATTAAGGCGAATTTGAGCTCGCCGGAGGATACAACCTGACCATTGACGACGCATCGGCAACTCGCAAAGCCGATGTTACGGCGAGTCTTGACTATTTCAGCTTCGATAAAGAGGGTGTCGCCAGGGAGCACTGGGTGGCGCCATTTGACTTTGTCCGCGCTCATGAAGTAACCAATCTTTCCTTGGTTCTCAGGCTTACGCAGCATGAGGCAGGATGCGACCTGTGCCATTGCTTCGACTTGGAGTACGCCAGGCATGATTGGGTGGCCTGGGAAGTGACCGGGGAAGAATGGCTCGTTGATCGTGACATTCTTTACGCCTGTACATTTGTTGTCGCCTACGAAGTCGATGATACGATCGACGAGGAGGAATGGGTAGCGGTGCGGCAGGATCTTGAGGATATCGTTGATGTCGAGTACTGCCTCGCCTTTCGGGATAGCAAGTGGTGGCACCATGGAGCGCATACGAAGGTAGTTGCTCTTTAGCAGTGCTGCCATTTGAGTGTTCGGGCCGTGACCAGGTTTTACACAGATGACATGGCCAGTGATACGCTTACCACTGAGCATGAGGTCGCCAATGACGTCGAGCGCCTTGTGGCGGGCAAATTCGTTATCAAAACGAAGTGGCTCTTTACTCATGATTTCTTCACCGCGAATAACCACGGCATTCTCAAGTGATCCGCCTTTGATGAGACCTTTGTCGAGAAGTGGCTTCACGTCTTCGTAGTAAACGAAAGTACGCGCTGGAGCGATTTCCTTCTCGTAAGTCTCTGGGTTTACAACGCTAGAGAAATATTGAGTGAAGCGGCCGTCAGGACCGACATTGGTACAAGAAATCCGGAATTCTTTATCTGGAACAATAGTAATGAAGGATCCTTTACCTGAATCATAGAAGAGAGGCTCGCGGATTTCCCAAACCTTGGCAGGGACGTCCTGGGTCACAATGCCAGCTTGCTTGATGAGTTCTACGTAGGGAGCAGAGGAGCCGTCGCCGATCGGTGGCTCATTGGCATCCATTTCAATAAGGGCGTTGTCGACACCCATTCCTGTAAGCGCGGAGATGACGTGTTCCACTGTGTGGACCTTTACTGAGCCTTCTGCAAGGGTCGTGGCGCGCTCCACTGTTTGGACTTTGCTGACGTCAGCATCAATGAAAGGTTGGTCGTCGAGATCGATTCTACGGAATTGGAATCCAGAGTCAGCAGGGGCTGGCTTGATGGTGAGAGTCACCTTCTGACCAGTATGGAGGGATGATCCCTCGAGGGTTGCTGGCGCAGCGAGAGTTTGTTGCATTTCAATCGGCATGCGGTGAGTCAAACCAGAGTGGTGCAAAGATGCAAGTTTTTTGAGTTTGCAGAGTGAAATCTAACGCTAGAGTCCCACCATGCAGCCAGAGGTCGAGCAATTGATAGATTTAGCACTCCGTGAAGATATTGGAGCAGGGGACGTGACATCAGAATATTTTGTCCCTGCAGATGTGCTGTCACGCGCCTTCATGTTGGTCAAGGACTGTGGCGTGATTGCGGGATTAGATATTGCGGAGCAAATTTTCTCAAAAATTGATCCTAGTATCGTGATTCGCCAATTAGTGACGGATGGTAGCGATGTGAGCTATGGAACTAGAGTGATGGAGATCACTGGGCCTGCTCGCGCATTGCTGACGGCAGAACGAACGGCGCTAAATTTCACCCAAAGGCTTTCAGGCGTCGCAACCAAGACATCAAAGTTTGTAGAACTCACCGCAGGAACAAAAGCGCAGATTCTTGATACTCGTAAGACCACACCAGGATGGCGGTGGTTGGAGAAAATGGCTGTGAGAGCTGGTGGTGGTATGAATCACAGGATGGGTCTCTACGATAGAGCGATGGTGAAGGACAACCATCTGGTTGCTGAAAACGGACTTGAGTGGCTGCAGCAAGCGATTCTTAAGCTCAAGGCTGATAAGCCTGGTGTTGAGGTGGAGCTAGAGGCTGATAGAATCGATCAAGTGAAGCAATTTCTCACCCTCGAAGGAGTCGATTACATCTTGCTAGATAACATGAGCAACGAGCAACTGCGAGAAGCTGTAGCCCTGCGTGGAGCTTCCGGGCCAAGACTAGAAGCCAGTGGTGGAGTAAATCTTGAAACCGTGGCTGCTATTGCTCAGACAGGGGTCGACTTTATCTCAGTCGGCGCTGTCACGCATTCTGCCGTAGCGCTGGATATTTCTTTGGAGTTTGTAGAATAGTTTTCAGAGTTGCAGCGAGGATGCAGTCTAGGACGCTTTGTTTGATTTAAGATTTTGGAGATGCGTTCATTCGGTTGCATACTATGGGCGGGTTGGAGGTTCTTGTTGGGATGGGAGCCAACCTAGTCGGACTATTCGGAGAAACATCCCAGCCTATCTATTCGTGAAATTTTGTGCGATTAGTGTTTGAGTTCCATCATAGTCCTAGCCCTTCGCCTCTTTCGCTGTTTGGATCTACTCCTTCGTGGTGTGTCGGTATTCTGTGATATTTATATTGCAATCATTGATGCTGTGGCTAGAAGCGCATGACGACACGTCAATGACGCGTCGTTGCTCATGGAGGCCCGTAGTACGGGCAGGAAATAGTTGGGAAATCCGGTGAAGCTGGATCGCGTATGCGGTCGAGCCATTCCGAAGCGGTACCGCCACTGTAAGGCTAACAAATTGTTAGCTAAGCCAGATATCCAGCCATGAGATAATTATTCCAATCCTTGCGGACTACAAGGTTAGAACTATGAAATATACTAAATCACAGCGCCCAAATACGGGTGCAAAAGTTGTGGCTGGCCTTATTGTTGCCAGTCAAGTTACCGCGATTGCGGAAGAGGCGAGCGCTCAAACAGTGCCTAAAGAGGCAGTCGAGACTCTAGATCCCACCACAGTACTGGCTTCGAAATTTGACAACCCTATCAGCAAGACTGTTTCTTCAGTCTCTGTAGTGACAGGTGAAGAAATTGAGATTCGACAGCGGAATAGGACGCTTGATGCGTTGAATGACCTTCCTGGTATACAAGGACTCTCCACTGCCGGACAGACTGGTGCTTTTGGTTCTGTCATCGTGCGTGGCTTACAAACAAAATACACACAAGTCGTTGTCGATGGTGTGCGCATCACGGATTCAACCAATGGCTTAAACAATTTTCTCACAAATGCTCAAACTGGCCAGATAACTCAACTTGAGTTGCTACGTGGCCTCAGAGTGTCCTATACGGCAGTGAGGCCGCTGCAGGTGTTATTGGATTTAACACAGCAGTTGGAGAAGGTGACCCCACTTACACTTTATTCGGTGAGGCTGGGTCCTTTGATAGCTATCGCTTCGCAGCAAGCGCGCAGGGGCAAATCCAAGATATTCAATACGCCTTTGAACTTGGGACTTCATTCACGTCAAACGACACGTATGAAGAATTCCCTCTGCAAGATTATAGCCAGGACTCCGCAGTGTTTGCGCTAAATTGGCTTGCCTCCGATGCTCTAAATATGAAGTTTAGCTACCGTGGTTCAAACAACAAGTACCTCAGTGAAGTGACTGACCTGTATGGAACAACCCATACGGATTCGGATACTGACATTCACCTTTTGGCTCTAAATACAACTTACATAATCAACCCCGACTTACGGTCGCATTTGACTATTGGTTATTACGATGAGACTTCCGAGAGTGATCTCGATTACGGATTCGGACCGTCACCATTTGACACAAAAACTGATCGATTCTCAGTAAACTGGAGTAACCAATGGGAAGCACGTGAGTCTCTTACATTTGTGGGTGGTGTCGATTACAGTGACACTGATTACGAGAACACAAATAATCAGGCGGTTGAGTACTCGAGTATTGGCTTCTACGCTAACGGTTTTTGGCAACCAATTGAGAATGCTCTGATCGAGTTTGGTGGTCGCTATGATGAGCATGATACTCATGGAGGAGATGTGGCTTGGAATGTTGGTGGTGGCTACACCATTGAGCAGACTAACACACGCCTAAGAGCACGCGCGGCGCGTTCATTCCGAACACCTACTATACTTGATAGTGGCGCATTTGTGACTCCATTTGGAGTGCAAGTTGAAAATGGAAGTCTGAAGACTGAGACCATTATGGGGTATGAAGTTGGATTTGATCAACAGATCGTTGTAAACCATGAACTGCAAGTGACCTATTTCTATCAGTCGTTAGAGGATGCAATTGGTTCCGAAGTTATTTCTCCCGGGTCTTTCTTTCCTCCGAGCCCATCAGTATCTCGCCGAGTGAATATTGATGGTGAGTCACGCGTTAGTGGTGTGGAGGCAGCACTAGCAGGTTCGTTCTCGGAATTGACAGTGAATTATCGCCTAGCATGGACAGCCCAACTTAAAGAGGAAGTTCTTGATGTGCCAGACCATGTGTTTAGTGGAGATGTGTACTATGATGCTGAGAAGTGGGTGTTGGGTTTAGGTGCATCCTATGTGGATGGAGCTTCCTACGGTGGAATTGGTGGGACGTACTTTGTTCCCACTGACAGCCGCTTCGTGACTCGTATTTACGGAGACTATAAGATTTCAGAAAATGTTAAAATTCACGGACGAATTGAGAACCTTTTCAACGAAGAGTATGATGCATCTAAAAGCATTGCCGGAAGCGTGAAAGGCCAGGGATTCGGTGCATTTGGCGGTCTCACTCTGAGCTTCTAATTCCACACTATTTGTTATTCTAAATAGCGAGCTGCACGATTTCGGTCGTGCAGCTTTCTTGTTACTATGTTTGAAATGAAATTGACCATGCGCAGCATCCACAACGAATATTTAAATCACCGCTTCGAGCTCCCGGAGAATCCTATGCGGGTTGTTTGTTTAGTGTCGTCGGCAACTGAGGTGATGGATAAGCTGGGCTTGCTGGATCGGGTTGTCGGGGTTTCTGAGTATTGTGATCGCTATGTCGACACCACAAATATCCCAGTGGTTGGCCAGTACATCACGGCAGATTTTGAGAAAATTAAAGAGTTGGAACCAGATTTAGTACTTCTAACGACTGGTATTCAGAGGAAATTAAGCCTCAAGTTGGCAGGCGAGGGGGTTCCTATTTATAATCTCAACCTACCCTGCAGCTTTGCTGGGATGCTGGAAAATGTGGCGTTGTTAGGTGGCTTGCTCAATGTGTTGCCAGAGGCGCGGGAACTCGTGTCGGCAATGCGTGAGCAATTCAGTCACCTGAGTAAACTACACAGACTGAGCGATCGGCCACGAGTTTATGTAGAGCTTTGGTTAGGTCGGCACAGGCGCGCAGTGGGTGGGCTGAGCTACATCAATGATTTGGTGGAATTAGCTGGTGGCAGTCTAGTGTTTGGCGAGCGCGCTGTGGGGTATTTTGAAAACGATCTCGATGCCTTGCCCGAGGAACGGCCAGATGTGTATCTCTTTTTCCATGAGCCTGAGTTCTTGGTCGATGGCGAGGAGTTAGTTCATGAACGTGGCTGGGATACCGATATCCCTGTGATCATGTCGACCGTGAAAATGGGGGAGAATATGATCCAAGACGGCCCAAGCTTGCTCGATACTTCCGTTTGGTTACACCAGAAAATAAAGGAGGAACTTGGGTGAAGTTTGTCAAAAAATTAGGTATTTCCCTGCTCATACTAGCCAGTTTTTTAGCGAGTTATTGGTTGCGTAATGATGATAAAAAAGAATCGCCACTAGCTAAGACATCTGAAGTTAAGATCGTGGCAATGGCCCCGAGCTCTGGTGAGGTCGTTTTTGCTTTAGATTTGGGCAATCAGTTAGTGGGGGTTTCACGTTTTGCAAAATACCCACCAGAAGTGGCTGATATTGCTAAGGTGGGTGGCTACCTAGATGTTGATCTGGAAGCGATTGTTCGGCTCAAGCCGGATGTCGTTGTCCTGCTCAAGGAGCAATCCGACTTGGCGAAGCAATTAGAAAACTTAGGGATGGCGACCTTGTTCGTGGACCACATGTCGGTGGAGGGGATCATGGGCTCGATTTCTAAGGTCGGCGAACGGTTCGATAAACTGGACGAGGCGAGGGCTCTACGTGAGTCGTTAGAATCTAGAATCGACGCGGTTAGAATACGTGCTCAAACAAAGCCGGACAAGAGGCTGCTGCTATCGATCGGTCGCGAGCTTGGTGTTGGGAAGGTGACTGGAGTTGTTGCGGCCGGTGCCGGTGGTTATCATCAACAATTATTAGAAATTGCTGGCTATACCAATGCCTATAGTGGTGGCGAAAACTTCCCACAGCTTTCACGTGAGCATTTGCTTAGAATGAATCCAGAGGTCATCATTGATATGGTCAATATCCGTGATGCTCAGGCAAATGGTATCGAAAATATTATGGCAGATTGGAAATCCTACCCAGAGCTATCAGCAGTGAAGAATGGTAAAGTGTTTTTGTTAGTAGGTGACGCGCATTTCGTGCCTGGCCCAAGGTTTGTATCCACCCTTGAGTGGATAGCGAACTGCGAAGAAGAAGGGGGGGGGCGATGAGTGAAAATCCTATTCTGCTAGAGTGCCGCGATGTCTGCGTTGATATACGTGGTAAATTATTGCTTACAAATGTAAACTTCTCACTTCGTCAAGGTGAGCACAAGGTGATCATCGGCCCCAATGGGGCAGGTAAAACTACTTTACTACGCGCTATCTTAGGAAGCCTGACCATTCGGGGAGGATCCATTTTACTAGGTGGCTGCGAGTTATCGAGCTTGCGCCAAGCTGAGATTGCAAAATCGATCTCTTATGTGCCTCAGCTGTTAGCGGCAGAAATTCCCTACACTGTGAGAGAGTTTGTCGCTATGGGGAGGTATGCCTACGGCGGGGATCCGAGAGATGCGGCGGTGGACAGCGCTTTGACTGCTGTTGGGGTTGCGTGTTTTGCTGATCGCGTGGTCTCAACATTGAGTGGAGGGGAGCGGCAGAGGGTCTGCATAGCTGCAGCTTTAGCTCAGCAAGCGCCCATCTTGATTCTAGACGAGCCGCTAGTTCATCTTGATCCTAGTCAACGGATGGAAGTGCAAAGAGCGCTTCGTGAGCTACCTAAGGAAGTGACTGTGATGGTTGTGACGCATGATCTGGATTGGGCAAAAATGGATTTTCAGTCCTTGTTGTCATTGCGTGACGGCTGTGTCGATTACGATGGCGCGACAGTTGATTTTTATAGTGGTTCTGGAGTGAGCAGGTTGTTTGGTGAGGCTGTGGGTTTAAAGTATAAGGAGGAGAGTGTATGAAGCGTCATTTGTTGATCTTAATTGCATGCTCGGTATTGACCTTGCTCGGTGCTCCGTTTCTTGGGGAAAGCCTCATTCTGGGGGCTGATCCTGCTGGTCTTGACGGCTTGGTGTTTTGGGAAGTGCGAGTTCCAAGGGTGTTGTTAGCCTTTCTATGTGGCGCAGCTTTGGCTCTCGGTGGCTTGGTCTTCCAGGCAATGTTCCGTAATTCTCTCGCGACTCCATACACCTTGGGAGTGGCCAGCGGCTCTACATTCTCGGTGGCTCTTTGGATCAATTTTGGTCTCAGTTTTTCCGTCCTAGGAATTACAGGAGTCTCTTTAGCAGCACTGGTGGGTGCGCTGCTTTCTGTTACCTTAGTCTATAATCTAGCAAGATTTTCTGGTGGCTTGGCTACTGTGAGTTTGCTGCTTGGTGGGGTCATACTCAGTTTCTTTTTCTCAAGCCTCACGATGCTGGTTCAATACTTTGCCGATGCTGGTAGCATGTTTAAGATGATGCGCTGGACGATGGGGAGTCTTGGCCAAGCTGATATGGATGCCGTGCTCCAGGTATTACCATTTGTCGTATCAGGCGTGCTGTTGATTGTGCAATACAGGAGGGAGCTCGACTTACTTTCAATCGGAGATGAGCTGGCAATGAGTCGTGGAGTGGAGGTGAAAAAAGTGCGACGAATGCTTTTCTTCGCTGTATCAATGATGATGGCTGGAGTGGTGTCCGTCTGCGGCCCGATCGGTTTTGTTGGGATAATGGTCCCGCACTTTTGTCGGATGCTTTTTGGCGTGGTGCACCGTGAGTTAGTTTGGATGACTTTTTTGTTAGGAGGAATCTTTTTAGTTTGGTGTGACACACTAGCGCGGAGTGTTACCATTGGAGCTGACCTGCCAGTCGGAATCATTACTTCATTGATAGGTGGACCATTTTTCCTGATAGTGCTACTTAGGCGTGCGCGTGTTTGAAGAGTTTTTTTAATAAGTTGATATGAGTCACAGTAAGTCACAGAGGGGAAAACCGAAGAGCAAGATTCTAATCTTGAAGAAATTACTGATGATTACCGGCTGCTTGTTAGTGATTGTTGGTACAGTCCTGTGGTTCTCTCGTCATGCTATTGCTAATGCTGTGATTGATGGTGTGCTAGTAAAGGTGGCTTCAAAGGCTAAAAAGGTCGGGATCGAGTTGGTGGATCTGGATTCCGGGGAGATTGAGATTCCCAGTCCACTGGAAGCACGTGTGCAGCAGTTTAGAACCGACTTTGACATTGGAGTGCCTAACAAGAATAAAGTGCGCTCCCGCTTTGAATCTCAAAATATAGAGCTGACGGCCGCGGGCATATTTCCTCCAATGGCGCGTATACAGCTACAAGATTTCTCGCTTAAATTTCACCCCGATGATGTGCCCGATGATTTCCCGTTCGATGGATTTCGTTCGGGCTCATTTTTGAGCGCACCATTGTCAGTATTAGATCCTGAGCAGGCTTTGAGGAATACGTTGAGCGGGCTCGAGACCTTGTTTGACGAAAATGAGGTGAAAGCTGATTTCAATTTCTCAGGTTATGTTTCAGTGCAGGTGCAGAAGGATGTGAGTGTGGACGCCTTGCTTTACACTGAACGATTGGATGGCGGTGTCCGCAGGCTCAGATTCAAGCGTGAGGACCTCCAGCAGATTGTTGAAAAGGCTGATGTTAGAATTAGCGATGAAATGCTGGATATCTTATCCGAGTATCCGCTTCGAGCGCCAGTAATTATACTAATCTCTCACAAGGCAAAACAAGACGCAGAGGCTAAGAAAAAACAAGAATACTCCTATCCGGACGATGCCTTTCGCCATATCAATTGGAGCTACCAACTCACAAAGTTGTTTGGCCCAGAGTTTGCGAAACGGGTGACGGATTCGCACGAGACACTCGATGGAAATACGGTCAATGAGCGACTTATGGACTTCCATAATAATGCTGTTGCGCGCGCTTTGGTGGCTGATGGAGTGAAAGTTGAAGCCCTGGAGGAGATTATTCTATCTGACCCTCGAGTGATTCGCAGTCCACATGAGGTGCCTTCGTATAAAGGGTTACTGAAATAGTTTATTTTCTCAGAGCTGGCTCCAGTTTCAACCTGCGGCGCTATACAGAATCACTAAAATTTCGTAGAATTCACAGAATGTATAGCTAGCTTCTTCCTAGCCGAATATTTGTGAATACTGAAAAGTTCTGATCATTCTGTATGAAAATAGATTTCATCTAGTGAGATGGGCTAAAAAATTGTCGTATGCTGTTGCGCGTTGAGGGTTTGTTCTGGTCATCGGTGGTAGCTCGCGGATAGCTTCGTGCATGATCAAAAAAATCCTAACTCTTTTGTTTGTGCTTAGCAGCCTAGCTCAGGCGTCTACGAAGTCAGTCTATCGGGTGTGGCAGCCGATCTCGCTCCACGGTACGGATGTTTCTAGTGTTCTGGGAAAAGAGTCTGGGGTGGATTACACTGTGTTGATGTCGCGGCCGGTTGTTTTATCGGGCGCGTTACCTGAGGATCTAGTCTATGCGGTAGCTCTGAAGCATCAATTAGCTAGGATCGGAGGTTACGATGAGCCGGAAGCGAATCTCATAGCTCTGAGTAAAATCAAACTACGAGCTCAACTCACTGATAATGGTTTGTTGGTCACTGTGGATGTTTCAGGGGCAAAGGTGCCAAAAGAGGTGGAGGTGTCACTCTTTGATGTGGTGAAATTGAGCGTCAATGCGATAAAGATGACAATCCAAAATTACGGAGCTGCCTATCTTCAGGAGGGGTTACCTTGTACTATTATGATCACTGGCGATGAGAAAGGTCCTCAGTTAGAGCAACTCAAGAAGCTCAGTGTACGCTTTGTGGCAACCCGAGATGGGAAGTAGTCCTAGATGACCCTTGATGAGAATCTGATATTTCATCGCATTCTCGGGAATAGAGATTGCATGACTTGTCGCAATTTGTTTTTTAAGTACCAGCTGAGCTATGAGTGAAACAAAACGATCCTTTAAACGTGTAGTCCTGAAGTTGAGCGGAGAAGCTCTTCGTGAGGTTGGTAGTCAAGATAACATTTCTCCTGAGATTGTGGAGCGCATTGCTTTAGAAATCAAGGAGGCTCACGCTGCAGGTGTCGAGATAGCTATCGTTGTTGGCGGCGGAAACTTTTGGCGTGGAGCCAGCGCTAGTGCCCGCGGAATGGATCGTGCGACCGCGGACTACGTAGGAATGATGGCGACTGTGATGAATGCCCTTGCTGTACAGAGTGCTATCGAAGTGGAAGGTGTTCCTTGTGTCGTTCAGTCTGCCATCGAGATGAAGAACGTGGCTGAGCCATTCATTCGCCGTAAAGCGAATCGCCATCTTTCTGAAGGCACTATTGTGATCTTTGCCGCTGGAACAGGCAGTCCATTTTTCTCTACAGATACCACCGCAGCTCTCCGAGCTAGCGAGATGGGTGCGTGTGCTATCCTCAAGGCTACTATGGTCGATGGAGTCTACAATGCAGATCCGAAGTTAGACCCTAACGCAACTCGCTACGAGACGATTTCCTTCAAGCGTTGCCTTTCCGATGAGCTCGCAGTCATGGACTCAACAGCTTTTTCTCTTTGCCAAGATAACAATATTCCAATTATCATATTCGACCTTAACGAGCACGGTAATATCACTAATGCCATCAAGGGGGCAGATATTGGCACTCTCGTAAGTAACGAGGCATAAATTTTTCTAACATTGTATCTAATTAAATAATTATGGAACCAACATCAGTTCTTGAAGAAGTCGAAATATCAATGGAAGCATCTGTTGAGCAAATGGCCGCCGAGTTTGGCTCAGTTCGCACAGGTAAAGCGTCACCCGCGCTAGTTGAAAATGTAACCGTCGAGGTCAAGGCCTACGGCAGCAAAATGAAGCTCCGCGAGCTTGCTGTTATCACTACTCCTGAGCCACGTCAGATCATGATCCAGCCATATGATGCGAGTACTGTTGAAGATATCGACCGTGCTATCCGTGAGGCTCAACTCGGATTTAACCCAGTCAACGAAGGCAAAGTTCTTCGCCTGCCTATCCCTGAACTCACAGAAGAGCGTCGTCGCGAAATGGTGAAGCGTGTGAAGACAATCTCCGAAGACATCAAAGTACGTCTCCGCAGCTGTCGTAAAGAGGGAATGGACAATGGTAAGAAGATGAAAAACGAGAATATACTTACTGAAGATAGCCTCCACGACTTCGAGGCGCAGATCCAAGCGCTCACTGACAAGTTCGTCAAGCAAGCCGACGCAGCTACCTCTGCGAAGGAAGCTGAAGTCATGACTGTCTGATCTTTCTCTATCAAACAAATTTCAAAAGGCGTCTCACACGAGATGCCTTTTTTGACTCTGGGTGCTGAGGTTGTTGGTGGGTGTGTCCCGACCGCGAATTCCTCAGGTTAGACAGATTTTTTCTAGCGGCCTGTAAGACTCAGCAGCATCTCTTCATGGAAGACGCGATCTAATCACTGAACGTCCGAGAGCCGAGCCGACCATGACAATTTTAAACACAACCCAAAACCTAACTTAAAGCAAAGCGTCATTAGCTGAGTTGATGGAGAAGTCTACAGGTCCAAGCCTTGATGGAGAATATGCATCGAGCCATGTCACTGTTGACTCCTAGCTCTTTCAGTTTGTGGCGATGATATTTTTTTCAGAGGTCTTGATTGAACGTTCTCCTGAAGTGATTAAATCTACAGGATGATTCATTACTTCAGCCTGGAAATATTACGATTTAGATAATCCTAAA
>NZ_MQWA01000001.1:3619477-3679028 GCF_002954445.1 Rubritalea profundi
AATCCTAAAACTAAGTTAGTATCTCAAATGAACTTGTAGATCCCCAAAGATAGCTTCCCATCGGAGCATGAGGACTATTGGTGGTCTAACGGGGCCGGCCTCGAGTGTTCTTTATGCTCGTTGATTGTGGAAGCAGCAAGTATCAAGGAGTGTTATTGCCGTTGTAATCAGATTTAGCGGCTGCTGATCTAGGGGGGCACTTGTTCACCTAGAATATAGCGAGTCGTCTTGACTATCGGTGAGGGCTCGCGCATGAGTGGGGCATGGCTGAAGCACGGTACGAGCTCGTAGATATTATTTTGTCGCTGGAAACTTCCGAAAATGAGGAAGCTCGCAAAAAAGCGATTTGTAGAAAACTGCGCCTCAAGCCAGAGCATGTGCATGAGTTTCGCTTGATGAAGCATTCGATCGATGCCCGGAAGAAGCTTATTAAAGTGCAAATGCGGATGGAGGTTGGTATTGATGGGCCACTACCTAATAAGGTGAAATCAACTAAGGAATATCCATCACTGAGCGGTGGGGAAAAGCGAGTTGTTATTACCGGTTGTGGGCCGGCAGGGATTTTTGCTGCATTGCGCTGTATTGAGCTTGGTGCGAAGCCGATCATAGTGGAGCGGGGCAAAGATGCTTCAGCGAGAAGGTTCGATCTCGGACCGATCATGAAAGAAGGACGAGTGATCGAAGACTCGAATTATTGCTTTGGTGAAGGTGGAGCAGGAACCTATTCTGACGGGAAACTTTATACGCGCGCTACTAAGCGTGGTCCTGTGCGTGATGTCTATGAGACATTGGTGGCTCACGGTGCGCCAGAGAGAATTCTTACTGATGCTCACCCACATGTGGCTCAAACCTATTGCCAAATCTGGTTAAGGCATTGCGCCAGTCGATTTTGAATGCCGGTGGCGAAGTCCACTTTGAGTCTAAGGTTGTTGATTTCATTCTTCGCGATGGTGGCACGAAAATGGCTGGTGTGGTTTTAGCTGATGGTCGGGAGATCACTGGTGAATCCGTCATTTTGGCTACTGGCCATAGTGCCCGCGATATCTATCAGCTTCTAGCAGATAAGAAAATTTTGATGGAGCAAAAGCCGTTTGCGGTGGGGATGCGTATCGAGCACCCGCAGCCATTGATTGATAGCATTCAGTATTCCTATGAGAGGGGGACCGAGCGCCCACGGATCTTGCCCGCAGCTAGGTACAATCTAGCGACTAAGATTGATAACCGTGGTGTGCATTCATTTTGTATGTGTCCAGGTGGTTTCATCGTGCCGGCGGCGACGATGAATGATGAGGTTGTAGTCAATGGAATGAGTTTAGCTCGGCGAAATTCCCCATTCGCTAACAGCGGTATGGTGGTCACTGTTGAGCCTGAAGACACAGTCAAATTTAAAAAGGAGCATGGCATTCTTGCGGGAATAGCTTATCAGAAGGATCTTGAAGTGAAGGCTTCGGTTGCGGGTGGTGGAAAGCAGAAAGCTCCTGGGCAGAAAGTAAATGATTTCATTGCTGGAAAACTTTCAGCGGAACTCCCAAAGACGAGCTACTTCCCTGGTTTAACATCTTGTCGATTAGATGAGATCCTGCCGCATGATGTTTCTTACCGTATGAAAATCGGACTTAAAAAGTTTGGAAATCAAATGAAGGGGTATCTCGGCGAAGAGGCTAATTTGTTAGGTTTTGAGACCCGTACTAGTAGTCCGTTGAGGATTCCTAGAGATGAACAAAGCTTAACTCACCCAGAGGTGGTGAATCTGATTCCATGTGGTGAAGGTGCTGGCTATGCGGGTGGGATTGTTTCCGCCGCGATTGATGGCTTGAAATGCGCTGAGGCCGCCATAGTTCTTAAGTAAATTTACCATGCCTGATCTTGAATATGAATTAGAGGCAAAAGCTGCTGGAAAGACTATTGTTGTGGGGGTAGATGAGGCAGGACGCGGCCCTTTAGCTGGGCCGGTATCGGCAGCCGCTGTGATCCTACCCGAGGGCTACACGCACCCATTGTTAGATGACTCTAAGAAACTCAGTGAGAAGAAGCGTGAGTCCATTTATAAAGATATCATGGACGATGAGCGGATCAAGTGGGGGCACGCGTATGCTGATGAAGATGAGATCGACTCGATCAATATCCTTAAGGCAACGCATGCAGCGATGGCGCGTGCTGTTGATCAGCTCGGTGAGGCAGGGGCGTACTGCCTGATTGATGGACTGAATGTGCCAAACTTTCCATACGAGTCGAAAGGAATTGTCAAAGGGGATGGAAAGAGTCTTTCGATCGCTGCGGCAAGTATTATTGCTAAAGTGAAGCGTGATCATAGGATGGTTGCGTACGCGGAGGAGTTCCCAGAATACGGATTTGAGAAGCATAAGGGGTACGGGACAAAAGCGCATTTAGCTGTCTTGCAAGAGTTTGGTCCCATCAAGATTCATCGGAAATCGTTTGCGCCTGTTGTTCAGCTTAGTTTCGAGCTTTAGGTCGAGATTTGCAGATTGCATTACTCGGATGGCGGCTCTATTCTGTTAGGGTGCTATCCTTAATATACCGTTGTCTGCCGAGCAAACTGCTGGATCGTCCATTTTACTTTGATCAAGCGGGGCGGAGGTTGTCGCACATTGAAATTGGCGAGATTGGTGAGAGAATGGCAGTTTCTTACCTAAGGCGAAGTGGCAAAAAGATACTCTTTAGAAACTACCGTGGACCCAAGGGTGGCGAGCTCGATATTGTGGCACGAGACCGTGATTTTTTATGTTTCGTTGAAGTGAAAGCAAGGCGGAGGCGCTCTGGCAGCAGACCTCTGGATGCTGTAACACCAGAGAAGCAAGACTTGATAGAGCGCGGAGCTCGCTCGTGGTTGGCATTGCTGCCGCATAACGATTTCCAATGGAGATTTGACGTGGTAGAGGTTATTTTAGAGGAGGGAGAGTTGCCGGAAATTTGTGTGGTAGAGGAAGCATTCTAGGATCCTCTTAAGATTACCGTAATTTCTAAGAATCGAGCTTTGCAGGTAGGCTTTGATTGGGTATTGTGTCGCCAAGATGTGGGATTTAATAACTCAAGGTGGGCCATTAGTGTGGGTCCTTTTAGCGCTATCCTTTGTAGCGACAGTGGTCGTGTTGGAGCGGATACTTTATTTTCAGAGGAATCGAGTGCATGTTGGCAACTTGATTTTAGGCTTGGCGAATCATGTGCGGAAAAAAGCGTATGGTGAGGCTCTGCATGAGGCTGCACGTGCGCCGGGTCCTGTCGCTAGGGTGGCGCACGCTGCATTGATGCGCCATCATTTGCCTCGAACAGATTTGCGCGACATCGCCCGCGAGGCGGGACAATTAGAAGTGCCAAGAATTGAGAATAATCTTAGAGCGCTCTATACAGTAGCTTTGATAGCCCCCCTAGTGGGTATGATGGGCACAGTGATGGGCTTGATCGAGACTTTTGGGGGGATGCAAGAGCGAGCTGGTTTCTCTTCCGCTAAAATGATCAACGATGGTGTACACGAGTGTCTTATAACAACCGCAGTGGGCCTAATGGTAGCAGTACCGGCCTACTTATTTTACATGTATTTCCTAGGGCGAGCAAAGCGCATGGTACACAGAATTGAGCGTGCAGGTATCGAAATGGTCAATCTGATCTGCGATGCACGTGAGGCTACGAGTGACATCGTATCGTTTGGCGAAGAAGTCGCTCAAGCGCGCCGCGGAAATACGCAGTCAATAAACGACAAAGCATCCGCATCCCCAGATAAATGAAGCTTGAGATGTCACTGCCAGAGAAACCTGGCTTGATGCATGCGTTGCCATTGGTGGATCTTTTGGCTTTGATTATGTTATTCCCTCTGCTGACTACTTCACTTGCCCCGCAGGCAGGGGTCGAGGTGGAGTTGCCGGAGACCGATTTTCGTCTCCAGCGAGTTGCCAACCCTA
The DNA here is from genome assembly GCF_002954445.1 of Rubritalea profundi. GTDB lineage: Bacteria > Verrucomicrobiota > Verrucomicrobiia > Verrucomicrobiales > Akkermansiaceae > Rubritalea > Rubritalea profundi. The sequence continues at coordinate 3,623,395 of NZ_MQWA01000001.1, forward strand.
TTATTGTAAGTATTACTGGTGGTGCTGATCCACAGTATTGGGTGGGGAAAGAATTAGTGGAGGAAAATGATTTAGTGGCGGTAGTGCAAAAGCGTGCAGAGTCTTGGGATAGTGGAGGGCCTCCAGCTATACTGATGCGGGTGGATAAGTCGGCACAGATGTACGGGATGGATGTTATGCTGAAGCTCAAAAATGAAGGATTTCGTTGTCTACTGGCTGCTAAGCCAATCCAATAAGTTGATTGATGTTGTTTTCCCGTCAGAAAAAATTGCAACGAGACCGCGATGCGGGACTTGTGTTTTGCTGGCGAGGTGGTCAAGGGGGAACCGCGGGGGATGATATTCTCTATCTTGATCGCTTCGAGCATTTTTGCTCTGGCGTTTTGGGGGGTTAGCCTCAACTTCAAGGCGACAAAGCCAGAGATACGCAAGTATGCTAAAATTTTATTAGTGGATCAGTTTTCTACTGAAATGGCTTTGTGGGTGGATCAGAATTCGCCATTTCCTAGTCGATGGGACCCACTGGTTGATAGTGGTCATCAGCAGAGAGTGAATGATGAACTCGATGGGTTGTTTCAGCAAATGACGACACCTCCCAGCCCTTGGATAGATATGCCAAAAGTTGCACTTCCTCTGAGTGTTCCGCGTTTGATTGAGCACGGAATGATAGAGTTAGGTAGTTTGCCAAAACCTCTTCAAAATAAGCAGAAAAAAGGGGTGTTAGAGTTGGTCGTCTTTTTGGACGCGCTTGGTGGGATTGAAAAACGTAAACCTAAGGAAATTTCACCAATGGATGTGGTCATTCCAGAGCAGGCATATGGTAGTGCTTTACGTTTTGTGGTGACGCTTGATGGCAAGGGGAATGTCCAATTCATCGCGCCTGCGGAATGGCGAGAAGGTGAATACGAAAAGAAAATTGAAAACTGGTTAAGGATGCAGCGATTCGTCCCGTCGAAGTCGGTAAGTCTAGAGGTAGGTGAGGTAACTGTACGGGTGGAGGTGAAGAATCATGCTGGAAATTAGTTTCGAAGACCTTGCTATTTCAGTGCTGGCATTTTCTATGTTGATACTTGGAGTCCTTTTGATTGGAAGGAATTCCACTGAGCGACAAGTGCGCCGGCGGAGCTTGCGCTCGATCATCACTTGCGATGTCTGCGGTCATCTCTTTAAAGATAGCAGCGCAGATAAAGTTGTGGATTGCCCAGAATGTGGACGTGCCAATCAACGTGGACGCGATAAGTCCTTAGGATGAGGCTTGCACCTAGAGCAATCGCGTGGATAATCCTCGAAATTAAATTTTTATGAACGAACGCAGAGTAGTTATCACTGGAGTCGGAACACTTAGCCCATTAGGCAATGATCTCAACTCCACTTGGGAAGGCCTTAAGGCCGGTAAGAGTGGCATCGACTATATCACACAGCTCGACACCACTGACTATACAGTCAAGATCGGAGGAGAGGTTAAAGATTTCGATCCCAAACCTTTCTTCAACGATGCTAAGGACGCACGGCGTGCAGATCGTTACACTCAGCTCGCTATGGCGGCTTCGAAGATGGCGGTGGAAGATTCCGGAATGGACCCAGAGGCAGTCGATAAGACACGCGTCGGCGTCATGGTTGGCTCAGGTATTGGTGGGCTCGGGACTCTCGAGCGCGAGCACAAGAAGCTTTTAGAGAGAGGCCCAGATCGTGTTTCACCATTCGTGATACCGATGATGATATCTAATATTGCGTCTGGAATGATCTCGATGGAGTACGGATTTTGCGGGCCAAACATGGTGATTGTAACAGCCTGTGCGACATCTAACCACAATATTGGTGAAGCTTGGCGGATGATCAAGTTTGGTGATGCAGATGCCTTTGTGGCAGGTGGTGCAGAAGCTACAATACTACCAATGGGACTCGGAGGATTCGGAAAAATGAGGGCTCTATCCACCCGCAACGACGACCCTCAAGCTGCGTCTCGTCCATTCGATACAGGGCGTGATGGCTTCGTGATGGGTGAAGGTGCTGGTGTGGTTGTCCTAGAAGAACTGGAACATGCGAAAGCGCGTGGAGCTAAAATCTATGGTGAGCTTATCGGTTATGGTGTGAGTGCAGATGCCTACCACCTCTCCGCACCATCGCCAGATGGTAGCGGCCCATGCCGTGCGATCCACATGGCTCTCAAGCACGGTAAGGTTAACCCAGAGGAAGTAGACTACGTGAATGCTCACGGAACCTCAACTCCACTCGGTGACATCTCAGAGACCACGGCGCTCAAGCTAGCATTCGGCGACCACGCCAAGGATAAGTTGGTAGTGAGTTCTACAAAGTCGATGACTGGCCACCTTCTCGGTGCCGCTGGTGGTATCGAAATTGCAGCATGTTTGATGGCGATAAAAGATGGAATAGTAGCTCCAACCATCAACCTAGAAGATCAAGATCCTCAATGTGATCTCGACTACTGTGCGAACACAGCACGTGAGATGAATGTCGATATCGCGCTGTCTAACTCCTTCGGCTTCGGCGGTCATAATGCCAGCCTTTTGGTGAAGAAGTTTTCCGAATAGAGAGCAACCACTATTTATCTAATTCCGCAAGGCTCTACGCTTTGCGGGATTTTTTTTGTCCTGTAATCTCGCTGTTTATGTTAGTTCTATTCACGTGAAAGAATTTCCAATCTACAAGCGCCGAGTTCAGTTCGCTGATACTGATCTAGCAGGGATCGTGCACTTCAGTAAAATTTTATGCTATGTTGAAGAGGCTGAGCACTTTGTTATGCAAGGGCTTTCTGTCCCAGCTATGGTTGCATCCGGTGGTTTTCCTAAGGTTCATGTGGATTGTGACTATCGATCACCCTTGCGCTTTGGGGATGACGCTGAAATCCAAATGCAGTTGGAGAAGGTTGGTGAAAGATCTTTGACTTGGAAATTCACTGTGCGGTTGGCTGAACTCATTTCGGCTGAAGGAACATTTGTCACTGTATACGTATCTAAGACAGGAAAATCAGAAGAGATTCCCTCAAGTTATCGAGCTATCCTAACTTAGCCTTTTTTTTGCGAAGTGCTTTGATTCACCATGGCGATTTTTTCTCTAAAAGGCAATTATTTGAAGATCTAGCTACATGACTTCTAGGCTGATTTCGACAGCTTTAGAGGTTGGGGTGTTAGATGTGTCAGCTGTACTGTCGATCGGGATGAGGACGTTGGCTTCTGGGAAGTAGGCGGCAGCGGCCCCGCGGGGCATTTCGTAAGGTATAGCGAGGAAGCCTTCAGCATGGCGTTGGCCATCGTCCCAGTGACTGGTGATCCTGAGTTTTTGAACCGGCTTGATACGACGTTCTTTCATGTCTTCGGGGTTGAGGAAGATGATCTTACGTTGGTTGCCTATACCTCGGTAGCGGTCATCGAGCCCGTAGATTGTAGTGTTATATTGATCGTGTGAACGAAGGGTCTGGAGGATGAGGTGCTTGTTGTCCTTTTTCTTGAAAATACTCAGGGCTGCGTTACCGAAGTTCGCCTTATTGTTAGGCGTATCCCAAATGCGATCTTTGGCATTGTTCTGGAGGTAGAATCCACCGGATTTTCTAACGCGAATGTTAAAGTTTTCGAAGCCTGAAATGGCGGATTCAATTGCATCTCGGATAAGGTCGTAGTCGTCTGCGAATGCTAGCCAATCAATGACCTTGGTGTTACCTATGACTTTATTGGCAAGGTGAGCGACGATAGCAGGCTCGGACATTAAGTGAGTAGAAATCGGTTTGAGTCGGCCAGTGGACATGTGGACAATTCCCATTGAGTTTTCACAGGTAATAAATTGCCGACCAGCCTTCTGCATGTCCGTCTCAGTGCGTCCTAGGCAGGGGAGGATGAGGCCAATTTTGCCTGTGACGAGCTGAGAGCGATTAAGCTTGGTGACCACATGGGCGGTGAGGTTGCATTTGCGGAGTGCGGCTGCGGTGAACTTCGTATCTGGTGCGGCTTGGAGGAAGTTGCCGCCCATCGCAAGGAAAAATTTAGCATCTCCTTTATGCATCGCATGGATGGCTTCGACAACATCGTAGCCGTGTTTGCGTGGTGACTTGAACTGGAATGCACGTTCGAGTCCGAGATGGAAGCTCTCCGGTGATTTCTCGTAAATCCCCATGGTACGGTCACCTTGGACGTTGGAGTGACCACGAACTGGGCATACGCCTGCACCTGAGCGACCGATTGCTCCAATGAGAAGATGAACGTTGGTGACTTCACGGATGGTGTCGACTGAGTTCTTGTGCTGGGTGAGTCCCATCGCCCAGCAAGTAATGAGCTTCTTGTCTTTGGCTATGATTTTGTCAGCAAGCAACTCGATCTCTTCCCGAGTGATGCCTGAGTCTTGGGTGATTTGATCCCACGAGCTTGCGGTGCAGGCCTCTGCGTAGGCGTCGAAGCCAGCAGTGTGCTCATCGATGAAGTCGCGATCGATGACTGAAACAGGGGCAGCTTCGTCACGAGCAAAGATCGTCTTTGCTACGCCGCGGAAGATTGCCATGTCTCCATTCATTTTGACCTGAAGGTATAGGTCAGCAAGTGGTGATGCTTGATTGAGCATGCCCGAGATTTTCTGCGGGTGGGCGAAGCCTAACAATCCAGCTTCACGGAGTGGGTTAATAGCCACGACTTCACCACCATTGCTGATGCACTTTTCTAGGGATGCGAGCATACGCGGGTGATTAGTGCCAGGGTTTTGACCGACGCAGATAATGACGTCTGCAGTGTGGAGGTCATCTAGAGTGACTGTCCCTTTTCCGATTCCAATGGCTGGGCCGAGTGCAGAACCGCTGGATTCGTGGCACATGTTTGAGCAATCGGGGAGGTTGTTGGTGCCGTAGTGGCGGGTGAAAAGCTGGTAAAGGAAGGCTGCTTCATTGCTGGTGCGTCCCGATGTGTAGAAGATTGCTTCATCAGGATGGTCGAGCCCTTTTAGTTCGTCAGCCATGAGGTCGAATGCTGCTTCCCAAGTGATTGGCTCATAGTGGGTGGCTCCTTCACGTAGGACCATTGGGCTAGTGAGACGTCCTTGTTGGTCGTGCCAATAGTCGCTTTGCTCGCTCATTTCTTCGATCGAATGGTTGGCGAAAAAGTGTTCGTCTATTACCTTAGTGGTGGCTTCAGAAGCAATGGCCTTTGCCCCATTCTCGCAAAACTCAGTCATAGCTCGGTGGTCATCGGGGTCAGGCCACGCGCATGATGGGCAATCAAATCCATCAGTTTGGTTGAGTTCTAACAATGCCTTGGTGCCGCGGATGGGGCCAGCTGTCGACATGACCTGTTTTAGTGATGAGATGACCGCTGGAGTGCCTGCTGCCCAAGTTTTAGGGTCTTTGATTTTTAATGGAGCGTCTTCTGATTGCATACATGTTTTTACCTTAGATTTTCTAGAAACACACTGATTATATTTCTTAGGTAACGCTTATTTTATTCAATAAGCAGGAAGGAATATACAACCAGTGCGTGTGGGGTATCTAGTATCGACAAAAAGCATGGAATCATCATGATTCCTTGAATGAATGATATTGAGATCGCGCAGGATGCCAAAATGAAAAAAATCATCCCATTGGTGAAAGCTAAAATAGGAATACCAGAGGAAATGATGGAACCCTACGGTCACTATAAAACGAAGGTGTCATTAGATTACTTGGATTCATTGGCTGATAAGGAGGATGGCAATCTTATCCTCGTCACTGCGATCAGCCCAACGCCAGCGGGAGAGGGTAAAACAACGACGAGCGTTGGTCTCACCGATGGCTTGAATAAGATTGGCATGAAGGCCATCGTGTGCCTTCGTGAGCCTTCGTTAGGGCCATGTTTTGGTATGAAAGGGGGAGCCGCTGGTGGTGGCTATGCTCAGGTCGTGCCAATGGAGGATATCAATCTCCATTTCACGGGGGATTTCCACGCTATTGGCCTCGCTCACAATTTACTTTCGGCATTGATTGATAATCACATCCATCACGGGAATGTGCTTGGGATCGATCAGCGAAAGGTGAGTTGGCGGAGAGTGTTGGATATGAATGATAGAGCGCTGCGTGAAATAACAGCTGGATTGGGTGGTCCTAACAACGGGTTTCCTAGGTCGGATGGATTTGATATTGTGGTGGCTAGTGAAGTAATGGCTATCTTTTGTTTAGCGACAAGCATCACAGAGCTGAAGCACCGATTGGGAAATATCGTTGTGGCTCACACTCGCGAAAATGTAGCTGTGACAGCACGTGAGTTGGAGGCGCACGGCGCGATGACTGTGCTGCTAAAAGATGCATTCAAACCCAACATTGTACAAACATTGGAGGGGAATCTAGCCTTCATCCACGGTGGGCCATTTGCTAATATTGCTCATGGTTGCAACACGGTAGTCGCAACCAAAGCCGCGCTGAAGTTAGCTGACTATGTTGTCACTGAGGCTGGGTTCGGTGCCGATCTGGGTGCTGAAAAATTTGTAAACATAAAGTGTCGGAAATCGGGACTGCGTCCAAAAGCATCAGTAGTGGTCGCCACTCTGAAGGCTCTGAAGTTTCATGGGGGAGTGGCTGTAGCGGATTTGTCAAAGGAGAATATACAGGCTCTAGAGGTGGGCTTGGCAAACCTAGAACAACATGTGCGGAATGTGCGCGAGAGTTTCGGGATATCAACAATTGTAGCGATCAATAAGTTCAGTTTTGATACTGAAGCTGAGATTGCTTTGGTCAAAAAGAAGTTGGCACACCTTGATGTACAAGTGGTCGAGGCTGACCACTGGGCCCGTGGTGGAGAGGGGGCTGTCGAGTTAGCTGAGGCGGTTGTCAAAATCATCGAAGATAAACCTACGGATCTTCATTTTATTTATGAAAACGAGGCTAGTCTTGTTGAGAAGATGGAGTCGGTAGCGATGAAGATCTACGGGGCTGAGGCGGTGACATTTGATACCAAGGTCGGCAAGAAAATTGCCAAGCTCCAAGAAGATTACGGTCATTATCCAGTTTGTGTAGCGAAGAATCCCTACAGTTTTTCTGCAGACCCCAGCAAATTGGGAGCGCCCAAAGGCCATATAGTAAAAGTGCGTGAAGTACGACTGGCGGCTGGAGCCGAGTTTATTGTTTTTATCTGTGGAGATGTGATGACGATGCCTGGACTCCCTAAAATTCCCGCAGCAAATCGTATTGATCTGGATGAATCCGGTAAAGTAGTAGGCTTGTTCTAAGGTGGCAATTTTAGGCTAAGTATGTTAAGTCTAATATTATGCGACTAGTGCGATATGGTGAACCTGGATACGAGGAGCCAGCTGTGTTGTTGGATGATGGTAGGGCTATCGATGCGAGCTCCGAATTTCGTGATTTCGATGAAGGGTTCTTTGCTTGTGCCGGATTAGAGTCCTTGCAGCGCTGGGTGGACGACGGTTGCACTGGTGGCACTGTGATTCCTAAAGGGGCAAGAATAGGGGCTCCAGTTGCTAGACCCTCTAAGATTGTGTGTGTCGGCAAGAATTACCTTGAGCATGCGAAGGAGTTCGGTGGGGAGCAGCCAAGCGAACCAGTGCTTTTTATGAAAGCGACTAGTGCCTATGTGAGCGGGGCCGATGATGTGCATGTCCCGCGAAATAGTGAGAAACTAGATTACGAGGTTGAGTTGGCAATAGTGATTGGGAGAACTACGAGTTACGTACGGGAAGAAGATGCGAGGTCATATATAGCAGGCTATTCAGTGATGTGCGACTATAGTGAGCGTGCCTTCCAGAAGGAACGCAGTGGTCAGTGGGTGAAGGGTAAAAGTGCGGACACTTTTGCGCCCATGGGACCATGTTTGTTGACGATTGATGAATTACCTGACCCACAGGCTTTGAGGCTGTGGAGTAAAGTCAATGGAGATCTCCGCCAGAGCGGCTGGACGGGGGACATGTTATTTAGCGTAGATTACTTAGTGAGCTATATTTCTCAATTTATGACTCTCTTGCCTGGTGATGTGATCGCTACCGGTACTCCGGCAGGTGTCGGAATGGGTTTTGATCCCCCTCGATTCCTCCAAGCTGGAGATTTAGTGGAATTTGGAGTAGAAGGAATCGGCTCGAATATGCAGAGAGTTATTGGTTGTAAATGATCTAACTGACAGATATTAATAGATTTAGGTCGATATTTTTGAGCTCCTTCTTTTTAGGTTCAGTGCGGAATAGCAGATTAAATTATTGTTAGACTATTTAAAGGACGCTTTTTCTTGCACGAAGTAGGTATTCGTTTGTAAAGTCGCGTTCCACTGATCGCAGAATATGAGGCACCCCAACATATTCTCGATCTTTTTTGCGCCCTACTAAAATGGGCACATCAATGCATAGATTCAACAATCTCACATCCACATGAATCCGGATAGAGCAACACTCAATTTTCTAAATAGCTTCCCAGAAGAAGCAAGAACCCGTGGCGATGACCTTCAGCAAGAGGGAGCCGTAACTCAAATTTTTGGTAACCACCTTTTCATCCAAGGAAGGGTAGAAGACAAGACGGGCACATTCCGTACGAGTCTTCGACTACAAGGCAATCGTTGGTTCGGTAGCTGTACTGCCGAAGATGAAACCATTGCTGGGGCGTGTCTTTACGCCACCATGATGGAGCGTATGCACCGTGGAGAAGATCTACCCGAGAGCCCTAACGAGTTCGACGATACTCCAGTGATTGACCTTATCGAAGAGAAGCTCGACCGCGAGCTTGACGATAAAGAAGCTGACTTCGTGACTAAGGTAGAGAAGCGCTACCGCCGTTATGTGATCGAAGGAGAAATTCATGATCACGACATGGTGCGACTCAACACGATGGGAGATTGTCACTTATGATCCATTAGAGCTTTGGCCGATGCCACCGGGAGACATTCTAGAATTCTGGAACTATCTCGCCTATGCATTTTTCAAGAAGCGTCTGCCATTTCCAGATTTCATGAATTCTGTAACTGACCTTGAGGCAGTGCAGAAGAAAATGAAGGACTGGGAGAAAGAGCGTGAAGTGTCCGAATGGTACGAGCGTATCGAGGACGTCAACGAGCGTCCTCCTCAAGAGAAGCCTCTTCCGTGCGAATTCCGCATCGTCAGTACGATGAACGAAGCACGGGTCGAGTACAACGAAGACAAGTCAGCATGGCTCATTCTGCGCGAGAAGAACGACATCGAGCGTGTCGCTTCATTGTTCTCCTCCTCAGCATTACGCATGGATGCACAGAGTCAGATTATCTGGGAGCACTTCTACTCATTCTATAATAAAGAAGGAGCAACATCGATGGATCTCGATGACGAGTCCGCATGTCGCTTCATGAACCGACTTTTCCGCCAGCCAGCTCTCAAAGGCTACATTGTGAACCTTGATGAGAAGTTCTACAAAGTTGTCAACGAGCGCCTTAGCTGGGTTTGTGAAGATGATCCATATTACCCAGATAGTTTTGCGCTACAGTTAGTGACACAATCCGGTGAAAATGTTTCACACTCAGTCCGCCTACTTCCAGGTCGTGAAGAACTCTATCAATCCGATGAGACCGTCTTCCCTGGGCCGCCACGTTGGCTCGATGACACAGACGTGATGCCACGCTATATGATCCCTATCCAAGTGATCGACTCACTTGAGGGTGTGGAATTTCTTCGTAAGATAGGAGCACGTCTCCCAGAATCATTGAAGAAGCGTGTGATGGATCTCGATCTCTTCCCGCGTTTTGAAATGCACATTGAGCAAGGACTCACGGCTGCTGAGACTGAGCACTTGGTGATCAACGTACTCGCACTTGAGAAGAAAGATCGCCGTACCGAGAAACTAGTTAAAGATGGCTGGGATCTGGTGGAACAGAAGGCGGTCAAGGGCAAGCAACTCCTACGCTTTGCTCGTGAAGATCTTTATCCAGTCCCGGGATTACTCCAGGAAATGGGACTCACCTACGACGATAAGCTTGAAGAATTTAAGACGCGCGTCACCAAACTTTTCCCTGAGAAATTTGCCGAGTGGGCAAAGAATCTTCCTGAGGCAATGCAGGTGGAGATGGACTTCAAGCTGAAAACTCTTCTTGCTGACCCAGTCACAGCGGCTATCCGCTTCGAAGTAGTCAATCAGGACATCGATTGGTTCGATCTTAAGATCGTGATCGACGTTGAGGGTGTAAACCTCACTAAGATTCAGATTCGTCAGCTTGTTGCAGCTCGAGGTGGCTACGTTCGTATGGAAGATGGTGGTTGGATGCGTCTTGAAATCAAGCTCGACGATGACCAGCGCGAAGCCGTGACTCGTCTAGGCCTCGATCCATTCGACCTTTCAGGAGAGACTCACCGTATGCACGCACTCCAGCTTTCCGACCCAAAGGCAGCAGATGTCTTCGATCCCAAAGCATGGAAGCGTATCAAGGATTCCGCACACGAGATCCAGGTCAATCTCGACACACCGGTACCAGATGAGCTCCAGGCGACACTCCGACCTTATCAGATCGATGGTTTCCGCTTCCTCACTTATCTCTCAACGAACCGCTTCGGTGGTATTCTTGCGGATGATATGGGTCTTGGTAAAACGATTCAGTCGATTACCTACATTCTCTGGCTCCGTCAGCAAGCACTCGAGAGGGGTGAAAAACGTCCAGCTCTGGTTGTCTGTCCTAAGTCAGTTCTCGATGTTTGGGCGACAGAGGCCGAGAAGTTTGCTCCGATGTTGAAGGTTAAAATACTTCGTACTCGTGACGACCTTGATATTGATGAAGCTCAGAACCGCCTCGATCTTGTAGTTCTCAACTACGCACAGCTTCGTGTTTGCGGTGAAGATCTTAACAACATCAAATGGCTCACAGTCATTCTCGATGAAGGTCAACAGATCAAGAACCCTGACTCCAAGGCTGCAAAGTCAGCTCGCGAGCTCAACTCAGTAAACCGACTTGTTCTTACAGGTACGCCTATTGAGAATCGCTTGATGGATATGTGGTCACTGATGGCATTTGCTATGCCTGGTGTTCTAGGTTCTAAAGCCTACTTCAAGAAGCGTTTTGACAAGCGCAAGGATCCGTCATCGCAGACTCGGCTTGCCGCGAGACTTCGACCGTTCCTTCTCCGCCGTACCAAGCTTCAGGTTGCGAAAGATCTTCCACCACGTACTGAAGAAGAAGTCTTCGCTGTAATGGAGGGCATTCAGTCAGACATGTACAAGGCTGAGCTTAGGCGCATCCAAAAGGCTCTGCTTGGTCTTGATTCTGATGAGGCTGTGAAGAAGAACTCCTTCGCAATCCTTCAGGGGCTCATGCGTCTGCGTCAGATTTGTTGCCACCCAGGATTGATAGATCCTAAGTTCCTTAGGGAAGATAGTGCGAAGATGATCGCGCTCTTCTACATACTCGACCAGCTACGTGAGGAAAATCACAAAGTTCTCGTGTTCTCTCAGTTCGTTTCGATGCTTGATATCATCAAAGCTCGCCTCGAAACCGAAAGCCGACCATACCACTATCTCACAGGTCAAACTAAAGACCGTAAGGGCGTGATTGAAAGTTTCCAGACTACCAAGGATGCATCTGTATTCATGCTCTCACTCAAAGCGGGTGGTGCTGGTCTTAACTTGACCTCGGCGTCCTACGTTATCCTTTACGATCCATGGTGGAACCCAGCGGTAGAAAATCAGGCGATTGACCGTACTCACCGTATTGGTCAGAAGAATAAAGTGATAGCTTACCGACTACTCACCCGAAATACAGTGGAAGAGAAAATTCGTATTCTTCAGCACCAGAAGACAGCTCTTGTAACCAACGTCCTCGGTGACGAAGGCTTCGCTAGTACTCTCGGTGTCGATGACCTTCAGTTTATTCTCAACCATGGTGGAGACATGTTCGGTATTGAAGACGAGCAATAAATTAGTTGTCTACAACACACTCTCAAAAGCCCGTACTAGTAAAATAGTTGCGGGCTTTTTTGTAATGAGCACACTTCAAGTTTAAGTGCGGATTTCAATGAAAATTTGAAATTTGATTGATCTATAATATTATTACTTAAGTATACGAAAGCAATTATGAACACAGAGAAAACTGATTTTAATTCCCAGCTTTACAAGAAACTCTATATACCCGCAATGATTTTTGCGGTGGTCAGTATTGCTTTAGTGGCACTGATGCCATTATTGGGTGAGATCGGAATGGCGAATGAAAAGACCGCCACGATAGTTGGGCTATGGATTAACTTTCTAGGTAAATTTCACCCACTCTTTTTACATTTACCAATTGGAGCTTTGTCGTTGGTTTTCTTGATGGAAGCTGCAGGTTTGATGACGCGTGGGAAGTATCGACCAAATACCACCTTAGGTTTGTTTTTTGCAGCATCAACAGGGGTGTTTGCGGCAGTGTTTGGCTATTGTCTGTATCTTACTGGAGAGTACCCAGAAAGCGTGCTCGTTCTGGAACACAAGCGTGACGGCATTCTCTTTAGTCTATTCTTATTACTTGCCTTTGTGATCAAATACACGGCAGACGTGAAGTTGACTGGCAAAGCATTCAAGGGAGTGTACTTTTCTTCGCTCGGAGCCACAGGCTTCATGATGCTGTGCGCTGGTCACCACGGTGGTGAGATCAGCCATGGTGACCCGATTGATTCTTTGCCTGCTACAGTCATAGCAAAGCGCGATGAGCTCCAGAATGCCCCTGTAGATACTGATCCAGTTGTATTCACTCAATTCATTCAGCCAATCCTCGAAGCAAAATGCATCAGCTGTCACGGCGAGGATAAGCAAAAGAGCTCACTCAGACTCGATACATACGCTTTCATGCTCGAAGGTGGCGAGGAAACAGCCTCTCTTGTGCCAGGTGACCTGAAGGAGTCCTCGATGGTTACTTACCTACATTTGCCTGAAGATGATGATCTTCATATGCCACCTGAAGGCAAAACTCAAATGACTGCTGAGGAGATACAAATCCTCGAGTGGTGGGTTAAAATCGGGGCACCTGAGTCGGCAAAACGTAGCGAGGTGGAAATCACTCCTGTGACTGAGAAGGCACTAGCCACATTGCTGACACCAGCTCAACGTGTGCGATTAGAAGCTGCGAAAAAAGCAGAACTAGCCGCAAAGAAAAAAGCGGATGATAAAAAACGTATCGAGCTAGCCATAGCTCTAGATGCTGTGAATGACAAGTTCCCAGGCTCGTTGAAGTATGTTTCCCAGCAAAATACCGAGCTTAACTTCTCTGCGGTCAGTTACCGTTCAAAATTTGCTGACGCTGACATCGAGATTCTCGCTTCAGTCTTCAATGATGTAGTTGAGTTGGACCTCTCCTCTACTCAGATAACGGATGCAGTAGCTAGCAAGCTCTCTCAGTTCACAAAACTTAAGAAAGTGAAATTAAATGGCACTCAAGTGAGCGATGTTGTTCTGGCAACACTCTCAGAGCTATCTGAGCTCGAGGTGATCAACCTCTACGGAACTCAGGTGTGCGATGAAGGACTTAGTAAGCTGAGCAATCACCCGAAGCTTCACAGAGTCTATGTGTGGAATACAAAGGTGACTGAGAAGGGCGCGAAGTTGCTACAAGACGCTCTTCATAAGCGTGCAGATTCTGATGAGGATCATGACCACAAGCAACACCCACAGGTAATCCTCGGTATGGATACTACAATGAACGACTAGTTGGTATTGTATGTTGCCGGCTGAGACTTTGAAAAGCCTCGGCCGAGCAAGATGCCTACTAGCAGTGCGCTCACCACAGCGATGCTGATCCATAACGATTGAGTCCATAGCCACGAGGATTTGAACTTTGGTTCAGCGATAGGCGACTCTTCTGACCAAGAATTCCAATCATCGGGATCGTTGCCCATGCTGACGGATTTCCCATCTCGGCCCCTACTGCAGATACCGTAGCCATTTGGTAAGTCCTCGCTGGTGGCCTATTGGTAGGGGTTTCCCCATGGGTCATAATGGATGCTATTGAGAGACTTGTTCCAAGTTTTACTCTCACCGAGTTCTTTAGGTCTCTCGACAAGTGCTTGAAGACCCGCTTTTTCACTGGGGATCTTTCCGGTTGTGTTCCTGTATTGAAGAATGTGAGCTTCGAAGCTCATGATGTCAGTTGCCGGCCTATGCATACTTGCTTGAGTAGACTGCTGTATGCCGCACAGAAATACTACGAGGCCACAAGTCTTCAATCGGCTATAAAAAACGACATAGACTTCTGATAGAGAAATCGATGTCGTTACGCTAGGAAAATGCGCTAAAATTGTTAGGCTATGTAAAGATCTCGTGCACCACTCTTGCTGGCTCTGTGACGCCTGGAAGTGTTTGATCCAAGCCTTGGAAAGGGTAGGTGAGGTGGTTGTGTTTGAGTCCTAGCGAGTGGAGGATAGTCGCCTGAAGGTCTTGTGTAGACACTCTGTCAGTCGTCGCTTTGTAACCAATTGGGTCGGTTTCACCGAGGCTAAATCCGGGTTTAACCCCGCCTCCCGCGAGCCACATTGTGGAGGCACCAGGGTTGTGGTCGCGGCCGATAAATTTCATTTCCTGACCACCGCGGTTTTCGCGCATTGGTGTGCGCCCGAATTCTCCTCCCCATACAATGAGGGTGTCCTCCAGTAGGCCGCGTTGTTTGAGGTCGGTGAGCAGTGCGTACATTGGTTTGTCGATGTTTTCGCACTTATCTTTGAACCCATCATTGAGAGCGGTACTTTTACCCGTGCCGTGTGAGTCCCAGCCCAGTCAAAGAGTTGGATGTAGCGGACACCGCGCTCAGCTAGGCGGCGTGCTAGTAGGCAATTGTTGGCAAATGATTCTTTGCCTGGCGCAGTGCCGTAGAGCTCGTGAATGTGCTCAGGTTCGTCCTTTAGGTCAAAGGCTTCATTGGCATGAATCTGCATGCGGAATGCCATTTCGTATTGGGAAATACGAGTGAGTGTTTCTGGGTCGTGTGATTCATTGTACGCTTGTTGGTTGATCTTAGTAATTGCATCGACCGCATTTTTGCGCATGTCCCGAGAGATCCCATCAGGGTTAGAAAGGTAGAGAACGGGATCGCCCTTGGAGCGACATTGCACGCCTTGGTAGACCGATGGCAGGAAGCCTGATCCCCAGACGAACTTGCCCGCTGAAGGAGCTTTACCGCCAGATACTAATGAGATGTAGCCAGGAAGGTTGTCGTTCTCGTTGCCTAATCCATAGGTGACCCAAGACCCTATCGATGGGTTTCCTAGGTTGGCATTGCCAGTGTGGAGAAGTAATTGAGCGGGAGCGTGGTTGAACTGGTTGGTGTGCATCGATTTGATGAAACACACTTCATCGATAACTTTTTCAAACCACGGCAGGCGGTCGGAAATCCACTGGCCAGATTCGCCAGCTTGGTGGAATGGGTAGATGGAGTTCATCAACTTAGGCACGCCTTGAATGAAGGCGAAACGTTGACCCGCAAGGTATTCTTCTGGGGTTGGTTTACCGTCGTATTTAGCAAGCTCGGGTTTGTAATCGAATAGTTCAAGTTGCGATGGAGCACCAGCCATGTGGAGGAAGATCACCCGTTTGGCCTTTGGGGCAATGTGTGAAATAGAGCTGTGAATATCGCTGCTGCCAGCGCCGATAGCTTGGTTTGCGAGTGATGAGAGCCAGGCTGAGCCCACGCCAGCAACACACTTTGAGAGAAATTGCCGACGCGATTGATGCAGCAGCTTATCGTGCTGGAGTTGTTGGAAAACGTTCATAGGTGTCTTACTTGGTGATTGCAGCGTCTAGATTAAGAAGGGTGTTTGCGATGACGGTGAGGGCGGCGTCTTCTGGAGATTTACCAACTTTTTGGGATTTTTCTGGAGAGGCAATGAAGTCTTCAAGGAAATCGGCATGAAGTTGCTTGAGTATTGTAACGGTGTCGCTGCTAGCTGTTTGTTGGGTGCTGAGCAGGTAGCCATATTTGATGCGCGCTTCTAGGTCAGTGCCGGCTTCATCGGCCATGCGTTTGGCAAATGCCTGCGAGCATTCTAGAAAAACGGGATCGTTGAGAGTGATCAGTGCGTGCAGTGGGGTGTTAGTTGTGATGCGCTGCGCTGAGCAAAGGTCACGTGAGGGGGTGTCAAATGTGAGCATGGAAGGGTACGGGCTAGTGCGTTTCCAGTAGGTGTAGAGCGCGCGGCGATAGCGATTTGCTCCCTCAGAGGTCTTCCACTTGGCTCCACTGTAGACGCTCTGCCATATTCCGTCTGGTTGTGGCGGCATGACTGACGCTCCACCGAGAGACGTTGTCATAAGGCCAGAGGTGACGAGGGCGTTGTCGCGGATCATCTCGGCGCTGAGGCGGGTGCGTGGTCCGCGAGCTAGATGGATGTTGTGGGGGTCTTTTTCAGCGAGCTCAGCTGAGGCATTGTGGTCTTGCCGGTAAGTGGAGGAGAGCATCATGTTACGAAGCGCCTGCTTGATAGACCATTTTTGTGTGGTCTGGAATTCAATCGCGAGGTGGTCTAATAAGGGTAAATTAGTTGGCTTGGTTCCGGTCGATCCAAAGTCGCCTAAGGTCTGAACAATGCCACGACCAAAGAGTTCGGAGAAGAGGCGGTTTACCATCACGCGGGCAGTGAGTGGGTTTTTCTCAGACGAAATCCACTGAGCCATCTCTAGGCGGTTGGTTACCTTTTTGCCTGCTGGGTTGAGCAGTTGTGGGACTCCTTCTGTGTGGATTTCGCCCTTGTTGAGCCATAGGCCACCAATGAATAAACGGGTTTCACGGTGTGCATCCTCTGGTCGTTGCTGGATGATAGGGATGTTGAGCCCCTTGATTTCTTTATACTCTTGCAGCGCCTTGGCTAGAGCAGTCTTTGATAGCTCGAAGCTTTTGTTGGAAATAATTTTAGTCCATTCCTGCGACTGAGAGCTCTCGATCGAGAAGCGGCGAAGTGTGCAGGCCTGACTACCAGTTGTGCTGGCTTTGTGCTGAATAGTAACTTCTAGTGATTCGTCCGCAGCTAAAGTTACTGGCTCGGTAGGCACGAAGACCGCTTGTCGCTTATTAAAAAGTTTAGGGTAGCCGCCGAATCCGTCTCTTTTATCATTGATCGAACTATTCGGGTCATGAGGACCAACTATAGAATCGGCAAAGACGTGTGCTATTTTTATAGGCTGCTTACTTCCGTCTGGTTTTACGATATTTAGAATGAGTTGGGATAGTACAGAGGCGCGTTCGGGCAGTTCGGCAGGGTTCTCAGTCTCAGGAATAATGCTGACTCTGAGAGCTGTAAAGTCTTGCGGCTGCGCCACGAGGTCGAAGCGGGTCCTTATCGCAAGCGTTCCTGAAGCGCGTAGTTGGCCATCTGGGTAGCTGGCCAATTTTCCATGGGTGGTATTGGTGGTGGTGAAGTTTAGATGCGCCCAGCTAGTGTCAGCTGTGATCCACTTCTTTCCGTACTGGTTGAGTGCTGTTTGGAGAGGTCTAATCTGGTTGAAGATTAGAACCGTTTTTTCTCTTTCCTCTTTGTTGTCAGAAACCTTGAAGAGGGGGAATTCGTTATCTATATCCACATCCGCGGTCGAGTTAAAGAATGCGCTGAAACGGTAGTAATCAGCGTGTGGAATCGGCTCATATGGGTGATCGTGGCACTGAATACAGCCGAAGGTAAGGCCCTGGGCTGCAGTCCAAGTTGTGTTCACTCGGTCAATGGTAGATAGCACGCGGTATTCTTCATCATCAGTACCCCCTTCGGTGTTAGTTTGTGTGTTGCGATGGAAAGCGGTAGCGATTAGCTGCTCAGAGCTTGGATTCTTAAAGAGATCTCCAGCGAGTTGTTCTTGTAGAAACTGGTTGTATGGCTTGTCCGCATTGAATGAATTTATTAAATAATCGCGGTATGGCCAGATGTTGCGATGCGGGTCTTTCTCGTAGCCCATCGTGTCGGCGTAGCGGGCCAGATCCATCCATATGGATGCCCAGCGCTCACCAAATCGTGGAGAGGAAAGAAGCCGGTCGACTTGTTTTTCGAAGGATTCTGAGCTGTCGTCAGCAAGAAAATTGTCGAGTTCCTTTGGGCTTGGCGGTAGACCGATGAGGTCGAGGCTGACTCGGCGTAACCATTGAGCTTTTCCGGCACTTTTACTAGGAGAGAGTTTTTCCTTTTCAATGCTAGCCAGCACGTAGCGATCCATTTCCAATAACGGCCAATCTTTGTGGCTCAATTTTGGGAGAGCCGCTTGAGCTGGAGGAATATAGGCCCAATGCTCTTCCCATTGAGCTCCTTGTTCAATCCAGCGCTTGATTGTATCCGTTTGTTTTTTACTGAGCGGTTCGTCAGCGTGATCACCTTGTTGCAAGGGCATTTTATCATCGAGGTCATCAGTGATGATACGTCTGTAGAGCTCAGACTCGGCGGGCTTTCCTGGCACAATGATGGTCTTTCCTGACTTCCCAATGCCGAGAACTTCCGACCTGTATATTAAAGATAAATCGCCATCAGCCTTCGCTCCGCCATGGCACTTGGTGCACTTGTTGATGAAGATGGGGCGAACATCCTTATTGAACGAAACTTTACTACCCGCCTCAGCCTGTAGCAGGCTAGTCGCTATGATTGTGGATAAAATGGTCAGGTTTGGAAATGTTATACAGTTTGGAATCGTGCTTCTGTGTAGATTACTATACTCCATAATATGCCATGTCTATCGTGTGAATATATTTTTTTGGTGAATATACTTCCTGCATAAAATTGTATTTAGAGGGTGTTGAGGTGTGGCTTAAATGCATCACGAATCCATGTTTGGCTTTGCATGGATACATTTCGATCGTATGGAACTGGTGATGCAGCTGTTACTTACAGAGTTACTGAAAGAACAAAAAGAGCATGTATGAAATAACTCAGCGCCTCAGTTTCTAAGATGAACATTACTTCTCTAGCTTCTTCAAAAACACAATGGACTCAGACCCGCTCACTTCAGGGCTCAAAAGACGGCTCAGTAGGTGAGGTTATTATTTTTAAATTAGCACTTGTAAATATACTGAACTTTCAGTATTTACTGAAAGTGTGAACGAGGGAGAGAAATTCAAAGAATCAAAAGATGCCTTTATTGCCCAGTGGGGAGCACTGGGATCAAGCTGGGGGATTAGTAGAACGATGGCGCAGGTGCACGCGCTTTTGATGGTGAGTCCAGAGCCGATGAGCACAGACGAAGTGATGGAGGATCTAGTGATCAGCCGCGGCAACGCACACACAAACCTTAAAGATTTAGTGGGCTGGGGGTTGATTCGTATTATTGTAAAAAAAGGAGAACGCAAAGAGTTCTTTGAGGCGGAGAAGGATGTCTGGAAGATGTTCACTTTGGTTTTGAAAGAACGCCAACGCCGAGAGATCGATCCCGCATTGAACCTACTGCAGGAATGCGCTGAGGACACAGAAAATGAAACAACACCTGAAGGGAAAGCGTTTCACAATCAGATGAAAGAGCTCGAGGAGTTCGCCCAACTCGCCAGCAATGCGGGCGGCAAGATCAGCCGTCTGAAGTATGGCCCAGCGCTAAAAATGGTAGCTAAGCTGCTAGGAGTGGCTCCCTAAAACAACTTTTAACCCATAGTGGTGATGGGCTGACTAAACAATAGAAAACAAAACAATGAACAATCAAATAGTCGTGTATGCTGTGTATTCCCTCGTGAGTGTCGCGCTCACCATATGGGTCGCAAAGACATTGCATAAAAATGGTCGGGTGTTTTTGCTAGAAGCATTTCGTGGTGATGAGGAGCGCGCTGACGCTGTCAATCATCTGCTAGTCGTGGGTTTTTACCTTATCAATATTGGCTTCATTCTTCTTTTCCTTAAATGGGGTGAAAGAGTGGAAGATGTGGTGACTGCTATTGAATTCTGCGCCATGAAGCTCGGATTCGTCATGCTTGTCCTCGGCGGTATGCACTTCTTCAATATGTATAATTTTGATAAGATGCGTAAGAAAGGAAGAGCTCCTCAAGGTCCAGGCTACCCACCAGTGGTGCCGCAGTAAGAGCTGTTTTTATTTGAATTCAACTTTCTAAAATAACTGAAAATACGATAATGACAATCAATCAGGAAATGCGTTCTATAGAAATCTACTATGATGGGAGCTGTGCCATGTGTGGTCGTTTCAAGAATTGGCTAGAGCAACAAGAACATCTGATAGGTGTGGAGTTTTTAAGCTACGCATCTGAGGCAGCTAGAGAGCGCTTTCCTGACCTCGCCAAGTACCAGCCAGAAAAGGCGATGGTGGTTCGCGCTGACACTGGAAAAATCTATCAAGGTGCTGAAGCGACTGTGATTTGCCTCTGGGCATGCCGTGAGTATCGAGGGTTGGCGATGAAGTTGCGCAAGCCATTGTTCCTTCCCTTAGCCCGGAAGATCTACCCACTCATTGCCAGCAGTCGTTACGTGATTTCAAGGTTGCTCACCGACGATAGTAAGTTGAAGAGAGATCTCGAAAAACAGAAAGATCAGTGTAGCGACGGCAGTTGTGACCTGAAATAAATTTCAAACCAAAACCAGATGATGTTAGAAACCTTAGTTAAATTAGCCGGAATTGGACAATTATGCTTAGTCGCTGGTTCAGTATTTATCCCAAAATGCCTCAATTGGAAGGAAGCAATAGGGACGGCAAACAAGCTCACCCGCCAGCTCTTCCTGACCTACGCTGGATACATCCTAGGCATGCATTTGTTCTTCGGGTTAATTTCTACCTTTGCCACGAATGAAATGTTAGCTGGTGGTTTCCTCAGCACGGCGCTCTGTGCACTGATGACAATTTGGTGGGGTGTTCGTATCATTCTTCAGTTCTGTTGTTTTGATCGCAGTTGTATTCCACAGACCAAATTCAACTACTTAGCTGAAGGTTTACTCGTCATGCTCTTTATTGGTCTAACCACCATCTATGGAATGGCACTTTGGAGGAACCTTCTATGAACGCATGCATCGTCGCTTTGTTGCTAGGAATGCTGCTTATCGTCCTAGCGAAGCTTATCTTTGATCGTCTCGTAGTTGGGAGAGTGCTGGTATGGCTGGTAACTCTGGCGGCCTACGCTGTGATGCATTTTGCCAGTATTGACCAACCTCCACTCCTACGCATGGTCTTACTCTGTTGCATGCTGATGGCGGGGATGAAGTGGATTGTATACAGCGAGTGGAGAAGGCGCGGTGGTGAGATTCTTCCATGGGGGCGTTGGCTGTGCTTCGCCACGCTATGGTTTGGGATGGAGCCGATGGCCTGGACTGGTAAAAGGCGCAGTATTCAATGGAAGACTCATGCTCTTTGGGGAGGCGCTTGCAGCCTCACTGGTGGAGCACTCGTTTTCCTTATGAGCATCTACGAAGTCACCATGTTGATTCCTTTATTCATTGCTATGAGTATTGGCTTTCACTTCGGCGCATTGCGTCTGCTCACTGCATTTTGGAGATTTCAGGGCTTCCCTGTAAGAACTCTCTTTAGAAATCCTTTCCTCACTCGTGGCTTTGAAGACTTCTGGGGGAAGAGGTGGAACCTAGCGTACAGTCAGTTGATGGTTCGCGCAGTGAAGCGTCCGATTCAGCAAATGTTTGGTGCGAAAATTGCTTTATTCTGTGTCTTTATAGTTTCTGGCATACTCCACGAACTAGCCATCACCGTGCCTGTGCAGGCTGGCTATGGATTGCCCACATGCTTCTTCCTAGTTCAAGGCGTCCTCACCACTCTAGAAAAACGTGAGAGCTTCGTGAGTGCGATTCTTTGCGGAGCTAGCCTCGTCCTTGGTCTCAATTTTCTTTTCCCCACAGTTTTTGTTGAAGCTGTGATTCTACCCGCACGTGATGTGTTCAATTTACTAAACTTATGAAAACAATAGTGATAGCGGGAGCCAATGGCTTCCTAGGTCGAGTCATCTCACGCTACTTTCTTCAGAAAAAATGGAACGTGATAGGAATTGCTAGAAATCAACGAGGAGTCGTCGAGGGTGTCGACTACGTCGAATGGGACGGCAAAACTCTGGGAGTCTGGACGGAAGCACTTGAATGGGTCGACGTGTTGGTCAATCTAGCAGGAAGATCTGTCAATTGCCGCTACGGCGAGGAGAATCGCCAGGCTGTTCTCGACTCACGTGTGAAAACCACCCAGTTGTTAGGTGAAGCTGTGGCTGAATGTGAGAATCCACCGAAGGTTTGGATCAACTCAAGTACCGCTACGATCTATCGACATGCAGAAGATCGCCCACAAGGTGACTTTGATGGCGAGATCGGAGCTGGGTTCTCAGTCAATGTAGCAAAAGCTTGGGAAAAGGCATTTTTTGAGGATGACCTCAACAGCGTCCGAAAAATAGCTATTCGTTCAGCGGTGGTGATGGCCGATGAGCCCGAGACTGTGTGGACGGTGCTTCAGCGTCTGGCTCGACTAGGGCTGGGTGGCAAGATGGGGAGTGGTAAGCAAAGGGTGAGCTGGATTTCAGATCTAGATTTCGCCCGAGCCGTTGAGTGGCTGGCTGAGAATGATGCAGCCACGGGAACCTACAATGTCAGTGCTCCGAATCCCGTCACCAATGCAAACCTCATGCGCTGCGTGCGTGACAGTGTTGGAATGCGAATCGGTCTACCAGCCACCGTGTGGATGTTAGAAATTGGTACATTCTTCATGCGCACAGAAACCGAACTGGTTCTCAAAAGTCGCTGGGTTATTCCAACTCGTTTGTTAGCTGAAGGGTTTCAGTTTGAAGATCCTGATTTGATAGAATGGAGTGATAAATAATGAGTACTATTTTACTAGATACCCACATAAATGCCCCCCTTGAGCGGGTGTTTGATCTGGCACGCAGTATCGATCTTCACATGGACGGGACCAAGGGAACTGACGAGAAGGTCGTAGCTGGACGTCGTTCTGGTCTGATTGGGCTCGGTGAAACGGTGACTTGGGAAGCGCGCCACTTTGGTGTGCGTCAGCAACTGGAGAGTGAGATTACAGCATTCAAGTATCCAATTATGTTTGAAGACACGATGCTAAGAGGTGCTTTCAAGAGATTGCGGCATGTGCATTCTTTTGAGCAAACGGAGGAGGGAACTCTGATGCGTGACAACTTCTGTTATGAAGCTCCTTGTGGTGTCTTTGGGAAATTGGCGGAGCAGGTTTTCCTCACGCGTTACCTGCGTCGGTTCATCAAAATGAAAAATGCCCACCTCAAAGCAATCGCAGAGTCTGACGAATGGGGAAAGTATCTGCTATGATCCAGACTGGCGTACAGAGTTGCACGATACGAGTGCCCGCATCTGAAGTGTTCAAGACAGTGTACGACTATGCTATGCGTTTGAAGTGGGACACGATGCTTTCTAGCGCTGCTATCATTAGCGGCCAGTTCTCTGCGGGAACTGGAGTCGTCACCCGCTGTCTAGGTAAAGGCTGGATGAAGCTCTTTCCAATAGAAGCTGTCTACCTGACATATAAACCGGATCGAGTGGCTGCAGTGAAGATGGTCAACAGATCCTTACTTTTCGGAAGCTTTAGCGCTTCAATCCGACACGAAACTCAGAATGTCGGATCGACAGTTTGCTACAAATACGCATTTCGGTTAAGATGGTATGCGAGGTTTCTAACACCTATAGCGCACTCCGTCCTTTCACGTGAAGTAGCTCAAAGGCTAAATGGGCTTAAAAATTATTGTGAAAAAACACCCGCAACTTTCTAGTATTGAATCAAATGTAATAGACGCGCAATTTGTTCGAGGGTTCATGGAGTCCGTCTTGCTAGATAATTCTGTTCATGAGTCTTTTCTCTTCCTCTAGTGAGAGGTAACGCCACTTGCCGCTTTCGAGGTTGGTGTCGAGGTTGGGTTTGAAATTACCAATACCGACTCGTTTCAGCTCTAGGACTTTCAATGGGGTTCCAAATTTGGGGTCTTTCAGTGCCCCGAAAAGCCGGCGAATATGCCGATTCTTGCCCTCATCGATTTCTATCCTGAGTTTCGTTTTAGCTCCACCAGTGCCTTTTTTCTCAAGGCGAATAGCTTTCAGAAGATCTCCTGAGCTTTTCACGCCTTTCAGAGCTGCTGCAATATGTTCGTCTGTTACGTGGCCCCTGACCCAGATCTCGTATGTCTTAATGCAATTACCTGGTGTGGTAAGCACGTCGCCGTATTTGCCGTTGGTTGTGAACAATAAAAGCCCCTTAGACTCTAGGTCAAGGCGACCGACAGGCATCCACCCGTCACGAAACCCCCAATCGGGCAAAAGGTCATAGACCGTTTTTCTGCCAAGCTCGTCAGAGCGAGTGACCACATACCCCTTGGGCTTATTGAGAGCTAATATTCTTTTTGAATTGATCGAGGATCTATCCAAGAGTTGTTTTTTACGAGCCATTAAATTATGCATAAATGGATTCAGGGAATCCGTAAACTTCAAAATCTAGTCGATAATTCACTTAGGTTGGCTTTCAGCCAACTAACATTTTCTTGGGTAAACCTAGGCATGCGGCTGCGCCTTGGCCTAGGCTGGTATGATGTTCGCCGTTGGCGAAACTTTATAAGCTAGAGCCATTAGGGGTTCCTTTGCTGAAGTCACGTTTCTTCACGGTAGAATTGTTTCATCATGCTGGGAAAATCTGCATGAATCTGTGGGAGAAGTCACTGTGCTCCAATTAAGAATTAATAATTAAGAATGAACAAGATTTGGTACGGTCAGAACATAGGTGCATTTTTACTTGCTTGTCCTCATTCGTGAGATCTGTGTGGATTCGTGGTAGAGCTGTTTCATCAAGTAGGCCCTTTAGCGTCTTTCGTTTTTTTCGCGGAGGGTAAGTTTCATCAAGTAGGGAAGATTTGTGGTGGGTACATGTCCCAAGCCAGGTGGAGCAAAGAGGCTGGAAACGCTCTTCTAAGTGCCGTTAGAAAAAATCCTCACAGTCGGTTAGGACTGTGAGGATTGGAAATCTTTAAATGCCAGCCACTGCCTACTTTTTCTTAAGCTGTGGGAAGAGGACGACGTCGCGGATGGTAGGGGCGCCTGTGAGCATCATGATGAGGCGATCTATTCCGATGCCGATGCCGCCTGCTGGTGGCATCCCTGATTCCATTGTTTCTACGAAGTCGTGGTCAATGTTCTGAGTCTCGCCACCTGCTTGTGACTCGAAACGTTCGAGTTGCTGGATTGGGTCGTTGAGCTCAGAGTAACCTGGTGAGATCTCTTGGCCGTTGATGATAAGCTCGTACACGTCGATCACCTTTGGGTTCTCTGTGTTGAGTTTAGCAAGTGGCACGAGCTCGCGGGCTACGTGAGTGACGAAACATGGATTGAAGGTGTGTTCTTCAACGAGCTTCTCGAACACCTGCTGAGATACTTCGTAGTCTTCCATCTCTGGGGAGACTTGCACGCCGAGTGCGTCGCATTTAGTCACGCGTTGCTCGTTAGTGAGGTCGAACCAGTCATCACCAGCGACATTCTTGATGAGGTCGTGGTACGGTGTGCGCGCCCATGGGCGGGAAAGGTCGATGGTGCGAACGTGTTCGCCATTCTCGTCCTTGTGCTCAATCTGAAGGCCACCACAGAATTTCTCTGCAAGGTGACAGGTCATTTCCTCCACGAGGTCAGCCATTTGTTCGAAGTCTGAGAATGCCCAGTAAGCTTCGAGCATGGTGAACTCTGGGTTGTGGCGACGGGAGATTCCCTCGTTACGGAAGTTACGGTTGAGTTCGAAAATCTTGGTGAAGCCGCCACAGAGGAGGCGCTTGAGGTGAAGCTCAGGAGCAACACGAAGCGTGAGCGGCATATCGAGCGCATTGTGGTGCGTATCGAATGGCTTTGCCGCAGCACCACCAGCCACGCCGTGGAGCATTGGTGTCTCTACTTCGAGGAAGTCACGATCTTGTAGGAAATTGCGGATCTCAGCAACCATTTTTGAACGCTTGATGAAGAGATCAGCGCTGCTCTGGTTTGACATGAGGTCGAGGTGACGCTTGCGGTACTTTGTCTCGCGGTCACTCACACCGTGCCATTTGTCAGGCATTGGTCGGAGTGCTTTAGAAAGTACAGTGAGCTTAGCTACCTGAACAGATGGCTCGCCTTTGCCAGTGGTGAAGGTCTCGCCCTCAACACCAACCCAGTCGCCCATGTCCATGAGCTTCCATGCTGCCCAGTCTGTTTCAGAGACACCTTTTTTATTGAGGTAGATCTGAATGCGGCCGTGCACGTCACCGATGGTGGCGAACACAGATTTCCCCATGTCGCGTATAGCGAGAAGACGCCCAGCAAGAGTCACCGGTTTCTCGTTCTCGAAAGTAGCTTTGAGCTCACCAGGAGTAGTGGTGACTTCAAATTTTGCTCCGTAGGGATCGATTCCCAACTCGCGGAGTTTGGCTAGTTTCTCGGTGCGAACTGCAATGAGTTCTGCTTCGGTGGATTGTGGCTGCGTGTTCTGCTCGCTCATAGGCGGCGGAGACTACGGTGGAATGGTTGATTAGCAAGCCACAATTCAAGGGCTTGGAATGGCTGTTTAACGGTACGACAGGAGTCACTGGACCGTAAGCGCTGCTGACTCGTTTATTATTAGCGTCAAAATGGAAATTTATCTGAGAATGGCCATGGAATCTAAGGGACCCCGGCAACTAGCGTTGTTGGTGATGGTAAGAATTTCAAGCAAAGTTAGGCGTGATGACTGAGCTGATCCTATCCGTTAACAAAGAAGAACGAAGCCATATGCAGAATGGCATTCCAGCCTAAAGTGTGCTCCTATTGACTGGCGATAGATCAATCGCCTAAAATATACAAAAATCATGTGAGATCATATTATGTCAAATTCATTATAGGGATCTATTATTTGATCTAATAGAGATAGCTGAGTCGTTATTCAGATTTTCTATCTCGATTCTTGCACTTTGCTAAGACTGAAGCGTAGAGTGTGTTGCTCGTTTCGACTATTGTAGTCGGCGGGCCTCTCAATCGATTAAGAATCATGAATACCAAGGAAAATATTGAAACTCGCCGATCCACCAAACATTTCAATCCAGAGCGTGTGATGCCTAAAGAGGATCTAGCGGAACTTATCCGGTTAACTAAGCTAGCGCCGTCCTCCTTTAATATGCAAAATTACCGCTTGTTGGTGGTGCGTGATAAAGAACTCCGAAAGAAGATTCGTGCAGCTGCTTGGGATCAAGCTCATGTCACAGATGCTAGTGTCCTCTTTATTATGTGCGCTGACCTCAATGCTTACGATGCAAATCCAGAAGAATACTGGGGCCACGCACCAGAGGAAGTGCAGAATATTCTGGGGCCAATGATTAAGCCATTCTATGAGGGCAATGATGAGCTCATCCGTGACGAGGCAAACCGCTCGACAGCGCTTGCTGGGATGACTCTTATGCTTGCCGCACGTGAGCTAGGTTACGATTCCTGTCCTATGATTGGGTTTGATAAAGACGCTGTCTCAAAACTCGTCAACCTACCTGAAGGCATGATGTTAGGATTTATGATTCCAGTTGGGGAGCAAATCAAAGCGGCATGGGCTCGAGGTCCTAGATTGCCAGACGAGAAGGTGCTTATCTATGATCAATTCTAGGCGTTCACCATTTTTATGGACTCATAGCGGCTTTGATGTTCTGTGCTTTGACCTAGTCGCGGAGTGTCGAAAGCCGTAAGATCGAAAGTTTTATTAGCAAAGCCTAGTGGCTTTGTGAGTATGCGGGAATACGAGTCCTATTCTTTACTATGAAAATCGCGACCACGCGATGAGGATGGACTTTCGATATTCTAGAGCCTTGGACAATTTAAAGAGAATCTAAGGGCTGGAGTTTCTCTCTATAAAGCTAGAGTTCCCTATTTCCCGTTATAAATGGCTGTATTTATAGCCGATTTGAGTTGCAAAAAGTGGCTCAGACTGCTTTCAAAGCTGTGTAATGTCAGATATCAAAGAGAGAAAATCGCTTGAGGAGCGTCACCAGATGAGTGACTTGGAACGTTTGCGTCACTCCTGTGCCCATGTGTTGGCGACGGCGATCATGCGTATCTGGCCAGATGCCCAGCTTGCAGGCGGGCCTCCAGTTGACAATGGGTTCTACTACGACATGGAACTCAAGCACCGCATCACTCCAGACGATTTCGCAAAAATTGAGGCGGAGATGAAAAAGGTAGTGAAAGAGAATTCAAAGTTTGAGAGGGAAGTTGTGACTCGCGATGCAGCACTGCAACTCGCTAAGAGTGGTCGTCTCGGTGCTATTGCCGAGCGCGAAGTGGAGAGCAAATTTAAGACTGACCTGCTCGCTAGCATCCCTGAGGGTGAAGAGATTTCGATCTTTAAGAATAATGATTTTTGGGACCTCTGTGCGGGTCCACACGTAGGACGTACAGGCAACTGTAAGGCATTCAAGGTAATGAGTGTGGCTTCGGCCTTCTACAAAGGTGATAAGGACAAAGAGAGCCTCCAGCGCGTCTACGGTACTTGTTTTAAAAATAAGACTGAGCTCACTGACCACTTAGAGAAGTTAGAAGAAGCTAAGAAGCGCGACCACCGCCGTCTCGGCAAAGAACTCGGGCTTTTTACTATCGATGACGCAGTAGGGCAGGGACTTATCCTCTGGAAGCCAAAGGGCGCACTTGTGCGTCGTTCGCTTCAGGACTTCATCACTGAGCAACTTGACGCGCAGGGCTACAGCCAGGTGTACACTCCACACATTGGCAAGCTCAGCCTCTACCGTACCTCTGGTCACTTCCCGTTCTATTCTGATAGCCAATTTCCTGCGATCCCTGATCGTGACGCGCTTGAGAAGCTTTCCGAAGAAGAGGCGAGCTGTTCAGTCCTAACCAATGGTCTTTCCACTGGTGAGATCGAGGGCTACATGCTCAAGCCGATGAACTGCCCACATCACATCAAGATTTTTGACAGCGACCCGCACAGTTATCGTGACCTTCCAGTGCGTCTTGCTGAGTTTGGTACCGTTTACCGTTGGGAGCAATCTGGAGAGCTCGGTGGCATGACGCGAGTCCGTGGATTTACTCAAGATGACGCTCACATTTTCTGTACTCCTGATCAAGTCGATGACGAGATCGCCAGCTGCCTAGACCTCGTGAAGAAGGTCCTCAGCACATTAGGTATGGAAGATTACCGAGTACGACTTTCTTTCTCAGATCCAGATTCCGACAAGTATGTCGGTACCCGTGAGGTTTGGGATAAAGCGGAAGCTTCCCTCAGACTAGCAGCTGAAAACCTTGGGGTTGATTTCACTGTCGAGCTCGGAGAAGCAGCATTCTATGGCCCGAAGATCGACTTCGTGGTTAAAGATGTGATTGGTCGCGACTGGCAGCTTGGTACTGTCCAGCTCGATTTCAATCTGCCTGAGCGTTTTGACCTCACTTACGTTGGCTCCGACAATGGTCGTCACCGCCCAGTGATGATCCACCGTGCGCCATTCGGATCGCTCGAACGCTTTGTCGGTCTACTGATTGAGCACTTCGAAGGGAAGTTCCCAACATGGCTTGCGCCTGAGCAGGTGCGCGTGTTGCCAATTTCAGATAAATACATCGAACATGCTGAAGCCGCAGCCAAGAAATTGACTGATATCGGCGCTCGCGTCAGCGTGGATCGTGCTTCTGAGAAATTAGGAGCTAAGATTCGTCTTGCAAGACTAGACAGAGTACCTTATATGCTGGTCATTGGCGCGCAAGAAGCAGAGTCTAACACTGTTTCTGTACGCCACAGAGATCGCATGGATTTGGGTGCTCGACCACTCGATGAATTTATCAAAGATTTACACACTGAGATTAGTAGTCGCTCACTCTAAACGAGTAGGCGCAACACAGGTCTCAAATTTTCAATACCAATAGGAGGATAAAACAATAGCAAAGCCAAAGAAGCCATATAAGAATCGTCGTCGTGATATGACGCGTGTGAATGAGTACATTCGTGCTCCCAAAGTACGTGTTGTGACTGACAAAGGAGAACTCATCGGTGTGATGAGTGCTCGTGAAGCAGTAACGAAAGCAAAAAGCATCGGTCTCGACCTCGTGGAGATCGCATCCAAAGCAGACCCACCAGTCTGTAAGGTTTGTGACTATGGCAAATACAAGTACGAGCAGGCAAAGTTGAAGAAGAGCAATCCTAAGACTACGACTAAGCTGAAGGAAGTGAAATTCCGTGTACGCACAGAAGAGCACGACTATAACCTCAAATGTTCACGCATCGAGAATTTCCTCGAGGAAGGTAACAAGGTTAAAGTCCAGCTTCAGTTTCGTGGCCGTGAAAACGCACACAAGGACCTCGGTTTTGTTGTTCTCCAGCGTGTTGCTGGTGACATGACAGGCATGGCAAACCTTGACCAGAAGCCTCGTCTTGCTGGTCGTGCGGTTACTATGCTTCTCTCACCACTTCCTAAAGAACAGCGTAAGCGTAAGTTCCAGATGGTGCACGGTGAGCTTATCGATGAAGATGACTTCGAAGACACTGAAGACATCGAGAACGCTGAGTTTGATGAGAAGGACGCGCCCGAAGAGGCAAAAGAGGTCTAGCCCTCAGCGGTTTCTATAAGAAATTTCAACGGCTAATACGCAAATGCGTGTTAGCCGTTTTTTATACGAATAGCGATATAGGCACATGGAGTGTTTATCAAGCCATTGCGTAGTGGAATCTCTCGGTTAGAAGAAAAACCAGCGGATGAGCATGATGATTAGTGTTAGGTAGATGCTGCGCATGAGCCATTGGGAGCGTTTGCGGAGTCGGTCGGTGAGGGTGCTGATCTCGCTGAGATCGTTGGCTAATTTGGCTAGTATTTCTGACTGCTCAGTAATGATGTCATCACGGCGAGCGATCATGTCACGCAGTTCTTGAAGCTGCTCCTCAGTGGTGAGTGCGGGATTGATGTCGATTGTGAGCGGTTCTTGAATTTGCTCTTTACTCCGCCAAGTTTGAATATTCTTGTAGAGAGTGACCGCTTTGTCGCGGTGGTCATAGGCGAGCTTTGCCGCAGGTAGGAGCTTTGGAAGAAGCTTGATGAAAACAGGGATGGCCATGGAGGGAGATTACCTCAGATAGAGAATCTATCAACTCTGAGCTTTCTACAGAGATGGGCTTGCCCGCTGGTGGGCTTTGCTATAAGGCAAGGGAATGCGCAAACAAGGATTTGATGGAACAGCCCGTGACAACAAGCACGTACGAGGCAAAGGTGGTGGTGGACTAGCCTTAGGCGAGGACGCCATAGATACTATCCTTAGCAAGAGTGATAAGCCTTTCGTGCTCGTTCTCGACTGTGTCACCGACCCGCACAATCTAGGCGCGATCCTGCGTACAGCCGATGGAGCAGGAGTGGATGCGGTGATTGCTCCCAAAGATAAATCTGTAGGTCTCACTGAGACTGTTCAGAGAATCGCAGTAGGTGCTGCAGCGAGCGTGCCTTTCATACGCGTCACAAATCTTTCACGCACTATGAAAAAGCTGCAAAAAGAGCATGGAATCTGGCTAATAGGCACTAGTGATAAAGCCACACAAACACTTTATGACATGGACTTCAAAGGTCCTGTCGGTCTTGTGATGGGAGCTGAAGGTCCAGGTCTCAGACGCCTTACCGAAGAAAATTGCGACCTACTGATCGGAATTCCGATGGCTGGGAAAGTTGATTGTCTCAACGTTTCAGTCGCCACAGGTGTTTGTCTCTACGAGGCGGTCCGCCAACGAGGCTTGTAATACCATCTTCACAGTTATACTGGATCAATAGAAGTGTTCTGATTCTTTGTAGTTGCAGCGAAGCTGATTTTGAGAGGGCGAAACAATTTAGCAAGATTAGCTTCGTTAGTCGTCAGTTGCATAGCTCGCTATGCGTCCTCCTTCCGCCTCGCTAATCTCACCATCTTGTTTCGCTATTGATCCACTCTAACTATTCAAATGGTATAAGTAAAAGAATGGCCAACAATGAAACATTGTTGGCCATAGATTTTTTTTGGAGAGTCGGCCTTTATTCAGATGACTTCACACGGATTTTGCTCTTTCCAAATTCTGATTGGTTGAGCTTTTTGATAGCAGCCAGAGCTTCATCTGTCTTTGGCATTTCAATGAAGCCAAAGCCTTTTGATTCACCCGTCTCTTTGTCTAAGACGAGGGTGCATTCTGTGACTGAGCCGAAGGCTGCGAATAGAACGTAGAGTTCTTTTTCCTTGGAGGTGCGAGCGAGATTTCTAACGAGAATTTTCATAGTTTATAATTGTATGGAGTTGAATTAGGAGAGGGTGAGTGTGACTGGGCAGTGGTCGGAGCCTATTACGTCGGCAAGGATACTGGCTGATTCCAGTCTAGGGGTGAGTGCGGCTGAGGTACAGAAATAGTCGAGTCTCCAACCCACGTTTTTACCGCGCGCTCCAGCACGATAACTCCACCAAGAATAGGCGGCTTCGGTGTCGGGGTAAAAGTGGCGGAAGGTGTCGGTGAAACCTGCTGCTAGGATGTTGTCAAAGTTAGCGCGCTCTTGATCGCTGAATCCTGCGCTCTTGCGGTTGTTCTTTGGCCTAGCTAGATCGATCTCATTGTGCGCGACATTGAGGTCACCGCAGAAGATGACGGGCTTGGTTTTTTCTAGCTCCTTGCAGTAGGCGAGGAAATCGCGATCCCACTCGATGCGGTAGTCTAGTCGTGCGAGTTCGCTCTTCGCATTGGGTGTGTAGACTGTGACGAAGAAAAAGTCCTCGTACTCGGCGGTGATGACGCGCCCTTCGGTGTCGTGCTCATCGATGCCGATTCCGTTGACCACGCTCAACGGCTTTTCTTTGGTTAGAATGAGTGTGCCGGAGTAACCGGGCTTCTCAGCTGAGTTCCAATATTGATGGTAACCTGCGAACTCAAGTGGGAGATCAACTTGTTCTGGACGAGCCTTGGTTTCTTGCAGGCACAGGATGTCGGGTTTGATCTCCGCGAACCATTCGGCAAATCCTTTTTTGAGGACTGCGCGGATGCCATTGACGTTCCATGAAATGAGTGTTTTCAAAATTTAAATTATATTGTTAGGACGTTTCGAAGATTATTTTATCTTCGTGAAAATAGGAAACCTACCATTGAGGTTGAGTCGCTCAGGTGGAGTGATGGAAAATGGCGTTCCTCGTGTGGGGGTAACTTTGGAGTCATACACGAGTGGCACACAGCTGAGAGAAATGAGTGGCTCATCGCCTGGGCGCGGCACACGTACAGCGTGAAGGATCGATGGGAAATAGGGGTTTTTGTTGAGTTCTAACACGTCACCGAGCTGGTAAGACTGTGTTGCCGAGCTTGGTGCTCCGGGGAGGATCCATTCGACTAATACGAGATAGGGAGTGGGGGGGTGGAAGGCATCGGGCTGGACCAGTGCTTGGGTCTGGATCGCTATGCCATCGGAGATGAAGTCATCGGGGCCGAGTGTGCGGGTCTTCAAGACTCGGTAATGACCTTGAAGGTAGGTGTTGTAGGTGGCGTCCTTGAGGTTACCCACGTAGACGCGTTTGAGCTCTCTATTGAGTAAGCTAATGTCTTCAGGGTTGAGATTGTAGTACTTTTTATAAAGGGAGCGTGGACTGAGTGTGTCACCTTTGGGTGCGTTGAGGGAGTCGAACGCTTTTGGTTTTTGATGGCGGCCCATTTTCTCTAGCAAAGCATAATTTTGCGGTAAGTGGGGGTTGCCGAAGACTTCGAGAAAGAATACCCAACTCCAGACCGCGAGACAAAATGCCGAGGCGTTGACAAGAAACCACCAAAATAGTGGTGGTTTCTGACGGAGAATACGAGCGACGAGTGAGTCGTCTTTAGGATGGTTCGCCAAAGTTTGCGGAAGTTTGTTTTTACTTGATAGAGCTTGGGTTGGCTCGCTAGAGTTTGGGTAAGTTTGATAGCTTAGGCTCAGCTACGCACAAGGTGTTTAAGGTATCTTGCTGTTGATGAATACAATTTTTTAAGAAAATATGGCTAGTTTGTATAAAAGGGGAAATGTGTGGTGGGTTAAGTGGGTTGATCATGAGGCTGGTGGTAAGGTGGTGAGGGAGTCTACTGGCTTGAGGTGTGATAGAGTGCAGAAAGATCTTCGGGCAAGGCGGGTGGTGGATAAGTTCAATAAACAGGAGAGTGTGGCGAAGGTTCGAATTGAGAAGTTTGGGCGTGCTTCTGTGGGTGTGGAGTTCGAGTTCAGACAGAACTGACAAACAGACCCGCTAAGCTCACATGTCGATTAAAATTATCCGACTAACTGATAGAATGTTAAACGATGTTATTCGTTGGTGTATTATCAAGAATGATGGTCGCCTGCGGCGGAGACTGAGAGTTTTCAGTGTTCAGTTTTCAGAGCTTGGGTTGATGAAACGGGGATGATGAAACGAGCCCTGCGGGCGGTCATTGGGCTAGACTGATGAAGCGGGGTATTCGCTACGCTCTAATTTAGAATTAGGAATTAGGTCGCGTATCACGTATAGAGGCTAAGCCTTACGTGACTTTATGCACTCGATTGAGTGGGGGAGTGAATGTGCCGTGTGTACTCTTTCACTTTGATGAGGGCGTAGCGTCTGTCGGCGCATTTGATGAATGGGAAGGTGTAGGCTTCGCCAGCTTGGACACCCGCACAGTAGCCATAGACGAGGTTGATAGTGTCGTAGGCTGCGAGGGCTGGGTCAGTCTGCTCATTGATGTAGAGGTAGTAACCTACTGGTGGGTCTCCTGGGCCATCGGCGAAGAAGTCATAGAGTGAGTCAGGGCCTTTCGGTCGATCAGCTAAGGATCGTACCAGCGGACAATGCATAGCGCGAGTGATCTGCGTGAGCATGTCGATGAGGCTCACCATACCACCTACACGTGCGCTTACTTTATCGAGTTCTGAGTAGGTCATGTTCCCAAGTTAGAGGGTAGGGTGGGTCAAATACAGGGTGAGGCTGTGAGTCTGGCTCTACTCATGTAATACTCGGGCGATATATCAAAGTGTTCTGATTTATATTTATCCCAATAGACGCGTACGAATTTACCAGTTCCCTTAGGAAGTCTGGAGCGCTTAATCAGTTTTGCGTCGATGCGGAATTGTGTGTCAATCTTGACGATGGCGAGCACTCCCCAGTTGCCCGCACGCTTGACGGTCACATATTTACCTAGCTTGACTGGGGTGATTGTTTTGACTTCGACTAGCATTGTTTGCATCGAACCATCTGAGCCTTGTGCATTGGGGGGTGTAGGTTGATTCCAAATCGGTGGGAGGCGTAGGACTCGCCGAGTTCTCCGTAAATAGGCAAGTACTCTGTATGAAGGTTTTTGGGATCTTCATAATTGTCTTCAGAGTCGAAATTAAGTATCTCATGGTACTCTTCGGCTAGGTGGAGCAGGCTCACGTAATTAACGTCAATATCTGTGAGTGTGGGTTCAAAATTATTCTCTTTATAGAGTTCGAGTTGATTTTTGATCCTGTTAGCATCAGTTTCAGTGAGGATGTCCCGGTCCTCTACTTCCTCACTAATGATACGCTCTAAGTGCTTTTCTAGAAACGAGTGCGGTATCAGACTGCTACCATATAGACTCTGATAGAAAGCTGAGACGTGGATCAGTTTTTCAATGAAAAAATCGGGTTCATTATTATTCTCTTCGTCGCAGAGTTGCCGATTGATCTCTTCCAAGGAGATCCATTCTCCGTCATCCCAAATTCCGTCCATGTGAGCGTAGGCTAAACTGTTATTTACTCAGGTCAAACGATGCAGTGCTGTTCCAACTGATGGTTGATACGCTTCTGTAGTGTCGGGCTAATTACCTGCTTGGGTCTCTTGAAGTCGTTCCGCAGTTCCTTCTCGTTGAGGACGTCGACTTCACCTCGGCCCTTTCGCTCTACCATCCATCCGGGGAGTGTGAGCAGTGGCTTGACTTGGACGTGCTCACCTACTGAACTGCTGAGTTGTTTACTGAGCCACTCAGAGTTGCGTTTAGCCTGCTTGAGGCCGTAGTGATCTACTCCGAATGGGAAATGGAGACGCGAGCCATCGTATTTGACGCGGTAGCCATCTTGGCCATCCTTGTTCTTTTGTTTGAGCTTCCTGCGAGCCTTGGTTTCTAGGAGGAAAACACCTTCGGCTGTCACGACAATATGGTCGATGTTCCATGGTTTATCACCGGGCTCATTGACCTGGTAGTCGTGGTACACCTGCACAGTTTCATGTGAGAGGGTGTTGAGGATCGCTCCAACAGCTTGCTCTCCCAGCAGGCCTAGCTTGTAATTGGCGTAGGTGGGCATCAGGCGGTAGAGCAGGGAGATTGCAACGAGTGAGCCCAGCCCAGCTATGGTGAGGACTGTTGATAGGTTTATTCCCACCCAATAGAGGAATCCAGCAAACGCTCCTGAGCACATGAGTAAAACAACATAGAGGTTCGAGTTCGCTAATGCGTTGCTGTAGGCTCCATCCAGGAGGGCGTGGGATTGCCTTGATTGGAAGTTTACTATGTGTCCGTCGTTTACGAAACTGCAACCACAGGACACCCATGTAGATGGCAGCAGGGGCAAACGTAATGAGGAGAGCACTAGTGACACGTTCGGACATGTTGCTAGAGCTATACTGTTAGAGTGTGCAATGCAAGGCCGTCTTGTGCTGATTGTTAGTCGACGACTATGCGAGACTCTACCTGCTCTGGGCTAAATTCGATTCAAGACATGCAAGCATCTTGGACAGTGGGAGATTATTTATCTAGATTTTCATCCAGTTCATAACTGCACATCTCACCGGAATTAGGTATAGAGGTAGTCTTCTGCTATTGTTCCAATATTTGATTTTATGCTTGCCTACTCGCCGATCATTTGCATTTTTTATCTGATAGCTAACATCAGGAATCCCCGCTTCAATCTGTTAGCTAACATCAGAAACTTCCGCAATTCCCTTTCTCCCACCAAAAACGATGCTCTCGACCTCCTTACCCAAAAAGCAAATCCCTAGCTGCCACATCGAAACAGTAGGGGCGAGACTGCCGAAACAGCGATTCGCTAGCAGTCGCCTTGCCATCGAGGAGATCCGAGTCCAGTGAGCGACGCTCTGCTTGTCCCCATTCACGTCGACGCCCTCGTTCTGGACGCGGACCGTCTGATGGTGGAAGCCATGGCCGATTTTTCCCGGTTACCGTACGTGGATCGGCAACTGAAACGGGAGATTAATGCCGACCATGCGAATATCAGCGAGTCGATCGTTTCCCAGCCTTTCCAAAGCCAAAACCTTCATCTCAAGGCGGGCGTGCACTTACACTGGTCAATGCCTGATGCCCTTACTCGGGGCGTGCATCATGGCAAAGAAACCCGCTTTCCCGCGCTTCCTAACCGCTGGCTGATCACGCGTAATAAGGGCTCAAACCAAAAATCCTGGGTGGTCGAGAGCGATTACATTTTTCCGCTTCCTAAAAAAGGCGATAAAAATTACGAAGAATACGCCTTGGCCGAGCGCGAGCGATCCGGCTCTATCAGCTATTTCTACCGCGAAATTGACAAGAAGAGAAACGAGCCGTTTCGCTATGTCGGCCGACAGGTGCCGCTGGATCTGTGGTTGCAAGAAAGCAAACCGCCTGAATCTTCGTATTTCCCCGAAGAAACACCCCTCACTGCGCTTGGCTACGGCGAGATAGCATTCGCTGCCTTTTACCCAAATTGCCACAGCGTCTTCGGGTTCCACGATGACGAGGTTACGGCTGGAGACTCGGGATATCGCTACGAGATCATCGGCTGGCACTCGACCGGGACTCATGATCCGGTCAAGAGACTGGT
This sequence comes from Rubritalea profundi, assembly GCF_002954445.1. Classification (GTDB taxonomy): domain Bacteria; phylum Verrucomicrobiota; class Verrucomicrobiia; order Verrucomicrobiales; family Akkermansiaceae; genus Rubritalea; species Rubritalea profundi. The sequence continues at coordinate 3,660,983 of NZ_MQWA01000001.1, forward strand.
GCTGGGGCAGGCGATTCTCAAATGCTTCGAGGTCGATCCATCCGGGGTTGATCAGGATCGGGCGGGGAAAACGATGAGGAGAGATGACTTCCTCAATACCTGCATCGACGCCACCCGTTCTGATTCAAGAAACTCGTTAGCTGAAATTCTCGACGATCTCATCCGTGGTGATGCCCTACGGAGTGAACTTCACGAATTTCTCGCTCTCCAGTCTCACGACTTTGTCCAAGCCGGTTTGGCGTTTTTTCAAGAAGGCGAAAACGCGAAATTTCTCGCTATCCAAAAGCTGAAAGACTTCGACTGGAAACTTCCAGACGTTACTGACACTGGAAGCTTGGATCGAACCCTTTACTACTCTTCAGTATCGTTTGCGGCGGAAAATCCTAAGGACGGAATTCAGAAACCGAATATCGCGGGCGAGGTCAAAATATCCATCGGTAACACGACTATGGAAGCTCTATCGGCTTACCTTGCGCATGAGTTGACGGACGGGGAGGATTCGGAATTCGGACCAACGCCGGAAGCCAAGGTTCTCGAGCGGCTCGAAGACCAGCTCGAATCGCTTCACCTCTCGGGCAAGCTCGCCAACCGTAAGCTCGATATCGGCCCCAAGTTCCGGGAGGCCCGTCATAGTTCCGGCTTCACCCCCGTTTCCAGCGGCCTGCGCTGGGCGGTGAGACTCCAGTCGCGTTCCCCCCAATCCGTGACACCGTCAGTTGCAGGGAAAGACGGCGGAGAAGCTGAGGGGCTCCAGCATTCCAGCGCGGCCCACGCCCAAGCGCAGCGGCGGGTCATGCTCCCGCCGGAAATGACAACTCAACTTTCCGACCTAAACCGCTTACAGGACCGATACGACAAGGCACAGCACGAGATCCAGACCCAGCGTAAACAGCTCTTCTCGGACTGGTATAAGTACATGATGGCGACGTATCATCCCGCGGACACCATCCGAGGAGACGACTACCCCGATGTGGACGAGGTGAAGTTCTTTATTGAGGAATATGATCTCAAGCCTCTCGAGAAGATCGTCGGGGAACTTGAGAAAATAGATGCCAAGCGCGATGAAGCAAAAGGACAACTCGATCACTTAATCAATCACTACAATGACAGCCTGATCGTTCATTTCAGGCCGGATGCCGGGACACCGCTTGGCCGGCCGGCCGGCATGGATGCAGCAGGCTTACAGGGCCGGTTGGAGCACAATCTCCAGTTTCGGGAGGAGCCCACAGCGGTTGCGGCCAGTACAAACTCGGCTTTCAAGAAGTCCTTGCCTTTCAACGGCCAGACCAGTTTTGCCAGGGTGAAGTTAGAAATGCTAGGCGCGGAGGCACACGGCGGTGTCACCTTCTCGGCGTGGATCAAGCCCGACCAGAAGACGGAGGGGAAGCGCATCGTTTTTAAGATCGGAACGCTGCTTCTCCAGCTCGAGCCAATCAGGCGAGGTGCCACGGCTCGCATTGTAGTGTCGTGCCCGAACGTCGACGAACGGATCGGCGTGATTACGCCCGGACGATGGCATCATTTAGCGATCACTTGCGAACGCCCCATGACCAAGGCACCCGATGCACAAAATCCGAAGGAACCCAAGCCGGAGAGTCCCGTCCTGGTGGTTTACATTGACGGGCAACGTTCCAATCTGCCCGGCAAGAAAGCCATCGGCTCTCTGAACAAATTCGACCAGCTTTTCATTGGCGCCCGTTCGGAGAATGACCCCAACGGTTTTCAGGGGGAAATGACCCAGGTCCGAGTCGATAACCGAGCGCTCCTGCCCGCGGAGGTGCGCCGAGATATGAACGGCGGTGCCCGGTCCGATTACCAGCTCTACAGCAAGGCGGCACCGCGTTACTGGCAGCCCAATGAGCCGGTCATCCTGATGGAGGGCAAGGGCATCCGCTCCACCGAACGCCACGGGATGGACGGCGTGCTCGAGTGCCCGCTGATCAAATCTCTTCCTACAGCGTTGCAGGATATGGCGGCCGGTAAGCAGAAACCCAGAAAAGCCGGCTTCGATGCGGCCGTCAAAAAGTTCTCCGGTAGCTTGGGCTCCGCGCTGGAAGGCAGCACCAAGGAGATCCCGCAGAGAACCTGGCAAGGTCAACCCTGGCATCCCATCATGCTGGAATGGGAAGTGCTGCTCCGGCCGGCGCGTGGAAATAAAGAGATCGAAGGCGCGTCGTTTGCACCGGACGTCATCACGGCCAACTACGGTCTTCGCGACAATGCTGTCGATCTTAAGGTGAAGAAAAAAGATCTGAAGGAACTCGCCGCCGGTACGGTTTACAGTAACCGCTGTTATCTGACGCCGCATGGCAGCGAACAGCTGCGGGAGCGGATTGCGGAGTATCTGAAGACCTTCCTCGATGACTTGGGTGAGAAAATTTACGCATTCAAGGAACAGAAAGAACATGAGACCCTGCCCGCCGACGAGGCCCTCAAAAGCTATCACGAGTCGCTCGCGAGTTGGTTTAATAGCGAGCAGCCCAAGCGACCGGAGCTGGCCTCGAGCGAAGGAGTCATCAAGTTGACCCAGGATTTCCTTAATCAGTTGAAGACATGGTATACGAAGAAACCCACCTACGACGATCCCGCGAACAAGAAATTCGAGGATCTTTCGAAGCACAAGAAAGCTGATGACCCGGTCTACGTCGTCATCTGCGCTGGACTGAAACTCTATGATGAAGCTGGCGATCCGAAGACCTTTCTCTCCCAGTCGCTCGGAGGTTTTAACGACGAATTGCTCATGCACAAGCAGACCATGCAATTGCCGGTCGAGGATCCGCTTGGTTTTGACGATTACCAGTCATTCACCAAGAAGGTCGCCGGTCTCTTGGGCGACAGCATTCACAGTGCGCCCGAGCCCACTAACCAGTTTAATCCCATCCGCACCGGGGCGATGTCGGTCACCCGACTGCGCCTGGTCGACACCTTCGGCCAGGTCAAGGATTTCAACGAGGAAGCCATCCTCGCCGCAGGCCACGAGATCATCACGCCGCAGCGCTTGAGCGTGCCCTTCAGCCCGCACCTGACGTGGATGCCGCCCCGGCTGGTACAACCGGCTCGGGTCGATTTCCGCTGGCTGCGGTCGAATGAAACTGATCCCGACGCCACGCCGATCTGCGGCTGGGTCTTACCCAACAACCTGCAGAAGACCCTAGCAGTGTATGACCACGACGGCGGGGCCCTCGGCTCCATCCTGCAGCGCGGAAACGCGATCCAGTGGGAACCGGCGCCGGGCCGAAACCGAGAGGTCGACGAGATTAAGGACATCAATCCGCATCTCGCCAAGATGGTAAAGCACATCCTCGGAAAGCAGGGCGCGCAGAACTTCCTCGAAGACTTTCTCACCACCATCGAAAGCGCCCTCGAAACCATTGATCCCCAGGGCCATGCCCAGCACCGCAGTCTAGCTCTCTTGATGGGCCGGCCGATTGCCGTGGTCCGAGCCTCGCTGGACTTGCAGTTGCAGGGCACTCCGGCCATCCACCAGGGCTGGCACGCCTTCCAGCAGGACCTGCGCCGCGACCACCGCGAGACTGACAACTTCACCAAGGTTCAGTTCCCCGTCCGCATCGGCGAATACCAGCAGCTCAACGACGGCGTGGTCGGTTACTGGATCGAAGAAAAGGAGGATGGCGCTGATGAGGGCTATCGTTACCAACACGACGAAGATGGCCAAGGCAAAGACAGCGTCGGCAAAGACGGCACTTTCTACGCACCGCAGACGCCCGATAACGCGCCCAATAAAACGATCGATCATCCTGATATTAATCTCCATCAGGACAACGAACCGGTTCATATTACCCAAAGCATCGACAGCCCGAAGCTGACTGCGACCCTGCTGTTCGACGCGCGGAAAGTCCACCTTACCTCCGGAGCGTTACCGACCAAGGTGATCGATATCCCCGCCGAGGAGTATGCTGCGGCGTTTGAGGCCATCGAGGTCACCTTCCTCACCGCCCCCATCCTGACGGCGCATGGTACACGCAGCGTGGCCGTTCCGGACGAGACCGGGTTCGACTGGACCTGGTTGGAACATAAACGCTGGCTGGACAAGACAGTTTTCGCGGAATCTCTCTCAAACAAGTCCACCTCTGCGCAGGCCGATAAACTCTGGGATCGACTCGTTGTCAGCCAGTGGATTACTCCGGATCCGACGAATATGAACCGGGCCCGCATCATCCCAATGGGTCGCCGGGGATCCCATGAAAAGCTGAAGACAAAAACAGGGGAGACAGCGAAAGAACGCTCCATACTCGAAGACGACATCGAGCGCCTTTTCTGGTCCGAAACCACCTCCGTATCAGTCATGGAACGTGACACTTTCCTGGATCAATTGAAGGCGCTCTCCGGCGTATCCGATAAGAAGCTCTGCGAAGAGATCTGGAGGCATCTTTTGCATGCGAAGGTTCGCTGGCTGGCCGCCATTCCCGAGGACACGACCCGCGCCCGGGTCGTTCCGATCGACGAACGCGCCCCGATAAATCTCGAGCTGCATCCTGAGTGGATCACCGCCCTCAAAGCGACCGTCCCTCAGTTAGGCGAAGACGGAACAGCCACCGCGAAATGGGTCGAGCGCATTTTTAACTCCGAATCCCTCGAACTCTCGCCAGTCGAGACCACGGCGGCCTTCGGCATCGGCCTGGAAATCCGCGAGGGATGGCTGGTCTTGAAAAAACACCGAGAAGACGAAATTCACGCTTGAATCATTATGGAACAACTTAGCCTTAATCTAACAATATCCGAAATCAACACCATCCTCGACGCCCTCGGACAACGCCCCTATGTGGAGGTCTTTCCACTGGTGGCGAAAATCAAGGCTCAATCGAAGGCCCAGTTGCAGACTCGGCCCGGCGAAACGGGTGAATCCGAAGACGACCAATAGCTATCCCGCAAAAAGAACATTATCATGAGTAAGATCGATTACAAAATACGCGTAAGGACAGGGGACATAAGTGGAGGTGATACAGATGGCAATGTATACATCACGCTTTACGGGCATGCTGATCAGGCGGCTGAAACAGAGCTCGATATGGAAAATCATGATGATTTTGAGTCAGGCAATGCCGACACCTACTGTATCAAAGCTACTGATGTTGGAAGGGTGGTAAAGATCAACGTGCGTTGTAAGGGCGGTTCCTGGTGGCTGGAGTTTGTTGAGGTGTCAAAAGGAAATGAGCCTGCTGTAAAATTCATTCATAATAATTGGCTCGGTAAAAAGAAAGACGAGGAAGATGTATTCCTTTTTGCTTCCACCCCCAAATTCACCACCGCCAATCCGGTTGAATTCGATTTCTATAATAAGGACGATGAGCGGGTTCTCTTCATCACCGATGACGAATCGCAGTTAAAGAAGCAGACCCTAATTCTGGAGCTGAAAAATACTTCGCCGCGCGAGATCGAGTTCCAAACGCCCGACACAGATCCCAAACCGAAAAATCCGGAGGGCGCGAAGCTCAAGTGGACGGATTGGAAGGCAGGGAAGGACCTCTATCATTTTCAGCTCAGCTTTCGGCCAGGCGTGCTCTCCGAGAAGACTAAGGCTTGCCTGAAAGATCCCGCCTACCGGCTAGCCACTCTCGCCAAGGGTTGGGACATGCAATACGACCCGGACGCCACCGACTTTACCGATTGGATATCGCTATTGTGGGTGGGTGAGAATCGCGGGAAGAACTTTGCCGAGGCCTTGAAGGTCGATCCCGGCGCAGAGCCCCCCAAGACACCCGGCGCTGCGGCCGGAATTCCCAAGCAGGCGAGGCTCCATCTGGAGCTCCTTAAGCTGAGCGCGGGTGCTGGTGGCGGTGCCCGAGGAACCCGCATCCACCTGAACTACCGGCACCTAGTGTATAAGGATAAAGAGCCTAAGGAGGTCATTCCCGAGGGCACGCGGAATCAGTTCCTCAACATTGTCAATCACCAGGGGAAACAGTATATCCCACTGCATGTCGGCTTTGTCGGATCCAACACCGTCCTGAACGATGGAGAGACTGCGAACGAGTTGAACCTGCGAATCACAAACACTTCTAATTCGGAGACAATCATGTTCACTAAGAACTCAGCTTCCAGATTCTCGATTTCGTTTGATCTGGAAAAGGACCACGAGAAGAAAGAGTGGGCATTGACCAAGATTGGGGAGGCCGTTGGGATCCAGATTCAATGGGGGGCTGGCGACAATGCGGGGCGGACAAAGCTAAGTGAAAGTCACGTCGATAGAGTCGGTCAGATAGAGCCCGGGCCCAAAATCCAAATCGCGGGGCGTCTGGAGAAATTACTTCCCGAGAATTCTTCGTTGATGTTCGTCAGGAGAGACGGGGAACGCACTCTCCGGTCATCGATTGCCGTAGTTTCCGCAACCGCGGCTGCGGGTACGGATTGGATTTATTTGAAAGAACCCACTTCCGCGAAACCCGATGACAGTATTGAATTGCTGAAACATGAGGTGACCCGAGAGAACCCCCAGTGGAAGCCCGAATTATCCCTTCAGGGCGAGAGGCTGAGCTGGCATTTTACTTACACGGGTGATGCCGACTATGGGCTCGGCCCAGGCGAGAGCATTACACTGAAATTATCCGAGTTAAAATCGTCGTCACCAACGGGCTACGCCAATCTCTACCTCCATTACGAGGACATCCCGGGCTACTGGGACGGACACTATACTTGCCTGATCGAGAAAACTCCGCTGGTGTACCGTCAGGGTAAGGTCGGACACGGCGACGTGGGGATAGGCACCGACATGGAGCCTGTCAATTATAACGACAAACCGACCCCGAAACTGCATGTGGATGTAACCAAAGACAATGACGGTCCTCACGTTCCGAAACCCGCGGCGGTGTTTGAAGGCGGGAATGTCGGCATTGGGACAGTCGCTCCTGAGACAAGACTCCACATTCACGGAGGTCCGCTTCAAGTAAGTCACTCGACTGATTCAGCCGTAGTGGAACTAAAGAACGACAAGCACACTAACTACCTTTTTACTGATGGTATCACAGGTCATGCTCATCTCAGGACGGATTCCACTCAGCATCACGTCGCCTTGCAGACGGGAGGCGGCAGTCAAGGCAACGTCGGAATCGGGACACCTTTACCGAAGAGTAAGCTGGCAGTAACTAAGGGGTTAACCGTCGGTAAGACCTACGCCGAGGCTCATCCCGCTCCAACGAATGGGCTGCTAGTTGAGGGCAATGTCGGGATTGGCACTGGTGCAACGGCACCTACCCACGCTCTCCACATTGCGGGGAAGGACGCGGCACTGCGGCTCTCTGGAACCAAAGGGAAATGGAGCTACAACGCGAAGCTAAACTTCGGTGATAGTGAACACGTCTATCTTCACGAGGATAAAGACGACCACTTGACGATTCACTCCAAAGAGGGACTGGCGCTCACGGGCGGACCAGTCACACTCGGAACAAACCTCTTTGCTCTCGCCGGCGTGCAAAATCTTCGCGTTATTGTTGGCAGCATTAAGGAGAACGGAGACCTCGAATGGGGTGATGGCTTGAACAAGACCAACACGAGAACGGCCAACGGTCGATACAAGATTACCTTCATAGAAGAATTCAAAGGAACTCCGTCCGTGGTGGTGACTCAAGTGGGAATCTTGGATGAAAAAGATGACAACTGCATTACCGTGCTGCCATCAAAGACCAATTTTACAGTCTCGATCGCAGATGTCTCTGGTGACGCAAAACATCACGAAGACACGTCATTCAATTTTATTGCGATAGGTCCGCGCTAGAAAAGGCGGTGCGCGAGGCCGGCTTGAAACGAAACCACAACCGGAACCATCACTCCACGACTCTCACTGAAACTCGTCCCAAGAACATCTATGTGAATTTTATCATAAAATATTGATTCAAAGTCGCTCATCAAAAGAAACGCAATGACACGAACCGTGATAATCGCGACAGCCACCAAAAATACGAATCACGCATCGCGTCTACGATCTTGATGTGGCGGCAAGAAATCCTAACATGTATCCCAAAGCCTGAACTCCCAACCAAGATGAGCCGCCGGCCACATGAATCAAATGCTATGATGCAACCAAGCAACGAAAGGACGTGCATCTAATGTCAACTTCCATCCAGAGAGAAATGTTCCGCGCCAAAGCAATATCATTGCCTACCGGCAACCTCGATCGGCAGTTAACGCCGATTCCCTGTAATCCTTTTAACCAAAATTGATCCGATGCCAGATTATACAATAATCGACAGCGAGGGCGCACGGCGCAGAGATTGATTTCAGAACAAAAATCACAATGTATAACCAACATGACGACCTCATCTACCACCTGGATCTATGCATCCTTTCCTACCAGCTATACACTCAAACCTTGGTCTGGCCGATGGATCCCTACTATGAGCAGATGGACAAAAAAGATGAGCGCCGCGAAAACTTCATGGACGCGGTGCGCCAGTCTGCGCCAGATCCTGACGGGCTACCGCGCTGTCCCGATCATTTAGATCCTATTCGGTATCGATACAAACAGATAAACCCACACCGACCATGTTTCGCACTTCCAGAGACCGGAGAATGGATTCTTTATAACACCCCCGCTGAAATCACACGGCGTATCGGCAAAACTTACGTTGCAAAAGGGGCGCCGACCAAAATTGAAGATATAACAAAAGAGAATGATGATGGGATTAAAGATTGCGACATATATTGCTTTGAGGGGGAGACCGGAGGGCAAATTGAAAAGAAGCAAGGAGCGCTTAGCCTAATGGGTTTTATTTTGGTTAGGCCATTACCTAGAAACGCAGCCGATTATGCTGTCCATATTGTTTTTCGAGGGAGCCGCAGTGGGAAAGTGAGTAGGGCGATGTACGAAGGGGCCAGCAGAATTGGAGGTTGGAGAAGAGGAAATGCGGATTGGGTAACGGATTTGGCGTACGCGACCTACTGTGACAATCACTTTATCAGTTCCAAGAGCCAATCTAGTTCGGGATTCGCTATCAGCATGCAGGGAATGTTACCTACCATTTTGAAATGTTTGGATAAAATTCACCTCGCGAAGAAGAAAAAACCGAGTGAGATTTACGTGACCGGACATAGTTTAGGGGGAGCGCTGGCAACTCACTTTGTGAGCGCAGTCGTCCAAGGCAACGGCTATGGTTATATACCGAGCGATATGCGCCTAAACAAAATGCCGAGCAACGTACAAACTTGGCCCTGGCGAGACACTAAATTAATAACCTATGGTGCGCCTTGGGTCGGTGATCGTGAATTCGAAACGGAGTTCAACAATAACTTTAAAGGAAACGCAAGAAGAGTCGTGCTGGGGAACGACATTGTGGCAAAGCCCCCGCATCGCACATCAAGTAGCTCATTGGGTATTCTCTGCCCTCTAACGATTCACGGTCTGCCAGATGGTGTGACCAATTTCGCGAATCGTGGATCACTATGCCACGAACCTTATTTGATCAGGCGCGCTCTGATCGCAAGTGCCACGCACAAAGAGGATGTGCCGGCACAAACGAAAACGGCTTACAGCAATCCCGAGGCCGAAGACTATTGGGATGTAAATGAGCCTTGGAAAATCTTTCCTGTTTTCGTAAATTTGTTAGAAGACCCTCACTTCGAGATCGCTAGAAAACAATCGTTATCGTCCGATTTCGGCAGCCGTGCCATCGAATACTTCAAGTGTATGAACTCGGCGCTGGACAAAGAATCTTCTTTCGATCGCCGCACATCTCCTCAGCAGAATGAAATTAGGAAAGTGGTAAATCAACTGACACTAGATCAAATAGGGTTCGGGAACGACCTAGACGATATCTACCATACGTGGCAAGATTTCAAGAAACAATTCAATCTCGAAGAACAAACCCACAATTTTCTTGGTCTGATTTCTCTTATGCGTTTGTTGGCGGTTAATTCTACTGTTACCGACCAGAATATTACTGAGAGCGGTTTTCAATATCTTGTTGATTTAATTTAAAGGCGAACATGGCGATCATCCCACTAGAGGAAATCAAAAATCAACTAATGCAGGGGAACTTGTCTCTGACTCAGAGTATCCTTGGGCCGCACTGTTACGCACAGCTGAGTGGACTCTTCGATCAGCAAGAGTTTTCCTTCGCCGCGTTCAAATACCTGCCCAACGTGGGGGGGCAGGCGAACTCTCCGTTAGGCTCATTAGCTGGGGTGAATCAAATTAGTTTCGATGGGACACTAACGGTCTTAGGCCGGTTTATGTGGAAGGATGTGCCGGTTCGATTCTCTCTTTTTGATCGCGATACGCAATCAGCCCCCGAACGGCACGCTGTTTTAAAGATTGAGATTCCTCCGAAACTGGAGGCCAATGCCGACCTGCAGGAATATCGAGCGGGAGCCGATATCACTTCGTTAATTGCCTACGTGCAGGAAGACGGTGGTGCTGACAATACTTCACCAATTGCCAAGTCCGCCGAGTCAATGATCGACCTCTATGTCGAGAACCTTGTCCTTGGGGAAAAGGCTGTTATCTTTTCCTCTCTGGATTATTCGGTTGGATTCGATCAGATATATCCAACTGGCTTTGAAGAGTTGGTTCCGGCAAACGAGATCAGGGCCGGTCTAAATCTGCCTCTGCAAATCACAATTAATAGCGACGTCAGTGCAATTTTTGGAGACCTGCTTGCAGGCTTTCCATTGGAGGGGCAAATTCCTGGTCATGGCGTTGTTTGCCAATCAGATTCCATTCCTTATTTGATCGTGGGCCGAACGATCAACGCCGAGTTAACACTTGGTCTCTTAAAGCTGAAGCTCGATCGATTTGGACTGGGCTTCGCGTTGATAGAAGCCGGTGATATGGCACCGCAAGTAATCATAGACGGCTCGATCGGATTTGGTAGCCAATCTTGCACGGTTGAAGCAGATTACGATCTTTACCATAGGACCCTTGCACTAGCATTTCGAGCCTTTCCGTCGCTGAGAACGTTGCTGAGTGAAATGGGCAATACCGATGAGTATTTCCCTAAACCGTTTGATATCTTGCTTGAGATTCAGTTGTCGAAACTCGAAATTATTTTTGACCTGAATGCCAGATCTGTGCGTGAACTGAGTTTGAGTGTGACGACGGAACATGACATTGAGTTGATCGACAACATCATCTCGATTAAACCGACGCTGGACCTGGACATCTATGATCCGTTTGACGCAGATTCTCGTTCGCTTGAGGGGATGTTAACTGGAATATGGGAGTTGGGCAGCACCAAATTCGAAACGACCCTAACCTATCCCACCTATGACTTTCATGCCGCAATGGCTGAGGGGGAATCTCTGGATTTAGCTGCTTTGGCTGAAAAGGTCTTCGGAATGCCATTGCCGAAGATATCGATCACAGGAATGGAGCTGGTCGGTAATTTCAACGATAAAAGCTTCTCAATCAATCTTGTTGTCGCCAGCGACTGGAAGATCAAATTGGCGGCCGACAAGACTTTGGACCTCAAGCAAGTCCAGTTGAGCATGCGATATGCCGATCATCAGCGCGAATATGAGGCCGCGTGTGTGTTAACATTGGCCGGTGTGGATTTATTTATTTGGGCACACTATGCCAAGAGTTGGCAGTTCAACGGCAGCACAGGGCCAGGTCAGAAAATACCCATTGGAAGGTTGATGGGGGATCTCGAAAATCTGTTCGGGATCGATGCCGATCTACCGGATTCCCTAGAGGCTCTGACCATCAGCAATTTGGCGATGAGCTACGACAGCACCGGGTTTTCCTTCGGGTGCGAGACCGAGTTTAAAGTAGACGGTCAGCCCGTGGATATGGTCATCACCATTACCATCAAAAAGGTGGAACCGAAAAAACCCGAGAAATCCGAGCAACCGAAGAAGTCCGAAGTCCTTGAGAAGAGCACCAGAACGAAGTCAACGTCTAAGAAGAACGACGAAGGTTCTTATACTAAAGATTTCGACGGCCACCTGACAGTGGCTGGGCGGAAGTTTAATCTGAGTTGCCACAAAGAGGCGGGCGCCAGCCGGATGGTCGCAAGCTACCGGAAGGACGGAGGGGATCGCATCGAGTTGCGAGATCTCATCGGGGGCGACCTTGGCGAACAGATTCCGGAGAGCCTGGCCATCACGATCGACGATGTTTACCTCGCGTATTGCAAGGAAGGCATTGCCGAACAAGACGATGTGAAAAAGAGCGCGGCGAAAGGTAAATCGGCAGTCACAGGGAAAGAAAAAGCTGCCGCCGCGTTTTCCGGTTTCCTGTTGGGTGCTGACTTGAAGGCGTCCATTCAGCTTTCCGACATTCCGCTCGCCGGCGAGAGTCTGCCGGCGGGACTAACAGCGGGTGTCGACCAGTTGAGAGTGCTACTCGCGTCGAATTCCTTCCAGGCGACCCATCTGAAGGGAATCAACGAGGAGCTGACGAAGGCGGGTATCGCGGAACTGAAGCTCCCCGGGGAACTCGGAGAAGCGAAGGCGGAGGGCGAGGCGGATGAGGTCGTCGTCGGAAAAGGACTGAGCCTGTCCGCCGTGCTGACCCTGGGCGAATCCAAACGGGCCATCAGCCTGACGACTGCGAAATCAAAGTCAGCAGAGTCCGGTAAAGGCGACGGGGGCAAAAAAACACCGGAAGTCGCGCATGACATCGCGGCGCCAGCATCGGATAATTCCGTGATAACGCCCGCAGCCGAAACCAGCCTTGCCGCCAGCGCCGCCGCAGACACCACCCTGCGGCCACCAAGCCGGGCGGAAGCGCCACCTGGATCACGCTGGACAAAAAGCTCGGACCGGTCGAGTTCAACCGCATCGGTCTCCAGTACCAGAACAGCGCGCTCTGGGTGTTGCTAGATGTCGTGTTCTCGAACTCGGGGCTGACGCTTTCTCTGGACGGCCTCGGGGTAGGTTCACCGTTGAGCGAATTCAAGCCGGAGTTCAAACTCGACGGGATCGGCCTGGATTACAAGGGCAGCGGCGGGTTGGAAATCGGTGGGGCCTTTCTCCACGAGAAGGTGACAAAAACGGACCCGGTCACTAAGAAGGATCAGACTTTTGACCAGTACAGCGGGGTCGCCCTGATCAAGACCGAGGCGTTGAAGCTCTCGGCGATGGGGTCTTATGCTGAGATGGATGGGTACACGTCGATGTTCGTCTACGCCTTCCTCGATAAGCCGTTAGGCGGACCGGCGTTCTTTTTTGTCAACGGTCTAGCAGCTGGCTTCGGCTACAACCGTGCGCTCAAATCGCCTACTAAAGTCGAAGAGATCGAGAGCTTTCCTCTCGTGTCCATCGCAATGGGCGGCAATCCCGTGGGCGACGTCAAAGATGAAACCAGCGCCCTGCTCGACATCCTGTCTAGCCTAGGTAGCTACATACCGCCCGCGCCGAACCGGTATTTCCTGGCGCTCGGGATCAAGTTCAATTCTTTCAAGTTAATCGATTCCTTCGCCCTGCTGGTGGCGACCTTCGGCGATGAGTTTCGCATCAAGTTGCTGGGGCTTTCGAAGATCGTAGCGCCTCCGGCCGTATCGGGCAAGTCACCGATCGCGGAAGTGACCATTGGACTCATCGCGGAATTCATTCCCGACGACGAGTTGTTGAAGATCGACGGCAAGATTATGCCGGGATCGTATGTGCTGTCGCACGACTGTCAGCTGACCGGCGATTTCGCCTTTTACAGCTGGTTCTCCGGCCCTCACAGCGGAGACTTTGTCCTCTCGGTCGGCGGCTATCATCCCAGCTTCCATGTTCCGGCGCATTATCCGTCCATTGAGCGCCTGGCGCTTAACTGGCAAATTGACTCGGATCTGAGCGTCAAGGGCACGACCTATTTCGCCCTGACGTCTTGCGCCGTCATGGCCGGCGGGCATCTGGAAGCCCGGCTGGACAAAGGCCGGCTCCAGGCCTGGTTCGATCTGAAGGCCGACTTCCTGGTCTGCTGGCAGCCTTTCCACTACGATATTGGCCTTTCGATCGAAATCGGCGCCTCTTATCGGACCTTTCTCGGAACCGTCAGTGCCAGTCTTGGTGCAGGGGTGCACATCTGGGGACCCGAATTTGCCGGCACGGCCCATGTCCATTTCATCTTCGTTTCCTTCAATGTCTCCTTCGGTGCCACCGGTATTCAGAAACCGCCCCCTCTAACCTGGCTCGAGTTCAAAACCTCGTTCCTTCCGCCGGACAAGGACATCTGCACGATCGCGGTGAAGGACGGCCTGTCGCGCACGAAGAAAGAGGCGGACGCGCCTGGCGGCGAGCGCTGGCTTATCAATCCTAAGCACTTCGCGTTGTCGATCGATTCGGTGATTCCGGTGAAAAAAGCGACTGGGAAAATACAGAAGGATGAAACTTTAAAGAAACTGAACGGCTTTCCGTCCGGTAAGTCGGACAAGCTGCTAGGGATTGGCTCGATGGAACTGAGTGAATTGGAATCGACCCTGACCATATCGGCGATATGGGACGGGGAAGACTGCTTGGATAAGTTCCGGTTCGCCCCGGTTCTCAAGAGCGTGCCAGCGGCACTCTGGGGTCCGAAGCGTGAGGCCGACCTGAACGGCAAACCGATCCGCGATGTCCTCTGCGGCTTCGAAGTGCGACCCGCTGGTCATCCCAAACCCGGCGACACCAATGACATCAAGTGCAGCGTGCTGCGGTATAACATTGACAATCGTGAGCCGGGGCCGCCGGAACAGTCGCTTCTGGAGCTTACCTGGCGGAAGCCGGCAGTTCCGGAAATAGTCAGCGGCAAGCCAGCGCATAAAGAGGAACTGAGGAAGATCTTGAAACCTGCGCAAAGGAGCCTGCAAGCAATGTGCCGCGGCAAGGACGACGATCCCTTCGACCTAACCCTAGACAAGCGGTTGATCGACGAATTCCTAGAACAACCCCAACTGACGAGCAATTAAAGGCATGGCAAACAAACTACTTAGCGGAAAGATCGAGTTCATTCAGTACCACAAGCCTGGACTGATGTCGGGAGACTACGAAGTGAAGATCGAGCAAACGATCGGAGATAAGCTTGATGGGCAAAAAACTACCAAGAAGGAGAGCGGTGCCGGAGCGGCTTCGGCCAAGATTCCCACTGAGACAATTTTCGAAAACACCCGTAAATTCACCGTAGCCGGCCCTCGATTCCAGCTAGCGCCGCAGGATATCTACACGGTATTCCCGCCGCCCGGCAGCCTCGGCGAACACTCCAATGTTTTGCCGCACGTCATCTTCAACCGCAGTACCCTTCCCTGGGAACGCGAGATTTGGTCAGGCAAAGATCAACCGGAAGAGGGCGAGTCGGGATCGAGTGCCTCGTGGCTGGCGCTGCTGGTGTTTCACCAGGACGACATCGAGGAGGGGCGGGTATCCCAGCCGAAGGTGATGGAGCTGAAGGAAGTGATCAAGTTGAAGCAAGGTGAGAAAAAGAAGGGGCCGTGGAAGCTCGACGAACACTTGAAAGACTCGGCCGCTGGGATCCACAATACGGCGATACCGGAAACGATTATCGGCTCCGATCAGCACCCTGAAGACAAGGTGACGCTCATCGATGTGGAGCGGGCGCTTCTCGAGGAACTGCGGCCTTCACCGGCCGATCTGGATTTTCTCGCCCATGTCCGTCAGCGCAAGACAGTGAGCGTGGATGTTGACACCAAGTACAAAACATCTCTCAAAAAGTGTAAGGAGAAAGAAACCAAAACGGCGAAAGAGGTTTTCGCCAAAGCTAATAAAGGTGAATCCTATGCAGAATTTCGGGAAGTTCTTAAAAAAGCGGGCATTCGGCTGTCGCCCCAAAAATTTTGCTCGATCACGTCACGTAAGAACGGTGAAAAAATAGAGTGGGTCCTGACGAATACCGATAACAAGAAGCAGTTCGTCGCCCGCCTAGACAGGGGGAAGGATAAAAAGGGCAAGCAGATTGACGTGCTCAATGTTTTCACCAATGACGCCGAGGTCGCGATTGTGGTGGCCAATCGTCTGCCGACACCGAACGGGCTTAGCACCGTTCATCTCGTCTCACTCGAGGATCGATACAATGCCGAGGGGGAATTTCAATACGGCGCGGACGCGAAAGCGAATTTCGCGCGGCTCGTCAGCTTGAAGCAATGGAGCTTTTCCTGCACCCGACCTGATCGGACATTCAAAGAGATCATCATTGCACTGGACAAGGACACGCTTCGCTTGAAGGAGCCGGCGGGCGTAACATCGGAGCAGAGTGAAATTCTGGAGAAAGGCTACGTGCCGCTGCGCCACTACTTGCGTAAAGGAGATAAAACGGTCTCGTGGTATCACAGCCCGCTGCTGCCCTGGAGGAACAGCGAGCGACTTTACGGGCTCGAGCGACTTGCCTCGGCAAAACCGGGCGGATTTCCATCTGCCTCGAGCGAGCATGGAGGCTGGACGTTCAAGGGTGACGATCAGTATTGGGTGGAGCGCTCCACCGACAAGAAGTTCAGAGGTTTCAAAGTAAAGCCCTGCTTCGGCAGTCACCCGCGGGTCTCGGACCAGTTGCTGCGGCTCGATCAAGCGAGCGGAATTTTTGACACGACCTACGCGGCGGCATGGAAGCTCGGGCGTCTCATGGCGCTGGAGGACAAGCGGTTTTCCGTGGCGCTGAGCAACTGGAAGCGCACTTGCGCCCAGCACGCCCATCGATTCAAGCAAGCGGGAGGCGATCTTCATCTCCATGCCGATGAGCACCCGGACCTGGTGTCCAGTCTGGCTCCGCCGCCCCCCGAGGTCTCTACTTGGTTCGACCAGCGCAACATTCTCAAAGGCGTCCCGTTCAATTACCTAGTTCCCGATTCCCGGATGCTTCCCGAGGAATCGATCCGGTTTTTCGAGGTCGATCCGCTCTGGATGGATTGCCTGCTCGACGGCGCCTTCAGTCTAGGCCGCGTCACTGAGGTCGATCATCGCCAAGACTACCAACACATCATCGCCGACAATCGCTATCCGAAGATGAGCGGCGTGCTGATCCGTTCCGAAGCGGTTTCCGGCTGGCCGGGAATGCTGGTCGATGCTTTTTACAAGCTTCCCAGTGGAGTCGAATTGTTTAAGAGCGAGGATGACGCCACCCTCACACCCGATGATGTGCCAAAGTTGCGCAAAGCATTGGAATCAATCGGGCTGCCCTTGCCTAGGGAAATCGCGGTCAAGTATTCTGATGACCATGAATCTTGTATCGTTAACGATCTCGACACCAATCCGGACTACGTCGATATGATTCTATCTGCCGAGGACGATCCCCAACTCTGTCTGATGATGCCGGACCGCGACCGGCAGTATCATTACACAGTCATCAATGAGGGAACGGAGGACGCCAAGGAACTCTACTTGAAGCTCCCGCTCTTGAGACAGGAGCGCTTGGGCAACGGTGTGCTGCTCTGCCTCTTCCAGGGAGCGGTTCAGCGGGTAGACGTGCACCTCAAGCCGGAAACTCTGCACTTCGGTTTCAAGCGCGAGGACGGCAAATTTTGGAAGGAGCTGAAGCAAGAAAACGGCGAGGAATATAAGGACGAGAACGACCAGCAACTGGAAGGGACAACCTTGGAGATCACAGATTGGAAGACCAAGGAGTCTGAATCGCTCGGTGGAGGAACTTTGGATATTGAAGCTACAGCTGCCGCGATGGAGAAACTGCTAAAGATTAAAGCTACAGCTGACGCGATGGGTAAACTGTTAGATGGAGAGAAATCGCTCAAGAAAATCACCTCAGCCCAGTTCGCCCTTCAGATGATTGAAGGCAATGAACTGGTGCGCTTTACTGTCGATGCGCCAACATTGAAAAATGAGGGGGCTTAAGAGTCTGTCGGAGTTAGAATTATTGGGCGAAGATCCAATTTTCTAGAGGGTTCTCTACATCATTTCGAACGAGGGTGCGCCCAGCTCAGGAGTCTGACTCAATGGTGATATTTTTGTGATTTAGCGTGATTTAGCGTGATTTAGAGGGATATTGGGAAGTTGTTTTACGGGGAAGGGCCTCGTCGCTCCCGCCTGTTAGCTGAACAGTGTCAATTTGTGGAGACGTTTGCAGTTGTAAGCTAGACAGGCGAGTTCCCATTCACCTGCCATTTTTTCGAACCCTCGGAGGCGAAAGCTACGGAAGCCAATGACTTCTTTGATGATTCCA
>NZ_MQWA01000001.1:3679779-3936975 GCF_002954445.1 Rubritalea profundi
GTGGGGTGGCATTTGAGCATTGCCACAGCCGCGTGTATTCGTTTTGAAACTAGAGAGAGGAAGACGATCAACCGCTTCAATGATGAAGTGAACAAGGTCGTCATCAGCTACCCAGTCCCGTAAATCCGGAGGCAGTAGCATCGGGGTGTCACGGTCTACAGTTACGAATCTCTCAACCATGAGCTCACTCTAGCAGATTTTAAGATTGTGAGGAAGGTAAGTCCGACAGACTCTTAAAGATTATATAATTCCGCTGGGAGACTGACGGATAGTAATTTGCTTTTTCTTGGGAAAAGTGGTCAGTGCCATTGGGGTCAGATCTATAGCAAGAAGTCTACGAATAGAGAGAAAGTGCGAAGGTGAGTAGGGCTATTTGCTTCATTTTTCTATTTGTCGATGACGGGGTGGGACTAATATGGGGTGACGATATGAAGTCAGGAATCATAGGTTTGGATGTCAGTGCCACTCAAGCTTTTATAGTTCGCTTTCATCCGTTCTTGCGGTGGGTTCTCTGTTCCCGTTTCTTCTGAGACTGTTGACGCTGCAGAGCGTTTCGATTGACCCCATACGAAGGCGGCGGCTTGGATGCGTGCTGTCACTTGGCCGCTGGCTGTGAGTGTGCCTACATTGTAACCGTAGCTACCTTGGGTGATGGGATCTGCATCTAGTCGGGTGGTCACGGGGTTGTGATTCACTCGGCCTTGACCCACAAAGGATTGGTGAAACAGGGGCATGTCATACTCCTCAACACAAACTTAGCAGAGTGCTTAGGCCATTGCTCAACGCACCAATATTCCTCAGCCATCGTATCAAATTCAATAAACGCTGGCTTACCATCCGCCTCGATTTTACCGCTGCGACTCATAATTCTATAATTTTTTCACAAGATTATAAGTCGCTTCCTTGCTGTGCTTTTAGGCACAGTTCTAGGCACAGTCAAAAAAATCCTATATTCTACAAGGTGCTAGAGTAGACGCAGACGAGTGAGTCGTCTTCGCGGTTGCGCGTCACAGTCAGCGGGTGTGGTTAGTGATTATTTACAATCGTCGGCAGGATCGTATGTGCCTTCTTCGCCTTTGGCCTCAAAGGATGTGCCGCAACCACAGGAGCGTGACGCATTCGGGTTCTGGACTTTAAAGCCAGAGTCGGCGAGTGAGTATTCGTAGATGAGGTGGCAGCCTTTGAGGAATTCGAATGAGTCTTGGGAAACGTGGACGATAGCTCCATCTTCTTCGATAGTGTCGTCACCTTCGTGTGCTACATCCACCTCCATCACATACTGCATACCCGCGCAGCCACCACGTGTGACTGAGAGACGAAGGCCGGAGCCTAGTGCGGCTTGCTTCTTAGCGAGGAGGTTCTTTACCTCTTTGATAGATGATTGCGTGAGTGTGATCATGATGGTGTCGGTCTTGTTGGCGGAAGATAAGCGTGTATTGGCCGATCATCCAATCAAACTTTACAAAATTCGCAGTAGATTTCATAGTTCTGACACTTGAATACTACGATCTCTGTGTTTAGCCTCAAAAGTATGATCTACCTCGACTCCAACGCGACGACTCAAGTGCATCCAGATGTGCTGGAAGCTATGTTGCCGTATCTCACAGATCAGTGCTACAATCCGTCTAGTGGGTATCGTGCTGGTAAGGCTGTGAAGAAGGCGATCGACAAGGCGCGGACACAAGTCGCGAAGTTGATCGGAGCCGAGCCCGAGGAGATTGTTTTCACTGGTTGTGGTACCGAGTCAAACAATGCAGCCTTATTTTCGTTAGCCAATGCTGTGGGTAAGGGTAAACGGGTCATTACGAGCCAGATCGAGCACAGTTCCATCCTGCGGGTCTGCGAGCACTTGGAAAAACAAGGCTACGCTGTCGAGCGTGTCGGAGTGGATGAAAGTGGTAGGTTAGATCTTCATGCGTGGAAACAAGCGGTCGAGTTAGATGACGCAGGCTTTGCCACTCTTATGTGGGCCAACAATGAGACGGGTGTGATCCAGCCAGTGGCAGAAGCTGTAGCGCTAGCCAAGTCGGCAGGGATTCCATTTCATAGCGATGCCATTCAGGCAGTTGGGAAAACGCCGATTGATCTACAGCAGGAGGACATAGATTTCATGTCGATTTCAGGTCATAAATTCCACGCGCCTAAGGGGGTGGGAGCTTTGTACGTGAACAAGAATGTCTCCTTCGATCCATTACTGTTCGGTGGTGGTCAGGAGGCAGGACGCCGGAGCGGTACAGAAAATGTGGCATCGATCATAGCGATGGGGGCCGCGGCTGAAATGATGCAACTACGCCTAGACGCTGACGGCCATGCTGGAGTTGCCGCCTTGCGTGATCACTTCGAGAAACGTCTCATGGCTGAAGTCGATGGCGTGTTGGTCAATGGCTCCAAAGAATTTAGAACAAAAAACACTGCCCACTTGGCCTTTGAAAACTGTGAGGCCGCTGGCTTGCTCATTTTATTAGATGAATACGGGATGGCCTGTTCGGCTGGTTCAGCCTGTATGACGGGCAAGCAAAAACCCTCGCATGTCCAAACCGCGATGGGCTACAGCGCAAAGCGCGCTAAGAGCAGTCTGCGTATTTCCTTTTCCATACTAAGCACCATGGAAGAAACCAATGATGCTGTAGAGATGGTGAAAAAAGCAGTGCGAAAGCTACGCAGTGTCCAAGGTTTTAGCGGTGTTGGACCCGTTACAGTCTACACATAGAGTTACTAACTGTTTGTAGGGGGATAATATTCAGTCACTAGCTTCTCCGCTAATAATTTGCGCTGTTCTCTAGGCTTCCAGAGCATGAGCCGGTAGAGGAAAAAGTAGCGGACAATGAGCCGGAAGCGTTGCCAGAATGGGTGTTTGCTCCATTTTTCTGCAGACACGGTGACTTCATTCCCGAGGTAACAAACATCTCCAAGTGGTCGGAGTCGGTCGCTGAGCTCCACGTCTTCCATCAATGGTTGGTCTGTGAGGCAGGAGTATTTGAGTGCGGTTGGTCGGTGAAGAAATTGTGCTTGGTCGCCAAAACTAGTGCGGCCGAAGAACGCACGAAACTCATTGAGTACTTCTATCAATAAAAGACCAGCTCCGGAGCTGTCGAAACGCTGGCCCAAGCAACCACCAACCATAGCTGGGTTGGCGGCGATGTTTTTACTGAGCAGTTGGAGAGCGTTGTGAGGAAGTTGTGCGTCGGCGTGGAGGATGATGACCCAGTCGGAGTTGGCGGATTCTACTCCAGTCTTAATCTGCAGCCCGCGACCCGCTGGTGATTGTATGATCCTACAGCCGCTAGCTGCAGTGAGGGAATCGTCTGTAGACTGAGCATCGACAATGATGATTTCACTGGCTGAATGCGACTGTTGTTGAATACTTTTTAAGGCATCTAAAAGGCCTTTTCCTGAATTTTTAGTAGGGATAACAATGCTGATGTCAGTTAACTCCTTTGTTGTTAGCTTGCGCACACTAGTGTTAAGAATACGTTTCCTACCTAGAACCTCCCAAAGGCTCAGAGCGATAAAGGGCAGCCAGAATAACCAACGGGCATAGACGGGCATCGCCCAATATCCATTGAGTTCGAGTTGTTGCCACACTAGGAAATAGAGTCCAAAGCTGACACTCAATGACAGCCAAGAAGCGCGTGGCGATAAGGCGGCGAATGGCAGTAGCCATGCAAGGTACCAAAAGTGGATGATGGGTGATAGTAAGACCAATGCTGTCAGAGCTGAGACCGCTGCGCTGAGCCCCGTGAGTCTGCGTCTGTAAAACTGATAGGCTATGGAGAACCATACTAGTGTGTAAAAGGTAGCGGTCAGACCATTGACGAGTATTCGCTGGTTGTAGACGCCGCTAATGTCAGTGGGAAGGAGCTGGAGAACTTGGTAGACTGGCCCATTGAAGCTACCTATTGAGCCGAAATGGACGACTGCCGCAAGCATGCTTTCCACTTGGTCAATGAAGGGGATAAGTGGGATGACAAAGGCCAGTCCAAACGCTAACCACATTTTCAATGGGCTTCGCCAGAGAAGAAAGGGGATGGCAACCGCGACCATGAGCTTGAAATGGATGGCAAAAGCGAGTGCTGTGCCAGCTAGCATATAGTGCTTTTTATTAAGTGCTAGAATGCCAGCAACGAGGCAGAGTACCATCAGGATATCAAAGTGGGCTTCAGCTGAAAACGCGAGAAAGGCAATCGGGCTGAGAGAGTAAAACGCCGCCCATTTGAGAGGTTTTCCTAGTTGCCTCAATAAGGCTAAGAAACAAGCGATTAGGATCATATCTAACAATGAAAAAACCAGCTTATAGCTTGTGGATGAGTACCCTAGTTTATTGATCAAAGAGAAAGCGAAGATCGCAATGGGTGGGTAGGCTGTCGGCTGATCACGGTGGTTCATCAATTCCCAATGAGCATCATGATAAGGCTGTCGTATGGGGTTGTCAGCAAGTGCGATGTAGGGATCTTCACCAGCGGCGAGAAGTTTACCCTCCCAAAGGTAGCGGTGGATGTCATCTGATGGAGCAGCCTGTGCAACGAGAACGCGTACGATGATGGCGGGGATAAGGATGGCCAGTAGGGTGGCGCGTGTGGTGGTAAATTTTGGAAAGAGAAGGACAGAGGCTAAACCTAGAATGCCCATTCCAATGGTAAGCATAGTTCTGGAGCTACCAGCAGAGTCGAAGCTGGTGGTTACCTGCCCGTAAAGACACGCAAGCAGGCAAAGTAGAAGGATGCAGGATAACCATGCGATATTGCGTGGTTGAAGCATTAGTTCTTTTTCGATGACTGTTTATCCTCTAACATACTCTTTGCACTAAAGAGGAAAAAACCAGCGGCGTAGAGGATAAAGAAGGGGGCAGCGCCTGGCAGTCCATTCAAGCTGTAGCTAATAGCTGTGGCAGTTGCGTAAACAGCTAAAGTCAGCTCGATCATTGGCATGTATCGACTACGGTGAGAGTATGCCACTTTTCCATCACCCAATTTAGCAGTTCTAACGAAAGGAGATTGGACTCCAATAAAGCCTTCTAAGCAGGCTCGGGCATTGGAAAAACAAATACCGAACCCGATGAGCAAGAGCATGGGAAGTCGAGTGATAAATAGCCACCAGCGCTTTGGATTAATCCACATTTCGGCAGTTAGGTACAATAAGCTAGGGCCAACCATTGCCAGGCTAAGTGGGACAATATACCAACTCAAAACGAAGTCGCTGAATGGATTTGCATCACTGAGAGCTAGTGGTAGGCCAAGGACGGCCTGCAACAACATGCATAAGTGGAGGCAATAGTGGGTGAGGTGAAAGCTCGATTCAATCTTCTGACGCAGCGGGATTTCAGCTTCCCAAACTTTCGGTAGAATCTTGATGGCAGTCTGAATAGATCCCTTGGCCCAGCGAAATTGTTGGGAGCGGAAAGCCGCATAGCTGGAGGGGATTTCTGCTGGCACCACGAGGTCAGGCAGGTAGTGGATCTTCCAATTTCTGAGTTGAGCACGGTAGGAAAGATCCAAGTCTTCGGTGAGGGTGTCGGCATTCCAGCCACCTGCGTCATCGATTGCGCTGCGACGCCATACTCCAGCGGTGCCATTGAAGTTGAGAAAGTAGTCATTGTAGGATCGCGCCACTTGCTCGACAACAAAGTGGCCGTCGATCCCGACACTTTGTGCCTTGGTGAATAGAGATGCATTTTCGTTAAGAAATCCCCATCTGGCTTGGACTAGACCATATTGCTTATTGGCTAACAGGTGTGGGATGGTACGCAGAAGGTAGTCCCTAGGTGGGACGAAATCTGAGTCAAAGATGGTGACATACGGGGCATCACAAATCTGCAGACCGTAATCGAGCGCACCAGCTTTGTAGCCAGATCTGTCAGTTCTTCTCACTGCTGAGATCTGATAGCCTTGGGCCAATAGTTCGCTAACTACTTTGTCAACGAGTGTGCATGTGTCGTCATTCGAGTCATCGAGCACTTGGATGATGTGCTTGTCTGAGGGGTACTCCATTGCCGCGACCGCTCTTATCACACGCTCAGCAACGTTCAGTTCGTTGTAGAGAGGTATTTGGGTGAGTACTACAGGCAGTTCGGTGTCATCGATTGTTAGGGGAACAATGGCAGCATTCTGAACCTTCATTTTCTTTTGTGCTCTAAAAAAGAGAATGAGCATGAAGTAGTGGTGAAAACCATAGAGGACCAGAATGGCGCTGCACAAGAGGTAGAGTGCTAGGAGTAGAGTGAATGCAAAGGGCATTAGGTATGTGAAGTGGGTGTGACTTTCGGGAGCAAACTAGAAATTGCCAGCTATTTCAGATTTTTGCGCTCTTGTAGTTCACGAATCTGTACTGGAGAGGCTGGCAGTGAATCGAGGAATCTTACTCCATTTTCTCCTTCCCGGCCAAAACTCAAGACTCCAGTCGGACATTGTTGGACGCAGGCGGAACAACGCACGCACTGAGGGTCTTCCATTGCTAGTCCTTTGTTTGCAAAGTTCATGATGTCGATTCCTTGGTGGCAGACTGATGTGCAGACATTGCACGAGATGCATTTGCTCTTATCGGCAAAAATGCGGAACTTGGTAAAGCGTGCGTAGATGTGCATCAGTGCCGCGAGCGGGCAAGCAAATCGACACCAAACACGGCCAGAGAAATGGGTGTAGAATGCGACACCTAGGATTCCCGCAAAGATGAGATCGACAAAGTAGGCGTAGTTCAAGATTGGTATGCCATTGAACATCGAGTTAGACAGTGAGAGCAGGGGCGAGCTGGGGAATATCCATCCCAGAATTCGGAAAAGCATAATGAGCAATGCTATGGCAAGGAATGCCTGCCCGATCATATTTAGTCGACTCACTTTTGAGCCATGGGGCATTTTGTGGCGATGGGTGTCTCCAACTGTCTCGGCAAGTGCTCCACAGGAACAAATCCAGCCACAGTAGGAACCTTTCCCCCAGCGACGAACCATCAATGGGATAAGAACGAAGGTCTGGAGAAGACCAATGATGAGCCATCCCCAAATGGGAGCAGAGGTGAACCAATTGTAGATGAATAATGGCCAAGCTAAAATGAATCCATAAGCGCGCCAGTAGGAGTGATCAGGGAATAGCGTGTCACCAATCCAACCGCCAATTCCAGTTTCAAAAACACCGTTATTACCGAGATAGGGTAAGATGAGTTCAGGTAAAATAAAAAGTGGTATCCACTGAATGAGAGCGAGGGTGATGGTTTGCCTAGTGATATATGGGGTGTTTCGGCGCTTGATTCTACGGTAGCCAAATATGCTCACCATCAGGCAGTAAGCCAAGGTATAATAAAAACCACGCTGGCTAGCGGAATTTCTTAATGTGTGGAGGACGCTCGTCTGTTCGTCGGCAATACTTTGAACTCCAGAAAAGATCCATTCTACCATTGGTTTGGGGTCGAGCCCTCCGATGATATATTTTTTCCAATGGTAAAGCCAGGTGAAGAAGATAACGGAAAGCACAAGTGTGACCCACCACTTGGTGGTGCGTTCACCTGAAATCTCAAGACCGCTTTTACGGAAAAAGGCGAGTGGCGGGTTGCGGCCGATGAGTGAGAATACCGCATCGTTAGGGAAAGACTGTTCTTCACCATTGTGATCCAGAGTCACAGAGTCGGGGTCGATGGATGTTGGTGAAGATGGCAGGTAGAGTTGAACTTTACCGGACTCTGCAAGCGACTGGAGCTTCTCGATGTTTTCTGGTTTTGGTCGGGTGAGTGCATCTTTGCGATAACTCATGCTCACTCGTGCTCCGGCTTCGGTAAGAGCAATGAGAGCCTCTGCCGCCGAGTCACCACCACCCACGATGAGAACATCTTTGCCAGTGAAGGCTTTAGGATCGTGTAGTCGATTACTTACCTTATCTAGTTCCTCGCCAGGGATGTTCATTTTGCGGAAATCACCAGAACGCCCAATCGCCACAATCACCCTAAGAGCCTGCCATTCTTGGCCTTTGTTAGCCGTGTTTTTGAGGAGAAATCTTGATTTATGGCGCTCGATCTTTTCTATGTGTCCAATAGTTGTTTCGATACCAGCGTCTTCGACCTGCTGCAGGATGTCCTCTATCAGCCCTTCCTTCACGACGTTATTAGGTGAATCGTATTGGATGCCACCACTGGGAGTCATCTCAGTGGGGTAGGTAAAAATGGGCTTTGCTTTAGGAAAGTTTTTGATGGTAGAAAAACTGCTGCTAGCCTCGATGATGATATAGCGGAGTCCCGCTTTTTTTGCATCAATAGCAGCTGAGTAACCACTGATGCCGCCACCAATAATGGCCACATCATAGACCTCTTGCTCTGCTTTACTGCGCTGCTGCTGGTAGTCCGATTCTGTGAGAATGGCGTGAATAGCACGTGCTCCAGTCTCCGAAGAAAACTTTAGAAGCGGCACACCTGATAGATCTCCTACTACCCGAACACCGGGAATCCGAGTGAGGCCATCTTCACCCACAACGGGTAGGTTCTCAACAGCTCCGGAGGGCCATTGACCATGCAGCCAGTGGTAGTATCGCGTGATGATGTTCATTTGATGAAGTGTTGATTATGCGTTTTCAATTAGTGAGATTCATTCAGGTTCCAATCGTACTTGATCCACTTTACTTTAAGCTTTGTTGAGATCTTTTTGTCACTGTATTTGTTGATTATTTCAGCTGGATTGGAGCTTCCAAAATCTTTCTTATACCAATCAAAAAGAGAGGAATACTCGGCGGTACCCCCCTTGATTCTAACCGCATGCTTGCTGCTAACAAATTGCTTGGCTTGCTCGTTGAGTTGCTGGTCTAACTCTGGTCCCGTGAATGCTTGATTGCGCAGCGGTGGGCAGGATACACTGGCGCAGTTGACAGCAAAATGAACGCGCGGGTCGGGGAAGTCTTTTAGCAATTGTTTTTTCTCTAGTGTGTCTAAGCTGATCTTACCAGCTGGAGTGGCAATGAATGAGCGCTTGAATACGGAGAATGGGATGCCAATTTTAGTGACTGACTTGAGCGGGTATTTCTTCAGCACGACTGATGCCATCGCCGCGTTGTAGAGGTTGATTCGAAATGCAGCGCGTTCATTTTTGCTGAGCTTTGCGCGATCGATCACAGACCAATCCTTAAGAATCTGATTTATCGATTCCTTGTCGGATTTGTTAGCCACCCAGGTTTTGTAGTCGACCCCATTTACTTTAGCGTATTTTGCTAAGAGCTGGTTGTAACTAGTGTAGTCTTGGGCCGAGACGCAAAGGCTGAGGAGTGTGAGTGTGAGTAGAGCTAGTTTCATGGCGGTTTTAAACGGTTATGAGAATGAGAGGGAGAAAGTGGGCGATCTATTCCAGAACTATCAAGGTAGTTTAGAGTGATAAATTCAAATCTATCAAGCTCAATGGCTTGTGATTGGTGAGTATTCCAATGAATAGATTGGCTAGAAAGTTCTATATACGCTGGCGGATGAGCAAAACTGGTTTTGGCTAGTTCATCACAGTGGGTTTCGGATTGCCAGAGGGCCAATTCCATGGGACATAGGTGCATGTCACGCTTTCAAGATAAAGTAGTAGTAGTCACCGGTGCCGGACGTGGTATCGGTAAAGCAATTGCACGTGCATTTGCAGCTGAAGGAGCAAAGGTTGCGGTCGTTAGCCGCAGCGAGAGCAGTTGCCAAGGTGCGGCTGATTCCATCAATTCTGAATTTGCCGATTCAGCTAAGGCGTACGCCGTCGATGTTGCAGATCATGATGCAGTTCAAGCACTGGGTAAGCAGATCATTGCTGATTTTGGTTCTGTGAATATTCTCGTCAATAATGCAGGCGTCACTCGTGACGGCCTGCTGATGCGTATGAAGGATGCTGACTGGGACACCGTGCTCGACACCAACCTCAAAGGTGCTTTCAACACCGTGAAAGCATTCCAGCGTAGCCTCATGAAGGCGGAAGACCCACGAATCATCAACCTCGCTTCCGTTATCGGTCTCATCGGTAACGCTGGTCAGGCGAACTATGCAGCGTCTAAGGCTGGTCTTATCGGCTTCACTAAATCTATCGCGAAGGAACTCTCAGGACGTAAGGTTTGTTGCAATGCAATTGCCCCAGGTTTCATTTCTACTGATATGACTGACGAACTCGACGAGAAGGTGCGTGAAGGCGTGCTAGCTAACATCCCACTTAAGGAGTTTGGTAAGACTGAAGATATCGCAAATCTGACACTCTTTTTGGCCAGCCCACAGGCTCGATACATCACAGGACAAGTAGTCGCATGTGATGGTGGCATGACGATGTAAACCCGATGAGCCCACAATCGTGTTAGATTTAATCTCTAGCACTAAACACATTTCACTCCGATCTAGCTGATGTTAGGTCGGAGTTTTTTATGAATGGCTCCCAGACTTGTTGAGTTTTGCCCGTAGGTTGATTGAAATAAGGTCACTGATGAAGATCACGGCAGTGCCTAACAATATGTAGAAAAGCATTCGGTCGTAATGAAGGAAGCTGGATTCTATGCTGATGTAATACCCCAGTGAACTGATGCTTAGCATACCGAGTATAGTAGATTCTCTGACACAAGTCTCCCATCGGTAGAATATGAAGAGGAGTTGGCGGTTGAAACTAGTAGGTAGAATGCCGCAGAGATACGCCTGGAGGCGCGAACCGCCGCTGACGACTTGTTGGCGTGCGACATTCTCATCGTGATTTTCGCTCACTTCTGCCCATAGTCTGCCTAGGATTCCAAAGTTATGTATAGCCAGGGCGATGACCAATGGCCAGGCATGGGCGCCGAGGATGCCAATCAATAGAAAAGCGATGATGTATTCAGGTATGGATCGGGTGATGAGAAAGAGAGTTCGAATGCAAAACCCTAGTGTGCTCCAAAGCCATTTCTTGATTCGTGAAGTACGACCATTGAAGCTAGAAAATGGGGTGGGTGTGGAGATGTTCCGACTAGCCCATGGAACAAGGATGTAGCCGAATACAGCGGCTAACAATAATGCTGAGCTTGCGATCAAAACGGTATTAAGAAGAGCTTCTTTGCCATTGCTGGTCCAGAGGTCTCTTAGCCAAGGGAGAGCGTCATTCCAATGGTTCGATGCCCTCACTGGTTCTGGCACGAGTTCTTCAAAAAATACTTGGGTGCGATCCCATCGACTGATGGCAGAATGGTAGACGTTGAGTGGAGGACCCAAAGTCCAGGCTGCAATAGATCCTACTAGCAATAGGCTCCATGTAAGCGGGAGTAACTTCCAACTTGGAGCGCACTTTTTCAAAGATTTGAGACTCAAGTCAGTCGGAGTTGAGCGCTCTACAGCAGGAGTGCTTAGTCGATAGCGTACTTTCGACCCTAGAACATCAAAGAGCATGACTACAAAAATTAGCAGGTAGAGTTCGGTCCAAACTTCATTGTAGTAGTTATTTTCGTAGGACTGCTTGATAGATAGGCCAATAGTTTCAATGCCTATGAAGCCGAGTACCGCAGAGGAGCGAATGGCGCATTCTAGTCGGTAAAGGGTGTAGGTGAGTAGATCGGGCAATGATTGTGGGAAGCGGGCGGCAAAGAATGCGCTCACGCTAGAAGCGCCGGATAATTGTAGATGATCTGTAGCGTTAGCCGATTGTTCATCGATGATTTCTGAAAATACTTTGGCCAAAGTTCCAGCGAAGGGAAGAGCCAATGCAATACAGGCCGTGAGTGGAGAGTCCCCTAGGAATGCCATGAAAAGCATGACCCATATGAGCTCGTGAATAGAGCGCATGAAGGTGATACTAAAACGTGCAGAGAGATAGATGAGGTTGAGGGTCGTTCTAGCTAGCTTCGTAGGAATAGAGGTAGCTTTGTGTTGCAGTGTGGTCGGCCACCACGAACGAGAACATAAAAAACCTAAGGCTAAGCCAACGGGCACAGCCATTGACATAGCGACAAAGGCGTAGCGCAATGTGTTGAGTAAGGCTTTCAGTAATCTGATGATCAAAGGTTGACTATCAGCAGGGAGGCTAAGGTTTTGGTCGACTAATGCTGGGCTTAAAGCCGCTGAGAAAAAGGAGTAGGCGGCCGCAGATGGATCTGCGCTCTCAGGAAGTTGATTGAATTCGAATCCAAGTTTCGATAGGCAAACGATCAGGAGACACAGAAATCCAATCACTGTGGCTCTACGCCAACTCAATATTGGGGGCTTTACTCGCATAGCACTAGCCACGGTCGAGTTGGTAGAGGGAGTTAAAGTCTTGGTCCGTGAATTCACTAGACTTGCCGTCGAATACGATCTTGCCTTCGCGCATGCCTACGAGTCTAGGGAAGAATTTTTTGGCATACTCTAGGTTATGTAGTGAGCAAATAAGCGTAAGCGTGTGCTTTGTGGCCATTTGCGTAAGACATTCTAACAGAGAGTGAGCTCGTGAGGGGTCGACAGCTGAAACTGGCTCGTCGGCGAGAATGAGTGAGGCTTCTTGGTAGAGAGCTCGGGCAATAGCGACTCGTTGCTGCTGCCCGCCAGAGAGTGAGTCTGTACGATGAAAGAGTTTCTCTGGGATGCCTACTTCTGAGAGGATTTTCTGAACGAGCTGGAGTTCATTAGAGGAAGGGATAAGCAAGCCTTTGATGCTCGCTAGCAATTGTTGCCTCCCTATTTTTCCTAACAGGATGTTTTGGCTGACCTTTAGGTTAGAAACTAGTGCGAGGTTCTGCGGAATGTAAGCAATGTCGCAGCGCTGATTTTTAAGGGCTTTACTGCACAGTGATCCGATCGATCGACCATTATGTCGGTAATCTCCGGATACCAAGGCGTGCTCTGTTGCTAAAACACGCAGGAGAGAACTCTTTCCTGAGCCCGATGGCCCAATGAGAGCTACTTGTTCACCTTCGTTGATCGAGAGGTCACAATCATCGAGTGCGAGTGTTGATCCAAAATTTAGATGGGAGCGGTCAAGTTCGATCATAATGAGAAAAATGCCAGTCTAGCAATGGTGCTAGCTGGCATGATAATAGCAAATGAGTTATTTACTGAAACTTACTTTTCTCATTACCGATGCGATTCCTTCGAATGTCTCGTTATTAACTTCTACAAGTTTTTCACGCTGGAGGGCATCGAGAGCCGCCTTGTCATCACACTCGATGAGAGCTTGTTGAAGTTTAGAGATGAAGCCTTCGCCGAATTGTTTATTGAGGATCGGGTGAGCCGTCATATTATAGTCTGCGTAGGTGGGGGTTTCCCAGATGATGACACACTTATCTTTATCGAGCTTGCCATTGGCGATACCTTTTTCGTATGTTTTAAAGTTAAGGGCACCTACTTGGAATGTGCCATTGTTAACGAGTTCAGCGGTTTTATCATGAGATCCAGAAAAGCCAAAATCATGTGTGAAGAAGTCTTTGGGAGTTTTACCCGAGGATTCCATTATGAAATGTGTGGGCATGATGCAGCCTGAGGTGGAGTTCTGACTTCCATAGGTGAATTTAAGATCCTTGATAGCAGTAGGGAATGAATCTGAGCGTGTAAGACCAGTAGAGGT
Source organism: Rubritalea profundi (assembly GCF_002954445.1). GTDB lineage: Bacteria > Verrucomicrobiota > Verrucomicrobiia > Verrucomicrobiales > Akkermansiaceae > Rubritalea > Rubritalea profundi. Next base: position 3,693,254 of record NZ_MQWA01000001.1, read on the forward strand.
GTTAGCGATAAAGTAGGACTTAAATTCGAGATCTGCGGCACCAGCGACGATTGCTTGTGCTCCTTCTACCGCTTGTCGAGCCTGCACTCCTGTCACACCGCCAAACCATCCCAACTGGATGTCTCCACCTTTGAACTTTTGCACAGACGCTCCATACGTAGGTGAAGCTACAAATTCGACTTTGATTCCGAGCTCTTTTGAGAGGTAGTCGGCTACTGGCTGATAGCGTTCAGTCTGCCCAGTTGTGTCTATGTCTGGTATTGCTGAGAACCGAAGAACAGCATTGTTCTGAGTCTCTTGATTGCTGGACTCTTCAGTAGAAGAATTACAAGAAGAGAGTATTGCTAGGGCTGCACTCCCGAGGAGTGCTGGCATCGTAACTAGTTTCATAATGAATCAATTTTTAATTGTTGTTAAGGCTGAATGTAATCAGCAACGTGGACGGTAAAGTGAAGGCATTCACAGACTTAGTCTAGTAAAAAGAATGGAGGTTTACTCGTTCATTAATGACTTCATAGCGATAAAGAAAAAGCGCCCAACTACTATGAGTTGAGCGCTTATTAAAATTGAATATAGTGTGAACCAAAAATTAGAACTTCTGGGCACGAACGTGGCCGTAGTAGGAGTCAGCGCCAAGCTCTGGAGGGAACTCAGAAAGACCGTCATGCACGTTCATTTCGATACGATTGTCAGCTCCACATTTCATGTATGGCTGCTTGAATGTCCCATGGAATGTTGGGCAGTTGAATGTGAATACTTCATAGAAGCCATAGCCAATACGGCGGAATGTTCGGCTAGTACCATCTACGAGACCGTAGGTATACCCAGCTTTTCTTCCGTAGGAATTGGTCTTTCGAACGATCTGCTCTGGGATTTCGGTGATACCGAAAACGATATTAGAAAGTCCACGTCCTAGTTTGCGGCTAGATGTGTAAGTGGATCCTGGAGGCGCTTGAATGTCTGCATAGCTGCAGGTGGCTGTCAGGAGTATCGCGGTTGCGGAAATTAGGATTTTTCTCATGTTGAATTTATATTGGACTTAGATTGCGGTGGTTTACAATGTAAAAATTTAGAAACTAAAGATATGTTAAGTGAATTTGTTAGTCTTTGATCTTATCGAGGCCTTTCGCAGCGTGTGTTTGAATGCGATCATCGTGATCTTTACCAGTGAAAAATTTGAGAACAGGAGATGACCAGTCTGCATTAGCTTTTACCGCCTCACTGATAATCTTACTCTTCTGGCTGTTTGTTGTAGCGTAGGCTGAGAGGGTGAGCCAGCGGTTTCCTAACTCATCGTTGTCATGTTTGCGTTCAGAACTCAGGAGGCTGATAGCACTCTTAAATACCCCAGTCTTTACTACTATAGTATCTTCAGATTCAAAGGCATCGAGCAGGGTGTCGAAAGGCTCATCGTTTGGCCAAGCTCCAAATGCTGTAGCGGCAGCAATTCGTTCGTTTGTGTTATCGCTGGATAAACTTTCGGAAATTGTTTTTTTAGCAGCCTCGCTACCGGTGTTACCAAGTAGTCGAATCATAGCGAGTTTGTAATTATCGTCGATACTCCCATCGAATGCACCCACAAGTTGATTGGCTAGATTTTTCTTGTTACGGCTGTTTGAAATGACATTTTTGAGAGCTTTCTCGGCTGAACTTTTAACTCCAGGGGTCTCTGTAGCTCCAAGAATTGAGATGAAACTAAGGAAGTTGTCTTCTTCGATCGTCTTATTCGCGCCGTCTATCGCTATTTGGGTTGCTGGATGATCAGGGTTTTTAATAGCCCATTTGAGAAGCCCTTTCACTGCTCCTTGATCGCCGCGTTTACCTATGACAATAGAGAGGTTTTTACAATCCTCTTCAGCCATTCCGGCGGAAGTAGCGTAATCTAAAACTAGCTTATCAATGGAGTAACTTCCTTCGGGCTTAGAGATAACGATGCGCTGAAAAATAGCGTTCCGGTTAGAGATTGTGTCATCAGCAAGTGAATCCAAGAGTAAGGTGAGGTCATCTTTAGTGGTAGGGAGGTCACGTGCTCTGAGATCCTCTACTTGTATCATCAAGGCGTTGAATCTGTCTGTTTCACTATTCGATGAGTTTCTGGATAGCAAAATCCAACATAAGATGACGATTGCTACACCGAGTCCAGAGTAGATCAGAATCTTATGTGTGCTACTAAGGCCTTTCTTAGCAGGTGTTAGGCCGGGAAACACTGGTGGGGTGACAGTAGGCTGAGCTGCGACGACATTGGTCGCAGGGTTGACTGCTGCGGGAGGGGTGGTTGCAGCGGGGGTGATGGTTGCAGCGGGGGTGATGGTTGGGCTTACAGTAACTGCTGGGCGGGCGGGCTGGATAGCGGTCCCGCCTGTAACTACAGTTGCTGGACGAATGGCTTGAGATGAAGTAAACGCAGTGTGACCACCTGGGGGAATGATGGCCTGGGGCGCAGTTTGCGTATTTACCTTCGTAGAAGTAACTGTCGGAGTGATCAGCTGTGGTGAAGTTGTTGGAATAACTAGCTGCGGACCAGAACGGTGAGGCATTACTCCGCCGTGTTGAGCTGCTGTTGTTTCATCATTGATAAATTTCTCAAGTGCTACACGAGCTGACTCTGGTCGATCATCCATGTTTCTGGCAATGTGCCACATAACCCAAGCACATACCCATGATGGAAGATCTGGGCGTAATTCTTGGAGCGGTTGAACGGAGTTTTGTAAGTGCCCAGCCATTACTTGAGGTGCACTATCACCATTGAAAGGGTACGTCCCTGCTAGAGAGTAGTAATACATACAACCCAATGCGTACATGTCTGTGCGGCGGTCGAGAGGTACGCGTTCGAATTGCTCAGGAGCCATGAAAAAGATGGATCCGAAAACTGCATCACCATGATCGATGGTTTGGAGAGACGGTTTTGCTGAAAATTTTGCGAGCCCGAAATCTACAATTTTGACTTGGAATCTACCAGATGGGAGCCAGCAAACCATCACGTTAGATGGCTTGAGATCGCGGTGGACAAGGTCTAGGTCCTGGGCTGCGATCATTGCTTCCTGGGATTGAATAGCAACTTCCCTGAAATCATCATAGGTAAGAGTTCCGCGCTCGACCATTTCGTCGAGAGTTTTACCATTGATTAGCTCCATTACAACGAATGGTCCATCCTTATCAATGCCTGCGTCATATACTGTGCAAATATGCGGGTGTTGTACTGAGGATAGGGCAGTTGCCTCTTTGAGAAGGTTCTTTGTGGCTAAGTCTGCATTATGGGAGTCATCTCCCTCAACAGCGAGTACTCGCTTGATTGCTACTTCGCGGCGGAGTTGGGTGTCATAAGCTCGGTAAACCGCGCCTACTCCTCCTTGACCAATTTTACCTCTTATTTCGTAACGTTCGTCGGACATGATATATACAGATCGGCAGCATACTTTAGGATTAAAGCAACCAAGGCAACTCAGAAATTAAGGATTATAAGAAAAACTTAATCTTTAGATCATCTTGATTATTGTTATTTAGAGTTAATTTACTTAGTTCTTTATTGAGAATAATTCTCAATAAAAGGCTTGAGTCTTTGAGCTAGAAGCAATACGGGTGTTGTAGTTCAATTTTCGGAGGTAAGAAAAATTAAGATGATACTTGTAGCCAGTCGTAGTAGTGAGCAGATTCATAGAGTGAAATTTTTGATTACAAGTTTGCTATTCGTCGTGATGAACGGCCTTTTAACTGCGGGAAATGAGCCTGAGATGACACCTCAGCAGGCTCAGCAAAAAATTGAAGCCTGGTTAGTTCTTGAGAAGTCCCTAGCTGAGGAAAGGAAAGACTTCAGACGAAGGCAGGTCTCCATAGAGCAATTACTGGGTGTTTATGTAACTGAGTTAGATTTGCTGGAGGAAGGGATATCCGCTGCTGGGGGACTGATAGAGGAATCTGATGCTGAGCTTGAAAAGATAAAGCTATCTATTACTCGGTACCGAGAATCGCGCAACCTGTTACGGTTAAAGGTCGATAGGCAATCATTACGTTTGCTCGAAATTATGAATCGCTTCCCGCGCCCATTACGTGATGAGTTAGTTACTGAGCAACTTTCGTTAGGAGATCGATCCACGAAACTACGAGCAAGAGTGTTAGCAATGGTTGCTGTGGTAAAGTCTACGATGAAGTTCAATCAGGTTATTACTTATTCTGAGGAAGTGAAGGTTGTCGATGGAGTTGAGAGGCAACTGCAGGTTCTGTATTTAGGTTTGGGACGAGGCTACTACGTGAGTGGGGACACCGCTGGAATTGCTGAGGTGAGTTCTACTGGCTGGAAGTGGTCTAGAAAGGACCAATACCGCAATGCTATTGCTAGAGCTATTGGGGTATATCAGAAGACCACTCGTCCTGAGTTAGTGAAACTTCCAATCCAGTTGTCCAAATGAAGACTCTATCGATCATAGTTTTATTGGTAGTGGCCGAACTTTGTGGGGCTTATGCTCAATCCGCACCCCAGACGATTCAGCAAAACTTTGATGCAGCTAGAATACAGTTGTCTCAGCAGCGAGAAGCGCAATTAGAGGTTGAAGCTAGTGTTGGTAAAAAATTGCAGGATATTGAACGGAAACTTCTCCCTGCAAGACGAAAAAATGAGCTCGGTATGATGAGCGCGTCAGCTCGTGAGGAGCTACTGAAAAAGGTCAAAGCAGAAAATCGAGTGCTGCTAGACGATGCTCGTTATCTATCAGATGTTTATGATGACCTATCGTTGCAGTTGGAAATTATGGCAAATTCCGCTGGTAGGGAATTAATCCAGAAACAGCCAATAGATAACCAAGTAAAAGGTGCTGGGGTAGAACTTAAAGCGGATCTACTAGATTATGCTTTTGATCAAATCGAGGAGGTGCTTGGTGGTGAAGTAGCTCAGTCCAAGGCAATTGGTAATCAAGGTCAGATTCTTGCCGGTTCTACGTACAGTGTAGGGCCTTTGAGTTGGTTCTTGTCTAGTGATGGTATCTACGCAGGGCATCTAAAGAATAATTATAGCAGTGGGCTACCTACGCTAGGTCATGAAGAGTCTGCAAATGTAGCTTTGTTATTTAAGGGTGAACCGGTTGAATTAGCTATTGATGTGTCAGGGGGTAAGGCTAGGGCTATTGCTGAAATTCAAAGTGATCCTCTAGATCTTTTCCAGAAAGGTGGGGTTTGGCTTTGGCCAATTATCTTAATCGCTTTGATTTCAGTCTTCTGCGGATGTATGAAATTTTTTCAATTGGCAAAAATTCGGGAGCCCGATGCTCAATGGCTAGCAAGCATCTTAGGTGCTGTTAGGTCTGGTGATCTCGAATCTGCAAAACAGCTGACACAGAGTTGTAAGCACCCAGCGGCTGAAATGATAAGAGCATCGATGTGTTACATCAGTGCAGGAGTAGATGTCGTGGAGGAAGTGATTTACGAACAGCTCATTGGAGTGCAATCAAAGTTGCAAAAATGGTTACCCTTCATAGCTGTGACAGCGGCTACAGCACCATTACTAGGTTTGTTGGGTACCGTTTCAGGAATGATCAGGATGTTCAATGTCATTACAGTGACAGGTACTGGTGATGTTAAGCCGATGGCGGGGGGGATTTCGGAGGCGCTCGTGACGACCTTGTTTGGCTTGGTGGTGGCTATCCCAGCATTGATTATGCATACGATGCTTTCTAGGAGGAGTAATGGAGTTGTGCAAAACACTGAAAAACTAGGTCTCACATTTGTCAACGGGCTTAGAAAACTCTAAAGAAAATGTCTTTATTTTACGTTATCAGCAATGAATGTCAGGCTCTTTTGGGTGAGGGGGGTGTTGTGCTGTGGGGGATTCTAGTTGTCGGAGTGTGGCTTTATGCAATGATTTTTTCGACCTGGTGTGGGCTTCAAAAATTTGAAAGTAAGCTCGATAATGAGTTCGTCAGTGATGGTGGGGCAAAGCGCTCTATAGTACGGGAATTTACTGTTTTCGAGCTCGACCACCTAGCTTGGGTTGAACGAAGAACTCCGGTGATTGGCGTGATGGTAGGAGTGTGTACTCTGGGGGGGCTGTTAGGTACAGTGTCTGGCATGCTGGTTACATTTTCCAATATGGCCACTTTAAGCACCGCTTCGCCTATGGAGAAAATAGCTACTGGGATATCTGAGGCGCTAGTTACGACTCAAGCTGGACTTTTGATGGCGCTCCCAGCGGCCTTTTTGTATGCTTTATTGCTCAGGAGAGTAGCTATTGTTAGGTCTAGGGCTGAGGGCAAGATGCATGCAGTTATCAGAGAGTCTGATATGGGAGGGTGTGCGCAATGAGGAGGTTTCGTCATTTTTCACAAAGCGATACAGCATCAAGTGAGATCAACATGTCTCCATTGATTGACATTGTTTTCATACTTTTGATCTTCTTCGTGGTGACGACTGTCTTTATTGATGATCCAGGTGTGGAAATTAATAGACCTCAGGTGCGTTCAGCTGAGGAGATCCAGAAAAATTCTATATTCATAGCAGTGACCAAAAATGGGGATGTTTTCTATGGTGGTCGTAGTATTGGGGTTGAGGGGGTGAGGGGGCTTGTGGCATCATTGTTAGGTAGTGACCCTGAGCTGCCTGTGGTTATTCAAGGTGATGAGGAGGCTAACTATGGAGTGATCATGAAGGTGACTGATGCTGCTCAGTTGGCGGGAGCTCAGAGCGTGTATAGTGCGACGGCTAAGTGATGAGTGCATTAAGAAACATAGTGTTTGGGGTGCTCTTCACCTTGTTGTTGCTAGTGTTCCTATCAGTGACGAGGTTGATTTTTTTGAAGGTGGATCCGGCGCAAATGGAACTCACAAAAATAGAAATGATCACCCTCACGCCGCCTCCAGAACCTCAACCTGTACAACCAAATCAGAAAAGCGAAGTGACCGAGATGGCCGCACCACCCACGCCTCCGTCCTTGGCTGAGCTACGACCGAGTATTGACTTGGCTAGTTTTACGATGCCAAATCTTCAGCAATCGGTTCCATTAGATTTGTCTGTGGATCTTTTTTCGCTGGAGGTTCAACCACAACGTCAGCATGTTGCAACGCCAAAGCAAAAGCAAACACCCAGGCCGGTACGAGTGCTGCGGCCACTAGCAAAACTAACAGGAGGAATAGGTATTAGCGACTTAGATGCTAACCCTTCGGTGGTGCGTCGCGGTCGTTTTCGCTGGCCGAGTCGTGTGCGTTCAGAACTGGTCAAGGCAGTGGTCAAAGTGGAGCTAAATGAGAGGGGGAATGTGAAGCTCATTGAGATAAAATCAGTTTCGGATGAATCTATTCGCAGTGTGTTACCTGCGATTGTCAATGGTAGCAAATTTACTGTCCCTAAGAAGAATGGGAAACCTGTGAAGGTCGTTTTTAACTGGCCTCTAATATTGAAGAAACCATGAAATTTGTAATTCTAACTGCTGCTAGCGCGCTTACATTTTTAGCTCCCAACTCGCTTGTGGCGGGTGAGTCGTTGAATATTCCAGCTTCTTACTGGGAGTCTGAAGCCTTCGTGAAGTCATTTAGTGCTTCTTATGGGGTGAACTCACGAGTCGAGCCAACGGTTAGTCTTGAGGAGCAAAAGGTATTAGCTGAAGTTGCCAAGTGGATGGGTAAGGGCGACAAAAAGCGTGCATTGCAAGCTTTGCTAGCGAGTGAAATCTCAGTAAATTCACCAGCTCTTTTATATAACCAAGCTAATATTCATCTTGAGCTTGGAGACGAGGTGAAAGCTATCGATGCCTATAAGACTGCCATCAAAAAATACCCATCATTCCGCAGAGCGCATAAAAATCTAGGTCTCACTTATTTAAGAGGATCGCAATTTCCATTAGCGCAGTCATCTTTGGTGATGGCTTTAAGTTTAGGGGATATGAGTGGTTCTACCCTTGGTATGTTAGGTTACTGTCATTTGCAAAATGAACATTATGCGTCAGCGCTGCAAGCGTACCGATTGGCTCAAGTGACAGAGCCTGAAACTATCGAGTGGAAGGCCGGTGTTGCGCAATGTCTGCTTGAAATTGGGCAAAACAAAGAGGCTCTTTCCTTAATGAAGGAGGTGATTCAAGCCCGTCCTAGTGAAGTTTCCTATCAGCTATTGATGGTGAATATGCTTTTACTGCATGGTGAGGATGTGAAAGCGATTGCGGCTCTTGAGTGGCTTGGTAGACAAGGTGAGTTAACTATAGAACATGCAGCTCTGCTGGCCCAACTTCATGCACAAAATGGTACAGTTGAGCTTGCTAGACCGTGGCTTGATCTAGTAAAAAAAGACCTTCAGATAGAAGTTTACCCGCGGTACCTGAGAGCTATTGAGGCAGTTCTGCGGTTGAGTGACTGGGATCTTGCCGAAGAATTATTGTCGGTTGATCCGATGGGTACTGAGTTAAATGATAGTTTACTCAATAAGCGCGATCGCTTGAGAGCTATCGTGTTGATGGAGCTTGATAAAGTGGGGGCAAAGCCTTTGTTGGAGCAAATTGTAGAAAGAGATCCACTGGATGGTGATGCCTTAGTTTTGTTGGCAAAGGTGTCAGCCACTGAAGAGAAGTTTGAAGTTGCTGAGTTTTATTTCAGACGTGCCGAGAAGATTGAGAGCTCGAAGTACGTTGCATTTTTCGCTCACGCAACAATGCTGGTGACTCAGGGGAAATACGGAGCCGCCGTTGAAAAGTTCGAGCTAGCACAGAAGCTTCACCCAACAGCTCAACAGCTAAAGTATATTGAGGCTTTGCGTAGGCTCGTTAGAAAGTGAGCGCAGCACCTTACTCAGGGACTTCAGGTGAAATGTCGTGGTTCTTTGTAGTGAAGACTTTGATAAGGAAATAGCCAAATGAGATGAGGCCATAGCTGAGACCTAGTATGACTCCTATGTCAATGATACCGCGCCATGGCTGGGGGACAGAACCCATAAGGAATATGACGCAAAGGATGAGTAAAGATATCGCGATCGCGGCTATGCGGACTTTTCTCTTGGCGTGAAAATACCCCATGCAGAATAGCGGTGCCAGGATGACGTGGAGGGGGCGTGGATTCATATAAAGATAATGAACTCGGGCTGCAGTACGAGGGGAGAATTTTTTTTGAAATCCTTTGTAGCCTTCGAAATACAGCATGAAGAGGGAGTAGAGTACGAGTATGATCCACTGGTAGTTACTAAGGCCGCTTTGCAGGGCTTTGTTTGCGTAATCGAATAGGGAATAGCAGGATTTCCCCACAAGGAAGGTTACTCCGAATGCTCCCCAGATGGCTGCGATGAATTTCATGCGCTCTCAGTAGAAGGGATTGAGATAATTGTAAAGGAGAGGGATTTGTGATTTGAGGTTTTTGATGAGAACTGTCACGTTCTCTCGCGTGTCAAAGAAAGACTCTCATATCCTAATCCCCCCCATACTACTGACGTCATTGGTGTTGCTGTTTTGGGGGCTGACGAGTGGTAGCATCCTCATTGCTTTGGTGATAGCTGGGATATTGGATTGTCGTCGGTGGATTCCTTTGAAATGGGATTTTGACGAGAGTGCTCAAGTGAAGGCTTTTCAGTTTTCGTTGTTGTTAATGATAGCTGGCGTGGCGATCAGTTGGATCGATGATACTGGGTCAGCTGGGGCGCTGAATGTGATGACGTGGGTGCCGGTGATATTTTTCCCGATTGAGTTTGTTCAGCGTTATGGGCAGAGAAATACGGTGACGCTCAATTCATTTTTCTTCTTAAGTCGCAGACGTATGGCGCTGGATAGAAAAGAGGGGAGGGAGGTACACCCTACTCAAATTAATACTGGCTATCCCTATATTTTCGGGGTGCTAACTGCTGCTTCCACGACTGAGGCTCTTGAGTGGTACTTTTGGGGAGGTATTTGTGTGCTGACCTTTGCTGTTGTGTTTTCAATCTCCTATGGTCGAGGGATGCGTGCTCGTGGCTTATGGTTAGTAATGCCCATTGTGGTGGCATTGGGCTGGGGGATTCAGTGGACGATGACTACCGCGTATTTGTGGGTGAAAGCACATATTGAGAGTTTTTACAAAAGCTCTGGGAGTGGGACATTTCTCGCAGATTTCACTTCTTATTTGGGTGAGCTTGGAAATGTTGAACTTAATCCAAAGATCGAGTGGAGAGTGTGGTCTGACACAAATCCTGAATACCTCCGTCTAGCGAGTCATAATAATTATAGTCAGGGACAGTGGACTTATGACTATAGCGCGGAGGAGTATGATAAGTTCGATCATTCCTACCGGGGGTTTTTCGATGCTGAAATAGAGACGCAAGATGGGGCTGTAACCTATTTTAGGAAAACGGATAGGACGCTCGTTGAGCAGTCTAAAAAGAGTGATTTTTTGGAGATCAGAGGAACGATAGTTCAGAAGCAATCCACTTCCGTTGTGCCATCAGCTCCAGGTTTTTATGCGGTGTCAGGTATTTTGGGCGAACAAACATATGCTGAGGTAAATTCTATGGGGGCACTTCGTTTCTCCAATCGCGACATGGTTATCAGTTATTCGCTGTATGCGGATTCCAAGAAGATAGCCCTCGATAAACCTCCACTAGGCGAAGTCGACTTGCGTATCCCAGCGGAGGAAAAGCAAGTAATCTCAGGTCTGGTTGATCAATTGGGATTGCGTTCGATGGAGGATCCTAAGGAGGTTGTTGCAGTTCTGAAGCATTACTTTTATTCGGAGTTTGAGTACTCCACTGATTTTGATCCAGGTGATGTAGACTACAATAGGTCTAAGATTGAATGGTTTCTCAACGACTTGAAATGTGGTCACTGTGAGTATTATGCAACAGCCGCGGTGTTGCTGCTTCGTGAGGTGGGTATCCCTTCACGCTATGCTATGGGCTATGCAGTTTCTGAGCGAGGTTCTGACTGTTGGAATGTGAGGGGGACCAATGGCCATGCGTGGTCACGCGCCTACATTGATGGGAATTGGATCAATGTGGATCTCACGCCGCCTGATTTCCGCGGTGTTTCATCAAATGCGGGGATGTCAGCGGTAGATTGGCTGCGTGAAAGGATCAGTTTGATTCGAGAAGATTTCTTTATATGGAGACAGGATCCGTTGAATCGTTCAGGGTTGTTAGTTAAGGTGTCCATTGTTGCTGTGTTTTTGTTCCTATGGATAATTTATCGACTATGGAAACATCGCTCACGAAAGGAGGCTCCGCAGTGGGCTTATACAACTTGGAGTGGTGACTCGGTGGTCACTCCTTTGCATCAATTAGAGCGCACGATTCAGAAGAAAATTGGATTGCGTGCTGAAGGTGAGCCGTATGCTACCTGGGTTGGGAAGCTAGTGAGCTGTGAAGGCGTGGACCGAGAACTCGTGGCCAAAGTTATCCAGAGTCATCAGCAAATGCGTTATGATCCTAGCGAAAAAGTGGATGTGAAAAAACTGCATTCACTGGTGAAGGAGCTTAGACGGCAGACGCGTAAAGGGTGAGTAGGGAGGCGTCCGAGTCGTTGTTGCCGATGCTAAAATCAGCATCGTACGCGGAAAAATTCCACCCGCTTTGATGTAGCATGAGTTTGAGCTCTGGCAGAAGGTACCATTCTAGGTCTTGGTGGACATGTTGCTCCTCAAGAGTTGCGTTAGATTTGTCGCTAACCGTGTAATGGTGGTCACGGGAGAGCGTCTGAGATGTCCGGTCGATATGGTGGCGAGTCTTGCATCGAGCAATCGTTCCATCTGGGAGTGTGGCTTCTTTATCGGGGTGCCAAACACCCGGTTCGAGCTCGTCTAGGATTTCAGACCAAGGGATGAATACGGTGATGTAGATGCCAGCCTCTTGACGAGCCAGTTGTCGTAATTTGACTAGTGTCTGCAGTACCTTTTCTCTTGGAAATAGCTGTAATGTGAAAGCTGGGATAGCGAGAGCGTCGTACTTTTCTGTGGTTTGGAAATGAGAAATATCAGAGAGGTAAACCTGTGGGGATAGCTTTCTTTTCTGGGCTTCATGCTGGAGAAGGTTAACCATGTCAGCTGAAATCTCGACCCCATCTATGTCGAAGCCTTTTTTGAGTAAGGGGAGTAATAGTCGACCAGATCCGCAGCCTAGCTCGAGCGCTTTACCTGGGTGCTTCTTGAGGAATTTCTCTAGAAGTGGGGATTCATCAGCGTCCGGTTCATTTTTCCAAAATAGGTCATGGAGTCGAGCTTCGAGATCTTTGTACATGTGATATTAGTTGTCAGATTTTGGATCAACAAAAGCGTATATAGTGTGTCCATCTGTGGGTGCTTTCATTTTATCGTGAGCTGGACGAAGCCCTTTATCCGCGCAGTCTGTGAAGAGTAGGATGGCTTCAGGATGGTGCTCTAAAAAATTACCGTAAGTGAATTGATCTGAAAGGGTGGTTTTTTTGATTTCCATTCCATCAAGGCTCATCCGTGAAAGTTCTTTGTGGTTAGGCCGCTCTGGAAAAATGATTCTACCTCGCATATGTGAGGCTACTGCAGTTGTGTGGTGTGATTTATCATCCAGAGGTGCAACCTGCCAGACCTCGGCGCTGCCAAAAATGTGGGTGAATTCACTGGCTGCTAAGCTATTGACTTCGTCGTTGTGGGTGCCCGCGATCAGCTGGCCAAGTCCCCCAAAATCTAGTTCCTCCTCCACATATTCTGAGAGGATGCTTGCGCGCTTTGCTGGTATGCCATCTACAGTGGCAGCGGCTACGTTTGAGTAGTTAGTGTCGAGCAAAAGGACCTCGTGACCATCGTCGATGAGAGCTTTGGCTAACTTTCTGATCCATCCGTCTGCACCAGCAAACAGGATGCCCCGTGGATTTTTAGTTGCGATTCCTAGTCTGTTGGCTAGTGGTGCGGCCAGTAGCCCATAAATGGTGACAGTCCCAACGATCACGATAAACATCATGGGAACCATAAGCTTTGCTTGCTCGATGACTTCTGGGGGGAAGCCCTCCACTGAGCTGGCTGCGTGGGTGAGCTCGAGCGCGAAAATGGCTGTGACCGCTGCAGCCACGATTCCACGTGGTGCAAGAGCTGCTAGGAAGAGACGCTCTTTGATATTTGTTTGTCTGAGGAATACCGTGGAGATAAAGATGGAGACTGGACGGACGATGATTACGAGAAATGCAATGAGGCCAAGGCCTGGAAGCAGAGCATCCTTTAGGCTCGCGGCATCGACTCTGCCAGACAAGGTGATGAAAAGAAGGGAAATAATGAGTGTTCTCAGAGTCTCTTTGAATTCTAAGATATGTTTGACTGAGACAGATTTCTGGTTGGCTAGCGCGATTCCTAATACTGTGACTGTGAGTAGCCCTGATTCTTTTTGAAGCGCGTTCGATGCTGAGAATGCGATTGCGATGGTTGCGAGAAGGAACACCGAATGGAGGAAGTCGGGGATGAGGTGTTTTCGTAATAAGAGCTCGATCACTTTTGCCAGTAGGAATGCAAACACCACTCCAATGAGGAGGGTGACTCCTAGTGCATATAATATGGTGGCTTGAGCTTGTTCAACGTCACCTGCCAGGGCTGCTTGAAATACAAGCACGGCCATGATTGCTCCTATGGGGTCGACTACAATACCTTCCCATTTGACTATCGAACTCATTTTACGAGACGGCTTGATGTGACGCAAGAGGGGGGCAATGACTGTGGGACCTGTAACGACTAGGATAGATCCTAAAATTGCGGCTACACGCCAATTCCAGCCGAAGACAAAAATTCCAAATGCTGTGATTAGAGCGAATGAGATAGCAACTCCCACGGTACAAAGCCGTAACACGGGGCCTCCACTTTCTTTGAGTTCAGAGAATTTCAAGGTCAACCCTCCCTCAAATAAAATAATGGCAACCGCTAGCCCGACCAGAGAAAGGATTATGGAGTCACCTTCCTCACCAGGTAGGAAGGTGTCGATGCTGACGCCAAATAGTTGCCCAGCTCCGAATCCGAAAACTAGCAGAAGTAGGATAGATGGGAGTTTGAATCGCCACGCCAGCCATTGAGCTAGAATGCCTAATCCTAGAATGAAAGTGGCGAATGTGCCAAAATTAATATCGAAAGAGCTGAACATTAACTTGCTAAGTAGGTTGTGTGAATTTGTTGTTAGGTGACTGCGTAATTATCTAAACAATAAGCCCGAGGGGGAGCGTCAAGTAATACGAGGTCTCGCTGATGTATTCACGATGTCATTGCTTATAGGTACATTGCTAGATATTTCGTGTAAAATATCGTTTGATACCTTGACGTCAGGGGGTGAGTTGGGCAGTGTTCCAATCGTTCATTGCACTATTTTAGTAGTGCTGAGGACGAAGCCCATCCTACACATTAGAGACCCAATTTCATAGAAACCGTGTATTCAAACGAAGATTATTTATTAGAGCTGATTATTGAATCAGGACTGATTAACCTAGGTGACATTGCTGCGGCTAGAGTCCAGTTGACTGGGACTGAGAGTGTCATTGAGCGATTAATTAAAGAAAATCGCTTTACCGAAGACCAAGTAGCGCAAGTGTGTGCTCAGAGCTCGAGCATGGAGTTTATAGATCTCCGCAGCACCGCTATTTCACCAGATATGTTTGATCTGATCTCGGAGGACGTAGCGCGTCGATTTAGAGTTATTCCAGTAATGGACGATGGCTACGCGCTAACCGTGGCTATTTCAGATCCACTGAACTTTGAGGTTCTTGACACCTTGCCACACGTTATTGGCCGTGAAATCAACCCTGTTTGTGCTGCTGGTAGTGCGATCGACCAATGTATTCAAATTAACTACGGTGATGGTGTTATACAAGAAGATGAAGGAGATGAGGAGTTTTCCTTCGACGATGAAAGTGGCGACACGAATGATGCACCTATTATCAAGCTGGTGCAGCAAATTTTCTCTGAGGCATTGAAGGCGCGCGCAAGTGATATTCACATTGAGCCATTAGAGACATCGCTTCGTATCCGTTACCGTGTGGATGGTAAATTGATAGAGGCCGATAACCATCCGAAGAAATTGCTGCCAGCGATTATTGCACGTTTGAAGGTGATGAGTACTACTATGAGTATTGCTGAGAAACGTCTTCCACAAGATGGCCGTATTCAGCTCAAGGCTGGTAATAAAGAGATAGATCTTCGGGTTTCTAGTGTTCCTAGTAGCCACGGGGAGAGTATCGTTATGCGTATTTTGGATAAATCATCATTGGTGTTAGGATTGGGTGAGTTAGGGTTCTTGTCTGATGATCAAGAAAACTTCAGGCGCTATATTAAATTTCCAGATGGCATTATTCTTGTCACGGGCCCAACGGGTTCAGGCAAGACGACGACTCTCTACGCTTGTCTGAACTACATCAACAAGCCTGACCGCAAGATCATCACCGTGGAAGATCCGGTGGAATATGAAATGGCAGGTATAAACCAAGTGATGGTAAAAGCGGATATTGGGATGACTTTCTCAGCTGCTCTTAGAGCAATGCTTCGTCAAGCTCCTAACGTAATCATGATTGGTGAGATTCGTGATGCTGAGACTGCAAACATCGCGATCAACGCATCCCTTACCGGCACTTAGTATTTTCCACGCTGCACACCAATGATGCCCCAAGTGCTGTGGCGCGTTTGGCTGATATTGGAGTTAAGAAGTTTTTGATAGCTTCAGCTGTACGGGCAATCATAGCACAACGCTTGGTCCGTAAACTTTGTCCTGTCTGTAAAGAGCCAGCGATTCTAGATGAGCGTGAGATGAGAATGCTCAACTTCGACCCAGTGCAAGAGATGAATCATACGATCTATGGTCCTGGAGGCTGTGAGCAATGCCGCAATAAAGGTTATAAGGGCCGGATGGGTATTTTCGAAATCCTAGAAGTCGATGACGAAGTTCGACATATGATTAACAAAAACCTCACTTCCCCGCAGCTACGTAAGCGAGCGAGAGAGTTAGGAATGCGTACTCTCCGCGAGGATGGAATCCGCAAAGTGCAGGCGGGTATGACCTCGGCATCAGAAGTCATCAGTGTCACTATGTCTGACAAGGACTAATCCCGAGAGTGTAACTCTAATAAATTTTGATATATAATGGATAACCAACAAGTTTTAGAAATTTTCATTGGGCGGGGTATGGTAGATAGGTACCTAGCTCAAGACATTGAATCAACTATGGAGGCCACAGGTAAGACTATGGCCGAAACGCTCGCTGACTTTCAAGTCATCACTGAGAAAGATGAGATCTGGCCGGTGATTGCATCCGAGCTCGGAGCTGAACTCATCGACTTAAATTATTTTGATCCACCAGCTGATCTACTTTCTATGGTTCCAGCTGGCATGGCGAGACTTCACGGCTGCTTGCCAGTAAATGTTGGGCCGGAAGGGTTACATGTAGTGCTCAGTGATCCGCTAAACCCACAAGCAGCAGAAGATCTACGCTTCGCCTTAGGCAAGGAAATTATTGTAGCAGTAGCTCCCGACTATTTGGTCGAGGAGAAAATTAACGAATTCTACGTTGGTGGAGGTAGTGCTACAGAAGGACTACTTGATCAGATTGATGTGGTTACGAATGCTGACGGCACGGAAGATGTGGCTTCAGAAGCGAACTCCGCGCCGATTATTCGTTATGTTGATCTCGTTATGTTCCAAGCAATCAAAGAGAAAGCATCAGACATTCACTTTGAACCATTTGATAGAGACTTTAAAATTCGCTATCGTGTGGATGGTGGATTATTTGAGATGGCACCGCCGCCACCGCACCTGGCAAAGGCAATTATATCAAGGGTCAAGGTCATGTCTAACATGAACATTGCTGAGACACGCGTTCCACAGGATGGGCGAATTGTTAAACAGATCGGTGACCGACAAGTGGATATGCGTGTGTCTTCACTACCTACTCAGCACGGTGAGAGTGTCGTGCTTCGTATTCTAGATCGCAGCAGTGTGAATCTAGATATGGAATCCGTGGGTCTACCTCCGCACATTTACGAATACATGGATGAAACGATCCATAAACCGAATGGTATTTTCGTGGTGACGGGGCCAACCGGTGCTGGTAAAACAACCACTTTGTATGCTGCATTGCGCAAGATCAATACGATAGATGCCAAGCTTCTTACTGCTGAAGATCCAGTGGAATACGATATTGACGGGATTATTCAGGTGCCCGTGAACGAGGCGATTGGACTCGACTTCTCCCGTATTTTGCGTGCGTTCTTGCGTCAGGATCCAGACCGCATTCTGATTGGTGAGATTCGAGATAAGGAAACAGCCAAGATTGCTATTCAGGCGTCACTGACTGGTCACTTGGTGCTAAGTACTCTTCACACAAACGATGCTCCTGGTGCGGTTACTCGATTAGTTGACATGGGAGTTGAGCCATTCTTGGTAGCGGCATCGCTTGAAGGTGTTTTGGCTCAGAGATTGGTTAGAACTATCTGTTCTAGTTGTCGTGCGCCGTATGAGCCGAATGAGGCAATTTTGAATCAGCTTGGAGTCTCTCCATATGAATTAGGTGATAAAGAGTTCTATACTGGTCGCGGATGTGATGTCTGCAGTGATAGTGGATACAAAGGGCGACAAGGTCTCTTTGAATTACTTGATATTACCGACCCTATAGGAGAGCTAATTATTGAACGGGCTCCGACTGTTGTGCTTAAGCAGAAAGCCATCGAGCTTGGTATGCGTACATTGCGTGAGGATGGTCTCGTGAACATCTACTCAGGAAAAACAACCATCGAGGAAGTACTTAAGTACACTTAATAATTATCGGGAAATGCGTTATTTAAGCTTTTCATAGCGCGCAGATCTCTCCACATTAAATAACTATAAATTTATAGAGACTATACATATGGCAAATTTTCAATACGCAGCTCTTGACGCAAAAGGCGAGCAGACCACTGGTGCTGTACAAGCAGGAAGCGAAGCTGAAGCAATTCAGCAGCTACGCAACCAAGGCTTGTATCCGACTCAGGTGATAGAAGAAGGTAAGGGGAGTATTACAGCCCACAGTGCTAAAGGAAAATCCAAGAGTGGTTCAGCCAAGGGCAAGTCACCAGCTAGTAGTAAAGGTAAGAAAAATTTAAAAAAGTCTGTCGGCGGCAAGTTGAAGCCGAAGGCTTTGATGATTTTCACTCGTCAGCTTGCAACACTGATTGACTCAGGTCTTCCTCTTATGCGAAGCCTCACAGTTCTTGCTAAGCAGGAGCCCAATCCAGTATTGAAAGGCACAGTGAATTCACTCGCAGACTCAGTACAGAGTGGTGCAACATTCTCGGAATCACTCGCCCAGCACCCACGAGTTTTTAACAAGCTATTCGTGAATATGGTGAAAGCTGGTGAACTTGGTGGTGTTCTTGAAGTCGTTCTTAACCGACTTGCTGAGTACATGGAAAAAGCCAACAAGCTTAAGAATAAGATTGTAGCAGCAATGGTGTATCCATTAATTGTGGGGTTTATTGCCGTCGCAATCTTGATATTCTTGATGCTAGTTATTGTCCCTAAATTTAGGGAGATGTTTGACGAAGGTGCTGAATTGCCTGCAATATCTGAAATCGTTTTCGGATTCTCAGATAACATGATCTCGAGTACAGCGGGACTTCCAAATGCTGTTTGGTTATTTATTGTTGCCTTTGGTGTTTTCGCAGGAACAAATGTTTGGGGGAAGACTGCAGCAGGAAGAAAGGCTTTAGATAATCTTAAGCTCAATATCCCCCTTTTTGGCGACATCCAACGTAAAAGTGCGATTGCTCGATTCAGCCGCACACTGGGTACTCTAGTCACTTCAGGTGTTCCCATCCTTCAGGCACTGGCGATCACTCGTGAGACTGCTGGAAACGTGGTCATCGCTGAAGCTGTCGATCAGGTTCACGATGCGGTCAAGGAAGGTGAGTCCATCGTGACGCCTCTCCAAGCAAGCAGCGTATTTCCGCCTATGGTGATAAGTATGGTGGATGTTGGCGAGGAAACTGGTCAACTTCCTGACATGCTACTCAAAATTGCTGACGTATACGATGATGAAGTGGACGGTGCTGTAACTGCTTTGACTTCAATCATTGAACCTGTTATGATCGTCTTCCTCGCCGCTATTGTTGGGGCAATTGTCTTTGCGATGTTCTTACCATTGATTGCGATGATCGAGTCCGTCGGAAGCTAGACGCGAGTCACCTAGAATAAACTATACCAACTGCGAATCTGGGAAACGAGATTCGCAGTTCTTTTTAACCTAGATTAAAAAAATATCCGTATGAAAAGTTATAAAAATAAGCCGAAGCGCTCAGGATTCACTCTGATAGAAATCCTTACCGTGATTACGATCCTAGCCGTCCTTGGAGGCATCGGATTTGGCACCTATATGCTGGTGATCAGGCAGACCAAGTCTAAGCAAGCAGAGGTGATGATTGAGAATATTAGCTCAAGCCTCGAAGCGCGTATCAATCAAGGTTTTAGTCAAATTGATATAGATGATTTATCTGGTCTGATAGACGCTGATGCGCTCTACCCCACAGGTGATGGCTTGGCTACAAGTTCAGAAAACCTCTATGCGGTTCTGTCAGGCGATTACACGCTTACGGGTGAGGTTGATGATGATAGGCAGCCGATGTTCCCTCAAATTGATCCTGAGTACGAAGGTAAAGGAAAGTATGTAAATAAGGATCTGTTACTTGTTGATCCTTGGAATCAGCCACTACGCTATAAATATCCAGGTGATAAAAATAACGTAGAGAATGGCTTCGATATCTGGTCTTTAGGGCCAGACGGCGTTGATGCAGACTCGAATAATGACGACGGTGTAGATGGCGGGCTTGATAATATTACCAACTGGTAAGCCTGGCTAATCAAGCAAACCTAAACTCTCTAAGGCACCTCGATGAGGTGTCTTTTTTGTTGCTGGTGGCTTATAAGCTTTACAGATGCTTGAATATACGGTTTCTCACAGTCAGAATTTATTTGTTAAGAACTCTTAGTTATTATCGAAGAGTGCAGTAAGTTCGACCATCTAAATAAAGTTTCATGGGACTACTGAGCTGCAGTTGCGCCTAGTTCAATGAACTTTATGAGACCCAAAAATATTCAAACCTATGTAACCAGCAGTAATGCTGTCGGGTTACCAAGAAACATGAGCACTAAAAAGACAGCCACTAAAAAAGTGGCACGCAAGCGTACTAGCAAGAATGAAACTGAAGCAGGCGTAGTAGAAGCCACAACAGAATCCGCTCCCGTGAACTCTGAGAATGTAGAAGAAGCTCCAAAGAAGCCTGCACCACGCAAGACTGCTAAGAATAGCGTTGCTGACGACTCCTCAAGCTCTAACGATGCTCCTGAGCAAACTGAGCGCAAAGAGCCCATTCAAGGTGTACGTGATACACGTACTCAAAAGACTGATGATGAGGCTGTAAAGCCAGAATCTAGAAACACTGAGGATACAAGATCACAGCAAGATGAAAACTCTGCTGAAGGTGATCAGAATCAGCAGGGCAAGGGTCGCAATCGTAGAGGTCGCCGCAACCGTACTAAAGGTGACCAGCCACAAGCTCAACAGCAGGTGCAGGTTCCTCAAATAGACGCTAAGGAGTTGAGCAAAAGAGCTTGGAAGATTTTCTTGAGCGAAGTGAGTGAAGAGGGTCTCGCTCTCATTGGAGATAAAGAAGGTCGGGAGCTCTCTAAGAGAAGTTTTCGTCTCGCTGAAATCTTCCTTGAAGAGCAAGGACGTCGTAATGTTCCAAACCCCAAACCAAAATCACAGCCTCAGCAGCAGCGCCGTCGTCATAACCAGGATGTAATTCCTGTAGCCGAAGAGGTTACCTCAACTGAAGAAGAGAGGGCCGTAGTAGTAGCAGCCGACATTACTCCGGTAGAGACGCCAAGAGCTGAGGTGGCTCCACCAGCTCAAAGTGAAGATTAATCAGAGCCGAAAGATGATTTAAAAAAGCGCAACCCAACCGGGTTGCGCTTTTTTTATCTAGAGGTTGCTTCACGAGGACAACTTGGCATCATACCATCCTTGTCTAGTAGATTACCACAGATATATGCATGGCACCTCACTTGGGAGTTCCCCCCAGTGATTGAAGGTGGGCTGGGTATCGCATGTGAAGGGATCTACAATGGCCTACAGACCGCTGGCTGCAATGTAGAGGTCTTTCATCCAGCTATGATGAAAGGCCATAGAGATATAAAGGAGTCCTACCTTAACGAGGATTTTTCTTCGTGTGACTTTGATTCGCTCGTAGATAAAATCATTTCTGGTCAATCACTTAGAGGTGAGACCTTACTGGAGGCTGTGCAAAGCTTCTCCTCATGGGTTTTGGGTCAATCTGCTCAGAGTCTACCAGATGTTGTCCACGCGCATGATTGGCATAGCATGCTCGCAGCTGTTGCGCTGAAGAAAGTTCATGGAGTGCCTATGGTCTTACAGATGCATTCCAGCCAAGTCGAGCGAGTCGGAGTCTTTGCTAAACGTGGAATTCAAGCTCTGGAACAATGGGGGCTTGAGTATGCGGATGCGGTCATTGCGGTTAGTGGTATCTCGGCGCAGTCTTTAGCTTGTGCCTATTGTGTGTCAGCGTGGAAAATCCATGTGGTACAGAATGCCATCGATTCCTCTTCTGTGAATTTAAGAGAACCAGACGAGCTTAAGACTCTACTTTTCGTCGGGAGGTTTTGTTCACAGAAGTCACCAGAATTGGTTGTAGAGATTTTCCGGAGATTGGTTCAACAATACCCTCACCTTCGTCTACTCATGGTTGGAAGGGGGGAGTTACTGGATCCTATGAGGAAGTTGATTGACTTCTATGCTCTGCAGCAAAATGTTGAGTTGTTGGGTAAGATTCCAGTAGAGAGTGTCGCAATAGTCTACAGCCGAGCTGACTTGCTCATGTTACCATCAATTGCTGAGCCATTCGGAATGGTTGCGCTGGAGGCAGCCCAGGCTGGGCTCGCTGTTATTCTTTCTGAAAGGTGCGGAGCTAAAGAGATACTCAAGAGCGCATGTGTGGTAGAGCATCGCGACGTGGATGCCTGGGTTCGAAGTGTAACTCACCTGATAGAGAGCACTCTTAGCTATCGAGAATTAGTGAGCCAGCTACAAAAAGAAGCAGCGTCTCGCACATGGCGAGACGCTGCTGAAGAAATTTTAGCAATCTATGC
This sequence comes from Rubritalea profundi, assembly GCF_002954445.1. Lineage (GTDB taxonomy): Bacteria > Verrucomicrobiota > Verrucomicrobiia > Verrucomicrobiales > Akkermansiaceae > Rubritalea > Rubritalea profundi. Next base: position 3,715,306 of record NZ_MQWA01000001.1, read on the forward strand.
TAAAGTGTTGGCTTAGGCTTTGCGGCCGAAGCCAGTAACTACAGGAAGGATGCAGATGAGTGCCCATGCTGCGATACCGCCGAGAACGAGCTTGTTAGGGCCAGCTTGAACTTCGGATTTAGTGACCTTGCCTGAGGCTGTAACTTCGCCAGTTTTCACTGGTGCCACAGCGGCTACTGCTGGAGCTTCTTTTTCTGTCACTTGAGCGTTGCCGTTAGTGTCAGGTTTTTTCTCAGCTGGCTTTTCTTCCGCCTTAGGAGCTTTCTTAGGGTCGATGAGCTCTTCTGCTTTGAGCATTGGTTTACCTACTTCAGACCGAAGAGCCTTGACTTGATCCACTGTCACTGCAGAGGATTTGTTACCGAAGTTGCTACGCACGTAGGTGAGTACTGCTGCGATCTCGTCATCTGACATCGTAGCGTTAGGTGGCATCACGCTGTTGAAGGGTTTGCCTTTAACAGTGATCGGCCCGATCAGACCGCGTAACTGTATGCGAATAAGGTTTTCTACTGGGCCATTGACCCACTCGGACTCAGCAAGTGGGGGGAATGCTCCGGGGATGCCTGCGCCAGTTGCCTGGTGGCAGGGTAAACAAGTATTATATACTTTAGCGCCGTCAGCTGCTGCGTTTGCTGCTCCGAGGCCTGCGAATGTGGATGCAAGAATGAGTGCTAGTTTTTTCATAATAAGATAAAATATCTGATGTAGCTATATCATTGAACCTTCTTTTGAGCAAGAAAAATACTCTAATATAGCGTCATTATTTGACATGCTTTTCATCAATATATCCATCATCAACTTCGGTTTTATTTTTAGAATGACTTTTATAGTCTATAATTGATTTATTTTGAATTATCGCAACTTATTCATGTAGAGTCGATTGTTGTGTTATCCTGTTAAATTTCTAATGATCTCCCACACAATTCTATTGCTATTGAGATTCATTCTCGATAGGTTTATTTCAACCAAGCGAGGTCACCATCAATTATTAACTCCAGTGGCTGGTGACTTGGCTTGGAATCCAAAAATATAAATTATGAATAAGACACTATTCACGACTGCAGCATTGAGTTCTGCATTATTAGGCGTAGCCTTTGCTGGTAGCGAAGTTGACGCACTCGACTCCTCACTGATCTCTAAAGAACAGAGTTTGTTCGATCGTTTCTCGTTTGGATCGTACGGTGAAATCCATGCACAAGTAGGTGATGGAACAGACAATATTGACCCTCATCGTATAGTGCTGTTTGCTGATTTTAAGCTCACAGACAAGCTCAGATTTGTTTCAGAGACCGAGCTAGAACACGCTCTACGTAAATATGAAGGATCCGATTGGACTTCTGACGGAGTAGAATTCAAGCTTGAGCAAGCGTACTTTGAGTACAGCTTTAGTGAAGAAGTCACTGGTTACGCAGGTCTCTACCTGGTTCCAGTAGGAGTTATCAACCAAATTCACGAGCCGACAACATTTTACGGTGTTGAGCGCCCTAATGTAGAAAAGTACATACTTCCAACAACATGGACTGAGCTAAGTGTTGGTGCTTCCAAGAAATACGACAACGGTCTCCAAGTTGATGCAGTTCTGCACTCAGGATTAGATACGAGAGGCAGCGATGGCTATATCCGTGGAGGACGCTCTAATTATCAGTTCGAGGAGTACCAGCAAAACACTGACAGTTGGGCTATGACAGCACGTGCAAAGTACACCGGTATTGCTGGTGTGGAACTCGCAGGTTCACTCCAGTATCAATATGATACTTCTAGCAGTCTTTCCGGACAACAGGACGCGATATTAGCATCCACACACGGTGTCTACCGTAAAGGTGGTTTCCAGTTCATTGCTCTAGCAAATTATTGGAATATTGATGGTTACTCAGATAGCGATACAGAAAACCAGTGGGGCTATTATTTTGAACCTTCCTACGCTTGGGATACAGCAATTGGTAAAGTGGGGGTGTTTGGTCGTTTCTCTCAATATGAGTACTTCAAGGGCTCACAGAAAGAGATCTCAGAGTTTTCAGTCGGTGCGAACTATTGGCTTAACGAAAACTGGGTTGTGAAAACGGATTACCTCAATGCTGACGAAAAAGGTAAGTCAGGATCTAACGAGACATACAACTTTGGTATTGGCTGGAGTTATTAGTCTAAATTCTACTACAAACTGGCTGGTTGCTTCTTCTTGGCCAGTGCAGTATAAAACCTATGATTTTTAAATCGTCATTCATAACACCCGTTCGGTCATTTTTTGGCCGGGCGGCTTTTTTCGTTCTGGCGATTACTTTTCTGGGCTCATTTGTGAGTGCTGCTGAGAAGGTCTATGAAAAGCCATCGACTTTTATGACACGTCATTTCGGAGCTATTCCCCAAACCCAGGTAATTACTCTAAGTGGAACTCAGTCAAAGCAGCTTAAATCGATTTTAGGCCACAAATACGCAACAAAAAAAATCCGTTATTGGCAGGCAAACGGCAAGGCTGCTTGGATTCTCGAAGAAAAAGGTAAGAGCGAACCTATAACCACGGGGATCATTGTGAAGGATGGCAAGATTTCTGAGCTTAAGGTGCTAGTCTACCGTGAGAGTCACGGCTGGGAAGTCACTAGACCATTTTTCACCAAACAATTCGTAGGCTCATCACTGGACGGTAAGGTGTTGAATAAGAAGGTGGACGGGATTGTGGGAGCCACATTGTCTGTTCGTGCGCTTAAAAAATTAGCCGCTGTAGCCTTGTATTTATCCCAAGAAACTGGGAAATAGCACGGATGTCCGACTCAGACACAACATCAGGAAGTGCAGCCTCATTTCAAGTGGGGTGTTCTGTTGTGTGTGATGTAGTTCGTAAGCCAAAGCGTAAGAAACGCAAATCTAGATCATTGCATCGGTTATTAGGCATGATTTCTGCTCTTCCCCTTGTGTGGGTTTTACTGACAGGGCTGGTACTCAATCATTCTGAAGACTTCGGTTTGGACTCTGTGGAGTTAGAATCCCCACTCATACTTTCAGCATACGGCATGACCCCAGCAGGTGGCGCTGAATCATTGGTTTTGCACGGGCACTCTATTACATCTTGGGATGGAGTGGTGTTTTTTGACCAACGACCTCTTGACCTCGAAGGTGAGATTATTACCGCGTTGCCCATGGGAGATGGGATGGCGATTGTGAGTGATAGTACAGTTCTTCGAGTTGATTTTGAAGGAAGTGTCATTGAAAAATTAGATGAGCTTTCATTACCATCTATCCCTTTGTTGGAAGCTGGAATTTTTGATGGGAAAATGGCGCTTCGCTCTTCAGATAGTTGGCACGTAGCGGATGCTGACTGGATAGAGTTTTCCGCTATTAGCGAGACCGTCACGCCTATCAGATTACAGCCACTGGAGGATGGTGATTTAAAAGAAGCACTCAGATCTCGTTGGTCTGGTGGTGGGGTTTCACTTTCACGTTTCGTGCTAGACCTTCACGCAGGAAATTTCTTGGGTAGCTTCGCAGCTTACTTTTATGACTTTGTTGTTCTGTGCACTCTTTGGTTGATCGCTACAGGTATAATCTTACAGTACCGTACGAACCGTCGAGGCTAAGTAATGAAGACAACTCGACGCAGTTTTCTAAAGAGTGCTAGCACTGCCAGTCTAGCGTTGCTCTTTTCTCATTGTAGAAAGTCAGATGAAGCTCAGTTATTTACCGAGAGCGAGAGAGTTGATAGCTATTGGTCTGGAATTGGTTTCGGTATCGAAATGAGTGCGGAGTGGTATAATGTGGATAAGAATTGCTTACCACAGATCCATGCTATGATTGAGCAAACGATCCAAGAATTGGAATCGGCATTCAGTCTCTATAGTGATTCATCCGAGTTAAGTAGGCTCAATAGTGGTCGCGCGTTAAGTAATCCTTCGAAAATATTCACAGAGTTATTTGTTATCTCAAAGAAACTGGTTGAGCGGACTTCGGGACTTTGTCAGCCAGCAATCCATGGCGCGTGGAATGCTATAGAGAGTAAACCATTTTCAACTAACTGGAAGCAACGAGTTCAAGCTGCATCGCTCGATTTCATTCAATTCGATGGAGAGAGTATAAAGCTCACGAATAGACTAACAGAGGTAAGTTTCAACGCCCTGGTTCAGGGTTTTTTGACTGACAAAGTAGCTCAGGCAGCTAGGGAATTAGGGATGACTAACGCACTTTTACATCTAGGGGAATCCTATGCTATTGGCAAACATCCAGAAGGACGAGATTGGTCGCTTGCTGTGATGGGAACCCCTCATGGTGAAGAGGTAGATCTCGTAGGCACCATGGAGTTTGCCGATGCTGGGCTGGCTGTTTCTACACACGACACATCGCGAAAGTTAGTCAATCCGCTCACGGGCGAGGTATTACAGCATGATCGAGTAGTCGCTGTGGTGAGTAGTGAGGGTGCGACTGTAGCAGACGCCTTCGCCACAGCATTTGCTGTTGCCAATAAATCGCAATGGGAACAACTCTACGATTCTCTGACACTCAATAAAGTTGGAGTAGTCAAAGTTTGGCAGAAGAATCAGCTCGTTTTTGAGCGCGCTTGAAGTTCGGCATTGAATGCTGCTTCATCGAGAACTTTGACCCCGAGCTGCTCGGCTTTTTCAGCTTTTGATCCAGCTTTTTCACCAGCTAACAAGTAGTCGGTGTTTTTTGAGATCGAGCCAGAGACTTTGCCGCCGAGCGATTCGATTTGTTTTTTGAATGCTGGTCTTGGTTTGCTTAGTGCGCCTGTGATGACAAATGTTTTTCCACTGAAAATGAGCGCACTGGTGTCTACCTCTGAAGGCTTTGGTGCGTAGTTTTCTGATCGTGGCTGAATTCCTAAGCTAGCGAGTTTGTGGAGCACGTGCTTGCCTGCCTCAGACTGGAAGAAGCCGCGAATGGATGCTGCCGCAACTGGACCCAAATTGTCATCAATTTGGTATTCCGATAGAAGCGGGTGGTTTTCCTTTTTCCGTTTAGATATACTGAGTTCTTCAAAGTCTGGAAGATCTGCCAGAGCGGCTATGACTGAGCTGTCTGGAATTTCAGCGAGAGATGGGTGGAGTCTTGCCATTTCCTGAGCTGCAGACTCACCTATGTTTCTAATACCCATAGCATAGAGCCAGAGGTGGAGAGGCTTTGATTTCGCTTGATTGAGTGATTCTAGTACCTTGGTAGCGCGCTTTTCGCCAAAGATTCTAGGTTCGAACTTGGTGCCAAGGTTGAGTTCGCTAAAGGTGATGAGGTCGAGATCGAACAGGTCGAGCGGGGTTTTGACTAGCCCAGTATGCACAACGGCTTCAGCTACTGAGGTGCCGAGTCCATCGATATCGAGAGCCTTGCGCGAGGCGAATTGTTTGATACTTGTGATTGCCTGGGCTGGGCAGATGAAGTTAGTGCAGCGCCATGCGACCATGCCTTTTTCTTGGGAAATAGGGGAGGAGCACGACGGGCAGATTCCATTGACGGCATCAAAGAGAGAGTATGGCGTGGCTCCAGTCGGGCGTTTTTCTTTAATGACTTTCACCACGGCTGGGATGATTTCACCGGCCTTTTCGATGATGACTGTGTCGCCAATATGGATATCCTTGCGCTCGATTTCCTCTTGGTTGTGGAGTGTGGCGCGTGAGACTGTGGTTCCTGAAACCAAAACAGGAGTGAGCTCTGCTACTGGAGTGAGGACGCCTGTGCGGCCGACTTGGATAGTGACCGAGTTGATGGTGGTTTCAGCTTGTTCTGGTAGAAACTTGTAAGCTGCAGCCCAGCGCGGAGCTCTAGAGGTGAATCCTAGTGCCTCGCGGGTGGCGCGATCAATCACTTTAACCACTGCTCCATCAGTCGCGTAGTCTAGGTTGTGGCGAAGTGTGTTGAGGTGGTTTACAGCGGAGATCAGTCCATCAAGGGTGTCGGCCACTTGGACTGGAGTATTGCGCGGAATATTTAGCGTATCTAGCAGCTTATGAAAGTCGTCCTCCGTGGGGAGACCTGGACCATCGTAAGCGCCGAGTCCGTGGGCGAGGAAGTCAAGTGGTCGTTTGGCGACTTCACGTGAGTCGAGCAGCTTGATGGTGCCGGCGGTGGCATTGCGCGGGTTGGCGAAGCTAGGTAGGCCTTCGGCATCGCGGTCTTCATTCATTTTGGCAAAGCCACTCTTCGGCATAAAGATCTCACCACGGACCTCGAGCAGCGCTGGTGCGGTTGAGCCAAGTTTGAGTGGGATCGAATTGATTGTGCGGACATTGTCGGTGACCACATCGCCGCGCTTGCCATCGCCGCGAGTGGCTGCATAGTCTAGTGAGCCATTACGATAAACTAGTGTCACGGCGACTCCATCGAGTTTTGGTTCAATAATTACTGGGATAGTCGTCGTTCCGAGGTTTTTCTGCAGTCTTTGGTAGAAGGTGATGAGCTCTTCTGTAGGCTTAGATAGACTGGTTAAAGTTTCATCGAGCGTTTTAAAATATTCATAAACGAGATTCAATCTTGGTGTGAAATTTTCTATTTTATTTTTTGGATTAGCTAAATATTTAGACTTCCTCTCAGCTTCAAGTTTAAGACGTCTTTTTTCATCATTTTCACTGTCTTGTATTTGTTTTTCTGAGAATTCGAACACGTCATCGATCGAAAGCATGGGGACGAGGTGCTCGATGTTTTCAAAGGAATCGAGAGGTGCTCCACCAACACGGAGTGTCGGCGAGTTCGGATCAACGAACTGCGGGTGGGATTTTTCAAGGTTTTCGAGCTCACGGTAGAGCGAATCATACTCGGAGTCGGAGACTTCTGGTTGCGCCTCTTGGTAATAGAGGGCATTGTGCCTATCGAGTTCGTTCGCTAGCTGAACCATCCGCTCTGCAGGGGAGTTTGGCGGGGTTTCTTGTGAGATTGATGCGAAGAGGTCGAGTTCGTCCATGGGAATACTTGTGAAGAGTCCAATCGACAGATGCAACTGGTAAGATTCAAAAAATTACAATTTGAAAGGATCCACAAGGAGTTAGCTTCGCATGCTGTTGGCCAAGTCTTTCTTGGCTACTGCTAGAAGAGTTTTCAATTTCTTTTGTTGAAATTCGAGATCATGCACAGATTGTAACTTTTTCTCAATATTGGAACCTTTAAACCATGATTCCACAGTTGCGACCTCTACAGAATTGTCGCTAACTATTGATTTTTTATCACCCTGAAGAATCATGATGCGGTGCTTGCAGTGTTGACCGTTTTCACCAGCTCGGCACGAACAGAATGCTGACAACTCACTGGGTGAATTCTTAATAAAACGCACAGTGTATGGTTCAGGAGAAGAGCCTAATACTTCAAATGTGATCTTTTCCATAAGGGGAATTTGTGACTGAGCAAAGTGGAAATTTCAATCAGAAAGCAATGACTTGATAGGTCTATCACCAAAAATGATAATAAGTGGAGTTTTATCGATTTCCATCTGCTAGAGAATATGAGATAGCTTGCACGAGTCATGCAAAACCCACGCGAACGAGAAGATCACCACATAGCAAGCAAGCGAGATGAACGATCCTTTTGGACAATGGTTGGGCTGGCGGCTCAAAATGCGTTCAATGATAAGGCTGCTCAATTTTTCCTAATCCCGCTGGCCGCCTGGTTGGTAATCCAAAGTGGTGCTGGGGGTGGAGGTAATATGAAATATATTTTGGGAGCCTTGATTGTAGCTCCGTTTATCTTGCTCTCACCTTTAGCTGGCTGGCTTTCGGATCGTTTTAGTAAGACATGGGTTCTGCGTGCTGGGATGGTGTTGCAGTTGGTGGTTTTGGTAATGATCACATTCTCTGTCTTTCTTCAGAATTTGAGCATTGGAATCTTTGGTTTCTTCTTGCTCGCGGTTCAGTCGACATTGTTGAGTCCTGCGAAGAAGGGCTTGGTCAAGGAAATGGTCGGAAGCGAGCGACTGGGTTTCGCCAGTGGGGTGTTAGAGATGGCTTCTGTGCTGGCTATCTGTGTGGGCCAGATTGTGAGTGGATTTTGGTTCGATAGCCGTTTGGCTGTTTCTCAAGATGGTTGGGACGCAGCATTGACTCCTCTGATGATTATCACCGTAATGGCCATCCCCGCTGTGTTGTTTTCGTGGTCCTTGAAGTACTACCCGTCGCCCTCGTCTAGACCATTTAAGGCTAAAATTCTTTGGGAGCATGTTGGGCAGCTAGGAGATTTATTTAAAGATAGAAGGTTGAAGTGGGCTGGGCTTGGCGTGTCGTTCTTTTGGTTCTTTGGCGGTTTTATAAACCTAGCAGCTGTACAGTTGGCCGAGGAACTGACTGGTGGAGGTCAGGGGTTTGGCTCTGAAATGGCTTGGTTCCTAGCTGCAGCTAGTGGAGGTATTGTGCTTGGTGGGGTGATTGGCTCTCTTAGTTGTCGCCGAAATATTGAATTAGGATTAGTTCCGATTGGCTGTTTATTGACATTTCTAGGGTGTGTGTTGATGGCGATGAGTCCGCTGGATTCTATTTGGCTTAAAATCTGGATGATCTTCACTGGTGCTGGGGCCGCTATCTTCTTGGTGCCCTTGAATGCCCACTTCCAGGATGTTTGTGATCCGAATAAGCGTGGACGCATATTGGCTGGTTTAAACTTACTGGATTGTTTGGCTGGAGCTGGAGCGGTGGCTTTCCAGTTGTTGCTGAGTAAGCTAGGGGTCAGCATGGCGGGGCAGTTTCTCAGCATGGCGGCTCTATGTTTGATCGTCACAGGTTTTTCTACCAAGCTGCTACCTCAGCACTTTATCCGTTTCACTATGTTGAGTGTGTTGCGTATTTTTTACCGTCAGAAGGTGCTGCATGCAGAGCGTATGCCAGAGTCCGGGGGAGTTTTGTTAGTGCCAAACCATGTGACCTATATCGATGCCTTTATCCTCACCGCTGCAAGCCCACGGCCGATTCGTTTTTTGATGCACGATAGCTACTTTGAGAAGGATGGGATTTTGCGGCATTTCGTGAAACTTTTCGACACCGTTCCGATTTCTGCCCACAAGGCAAAAGAGGCGATAGCTATTGCCGCTGAAGCTGTTGCTGAGGGCTCGGTTGTTTGTATTTTCCCTGAGGGGCAATTGACTCGCAGTGGTGCTATGAATGAGCTGAAGCGAGGTTTTGAAATGATTGCCCGCAAAGCAAAATGTCCAGTGATGCCAGTTTATATGGATGGCCTTTGGGGGTCAATTTTTTCTTACGAACGTGGCCGGATGTTTAAGAAGATTCCCTATAGTGTTCCTTATGGTGTGACGGTTGCGTGGGGGGAGCCAATCTTGCCCCGCATTGCGAGTTCAGTGGCTGTGAGGAAAGCTCTCCACCAACTCTCGTCGGAATCTATAGAAATGCGTGATATTTTGGTTCATCCATCGCGACTATTAGCTAAGAAGTTTGAGTTGCTCGATGGAGATAAGAACGCTTTTACCGCAATGTTAGATGAAGTGAAGGCGATGAATGACGGACAGCAGCGCGCTTTGATTACCAATGCGCTCCAGGTCGCTGAAAGTCCGGCGTTTAGCAAACGAGGTGTCATTGTTGTCGATTCAAAGGATGAAACAGCGCTGATTTTTGCCATTGGTTTACCTCTGGTGCATCAGGTCCGAGTGCTTTTAGCGGACGAATACACATCGGTGAGCCACTTAGAAGAATGGAATCTGACCTTCCCAGTGGAGGCGTATATCGGTGGAGAGAGTTTGCGGCTTAAGGTGGCAAAGCTTCACCCGAATGAGGGGATATTCTATCACACCGGAGGCCTGCTAGACCATGATGCCGACGTTCCTTGTTACCCTGTAGGTGTTCTGAATGGGAAAGTCATTGCCTTGTCTACGGAGCACCCGAATGCTGTGACGACAACCAATCAATTTCAAGCGGGATGGAAAGAGGGCAGTGTGGGCAGGCTACTACCTGGTTTCGCCTACGAAGATGGAGATTTCGAGCACTTAAAGATTTCAAGCATCGTGTTTGGTGTCGATGGTGACAACCAAGTCGAGACTCGTGCGACAATGGATGTAGAAGGTTTCCTCTACCTGTGAGTTTTGCCGCGCCGTCTAAACCGAACGTAGAACCAAGCGAGAACAGCAATTCCTAATAGAAGGCTTATTGCCCAGATGAAGCAAAACTCACTACCTGCATAGCTAGCCTGCAGGGTGAAGGGGTTGTTAAAATACGTTTTGAGCGGGATCGTCCAGACGAGGCTACTTGATGATGAATCGAAAGTGTCTGCATTATGGGAGTCTGGAGCCATCGGGGTATTGAGAATATAGCGAAATTCAGCGTCGCCAAGAATAGCCCCATTTTTGATCTTACCCTTAAATAAAGGGCTGAGGTCGAGCTCACGGTGGTAGTCTATCCCTCCGACATTGATGCCCGCATCAATATTACCTAGCAGCGCGCATATCATTTCGAGACTTTCTTCGTTAGCTTCAGATGAGTCATCTTGATCATCAAAGTAGGCTTGTTCTGAGAGGACGATCCGTTCTAAATCGAATGCTGAGTCGAAACGAATATGGAGTTTGAGTGCTTGGCAATAATTCCCATGGGCGCATGAGTTGTTCTCAATGATGGAAATTCCTCGGTGCCTCGCTGCGATCTCACCGAGCAATGAATTAACTTCAACGGCATCTTTTCTTGAGAACGCTTTATAGGGTAGGATGAAATGGACTCGGATGTCTCCCGAACCATCACTGTTGATCGTTATTTCTTCTTCACCATCGATTTTACAGCCTGTGAGTAAAACGAGGCTAAAAATGAGGATTAGGAAGTGAAGTAGAAAGGTTTTCATCGGAGTGTGGATGGAACTTGCTGCTGGTTTAGCTCGATTGCAAGCTCATCTAATACCACTTAGCACTTCAAAAGAAACGAATCGCCCAGTTTCCACATAAATGTGAAGCATAAACAGCATTAAGACATCAAATCGAACATTGGTTTCTTTTGAAGTGCTAGGTGGCATAAGCGACAGCTTTATCACATAGCACTTGATAATCTAGCAGTTGGCGGGTAATTCCATGGTATGAAAATAAGTGAGTTGAATACCCCAGTTACTGAAGTTGAAGGCCTTACTGTGGCTCAAGTTGAGGAATTAGCTGTGCATGACTGGCACTATAAAATTCTTGATTTGATCTTTGGGGGTAATTCGGACATTGGGCTTGCTCAGCAGCTAGTAGTCAATTTTGTATTGTTTGCGATTGTTTTAGCGGTTGCAGTAGCAGCCTATTTCATCACACGTAAAATCATTTATGGTGCAGTAGCTAAGATCGTAAGAGCCACTCCAAACAATTGGGATGACGAGTTACTCAAATCGAAACTTTTCACCTGGGTGTCACTCTTAGTGCCTGTGGCTATTGTTTTGGAAACAGCGCTTCTTGTTTTTGATGGAGATGCATTTGGAGCCGATAAACAGAACTCAATAATTGTAGGAATCGGGGAAATCTTACTTATTGTCTCACAGGTCACCGCTATCGTGTTAATCATGTTTTCCTTGATGTCGGTATTGAACATCATAGAGAGAATCTACAATCGCTATGAAGTGTCGAAGAAGTTGCCTTTGAAGAGTTTCTTGCAGGTGATCAAAGTGGTAATCTTCACAGTAAGCCTGATCTTTATCATCTCTAGTGTGATGGGTAAGTCGCCATTGTTTATATTCTCAGGACTGGGCGCTGCGACAGCAATTCTCATGTTGATTTTTAAAGACGCTATTTTGGGATTAGTCGCAGGTATTCAGCTTTCTGCAAATCAGATGGTGTCGGTCGGTGACTGGATCGAGATGCCTAAGTTTGGTGCCGACGGAGAGGTGGAAGAAGTGGCTCTCACGACGGTCAAGGTTTGTAACTGGGACAAGACGGTCACCACAGTCCCTACCTATGCATTGATCTCAGATAGCTTCAAAAACTGGAGTGGCATGAGCGAGAGTGGTGTGCGCCGCATGAAGCGTGCGATGCATTTCGATATGCAGTCGGTCAGAGTACTCAAGCCAGAGGAAATTGAAAAAATGCGTCAGATCACATTGCTGAAGGACTATATCATTTCAAAAGAAGCTGAAATTACAGCTTGGAATACAGAACAGGGGGTTACTTCACACGAGCTAGTCAACGCCAGAGCTCTTACCAATATTGGAACCTTCCGAGCTTACGTTGTTGAGTACCTCAAGAGTCATCCAAATATCGATGAAGCAGAAACAATTCTCGTGCGCCATCTCTCACCGGGTGATAATGGCTTACCTATCGAGATCTATGCATTCAGCAATGATAATGCGTGGGTGAATTTTGAGGGGATTCAGAGTGATATTTTTGACCACCTCATGGCAATTACTCCGGAGTTCGGTCTTCGACTTTTCCAGCGTCCTAGTGGCTTGGATCTGAGTTCCACTCGTTTTGCTGATTGATTAGATTGCTGGTCATATAATCGTCTCCTGAGCTGTCGATCTGTTAAGGGTTGCCAATTATTGCGACACTTGCTCTGGCGCGTGGCGCGTGGCATGTGGCGTATGGCTCGTAGTAATGCTCTGATTAATAAGCTTTCAGATGAGGAATGCTCTTAGTGCCTCGATTGTTATTTTCACAAATATTACCATTTGAGTGGTTATGCCACTTAGTGAATCAAAATTGACAAATGGTGTTTTTGGGACTTTTAGGAAGATGTGCTTCGCTGAATAAGTGGCTGCGGCGCGCTTTCTTGATAAATCAGCGTTTCTCCTCAGTCATGGTGCCCTCTCCTGCGGCAGAGGCTGTGGCAGGCAAGCTCCATGCTGTGAAAAGGTACCTTCACCTTCTAGCCGAAGAATTCCGATGTTTCGTCAACGGGTTAAATATGCTGGCTTCCACCTTAAAGTTCGTCGCGTAGTGTGAAATACGATACAACTAACTTGCTTACTCCTAATCTTCCTGTTAGGTTGCTTGTTATGTTAGTGCGAGTTTTTTCGGCGGCCTTATCAGGTGTGGATGCGATAGAGGTGGATGTGGAGGTGAATCATATCAAGCGCGATAAATTCAGCATGTCATTGGTTGGTTTACCCGATGCCGCAGTGAGGGAGAGTTCGCAGAGGGTGCTTAGCGCCATTGATAATAGTGGATTACTCTTTGGCAAGGGAATCAACACAGTGAATTTAGCTCCGGCTGATTTAAAGAAAGAAGGTCCCAGTTTTGACCTGCCAATAGCTTTGGCGATGGCTGCTGTTGGTATGGAGAAAGAGATCTCCTTTTTTGATCGATATTGTATTGTGGGTGAACTTGCTCTAGATGGTGCTGTGCGTTCAGTGAAAGGGGTGATATCTATTGCGTTAGAAGCTAAAAAATGTGGGCGCACTAGACTCATCGTGCCGACTATGAATGCTGAAGAGGCTGCGGTTGTGGAGGGGGTTGAAGTGTATGGAGTAGATAGCTTACACCAAGCATGGTTGCTCATTACTGGAGACCTCCTTCAGCCTCCATTGTCGATAGATCGAGATGCTTTTATGAAGGGACACCTGCGTACACTCGATGATTTGTGCGATGTGAAGGGACAACATCAGGTCAAACGCGCACTCGAAGTCGCTGCAGCAGGGGGCCACAACATTCTTATGGTTGGGCCTCCTGGAACTGGCAAATCGATGATAGCCAAACGCATCGCCACCATTCTTCCTGACATGAATATTGGTGAAGCGATAGAGACGACCAAGATTCATTCAGTATCTGGAAAACTCAACGGAACGGGATCTTTCATTGTTTCAAGACCTTATAGATCACCTCACCACACCATTTCTGATGCAGGTTTGTTAGGAGGCGGGACGAACCCGAGGCCTGGTGAAGTAAGTCTGGCGCATAATGGCGTGCTATTTCTTGATGAACTACCTGAATTTAGACGTCAAACCCTCGAAGTGTTGCGCCAACCGCTGGAGGATAGAGAAGTATGTATTTCTCGTGCTGCTGGATCAGTCACATTTCCATGTAATTGCATGTTAGTCGCTGCGCTTAATCCTTGCCCGTGCGGCTACTACGGTGACCTCAAACGTGAATGTCGTTGCTCCCCCCCTCAAATCGAGAAATACCGACAGAGGATAAGCGGTCCGTTACTAGATAGGATAGATATCCATGTAGAAGTTCCAATGATCGAATATAGGGAACTCCGTAGCGGCGATGGAGGTGAGCGTTCTGAAGAGGTGAAGAAACGGGTGGTAAGTGCACGTCAGCGGCAGCAATCGCGCTATGCTGAACACGATAGCATTTATTCGAATAGCATGCTTCCTAGTCGATTGATGGAGGAATATTGTGGAATTGACGAAGAAACATCCAATTATCTAGAGCAAACGATGAGTGAGCTGAATTTCTCAGCCCGCGCACATGACAGAATTCTCAAGGTGGCTAGAACGCTGGCAGACCTAGAAGGGGTCGAAAGTATCGCAGTCCACCACGTTATGGAGGCTGTTCAATACAGAACTCTTGATCGTAAATTGATGATGTGATGCTTGTATGTTTTTTTAACAGTCAGATGAAATGGAGTATTTTAGGTGCTCTAATGAGGCATCTCCCCGTAACTTTTTGCCACCGATCAAAGGTCTAAGGCCTACTAAAGTGTTCCCAACCACCATCGAGCTTAGTGGGGGGAATAGAGGGTTCTTTGACGATTCCTATGCGGGCTAGCGGTGGAAAAGAGGAGGGCCAATCCGAGCCAAGGCGCTCCACCATGTCTGGCGAGACTGTGAAAAGTAGTTCGTAGTCTTCGCCATCGCTGAGGGCTTGGTTGATAGTGCAGTTTTTAGAGCAAGGGATAGAAGACAGATCTACCTCGTAGCTGACATCGCTGAGCTTTGCCATACGAGGAAGATCTTTGGCTAAGCCATCGGAGAGGTCCATCATGGCGCTGGGTTTACAGTTTTCTACTAGCCACTGGGCCGGCTGTAATCTTGGTATAAAGTCGAGGTGCTTGCCTACGAGGGAGCCGCCTAGTTTTCCGGTGAGGTAAATCGCGTCGGCAACATTGCATGTACTGCGCAATACGAGTTTGCTGGCTTGTACGTGTCCAGTGGCGGCTACTGAAATGACATTGGCTGAGCCAGTGGGTGCGGATGAGGTTTCTCCACCGACGATAGAGAGTTGGAAGGCGTCAGCGCATTTTTGCATGCCAACATAAAGGGCGTCTAACCAGTCGACTGTTGTGTCAGGAGTGAGCACGAGTGTGACGACAAAGGCGTGGGGTGTGCCGCCCATGGCTGCGATGTCACTGACGACGCGGGCGATCGCTTTCCAGCCGACACGCTCGCCACTTTCGTTGGGATAAAAGTGAACACCTTCTACTACGCAGTCCGTCTTTAGCAGTTGGAGATCGCCGCTTGGGAGGGTGATTACAGCGCAATCATCTCCAGGTCCAACGAGCACATCCTCTTGCTGCACTAGGCGGCGAGTGACACGACTAATGAGCTGGTCTTCAGAGCTGTCGCCGAGCTTCATAGTTGGTCACCCATTGTGAGCATGAAGAAGACATTGATGGTGTTGAACAGACCATGGCAGAGGATGCAGGCCCAGATGCTACCGCTTTTTTCATAAAGAATAGCGAGTAGGATGCCGAACAGTGAGAGGGGGATGACTGCCCAGATTTGGCCATGGATGGCTCCAAAAATAACGCCTGTAAAGATGGCGGCGACAACGGGCTCGGTGTAGCGCTTAATAACAGGATAGAGGTAGCCTCGGAATACGATTTCTTCAGCAATGGGAGCAATGACGCAGGCTCCGAGTATCATGATAAGGAGTTTTTGGTTTTCCTGGCTAGCGATCATTTCGTCGACGATCTGTTGGTTCTGTTGTTCGCCAAGACGAGCACTTAACCATTCTTCTATGCCTAGATATGACAGAGCTATACTGAGAATATAGACGGCGATGTAGGCAACCACAGTCCACGTGATCACTTGCACAGGATGCCTTGGGTGTAGCCCGAGGGCGTCTGGGAGTAGGCCTCGCTGTTGATAGATCACTAATACGATGCCAGCCATTAAGGAGATAATCGCAAAATTGGCGATTAGCATCATGGGGGTAAGGTCAGTGCCGCTAGGGTCTTGATACGGCAAAACTAATGAAAGAGAGAAGGGTAGGGTAACTAACAGGCAGCCCACGATGTCCGCTGGCCCCAGTCCCACGGTACTCACCTTGCCTATCTGATTCCACTGTAGGTTCGGCGAGGCCTTGCGCAGCCGGCCGTGGATCAAGCCAGCAAGGACGACGGCAATCACACAGATGAGCGCAATATCTTGCAGGATGATGTGACCGAATTCCCCTTGGCTGAGTGCGAGTAAGTTCATTACTTAGACTTCTGCAACGAGAGTTGGAGCATCGATCCATTTGTCGTGCTCTTTGATGAGATCGATGAGTTGGTCGACGGCTTCAGCCTCGGGGATGTTGAATTTCACTGGGGTCTTGTTGACGTAGAGGTTGATCTTGTTCGGAGCACCACCGACGTAGCCGAAATCAGCGTCAGCCATTTCACCTGGGCCGTTGACGATGCACCCCATCACAGCGATGCGAACACCTTTGAGATGGCCAGTGGCTTCGCGGATTTTCTGGGTGGTTTCTTGCAGGTTGAAGAGCGTGCGTCCGCAACTCGGGCAAGCGACATAGTCGGTTTTGAAAATGCGTGTTCCTGCAGCTTGGAGGATGTTGTAGGATAGTCGGAGCGATTGGCCGGGGGCTTGTTCGCCCTGGATGATGATGGCATCGCCGATACCATCGCACAGTAGGGAACCTAAATTTCTAGCAGCGGTTAGCAGTATGTCTTGGAAAGCCTTATTCTCATCTGTGGATGGGTGGAAGGTGTCCTTGAGCAAGATCGGGTGGTGGGCATCGAGCTTGCATGCCAGCAAGCGGTAGGCGTGAATCACCGCCATCGGGTGTCCATCGCGGATCGTGACGAGCTGTGGCACTGACTGGGCATTGATTTGAGCAATTGAGGCATTGTCCTCGGGGTCGACTTCTACGACGCCGGATTTTTCGATGACGATTTCTGGCTGGAAGTCACCCAGTTTGTCGAGCTTGTGTGAGAGAGCATCGTATTTTTCCTGAGAGGTGAAAACGCGAACAGTGTTTGCCGCTCCGAGCTTGTGGCCATTGATCGTGACTTCTTTGCTGCTGCGGCGGTTGTAGCTAAATGGGTCGTAGCTCAGTGTCCCTTGTTGTTGGTTCTGTGGGTCGTGAGGGAGGTGGGAGTCGGCTACATTGTCGACCAGTGCCATGGCTACAGGGATTTCTCTCACTGCATCTTCGGTGAGTGACACGCGGATGGTGTCGCCCACGCCGTCTGCAAGAAGGGAACCAATGCCGATGGCGGATTTGATCCGGCCATCTTCGCCATCACCAGCTTCTGTGACACCGAGGTGGATCGGGTAGTTCCAGTCAGATCCCTCAGCGTAGAGGCGAGCGACGAGCAGGCGGTAGGCCTCGATCATGACCTTCGGGTTGGAGGCCTTCATCGAGAAAAGGAAGTTGTGGTAGTCGTTGTCACGGGCGATGCGTGCGAACTCGAGAGCGCTCTCGACCATCCCGAGTGGGGTGTCGCCGTAGCGATTCATGATGCGATCGGACAGCGATCCGTGGTTGGTGCCGATGCGCATGGCGCGGTTCTTTTCCTTACAAAGCTTGACCAGCGGGGTAAATTTCTCGCGGATACGCACGAGTTCGTCTTCGTATTGATCGTCCGAGTACTCGCGGATTTCAAATTTCTTTTTATCGACGTAGTTGCCTGGGTTGATGCGAATTTTCTCGACCCACTTGGCGGCTTCGAGCGCGGCATCTGGTTTAAAATGGATGTCGGCTACGAACGGCACGTTACAACCCGCAGCACGGACTTCACGAACGATGTTCTCTAAATTCTCAGCGTACTTGCTCGTCTGAGCAGTGATGCGAACGAGCTCGCAACCGGCTTCAACGAGCTCAAGAATTTCTTTCACACAGCTAACCGTATCGCGAGTGTCTGAGGTAATCATCGACTGGATGCGAACCGGGTTGTTCCGTCCAAATGTAAGATTTCCAACAGTAATTTCGCGGGAGAATCGACGCTGGTAAGCGAAGAGATCCGGGCAGTATTGTAGAGCTGAGTGAGTAGTTTCGGTCATGATAGGTTAGGGTATAAACTAGTTTGGCCGTGACGTCCAAAGTAAGCGTTAGGTTTTTTTAAGGGTGAGTGTCTGTGGTTCTATTTTTTTTCGCCCATGGTGTCGCCCATGGTGTCGCCCATGCGTGCGTAGAGTTCTTGGCAGTTGGCGCTGTGTTCTAGTAGGTCGCTGGAGAGTTGGACTTTGGCAGGTTGGAAGATGGTGATGGTGGAGGAACCACCGAAGGCGAAGTAGCCTTTCTCGTCGCCTTTTGCGATCGCTTGATTCGCTTGGTAGGTCTGGAGGATAGAGCCTACGCAGGTGGCTCCAATTTCTAGAATGAGGACTTTGCCGAGATCGGGGGTGTCGAGGACTGTGCAGGTGCGTTTATTTTCCCACATGTAGCTGAGGTTTTGGCGCAGTGCGATGGGGGAGACTGAGAAGAGTGGGCCGTTGATCACACGGGTTTCACCGGGGGTGCCTACGCAGGGGAAATGGAAACGGTGGTAGTCGACCGGGCAGAGGCGCGAGAGCACCAGGCTGCCGCCTTTGAATTGTTGGTAGAGTGCGTCGTCGTCGATCAGCGCCCGGAGGTCCCATTTCTGGCCTTTGATGAAAGCTCCAGCGATGTCCTCGGCATTTTCAAATCCTAGATGGCGACCATCGGCTGGGAAGACGAGATCGGTGTCAGCGATCGGGCGGGCGCTGGGCTTGAGCTTGCGGTAGAAAAATGCGTTGAAGTGAGGGTAGCTTTCTGGTGTGTCTAGAAAGTCGTCTACGTTCATTTGGTAGTCATCGATGAATGGAGCTACTTTCTCTTTAGTTTTCGGATGGTCCATGCGTCGGCCGTACCACGCTGAAAAGAAGGGACGCTTGACGAAAGCGTGGAGGGCGATTTTGCCGAGCGGGTTGCCGTAGGCCCATTTTAGGAAAGATTCTCCGTAGACTTGTTCGGTTTCGGTGCTATCGGTATAACGATTATAGAAAGTAATAGGCTCCACGCCACGTAGTGTGGGGCAGAGCAGGGGAAAAGCAATCCACGAATAGTAAGAATCGGCACATGGCAAAGTGTCGATTACCCTTGCATCTTAAAGTGCACAACGCTATCGCCACAACAGTCATGAACTTACGCAAGTTAGCCCTGGGGCTCGTCCCAATGATCGCTCTCACCAGCTGTGATGAGAATACTAATCCTGTAGAGGTCTCAGAGACCCGCAAACTCACTAGTTACGATGACGAGAGCAATCTCGCGGTGGCTATGCCTAAAAATTGGCGGAGGGTTCCCAGCACTAGGTTTCGTGACTATAATTGTAAATTTAACGAAATCGGCGAGGTCTATATTTCAATAGGATCCGGCGATATCAAGAGTAATGCCGAACGCTGGCTCAAGCAGTTTGGTGACACGCGGGAGGTTGTCGTTTCTGAACTGGAGAAGCTCGATGTAATGGGCTCAAAAGCCGTTATTTTAGAAGCGGAAGGCACATTTGCTGGTATGCGTGGTGTCACTATAGAGGATGCGGGTTTGCTCGGGTTGTTGGTAGAGACTCGTGGAAATTTGATCACGGTGAAGATGATCGGAAAGAAAGAGGAAGTTCAGGCGCAGCGCGAGAATTTCATCGCCTTTTCTAAAAGCATTCAATGGAAGTAAATGATGAGTAAGAAACCAACCAATCCTATTACAAAGATCTTCGCCTTGATTGGTGGATTTCAGGTCGCCATCGTCTGTATGGTTTTATTGCTTATTCTGACATGGCTCTCGACTCTCGAGCAGACTGGCCCAGGTGGACTTTACTGGACCTTAGAAAAGTACTTTAGCTTCGGTGCCTACTATGTGCGCCCAACACTGTATGGCAATGATTTGCCAATTTATCTTCCCGGTGGTTACTGGGTTTGTGCGATTTTCACGCTGAACCTTCTATTTGGCGGTTTGATGCGTATGCGCAAGGGTTGGAAGCATGCTCCGATACTCGTTTCACACTTCAGTATGCTGATGTTGATGATTGGCGGAGCAATGACTTACCATCAATCACGAGAAGCGTATATGCTCTTAGCTGTGGGTGAAACTGGTGACTCCGCGTTCAGCTTGACCGAGCTGTCGATCGAGATTGCAGAGGTCAAGGAAGGGCAAAAGCAAGAGCCGCTGGTGATTAGCTCGGAGCTGTTAGCTGGGGTGAGAGGGAAACCAACGCGCCAACGAGAATTTCTTCTACCAAATTTCCCATTCGACGCGACGGTGAGCGAGTACCATATCCACAATGAACTCTTCCCAGTGCAGGGAAATGCGCCTGAGGGGGTGCATGTGGTGGATGGATATTATGCAATGCCGACCGAACCAACGGGAGCTGAGGAAACGAACCTTTCAGCCTGTATCATTACGCTAAAAGAGCGCTCATCAGGCAAGCAGCATGAGTTGCTCTTGTTCGAGGGAATTTCGCATGATCTGACAGTGACGATTGAGGATAAGATATACGGGCTCCGCCTCCATGGTGAGATTTGGAATACCCCATTCCGTGTCCGTCTAGACGACTCACGTGGCGAAAAGCATCCTGGCACTGGGATGGCTATGATTTACGAGAGCGATGTTACTGTTCTTGATGAAAATGGTAGTGCTGAGCGGAAGTTCAAAATAGAGATGAATAAGCCATTGCGCTATAAAGATCTCACCTTTTACCAAACGAGCTGGAATGACGCTGGTCCCAAAGTTGAGTCAGGTTTCACAGTCAAAACAAACCCATCAGATCAGTGGCCAAAGTATGCCATCTATACCTGTGGAGTAGCACTCTTCGTGCATTTTATTATCAAACTTTTCGGATTCGTGTCCAATAGCATAGCAAGGAGCAAAAATGAGCAGTAGTAAATTAGGTCGTTGGATAGGTTTTCTCTTTGTCCTGTTAGTGGTGGCTTCGATGCTGCTCTACACAGCTAAAGACTCCACTGTGAGTGGCCCCGCCAATGTGGTGGATGGCTATGAAAAATGGGATCCAGAACTAGTCAAAGAGTTTGGCTCCATGCCAATCCAAGACGGCGGACGCATCAAGCCAGTGTCGACCTGGGCTGGCTTTGAGCTGTTAGCTATCAATGGTAAGCGCAAAGTTCGCTTCGAGAGCAACGGTGAGAAGGTGAGCATCAAGCCGACCGAGTGGGTGTTAGACCTGATGTTTCGTGATGAATTAGCATCCAAGATGACCGTTTTTCAGGTCGAGGACGATGCTGTGCTCGATATGATAGAGATGCCTCACGACGGCAAAAAGCGACGTGACCGCTATAGTATGGCCGAGATTCAGGGCCATCTAAAGCAGGTGGATAAGCTGCGTGATGAGATCGCTCAAAAAACCAAAGACGAGCGCGAGCCCATCGAAGACCAATTCATAGGGCTGGTAAGTAACATTCAGAGTTATGTCTCGATTAGTTCGCACTTTTCTCCAGTGAAGGAGGCTATGGCTGACAAGAGTAGCAGCCTCAGTGATGAGTTAAGACTTTTTTCCACCTGGGTAGAAAGATGGCCACAACTTAGCCAGTTTCTAGCAGCCGCTGCTCAGCAAGAAGGCAAACAAATGGATGGGCTAAATAAAGTGGCGAACATGATTTCCATGCGCGTTTTAGATTCCGTGTATTCAGATATAGCTCTCTTCCCGCCGAGCGACCCGGAGCAGGCATCGTGGCCGAAGCGTCAGGGCTGGCTCTCACAGTACATGCAGAACAAAGTTCCTGCAGATCAGGATCAATTCCAGTACCTCCGTGAGATGGAGACACTGGCACTAGCCTACGGTAAAGATGGTCAGCAAGGTTTACTAGAGGCTGTGAAGCTCTACAAAGCAACGGTCCAGACCAAGATGGATGAGCGTGGAGAAGGCAAGAGCCTGAAGAGTGAGATGGTTTACTACAAGATGGATTACTTCTACTATTCCATCACTCCCTTCATCCTAGGTTTCATTATTGTCGCCTGCGGTTGGATATCGCCAGCAACTCGATGGGGACGTGGCTGTAATCGCATAGCATGGGGCTTGTTAGTCATTGGAGCATTGTTGCTGATCACTGGAATCACGCACCGGAGTATCCTAATGAACCGTCCACCTGTTGGAAATCTTTACGATACTATCCCCTTTATCACAGCTATTGTTATTTTGGTGTTAGGTTTCATTGAGTATGTCACCAAGCGTGGTGTCTGTCTAGGTCTGGCATTTTTCCTAGCATCGATTGGGATGTTTCTAGCAATGTGGTACGAGCAGTCCAAAGGGGTGGATCCGATGAACCCTTTGATTGCTGTGTTACGCTCTAACTTCTGGTTAGCGACGCATGTTATTACGATAACTATTGGCTACGCTGGTGGCCTACTCACCGCCGGATTGGCGCATATCTATATTTTTGCGCGAGTATTCAATATTGATGAAGGTGATAAATCGTTCCGCCGCTTCATGACCCGTATCGTTTATGGTGGAGTTTGTTTCACGCTCTTCTTTAGTTTGGTAGGAACCATCCTTGGTGGTGTCTGGGCTAACGATTCCTGGGGCCGCTTCTGGGGCTGGGACCCGAAGGAAAATGGAGCGCTTATCATTGTGCTCTGGACCTTGATTATTCTCCACGCTCGCATGGCTGGTTATCTACGTGAATGGGGAATCCATATCTGCGCAGTTGCCGGATCTATTCTAGTAACCTTCTCGTGGTGGCACGTGAACTTCCTCAGCATTGGACTGCACAATTACGGATTCACTGCTGGTGACGGGCTAAAGGCTATCTGGGCGTTCTACTGCCTCGAGGCTGTGGTCATTTTCATCGCCCTTGGTTACGCTATCAATGAAATCCTAAGGAAGAAGCAGCAGAAAAATGCCGCCAAGTTAGAGGCTGAGTAATGGGCTGGATGGCTAACTATTCAGTGTAGCTTAAAGTGGCTGCTAGACGGAAAGTTGTTTCAGTTGCTCAGGGAACGGGCATACGTCGCAGTCACTGGTGTCTTCTAGGCAGAAGTCTTGGTAGATCTGGAGTAGGGCTTGGTGTTGCCAGGCCTTTTTGAAGAAGTCTTTTTTATCGTGTCGCTGCCCGAATAGTCGGGTGCTGACGCGGTTGATCGACTCGCTGATCGCGGGTGCTGGAAGCTGAAGGTAGTGGTTCCATGCTGTCGCGTCATTTTGAATAATCCGTAGCGGGAGCAGGTGGTTGATTAGTAAATCACGGATTCTGTCCTTACCCATCAGCGCAAGCTGCTTTTCGCTGCGTTTTGATGTCAGCGTGTAGTGGTGGCTCCAAAATGGATCATGGAGCCTCTCTAACCAGTTGATGAGGCTATCCGTTTGGCTAGATAGTTTACGGAAACTTGGCCAGTGCTGGGCGATGTATCCCAGTGCGGCGAGGCGGCGCTGCGGGTGATTGATCGGACGAATTCCCGTGCGAGTCCATTGGATCGACCTCTCGTCGCTGAGTTCGTGTTCGCCGCGGTGTTTCCACCAGGTTTTCCAGAGGTCCTCTAGCCATTGCTGTGAGTCAAGTGGTGCTTGCTCATGGATGTCTGGATGGAGAAAGCCAGCAATGCCAAAAAGTAGTGGGTAGGCGAGCTCTGTGTGCTGACGCAAGTAGTGGATAGGCATGCGTTGCGCGAGCTGGCTCATCGCTTGCTTGTTTGGTCGGTAGCCTAGAGTCTCGGCGAGGGCTATCCAGAGTGCCTGATCTTTTCCGTGGGCTTCACGCACCAGTTGGTGGCGTTTCGCCTTGAGTGCGCAACGATGCTTTGCTGCGGCGAGCATGACTTGCTCAACAGCGCCAGCCGACATGTGTTCTAAGGGTTTGTAGCACCTACCAATACTGGCGGTGGCGGAGGTGTGCCTAGCCTGCTGTAGCGCTTCCTTTACCAGTGCATCCGGGATGACGACTTTAGGAATGTCTGTGTGATTTTCAGATCGAGTAAAATGGCGCGCGTCTGCGTCACGGAAAATGACATGAAGAATGACGTCATTGAATGCAGGATTTATATCGTGTCCGTGAGTTTCCCAGTCGCTAGCATTGGTGTCTAGCTCAAGCGGGCCGGAGTGGGTTTCTCCATCGATTTCGACGGCTGAGTGTAGGAAGTCTGGGCCGGCGGTGCGGTTCCAAAAACCAAATTGCCGGACTACAACAGATCTGCCATCTGTGGTGGTAAATGTGCGACCAAAGAGTCCATTGAACCAGATCGCCTGCAGAGCCATTTCGTCCGGAAGGTCGAGTGGTGGGTCTTCGGCTAGACGGTTTCCATATACGTCTTGTAATAGTTGGGAGTAACTAAGCATGTGAGTCTTTACTTCTTAGAGGTTTGCTTTTTTCTAGGCTCTGCTGGTGGTGGTGGTGGTGGATTGAGAATGTTGAGCATTGCTATAATCGGCTTGCCTGATGGGTGATTCTCTCGGCCTATCAGAGCTTCTTGGAGGATTCCAATAGCGAGGTTCTTTTTCTTCTCAGCCCGGTAGAGGTTAGCGAGGTGAAGGGCGATCCGCACCTTATCGCTGCTATTTTTGTATTTATTCATCGCTGAATAAAACTGGCTCGTTGCTTCTTTGATGTCATCACGATGGAGTTGCCAAAGGCCTAGGATTTCATAATAGCTCGCATCACTTTTTTGGATGGCAGCTGTGGTGAGTTTCTGAGTGATGCGATCTGAATCGAACTTCCATGCTCTAAAGGCGAGGTTGACTGAGCGATAGAGCTTGTCTTGGTCTTCTATCACGCCTGAGCCATCGAGTCGCTTGAATGGCTGATAGAGTGGATCACCAATCGCCAAATTTTGCCAAGAAAGTACAGGAATAGACATGGTAGCTGCTTCGATGAAAGTGAATCCTTCGACCAATCGATCGTGGAGAATATCGAAGTGATGGGTCATCTGTAGGTAGGGCTCGTAGACATTTCCTACCGTGGCAGCGGCGCCTTTGCTGAGAATCGGACCCACCCATTTTGCTTTTTTATTACGCAGATCATTCGCGCTAAATGAATGTAGGTGAATGGCTACGGCGCCGCGTTTGAATTTGAAATCAGGATTGAGGAACGGCCCATTGACAGCACCAGTGTACCAACCGTAATAAAGGCTGACATCCCGCATTGGGTAATTGGTGAGGTATGTTTGTTTGTTCTTGTCGATGGTCGTGGGGATGCCTTTTTGCCAGTTAAGTTCGTCGATTTTTTTGATCCAGTCGTCACCGACCTTGTAGGCTCCACCCTTTAAGGCTAGATCGAGATAACTCATTCCCCAAAGCCCTTGTTTTTCAGTGGCAACGGCATCATCGATCAAGCGCTTAGAGGTTGCAAAGTCAGGCCCGTCGATACGGCCAACCATGAAGTAAGGGACGAGTTCTCTGAGTGTGCTGAACTCAGAATTTTTCTTGAAGTACTTATTAGGTAGTGGACCTTGAATAGGCAGACCTTGGACACCAAATACCGCGAGCTCTGAGTCGACCGCTGCGGAGTTTGCTCGCTGGGTGATGTGCATCTTCTCCGATTGCTCCTTTGGAATTGCTTGGTTACGAATTCCATATGGCATGCCGTACATGCAGACGAGTAGTCGTTTCTTGTTTCCTACAGGAAGCGTGAAGCCGTCTTTGGTTTTGCCTAACTGCCACCATCTGTTTGTCTGGAAGTGTCTGCGTAGAGGATCTTGAATAGTAGAGATGTACTCGGCGCGTGAAATGTGCCCCTTGTTTGGCGTGTCTAGTCCAACGATGTTTTCATGCGGGATAAAGCGTTGTTTAGCATAGTAAAATGCCAGCTTTGAAGATTCAGGGTTGTTGGTGTTATAGAGGATTACGACGGAAGTCGGATCGATGCTGGGCTTTGCCTGTAGTATGGAACTAAAGGCAACGAGCAATAGGAATATTCGCGGTGGCATAATGGGTATAAAGGCTTAGGAAAGGGTCAGAGTGTCGTGAGCAAATCTTATATTAGGAGGTAATTTTGATTCTTCTAACAAATAATCGGTTTCATGCGAAATATGTGTGAGCCAGGTTTGTTTCGCTCCGACCGCCTGAGCGATTTCGATCGCTTCTGGAAGTGAAAGGTGAGTGGGGTGAGGGCTTGGTCGGAGGGCATCTATGATGAAGTGGTCGAGCCCGTCGAGCAGATCTAGGGTGGTCTCAGGAATCGATTTAGCATCAGGAATGTAGCCGATACTGGGCTGCCCTGCTTGATCGAAACGAAACCCGATGGTCTCGACCGAGCCGTGCTGGACGGGTAGGGGCGTGACCTTAGTTTCACCTAACATGAATGGCGCAGCTACTGGATGGACGGCAGGTTTGATGTAACCTTTGTAGATGTTTTCAGGAGAAAAGGCCCATGCGTAGACTCTGGAAAGTTCGTCTAGGCAGCTTAGACTAGAATACAATGGCAGTGGCGAGTCGCGTCTCCAGCAAAACGCGCGCAGTTCATCAAACCCTGCGGTGTGATCGAGATGGCAATGGGTGTAGAGCACTGCATCCACTTTGCGCAAGTTGTGACGTAGCGCTTGCTGGCGGAGATCTGGCCCCGAGTCTACCAGGATAGAATGCGTGGCAGTCTGAATGTGTACCGATGAACGCATGCGATCATTTTTGGGGTCGTCTGAGCTGCAGCTGGCGCAATCACAGCCGATGACGGGAATGCCGACCGAGGTAGATGTGCCGAGGAAAGTGAGAGTCGTTTTCAATATGCTCTGAGCATAGAGGTGTGTAGTACCAATTGAAAAGAGTGATTTCTCAGAGATGTGCAGTTGCTATGTGCAGCGGGGCTTGCATACTCACGTAGATCTTACATAGAACGCATGCTTACTCATATTTTCATCAAAAATTTGGCTTTGGTTGATCAGCTCACTTGGCAACTCGGTAAAGGACTCATCGGTGTGACTGGTGAAACTGGGGCTGGAAAGTCGGTGATAGTGGGGGCTTTGAAATTGGTTTTAGGCGAGCGCGCTGTGAAAGGAATGATCCGTACGGGTGAAGTCTCATGCACCGTGGAAGCTGTGTTCGAGCTAGATGAGCTAGAGGAAGTGAATCGTCTGTTAGAAGATGCCGGCGTGGAGCCCTGCGATGGCGAGCAATTGCTGATCCGAAGAGTGATAGGTCAAAGCTCTAACAAGCAATTCGTCAATAACTCACCCGCAACATTGTCGGTTCTTAAAAATTTGGGTGACCATTTGGTTGATCTTCATGGCCCACATGACCACCAATCATTACTTTCAGTAGAGCGTCAGCTTTCCATGCTCGACGCCTACGCTGTCGCGCAAAAGGATCGTGAGGCTTATCGTTCGATCTATTCTCAATGGAGAAACAAGCTTACCGAATTAGAGAGCCTGCAAAAGAGCGAACAGGCAAACGAGCAAGAAATAGATTTACTAAGATTTCAGGTCGAAGAAATTGATGTGGCTGACATTCGTCCCGAGGAAGAGTCTGAGATAGAAGAGCGCTATAAGCGGGCATCGAACAGCTCTAGGCTAGTCGAGGGAAGTGGCCAAATTGCTGGTATTTTGGGGCGCGAAGTCAATGAGCGCCTCTGCGAGGTCCAGCGACTTGCGCGCGAGTTAGAACGCCTAGACCCTGCAACTCTAGAGTTGTTGGGTGGTCTAGATTCAGCCTTGGTAGAGCTCCAAGAACTAGAGCGAAGCATGGCGGACTACACTGAGAGCTTAGAGATTGATCCAGCCGAGGCTTCTGCCCTAGAAGGACGAATTAATACATTTGAAACCTTGAAGCGTAAGTACGGACCAAGCCTAGAGGATGTTTGCTCTCACCATGCACGAGCGAGCGAGCGCCTTAGCGCCATTGAAAACCGTGGGGGATTGATCGAGCAACTCCGAGCCGAGGCTGAGAAACTCAAAGCGAAGTTAGAATCAGCTGGGCTTAAACTCAGCACCAAGCGCAAAAAGTCAGCACCACGCCTGGCGAAAGAAATTTCTAAACACATCAAGGAGTTGGGGTTCAAACAGGCATCATTCGAGGTGGCTGTGCTGCAAAATGAAACACCGAGCACAAGTGGGCTAGAGTCGGTTGATTTTCAGTTTGGTCCTAATCCTGGTGAACCGCTCAAGCCACTGCGCCAAGTCGCATCAAGTGGTGAAATTTCACGCGTGATGCTAGCCGTGAAGAGTGCGCTAGCAGATCAAGACGCCACACCGCTTATGGTATTCGATGAAATCGATGCCAATGTTGGCGGTGAGATTGCCCGCGCAGTGGGTGAGAAGATGGCTGTGTTAGGCGAGAAGCACCAAGTAATTTCCATCACCCACTTCCCACAAGTTGCAGCAGTTGCCGCGGAGCATTTTGTGGTCGATAAATTAGTCGAAGACGGCAGGACACGTTCCACACTGCGTCAAGTTGAAGGTGAGCAACGCATCGATGAATTGGTGCGGATGCTTGGTGGTGGTGACGGTGAGCAAGCAAGAGCAATGGCTCTGAGTCTAATGCCTCAAGGCGTCTAGTCGGCACTAGCCGAGTGGTGGAACCCAACCGGCAGCTTTGACCGCTGGGGTGATAAATTTGGTGCGGATGTCGGTCTCGCTGAGGTCTTTCTTATTCACGAAGTGAGGAGATGGGAGTTGTTAAGAGGGTTGACACAAAAAGGCACTCAACTAGTAGTCGAGTGCCTTTGGGAAAATTAAGTTGTGAATTTGTTAGGCGCTTAGCTCAAGCCGGGGATGTTCATTCCGCCGGTGAGTTTGGACATCTCGCCGCTGGCCATATCTTTGCCTTTGGTGATGGCTTCTTGGACACCTTTGAGGACGAGTTCTTGGAGGAATTCGGCGTCGTCTGGGTCGATGATTGAGGGATCGATCTTGATGTCTTGGACATCGCCTGCGCCGGTGGCTACGACGACGACTTTGCCGCCGCCGACGGATGCTTCGACGGTTTGTGTTGCGAGCTCTTCTTGAGCTTTCTGCATGCCAGCTTGCATTTGCTGGGCTTGCTTCATGAGTTTGTTGATGTCCATTTTTTTTAGTTATTGGTTAATCGTTATTGGTTAATCGTTATTTGTGAATGGTTGAGTGTGGCTCTGGGGAGCCAGTTGATGAATAATTAGGCGGTCTTGAGGGTGGCCTCGAAGATTACCAAGGCCTTTTTGATAAGTGGGTCTTTGTAGAATTCGTTATCGTCGATTTTCGCTACCTTTGGTTCTTCGGCTTCTGCTTTAGCTGCGGGTTTTGGCTTAGGTGAGTCGGCAGAGTCTGGCTGAAGCATTGGTGGTGCTTCTGAGACTTCTGGGGCGGACTCTATGAATGCATCTAGTCCACTGATAGTCTCATTAGCTGAGCGCTTCTTCAGCGGCTCTGGTGTGAATTCCTCTTGCGGGGCAGGGGGGGCTTGCTGGGCTGGCTCCGGAGTCGGCTCTGATGGAGTTACAACTACTGCTGAAGCCTCGATGACTGGCTCAGGTGCTGGTGTCTCAACTACTTTTTGCTGAGTTGGGCTAGCTGCTGGCTGAGGGGTGGGGGCTTCTGTCTCTGGAGCTGGCTGAACCTTAACTGCTGGAGTGGCTGGGGCTGGGGGCTTTGCGGGTTCAATGGCTTCGAGCTGTGCGCTGTCGAGTGTTCCGGCGCCCGCTAGAGCTGAAATGACATCGCTGATACGCGCGTCATTGAGTGATTGGATCGCTTTGATGATGCCAATTTCAAAATGGAGTTTCTTGTTACTAGCCCATTTCATCCGAGCTTCTGTGTCGGCGAAGATCTCAACGAGATTGAGCAAGCGGTCCGTCGATACGGGCTTGCTGGCATCCATGAGTGCATCCCACAAATCCTGCGGGATGCCGTCGTTGTTGGCATTGGGGTCAATTTTCGCGACGAGGAGGGCGCGCAAGCAACCGATAGTGTCTTCAAGCAGTCGGCTGAGCTCTTTGCCATCGCTGGCTTGTTCATTGAGAAGAGTGAGCGCTGATGAGGCATTTTTAGCTAAAATGCTCTGGGTGAGTGACGCGACAGTTTCTCTGGATGTGTATCCGAAGACGCTGAGTACATCTTTTTCTGTGATTTTACTGCCACAGAATGCGACAAGCTGGTCCAGCATCGACTGGGCGTCACGCATGCCTCCATCTGCTCCTTTGGCTACCGCCCAAGCTGCAGCGGGGTCCAATGTGACTTTCTCGTTGTTCGCAATGAAGGTGAGTTGATCGGCTATGGTCTGGGTGTTGATAGGCCGCAGGTCAAAGCGCTGACAACGTGAAATGATAGTAGGGAGAATCTTGTTTGGCTCAGTGGTGGCGAAGATGAACTTTACATGTGCAGGTGGTTCCTCGAGTGTCTTGAGTAGTGCATTGAATGCTGAGGTGGAAAGCATGTGAACCTCATCAATGTAGTAAATTTTAAACTTACCTTGAGTGGGTGCGTATTGCACGTTTTCACGCAAGTCACGGATGTGATCCACGCCGTTGTTGGAAGCTCCATCGATTTCGATGACGTCTAGTGATGTGCCATCGGCAATCTCTTTACAGATCTCGCAATCAGGGTCGAAGTTAGCATCGGGGCCGTCTGGGCAATTGAGCGCTTTCGCTAAAATGCGTGCAGTGGTTGTCTTGCCTGTCCCCCTAGGACCAACAAACAAATAGGCGTGCGCAAGGCGATCTTGTTCAATAGCGTTGCGGAGGGTTTGGATGACATGGTCTTGACCTAATACGTCATTGAATGTCTTTGGGCGATATTTTCGCGCGAATACCTGATAACTCACAAAGTGAGATTACTGGTGAACTCTGAAATGCCAATGGAAAAGTAGTCGGGAGGTCGGATATTTTACGTGGCCGTGAAAAACAAAAAAAGACGCAGAAGTCTGCGCCTTTTGATGGGTTACAATTTTCGTACGATTTACCCGAGATGTTTGCTCACGAGTTGGATGGCATTTTCGGCTGTGATACCGTGAATTTCCCTGAGGATATCTACTTTGCCGTGTTCGACAAATGCGTCGGGCCAGCCGATGCGCTCGACCTTTGTTGGGATGTCGGCATCGCTAAGAAGTTCAATGATACTCGCTCCGAACCCGTTAGGCAGAACGTGATCCTCAAAGGTGCATACAACTTTACATTGTGCTGCCTTTTCAGTGATTAGCTTTGCATCAAGAGGTTTGATCCAACGTGGATTGATGAGGCAGACAGAATACCCTTGGGCTTCAAGTTTATCTTTGGCCTCTACAGCCAACTCGAAGAGATGACCAAGCCCGATAAGACAGACGTCAGTGCCTTCTTGTATAAGCTCCGCTTCACCGATAGTGAGGAGCGCTGGCTCGTCCTTTACTTTAGCTCCAACACCCGCACCACGTGGGTAGCGGATAGCTGTCGGGCCATCGTCATAATTTGCCATTGTCCAAAGCATGTCGACGAATTCGTCTTCATCTTTTGGCTGCATGTGGATGATGCCGGGGACGACACGAAGGTAGCCGATGTCAAAAAGTCCGTGGTGAGTAGGGCCGTCGTCACCAGAAAGGCCAGCGCGATCCATGCAGAGCCTTACTGGAAGTGACTGCAGCGCCATGTCATGAATGATCATATCGTAGGCGCGCTGCATGAATGTAGAGTATATCGTAAGGAATGGGCGAAATGACTCACAAGCCTGGCCGCAGGCAAAGAGGGCTGCGTGTTCTTCCGCGATACCTACATCGAAATAGCGCTCGTTGAGCTCATCCTTGAAGATGTCTAACTTTGTGCCACCAGGCATTGCTGCGGTGATAGCGGTGATTTTAGGATCCTTTTTTGCGAAGTTTGTGAGCTTGCGTCCGAAAATTTCTGAGAATGTTGGGAGGCTAGCCGCAGCAGTCGAACCATCTTCAATCTTATAGGCACCAAGCCCATGAAATTTCCCAGGGTTGTCGAGTGCTGGAGTGTAGCCACGTCCTTTTTCTGTGATGATATGAAGTACGACGGGCTCATCTTGATCGCGCAAATATTCGAAAGTGTCGACCAATATCCCGATATTGTGACCATCGATTGGGCCGAAGTAGCGAATGCCAAATTTTTCGAACAGGACACTGGGTGCGAGTAAGTTCTTAGCTCCTTGCTCAAGCTTGTGGGCGAGCTTGCGCGCACCCATGCCTCCAAATTTCTCTACGATGTCAGCGGTTTTACTGCGAACAGATGAGTAGGTGGCACTTGTTTGGAGACCATTGAAGTGTCTAGCTAGGGCTCCAACATTCTTGTCGATCGACCATTCATTGTCATTGAGTACAACGATAAACTTCTTGGTCGTGTCTGTAATATTGTTAAGGGCTTCAAGCGTGATTCCACAGGTGAAGGCTGCATCGCCTGCGACGGCGACCACGTCGAAATCTTTACCCGCTAGATCGCGTGCAGATGCCATTCCAAGCGCTGCGGATACGGCTGTGCCTGCATGTCCCGCTCCATAGCAATCGTGCTCGGATTCGGTACGTAGCAGGTAACCATTGAGTCCATCGTGAGTGCGGATGGTGTGAATCTCGCTAGCGCGCCCCGTGAGCATCTTGTGGACGTATCCCTGGTGGGAAACATCAAAGGTGAATTTGTCCGTCGGAGAGTCGAAGACGTAGTGAAGCGCGATTGAGAGCTCTACTACACCTAAGTTCGGTCCGAGGTGACCGCCAGTAACTGAAAGCCTAGAAATCAGAACATCACGGATTTCCTGAGCTAGCTCGGGAAGATCTGATCTATGGAGTTTCTTGAGGTCTACTGGAGATTGGATCGTAGAGAGTAGGCGCGGAAGCGGTTCTGGTGATTTAGAAGAGTCTGATTTCATCGTCATCTGATGATGATGGGGTGTTGTTGGATGGTTTTGAGGCCGTTTTAGTGGACCCTTTGGTGCCACCATTTTTGATAGTTTCAAGTCGCTTTTTTGCTGATGTGAGAGTTGTTTCACATTCAGAGAGTAGCTTGGCACCACGCTCGTAGTGGCTAATCAGTTCTTCGAGAGGGAGTTGGTCTGATTCCATTTGGTTGACGAGGCTGTCGAGTTCTTCCATGGCTTCCTCGAATGATGGCGTTGATTTCTTTGGCATGATGAAAAGAGGTGAAGTTTGCTTAGTTTCTCACACGTATTTTAGTGCGAGAGTAGTAGGTGGATGGTTCGAAAAGTCCGGAGAGTGAAGCTTTGTGCGGGTATCTTCCGATTTGTGGGTCAATCAATGGAGCTATACTTGCATTTTTACTCATAATGGACGCGCTTTCGTTGCGTGTGAAGTAAGTAATCCATGGGATATAGGCCAATGCTGCGAGGTCACGGTTCTTGTAGAGCGATGTCTGGATATCCTCGCCGCGGTAGCTCATGCTGGAAATGTGTAGTCCTGCGATAGGATTGCCTCCCTCTGCAATGGCTTCAATCTTAGAGAAGTCATCGTAGGACTGAGGTAGCCAGATTGCGTGTCTATCAGCATACCAAGCCACAGCCCATGGTTGGTCGGAAATGATGATGTCCTCGTTATCTGTGACCTTGTGTAATGGCCCGTTGAGACTGTACATGTCCACTCCGTTTATGCTGGTGCTGGGACGCTTATTGTCACTCAATTGCTTGATGTGCAGTATGAGTGGTGCGGCTGTTATCAAGAGAATAACGGCAATATGTAGGTTGCCGAGGAAGCCCGCTTGTTGGCTTAATGGGCAGTGCGACCAAATAATACTAATGAGAGCAATTCCGTAGCCACACATGAGTGGGGCAAATAAGAGGTGGAGTTGGTTTGGGTCGAGCTGGCTCTTAGTAAGTCCATAGATACCCATGCCTATCGAGGCGAAAATCCACATAATGAGTATGTTCCATCGGAAAATAGCGATGCTGGAGCGCTTGAACGGGTGAGCTAAGCAAAGGAAGAATGCTGGAGCGAGTATGAGTCCACCCAGGTAGTTGTGAACATTGGAGATCTGCAAGAGTGTTGATTGTGCAGTTCTAGCAAGGATGCCCTTGACGTTGAAAGTTCCGTCAAACTGGCGCATGGCATTATCTGCCCCTCCGGCGTGAATGGCATGGAAGGCTGTTCCCTTAGCGTCACCCGTTTGAGTCCAATAGAAAATGATGGGGCCAGCAATGAAGAAGAGCATGATGAGAGCTAACCCAATAGCGATCACTCCGCGTGGGCGGAAGTAGAAGCAAGCGAAGATGAAGTAGCCGATGAAAATCCACAAGGTCATCCAGTGAGAGAGAGCAAGTAGGCCGAAAAAGAATCCTGAGAGTAGAGCTGGAACGAGCGGTTTGCGTTCAGCCTCCTGGGCTTCCACGGCGCGCCACGCTAGGTAGCACGCTGCGGAGAACAGCGTGAGCATCAGCATCTGCGGTAGACCAGTCTGGGTGATTTTCCACATATAGTCGGAGAATACCATGATGAGCGCTACAATGGAGGCTATCTTCGCATCAAATATGCGCGAAATAAGGAGGTAGTTGAGACCTATAGCAATTAAGAAAAAAGTGGCACAGGTGATAGCGATGATTCGGTCTAATTTATAGAGCTTATCATTTACCTCCATCTTGTAGTTTTCAAAATCATCGGCACCGACCATTTTTAGAACGCCGGCGTAAACAAGAATATTAAGTGGAGAGTGATAGGTTTCAGGAATATGCAGGAGGTTGATTTCCTTTTCATTTTCGATCATTTGCTGAAGAGTGATGGGACGAATGAACTTCGTGGTAAGTCCATTCCCTCTGGCTACTTCACGTCCAACCTGAGCCTGATCGATGCCTGTCCTGCTGGTGAGTCCGTCAAAGCTGAATACTGTGTGAAGTATAAAAAGGCCGATGAGGAGGGCTGCGAAAATGGCGCGGCGGAAGAAGTTGCCGGAGTCGAATGCTGATTTTGCGTTCATCGATTGGGGTTAGATGTCGAGTTCTTTGAGTTTGCGCTGAAGTGTGCGACGGCTGATACCTAGCAGTTCAGCTGCAGCAGTGCGATTATTATTTGTGTGTTTCAATGCTTGCTGAATCATTTCTGACTCAAGGGTGTGCAGATTGAAGCTGAGCGGGGATGTCTGAAGCTCGGGGAGTGCGTTTTGCTGGCTGTCGGTATTTGAGTCATCTGAGGACGGCGGAATAAGATGGGCGCCGGATTGAATGTTGAAAGGGAGATGGATAGATTCGATGCTCGTGCCATTACTCATGACGACTCCATGCTCAATGGCGGTGCGCAGTTCGCGGACGTTGCCTGGCCAGTTATAGTGTTGAATTTGTCTAGAGGCCTCAATCGAGATGGAGCTCACTTGTTTGTTGTTCTCTTGATTAAACTCTTTGAGGAATACATTTGCTAGAAGGATGATGTCTTCTTTGCGGTTCCTTAAGGGGGGGAGCACCATCTTGACTACATTGAGCCTAAAAAAAAGATCTTCGCGGAAGTCTCCTTTTGCGACCATTCTCGCAAGATTTTTGTTAGTGGCAGTAATGACTCTTACATCTATGTTGATGGTCGAGTTAGATCCGACGCGCTCGATAGTGCGCTCGGAGAGGACTCGTAGTAGTTTGACCTGTGTTGCTTGATCAACTTCCCCGATTTCATCCAGAAAAAGTGTTCCACCATCAGCTTGCTCGAAGCGACCAATGCGTCTTTGGCTGGCACCGGTGAATGCGCCTTTCTCGTGGCCAAAAAGTTCGCTTTCTAGTAGTTGAGGAGAGAGGGCTGCGCAGTTGACCGTAATTATTTTGTCTTTGGCGCGGCCGCTGAGTGAATGGATGGCATTGGCTACCACCTCTTTTCCCGTTCCAGATTCGCCTTCGATGAGGACGGTGGCTTTCGTGGGTGAGATCTGTGTGATCATCGCATGGATTTGCGCCATTGCTGGTGAGTTGCCTATGAGCGGCTCTAGCCCGTGCGGTTGTTTACCAACCTTTTTACGAAGCTCTTGGTTTTCAGTCTCTAGTTTTTGGTTATTCGACTCAAGTGATCTGCTACGCAATGCGCGTTTGATCATGAATTCCACCTCATCAATATTGAGGGGTTTGGTGACAAAATGCCAAGCTCCCCGGCGCATCGCTTCGACCGCTGTATCGACTGACCCATAGGCGGTCATCATGATGGCTATGGGAGCATGTGGAAGCTTCAGTATGTTATCTAGAAGATCCATCCCACTGTCTCCACCCATGCGTAGATCTGTGAGGACGAGGTCTATTTTCTCTGAGTTGAGAATATTTGTAGCCTCTCTGATATCTGAGGCTACGTAGCAGTCGAATTCATCTTCGAGAGCCATGCGGAGGCCGTCTCGGGTAGATTTTTCGTCGTCGACGATGAGGATAGTGGCGTCCATAGGGTAGGTGATCAATGTTCTAGATCGATAATTTCCGATTGATTGTCTGGTAGGAGGCGTAGATGGCGCTCCTCTCGTGGGAAGTGAAGCTTGATTGTAGTGCCTTCATCAAGCTCACTTTGTACTTCTATTTCACCTCCGTGTTCACGAATGATGCGCCTGACCACAATGAGTCCGAGTCCGGTCCCAGAGCTCTTGGTGGTTTTGTAGGGTTCGTAGAGAGATCCCATATGCTCTGGTGAGATTCCTGAGCCGTTGTCGCGGATGCTTAGGGTGACTTCGTAGTCTGATGTATCGGTGTTGATCCAGAGGTTTCCTCCCGACGCGGGTAAAGCTTGGGCTGCATTGCGAATGAGATTGTAGAGGGCTTGTTGGATTTGGTCAGCATCTAGATCGAGGAGAGGTAAACTTCCCGCTAAGTCTAGAGTTATTTGAGCATGCCTACTTTGTAGTTCTGCCTCTAGTGTGCTTAGCGTGGTTTTTAAAATGTCATGGAGTTGACGTTTTTCTCTAACGGGGGAGGTGGGCCGTACAGCGTGGAGGAATTGCTTGAGGATAGAGTCGAGTCTCTTGATTTCTCCTTGGGCGGTAGAGAGAAGTGCTCCTAACTCATTTTTATCACCTTTCGGGAGTTTGCGTAATTTGCGCTGCATGAGCTGCAGGTGAATGTCCAGAGAGTTGAGTGGGTTTCCGATTTCATGAGCGACACCAGCGGCGAGTAAAGTGAGCGCGTTGAGCTTTTCGCTCTCGAGGAATTCTGCTGCCTCTTGCTTGGATTTCGTGACATCCCTAACGAGCATGACATACCCTAAATGCTCGTCATTTTCTACGATGTGACTTTTTATGGGTGATATGTAAAAATTGAGCGTGAGTTGTTCTGGGTAAAATACTTCTAGATCTCTATTTGTGACACTGTCTGGTCTAGCGACAGAGTTCCAATCGAAACCGCGGATGGCTGTATTGATGTGCTGCCCAATACATTTTTGGTGCTCAATTCCAAAGAAATTGAGCACCGATTGGTTAGCGAATGTGATGATTCCCTCGGGCGAAAGAATGAGTAAACCTTCTTTGAGCGCTTCAAAAACGTTCTCTAAAAATCCTTTATCGCGGACCAGACGACTCACCAGATTTTGTACCTCACTGGGAGAAAATCTATCTAAGCGCGTGATGAGCTTGTCTAGGAAGCCGTCTTTCATCTATAGTGTGAGAATGGAAGTTATTTTAGTGTATATCAATTTCCCGAATAGGGAGAGTGCGCGTCAGATTGGCACAGGGCTGATAGAAAAGCAACTGGCGGCTTGTGTCAACATCATCCCTGAAGTTGAGTCAATCTACCAATGGAAAGGTGAGGTCAAAGTCGAGAATGAGGTGATGGTCATTGTTAAGACCACTGCGAGCCGCTACAAGCAACTCGAGGCGTTCGTGCTTGAAAAACACCCTTATGATGTGCCTGAGGTAATTAGCCTCCCTTTATCGCAGGGTTCGGAGTCATACCTCAACTGGGTGCAGGATAAAATGGAGGGCTATCATTAGAGGTGAGCTCTAGTAGAGGGTTTTTCGTGGCTCCTCAACGGTCGGCTGTGGCGGTGCCGGTTGTTCGACCATGATCTCAAAATCACCCTCTTCGCAGCAGCGAACAAATCCTTCTGCATAACCTTTGAGCTGATCCCAAACTCTACGAATTTCATCAGCTTCATTGCTGGTGATTGAGTTATCGAGAGCTGCGGCTGAGATTTGCGATAGAAGATGAGAGAACTGGCCAACGATTTCATTGGTTGCTGGTAGGTATTGAAATCCCTTCTTGCAGTGGCTTTCGGGATTACGGACGAAGTAACCTCCGCATTGTTCAGCTAAATGTTCGATGATGGCATGATGGCCAGTGAGTTCGAAAATATTTACAATGCGGTCAATCGGGTTTCTGCTGCCAGATCCTAGACCCGATTGATCCTGAGCCCACTTATAAACGAGTGAAAGCGAGACTCCTAATTCTGAGGCGACGACTTTTGGGGACGTTTCTTTGAAAGCAATTTTTAACACTTCATGGGATTCCATACGGTTGTTTTAGGAAGAAGCTTTATATTTTCAAGGATCATATTTTAAGAGTCGAGTCTAGACGGTTAGCAATGCTTGTGAAATGGTGGGTTTAGAACTTAAGTAACTATGAAGACCATCCATGTAGCAGCAGGCAGTGTGAATCAAACTCCATTAGATTGGGAAGGGAATCTATCTCGCCTCATCGCCGTGATCAACGAAGCTAAGCAGAGCGGGGTGCAAGTTTTGTGCCTCCCTGAATTGGCGGTTACAGGCTACGGCTGCGAAGATGCTTTTTTGATGCCTAATACAGTGGAACGCGTGGAGAGTGTGTTAGCTGAACTACTACCGCACAGCTGTGGTATGGTGGTGAGCGTAGGTCTCCCATGGCGTCACAATCACGCGCTATTTAACGTAGTAGCAGTGCTAGTAGATGGTGAGTTACTAGGCCTTGTGGGTAAGCAACACCTTGCTGGTGATGGACTTCACTACGAGCCTAGATGGTTTAACCCTTGGCCACGTGGTGAGGTGGCTGTGACTCAGTGTTTGAGGCAAGACGTGCTACTGGGTGATCTTTTATTTGATGTGAGCGGTGTCCGTATAGGCTTTGAGATTTGCGAGGACGCATGGTCGGCAAATCGTCCAGGAGCTACTCTTTCCGCCTATGGATTAGACTTATTACTCAACCCTAGTGCGAGTCATTTCGCTTTCGGTAAGCAACGACTACGTGAGCGCTTTATCAATGAAGGTACGAGGAGTTGTGGCTGCGCCTACTTGTACGCAAATTTACTAGGAAATGAATCTGGACGGGTCATTTTTGATGGTGGTCCACTGATTTCAAATCAAGGCGAGCTGGTAGCACATGGTGAGAGATTTAGTTTTATGGATCATACACTTGTGTCTGCATTGATTGATATTGAAGTCAATCGCAGCAAGGTCGCCTCGACGGCTAGTCGCTTAGTTGATGTGAGTGACCCCATTGGCCTAGTGCGGTCAGATTGGCAGCCAGAATTTTTGCTCGCAGCACCCAGCCTGCATATCGAACGGTCAGCTTGGAGCAAAGAAGAAGAGTTTACGCATGCGGTGGGTTTAGCTTTATTCGACTATTTACGTAAAAGTTATTCGCAGGGTTTCGTGGTGTCTCTGAGTGGTGGAGCGGATTCCTCGGCTGTGAGTTGCCTCGTCTATATTGGGCTGCGTCTAGCTCTAGCTGAGTTAGGCGAGGCAGGGGTGCGTGAGCGTTTGCCTCACATTGAGCTGCCGCAGAATGTTGATGAATGGATGTCTCAGTTATTGGCCTGCGTTTATCAAGCATCCGAGAACAGCGGCGGGGCCACCGAGTTGAGCGCTAAAGAACTAGCTGAATACCTAGGGGCAGATTATCAAAGCTGGCTCATCGCGCCATTAGTAGAGGGCTACACCTCAATGGTTAGTGATGGCATCGGCCGTGAACTTACTTGGACTAAAGACGATCTGGCCCTACAAAATATCCAGGCGCGAGTTCGCTCTCCTGGGATCTGGATGTTAGCTAATATTAGAAATTCACTATTACTCGCTACCAGCAATCGCTCTGAAGTGGCAGTTGGGTACGCTACGATGGATGGCGACACCTCTGGCGGATTGAGCCCCATCGGAGGAATAGACAAAGCTTTCCTCCGCAACTGGTTAGTCTGGCTAGAGAATGAGGGCTCCGAGCTGATTCAGCCGATCCCAGCCTTGAAATCCGTCAACAGATTACAGCCGACTGCCGAGCTGCGCCCATCTGATCAAGGTCAGACGGATGAAAGCGATCTCATGCCGTATCCCGTTCTCGATGCTATTGAGCGAGCAGCCATTAGAGATAAGCGAGCTCCGCTGGCTATTTACATTCTGATTCGGGAGCTATTCCCAGATTATCCAGCCGAGCAATTGAAGGAGTGGGTTTTGAAGTTTTTCCGACTCTGGTGTCGCAATCAATGGAAGCGTGAGCGCTGCGCTCCATCATTCCATGTTGATGATGAAAACCTCGACCCCAAGACATGGTGCCGTTTCCCCATCCTCTCAAGTGGCTTCGCTGTTGAGTTGAAGGAGTTAGAAGGGTTTTCTGAGTAGTTTTCTCGCTTAAATCACACGAAGCGACAATTTCACAACTCCAAGCCCTCCTGCTTGGGTGTTCTCCAATAGGCAGCTTCACTGGACTTATTGCCGTCTAGTGTAAGTCATAAACAAAAAGACGCGATGAGTGGAACTCCGTGCGCTTTTGTTTATAGCAATAGAGGGTCAGCTTACGCTTGGATTGCTGCGACGACTGCAGTGCCCATTTCGGCAGTGCCTACTTTGGTTTCATTGCCGGCACCTGTATACAAGTCGCCGGTGCGGAGCCCCTGATCAATGACGCTTTTGACTGCTTTATCGATCGCATCTGCCGCATCATCTTCACCCAGTGAGTAACGTAGAAGCATGGAGACTGAAAGGATTTGAGCAATTGGGTTGGCGATGCCTTGGCCTGCGATGTCTGGAGCTGAGCCACCAGATGGCTCGTACATTCCATAATAGAGTCCGTTGTCCTTCTGGTTCCCCAAGGATGCAGATGGGAGCATGCCAAGTGAACCTGAAAGCATCGCCATTTCGTCTGATAGGATATCGCCGAAGAGATTGCCTGTAACGATGACGTCGAATGAGTTGGGCTGCTTAATGAGCTGCATTGCTGCGTTGTCCACGTAGAGATGTGAGAGTTCTACTTCTGGGAATTCTTTAGACATTTCAGTGGCAACTTCGCGCCAGAGGATAGAGCATTGGAGGACGTTTGCTTTGTCCACGGAGCAAAGTCGTTTATCGCGACCCATTGCTGCGACGAATGCCACGCGGCAGATACGCTCGATCTCGTGCTTACTGTATACCATGGTGTCGTACGCAGTCGGATTATCCTGGTTGTCATCACGGCCTTTCGGGGTGCCAAAGTAGATCCCACCTGTGAGTTCCCGGACGCAAAGAACATCAAAACCATTCGGAATGAGCTCATTCTTTATAGGCGATGCGTGCTGGAGTGCGGGTAGGCAAACGCCTGGGCGAAGGTTAGCGTAGAGGTTAAAATGTTTACGGAGAGGGAGGAGGGCACCGCGCTCGGGTTGGTCATCGGGAGCGAGGTTTACCCATTTAGGCCCACCGACGGAGCCAAACAGGATGGCGTCAGCTTGTTCGCAAGCTTTGACTGTTTCTTCAGGGAGTGGGCAACCTTTTGCATCAATAGCGGCGCCACCAACGAGGCACTCCTCGGTGCTTACTGTGAAGTCGAAGCGGTCAGATGTGGCTTGCAGCACTTTGAGCGCTTGCTTCATAACTTCAGGGCCGATTCCGTCGCCAGAGAGGACGGTGATGCTGTGGTTGCGGTTCATGCGCGGGGTTTAGCAAAGCACTAGGCTCTTGAGAACCCTCATTTTTAAAAATCTTCTATCATATTGTAATTGTACATTGAGTGAGGAGTATTCACCTTCTGTGGCGTGGAACTTTTTCAAGATATTTGCCTTATTATTGTTGGATTTATTGCACTGTATTTCGGTGCTGAATGGTTAGTGAAAGGAGCATCCGAGATAGCGATCAAAATGGGCATTTCACCTTTGGTTGTTGGCCTTACTGTGGTGGCTTTTGGTACCAGCACTCCTGAGTTACTCGTCTGTCTTGAGGCAAATGCTGACGGCCATCCAGATGTAGCTCTAGGGAATATCATCGGATCGAATATATGTAATATTGCTCTCATCTTAGGGATAGCGGCAGTGATGAAGCCTATTGAAATTCATCGGCAAATTATTCGTCGCGAAATGCCAATCTTGATCGCGGTGACAATGGGTTTCATAGGTATGCTTTGGAATGGTAGTGTCTCACAAATTGAAGGCGGAGTCTTATTTCTTTGTGTAGTGACTTATGTGGTAGTGAGTATTGTCCAATCGCGAAAGGAGCAGGGCCGGGATGATTATGGTGAGTTTAGTGCGGGAGAGGTTGCGGCAGTTCAGCAGTCAGGTGCTAAGAAATCGGCAATCAGCGTGGTGTTTATTTTAGTCGGGCTAGGCGTGTTGAAGTTTGGGTCAGAATGGTTAGTGGAAGGTGGAGAAAATGTAGCCACTGCGATGGGTATTGAGGAGGCGATTATCGCGCTCTTCCTCTTCGCGTTTGGAACATCATTGCCAGAGCTCGCTACTTCTATCGTCGCAGTACGTAAGGGCGAGGGAGATATTATTACGGGCAATGCGATAGGCTCATGCATTTTCAATATTTTAGCGGTGATTGGTATCACGGCGATGGTAAAACCGATTGCTCAAGGTGAGATTGAGCTCCTTGACAAGATGGTTATGCTGGGGGTGACAGTTGGTATCTTCTTTTTCATGTGGAGTAGAATGCGCCTCAATAGGATCGAAGGAGTTATTCTATTAGTCGGCTATGCTGTGTACTGTGTTGTTCGTTACAATATTGGTTAATGGATTGCCTGAGTCAGATTGCGCATCGGCCTTACCCGATCCCGGAGGGTAAGCCGCGCTGGCGGCAAAAATGGTTGGACCTTGCTTTCTTTCATTGGCCTGTCGAGGCAACTCTATTTGAGCGCTTACTATCTGACGGGCTTCAACTCGATCTCTATGATGGAACGGCTTGGGTAAGCGTGGTTCCATTCCGTATGGAAGATGTGATGCTGCGTGGCCTGCCAGCCGTTCCAAGAGTTTCTAACTTTCCCGAGCTTAATCTCAGAACTTATGTCACCAAAGATGGGAAACCGGGCATCTGGTTTTTCAGTCTTGATGCTGATCAGTACCTTGCTGTTTGGGCAGCTAGGAGATTTTTCCATCTACCCTACTTCAAGGCTAATATGCGCTGTGAATTGGAAGATGAAGGGGTAGTTTATTCCTCTAGAAGAGAGTTGGATGACACTCGTTTTGTGGCTAATATCAACCTGTGAGTGAGGTTTATTACGCAAGGTCAGGGACTTTAGAATGTTAGCTTACTGAGCGATATTGCTTGTACTCATGCGATGGGGTTCATCTCTACCGTGGCCGCTCCAAGAAATTCGATTTGAGATCTCACAGATTGACTTGGGTGTTGAAGAGGGTATCGGTTTTAGTTCTCCACCCGTTTGTGCTCAGTTTGCGCGCGAGCTAGAGGAGGCTGTGTGGCCTCTGGAACGCTGCGACTGAATAAAAAAAGGCTCCGCAGCAATTAAGTGCGGAGCCTGAATGCATAGTTGGAATTGGTGCAGGGTTTAAGCTGCGTCAGTAATTTTCTTGGCTTTTTTGAGTGTGGTTTGGCTTAGTTTGCCATTCACACGACGAGAATTGTCGACCAGATCTTTAAGTTCTTTTAGGCATTCCTCAGCGGCTTTCATGGCTTTACGTGGACCACCGTATTTCTTGTCAGAGAAATATTTAGTGAAAGTGGTTCCCGCACGGCTAAGACACAATCTCCAACCTTGGAAGGCTGTAGTCTCGTATGTGAATCGTGTTAAATTCTTTTTTGATTTCATGATGATTTCATTGGTTAGGATTTTCTGATGAGTCCTAACATTAAAACCCATTTCTAACCAAATGTCAACTACTCTTCGATTCACAAGTGGCTTCAAATCAATGAATGACCGTTTAAAGTTGGGTGTTTCAGTTAAACTATTAGACGCTGAATCCATTACATATCAATGGATCTTTTGTTTCACGATT
Source organism: Rubritalea profundi (assembly GCF_002954445.1). GTDB lineage: Bacteria > Verrucomicrobiota > Verrucomicrobiia > Verrucomicrobiales > Akkermansiaceae > Rubritalea > Rubritalea profundi. Next base: position 3,759,180 of record NZ_MQWA01000001.1, read on the forward strand.
GTGGTTAAATCGTCACAATCGTGAGCAGAATAAAAATTCCAAAATGTTTGCTAAATTTCTTAATGAAATCGGATGTTGCTAGACTCTAGATCATGAACATTTGTTAAGCACATCTAGGTGACAAAGTTAGGAAATTGAAAAATAGTGGGAAATAAAGTGAATATTGTTCACCCAGAAACCCACAATGTCAGCGATCTACGCTGTGAGCACGTGAGATAATGGACACCGGGAAACGTCGTAAGGCTTTTGCAAGGAAGGAGTTCGCGTGTGGCACCAGTGAGCTGCTGCAAGACCGAGATCCGCCCCTAACTTAAACACTAGGCAGACACCGGAGGTTTCCCTACAGATAAACAACTCAAATGGTGCGCACGAGAGGAATCGAACCTCCACGCCCTAAGGCACATGAATCTGAATCATGCGCGTCTACCAATTCCGCCACGTGCGCACATAGCTAATAGAACTTGAAGCTAGAATGGGATCAGGTTGGTTGGCAAGTGTGATTTACCACTAATTGTAGAAATTTGCTACGAAGGGGACGGCCTAACGATGTTGCATGCGGACTTGATAACTCGCTACAAATTCTTTGCCATCGGGGGAGATGAAGGATGCCTTGAGTAGGTGCTTACCTTTTGTGAAGTTAAGGGCTGGAAAAACATAGTGTTTATCTTTGTTTGCAATCTTTTGGGTATACTTTTGTTTTCCTATAATGAGGTGTGCGGTCCAGCCTGAGAGGTCACGATTGAATGTGTTGGGGAACTCGAGGCGAATATCGCAGCGGCCATCGTGTTGGAAGTGGAGCTTCCAGAAGCCGTTTTCGTTGTAGGACCAATCTTTAGCAATACGGTCCTGCCAGGTGAGGACTAGCGGATTCTCTTTGGATCGGTCGACTAGGATGTAAGGGGTTCCTAGGTCTCTGAGGCGCGTCTCATTCACGTCTTCGAACCAGAGGTCGTATTCCTTGAGTAGGGAGTCAACGCGACCCTTATTTGAATCAGCGAGATTGCTGGTTTCGGCTGGGTCGTTCGAGAGATTATAGAGTTCGTAGTTCTCGCTATCTCTACGTGGCGAGCTGCTGTTGGATGGATTGAGGAGTTTCCAGTCTCCCTTGCGAATCATGAAGTTGTGCCTGCTGGTAGGTGTGGCACCACGGTGCCATTGTATGATGATGGGGCGCTCTGGGAATTTGGTTCCAGGTTTGAGTATTTGCGGGGCAAGGCTGCGGCCGTCAAATTCGAATGCTTCGGGGACGCCAAGGTCGCAAATGTCGAGAATGGTGGGCATTAGGTCAATGTGTGCCGCTACATTTTCGTTTATATTTCTGCCTTTTTTGATTTTTTCTGGCCAATGGATCCAGAGAGGGGAGCGCACACCGCCTTCATAGACTTGGCCTTTTTTGCCGCGGAGACCATCGTTGTAGCGTAGGGTGTTAGCGCCATTGTCATTGATGAAGATAATAACGGTGTTATTGAGTAGCTCTTCTTGTTTGAGGAATTCGGTGAGTTTGCCGATGTTGGTGTCGAGATTATCGAGCATGGCTGCGATCTTTGGGAGTATTTCTTTATCCTCCCCCCAGCCGCTAAAATCTTTGTCTTGGTATTTTTTTAAGAGATCTTCGGGGACGTCATAGAATGGCCCATGCGGTACGTTGACTGTGATCGCTGCAAAAAAGGATTGTTGGTTATTTTTAGATCGTTTTATGAAGTTTTTGGCCGCATCAAAAAAGACGTCGGTGCAGTAGCCGTTAGTTTGCACTTCTTTATCATTATGAAAGAGGATGGGGTTGGTGTAGCGTCCTTCGTTTTCGATCGGGTCGCTGGGTTGCCCTAGTCCGCCACCACGGTGAACGAGAGATGTGTCAAATCCTTGGTCGCTGGGGCGCATCGGGTAGTTGTCGCCTAAATGCCATTTTCCGAAGAGACCCGTTTTGTAACCGGCACCGCTGAGGGCTTCGGCAATCGTAACCTCGTCAGCTGCCATCATGGAGCGTCCAAGGTAGGTATCCATACATTTTGTTCGTATATAGTACCGGCCTGTGAAGACGGACGAGCGGGTAGGGGAGCAGACCGGATTGACGTAGAAGTTTTTCCAGCGCGCACTGTTACTAGCGAGTTGGTCAAGGCTTGGAGTTTGAATCCATTGGTTACCGTGAAAACTGAAGTCGCCGTAGCCCATGTCATCAGTCACGACCAGTATGACATTAGGACTTTGCTGGGTTAGATCTCCGATGTTTTCAGCTGGAGGTTCACTGTCGCTGGAGGCATCTTGGGCATGGAGTGCTGCGCAGGTGAAGGTGGTGAGAAAAAGCAATTTAAAGAAAGACATGATTCGATAACGGTAGAGACTAAGGGGGCCTGCGCCAACTCTTTTTAGGAAAGCCACAGATTACAAGTTGGTGAGATTACTTCCCGAGTGGGGCAGATTCAGCCCAGGTGACGATTTCTTCATCAAGAAATGCTTCAGCGAGCACTTCTTGCGCCCAAGCTTCCTTTTGAGCAATGTGGCTGAGCAGTCGGTGAGCCATGGCTTGTTGAGCTGGAAATTCACTCCAGATAAGTTCCGCTAGAATTCCGCGCCATGCGCTTCCAACGATCGATCGAGGTCTCTGGATTTGCTCCAAAACGCTTTCAGATACTAAGAGACACTTGTTGATATCTGGTTTACTGGGCACCGGCTCTACCTCGTAGGTTTTTAGCGGTACTCCAGATTCTCCGCTGAGCTCACATTTTGATTTTGCTCTACGAGCTAGATCTTTACCTAGCAGTGATAGAGCCTCGATTCGAGCTTGGTTGTCGTCGTATCCTTTTGCCATAAATTTTCTTTTATAGGTTGCGAAGCTTGATGAGCACGGAGGTGAGTAGTGCTCCACAGAGGTTAGCGGTCATGTTTTTGCATATGTTGCCGAAATCCGCTACACGCTCAGAGCTAAAGCAATAATCGACTAAGAGTACTGCGATCTCGCCGATTGCCCCGTAACCAATGGCAGAGGTGATCACTAAAAGCAGTAAGCCAGCGCTGGGCATAAGTCGCCTTTGGTAACGACTATGGATGATATTACACATTGTCTGCCAGTTTGCCCAAGTGATTACCCCTAGCCCATAGACATGCACGCAGGTGCTGTAACTAAGCCATTCTCTTGAGACCCAGAGCTCATTTAAATAATAGGGAACCCCCTCGCTGCCATCTGTTGAGGGGAGGGTGGTGATTCCGCCTGCTAGATTTAAAAGGCCCAAGAAACTTAAGCACCATATAAGGGGAAGTGCGTAATGGATTCGTTTGTGAGCAACGTACACAAACAGCATCAAAGCTAACTGCGCCCCAAGGCTGGGGAGCGCGCTGAAGTTCTCCTGACTCAATGATAAAGCAAGAAACCCCAAGGTGTACAAAATTGTAAATGAGGCTACTCCTGTGATTTTGGGGCTTTTGGTCTGAATGAACATAGATGCGTGGCGTAGTGCATGACTACCAAACCCACACTCTGTTGCAAAGATAAAGCTGTTGGGTCTGCTAGATTATTGGTATGCGTCAGCGATGAATGTACATCATCTTGAACTCTTCTACTACGTTGCTAAGTACGAAGGCATCACTGCCGCTGTTAGGAAAATGCCATACGGCATCCAACAACCGGCTGTAAGTGGTCAGATTCTCCAGTTAGAAGATGAGCTAGGTGTGAAGCTCTTCAATCGTCGACCCTTTGCTCTTACTCCAGCAGGTGAGATGCTTTATGATTTTGCCTATCCCTTTTTTGCCGGACTTCCAGATGTGGAGGAGCGCTTGAAGGGGGAAGACAGTCAACATTTACGCATATCGGCATCGGCATCGGTGCTGGGAAATCATCTTCCACAGGTGTTAGAAAATCTGAAACTCAACACACCTGAGCTTAAACTCACCTTAAAAGAGGTGGCACCTTCCGATGTGTATAACCAACTCACTACTCAGCAGGCCGATATTGCGCTAACTGTGCTCCATGGGAGGTTGGATGAAGGACTCAGATCGATCGAGCTCATGACGATACCGCTTGTATTACTTGTCCCTTCAACCTGCAAAGTGAGCACTCTAGACGATCTTTTACGAGAAGGTGAAAACGGCAGGCTCGAGTCAAAACTACCACTTGTTGGGCTTCCTTCGCATGAGGCGCTGAGCCAAATTTTTCAGGACGGCCTTGATAAGTTGAATGTTGACTGGAAGCCATCGATGGAGGTAAACGCTCTAGATGTCATTCAAAAATACGTCAGCCGCGGCTTCGGGGCTGGCATCGGCGTCGGCATTCCTGGTGTGGATCCTATTGATGGTGTAGATGTTATATCGCTCGATACCTTCCCTCCACTTGTCATTGGAGGGATCTACCAGGGGAAGATGAAGCCTATTGTTCAAGAATTTTTGAGAATTACCCAGAAGTACGTCGAAAACTTCCAAAGCAGATAGATTGAGCGAATCCCCGGTTTCAGCTTGCGCTGGGAGCTTCGAGCACTACACTTCCGCGCCTATGGCAACTGAGAGCAAAAGTAAACGCCCGGCAATCCTTATCCTTGGAGCTCCAGGCTCAGGTAAGGGGACTCAAGGTAAAGCGCTGGGAATGCTCCCGCGCTTTTTCCATTGCGCCTGCGGCGACGTATTCCGTTCACTCGACACCCGCACTGAACTAGGACAAAAATTTGTAGAATATTCCAGCAAGGGACAACTCGTCCCGGATGAACTCACGATCCAACTCTGGGAAGCACAAATTCAAAACTGGAAAGATAGCCACGTCTATTTCCCAGACACTGACTTCCTTATTCTCGACGGCATTCCACGCAATGTGAAGCAAGCTGAAATCCTCGAGGAGCACATCAACGTGCATCACATCTTCCATCTTTCATGCCCAGACCGTAATGAACTTGCTCGTCGCATGCGTAAGCGTGCTCTCCGTGAGAACCGTATGGATGACGCATCAGATTCAGTGATTGAAGACCGCATTCGCACTTACGAAGCTGAGACCAAGCCGATCCTCGATTTCTATCCGGATGATATACGTACTGACATCGATGCCTCGCAGCAGCCGATCAAAGTAATGCACGACATCATTGCTAAGATCACAACGCTTCCAGCTTTCAAGGAGATGGACAAAATTTCAGTCTAACTAGATCTCAGTTTATCTTTCTAAAAGGGCTGCATCGGCAGCTCTTTTTTGTATAACAAATCACCAAGCATTCCTATGCCAAGCAAACGCATCGTCTACATGGCCACCGGGGATATCGCGATCCCGGCCTTCCAAGCTCTTATTAGCGAGAAAGTCTACAACACTGTGGCTCTCATCACCCAGCCAGATAAGCCTATTGGGCGGAAGCAGGTTCTCACACCCCCAAAGATCAAAACGATTGCAGAAGAGGCTACCATCCCAACCCTACAGCCTGCTCGCGTCAAAAATGAAGAAGTGCTTCAGTTGCTGCGTGATCTGGAACCAGACATTATTGTCGTCATGGCGTATGGTCAGATCTTGCCTAAAGCACTGCTTGAAATCCCTAAAGTGGCCATCATCAATCTTCACGCTAGTCTTTTACCTAAACATCGAGGCGCATCTTGCATTCAGGCTGCCATCGATCAAGGTGATTTAGAGTCCGGTATGACTGTAATGCACGTTACAGAAGGACTCGATGAGGGTGACGTCATTCTCAAGAAGCCATTTAAACTGCCCCCGGAGATAACCGGCGGTGAGCTTCACGAGATTCTAGCAGATGACGGACCATCCGCATTGCTTGAGGCGCTTGAGTTGCTCTTTTCTGGCGAAGCTCCGCGCCAGCCACAAGACGACTCACTCTCTAATTATGTGTCTAAACTGATGCGTAGCGATGGTGAGATCGACTGGAATCAGCCAGCGGAAATTATAGAACGCAGGATTCGCGCCTATGACCCATGGCCGGGGGCATCCACTAGTTTCAAAGACACCAAAGGGCGGGCAAAGCGGCTCAAGATTTTCCCACAAACTCAAATAATCTCAGACTTAAATGGAGTGCCAGGAGAGGTGTTGTCAATCGACGATGGACTCACAGTCGCTTGCTCGGTTGGCGCACTCCGCATTTCTGAGCTTCAGCCAGATGGCAAGCGTCGTATGGCTGCTGGGGACTTCCTGAGAAATGGCCAGATCACCATCGCTTGCATCCTTGGTGAATAGCTTGCAGAAATAATTATCTCCATTAGAAATAGACCCATGAAAGATTTAGAACCAGAACTCAAGGCGCAAGTCGTTGAGCTTTGCAATAAGGCTGTAGAAGCCCAGGAAGAAGAGCGTTTCCACGCATCCAATCGCGACCTCCAGAAGGTTTACGAACTTCTCCAAGAACCTAAAGCTGAATGGAAAGCTTACACATGGCTTATCTCAAGCATGGCGGATAATCATTTTGAACAAGATGAGTATCTCGCTGCCTTTGAGAAGTTTGAGGAAGTTTTCACACTCGATGCTGAATCGAATAAGAATGCCTACCTTTGCCTTCGTCGCGGTCAATGCGCGCTGGAATTGGAGCACGCCGAACTCGCAGAACAACTTCTCAGCCGAGCTTTCGAGCTAGAAGGGAAAGAACTTTTCGAAGACGAGCATTCAAAATACCTCAAGCTCGCTAAACAGGCGTAACAAGACCATGGCGCGCGAATACAAACTCAAACCGAAGCAAAATGCCGGAACTCAATCAGGAATTGATTATCGAGCTGAGCTCAATGACCAGCAGTACGCTGCCGTAACATCGCGCCCTGGGCACGCCCTCGTTATCGCTGGTGCTGGGAGTGGTAAGACGCGCGCATTGACCTACAGAGTTGCCTACCTACTCGATCAGGAAGTGCCGGCTAAAAGTATTCTATTGCTCACTTTCACCAATAAAGCATCTCGCGAGATGCTGGAGCGCGTCAAAGAACTCATCCCGCAAGACACATCTGACCTCTGGGGGGGGACATTCCACTCTATATGTAACCGTATTCTGCGCCGTCACGCGGACGAACTTGGCTTCACCCGCAACTTTTCTATCCTCGACACCGATGACCAAAAGTCGCTGATGAAGCAACTCATTGCATCGGCAAAGATCGAAACCAAGAACCGTCGCTTCCCCAAGCCCGATGTTCTGCTGAGCATCTTCAGCCTCAGCGAAAACACTAAGACGAGCATCGAGGACATCATAGATGCCAACTATCCTTACTTCGAAGAATGGCTCGATGAGATAATACTTCTAAAGCGTAATTATACGTCTAAGAAGCTCGAAACCAACTGCATGGACTTTGATGACCTTTTATTGTTAGCTTTAAAGTTACTCAAGCAAGATGAAGACCTTCGCCAGCTCTACCAGCGAAAATTCCGCTACGTGTTAGTGGACGAATACCAGGACACCAACGCGACCCAGTGCGAGTTGATAGACCTCTTTGTTGGAAAGAAAAATAGCCTGATGGTGGTGGGTGACGATGCGCAGTCTATCTATTCATGGCGCGGTGCCGACATGGGGAATATCCTCACATTTCACGGTCGCTACCCAGACGCCTGCATCTATAAAATTGAAACCAACTACCGCAGTCGCCCAGAAATTCTAGAACTCTCTAATGCTGCGATCAAAGCGAATGTAAGCCAAATCCCCAAAGAGCTCCGTGCCTCACGCGAGAAGGGGAGCATGATACCGGCGGTTATTCCACTCAGCGATCCGCGCGCTCAGGCAGACTTCGTCACCCAGCGCATTCAAGATCTGATCGACGAGGGTATCGAACCCAACGAAATAGCCGTTCTCTACCGCGCTCACTACCAGAGCATGGAAGTCCAGATGGAACTCACCTCACGCGATATTCCATTTCAGATCACCTCCGGACTGCGCTTCTTCGAGCAAGCCCACATTAAGGACGTCTCAGCCTTTATTCGCTTCGTGGTAAACCGACGCGATGAAATCAGCTTCAAGCGCATGGCTGGTATGTTGCCTGGTATTGGCCCCAAGAGCGCTGATAACTTGTGGCGAGCATGGGTCGCACTGCCTATCAGCAAGCAAGAAGAGCCACCTTTAGCATTCTCAGAATACCTGCTTGAATTCAAGGTGCCAAAGAAAGCCTCAGCGCACTGGGAGCAACTTTGCTACACGCTCGACGAGCTCGTCACCCGCGATGGATTTCAAATGCCATCGGAAATGATCCTAAGTATCACCGGAGGTGTCTACGATGACTACATGCGCGAAAGCTTCGATAATTTCGAACAGCGCAAGCAAGACATCCAGCAACTCATGCAATACGCTCGGGGCTACACTGACATCAACGAATTCCTCTCCCAGCTCTCGCTGATGAGCACCGCCGATGGCGACCCAAAAGCTAACAGGAAAGAGGAAAAGAACGAAGACGCGGTAACTCTCAGCTCCATCCACCAAGCCAAAGGGTTGGAGTGGAAGGTCGTCTTCCTTATCTGGCTCGCCGATGGCATGTTTCCGATTAAGAAAATCATAGAAACGGAAAACAACGACCAACTCGAAGAAGAACGTCGCTTATTCTACGTCGCCCTAACACGAGCCAAGGACGAACTCTACCTCACCTACCCGACACTCAACCCCAGGAGTTACACCGGCGAAATCCTGCAAACTCCTTCCCGCTTTTTTGATGACTTCTCTCAAGACCTAGTCGAAGAATGGCAAGTGCATTCAGGTTGGTAGGGGAGTTCTGCTCAGTCGACTCGCTACCATCAGCTGATGACCAACTCCTACGCACGTTCCCATCGTGGACTTTCTCACCGCGCATAGGTGCTTCCGTAGGACGTATTGGTAGAGAGTTCCACACTTAGCTTCGAAGAGGTTGCTGGTATGCTTCTCTGGGAGTCCCGAACCTTGCACTTCTTCGATCATCTTCTGAAAACAATCGAGGTAGTCGTGGCGGGTTCTATTAATGCGAAACAAGAAGATCAGTCGGGATTTCGCTGACGTACTGGCGGTATTGCCTAGGGGACTCACCGGCAAACTTAAGGAAGCAGCGGTTGAAGTGAGAGAGGGACTGGAAGCCCACTGCGTAGGCTATTTCGGTGACCGGCTTGCCAGTTTTTTTAAGCTCTCCCTTGGCTAGCTCGATGCGCTGCCGGTTGACATACTCAGTGAATGTCATACCAGTGGATTGCTTGAAAACTTTACAGAAATAGAATACACTGACGTGGACTTCACTGGAGATGTCACCCAGCGTTATTTTTTCGTCAATATGATCGGCGATGATGGACTTGGCCTTTCGAATTATTTCAGGCTCGTCACTCATGACCTCTAATAGAAGTCGATTGAGGAATTCGGTGAGCTGGAGTGAGATGATACTGAGAAGGGTGATCGTGCTGCTGTATTTCCCCTGGTCGTATACGGGGGTTTTCTTGTGCTTTTCTAGGGTTTTCTTCAGCTCAGTTTTTGAATATCCAGCAGCGTCTAAGCAATCGGTTGCGGCTTTGACTTGTTCCGGGGTGGGATGCTCAGTAAAGACTTGTCCTGTTCTGAGGAATCCTATGGTTCTGTGGCCGAGCCTCAAAGGGACGGCTGACTCCTTCAGGCCAGCGAAGCAGGTGTGAGTGAATGCCTTCTCCATAGAATGAGAAAACAGATCATCTTGATCCATCACACACTGAGCGCACGGCCCGTGGGAGGAGTTGATCAGTTGACAAAACGAGTTCTGGTTCTTACTGGCGTGGCAGGGGTTAAAATCTGGCTCGTGCGCGTACTGAACAATGAGGGGTAGACCCGTTCCATCACGGAACGCATTTTGGCAGGCCTGATAGAAGGGCGAGGCCTTGAGTCGCTCGATGAGGTGTTTTTCGGAGTCGTTTTTCGTATTATTCATGATGAAGCACTATTGTGGGTGGGGGGACTGGATTTTCCCCAGGGTTTTCGTTTTCTGAAAAGATAGACCGAATGCAACGGGTTCTCGTATCTAACACCTTGAGCCATAATCTTGAGGTAGACAAGGAGAAAGGAGATTAATCAGATCTAGGATCTCCTTGGGCTAAAATGAAAATGGGTGTTGTCGCTCATCGGATGGGGCTAGACCTTTGATGGTGAACCCTTAAGAGTCTGTTATACCATTCTCCCAGTTATATTGTCGGAATGATGGGTTTGTAGGTTTCAATTTAGTAGCAGAGCATGAATCATGCGAGGGCTGAGCCTTTCAAATTCTTATTGATATTTCGACAACCTAACAGATTTGATAGACTTACTCCTTGAATGCTATGAAAAACATCTCGATCATTGTAGAAGTATGCGCGTATGCGCTGTGGTTGTATGTGGTCGCCTGCAGTAGCTAGAAGAAGGAGTTGTCTCGCCGATGCCCGCAATGAATGACCCCATGACGTCGTGTCAGCTGATTGACACTGTTGAGTTTTGGCACGCACGCTAAGTCAAGCTAGTGTTTATAAGAAGAGTCCTATGATAATCTCAACAACTCAGTAGCGTATTGATATCTGACCTTTATTGTACTGCGCGACTAGGTTGTGGGAGAAGGTGGCCAAACGAGTGAAGAAATTCACAGTAGTATCTACGCTGACACGACTCGTGCTTTTCGGTCTTTCGGGGCGACATTGCAAGCATCGACAATCAGAGGGATTTCATCTGCCAACTGACCGTATTCCACTTCATGGTGAGCGGTGCAGATCACGGCGGCTGCGTAACGTTTCAATTCGTTTTGATCCCATCGGATTGATTGGCGTCCTGACCATTGGCCGCGATTAGCAGCAATGGAGAGGATGTGTGGGTCATAATAATCCACCTCCGCACCTTTGGCCTTGAGGATGTCCATGACCTGGTAGGAAGGCGACTCACGATCATCGGAGATATTGGCTTATATGCCACGCCAATAACTAGCACGGCATTCCCATGGAGGGCTTTGCCGGCATCGTTCATAGCCTCTAGCAGGTGGCTGGCCACATAGTCGGGCATTGAGCGGTTGACTTGTCCAGCCAATTCAATGAAGCGGCAGTCGATGTTAAATTCTAGAGCCTTCCACGTTAGATAATAAGGGTCGATGGGAATACAATGCCCGCCGACGCCAACCCCAGGGTAGAAGGGCATGAAGCCGAAGGGTTTTGTTTTGGCCGCCTCAACTACTTCCCAAACATCAATGCCTAAGGGCGCGTAGATGGTCTTAAGTTCGTTGACTAATGCAATATTGGTGAAACGAAATATATTCTCAGTCAATTTTACGGCTTCGGCTGTATCGCAATCGCGCACTGGTACAATTTGATCGATTGCTTTTTCATAAAGTTCGGTTGCCCGTTCAAGGCATCCAGCCGTGAGCCCCCCGATGACCTTGGGTATTTTTCGGAGTTTACTCAGTGAATTGCCCGGGTCTTCACGCTCCGGAGAGAAGGTTAGATGAAAATCTGCGCCGGCTTGTAATCCTGAATGTCGCTCCAACATCTCGCGGAATTCGACACGGGTGGTCCCAGGGTAAGTGCTCGATTCTAGGGATACGAGCATGCCGCGTCTGAGGTGCGGAGCGACTTCCTCTGCTACCCCGAGAATGTAGGAGAGGTCTGGTTCATGATGCTGCCGCAGCGGGGTTGGCACGCAAATAATAATGGCCTCGCTCTCGGACAAGAGGCCTCGGTTGGTGGTGAATTCCAAGGTCCCGTCGCTGAGCGCACTAGCCAACTGTTCAGACGGAATATGGGGAAATGGGGAATGCCCTTGTTGTAACTCTAAGACTCTGTTGCTTTTGGCATCGAATCCGAGTGTTCGACACCCAGCCTCTGCGAATCCTAGAGCGAGAGGAATGCCGACATAACCGAGGCCTACAACTGCTACATCAAAGCGTGCATGGGATGGTTTAATGATCATATCGAAGCTGATGGGGTGGGTTTGCGCTCCATCGGGGCCCCTAAATCGCGACGGCGAAGTATAAAGTATTCGAAGGTCGCCAGCAGGCTAACAAAAACCCGGATTTGGTGCCACCCCAGAGCATCGGTGAAAATGGCAATAACCTCCTTCCAGTAATCTTTCCATGATGTGGAGCGCTGATTGGATTTTTCTGTAATGTAGATAGTCATTAATGTGAGGAATACATTCACGCTGTATGCTAGGAACATGAGTATCAGGATTTCTTTGAACGTTGTTAGTCCCAATACCAAAAAGGTAACAGCTAGGGTGTAAGCGGCAACCTCCACTAGCGGTGCTAAGGCTTCAAAGAGTAAAAAATAAGGCATACCGAAGAGTCCAGTAGTTCCATATCGAGGGTTGAAAATCATCCGCCAATTGCGAAAGACCGCTTGCAGTGTACCTCGTTGCCAGCGGTTGCGCTGTGGCAGATATTGGCTAATTTTTTCAGGAACCTCGGTGTAGCAAACAGCATCGGGAATAAAAGCTATCTTTAGGTTCCTCTTGTTCCGGCGGTCAAATAGATATCCATGGAGACGAATGGTGAACTCGATGTCATCAGTGATAGCCTTAGGCCAAGGTCCACCGACCTCTTCTAAAGCCTCTTTTTTAATCAATAGCAGGGCGCCAGAGATGCAGAGCATGCTATGTAAACTGTTCAGGCCGTTGCGCGCCCATTGGAAGCTACGGGCGTATTCGACCTCCTGATTCAGGCCTAGCCAGCTCTTGGGTAAGCCCCTCGCTACTATGGTGCCGTTCTTTACGACTAATCCGTTAGATGGTCGGACCACACCAGAAGAAACAGCTAGGCTTGGGTTCAATAAGAAGGGGCGAGCCATGTGCTGCAAGCCATCGGTTTCTATCACGCAGTCTGCATCAATTACACAGAGTAGGGAATAGCGGCTCAGGTTCACAGCGGCATTGATCGCGTCAGCTCGCTGACCGTTCTCCTTCGATATCACCACGAGGTTCGGGTAATCTGGAGATTCGTAAACTGCATGAATTGGCCGCGTCTCGATCTGAGTGGCGCCGTGCCTCTCCAAGGGCTGGAGCTTGAAGCGCTGATGAAGTACGCAGATGGTTTCATCAGTGGACCCGTCATCGACGACGATGACCTCATGGCAAGGATAATTGAGCTTGAGCAGATTTTCCACCGTACCAATGATGATAGCGGCTTCGTTAAAGGCTGGAACAATAACAGAGACTGGTGTGGAAAGTTCCGATTGAGCTATATGGTCGAATTCCGCGATCGTGATCTCCTTGTTGTATTTATGTATTTGTAAAGCTCCAAGAATCACCAGCAGCAGGCTGGTCATGCTTAAAGCTATGAAATAAACGAAAATGGAAAATCCACAGATGTAGAGGATGGTAATCATAGTTAGTTTTTCTTTGTATCGAGGATCATATGTTCCTCAAGAACTTCGCAGCATATTTCACGGGCGTGCTCGTCGCTGGTATTTTTCATTACCTTTTGGAGCTCTGTGATGCCGACTTGACCGAGAGAGTGAAGCGCTTGTGCGGCTGAAAATCGCACCCACCACGAGGAATCGCTTAGGGCGTTAGAGAGCATAGGTATCTGCCTGTCTGCATGCAATTTACCTATAGCCTTCATCGCTTTCTTGCGGACCCTCCATGCTGGGTCATTGGCCAGTGCCGCGACAGGCGATATGGCTGCAGGATCACCAATCTCTCCGAGGGCACGTGCCGCGCATAGGCGCACACTCTCCTGGGGGTTTTTGAGTAGCCTAATCAGTGGTTGCACTGCTTCCGAGGTGCGGAGCATACCCAGAACTCGGGCCGCCACGATTATAGCATTGGCAGAATACTTTCCAATGGGGCTTTCTAACATGGTGAGAAGGGTTGGCACCGCAGAGGGACCGTAATCGGAAATGGCCTCGGCCTCTCGGCGATTGTCTAATTCGTTTGGCAAATCTAGGGCCTGAAGGATAGGTTTGATCGCTTCTGTCTTGCCCTGTATGGCCAAAGAGCGTGCTGCACAGAGGCGGATCGCTGGGATCTTGTCTTCTAGAGCGTCGAGAAGCGCAGCTGTTGATGCTTCATTATTGAGGAAGCCGAGGCGTTCCGTGGCTAGCAGGCGTCGTTTCAATTGATTACTTTTCAGAGCGTCAATTTCTTCATCAATAAATATCAGCCCGGTAAACAAGGGTTGGAGGCGAGGACGGGAGCTAGATTCTAGCTCATGGGCGAGATGAATCAGCAAACTAAGAGCCTCCGTCGGATCCTCCTGCATGGCCTTGATCGCGGTCTCCTCCGTAGCCTCGCCTCGAAGGAACCTCCATATGAGAGGTATGATGGCTTTGCCGAATGTCGAGTTGTGTTGTTGACGACGATCGATCATCCAGTGCTCAACAGTGATATACAGCAGCAGAACTAGGCTCAAGACTGACAAAGCTAGCGCAATATTGAGCACTATGGGTATAAAATTAGGACCTAGAATTTCCATACTAATCCGATGGTTGGGGTGATACTTTGATAGAGTTCCTTGTCGTTATCTGGACGCAGGCGATAGACATATTCTAAGCCCGCAAAGACGCTGAGATTGGGCTTAATAGGTTCTTTGTAGAAGACCGAGGCTATGTAGGCATCAGAAAGTGCGGCAAAAGGCGCACCGAAATCGAGTTCAGGATCTGTTCCGTAGGCAAAACCGAAGGTTAATTGCCCGTCTCTAGGCATATCACCGAAGTTAACCGCAGCACTATAGTAGTCATAGTCAACCTCGTCGTGGACCCAGCCGTGGGCGTAGCGGAGTGTGACAAATGACTTTTCCGTAAACCAGTACGATACACCTGGTTTGATCTGTGTGATGTCATATTCGGCGCTGCTATAGTTAGTGTCAAAATAGAGTTGTTCAACATCGAGTAGTAAGGTCACTTTCGGATTCAGTATGTATTGAAATCCAGCGGAATAGACATTGTTAGGCAAAAAGTTAGCATCTGGCGTGTGAGATATTTCGCCGTGCACTTCGAGTTCCTTGAGTGGATACCACGAGGCGTTAAAGCTATACATGATGTCATCATCGTTTGGTGGTCTCTGTACAAAATCAACGCTGCCACCTAACAGTAGGTATTTGTCTGGTTGATAGAAAATGTCGAGTGTTTCCCTTTGCCAATCCTCGCGTCCTTTGTTGAAAAAGGTATGGCTGTATGAAGGAACGACAATCCAGGGGTAGAAGGGCTTGTCTTGAATGACCTCTTTACCATCAAAGGAGGCGCCCTCGCCGTTGGCTCGATTCTCCATCTCTAAGTGGGCACTGCTTGTGAGTCGTTGCTGCGACTTTCTATCGACATAAGTGTTGGCGGCCGATTGGCAGAAACTATCCACTCGAAGGCAGAATAGAGCCAGAACAACTAGTGATGTGCGCGTATTCATTATAATTTTCATTAGAGGGTAGCTTCCTGACGGATGTGTTTGAGTAAATCGTCGATGGTTTCTTCCAGCGTCCATTGCGGGCTAAAGCCGGTGAGTCGCTCAAGCTTTTCTACTATCGGTTTGCGCTGAGTAATGTGATCAAAATGTTCGCCGTATGCTTGATCGAAAGGTACAAACTGGATGGTTGAGGAGCTGCCGGCGCGAGCGATAACTAGTTTAGCCAGTTCAAGAATACTGATTTCACGGGTGTTGCCCACGTTGACGACTTCGCCATTTTGGACTTCTCCAGGGTCGTCCCCAATGGCAGCAAGCTTATCCAACGCGGCCATGGTGTCTCGAACATCACAAAATGATCGTATCTGGCTACCGTCTCCGAAGACGGTAAGCGGCACCCCGTCTAACGCTTGCTGGATGAATCTCGGAATGACGAAGCCATAATTCCCAGACTGATGCGGCCCCACGACATTGAACAGACGGGGAATGACTACCTTAATTCCACATTGCTCATGGTAAGCTTGGGCCTGGATCTCATTGGTCAATTTACTCAATGCATAGCCAGTCAAACCTCCTCGCTCTATTGAAAATGCGAGGTCAATGCCCTCGCTCAGTGCGAGCTGATCGCTCGAATGTCCGTAAACCGAAGAGCTTGAAGCGATGATGATCTGAGGGTTGTTTGGTCCATTGGCGGCGGCTTCCAGCACACGTTCGGTCGCTCCAACATTGATGCGAGTCACTGCCACGGATTCCTTAAGTACGCGGAACATGCCGACTACTGCGGCAAGATGATAGATGCGGTCTGCCTTGGTCACCTCGGCAGCGAGATCGGTCCAGCTCAGAAGATCTGCTTTGACAAAGGAAAAGCACTCCTGTCCTATCAGCGCGGCAAGATTCTCCTTTCTCCCCGTGCTCAGGTCATCGACCGCAACAACTGTGTCACCCCGGTTGATGTGAAATTCGCTCAGATTTGAGCCGATGAATCCAGCTCCTCCTGTAATTAAGATATTCATTATAACGTCAATTTTCTACATCCCTTTGGGAGATATGGGTGAACTCGTTTTAGTTTTTTAGGCAGACTCAGTAATTATATGAATTCGGATCTTTTTCATGACATTACCAGCTTCTAACAGATCCTATTATTTAATCATCAAGGTTGTCTAACTGCTACTATTATTGGATAGTTATCAAAGATTCACTGCCCATCGATTGTCCTATAGTGCTCTTATCTTGTCTTACTTAGCGTAAGGCCTATTTTAGCCGTAATTTACGACAATCTAAACCCACTTTTAAGAGTATCTTATTGCAGGGGGATTTAGACTTTCACTCTATATGTAGCGACGTCGCACCTCCCTTTTTGGCCCCACCACGATGCCCTCAGCCACCTCACTCAAAAAGCAAATACCTAGCAGTATTGTTTAGTCAGCTCAGCACGGGAAATCTAACCAGGCTATAAAGCCTCGTAGCTTCTCTGACCTTGATTGATCAAGGTGGTCTCGACGTAACCTGCGGCTTTAGCGATTGCTATAGCTTTGGTGAAATCTCTGGCGACTTCATCTGGGTGGTGTGCGTCTGAAGAGATGACGAGGTCGACCCCTCCATCGCGGGCGAGCCCGAGAAAGTCGCTGTGTGGGTATTGTTCAGCACAGGGCTTGTGCCAACCTGCAGTGTTGAGCTCTATGATGGCGCCTGAGGTGGCGATTGCGTCAATCACAGGTTCGTAGAAGCGATTGAGTTCGCCATCTGGCCTGTAGCCAAATTTCTTGATCAGGTCTGGGTGGGCTAAAATATCGAACAAGCCGCTATCGGCCATGTCGATGTAACTTTGCCAGTATCTCGTCCAAACTTGCTCGATGTCCGCTTCAGCCCACTTTGAGCCGACCCACTTTGGGTTATCAAAATTCCAGTTCGACCCGTCATTGATGTAGTGAACGGAACCGATGAGGTAGTCCCATCTGTGACGGTCTCGCAGATTGGTAATCCAGCCCTCACAGTCAGGTAGCCAATCACACTCTAGGCCGACACGTACCGGTATTTTATCGCCAGCATGCGCCTTGGCGCGCTCAACCCAGTCGAAGTACTCCGGGAGTTGAGAGTCGAGCATTCGCCAGTCGTCGAAAAATTCTTTACCGACAGGTGCGTGGTCCGAAATTCCATACTCAGTCACTCCCGCGGCAATTGCCGCATCGATGAATGCTTCAGGTTCCCCCTCAGCATGCATGCAGAGCGGCGTGTGAGTGTGGTAGTCGGCAGGCATGGGGATTGAGTGATGAGGGAAAAATGGGAGATCTCTTAATTGGAGCGCTAGCGACTCGGTGCTAGTTCGAAGGTGAAGCCTTTGAGGTATTCGGTTTCTGGGATTCCGGGGAGGATAGGGTGGTCGAGGCGCTGGCTGTGATTCTGGATGAGACGTAGTGTGCACTTAGCATCCACAGATGCTGACACTACGTTTTCCAAGAAAAGCTCACGTGTGGCGTGGTGAGAGCAACAGAAGGTGGAAAGGATACCGTTGCGCGCTAGAATCTTAAGTCCACGGAGGTGGATTTCTTTGTATCCACGCATAGCGTCCTTCAGGGTCTTCTTGTTACGGGTGAATGAAGGGGGGTCGAGGATGATGAGGTCGTACTCGTCTTCGCAATGTTTGAGGAAATCAAAGGCGTTGTGCTTGATCGCATTGATCTCGACACCATTGAGTTCAGCATTGCGCAGAGTGGCCGCGATGGCACTTTCTGATGAATCCACAGCTGTGACACTTTCCGCACCAGCCTTGGCGCAAGCGAGGGCGAACCCACCTTGATTACAGAATACATCGAGCACTCTCTTGCCTTTGGCCATATTCGCGATCGCTGCGTGAGCTTCGAGTTGGTCGAGGTAGAGGCCAGTCTTCTGACCGTCCAATAGGTCAACTTCGAAAATTACTCCGTTTGCTTCTACCGTGAATGGACCTGGGTTCTCACCGTGTACGAGTGTAATCTCAGGCTCGATTCCTTCAGCTTTGAGCATTGGCGAGTCGTTGCGGAGGATGATGGTCTTCGGCTCTAGCAATTTAATGATAGCTTCGATGATGATGTCTTTGCGCTGGTGCATAGCCAATGTCAGCGTCTGCAGCACAAAGTGGTCACCGTATCGGTCCAGTATTACACCGGGGAGGGCGTCGGACTCGCTCCAAACCATGCGGCAGAGGTTGATGTCGACGCTTTCAGCGCGCTCACGCACATCAATGGCTTGCTGAATGCGGCGTTCGAAGAATTCGATCTCAAGCTTTTGCTTACGGCGGGAAATGCGGCGGGCAACAATCTGTGAATCCGGGTTGTAAATAGCGGTTCCGAGTGGTCTATCGCGGAAATCCTTGAGGGAAATGACATCGCCGGGCTCAGGATTACCAAAAGTTTTTTGGATTTCAGATGCGTAGACCCAGTCGTGGCCATGAAAGATGCGTGCGCGTGGTTTTACAATAATTCCAGCCATGATGTTGTTAATATTTAGTGAGTTAAGTGCTGTTTGTGAGTGCGTTCGAATCCTAATGGAAGGATTAGCGATGCAAGAGCTAATTCCTAGCTAGCCTATGGTCAACACCCGAGCAAGGACATTAGGTGCATTTTCAGCTTGATAGAGTCGATCAATAAAACTATTTATGCGTCACAATATTATGGGACAACAAAGTAATAAGAATCTAAAGCGCCGCCGTCGTAAGGAATACCTCCGCCGTAAAAAAGCAGCAGCCTCCACTCCTACAGCTTCTGTAGCGAAAAAAGCTACTGCTGAGAAGCCCGCTGCTAAAAAAGCACCAGCCAAGAAAGCGGCAAAGAAGGCTCCTGCTAAGAAGGCTGCCAAGAAAGCACCAGCTAAGAAAGCACCTGCTAAGAAAGCAGCTAAAAAGGCTGCCAAGAAAACTGAGGAGTAAGACTAGTCTTTATAAGATAAAAAACCACCCTGTGAACCAGGGTGGTTTTTTTTATACCCCCAAACTCACTTTGCAGTTTGTGTCAGCGTGCAGCATGCGCTAAATAGTAAAGTATCCCTTTTATGAAGCTTTTCACTATTATCATCACACTTGGTCTCGCGTGCTCTACGCTAGCAGACGCTATTATTGCTGTTGAGAAGCCTAAATCTATCGATGAGCTTATTGTTCAGCTCAAGTCTGATGCGTACAAGGTCCGAGAACTCGCTAGTCACCAATTATGGCAACTAGGTGAGGATAGCTTAGCCCAGCTTAAAACGGTAGTAGACTCAGACGACCCAGAACAAGTGAGCCGAGCTGAAGCCTTGATTCGTAATATCGAGGCTGGAGTTCTCCCTTCAACTGACAAGAAAGTGATCGAAGCGATTGATCGTTATCGCTCCACTGTGTCGTCGACAGAAAAGCTCCGAGCTCTTGAGGGGTTAGTTAAACTGAGAGCCTTCAAACAAGTGTTATTCCTCCTTCACAGGGAGGAGGATGCTAAAACCCGTGAGTGGTTGAGTAAACGCAGTGGGATACATGGTGTAGCATCACTCGCAGCCAAACAAGCTCTCACTGATGGTCATATTGAGGAGGCCACCCAACTCCTTCGCATAGCTCCAAAAAATGAAGCTAATTACCGAGCATTAGCGCACGTGCTCAAGTGTTCAGATCAATTAGACGCTGAAATCGAGGCTACAAAAAAACGACTACCGGCCAAGGATGCTCAAAAATGGCTACTCACTCAGCTTAGAAAAAGAGGTGACCTTAAGCAGGCGAAAATCTTGGCAAAAAAAACTAAGAGCGAACAGGCCCTTGCGACATTTGCTGTACTAGACGGCAATCCAATACCATTCCTGGAATACTACAAAAGCCGTAGCTCAAACACCAATCACACTATTGTCCTGAATTTACTAAAACGTCTCCACTTGCAGAACGATCCGACCGACATCCACGAAGTGATAACGGAATTAGCAAAGCAGGTAGACGGCGAGGCTGATGAAAAGGAAAAACTCGAGTACATCACCCGTGTCGCGCTGCTTATGGGAGATCGTGCGGTGGGCGAAAAATTACTCAAGCGTTACAATGATGCGCACGCTCTTGCCTACTTCAGCGCTCAGGGATATTCAGAAGAAGAATTTGAATTATTGGGTACTCCGAATCCAGTCACGCAAGCCGAAGAATTTGAAGCTTGGATGAAAGAAGAAATTGAACGCGAACTAGATATCGATCTTGGACTTCTCGCTGAGCAATCTAGTGAAATCGAGGAACTGGCTCATTTTTATTTCAATCGTGGAGAGCGCGAGCAAAGCCTCAGCATCCTCAAACCTCTACTCAAATCTCTGCTAGATGACGGCGATGACCGTTGGTTTGAAATTGTAGGGGCGCTACCAATGTATGGGATGGGTGAATTTGTCGCCCAGCTAGCCAGTGATCGAGGCAACAAAGATAATACCTACCACCGTCTCAGCTATGAGATTTTTGGGAACGTGCCAGAGATGGACTTCATTTGGAAGCAAGTCGAGGAACTGCATGCCAACGCCGCAGACCTGGAGCACTTCCTGAGTGTTTTAGAGGTGATGGGGGTACGCCCCGACACCAAATCAAATAGGAAATCAAGTCTAAGCCAGATAGAAGCTCTCCTAGAATCAACAAAGGGGGACGCGCGAATCGATCTACTGGTAGCTCTAGCATACGTTGCTGAAAGCCGTAATGATTTCGAGTCGATGCTGCGGCATTATAAAGAGCTTTGTAAAGATCGAGAGCTTGCTGATAAACGCCAATTCTACCTCAAGTACCAACGTGCTGCGGAAGTTATTTTTGATTGGCAAGAAATCGTAGCGTCCTACGATCTTAAGCCAGAAACCTACATCAACAACCCGATACGGTTAGCTCGCTACGCGATAGCAAAGCGTAGGCTAGGTGAGGGAGAGTTAGCTGATACGTTACTCAAACGCGCGCTGCTCCGAACTTTGGGTGGCACCCAGGAGCTTAATGCGTTGGCAACAGTGCTTCATGAATGCGGTGCCCGAAAGGAAGCGAAAGCTATCTGGCTTGAGCATATTGCCTGTTTAGATGTCAGTAGCGTGGAGTTTTACTACGCCCTTAACTTCATCAACCACCAATCGGGCTTCGCTATAGAGGAAGGCAACTGGGAGCTCGCTTCTTCGTTCTCCCTCGCTGAGATGATATTTCTTGTTCAACCTAGTTTTAGGCTAAGCCGCTACTACATCACCCTCCGTAGCGGCTACACGTCCAACTATGTTGCGGGGATGCGATTACTTGAGCAGGGGAATAAAGCGGGGGCTTTAGAGATGCTCGAATACGCACACAACACTCTCACGGGAGACGGAACCTTAGCCGATAACTTCTTCCCGAGTTTGATGAACTCCCCGCTTAAAAAAGATGCAGAGAAGTGGTTCGAAGCGTCCTGGAACCATATAGAAAGGGGGATTGAACTCTACCCAAATGACCACAACACTCGCAATACAGCAGCATGGCTTGGCGCTAGAACTGGTATGAGGTTAGATGATTCCCTTAAACACGCGAAGTTAGCATTGCGGTCTCAACCCAAGCAACCAGCTTACTTGGACACTCTGGCTGAGATCTACTTTGCTAAGCGAGATCGAGTCAGCGCCGTTAAACACAGCAATAAATCTCTAGAATACATAAAATCAGGGGCGTATGCCTATATTAGAACTGCCGCCAGCTCGGCCAATATGTTCAGTGAACTTACTCAACAAAACACACGCTTTAAGAATGAAGTGTTCCCAAGTCGTTAGATCGGTGATCAACTTGTAATTCTTATGTGGCGACTTTTCATTATCTCCACCCTGGTTCCTTTTTTGGCAGGGGGAGCGCTGGCGCACCTCTTCGGTGTTAGAGTGTGGGCAACTAATCCTGAACTCAGCGAAAGCGTGGGTAGCATTCTCAGCCGCCTGTTAGCTCGGCTCGACCGAGGTGACATCAAGCTCAGTTATGGCAAGGTGAGTCCGTGGATGATCCACAGCGAAGGCTCTATTCGACTTCCTGAATCCTACTTGGAGAGCAGGAAGTCCTCACACGCAGCCCGCGCGATGATCCAGATTGGTATGTATTTACTCCATGAGAAGCATCCATCCACTGTTGATTGGCGGCTCAAGGTGATAAAGACTGGCTACATACTACCCGTCTTCGTCCTACTGATAGTAACCTTCTCTTTCGTTGTGGCAAAGCTCCCTGCGCTTATTGTTGTGGCCGCGCTGGCTGGATCTCTAGGTCTCAGCTCTATTTTACTATGGCTTAGCCTAGCGGTGGAAAAAGAAGCAGCCCTCCTAATGGTGAGCCGCATTGAAAAGTTACGATTGATGCGTCGATTACGCGATGAGGAATCGCTCGTCTCATCCACTCTAGCAGCACCCTGGGTATCATTGATCCCAGGGGTGTTACTTAAGCTTATCGTTAGAGATTAGCAATTTCAGCTGCGAGGATATCCTCAACCGTCTGACGTGGGCGAATCACTTTGGAGCTGGCTCCGTCGATCAAAATTTCAGCAGGGAGGCCGCGCGTATTGTAGTTAGAAGCCATCACGAAACCGTAAGCACCAGCACTCAGAAGAGCGATGTATTCACCTTCGGCGAAGTCAGGAAGATCGCGATTCTGGCAGAAAAAGTCTCCAGTCTCACAGATAGGTCCCACCACATCCATCGGGATGTGTGCAGTCACCTTCGTCGGTTCCTTGATCGGTACAATCTCGTGGTGACCTTCGTAGAGAGCTGGGCGGATCAGATCATTCATCCCAGCATCCACTATTTTAAATGTCTTAGCTGCCCCTTTCTTCTCATACAGGCACTCCGTCAAAAGAACGCCAGCATTTCCAGCGATGTAACGACCAGGCTCAACAAGAATCTTGAGGCCCAGATCCTTGAGGAATGGAATGACACCGGCAGCGTACTTCTCAGGAGTAAGCGGACGGGCTTCCTCGGTGTGACTTTCCCACCACTCAGCTGTGCCCGAGGCCAGAGCAGGGGAGTAAACTATGCCAACGCCGCCGCCAACTGAGAAGAATTCGATATCATAGAGTTCCTTAAGCTTGGCAGCCAGAGGAGCCACCTTTTCAGCAGCCTCGATGAATGGTTTTACATCGGTAAGCTGTGAGCCAATGTGCATCTGCAGACCACGCAACGTGATATTCTCAAGCTTCGACGCGCGCTCGTAGGCCGCTTCGATGGATTCAAAATCGACACCAAACTTATTCTCAGACTTACCAGTAGAAATGTACTTGTGGGTCTTAGCGTCAACATTCGGGTTCACCCGAAGAGCTACAGGGGCAATGAGCCCAAGATCGCCAGCAACCTGGTCGATGAATGTTACTTCAGCTTCACTCTCAGCATTGAAGCAATAGATGCCTTGGCGGATTGCGTATTCAATCTCAGGACGAGTTTTACCAACGCCTGCAAAAGTACACTTAGCTGGGTCGCCACCAGCTGCGATCACGCGCTGAAGCTCACCGCCAGAAACGATATCAAAGCCGCTACCGAGTTCAGCCAGAAGCTTGAGTACAGACAAGTTAGAGTTGGCTTTCACTGCGTACTCTACTCCGTGATCTAAGCCTTCGAGCGCTTGATCTAGGCGCGTGTAGTTATCGCGCAATGTTGCTGTGCTGTACACATAACTTGGAGTGCCGTGTTCTTCAGCAATCTGCTGAAGGTTCACATCTTCACAATGAAGCGAACCATTTAGGTAATGAAATGAATGCATAATAGTAATTTTGTTAGTTTAAATTTGGATATCTGGATAGCTGCCGAGGATTTTCACCAAGGAACAATGCTTCCTGAGTTCATCGAGAGCGGCTGAAACATCTGTATCTTCAACGTGTCCAGCGAGATCAACATAGAAGAAGTACTCCCAATCTTGTTGCTTAGATGGGCGGGACTCAATCTTGGACATGTTGATGGCGCAGTCGTCAAATGCCTGCAGAGCCTTCACCAGTGAGCCCGGGTTATCCTTGATAGAAAAGAGCAGGGAAGTCCTGTCGTTACCAGTCGCTGGGCAGGTTTTCTCGCCAATCACGAGGAACCGCGTGGTGTTCGTAGCGCGATCTTGAATACAAGGATTGAGCATTGTAAGCCCGTACATTTCAGCAGCGAGCGGTCCACCCATAGCGGCAGCACCTTCAGAGGCTTTTTCCTTTGCTATTCGAGCAGCCTTTGTAGTTGAAGAAACCTCAACGAGATCAGCGTGCGGGAAATTCTGTAAAATCCAGCCGCGACATTGACCAAATACCTGTGGGTGTGAATAAAGAGTCTTGATCTGCTCGCGTGGTATATCAGCCATCAGGCCATTTTCGATACGCATCAAAATCTGCGCGCAGATTTTAAGCGGGGAATCAACAAAAAGATCAAGCGTGTGTGACACAGCTCCTTCAGTGGAGTTCTCGATCGGTACAACTCCATAGCTCGCTTGGCGACGTGCCACACAGTCGAACACGTCAGCAAAGTTTGGCTGTGATAAATATTCCACGCTGTGGCCGAATTTAGAAATAGCGGCTTGGTGTGTCCAAGTGCCTTCAGGTCCTAAATACGCAATTTTTAGATCGTCCTCAAGCGCCAGTGCAGCCGACATAATTTCACGGTAGATCGCACGAATCGATTTCTCAGGCAAGCGGCCATCACTCATAGCGGAAAGTTTGCGGAGTAAACTTTCTTCACGCTCAGGAGCGTAGATCTGCAAACCTTCTTTTTTCTTAATTTCACCAACCACATGAACACAGTCAGCGCGCTGGTTCAAAAGTTGAAGAAGTTGAGCATCAATCTCATCAATGCGTGTTCGAATGTCGTTGAGTGGCACGGGAATCTAATTCGTTGTGGTTTATCGCGCAAACAGCACTCGAGCTGCGATGCGACTTGCTCACACTCATTAGATATGGATCGGACTCCAATCAAGCCTTCAGTGGCACAACGATTCAGATTTAACCACATAATGGCCCAATTAGTGGATTTCTGCTACATTCAACCAGCAACCTTAGTAGATGGACAATTCAATAACTTTACACAATGTATGTAATGCGGAATTGAATGGTCTAATTATGCTACCTCGTAGTAACCCTCTCATTTTACTCCCCCGCCAGCCTACGTTTTGAACTCACACCATTATCAGTGAGATGAAATCCATCATCACTAGGATTTGTTTCGGTGGAATGCTGGTAGAGCGCATTCTATTTAAAATCATTTGTCGTATAGGTTGGTTACTTGAGCATTTTCCTCGACGGGTGCCATAGCTTAGACGTAGAATTTCTAACATGAATATACGTGTCCTAGCTGCCTTCACCGCGTTACTGAGTAGCAGCGCTCTTGCCGATTTTCAGAGCCCACTGGATGAGCAATGGGTGCTGTCTAAAGATAAGGCAATTTTCCTAAAAACCCTAACACCTGGGACTGATAATCATTTCTTCTACCACGCGCTGCACCAGCAGCAATCAGGGCAGACGGAATTGTTCCGCAAGACGATGGCGGATTGGCGAGGTCTTCACAAAAGTGGCGCTATCCCAGGGCCGAGGGCCGCCCAGTTACTCAATCGCCAGACATTGCTCGATTATGAAGCTGGTGTGACGGGTGCTAATGAAGCGCTCAGGAAAGTTTTTGGGTTGTCGCAGCCTAAGGCAAGAACGGATCTAGCGGAGCGCAAAGAGCTGCCGAGCATTCTGGATGCCGAAGCCATTTCTAACGATGCCTTCGTAAAAGAATTAGGCCTAATCACGGAGATCAGGCGCATCAAGTCAGCATCGAAACGGCAGTTGTTACGCCTCGCTGCCGAGGATAAAAAGCGGCCCAAGCTAAGCCGCGACATTTTCCTGCGCAGGATAGACCACGCTGGACTACCTAACATAGAGAAGTTGATACTTGCCAACTTCAAAGAGTCGCGACCATTACCGATCTCTCAGATTTCCTGCGCAAAGAATCTCTCGCGATCACAACTCCAGAGCTTAGCCGATATCGAACCAGACCTACTCAATGATCGATCCTTTGTCGGGCTAATCATCCAGTCCATGCAACCGGAAGACAGGAGCATCTTCAAGCGTAACCCCGAAAAACATCTGGCGTGGTTGGTGAAGCTAGATGGGTTTACCCGCACTCTTTCTCCATCACATAATTCGCTCAAGGCGCATGTCCTCTACCACAGATTACGTATTGCCTCGGAGGTGGATCAATTTCCTAGCAAGACCTTCGTCCGCTACCTCAATCTACCGCGCCGAAAGACCCCTATCTGGAGTAAGCATGCTGTTGACACGAAGCACCCAGGTGTCTCATTCAACCAATCGTTCTACAAGTACACTGAATGCGCTCCCATCGGTAACGAGTTAAAATTAATTGAAAAATTCCTAGATAATAATCTCGTGGAAGCTGCTCAGCAGGAGTTGTTAGCAAAGTATTTTGACGCACAATACTTCAAGGAAAGAACCTCGCGGTCTCAACTTTTAGCGGGTGTGGATAGCGACAAATTAGATCATCCCCTCAGTGCCACAGACTATGAAGTTTTGAGGGATCTAAAGGAACTCAGTATAGCGGATTCGACCAGCCGTCAGTGGAGTCATGACTCGCTGGTGAAGTTGAATGTAGACCTGAAGAATGTGGATAATCTCACGGTGTCTATCTACGCTCTCGATAGCCTTCGATACACTAAAGAGACAGGCAAGGAAATCGGCCATGAGTTAGACCTCAGCAGTATGATTCCTAACACATCACGCACGATAGAGACAAAGGAATCCCCTTTCCTTCGCCACCGTAAAGTCATCGAGCTGCCAGAGTTGAGTAATGTGGGAAGTTGGATGGTAGAGCTTCATGGCAATGGTCAGAGAGTCACGGCCTTGATTCACAAGGGTGAAATCCACCATTGCGTGCGCGACACTGGTGACGGTCAAGAGGTCTTTGTGAGCGATTTCGAGGGACACCCATTGAAGGGCGTGCAGGTCTATGTGGGAGGAAAGCAATGGGTCAGCGACGACGATGGACTGGTGCAAATGCCATACTCCCCTAACGTATCTCGGACAAACATGCGCTTGCACCTTGCCAGTGAAGATCGCGAGAATGGCATCACCCGCGTGGTCAAGCTCAACCGAAGAGGTGCAGCCACAAGTCTCGAGATCGCTAGCATTTCTCATCCTGAGCAATGGCTGGCAGACCAAAAAGCGACCTTCTACTACAAGCCGAGTTTTCTGGTGAACGGAAAGTCGGGCTCGCTCGATAGAATAGAGAGCAGTCAGGTAATCTTGAGCGCTACTCTAAGAGACGGCCAGGAGATTGAGCTGGTTAGAAAATCTATCAAACTATCTTCTAACGATTTCCTCCCACTCAGCTTCACAGTTCCGCAGAGTCTCTTTCAACTAAAGATAGAGGTCACCAGCACGCTCAAGCCGATTGCTGGACGCGAGACCCCCAAGGTGAGCGCGACTAAGCAACTTGTGGTGACACCTGCGCCAGACGCGAATACCCTAGTCTACCCTTACTTTTATCAGGAAGGTGAAAAATGGTTTATTCAATGCCTTGGTCGCAATGGTGAACCGTGGCCCAATTTCACAGTCTCCGCGCAGTTCAACCATCTAGATTTCAATCAAGAAATCCGCCACGAGCTCAAAACTGACGATAATGGAGTCATCGACTTGGGCGAACTGAGAGACATCACCCATGTCAGTGTTTTGACGTATATAAAATCTCCAGCAGCAAAGCTGGATCTCACTGTTCAAGAAGACAATTTAGCATTGGCTGACTACTACCCAGCAGGTGAAGAAATCGAGTGCTTTCTCAACCACGTCTCCCCTCTCAATCCGTATGATTACAGCCTCCGTGGCGCAGGATCTGACAAGAAAGATTATTTCTCAGCACTTTCCCTCAAGGGTAACAAGCTCAGTTGCGGGCAGCTTGCTGCGGGAAAATACATTCTAAAAACTCCACATAGTCCGGCACAGCAGTTTGAAATTCTAGACGCTAACACACATGGGCAATGGCTCACGCTTCAAGGTCAAGCAGTGGAACTGCCACCAAAAAAGGCTGCTCAAATTAGTAAGGTCACACACTCCGAGGGTAAGCTGAAAATAAAACTCAGCCATTCGGGCCCATACACACGGATCCACCTTATCGCTTCACAATTCACTGAAACGACGAATCCCTATCAACCAGCACTGCCGAAGACACTTGGCCAGGCGCATTTCGGATTCGGGTTTATCCCTAGCATTTATTCGAATGGTGGCACGCTCTCTGGTGAGCATCAATATATCCTCAGCCGTCGACTCGCGGGAAACAAACTAGGAGTCATGCTGGAACGCCCAGCTTGGCATCTACAACCGTGGAAAACTGAAGCATCTGAGTCCTACCTTTCAGAGTTGGGGGAAGGTGGGGCTGGTGGTCGTGGTCGCTTTGGATCCTTGTCACAGAAAAAATCTAGCAAGCGAGGCTCAGCTGCGAAGAACGAGGAATTTGGCTCTAGCCCAATCGAATTTCTTGAGAATCAGGCCATCGTGCTAGCGAACCTCACTGCTGATAAGGAAGGTAACTACGAACTCAATCTCGACAAACTGGCTGGTCATATGCGAGTGGATGTCATCGTCACTCAGGGGGGAAATGTCGACAGCATGCGTATTGCCCTGCCCGAGACTGAGCTCAAAACTATCGATCTCCGCCTGGCTAAATCGTTTGACAGCTCCAAGCAATTCCGTGCTGGTGAGACCAATGCCGTGCTCAAGGCTGGCGCCTCGGCAAGTATTGAAAATGTGGTGGATGCAGACTGGAAAGCCTACAGCACGCTCGAAGACGCCTATAGCTATTTCTTCACCCACATCAAAGACGAGCATCACTCCAAAGCATTACGCGCTATTGCTCCTATCCTCCACTGGCCAAAGTTAGATCAAGAAGATCGACTCGAGTTGCTAGAAAATGCGGGCAGCCATGAACTCCACCTCTTCATCAAGAACCGTGACCCAGAGTGGTTCCAGGCGCACGTGGCTCCGATGTTAGAGAATAAGCGTCGCAAGCAATTCTTCGATCACTACCTGCTCGACCACGATCTCTCATCCTACGCCACTGCTGGCAAATTCCACACGCTCAACACTATGGAACAAGCCTTGTTAGCCCAGAGTCTAAAGAGCGCCCCAATAGCAAAAAAACTGGAGTCCGACTACCTTCGTGTGCGTCCCGACACAGAGGCGGAGACCGAGCTCTTCACCTCCTTGCTAAAACAAGGATTCGATAGCGAACTGGATGAGGTCAAGCGAAGCGTGGCGATCGATTCAAACGCTTTAAAGATAAGAAGAAAATTACAGAACATCATTATTCCTGTGATCGACTTTCAAGACGTCACAGTGGATCAAGCCATAGACATTCTACGCCAACGCACTAGAGAACTCGATTCCATACAGCTCGACCCTGCGAAAAAAGGAGTCAACTTTGTCGTCCGTACTCCTACTGTAATGGGCTCCGGTATTGATGATGAAGCTGGAGAGTTTGGTGGTGCGGCTCAACCTGGCTCAAAAACCATCAGTTCACTGCAGCTGCGTAATGTGCCACTCGAAGTTGTGGTCAAACAGATCTGTGATGTAACGCAACTACGTTACAAGGTAGAGGAACACGCCGTCATTCTCCTCCCAGCGACAGACTTTGATGACTCAGAACTCTACACTCGAAGCTTCAATGTGCCAGCAGACTTCATGGATTTGATCAGCACTGGAGGAGGTGGTGGCGGGGCTTCTGATGATCCATTCGCGGATGACGATCATGGTTCATCTGGAATACGCGCGACTCCTCCAGTAAAATATTTACTGGAGGAGTCCGGTGTTGTGTTCCCTGAGGGTTCCACAGCTTCATTTAACCGACGCACAGGAGTACTAACAGTCAGAAATACAGCTAATAACCTGGATATCATGGAGCAACTCACTTCATCTTTGGACGGAGCTTCATCTAATGACGGACTACTCAGCGCTCTTGGCTCAAAGGCACTTCCTCAACAGCCTAACGAGAGCCTTGAATTACCTGAAAGCGCGCTTGCGAAACGTACATCAGCTTCAAATTTTTCAGATAACTCTTCGCTAGCATTTTCCGGAGCTGCCTCTGATGATTCTGGCGGAGATAGTGGACTAGCTGCATTGGTCGACCCGTCCGCCCTACCCCACGAAACCAAAGCCTACGCTGAGAGTAATTACTACAAACGCCAAGCGAGCGACGGAGCACTAACTATCGCGCCGAATGCCTTCTGGGTGGATGTGGCGAAGTGGGATGGGAAATCCGAGTTTCTTTCACCCCGTTTTGCTGAATGCCGCGACAACGCCCATGAATCCTTGATTGCTCTAGCCTTGCTAGACTTGCCATTTGAGGCGGTGAAACCAGAGATAACACTGGATAAATCCAACATGCGCATCACGGCAAAGCAGGCGATGTTACTCTACTACCGCGATCTCAAATCTACAAAAAAAGTGGATCTGAACAAAGGGCTGCTTAGTTCCCTACGTTATTTCCGTAGTGGCGACATTCTCAGAGAGGACGCCGACGGCAAAGTCTCGGAAAACGCCATCACTGGAAAATTCCAAATCCACACTCCCTACGAGGCGCACCTGACACTGACCAATCCAACAGGCGTGGCGCGTGAGGTGGATATTCTTCGCCAAATCCCAGCCGGAGCCATCCGCCTAGACACATCCGATACCATCAGCGCCCTACGCACCACTATCGCGCCGCATGGCAGTTGGCAGCATGTCGTCCAGTTCTACTTCCCTAGTGCTGGAAGCTGGCAGCACTATTCTCCACGGATTCATGAGGGTGCTACTTTACTGAGTCAGATGGAGGATAAAACACTGGAGGTGGCTGACACCTTGCCGGAGGAGTTTGCAAACAGCTGGGCGCAGTTGGTGGTGGAGGGTTCCAATGAGGAAATTCTCAACGCTTTAAAATCACGTCCATTGCAGTTGATAGAGATCGATTGGCTCGACGAGCACATGGCGGAAAAGGCCTTCTACACGCCTGCTATCCAAACGCTGCAAGAGCGCATGGTCGACACCTCCGTCTTTGCTACCCAGGCAATCGAGCACCGAGATATACCGACCCTCACGCATTTCCTCGGCGACTCGGTGCATTGCACCAACCAATTTGGCTATTACTTTAAGAGCGAGTCGATAGACACCACTCCCTACTCCATGCGTCAGTTCGAAGACATCGAATGGCGACCGTTGATCAATGAGAGAAGTTTCCCACTGGTTACAGAAAATAGAGTCAGCAATGAGAAAGTCTGGAGTGACTACCTCAGGCTACTCACCCAACTGGCATGGAAAACTGAACTAGCTAGTGAGGAGAAACTCACGCTCGCCTACCACCTCTTCCTACACGATCGTAACGACGAAGCCATCGCGCTCATAGCGGATTGCAAGCGCGATGAGACTGGGGCCAAGATGCAGTTCGATTACCTAACAAGCTACATCCATTTCCTCAAAGGTGAGCCAGCCAAAGCGAAAGAAATCGCACAAATCTGGCTCAAGTCAGCCAAGGCTCCGTGGCTCCAGCGTTTCTCAGATATTGCGACGCAGGCGGACCAGATTTCCAATGCTGCCTTGCTCAAACCGCATGAGGTAAACCAACATGCAGATCGCTTCTGGTCAGCCTCATTGAGTAAAGGTAACACGCTAAGAATCGAGCATAAACAAATGGAAGACGTTGTGGTACAGATCTACCCAGTCGACCTCGAATTTCTCTTTTCTAACGCACCCTTCCTCGGCTCTAACGATGCCAGCTACAAAGCTCTCCGCCCCTTACAGGAATTTGTAGTAAAGCTGGATGAAGAAAAATCTACCACTGAATTCAAGCTCCCTGAGTCCTACCAATCTGGTAACCGCTTGTTAGTGATCGATGATGGTGAGAAGGAATGGCTCCACCCACTGCAGAGCACTAAGCTGAGCACCACGATCAATAGTGCCAGCGGGATGCTCCAGTCCCTCTCCCAAGGAAAACCGATGCCGCGCTGCTACGTCAAGGTCTACGCTCTAACCAAAGACGGTTCTGTAAACTTCTTTAAAGACGGCCACACCGACCTGCGTGGGATGTTTGACTACCGTAGCCACAACGTCCACGCACCAGCAGACGTTCAGAGCTTTGCGCTGTTCATCAGCCACCCAGAGCTCGGCAGTATTACTAAGATCATCGGGGACGCTAGACCGAACGAGAATTTACATCCTCCTCTAGATTAGTGAGCCATTGCCTTATTTTGTCCTAACACTCCCCATCAAATCATGGTAGAACTTACTTTCTATGCCTGCCACATCGGAAAGATCAATGGAGCAAACGGGGCCCCCGCTGATGGAGCCCCCCGCCATCTCCATACAGGATCTTAGGATCGACTACGGTTCACACCTCGCGGTGGACAACATGAACCTCGATATACCCAAGGGGATCATCTATGGATTAGTCGGTCCAAATGGTGCGGGAAAGACCTCCACCTTCAAAGCTCTCGCCTCCCTTCTCAAGCCCACGATTGGTAAAATATTCATCGATGGCCACGACATCGTCACCCATCAGAGACTCGCGCAGTCCAACATTGGCTACATGCCTGACATGGCTCCCGTGGCATCCGATCTGAAAGTCTGGGAATTCCTCGATATGTTTGCTGGCGCACATGGGCTGAGCGGGAGTGAAAAATCGACGAGAATCGATGAATGCATCGCGATGGTAAACCTCCACTCAGAGTACCATGCCATGTGTAACTCACTTTCTCGCGGCATGATGCAAAGGCTCGTGTTAGCCAAGACCATGCTCCATCGTCCACGTCTACTCATCCTCGATGAACCAGCGAGTGGGATGGACATCAAATCAAGGGTCGGTCTGCGTCAGATACTCAGAAACCTTTGTAAAGAAGGCTCCACCGTACTTATCAGCTCGCACATTCTGCCCGAACTCACTGAAATGTGTGACATGCTGGGGATTCTACACCGAGGGAAATTACTCGACTCTGGCAGCGTCCATGGAGTGCTTCACAGAATGACTGGATTGCTCCCCGAAATTCAAATCCGTCTAGCAGTCCCGCCAGGTATGCACTGGAAAGAGTGGCTCGCTGAGCAAGATTTCGTCTCCAACATCATGGGCCAAGATGTCAAAAAATACAGCTTCCACTATGAAGGTGAAGATGACGACCTAGCCGAACTTCTACAGAAAATGGTGGCAGCCGGCTACCTCGTTTGCCGCGTTTCTGAACGCAAACGAAGCCTAGAAGAAATCCTCCTCGATTTAGAATACGACGGTCACTAACCACCTTCGACCCACTAATCATGTCCGACAAAGTACAAGCTGAAAGACTCAAGGCCCTGCCTCAATGTTGGGAACTATGGAGGAATCCTATTTTCCACCGCTATCGACGCTCGCGCTTACGTCTTAGTTCGTTGATCACGGGAGTTTTACTCTATGGAGGCACCTCCCTGTTATTCTACCTCATGGCACTAGGCTTCACCGTCACTCAGACGGACTTACCCTTTGAGCAAACTGCTGTCTATCCGTTCGGATTCTTGGTTTTACTTCAGATCTTCATCCTCAACTTCGTAGGAACTGGGGAAGTCGCAGCAGGCATGGCTAGAGAATCTGTAGATGAAGTCCTTACTTACCAGCGACTTACTCCTCTCGGTCCCGCCACCAAAATCATAGGTTACCTCTTTGGGCTTCCGGTGAGACAATTCTATCACTTCATCCTCACCCTCCCCGTCACTGTCATCATCATAGTCACGGGTCAAATCCCAGCCGAGATATGGATTCCCATTTATGCTGTGCTCTTCACCTCTACCTTTATGTTCTACCTGTTAGCCATGTCGGTGGGATTCATTATGGGAAAACGCTTTTCCGCGCTTATCTCCCAGGGCTTGGTTGCTCTGCTTTATTTCGCTCTCCCCCAGCTCTCAAATTTCGGATTCATCATCTTCGAATACTTTACGATTCGCCCCGCACTTTTCGCAGCTGCTAATAAAATGCTGCCTAAGATAAAGATGTTTGAGCATGACCAATACGCGTTATTCTATAATTGGGAGATCTCTCACACCATCTATAGTATCGTGCTGCAATGTCTGATTGGCTGGGTATTCTACAGCCTCATGCTGCGCCGCTGGCGGCTAGAAAGCTCTCACCTCCTCAGTAAGGTTCAATGTGTGGCAACCGTCATCATCCTTCACGTCATCATCCTCGGAGGAGTTTGGGCGAACACCTCTAACGGATCCATGCTTGATGTAAAAATCCAGGCGAGGACACCAGAGATGGCAGTCCTCCAACAAACGATATCTGAAAATGTAGAGCTCATTGCAGCAACCGTTCTCTCGCTCTACGGGCTGATCGGTTTCTCCTTCGCTATACTACTTCAATACATCTACACCCCAGATAAATTCCGCTACCTCGCGGGGCTGCGTGAGCGCAAAAACCAAGCTCGAACTCCCTACGCTGTCCTATCGGACTCAGCCAGCGGCATCCCCACTAGCGTACTCATCACAGTTATTACCACGGTAGCCTGGCTGGTATACAGCGAGCACCTTTCGAGGTCACCTGAAGTCGCTGAATTCATAGCTGGAGAATCATGGGCACCTGTAGATTACATGCTCATCGCCGTCTCTGTCACGACTCTGCTCGCTCACGGGTTTTCACTCGAGTATCTCGGCAAAAAACTCACCGCCACGATTGCCTGCTTCACGTGGGTCATCCCCTTAGCTGTCGCGCTTTTGCTTTCTACATGGAGTTTTGGAGAAAAAGCATCGGGCTTTATTTATGGCTTCTCACCTTTATCAATGAATTTTTCTCCAGGCTACATCATGGCGAGTGTTCATAACGCCGAAGACCCCACCCTCTTCATCTATGGGTGTAAGCTCGGCATCCTGTTCTACTTGGTTATATGCCTCTATTGCCTCAGTAGGATCATCCTTCGTCACAAGCACTACATGCTACTTCGTGATAGTGTCTAACCCACCCCAAAAAAACTAATTGCAGCTTTTTTAACATTTAGTGTAATTTATTTGAACTCCAGCCACGTATCTAAAGTTTAGAACAAACCATCAAAGTGCCATGAAAACCCTCCTCCTAGCCACCCTGTTATCAGCACCGATCGTCTGGGCGCAGCCGATCCTAAATCTCAGTTCCACTGAGCTCCTACCAGAAACCCGCTACGAACTCATCTTTGAGCAATCGGTGGTAAGTAAGGATCAACTCAACCAACCACAAGCGAATGCTTACCTAAAAATAAGTCCTCAGCTAAAAGGTGAAATCGTCTGGACCCAGCGGAACATCGCCCAGTTTCTCCCCAGCGAGGCTCCAAAATTAGGCACAAACTACACCTTTAGTACCACGCGTGGAATCAACTACGAAAATGGCAAGGCCATTCCTACGGTGAAGCTTAAGACCACTTCCTCACCTGACTTTAAAACCACCTACCACAGGCGTTACAGTAAGAAGAACAACCGGATGCCCTATAGCTATTTGCGTTTCAATGACGACATCAAGCAAAGCAAGGTCCAAACCAAATTTTACTACATCAACAAAGAAGGCACAGCGACACCTGCTGCAGTAAGACAAGCTGAGTGGGCTGACCTAGAAAGCACCTACTACATAAAACCTAGTTGGCAGCAAAGGTTTAAAAATATTCTCAATAAACGTGGCGGCATCGATGTTGAAAGCACTACTGAGTGGGCTAAAAATAAATCCATTTCTAACGGACTCATAATCACTCCAAAATACCCACTTTCAATCGGCGAAGATTGGGCCTTGGTGATGAAGAAAAACACACCCAACGCATCAGCCTCAGACAAAACAAAAGCTGATGGGAACTACCACATCTGGGACATTGATCCATTCGATATTGACAAAATCATTCCAGCTGTGATCGCAGATAAAGCGCGCTCGATATATGTCGAATTTAGTACCGACTTGCCTGAAGAGTTAGACCTCGAACTTCTTAAAGAAGTTGTGCATGTTCACCCGATTCCAAAGAACCTATCATTTAAGCGCCGCTACAATGACACCCTCCAAATAACTGGTGATTTCCAGCAGCGAAATGACTGGAAAGTGACTGTCGACAAAGAATTTGAAGCCCGCAATGGATTGATGCTCGGCACCCCACTGACCAAAGATATAAAATTCCACTATGTCCCCTCTGGAGTCGCCATGGCTAGTTACGATTCCGCCCAACTGGCAAAAGGCGACAGATCATTCAAAATCAATACAGTCAACATGCGTGAAGTGCGGGTGCAGATAAAATCACTTCACAACGAGCAAGCCATCCGAGCAACTCAAGGGTACCGCCACTACTCAGGCAATGGTCCCAACTACAACGACATCAAGGATACTGCTCCGCTGCCCTTCGAACTCATCAGTGGAACTACAGTCTACGACGAAGTCATCACACTCGATAACGCGGTAGACACATCTAGAGACATCCACCTCTCGTGGAATAAGATTCTTCCTAATAAATTACGTAATGCCACGTTGTTCATTTCAGTCACGGGACAGCCCAAGGCTAGGCTCGACAGGAAAGCTTCACTCAAGCGCCGTGTCCAGTCGCTCGTTCAACTCACCGACATCGGGCTAGCGTGGAAACTCAATGGCGCGAAAGCCTGGGTTTATGCTTACTCGTTAGAAACTGGAAAACCATTGAGTGGAGTTGAACTCAGCATGTATGGAGAAGACGCCAGCAAGCTCCATTCAGCTACGACCGATGCACAAGGCCTCGCTGTCGCTGATTGTTCGAAAGGTGATCGTCATCTCATGGCTCGGACTAGTGATGATCAGTTTTCTGTGACATTTGACAATTCACTCTCGACTGTATCGATGTGGCGGTTCCCTGTCGATTTCACCTGGAACTCTAGTGACGACTGGCAACACAAAGTCATGCTCTTCACCGACCGAAATCTTTATCGCCCTGGCGCGACTGTGCGGCTCAAAGGAATTGTGCGAGAGTACAATGACAATGCGATCCGTAAGAGTGGCCAGACCTCTATGCGTCTTTCAATCAGAGATCCCAGGAACAAAGAGATCGCCACATCCGACCTCAGCATCAGCAAAGCTGGTGGATTTGACCATAGCTTCACTCTGCCCGTTGGACTCGTCGGCCAGTTCACTCTGCGCTGCGCACTCACCGGTGAAGGAATCGAAGGCGACAACGCCTTCAGCCATCGATTCCAAGTCCAAGATTTCCGCCGCAATGCCTTTGAACTCAAACCCAACCTCCCAGCTCCAGCCAACGCGGATAAGGATGTCCAGTTTGATATCGAAGCCAAATACTACCAAGGCACACCGGTGGCCGAGGGCACACTCCATTGGTATGCGTCCTCATCGAAAATAGGGTTCTACCCAGAAAAGTTTCGCGACTTCCAATTTGGTGACCACCGCGACTACGACCCCTACTATTGGAGCCACTACTTTGGCTACGGTGACGCAAATAGGTTTCGCGACACCCAACAATCCAATGGCACAACTACCCTCACTAGTGAAGGAACAGCATCGATCACAGCTGCTATTCCCCAGATCGAATTCCCTGCACCTCAGCACATCAGCATCACTGGTGAAGTCACCGACTCACGCGACCAAACGCTTTCTTGCGTCCGCAGCACCACCTATTTCCCCTCTGACTATTTCATCGGCATACAGAGAAGTGACGCCCTAATTCGCGTCGGCAACCAGAAAAAACTCAACATCGTCGCAGTCAACACCAAGGGTGAATACCTCGATGAAACTCAGACTATCGAGATAGAAATCGAACGTGAATACTACGAATCAGTTAAGATTTTAGCTAAGGATGGAACCACCCGGACACACAACGAAAAACGCAGCGAAAAAATCAGCACCGAGTCCTTTCAGTTGATTGCGGGAAAACCTAGCCCGTATGCGTTTAGCCCAGAGAAATCGGGCCGCTACATTTTCACACTCAATGGCACTGACGGCCAAGGCCATACTACCCGCACCGCGTCCAGATACTACGTCTACGGTAGTCGCGAGTACCCATGGGCCACCGAGGATGGACTTCGGATCAAACTCGTGAGCGAACAAAAGAACTA
This sequence comes from Rubritalea profundi, assembly GCF_002954445.1. Taxonomy (GTDB): domain Bacteria; phylum Verrucomicrobiota; class Verrucomicrobiia; order Verrucomicrobiales; family Akkermansiaceae; genus Rubritalea; species Rubritalea profundi. The sequence continues at coordinate 3,797,344 of NZ_MQWA01000001.1, forward strand.
CAAGCCAGGCGATACTGCCCGCATCCTAGTCATGACACCGATCGAGGGCACGGCACTGGTAACGGTGGAGCGCCAAGGAGTCATCGAAAGCTTCCGTAGAGAGCTCAAAGCTGACAAGCCAGTGCTAGAGTTCCCTATCAGCAAGGACTTTGCACCAAACGCATTCGTCTCAGTCCTGATCATTCGCGGCTCAGATGTTAGTCCACGGAAATTTAAACAACCCGCGCTCAAGTTAGGCTTCTGTGAAATCAAAGTCACAGACCGCGGCAAAGAGCTCGCAGTAAGCATCGACAAATTGAGCTCCAGTGTGCTTCCCGGTCGGGAAATCACCCTCACTGGCATGGTCAAAGACCATAACGGCAAACCCTGTAAGGATGCCGAAATCGTTCTTTTCGCTGAAGATGAAGGAACCCTCGCCGTGATGGGATTTACCACTCCTGACCCACTCAAGTTCTTCCACTCGCCACTCCGACTCTCGCTCAGAACTGGTGTATCACTCGGCTACATTATCGATGACAATCCAGACCACCGCTACATGGGAAATAAAGGATTCACCATTGGCGGCGGCGGAGAGGTCCTAGCTGCGATGATGGATATGGATGCCATCAAGAATCGGGCAAACTTCGATCCCTGTGCCGCCTGGTTCCCGACGGTGAGCAGCAACTCTGAAGGTGCATTCTCAGCGACATTTAAAACCCCCGACACACTCACACGCTACCGCATCATCGCGGTCGCCCACCGCGCTGGGGACCAATTTGGCTCCAGTGAATCCTCGTTCATGGTCAACAAGGACATCATGTTAGAACCAAAGCCACCACGCTTTGCCCATGAAGGAGATTCGTTAGAAACCAAAGTCCTCATAGAAAACACTAGCAACTACGCCGGATTGTGGGATGTCACACTCAAGACTGATAGCCTTTGCTCCATCCCCGAGGGAATAAACAACACACTAACAAAAACAGTTCAGCTGAAACCAAACAGCTCCGCCACATTGAGTTTCCCCGTCAGCTTCATCAACACTGGTGAAACGACTTGGACATGGTCGGCAAGCCCGCGCACCATAGAAAACCAGCCACTCACCATCGCGCTTAAAAAACAACTCAGCGACGGCATAGAGAACACCTTCAACGTAGCCTACCCAAGGCCACTGCTCCACCAGGCGGACTTTGCCCGACTCGAGGACAATACCCCAACAAACCTCGTGGCTAACATGACTCCTATGATCATGAATGGCCGAGGCCACATGGATTTAGAGTTCTCTAACTCACTGCTTCTCGAAGCCGGTGGCGCCTCTGACTACTTGCTCAAATATCCCTATGGATGCGTAGAGCAAACAACCTCCAGCCTGATTCCATGGTTTGCTGTGCGTGATCTCAAAGGAATCGTTCCAGGCTTCTCTGAGAAGTCCGCTGGTCAAGTGGCTGAGGCCATTCAGAAAGGCGTCGATCGGCTCCTAAGCATGCAGACATCTGATGGCGGCCTCGCCTACTGGCCAGGCGGTGAGCGCTCCGAGGACTGGGCCAGCGTCTACGGCGGCATGGGCCTACTCCTAGCTCTAGAGCAAGGAGCCCATGCTCCAGAAGACTCTATAGAAGCTCTCTCTAGCTACCTCCAATCTATTGCTAGAAATCCAGTCAAGAATGGCAACTATCGTTCTTGGAGAAATGACACACGCGCTCGTGCACTCTATGTCCTCGCCCTTGCTGGAGCTGCCGATAAGGCGACACAGAATAAGCTCTACGACGAGCGCCACACCCTCAGCACCTCAGCCCGCAGCTTCCTCGCACTAGCCATCCATCACAGTGGCGGCAATGCCAAATTAGCCAACGAACTGATCAGCAATGCTGGAACCTCCCCAGATAAAGGCCACTGGATGCGCTACCGTAGTGATATCCCAGTCCAGCTGCTCGCATGGTCCACCATCGCACCACGAGATATCCAGACTGAGAAAATGATGCAAAACTTACTCACCCAGAGAAACCCTCAGGGCCACTGGCGCACCACTTGGGTCAATGGTTGGGCGATGCACTCAATGGCTGCCTACGCCCGCTTCGTCGAGTCCGGCCGCCCTGATAGCAACATTACCCTGCAGACCAGCAGCGGCAAAAAAACCATCAAACTCACCAAAGACAAACCACTCCAGCACCTCCGCTTACCGCTCGATGAGGCGCAAACTCTCATCGCGTCGTGTGAAGGCAAAGCCTACGCCCGCATCTTAGCTGCATCAAAACCTGAAGTCGCTCCATCTGGCCCAACATCTAACGATGGCATCACCATCACTCGTCGCTACGAGCGGATCAACGACAAAGGCGAAGCTAGCCCGCTGGACCAACCGCAAGTCGGAGATCTAATTCAAGTGACACTGACAGTAGGTATCCCGGCCAATGCCATGTACGTATCTATCGATGACCCATTGCCCAGCATCCTAGAATCGGTCAACGACGACTTCGCTTCGCAATCCAGCGTCCACAGCAAAAAGCTCAAACGCAACTACCGGATTTCACGCAGTGAGTTTAGAAATGAACGTAGTCTATTCTTCCTTAATCGTTCATGGGGAACGAAGAAGCAAGAAATCCAGTACCTCGCAAGAGTGACCGCAGCTGGAACCGTACACGCGCCGCCGGCAAAGGCGGAATCGATGTACAATCCATCACAGTATGGACTCTCCGAAGCCCACACCTTCACAACGGTTAACAAAGCTGCCATGGCTGGCGAGTAGCACTCTAATATCCATGATTCTCCTTACCCAAGCATTCTTGGATAGAAACTCTCTAGCACGTTATCGTGTGGCGAGAATTTCTATCAGAATCATGGCTGTGCTCTCAGCACTCTGCCTCATGCTTTGGTATCTAGTTCCTTTAGCGTTCCCTCTCAATGAAGATGCTCTCGCAGGCCCTCCACCCTCAGTACTCATCCTCGATAACCAAGGGAACCCGCTCCACCATCAAGCTCGCAAGGACTACTACCTCAGCGAGTCGACTCCACTCGATGGCATCCCTCAATCGCTGATAGATGCCACATTAGCAGCCGAAGATAAACGTTTTCACGACCACGGAGGTGTGGATATTCTCGCTAACTTACGCGCTATAAAAGACTCAATAGAAGCTGAGAGGTTAGTAAGTGGAGCATCAACCGTGACCCAGCAAACCATCAAACTCACCACCGGTTCCCCCGCCAGAACCTTTAAAACAAAAATCATAGAAGCTCTCAGCGCTCGTCATTTAGAAATCAGCTACACCAAGCAAGAAATTCTTGCCTGCTACCTTAACCACCTCGACTACGGCAATCTCACTCAAGGGCCACGACAGGCATCACTGCACTATTTCGGCAAAGAACTCAGCGAGCTCTCACTCGCTCAAACAGCTCTGCTCGCAGGCCTACCACAGGCTCCCTCACGCCACAACCCCAGAAGGAATCCGAATAATGCGAAGAAGCGGCGCGACTGGGTGTTAGAACGAATGCAGATCACTTGCGACTACCCGAGCACCCAAATCCAGCGCGCGATCAACGAGCCAATCCAACTCATACCCAGGAGATCACACCAACTGCAAACTCAACTAGCCCAACTTGCAGTCGCCCACCGCACACCGGGTTCACGCACCATTCGCACCAGCATCGACAGCAAGCTTCAAGCCACTGTAGAACGCACCCTAGCTGAAGAAGTGGCCAAGCTCCATCACCAGCATGTCAACAATGGCGCGGTCGTGGTCATCGACAACCACACGCGGCAGGTCTCAGCTCTCGTCGGTACCGCTGATTTTTCTGCTGAGAGTGGCCAGATCAATGCAGCGCTCACTCCACGTTCTCCGGGATCGGTGCTCAAGCCCTTCACCTACCTGTTAGCAATTGAAAAACTACACTACTCCCCGGCCACCATTCTAGCCGATGTTCCCACTCAGTATGCTGGAATCCGAGGCCCAGAGGCTTTTGTCAACTACGACCGCAAACACCGTGGTCCCGTTAGCCTCCATTCAGCACTTGGAAACTCACTCAATGTGCCCGCAGTGCGAACTCTAAATGCCCTAGGCGGCCCACGTGCACTCCACAGCTTCCTCCAACAGTTAGGCTTCAGCACCCTCACAGAAAAACCTAGCCACTACGGGCTCGGACTGACACTCGGCAGCGGTCCAGTCACCTTGATCGATGTGACCAACGGCTTTGCGAGCATAGCCTGCCAAGGAAGCCACACCGACTACATCCTTTTCCCTGATGACCAAACCACCATGCCCAAACGCGTCTGCTCAGCTGAATCAGCTTACCTCATAGCCAGCATCCTCACCGACAACCTCGCTCGATCAGCCACTTTTGGAAATAATTCCCAGCTCAGACTCCCCTTTCCCTGCGCTGTGAAGACTGGTACTTCATCTGACTTTCGGGACAATTTCTGCGTCGGATTCACCACTGATTTCACAGTTGGCGTCTGGGTGGGGAATCTATCTAACCAACCTATGAAAGGCACCTCAGGAGTCACTGGAGCTGGCCCAGTTTTCCACCAAGTCATGCTGGATCTGCATAAAAACCGACCAGCCCATTGGCTGAAGAAACCCGCCAATGTGCTAGCTATCCAAATAGACCCACACACAGGCAAGCGGCTTGCTCCATCCCATCCACGCTTCCCTCTAAGCATCCACACCTTCACCAACAAAGACCGCATTCCTAAATGGGCAAACCACCTAGACTATTCTCAGAATGGCCAAGTCTACCTCAATGATCGCTTCACCCATTGGTTAAGTGAAACTCCACAGCCTCCCTTCATTGCAGATCAAACGCGCCAGCATGACGTACCACTAAGAGTCCTCTCACCAGCCCGCGATGCCACCTACCTCTTAGACCCCGACCTACCAGACAGAGGTGCCTATCTATCACTCATTTCTAACGACCCGGAATCTACCGAATGGTCCAGTACTAGTCTAGAAATCATAGACCACCACAAGTCCCCCACCCTCATCCTCACCGAAGGAGACCACCAAGTCACCGCCCACCACCGAGCCACTGGAAAATCCAGCACCATCCGATTCTCAGTTAGAGAACTCTAATAAAGGATCTCTGAACTGCGCGTGGCTCGACACCGCTCCGAGACTGGGGCAGCTTGACGACCGCGGCGAGGCTTCATCGTCCATGCCAAGCACGATGAAGTATCTTTACCACGAATTTCACCAATCGCACGAATGAAGTGGCTTGGATTTTCTGCGAAATGTCAGAGGATGTTGACTTTATTTTGGCTTCAGCCTTCGACTTGGCTAGTCGACGGAGAGAGCATTTTTTTGCAAGAGACTCTCGACTCACCCTTGGCAAGTATGCTAAGAATTTAAAATCATGCTAAAATTATGTGATATAGAAGAATCCTACGCGTACGTACATTTCGGTGATGAATACTCGAATACAGCTTATATCTCCAAGCTAACAGGAAAGACCTACTGGCACAGTGAGTTTGGGGACAATGAAGAAGAACTTCCTGAAAACATCGATGAAAATGATGAGTATGCCGTCATCCCCAGCAAGAGAGATCTCGATCTAGGTCAGACGCTTGTCTTTCGCTTTATGAGAAAAGTGGCTCCAGACCAGGAAGGCCAAGTGAGTAATTACTTTAGTAAGCGTGGCGCATACGCTCGATTTAGGGATTTTCTCGAACGTAATAATTTACTTCAAAAATGGTACGACTTTGAAGATGAACAGACGAAATCGGCGCTAATAGCTTGGTGCGAAAGCAATGGAATCAAGCTAGTAGCTGACTGATAAACACCTATGGGCTGCGCGTGGATCGACACCGATCTGAGGTAGGGTCGGCTTGACGACTGCGGCGGGGCTTCATCGTCGATGCCAAAAAGGATGAAGCTATTTCTACCGCGAAATGTAGCAAAGGCTGGGACAATGAAACATCTTTACCTCGAATTTCACAAATCACGAAATGAAGAGTGCTGAGAAGCGTTCGTTAGTGCGCTTTTGTTTTTAGCAAACATACGTAATAAAAACCCAATCTCCCGATTTTATTCCGTCTTAGTTGATCCTAATCTCTCCACACCTAACATGACTGCGGCCCCTATAAAAATGATTAAGACAGCGATGGCTAGTTGAGCGTCGATTTGGGGTATATGGTTTGTGTAGCTGAGAATCTTTACTTCGCTATTTTTGATTATTGTTTCTCCAGGGATCTTCCATGGCCAAATGATGACCAGTGAGCCAGCGACGAAGCCAGTGATGACTGACACAGCTATGTCGTGAAACCTCTTGAAGAGCCAGCTAAGGAAGTGAGAGAGTGCTATAAGACCGACGACAGCCCCCACTCCGACCGGAAGTAATATTGGGAGTGATTCTGCTAAATTCCCCTCACTTACCTTGTTGACGGAGGCAATCATGATGAGTTGGTAATTCCCCATCAAAAGAAGAACAAAGGATCCTGAGACTCCTGGAATAATCATGCTGCACATCGCAACAACACCGCAAAGCATGAGATACAAGAGGTTGGTGTTCTCACTGGCTGAAGGAGTGAATGCCAAGCAGAGCGCTATCGCTAGACCGGCAGCTAATGCAACAAACCGAGAGAGCGACCACTTCTTCACCATTTTTCCTACGGATGGGATGGATGCTACGATGAGGCCAAAAAACAAAGCTGCGACATAGATCGGGTATTTCTCGAAGCCAACTTCTAACACCTTCGCCAAAGTGAGCACACTGGTTAGTACTCCGACTCCAAGAGCTGCAAGAAACCAGAAGTCCACGTGCGCAATGAATTCCTTAACTTTGAATGAACCGAGTAACTTGATCGCTTTAAAATCAAACGATTTCAATGCGTTGATAAGTCTCTCGTAGATGCCAGTGATGAAGGCAACTGTGCCGCCTGAGACTCCAGGGACAACATTGGCTGCGCCCATGGCAAAGCCTTTTAAAAATACTCCGAATAAGTTCATAACGTGGGGATTGCATAAAAACAGCGCAGCTCATTTCGAGTCTGCGCTGTGGTAAATTTCAAGGTAAAATGTTGGATTACATTTCGAGCATCATGCGAGTCGGATTCTCAAGGCATTCTTTGATGCGGATGAGGAATGTTACTGCTTCTTTGCCGTCTACAAGGCGGTGATCGTAGCTGAGTGCTAGATACATCATCGGACGAATCTCAACCTGACCATTCACAGCAACTGGGCGTTGCTGAATAGTGTGCATCCCAAGGATGCCAGATTGTGGTGAGTTGAGGATCGGTGTGGAAAGAAGTGAACCGTAGACGCCGCCATTGGAGATAGTGAAGCTGCCACCCTGAAGGTCGGACATTTCAATTTTCCCTTCACGTGCCTTCGTAGCGTAATTGAGAATGTCCTTCTCAATAGTGGCGAAGCCTTTCTTGTCGCAATCGCGGAGAACTGGAACAACGAGACCTTTATCCGTTCCAATTGCGCAGCCGATATCGATGAAGTTGTTCTGGATGACGTCCGTGCCTTCGATGCGACCATTGATGCTAGGCACATCCTTGAGTGCTTGAGAAACTGCTTTCACAAAGATGGACATGAAGCCGAGTTTGCAGCCGTGCTTCTTGACGAAGTCTTCCTGAACCTCTTTGCGGAGCTTCATAATGGCAGACATATCCACTTCATTGAAAGTAGTAAGAATAGCAGCACTTTGCTGAGCGTTAACGAGATGTGTTGCAATCTTGCGACGCAACATGGACATCTTCTTGCGCGTTGTGCGACCTTCTGTCACTGCAGCGCCAGCCTTCTCACCTGAACCAGCAGGTGCAGAGAGTGATGGCTTTATCGCAGGAGTTGCGACTGCTTTAGCTGGTGCGGCGACTGATACAGGGGCTGCTGCCTTAGCGACAGGTGCAGGTGTTGCGACTACGGCAGCGGGTGCTGCGGCTCCAACTGTGATCTTAGCGATCAATGTGCCGATACCGACTTCTTCACCTTCTGGGGTGATGATTTCGATAGCGCCAGAAACCTCAGCTTCGAGCTCAGTGGAAACTTTATCAGTCTCGAGAGTTACTAGCACATCACCTTTAGTGACGACATCACCAGTGGATACTTGCCAGTTGGCAACATTCGCGGATGTGACTGACTCACCTGCCGCAGGCACGAGCACTTCTACTACTTCACCGCCAGTGGATACTGGTGCGGCAGCGGCAGGAGCAGCAACTTCAGCCACAGGAGCTGGTGTTACTGGAGCGGCAGCAGGAGTAGATGCGCCAGCGGTATCGATCTTAGCTACCACTGTTCCGATGGCTACTTCTTCACCTTCAGGGATGAGAATTTGAATAGTACCGGATTGCTCAGACTCGAGCTCAGATGAAACCTTATCGGTCTCGATGGTCAGGAGAATGTCGCCTTTTGAGACGCTCGCACCGTCGGCAACGTGCCACTGGGCGACGTTTGCTGACGTGACTGACTCACCTGCATTTGGGATAATTACTTCGAATGACATATGTCTAGTTGGATAAAGATTTGTGAGATTTAGATGTTGAACGCCAACTCAAGGAGAGTCTTCTGTTCACGTTTGTGTACAGCCTTGGAGCCTGTAGCGGGGCTAGCAGCGCCCTTGCGCCCTGCGTAGCGGATACGAGCATCAAAGGTATCCATGAGGAGTGGGCTAATAAAGCTCCACGCACCCATGTTCTTAGGCTCTTCCTGACACCATACGTACTTAGCGGCGTTGGGGAACTGACTCGAGAGCGCTTTCACCATTTCTTCATGGTATGGGTAAAGTTGTTCAACTCGGAGAATCGCAGTCGTTTCATCACCAGTATCTTTACGGTGCTGAATGAGATCGTAGTACACCTTGCCTGAGCAGAAAACGATGCGGTCTACCTTCTCAGGATTGGTGAACACCTTGTCGTCAGGGAGGATCTCCTGGAAGCAAGTACCATCGGTAATGTCATCAATGCTTGAAACAGCTTCTGCACGTGAGAGCAGGCTCTTTGGGGTCATGATGATAAGCGGCTTGCGGAATGCGCGCTTTTTCTGACGGCGAAGCGCGTGGAAGTACTGTGCTGGCGTTGTGAAATTGCCAACCTGCATGTTATTGTCAGCACAGAGTTGGAGGAATCGTTCGAGGCGAGCGCTCGAGTGCTCAGGCCCCATTCCTTCATAGCCGTGTGGAAGTAACATCACAAGCGAACTTGGTGTCTGCCACTTGGATTCAGCGGAAGCAATGAATTGGTCGATAATAACCTGCGCTCCATTAGAGAAGTCACCGAACTGAGCTTCCCACATAGTAAGCATGTTAGGGCAACCTAACGAATAACCGTAATCGAAACCTAACACTGCAAACTCAGACAGAAAGCTGTTGTAGACACAGAACTTCGCCTGATCATTTGAAAGATTTTGTAGTGGGAAGTAGCGATCGCGTGTCTGGCTATCGTAAAAGACTGCATGACGCTGAGAAAATGTACCGCGACGGCAATCCTGACCAGAGAGTCGTACTGGGTGCCCTTCCATGAGGAGTCCACCCCAGGCTAGAGACTCAGCAAATGCCCAGTCAATTCCTTCGCCATTTCGAAGCGCTTCTGCACGGCGTGGGACAAAGCGCTTAGCGAGCGTCGGGTGAAGATTGAACTCAGCGGGCACGTTAGTAAGCGTGTTGCCGATGTGCTTGATTGTGTCGAGTGTGAGACCCGTGTTTACTGGTGCATGTGAATAGGACGCTTGAGGTTCCGCGGTGGAGCCTGTGAATTTAGAGCGATCCCCTTCCTTCTCGATAGCGCGCATTTTCTGGTAACCTTCTTCAAGTCTATTCCAAATATTGTCTTGGACCGAGTCTGCTTGGATTTGTGTTAGCTCGCCAGTCGCAACGAGTTCAGCTTTGTAGGACTGACCGAGAGTTTTGCGCTTGGCTATCTTCCCGTAGATGTGCGGCGCGGTGAATGCGGCTTGGTCAGTTTCGTTGTGACCTTGGCGACGGTAGCAGTACATATCGAGCACGATGTCGCGACCAAACTTCTGGCGGAATTCGAGGGCAAATAGTGCGGCCCAGACGAGCTCTTTTGGATCCTCGCCATTGACGTGAAGAATAGGAGCTTCGATCATTTTTGCAACATCAGTCGCGTAAGCGGATGAACGAGCGTCTTCCGGCATCGTGGTGAAACCAATTTGGTTATTCACGATGAGGTGGATAGTGCCGCCTGTACGGTAACCTGGAAGCTGTGAGAGGTTGAGAACCTCAGCAACTGAACCTTGTCCAGCAAAGGCTGCATCACCATGGATGAGTATTGGGAGAACTTGCTTGCGATCAGTCTTTACACCATCGTCACCGATGATTCGTTGGCGAGCACGAGCCTTACCTTCAGTAACAGCATTGACAGCTTCGAGGTGGGATGGGTTTGCCGCTAGGCTGAGGCGAACTTCACCGTCATCAAGTTGACGCACCTTTTCATATCCAAGGTGGTACTTAACATCGCCATCACCTGCAACGATCGCGGGTACATAGTCTGGAGTGAATTCGTAAAGAAGAGTAGTAAGCGACTTATGTAGGAAATTACGCAGAACATTGAGTCGGCCACGGTGAGCCATACCAAGTTCAATCTCTTTCACTGAGCTAATCGGGCATTTCTCAAGGATCGTATTAAGCAGAACCATTAGGCCTTCACCTCCTTCAAGTGAGAAGCGCTTCTCACCGAGGAATTTCTTGCCGATGAATGACTCGAATAACTCAGACTCAAGAATCCAACCGAGAATTTTTTCATGTGAATGATCTTGTGCGTAACGCTCTTCAAAACGATGTTCAATTTTTCGGCGAATCCAATTACGCACAACCGTATTATGAATGTGCATGAACTCAAAACCGATCTTACTAGAATAACATTCTTCTAGTCCCTGAATCATCTCGCCAAGCTTCATCTTCTGGCCTGCACGGAAAAACTGTGTGGATGCTTCACGTTGAAGATCAGCATCAGTTAGTCCAAACTGACTCAACTCAAGGCGCGGATTATGCGGTGCCTTATCATGGAGCGGGTTGATTTGAGCCTGTGTGTGACCAAGTGTACGATAGTTGTACACCAAGCTAACACACTTACCTCGGAAATTTAAGTTATGCTCATCGGATAATGGGCTTTCAGCAGGAACTGATGCAGCACCGGACTTAGCGGTGCTTACTCCATCCTTTTCTTTTACCTGGGCCGAGCCGAGCTCGAAACCTTCGAAAAATGAGGACCAGTTTTCCTCAACAGTGCGCGGGTCGTCGCACCACTGTTCATATTTTTGGTCAAGTAGGTCTGCATTGAGTCGAGCAGAGACAGATGATTTCATTTTGGTGGATGTGTGGGCTGTAAACTTGTCCGTGCGCAGCATTTAATGCTTGGTCATCACGGAAGATGACTTTACTTAGAAGTCCAGCACGCAAGAGTCAATCGCGCATCTGATATTTTCGTCGCAAATTTGACTATATACTCATTATTTATATTAATTCGCCTCATTATGATCGAAGTTCAAAACCTCACGAAACGCTACGGCCGCTTTACAGCAGTTAATAATTTAAGCTTCGAAGTGGGGAATGGCCAGGTTGTCGGATTCCTCGGACCTAACGGAGCGGGTAAAACTACCACGTTAAGAATGCTCACGGGCTTCCTTCCTCCCAGCTCAGGGAGAGCCAAAATCAACGGCTTCGATGTCTTTAAAGAATCCATTCAAGCACGGCGCTCAATCGGTTACATGCCTGAGAATGTGCCACTCTATGACGATGTTAGAGTTAAAGAATATTTGAGCTTCCGCGCGCACCTTAAGGGCTTGCGCGGCCGTGATGCTCGAAATCACGTAGGTGAAGCACTCGAGATGTGCGGCCTGCAGCACATGCGCCGTAGAATGATCAAGACTCTATCAAAAGGCTATCGCCAACGCGTCGGGCTCGCTGATGCACTTATAAATCAGCCCCCCTTACTTATTTTAGATGAGCCAACCAACGGCCTTGACCCCAATCAAATCCGCTCAATTCGTAAGCTCATCAAGCGCCTGGGAGAAAAACATACGATCTTAATATCCACTCACATCCTCAGTGAGGTGGAAATGGTTGCGGATCACGTTGTGATTATTGACTCAGGTCAAATCAAGGCTTCTGACACACCTGAGAATTTAATTCGCAATATGCGTGCAGCTGGACACATCGAACTTGAGGTGCGCGGTGACGCCGCGATTATTCAAGCGGCAATCGAGCGAGTCGACAACGTGAAGAAAGTTATAGCAAACCCGACAACTACCGATTGGCTCAACTTCACAATCCTCTGCGACTCAGGAACTGACTCTCGCGAAAAAGTGGCACGACTCGCCAACCAATACGGTTGGCCGGTGCGCTCATTGCACCGACATAAATCCACATTGGAAGAAGTCTTCGTGGAGCTCACACGACAAGACTAACACCTCTAATTAGGGATTAGCCTGCGTCATTTAGACTCTTTTTAAGCTCCTTAAATTCTTTAAGCAATTTCGGTAGTCGAGCAAGGGATGCGAGCTTCTTCTGCTCCTCTTTTACCGGTCGAGCAGGCATTCCCATATACATCTGGGCACCTGCAAGATTTTTGGCCGCACCAGTGCGACCTAATAAAACCGCTTGATCACCCACTTTTATGTGGCCCGCGACACCCGCCTGAGCGGCGACGGTCACATAGTTTCCTAGCTCACAACTTCCAGCTAATCCAGTCTGGGCTACGATCAAGCAATGTTTACCTGTAACAACATTATGGGCGACTTGCACTAGGTTATCCACCTTAGTCCCCTCGCCTATAATTGTTCTACCGAAGCGCGCGCGATCAATCGCAGTGTTAGCGCCGATTTCGACATCATTTTGAAGCACAACAATGCCAACCTGATCCACCTTTGTGTGGCGTCCGTCAACAAGCTCGTATCCATATCCATCAGAACCAATCACGCAACTAGGCTGTAGGATAACTCGGTCCTCTAGCTCACAAAACTCACGGACGACAACATTTGAGTGAAGGACGCATTCCTCTCCGATAACAACTCCCTCACCAATTGACACGTTGCTGTTGATCTCGGTTCCATCACCAATACGAGAACCACTCTCGACAACAGCACCAGCTTTGATCGAAACTTTATCTGCGTTAAAAACAACATCATCCGCGACCCATGCCGCAGGATGCACTCCAGCCTTAAACACCCTTTGTTTTGAAGCTAATTTTTTAACAATGAGTCCAAAAGCGAAACTCGGGTTATCAACCTCAATCGCCACTGAGCCACCAGGAAACTCATCTACTATTGAGGGGACTAAAACCACTCCAGCATTAGTCGCTAAGTAATCAGCATAATATTTCTCATTACCAAGAAATGACACGTCAGCCGCGCAGGCCTCCTTGAGTGATGCGAGACCGTTGAAGCTACTTGCGCTCCCCTCACTGACGAGCTTTCCACTCGTTAGTTCAATAATTTCTTCCAATGTTAGTTGCACGTAAATAGAATGCATGGTCTATCAAAATTGTCAGCCACAGTTTACAACCCTTGCTAATTTAGGGTGTAAAGCACCATCAATCAGGCTGAGGGTATATTCAATTATCGATGCTTCCCTAGCTATATATTGACACTCAGCATTTTTCGGCTTCAAAAATATCCCAGTAGCTGCATATTCCTCGTATGTCCGCAGTCAACTACAAGGTCGGTAACGAAAAGCTCATTAAGATACTTGAAGGAGCATCCGGCCACCTACGCCAACTCCTTGAAAAACAGGGAAGATCAGATGGAGCGCTCCGCATTGCTGTCGTTGGTGGTGGTTGCTCAGGATTACAATATAAAATGGATTTGGTCGACGGCCCACGCGATCGCGACATCCTGGTGACCAGTAATTCTGTCAATGTAGTCATTGACCCCAAAAGTGCGCTTTTTGTAGCTGGTAGTGAACTAGATTACTCAGAAGACCTCCAACAAGGTGGATTCAAAGTGACGAATCCCAACGCACAAGTTACTTGCTCATGTGGTGAAAGTTTTGCTGCTTAGTGAGTTTTGACTCGCACAGCCTCGTTCTATTTTATAAATACATTATCAATCTCATGAAACCAATTTACGTCATTCTCAGCAGCATCTCTCTCCTCACCTTAGCTTCTTGCTCTAGTTCCACCACAGTAGCGAACAACCTCAATCCGGTGATTGGTGATAAAAATTACCCTGCTGCGTATCAGTACAAAACCAGCACCACTCAGGTCATTAGCCCCTACAGGCCACACAATGTAATTGATGTGAAAGGCATGAGACCTGGACACCTCGCCAGAGACACTTCGACAGCTAAGCGAGATAAGGCCGGAAAACCAATCATCTCAACAGCAAAGATCTTCCGGATCCCTGAGCTTAAGAGCTAGTAGCACTACTAGCTAAAACCAATTTATCTGAAGCCACCTTACTCAGGTGGCTTTTTATTTGTAAAGATTTCCAGCGTTCGGTGAAGGAATTGGCTCGATACGCTTCACAAGCATCACTGGATATGTGACTCCTCCGATATGTTCGTAGCGCATCTCACCGCCTACTTTAACCCAAGTATTTGGCTCAAAAATTGGAAGGTCACCTTCAAACTCCACCGACATAGGAATAGCCTTCATGTCGGCAGCACAGCAAGTGATAAACATCCGGTAAAGCCGCATGCGATTCCCTTTAGGGTTTCGATTCGGCTCAGACCGCAGCATCGCTTCGGTCTCAAATTGTAAGCCCGTAAATACGCGCTCTAACTCAGAATCGCCAGCTGAGTAGAATAGCTCGAGTAAATTCATTTCGTAAAACCCGTCCGCAGCCTTCTGTCTAGTCGCCTCCAAGGTCTCCTTAGTGAATGGTGGGAGGTCGGCGAGAAACCGCATGGAAGCTGGATCTAGATCTTGAGCTGACTTTTTAGCAAGATGCGTATCATCCAACTTATGCTCAGTCTTAACGAGGGAGAAAATAAGCGGGAACAAGATAATTGTCAGCGCGACGATAGGATTGAGGTCTGACCCTTCATGATCATGACCACAGTCACCGCCGTGATGACAATCGGTGTGGACCCTGAAATTGATCAGATTGAAAAGACCAACTATCGAGCAAGCCAACCCGCCAATCAGTACAGTGATTTGAAAATTAGGCGCCAGATAAGCATCCAAATGCACACTCTGGTAGAAGTAGAGCATCACCCCACCCCAAGTGAGTATACAGCACGAGAATAGCACGCGTTGCACGTATTTCCACATAACTTACAACCCTCCCTTTCCGTTACCAGAGAGTTGATTGCTCAAACTCTGACTCCATAAAAATAGTGCATCCCACTCAGCCCACGCGATACAGACCCCTCCAACTGCCACAAAAAGGAAGATGCAGAAGACGAACAAGAACTTCCCACGCATTACTGTCTGATAGAGAAAGAGCAACTTCACATCAAGCATTGGGCCGAATACCATAAATGCCATTTTTGATGCGTAGTTAAATGACCCAAGAGATGCAGCCAGGAAGGCGTCTGAGGTACTACACACACTCAACACAAAGGCCAACACCATCAGTAGTGCAGTTCCCTTAAAGGGATCTGAAGCATACGCTGAAATGCTATCGTGATAATCAACCTGTAGAATATTGAACATCGCTGTCAGGCAAACTCCAATCGTAAAATACACCGCGACATCTACGAAGTCTTTCATCCCAGAGCGCATAGCAGCCACGACTCTATGCGACGATTCTTCAGGCTTCGGCGCGTGCACATGGGAATGTTCTTCTCCGTGATGTGACGAACAGCATTCAGAGGTGTGTTCGTGGTGCGCGTGTGAGCAGGAGCTTTCTGAAGGCTTCAAGGCTTTCACTTTTTCTAGCAGAGACTTACGTATTACCTTCTCTACTGGGACGAGCATCAGCACGAAACCAACAACAACTGCGATCAAATACCCTATCCCGATCCGAGATAAAGTGATGTACAGAGCTTGCTGCTCATTGAATGCGCTCCAGGTGCTTAAGATTGTGATTGGATTCACGATGGGGGCGGCAAGCATGTAGGTGAAGGCACACGAAACGGGGAGACCTTTAGCCACCAACCTCCGAATCACCGGAACGACGGCGCATTCACACACGGGCAACACCAAGCCGAGTAGACCACAGAGTAAAACAGCGGGCACCTTACGCTTCGGCAAGAAGCGCTCAAACACCCCAGACGGCATGTAAATATCGATGAACCCACTCACCATCGTCCCCAATAAAATGAAAGGTGCACCTTCGATCAGAAGGCTTAGAAAGAAATAGGCAAACGTGCTTTGAGAAAAGGATTCCATAAAAAAGTGCTCACAAGAACTAGGGAGATAATCCCCATCCGTCAACTCACCGAAAGGAAATTCCTAGTAAAATTAACACCTCCCAACTTTTAGAGCCAATTACTGATTGCTTCTGCTAAATATTCAACCCACATTGCAGCTCACATGTCGACGCAAGCACCTAGTAAATGGACTCCAAAAAATGGCCCTGAACTGCAGAAAGGACCACAGAAAAGTGACGAGGAAGATTTCGCCCAGCGATCGCTCCCCAATGCTCTAGGGCCTGAGAAATCTTTGCTCTCCTCGATGCTTCAGGACCCATCTGAATATGTGATGCGCTCCGAGGAACTAGGCCTTACTCCCGAGCACTTCTACCACCCGTCACACCAGACACTCTATCGAGTTATCAAAGACCTTTCCGAAGGCAGCACTGCAGTCGAGCTCGTCTCACTCACGCAGCTCCTAATGGATCGCGGAGTTCTAGAAAGTATTGGCGGCCCCTCTGCGTTGACCGAAATTTACACTTACGCCCCAACTGCGGCACATTTCGATCACCACCTCACCATAGTTAAGGATAAATACATCCTACGAAACATCATTTCATCCTGCACCGAGGCCATCACGCGCTCGTTCGAGGATCAAGAGGAGGTCGCCGGCCTACTCGACGAGGTGGAACAAAAGATTTTTTCGATTCGCGAAGGTGCTGATATAGAGCAAGCTCCAACGGTCAAAGAAGACGTCCGAAAAGTAATCGAGAGTTTTGAGAAGTTCCTTGCGGGCGGTGGTGCCCCAATGGGACTCAAATCCGGCTACAAGCAACTCGACACAATGTGTAATGGCTTGAAAGCGGGTGAGATGTTTGTCATCGCAGCCCGTCCTTCCATGGGTAAGACGTCGTTCGTGATGAACATCCTTGAGCACGTCTGTCTCGATGCCAAGCTTCCCTCCATGTTCTTCTCCTGTGAGATGACCTCTGAGCAAATTGTACAACGTCTTCTCTTTGCGCGTGCCCGTTACGCTATCACCAACCTGCGTAATGGCTTCATCCCCACTAAAGCCGAATTAGTAAAGATCAAGAATGCAGCTCAGGAGATAGCCGAGTCAAAGCTCTTCATCGACGACACGGCGGGCATTTCAATTTCCGAACTGCGAGCCAAAGCTAGGCGCAAGAAAAAGGAAGAAGACATTCAGATAATCGCTGTTGATTACCTTCAGCTCATGAGATCGACCTCAAAGCAGGCTCAAAACTCACGTGAACGTGAAATTGCTGAGATATCATCCGGACTCAAAGCGTTAGCCAAAGAGCTCAGTATTCCAGTCATCGTGCTAGCGCAGCTCAACCGTGGCCCTGAAAGCCGTACCGGCGGAGCCCCACGTATGTCTGACCTTCGTGAGTCTGGGTCTATCGAGCAGGACGCTGATATGGTGGGACTGCTCTTCCGTACCGCTTACTATGCGGACAGCCAAGAAGAGCGTGACGAAAAGGACGGTGAAGCCGAACTCAACCTAGCAAAAAATCGTAACGGGCCCACAGGCTCCATCCCCCTCACCTTCATTAAGGAACTCATGCG
The DNA here is from genome assembly GCF_002954445.1 of Rubritalea profundi. Classification (GTDB taxonomy): domain Bacteria; phylum Verrucomicrobiota; class Verrucomicrobiia; order Verrucomicrobiales; family Akkermansiaceae; genus Rubritalea; species Rubritalea profundi. The sequence goes on from NZ_MQWA01000001.1 coordinate 3,815,089, forward strand.
CTTCGAAAATAGCTCGAAGGAAATGGAGCCAGGTTAGTGATCCTCCTGTCTCCACGGGTGGAGGATTTGATGCTTGCCGTGAAAGTCCTCTAGGTAATAGGCGCTAGCTGCTACAGCGGCGATGTACATGGCAGGCAGAACGATCAAAGCCAAACCAAAGGTAGCTAAAGAAAGCCATGCCGTGATGAATAGCGTCAGCACGTTTCCGCCGATGAGAATTCCCAAGCCGGACACATAGTGATGTTTGTAAAGGTGGCCAACGCCTGGGATGACGCTAAGAATTGCTGCGATCTTATTCCTATCCGCATGCGACCACGCATCGTTGATTTCCTGAAGTGTGTTCATATGTATATGTTGTTTATGTTCAACAAGTAATATAACACACCTCCAGCTCTCAATCGAGAGTAATCTACCTAGACCTAGACCTAGTCGTAGACATTATTGTATTTATCGGACTCACCTAACTCAGTGTACTCTTTGTCCGATTGATCGATCTGACTCACCTTCTCAAAGATAATTACAGCAAATTGATCTTTCGTTTGCCCCCCCTCTTTTGGATAGTCGAGCTTCCATCTTTCCACTTCCTTCCAGTCTTGGCTTTCATGGAAAGAGCTATATTTGAGGCGGTTTTCGTGATCGCAATAGAGCCGATCCCATAGGAAGACTGTGCCGACTGGCATCGTATGCAACGGCGCGTTCTCTATCCTCTCACGCTGCTTAGTGGCGAGTGTGCCTTGGGTGAAATTGTGAGTCACGTGTTTGGCTAGAATGAGCGTACCCTCAGGATAGTTGTTTGATGCCCAGAGTGAAGCCTCAGTGAGCTTATTGTTCATCTCCCCTTTCCGCATAGGTCTTGCTGTGATGCCAAAAACGGGCTTTCCATCCCCGTTGTAGATGACAGCCCAGTTTTGGTGACGAGCTTGATGATGGGTCATGTTGAAGCCTTCAAAAACAACAAGTGCGGGTAAGATCAAACTGAGACAATTCCGCCAACGCACGTCGCCCTTCCCCACAATGAGAGACAAACCCTCAGCAGCCAAGAGCGCAATGAAGGGTGCCATAGGCATCAGAAAGAGGTAGTAACCACCAGAGGCAAATGCCCCCTGCCAGTATATCAGAGAGTGGAGGATAAAGTAGAGCGGGTAAGTTGCCAGAAGGAGGCTCCAGTCGCCAAGTCTAGTGCGAATGTTAAACATGCCTCCAATCGAGAGAATGAAACAAAAAGCGCCAACACCGCTAGCCAGCAAAGGGACGTAATGATAGATCGTCCCGCTTCCATACATGGTGGTCGGCTCCGATTCAAAGTACACCGAGAATGGGAAAGTTCCGTTGAAGCACAATGCTGCTAGATTGTACAATATAATAGCAGAGACAGTGCTGAGCCCATAAAGCGCATCGCAACCAAGCTTAGGTAGCGTACTCAAGGCCTTAACTTTCCTTCTAAGAACTAAGATGCACTGCTGACCAAATCCCCCCTCGCTAAAGGTCAACCAAATCCCCCAAGCTGCGGTAAGCAAGATGCCCTCATGGCGGATCAATGATAAATAACCAAAGCAAAACCCCGCAAGATGCCAACGCTTTGTCAGCGCTAACCAAACTCCCAGTATCCAAAAGAGCATGAAAGGTGTCTGAGTGAGCACTGGGTAGCTCAACTCAGGGAACCATGATTGGAATATCAGCATCAAGGGCACCGTCCACAGCAGATTAACCTTCAGTATGCGACCCACTTTGAATGTCACCCACACCGACAACATGGCGAGAACCAATGTAAATATTCTAGTAGCGGTGAATCCAAACGGCGCAGCTAGACAGTGCAGTAGATTACGTCCAGGTCGCGTCCAGTGGTTGAAAATCTGATCAGAGTTCTCCCACACGCTCTTTGAAAAGAGGTAGTGGCTAATTTCGTCATCGAGAATCCAGCCAGTACTCGCAAGCAAGCGATAGAGTATCCAGGCGAGACCCACTAGGATGCTCGACCACATGAGCCAACGTTCTTGTCTTGTGAGTGGGTTCATGGCTGAATCTGGAATGGGTAAATGATCCTAGGTGTCGCTGGAGTCGTCGGAGATAACCATAGGGTTTTCATTTCGCCGAAATAGGCCGTACTTGTAAATACAATAGATTGCGCGAACTCCATCTTTCCAGCCGATATGCTTCCCTTCGACGACTGATCGCGGGTAGTAGGAAACAGCAACCTCCATAACACGTAATTTACGACGCGCAATTTTTGCGGTCACTTCCGGTTCAAAGCCAAATCGATTTTCTTCGATTGTTATATTTTGAATCACCTCACGGCGAAATGCTTTGTAGCAAGTTTCCATATCCGTCACATAGAGGTCCGTCACCATATTCGACAAGGTTGTTAGGAAGCGATTCCCCATAGTATGCCAGAATCTAAGCACCCGTCGTGGATTATTGCGCAAGTAACGCGAGCCGTAGCAAACGTCGCAGTCATTATCAATCAAAGGCTGCACAACCAATGGGAATTCGTTCGGATCGTACTCCAGATCTGCATCCTGCACGATCACAAATGGCAAAGTAGCACCTTGGAATCCAGTCCGTAGCGCGGCCCCCTTCCCCTGATTTACTTCGTGACGCAGTAAACGCACTTTTTCATTTGAGTCTGAAATCGCTTGAACAATATTCGGAGTTCGATCGCTGGAGCAGTCATCCACAACGATAATCTCCCCCACCAAGGGGACTGCAAGAACGGCGTCTATAACCTGAGCTACAGTTGCTGCTTCGTTATAGGCTGGAATGACCACAGAGAGTGGTTGATTAGTAGCTGATTGACTCATAAAAGTGTAGGTTTGGAAATCGGGATAGTTGGAATCCTTCTTTCACTAAATTATCGTGAAAATACCAAGAATTTTCTGGCAACAAAATTCACTAAGGCCGAACTGACAGCAAATGCGCTCGCGGCAATCCAGTTGGGGTAATCTAGATCAATCATCCAGTTTTTACCTAACTCGCCTCCTGTAAAGCTGACTATCGAGATGAATGTGAAAACCGCCAATTCACTCCAAAACCCAAATTTACCAGGGGTGAAGACTAACCAACGATTGGTGAAATAGGCGAAAAGATTTGCTGGAACAAAGGCTGTAAAAAGAGCCACCCGCAGATGACTCTTTCGTGCATCCAACGGTAAATCGTCTGACATGTATTCCGGCGCGTACCACTGAAACATTGCCAGCACGAGCACTAGGACTGCAGTTGAAAGAACCCCACAAACGCCGTATTTAAAAAACTGAGCCCAAAGCGGCCCTTCCTTGAGCCTAAGTTCATCGAAAATAACTTTAGGATGCAAAGGGATTTCCCCAAACACAGGAACGATGAACGATGCTGCGTATTTCCTTGGTGTAGTCATCTAGATAAAAAACGCCGCTAGCGTAATGGTTAGCGACGTTTTTGGAAATTGTCATTCGGAGGAATTAACCACCTATGGCTGTGCGGCCACAAAGCACAGCACCTTCTTCGGTGCTAAGCATCTTAGTGGTGATGTCACCCTTGAGTTCAGAACTGGACTTGAGCTCACAACGCTCGGATGTGATAGTACCCTCTACTTTACCGTAAAGTTTTACCTCACCAGCTTTGATATCACCCTTGATTCTTGCGTTTTCACCAATGGTGACTTTACCTTTATCTGAAGTGATTTCACCGTCGATCTTACCGTCGATGATCATATCGTTAGAAAACTTGATCGAACCTATGATTTCGATCCCACTCGCGAGAACATTCGTTGCATTTGCCATAACTTCGATAAATTCACCACATATTACCAACTAGAGCAATTTAATATTTGTAAATAAAAAATGACTAGGTTATTCCTCTTCGTCATTGAGCTGAAATTCAGCCCACTCAACCGCATCATTTAAGGCTGGAACAGCGTCATCTAGAAGCGAATCTAGATCAGGTTCATCGGTAGCGTAACGGAACGCAAGCAATGGTCCACCATGCTCAATCTTTGGTTCTTCTTCGTCAATGGTACTCTCACGCGCAAAGTACCAATCAAGAATGCCTTCTTTGGTATTAGGATTCCAATGAGCAATCAGTTCGATTGTAGCCATTGGGTCATCCTCACCACCTTCGCGCTGCGAATCGATATCCTCCTCATCGCAGTCAATTCCTCCCACGATTTCAAGCTGTGTACTATCTGGGTGTTCGCCGAGGAGCTCTTCAATAACTGTGTATTCCTCACTTGCTTTTTCGATGATTGTCATAAGGCATCAGACCATGCCTCATCGGCAATCAGCTGCAAGTCTGATTTTACAAAATTAGCTCGTCCCTACAAAACTCTATTGGTCTATAAAGAAGCTCAGGTTCTCCAACTCCATCGCAAGATCTACACGAGTGACAACCACGTGATCTGGCGTTTGAAGAATCGTTGGAGAAAAGTTGAGGATACCCTGCACACCGGCCTCCACCAATGTATTAGTCACTTCTTGGCCAAATTCAGCTGGGACACATAGGATAGCCATGCGTACACGGTGTTTTTTGATGAAATTAGCCAACTCGTCATCTGAATGCAAGGGCACTGGGACTCGAGTGGTATCTATACTTTCTGGGCTTTTGTCGAAGGCAGCTAACACCTCAAACCCCTCCTTCAGAAACCCTTCGTAACGAAGCAATGCCCGTCCTAGGTTTCCTGCACCAACAAGAATGACCGGCTGTAGGGCGGCACGGCCTAACACTTCACGAAAGGCTGTAAGGAGCACCTCAACTGGATAGCCTAGACCGCGTGTGCCAAATTGGCCAAAATAGCCTAAATCCTTACGTAGCTGAGCAGGCTTCACCCCAGCAGCGGACGCTAAGGCCGAAGAACTAACGGTCTCAATCCCCTTTTCGCTCAATCGTCTCAAGCATCGACTATAGATCGAGAGACGATAAATCGCCTTGCGCGGTATTTCTACTTTATCCACAGATTAAATATAGATGTAGTTCTGGATGCTGGCAACAGAATCCACAGTTTGAACTAGAGCGATTGTGCTATTTTATTGGTTATCTCTAGTGCTACATCTAGAGCTGCAGCTCCTTGAGTGCCAGTAACAGCCGGAGTTTCCCCTTTGGCTACACAGTCAATGAAGGATGCCAGCTCGAGCTTCAGTGGTTCATCTTTCTCAATTTCCACATCACTCTTCTTGATTTCCATACCCTCTTTCCAATACATCTCACCACTTTGCTCTTGGTAGTCGAGAGAGAGATAACAATCGCCCTGGAAAACCCGAAGCTTACGCATTTTCTCAGGTGAAATCCGGCTAGCCGTCACGTTCGCCACACAGCCATTTTCAAATCGAATACGCGCGTTTGCGATGTCTTCACGGTGAGTCAACACATTGACGCCTACCGCATCAATACTAGCTATCGGGCTTTTGACGAGGTGGAGGATGATTTCTAGATCGTGGATCATCACATCTAACACCACTCCAATATCCATGCTGCGGTTTGGGAATGGTGAGAGGCGGTGCGCTTCAATGAATTTGGGTTCGGTGAGGCGTTCTTCAAGCGAGCGCATCACTGGGTTGAAGCGCTCAATGTGTCCAATCTGGAGGATTTTATCCTTTGCGTGCGATGTCTCAATCAAAGCGCGCGCATCATCAAGGCTGTTTGCAATAGGCTTTTCCATGAGGACGTCACAACCGAGTTCCATGAGTTTACAGCCTACCTCGCGGTGCACCACTGTAGGTACGGCCACGCTCACGGCTTGAGTAAGTGCTGCTAACTCTTCTAATGAAGAAACTGCAACTCCGCCAAATTCTTCGGCAACGGCTTTAGCGCGATCAATATCCTGATCGTAAATTGCTGTTAGCTCCACATTCTCTAAAAGCGAATAAATACGGGCGTGATTACGCCCCATTGATCCAGTACCCGCTACACCTGCCTTGATTATCATGCGTGGCTTTTATGCCATCAACACACATCTGGCAAGCCGTTAGCTAGGCATTACTAACAATTAACGGATAGCACTCTGCTCTATGGCTTGAGAGCATAAACGGTAATTTGATGTTCGTCACAGAGTCGCTCAACTTCATCTCGACCGAGGATGAGAGTTTTATGAGCTTCACAAACGATGACGCTCACCCCCGCTTCGCAACAAGCATCGATAGTAAGAGCGCCGAGACATGGCACATCAAATCTGAAATCCTGACTAGGTTTAGACACCTTCGCCAGCGTGCAACTTTTCCCTCTTCCCAGTTCACCACCACGCTTAATACAGGCGTTGGTCCCCTCAAATGCCTCGACTGCCAGCACTGTGCCGTGGCGAACTACAACACTCTGGCCAATATCCATTCGGCTGGTTTCTTTGGCTGTGCGGAAGCCGAATTCGGCATCCTCTATCGAGCGTTTCTTGAGCTTTGGGCCGCACACATGGCCAGCACTGGGTAATAATTCTTTGAGGTGGGTGGTGGCATCCATCAACTCGATACCGTCTTTTTGTAGTTCATCGGCGACAGCGCCAAATAAAGTTTCAGCATTCCGCTCCTTCACCCTTGCTAGCATCATCAGGGTACGCATATCCGGGCGCAGATCGAAGAGATTGCGTGGCGCAATCTGACCAACCATGATGGCCTGGCTCACCCCCTGTTTACTAAAAAATTTGATCACTCCTCCGAGTTGCCCCACACGAAACCACTCCATCGCCTCAACGAGGTCAGCAACCTCCTCTTTCGTTTCACCGTGAAACCCAGCAACGACCAGCTTCACACCCGGCACCTTCTTCCGCGCTGCAGCAATAAAAGTTTCTGGATAGATTCCATTTCCTGCTATGATTCCAATTGTCGTTTGCATCTGCTAGACATTGAAACAATTCCCAGCAGAGATTCAACTCTCGATCTTAAAAGAAAAAATGCGGTGGCTGATTATTCGAGTAGGCTCTTCAGCCCGTCGAAGAAGCTTTCGGTTTCCTCTTCGGTCGCTTCAGCACCCATGATGTCGTCATAATCTTCCTCTATAATATCATCGAAGGATAATTCCTTGAGAAAGACGCTGGGCTCACAGCTGGTACGGTCTCCATATTTCGTGCGCCAAGCACAATAGGTCATAGTGAACTCGTCTTGAGCGCGGGTAATCCCGACATAGAGTAGCCGTCTCTCCTCATCGATTGTCCCCTCTTCTAGCGAGCGCTTATGCGGTAAAATGCCATTTTCTAAGCCGACGAGGTAGACTAAAGGGAATTCGAGCCCTTTAGATGCGTGGAGGGTAATCATGCAGACTCCTTTTTGCTTCTCAATGTCATCATCCTTGTCGGATTGAAGCGCCATGTGGTCGAGAAACTTCTGAAGTGTCCGTTTCTTTGAAGTTGCGTGAGCGAGATCCGAGCGCAGGTCATTGAGTCCTTCTCCTCGCTGCTTCTTTTCATTTTCAGTTTTACAATGGCGCCTCATCCAGTCCTCGTAGCCTACCTCTTCGATGAATTCATGGAACAGAGTCCCCATGCATTCCTCTCCACTGGCAAAGCGTTCGTGGTATTTAAGAATGAGTTCAACAAAAGCATTCACGCTATTGCGCACTTTTGTGCTGAGTTGGCTCAACACCTCTTCTACCCCCATCGCTTCCCAAATGCTGCATTCCCGCTCACGACTGGCTTCAGTGATCAACAATGCAGAAGCCTGACCAATCCCTCTCGGCGGGGCATTCAATATCCGTAATAAAGGGACGTCTGAAATCGGACTATTAAGAACTTGTAGGTACGCGATACAGTCGCGCACTTCTTTACGGTCAAAGAAACTCTGAGAACCAACCACTCGGTAAGGGATTTTCATGTCTCTCATTGCTACCTCAAGATTTCGGCTCTGAGCATTGGTGCGGAAAAGGATAGCAAAATCCTCCCAAGGAGTTTTCTGAGTAGCATTGCGTTCGTGCATTTCCTCAGCAATAAACTCGGCCTCTTCCTCATCGCCTGGCATGGTGATGAGACGCAAAGGTTTACCTCCGGGTTTGAATGGTTTGAGCTCTTTTTCGCGGCGACCGAGGTTGTGTTTGATAAGTGAGTTAGCAGTTTTGAGAACTGCCGCGGAGCTTCGGTAGTTTACCTCAAGCAGGATAACCTTAGGGTCTGGGAAGATACGCTCGAACTGCAAAATGTTCGTCACGTCCGCACCACGCCAGCCGTAGATACTTTGGTCGTCATCCCCCACAACACAAACATTGTAGGGAACTCCAACGAGTTGCTTTAACAATTTAACCTGCAGCCCATTGGTGTCCTGAAATTCATCCACCGTCACATGAGTGTACTTTTTGCGGATCACCTCACGGACGTCAGAGTGCTCGCGGAGGAGCTTTTCAGCCAATAACAACAAGTCGTCAAAATCGACTGCATTCTGAGCCCTAAGCTCGTTATTATAAGCGAGCGCAATTGCACCCACGAGTTCATCCGCTTGATCGTGAGCGGGAATGCCTGCGTTCTTATTATTTGAAATAAGGCTAATCACCTGGTTTGCATCGAGGTTGATATCCTTGCCCCCTTTGCGGATAATCAACTGCTTGATCATTCCGATCTGATCCTGACCTGAATAGATCGTGAAATTCTTTTTGTATCCAAGCTTCTCGATGCCCTCACGCAAGATTCGTACGCAAAGCGAGTGGAATGTACAAACTGTAATCACCTCGCCAGCGGCTTTAGATACCATCCCGCAAACTCGCTCCTTCATCTCGACCGCGGACTTATTGGTGAATGTCACCGCGAGGATATTTTCCGGTAGAACACCTTGCTGTAGCATATTAGCGATACGGCAAGTCACTGTACGCGTTTTCCCTGTGCCCGCACCAGCAAGAATGAGTACTGGCCCATCGAGCGAGTTTACTGCCTCGCGCTGCGCTTCGTTGAGACTGGAAAGAGAGAAACCTGTAGACATCTGCTCGAGATGGAAGACCCCAATGGCTAGCGTGTCAAATAGCTATTAGTCACTTCAGTCTCTTTTGTGACCTGAGTCCTAGTTTATTCTCTTTCCCTACAAATTCTCCCTCTAAGACCTGCATGCTGTTACGGTCCATAAGGTAGCCGAATTCTCCATTTGATGAGGCATCACTCTTACTCCACTTCAAGAGATTAATACGCTGAGCGATAAGGCCAGAAAAACGATTCTTGCTTACCTCGACTCGCTCAGCCGTGAGGCTAGCTCCTAGGCTAAGGTAAATACCGCACTCACGATTGGCTCTGGAATGCACATCCACTAGGGTGACTAGAGACTTCATGCCAGAGACCACAACTCCAGATTTAGAGTTTCTTTCTATCACTGAAGACTCAAGCAGAGCAGTCGCTCCCCCCCAAACGTCAACTCCATGGTCGGCATTCCCCTGAAAAATTGAATCATTCACATGAACGCTACTGGTGGGGCCGAAGACTGCAAGACCATCCCAGTGGTTGCCAGAGAATCTACAATGCTCAATCTTAGCCAATCCGCCACTGACAGCCATTCCATGGTTGGCTGACCCTGAAATTTCCACATGCGAAAGATCTAGCCGCCCCCCTCTGTGTAGAATAAGCGGATATTTCCCAGCGTCACTGATGAACCACGCAAGGAGAGATGGGAAACTTTAGAGGTTTTTTTAGGATGAAAAAAATGCAACCCAGACCCATTTACTGTTCTAGACTCTATAATAGTGACACCCACTCCAGCCCCCTTGATAACCACAGATTTATTAATTTCTAAATCAACATAAAACACACCCTCACCGAGCACAATAGTCCCCCCCCTTTTGTAGGAGTGAGTAAGCTTCGTCTAATGTGGGGACACCAGCAGGAACGCGTACTACTTGAGGATGAGAAAGGAGTTTTTGATGCATTAGAATCAACTTTGGATGCTCCCCTAGCCGCTTTATCTCAGATTCGACATCCTCTAATAAATGAGCAGAATATTCACCCGAATCTTTTAACTGGATACCCTGAACCACGGACGTCACGATTCTGTCGACCTTCCGAAGTTGATCTAACTGCCTAGCCATTTCAGCTAACTCCTCTGGCTTTGTTTCGAGCCATCGCAAAGCACTCAAATGTTGAGCGGCCTGCGTTTCAGCCCAACTTGTAATTGCCGTCGAGAATCCTTCTGAGTTCTCTTCTATTTGCTGACGACGCTGAACAGCCGTGTCATGTTTCTCTTTGAGGGCGAGGTGCGCGACATCTTGCTCCGCTAACTTTGAGTATTTCAGTAAAAGCTCTGAAGCGTCGTTTAGTTGCTCAACTTCGAGTAGTGCCAATATCGATGACCTTAATTTTTCTAATTCTATCCGATGAGCAATTGCTTGTTTGTTCTGAAATATACGGATTTTCAGTTCGTGTACTTTTGTTAAGAACGCGCTATCAGAATCCAGTATACTAGCGCGTCTTAACTCTCGAGTGGCTTCATCGACCTCCTCTAACTCTAGGTGCGTTTGGACTTGAATAAGTCACAATTGAACATCCTTGCGAAGAGCCAACTGAATCTGTACTGCGCGTTCTACCTGCACCTGACGCGTCCGATCTAATGCGCATCTACGCAACTTAAAGAAGACGCCAACTCCAGCCACAATGACCAGCAAAAACACCAGCAGTAAACGCGCCTTGCTGAATCCTTGCACGTTATACCAGTTCTGCCGTGAAGAGTTTTTTTCATAGAGCTTTAACTCATAACACAAATGAGTACGACTAGTCGACAAATCCTTGAACTGTTGGCATTCGCCGACACATCCCAAATGCCCTCGAAGTCACACGAATTCCCGGCGGCGCCTGCTGACGCTTCCATTCATTCAAATCAACCTTCCGCTGCACCCATCTCACAGTATTCTCAGCGTAGCCATGGCTATTGATGATATCCTCGCATGAGAGTTGGTAATTCACGTAAAGCTCTAATATCAAATCCAGCAGAACATAGGGCGGAGCTGTTTCATTTCCATATTTATGAGGCTTCTTGGACGATTCTTCTTCAAGTTCAATAAGAGCCTTTGAGATTAGCTCCCTCTCATTGTTAGAGAAATGGGCGAGCTTATGTACAATAATTTTAGGCACATCACTGAGCACAGCTAGACCGTGAGAACTATCACCACCCAGTAATTGGTGGCCAACCGATAGATCTGACTTATTTGCTGAGGAGAGTACTAAATAATTATTACTACGCGCATATGCCATCAACAACATCGCTCTAATCCTAGAGCTAACGCCCTGATCAACTAGAGGGTGGTCAAGATCAGTTAAAATTCCACCTAAGACTAAATCAGCTGACTGTTTCACAACATCGACAGAGATATTCTTGTGCTCAATCCCCAATTTTTCGGCTAATTCTACAGCTCGACAAACGGATTCGATCGATTGGCACTCGTCCGGCATAATCAAAACCTTGACCTGATCCGCTCCAAGAGCACGAACTGCAAGACATGCGACCAGCGAAGATTCGATATTTCCATTGAGAATCATAGCAATAGCTCCGAATCCAGCCTTGCGAGCGTAATCCTGAATACCTAGCACTAGGCCTTTGTGGACATCCTCCACATCAATACAGCGCATTTTGGGTGCGTCTGTGCCGCATTTTGAAATGTCGACAACCTTAAAGCATGAGGTGAAGCCTGGCAGGTTAGAAATCTCATTTCCATCAGCATCAAGCACCAGCGAGTTACCATCAAAAACAAGTTGTTCGTTCATTCCCACAGCATTACAACAGACTAATGGAGCATTTGCACCACACGCAACAACCTCCAGCAAGCTCGCGCGGTGCTTAGGTATCCCTTTATAGAAAGGTGACGCACTAATGTTGATGATGAGATCCGCACCATCTTCTTTCAGTTCAGCGATCGGATCTCTTTGGTAAATCGGTCGGCGTATGTAGTCTTCCAGCCAAATGTCCTCACCAATAGTAAGGCCAATGCGCCTCCCACCGAAGTTGAACGCCTTACATTCAGATGAGGGCTCGAAATACTTATGCTCATCGAATATGTCGTATGAGGGCAATAATGTCTTCCAAATCTTTTTACGTATTCTTCCCTGGTGAAGGAATGCGGCAGCGTTACGCAGTGGCTTGCCGGGCTGAACAAAATCGTGAAAATCAATGTAGCCAACAATCAATGGAATATCACCGGTTTCATCCGCCAGATAGTCTAGTGCTTGTAGACACTTTTCGACAAAGCGATCCTTAGTGACCAAATCTCGTGGTGGATAGCCCACTAGAGATAACTCTGGAGTCACCACTATTTCAGCCCCTGTATCTACACAGGCTCTATAGGCTTGCATGATGAGCTTTGCGTTTCGGGGGAAGTCGCCGATGTTAGAATTTATCTGTGCTATACCAATTTTCATGTGTGAGGGAATGAAAGTAACTCGATATTAGGTCTTACCAAAGCCCGAATTCACCAAATTGCAGCGCGTAAATCCCCATCAGCAAATTCGCCACTCCATGCATCACTACGCATGCAGCAAGGCTTTTAGTTCTATACGCAAGCCAATACATCAGTGAGCCAAACAACAGTGCCCCTAGGTAGTCGACAGGTTGATGAATTAGCACGAATGATGCTGTGATCACAAGGTAACTTAGCAGCCGCGGCTTCCCAAAAGGCACCTTCCAATAATTTCCGTTAGGGTTGATCAAGAAGCGCATGAGGAATCCGCGCCAAAAGAGCTCCTCTACTAAGGCTACAACCACCACTGCGCGTAAAAAACGAAAGATCGTAGCCCCCCAATAACCAGCAACCCCGAACTCCGGGATCAACACACTGGGATCGAACCCATCATCACGCGGAGCAAAGCCAAAATATTTCAGCCCCCCAACCGTTTCTTCAGTGTAACCAAGAGCATCGTACAAATAAGATGGCAGAATCCAGAGAGCTATCCCGATCACGCCAAGAATCACTCCGAGAAAAATCCCTTTTGAAGGTCGGAAACTATAATTTTTCCAGAAAAAACAAAGAATAGCACCTACGATAAGTGTCTGCAAAGGATACATCCATTGCTCTGGCCACTCACGCCACCACGCGCATTAGGGTGCGCCCACTCGACACCGCTCTCACAGGCAATCTGCATCAGCAAATTGAGCACCATGAAAATTGCTAGCGGAGCCACATAGGCGTAGCTCTTGTTATTTCGGATATTAGCTAAATTCATGCTGGAGTTTCTAGGATTCTAACAAACTGCTCGATGCGATCCATTGCAATCACAATATCCTCCATGGAAGTGGCATAACAGCAACGTAGGAACCCCTCACCGCATGCACCAAAGGCATCACCGGGAACTGCAGCCACGTTTGTAGCCTCCAACAAGCGCATAGCAAATTCCTTGCTCTTGAGTCCAAATTTACTAATTTCTGGGAAAACATAAAATGCGCCACCTGGGCTATGACAATCGAGCCCCATTGCATTGAGTCGCTTCACCATGAAGTCACGGCGCTGGTGATAACTAGCCTTCATTTTCTCCACCGACTCCGCGCCGTTTTGTAAGGCTTCTATAGCTGCAGCTTGGCTGGTAATGGGTGCGCACAACATCGAGTATTGATGAATCTTCATCATGGCTTCGATAATCGGTTGAGGCGCACATGCGTACCCCAGTCGAAAACCAGTCATCGCAAACGCCTTTGAAAACCCATGGAGCAATATAGTTCTCTCCTTCATCCCTGGGAGACTCGCTATAGAGGTATGCTCTGGATCATCATAGCGCAACTCACTATAAATCTCATCGGTGATCACCATGAGATCGTGCTTCACACAGAGTTCAGCAATCTCTTTTAGGTCGTCATTTGAGATCGTCGCTCCGGTTGGATTGGTTGGGAAATTCAACATCAGCACCCTGCTCTTAGGTGTAATCACTTTTTCTAAGGCATCAGCCTTGAGAGAAAAGCCGTCTTTTTTGAAAGTGGGGACGGCCACAGCCTCACCGTAAGCCATCGTGATGCTCGGGCAATAGGAAACATAACAAGGCTCATGGTAGATCACTTCATCTCCAGGGTTCAATAACGCGCGCAGTGCTATATCAATCGCCTCACTGACACCTACAGTCACTAACACTTCACTCTCGGCTTTGTAATCGACAGCAAAAAAATCACTCACATATCCGGAAATAAGTTTTCGCAGCTGGAGTAAGCCTAGATTTGAGGTGTAGCTAGTGTGCCCTTTTTCCAAAGAATAGATAGCTGCTTCCCTAATATTCCATGGAGTTTGGAAATCTGGCTCACCAACACCGAGTGAGATGACGTCATCTCGCCCCTGCACAAGCTCGAAGAAATCTCGAATCCCGGATCGAGGAACGGCAGCTACTTGACGCGCAATTTTACTTGAATAATCCATCTCTAAATTACGGTGAAACTACGAGGCGGCCTTCTGGCTCTTCTTGCTCGAAGAGGAAACCATGTACTTTATATGCTTTCAATCTAAAGTGTGTTGCCGTGGATAAAACTCCATCAATCGTGCTGAGTTTTTCACTGACGAAGCTAGCAACCTCTCTCAAGTTAGGTCCCTCGACAGTAACCATGAGGTCGTAACCTCCACTAGCTAAATAACATGCCTCGACCTGTTCAAATCTAGCAATGCGCATGGCAAGACGGTCAAATCCACCACCGCGCTCGGGAGTGAGTTTCACTTCAATAAATGCAGACACACTCGTGTCGCCGCTGTGCTCACTATTGATCACAGCGTGATACCCTAAAATCGTGCCATCTGTCTCCCAATCCGCCACCTTGTCAGATACTGACTTTTCGTCTAACTGCAGGATGTCTGCGATCTCTTTATGGGAGTATCTGGCCTTTTGGCTAAGCAGTTGGAGTAGTGGGTCGACTGGCATGGTGACTAGGAATTAGCGAATCAAGAGCGGTTTGCCAACAATGGAACGAAAAAAATACATACTGAATGTAAGGTTAGCTTGTGATGAGGCGTTTATCTTATAGAAAACGTACAGCACGTCATCCATTTGAGAACCTCAATAAACTCAATAAACTCAAGATTTCCAGCATCCATCCAACCAAAGCCTATGAATAAACTGTCTCATAAGAAACTCACCAGCGTCCTCGCCTACGTAGCCAGCTTGGGGTTACTCCAAGCCAATCCAAGTGACCTTGAATTCTCAAGATTCACCGACAACACCCTCACCCCCTCACCTGCTTGCCTAGCCGTTCACGCTAATGGCGACGTCTTTGTGGGTGTCGACCTCCTCGGGTCGCTGGGAAAAGGACCGGATAAGGGCAGTATCGTTAAACTCAGAGATACCAACAACGATGGTAAAGCTGACGAGCATACAGTCTTCGCAAAACTAGACCATCCGCGCGGCATTATCGCTATGGGTGACAAGGTTTACGCTCTCCACGCAGACTATGGTGGCGAAATGCCGATGAAAGGCATGTATCTATCCGTGCTGGAAGATAAAGACGGTGACGGAGTAGCAGACGGTCCACCGAAGCACCTCATCAAAGATGTTTCGACAATCAAATTTAACCGCAGTCGCGGAGCCGACCACACAACCAATGGTATCCGCATGGGTATTGATGGCTGGATCTACATCGCTGTTGGTGATTTTGGCTTTGTCGATGCAGAAGGCACTGATGGCACAAAGATAACTCAGCTAGGCGGTGGCATCCTCCGCGTCCGCCCTGATGGAGGTGAGATGGAACCCTACACCTACGGACTTCGAAACATTTATGACGTTGCTATTGATCCATTCATGAACATCTACACTCGTGGTAATACAAACGATGGTGTTGGGTGGTGGATACGTTTTATCGATCATATACAAACTGGTGATTACGGTTATCCGAGTCACTACATGTACTTTACTAACGAGACTATCCCAGCGCTTTGTGATCTTGGCAAAGGATCAGGCACCGGTGCATTATTCATGGACGAGCCCTCGTGGCCAACAAAGTATAACAAACAGCCGATGATGGTAGACTGGGGACTCAACCACATCTACATTCATCGCCTCGAAAAAGACGGTCCAACAGTCACTCAGGAAGCTGAGAATTTCATCAAGTCTTCTCAGCCAACTGATCTAGATGTCGACGGCTCAGGGCGTATGTACATCGCCGCTTGGCAAGGTGCCGGATACAAAGGTAACCCAAATAAGGGTTACGTTGATCGCGTGGTTCCTGCAGACTGGAAGTATAAGCCATTCCCAGAGCTTTCAAAACTCACACCAACTAACTTAGTCAAAGGCATCCGGTCTGCCAGTGCCACCGCCAGATTAGCGACACAACAAGAAATCTTGAAGCGTGGTGCTCTAGTGGATCCAACTAAAGTTTTAGCTATCGCTAAAGATAGCAAGGCAATCCTGGAGGTACGGGTAGCAGCTATCTTCACCTATACTCAAATGACGGGTGTGAAGGGTGTGGATGCCCTCATAGAACTCAGCGACGATAAACTTATGGGCGAGTTCGCACTGCGAGCAATCGCTGACCGTAAATCTGTAGCTCAGAAATCCCCTCTTGCCCCTTTCCTCAATGGTTTGAAGTCTGACAATCAACGTGTGCAAGTTGCCTCACTCGTCGGTCTAGGCCGTATAGGTAAGGCTGAAGCAGCAAATGAAGTCGTTAAGTTAGCGGTCACGAAGCCTCGCAATTTCTCTATTGATTCTCTTAAAAAGGATAAAAGCACAAAAGGCCCACATGCCACACCTAACTCTAAAATCATTGTTCCACACATAGCAGTGCAGACGCTTCGTGCATTGAATGGTGTCGATGCATCGCTAGCTGCTATAGACTCCCCTGCACAAGACGGTGCAATTTGGGCGCTTCGTCGTATGCATGACACCAAGGGGGTTGACGGACTCATTGCCAAATTGAATTCGACCGATGACCAGTCACTGAAGGTGAAACTCATGGACGCGCTTGCCAGACTCTACAGCAAGGAAGCACCCTATGACGGGTCATGGTGGTGGGGGACAAGACCTGATCCAAAGGGACCATATTACAAGCCAATCACTTGGTCGGCTTCTGAGAAGATCGCCGCAGCTTACATTGCTGAAGTGACAAAATCTGATGCTGAACACAAAGCTCTGTACACGGAGATTGCAAAAAACAACAAGGCCTTCATTCCTAAACTAAATGATATTGCCGTCGTTGCTAAGGGGCCTAAAATCCCCAAAGTGGGTGAACTCTCAATCGAAGACGTTATGCTGGCATTTGAAAAATATAAGCCGAATAGAGCAAACGGTAAGAAGATACTCAAAACTCAAGCCTGTATCAGCTGCCATAGCATCGAGAAATCACACTCAAAGAAAGGTCCGGATCTCAACAAAATTGGAGCTTCTATGAACAAGCTGGCAATTGCCGAGTCCATCCTCAAGCCTGATGCTACTATCGCTGACAACTGGGTAGATGCGACGACTAAAGATGGCACTGTTCACAACGGAACATTGGTCAAAAAAGATACTACCTCCGTGATCGTTAGAAATATTGCAGGAGTTGAAACTAAACTCAGCGCCTCGGATGTGGTGTCGGTCAAAAAAGCCTCATCTACCTCATGGGCCCTCAACTAGTTGACAACCTCACCATCCAACAATTCGTTGACATTGTTGGCTACCTCGCTTCAAAGAAGTAATAATCTAGAATTATAACTACCAAAAAGCTCTCACCTATTACTAGGTGAGAGCTTTTTTGCTTCTTTGCAGATGAGAAAAAAGAGGCTGGAAGCACTCTTCTACGCTTAAGATGTAGCGGTGTAGATTGAGGCGATACCGCCGCTCAAGGGAATGCATGTTACATCTGTATACCCCTGAGCTTCGATCAATTTAACCATGGGGCCGCCACTTGGGAAATCTCCGATAGATCCTGCTAGATAGCTATAAGCGCCCTCTTCACCGGTCAATAAGCCAGCAATTTTCGGGAGGATGTTATTGAGATAAAAGTCATAGGGCTTACCGAGGAACCCTTCTGGAGTTGAAAAATCTAACACTAATAAATGCCCACCGGGCCGAATCACTCTACGCATCTCAGTCAATGCTGCTGGGTAGTCAGCCATATTTCTGAGGCCGAATGCAACAGTGAGCACATCACTCGAGTTGTCCTCAAATGGCATATCCATAGCGTCGACCACCTGCGTATTCTTAACTCCACGCTGGGTAGCATGCGCTAACATTTCTGGGCAAAAATCAGAAGCTACGAGGCTTGACTCTGGGCACACCCTTTGCAGTTCTAGCGCCAGATCTCCAGTGCCAGTTGCCACATCTAGAATATCTTTGGGACTCCAGGACTTTACAATGCGCCCCACTTTTTTCCTCCAAAGGATGTCAGTCCCTAGGCTGAGGACGTGATTCGTGACAACATAGCGATCAGCGATCTTACTGAAGGCATTCTTAACAAATGTTGGATCTTGCATGAGTAATTTAAATTTTTGTGAAATATTCTAACCTGGGAGAATATCCCGGTAAATACTAGGGTCGCTATTCGGAATTTTCGTAGCTCCTATAGCTTTTTCGTAGAATTCACGAGGCCCCACTCCGCCGATCACTCCGTAGACATAACCAGATTCCTTCAGAGCCTCCATACAACGAAATAAGAGCGCTTTGCCTATACCTGTTCCACGTGCTTCTTCAGAAACGCCAGTAGGACCATAGAATCCCTTTGCTGTGGTTTCGATACAGGCAAAACCGAGGATTTCTTTATCTCTCGTAGCGATAAAGCACGTGACAGGCTGACGACTAAAAGCCACCTTCACTTCACTTACCCACTTTGGCGAAAAGTGCTCCCCAACCCAGCCAGCCACAATGTGTCTTTCATACGCATTGGCTCTGCGTAGGGTGATGCCCTTATCTTTAACGCTCTCATAGAGTTCGCCAGAGTCTGGCAGCTCATAAAGATTCACTAACATATCGATCATAATTTTAGAATCTAGTGTTAGTCCGAGCGCTTACAAACCTAAAAGTTCAAGAAATGGCCAAGCTTCGATCTCACTTTGCCCGCGGATAACGTCAGTGATGACCTCCACTCCACACATATCTTCGACAATCCCTTTGTTGGTTATCGTGGCAGTATCGAGCTCTTCGACAAGGTTGTTAAAGATGAGTCCCGCTGGTTCAATACCTCGCGATCGCATAGCTTCAACAGTAAGCAAAGTATGGTTGAGAGCGCCTAGTTTATTGCCGACTACAAGTAGTACTGGGTCTCCAACCTCTTTTGCTAATTCAGCAACGCTGAAATCTTTGCCGGCTATCGGAACTAATAGACCACCAACACCCTCGGTTATGACAACCTGATGGGAAACCCCTAGGTCGGCTCGCCCTTGAAGGAGGACTTTTGAATCGATGGGTGCATTTTCAAACATCGCAGCCACATGGGGAGCGGCTGGCGTCTTCAACCAGAGTGGATTGACTTGATCTGCGGTAACCATGTTGTCGGATGCATCGACTAACTCAATCGCATCATTTCTATCGCCGCAGCAGATTGGCTTATAACCCACAGCATCCACACGCTCAGCCCGCAAGGCGCGGATGATCAAAGATGTAACGTATGTTTTGCCGCAGTCGGTGTCCGTGCCAGTTATAAAAAGTCCCTTACTCATAGATTCAATCTCACGTTGAAGTCTCCCCCTACTGCAGTAAAGTGCAGAAACATGCAAGCCCAGCTCGTAAGTTTGAATTAATAAGAGTGGTCGCCCCTAGGTAAGCATCTCACCGCTGATCAGAAACCATATCACGATCGCTAGGATCAAGGCTGCTATCTTCGCTATCCAATGTTTCTTCAGCATCATCTTCGTTAATTTTTTGTTCTGGTAAAAATATTTCTTCGAGCATTTCTCTAAATTCAAGCTCACTTAAATTACGCTTCAAATCACCATTGATAGCCATTGAGATGGCACCAGTCTCCTCGCTAACAACGATAGCTACCGCGTCGGTCTCTTCGGTTAGACCAATGGCAGCCCTATGACGTAGGCCTAGCGTTCGATCTGCTAACTCTCTCTGACTCACAGGAAACACACAGCCAGCTGAGGCTACGCGCCCTTGTGAGAGAATCATGCCTCCATCGTGCAGCGCAGCCTTAGTGTGAAAAATACTTTGGGCTAACTCGGCAGAGAACTCCGCATCGAGTTGGACTCCTGTTTCTTGGTGATCAGTGAGACTAATTTCCTTCTCGATCGCATAAAGTGCGCCTATACGTTTCTTTGAAAGTTGAATAGCTGAGTCAGCTAGGATAGAAGTAAACTCGAGACGCTGTGTTTTTGAGAACGTGAAAAACCTACTACTCCCCAACTTTGCTAAGGCACTTCGCAGCTCAGGCTGAAAAATAACAACCAACGCTAACGCTCCATAGATAACTGCTCTAGTTAGAATCCACGCAATTACTTTAAGTTGAAAAATGAAAGCGAGTGAGGTAGCTATGGCTAGAATCATCACGATTCCAACTAGAATATTAGCCCCTCTAGTTGCTCTAAAAGCACGATACAGTTGGTAGACACCAATCCATAGGATGAGTATCTCCACTCCGTCGCGCCAATGATCTTGCAGAAATTGCATCTCAGACATCATTATCCAGACCCCCATTCTTGTGAAGAACTATCTTTATTTAATGTAACTCTCTAGCACATCAACATAACCATAGAGCGCATCCCATAAAAAAGCGCCCACCGTAGTTGACGGTGGGCGCTTTGAAAATATGAGTATAATCAGTAAAGATTACTTATCTGTTGAAGCTGGCTTATCGGCAGCAGGTGCATCTTTATTGAGATCCTTAAGGAGAATAGCTGTAACGTCATACTTATCCTTCATGAAGGCGAAAACTGGTGTGCGTGTTGCACTGCGTGATGACTGGTCTACTATCATATCGAAATCGTGCTCACGTGCGTAGACGGAAATCTCATCTTGAATCTTCTCAAGGATAACACGCTTTTCTTCACCAGTTTGCTCTCCGAGAGCTTTATTTTGACGTTGAAGCCACTGCCGACGCTCATTGTCCGCAGCATTACCTTCGCTCACCTTAAGCTTAATCTGACGCTCAATTTCGAGACGCTTCTTATCGCTGATTGTTGCATCACCGCGTTGTTTACTGAGTTTTTCAATTTCAGACTGAAGACCACGAATGTGCTCAAGACGACTAGCGTTGTCCTTCTGGATGCGCTCCTTATCAACATTCACTTGAATTTGAACTTTCTTTGTCATGTGGAACTCGTTAAAGAGCTTCTCCATGCTTACTGAAGCAATTTTGAGATCTTCGGCACTTACTGAAGTGAGACTCACAGCGGTAGCGGCGACGACTAGGAAGGATTTTAGGATGTTTTTCATAGATACTTGAAACTTTGAGATAAATATAAATCGGAGTAAATGTGCATGCCGATGACGACTACGTCAACGTCGATTCCTTAATCTTTTTGCTTTATTCTTAGCGATTCTGCCGCCACTTTCCCGCCACCCACACATTATGGACATTATCACTACTGTAACTGACCTTCTCTTCGCGAAGAAGAAATACCTCACCGCGCCGGTTCTCGTGCCCACTATGGGGGCGCTTCATGATGGACACCTCGCTCTAATAGAGAAAGCTAGAGCTATTGCTGGACCAAATGGTTGCGTCGCCGTATCCATTTTTGTCAATCCAATCCAGTTCGACAACCCTGACGACCTCAAGAATTACCCATCAACTCTCCAGCGTGATATAGCTATCTGTGGGGAGCGCGGGGTTGATCTACTTTTTACACCAGATACTGGAAGCCTCTACTCAGCAAATCACTCCACCGTGATCACTGAGGACTGCCTAGCCTCGAAACTGTGTGGAGCCACGCGGTCCGGACACTTTGATGGTGTTTGCACAGTTGTCGCGAAGCTCTTCAATATATTCACCCCTATCGATGCCGTTTTCGGAAAGAAAGATTACCAACAACTGGCCATCATCAACCGCATGGTGCGCGATCTCAATTTTCAAGTCATCATTCATGGTGTCGACACTGTCAGGGAGAACGATGGACTCGCCCTCTCCTCGCGAAACGTTCACTTAAGTAGTGACGCTAGAACTCAGGCACCAGCGATACGCCAAGCGATGCTGTTAGCTCAAAAATCTCTCGCTTCAGGTGTGGATGATAGCGCTAAACTCCTAGAAGCAATGAAGAGCCACCTTAGCACTCACGCTCCGCTCGCTGAAATCAACTATTTAGAATGTGTTTGCGCTAACTCCTTGCAACCACAAGTGAGAATCATCCAGAAGTCCCTGATAACAATTGCCGCCTGCTTTGGCGATGTCAGACTTATTGACAATATCGAGCTTGTCCCAGCTAACTAAGCAACCCACACTCCCCGCATATGGTTTCTGACTTCCTAGTCCTCGGTTCAGGCATTGCAGGCCTCTCGTTTGCATTACGCGCAGCAGAGCATGGCTCCGTTACAATTCTCACTAAAGGTGAGGCGCTAGACTCTAACACGGCATGGGCCCAAGGAGGCATCTCCGCCGTTCTCGATCCCAACTTAAGATCTGAGGGGGATTCCTTTGAGCAACACGTTGCCGACACTCTGGACGCTGGCGCCGGTCTTTGCAAGGAATCCGTCGTTAGAGATATAGTCAGCGAAGGAACTGCCACGATCGATGAGCTGCTTTCATATGGTGTAACTTTCGACAAGAGCAATCAAGACCCAGAGCTCTTTGCCCTTGGGAATGAAGGCGGCCACACTAAACGTCGGGTGCTCCACTCGAAAGACACCACAGGTTACGCCATCGTCTCAGCTTTGATAAAGAAGGTAAAAGCGCACCCGAGTATCACCTTTCTTGAAAATCACTTTGCTATCGACCTCATCACCACCGGTAAACTGGGTGTCGTAACTGAAGATCGTGTCCTTGGAGCCTATGTGCTAGATGAGGATTCTGGGGAGGTTAACATTTTCAGGTCTGACCGCATCGTGCTCGCTACTGGGGGGTGCGGCAAAGTCTACCTTTACACCACTAATCCAGACAGCTCGACAGGCGATGGATTGGCGATGGCTTGGCGCGCAGGAGCGACCATCTCAAATATGGAATTTGTACAGTTTCATCCAACCTGTTTTTACAACCCGGCAGCAGTAGGCGCAAAAGCTCGCTCATTCCTCGTCTCGGAAGCTGTGCGCGGAGAAGGTGGACGCCTAGTGAATGCTGACGGTGAAGAATTCACTCTAGAGCACGACTCCAGAGGCTCGCTCGCTCCCCGCGACATCGTAGCTCGCGCTATTGATCACGAAATTAAGAAAACTGGAGCAAGTTGCGTATACCTAGACGTTACCCATAAGCCCGTTGGCTTCATGCGCGAGCGCTTCCCTAATATCTATAACACACTGCTGAAATTTGGACTCGATTGCGAAAAACAACCAATCCCAGTGGTTCCAGCAGCCCACTACCAATGCGGCGGAGCTGTGACTGACGCCAATGGGAAAACGACAATTCGAGGTCTCTTTGCAGTAGGTGAAGTGGCATGCACTGGGCTTCATGGAGCGAACCGTTTAGCATCAAACTCACTCCTTGAAGGGAATGTGGTTGCCCGCCGAGCCTTGAACTCAATGCTCAAGAGTTACCCACTGCAACTCGTCTCGCCGAGCTCCCCACCAATTCCAGCATGGGAAGATGGAGATGCGACCTCGATCGATGAACAAGTCCTCATCTCACAGAACTGGGATGAGCTGCGCCGATTGATGTGGAACTACGTCTCTATCGTGAGGACTGACAACCGACTCAAGCGTGCCGCTCATCGGCTAAGAAACCTTCGCAAAGAAGTGCGTGAGTATTATTGGGGCTTTAAAGTAAACTCAGACATCCTCGAGTTGCGCAATCTGGTAACAGTCGCGGCTCTCATCGTAGATTGCGCCATTCAGCGTAAGGAATCTAGAGGGATTCACTACACATTAGACTACCCAACTAAAAATCCAAAATACCAACGCGATACTGAATTGCGACGATTCTAATCGGTGCTAGACTGCTTCTGATTGTAACCAACTACGAAGTACCCGAGACAGAAGACAATTACCAGCGCCAGAATGGACCAGAAAATCGTCCAACCCAGCCATGTTTGCCCTGCTTGAGTAGCAGAAAAGAGCAATCCGCAGCTCAGTGCTCCGGTGGTGTGGCCAATACTACCACTCAACAGCCCCAGTAAAGCTTGAGCTTGGCCACGCATCCCCTCTGAAACTCTACGGTCAACAAACATTTGGCCAGTGATCGAGAAGAACGTGTAGGTTGGTCCATGCAAGGACACCCCCAACCACATCAAAGTGATCAGCCCATAATGACCGGCCGCCGCGTACAAGGCGAAGCGAGTGAGTCCAAAAACCATAGCCAACACAACGAGCGGTTTCACTCTTGCTCTAGCGCCCAGCCAACTCATGATGAGCATCGCAACCAACTCAGTGATCTGGCCAAGAGACATTTGGGCCGTAGGCCCTGGCAGCAACCATGTCAGCACACCGGCTACCACCCCTTCATGACGACCGAGTTCCTCCAATTGCTTAAGCAACATGGGAGCATACATATAATGTGCTGCCAAAGGCGCGGCAAAAAGCATTGAAGTTACGAAATACACTCTGAGTGAACGATTTTCAAAAAGACTGAACGCACTCAAACCTAGAGCCTCCTTTAAGCTGCGAGCTCGATTACCCTTAGGTGGAGTGCGAGGCAGCATAAAACACAGCCCCCCTAAACCCAATCGCACACCCGCCCCTAACTTTCCAGCTAGTGCCGATTCATCAAGCGCAAGCCAACTCACCAAAACACCAGCAAATAACCAACCCAGCGTCCCCCAAATCCTATAGAGAGGGAAGTTTTTCTGAGGGTCATCCGTATTCACCAAAGCAATCTTCGTCAGCAACGCCCACATTGGCGCCGAAATAAGAGCATTGCAGCCCTGCATAAAAACATACCACCAAGGACTCCACCCCCACGAAAGCACCGAGAACGACAACCACAGGAAAACCGATCCTGACAAAGTCAGTATACCGAGCAATTTCTGAGCATCCACCCGCCGATCAGCCAACGAAGTGAACATGAGGCTGGAGAAAATAGCAACAATCGGCCCAACAGCTGTAGCATAGGGAATCACCCACAACGCATCGTAAGTCTCCAGAATGTTCGGCAAGGCGGGTGACCATAACCCTGGAGGCACTGCAATAAGAAAAAACACCACACCAATCCAGATGTTGCGTAATGATGATGTGGGCTTAGACTCCAAGACAAGAAGCTTCTGTCTCTCATCGTCTCATTCATCAAGCCCAATTATGCCTCAACAGACAATTCCAGCCTGCCCACATCTACCACAAGTTACCCGGCAGCTACGCATCACTCACGCCCGTGAGCACCGCACAGCATGCCGCGAAGCTTATTACATCGCCTGCCTCGAGCTCGCCCAATCGTTATGGCAAAATAAAAGACCCGCACAGGCCATACTTCAGCTCGACAAGGCGATGATGGCCAATATCCCCGCTAACTCGACAACGCTAGACACGCATCCCATTCCCTACAGAGCGATGCTTTGGTTTATGATAAACACTCCGACTGGCAGCTTCGTAGGTAATCCAGTAAGACATTTCCAACATTTAGCGAGCCGGATGAACTTGAAGCAACCTCAGCCAGAACTTCGCACCGCTCGAGCATGGGCATGCCTTCACCTCGCAGAATCTGTTTTAAGTCACGAGGATTACCCGCGTGACCAAAGGCAGTTGAATAAAGAGAACCTTGAAATCCCAAATAGATATGCCGTAAAGGCTGCGCTGATAGAACGCAGTCCGCATCAATTAGAAAAGACATGGTTCGAGCTAGCCATGAGTTTAGCTGTCTGACCAAACGGTAAACTCAACGCAAAAAAGACTCCTTCATTAACACAAAGTTCGTAATGGTCAGCTCGATGCAATTTATTTCCTCATGATGCAAATCGCTCATAGGTCACAACTTAGAAAAACCCCTCTAAAAAAGCCATCTACCAAGTTGACATTTCCTAAGTATTCATCATTATCGCGCTGCACTGAGGAGTAGCCGGCGTGGCGGAATTGGTAGACGCGCTCGACTCAAAATCGAGTTCCTTGTGAGTGCCGGTTCGATTCCGGCCGCCGGTATTTTTTCTACCCCAGTGCACAGCTAAACGATTGTCGCCACGTTTATCGCATCAATGAATTGCCTGAGTCGACCCATATCACCGCGACCATGCCTGAGCACGATCCTCGGCATTTCAGCCATTTCAACCTCATTTTCCTCCTCCGGCAATGCGCCACGCTGCTGCATCGTTCCCGACTTTACTATATCGGCAAACTCTGTCGCTAGATTATCGAAAGCATCTGGATCAATAGCATCCTGCAAACGAACCACTAACTTATCCCCAACGAAACGATAAGAATGGAAGTTGCGGTAGAAATTTACAATTTCACTCACAGCCTCCTCAATGTCATCAGTCACTTTAAACAAGGCGAAATCTGACTCTGAAATGAGATTGAGTCGCATGAGGTGCTCTTCAATAAACTGATTCCAGAACTTCCAATACGTCCCCCCCTTCGCATCGAGCAAGACCAATGGGTAGATCACAGCCTTTCCTGTTTGAATCAAAGTCATCGCCTCAAAAATCTCATCCATTGTGCCGAATCCTCCTGGCATCGCCACTGCCGCATCGGCCTCCTTCACGAAAGACAACTTCCTAGTAAAGAAGTAATTATAATCTATAAGCTTCTCATCTCCAGCGATGAATGGATTCGCTGAAGATTCAAAAGGAAGTGATATATTTAAGCCGAAACTATTTTCTCTCCCCGCCCCCTCATTTCCAGCGGCCATGATGCCAGGGCCCGCACCTGTGATGGTCATGAAGCCCTCCTCTCGCATTCTCTCAGCAAACTTCACTGTAGTGATGTACTCAACTTCCTCAGGTTTGGTTCTAGCTGAACCAAAAATCCCCACCTTCTTGATGTGTGAATACGGGTTGAAAACTTCACTCGAAATACGCATCTCTTTGAGTGCTCGATTCATCATTTTAAAATCTCCCTGACTTACCGCACCACGTGAGATCCTCACGGCCGTAGTCATCAACTCGGCAAGCAAGCAGAAACCCTCGCTATTATCGATCTCCTTCGCCAAGGCTGAGATCTTCTCGTCTAATGCCTTCTCTCCAGTCGTGCCCACATAAGAGCACGACGCTGAATTAATCATCCCCCCAGTGAAATCTTTCTCCTGCGGTACATCTCTATGCTTCCTTTTACTCATACCCTAATTTAACCGAGCATATAGATTATCGCTACAGAAAAAGGCTCACACTCCAATATCAGGAGAGTGAGCCTTTTTATAAATCGATTGAACTAAGTGGTTAGTAAACGTCGCGACAGTAGCGCTTTTCTTTCTTGAGCTGCTTAACGAAGGCCGCCGACGCCTCTTCACTGAGACCTCCGTGCTCTTGAGCGATAGCGTGAAGTGCGGCGTCTACATCCTTGGCCATGCGTGAAGCATCACCACAAACGTAGAAGCTAGCATTAGCCTCATTGAGCCATTTCCAGAGCTCAGCACCGGCTTCTAGCATACGATCCTGAACGTAGATCTTCTCTTTCTGATCGCGTGAAAATGCGGTGCTCAACTTTGTGAGAACCCCGTCAGACTGCATCTGCGTGAGTTCGTCCTGATAAAGGAAATCATCCGCTTCGTGAGGATTGCCAAAGAAGAGCCAATTGCCACCTTTAGCTTCAGCCACCTTACGCTCTTCAAGGAATGCGCGGAATGGAGCAATTCCAGTACCTGGACCAACCATGATCACAGGTGTGTCACCATCGGTTGGAAGGCGGAATGCATTGTTCGAGTGAAGGAACACACCAGGGTTTGCTTCGTTAGCGCGATCTGAAAGGAATGTGGAGCAAACTCCACCGCGGCTGCGATGCTTGCTTTCATAGCGAACAATTCCGACAGTAAGGTGAACCTCATTCGGGTGTGCATTGGGGCTAGATGAGATAGAGTACAGTCTCGGCTGTAATTTCTTGAGTGATCCTACAAATTCCTCAGCATCTGAAAAATCAGCAGGGTGGTCAGTGATCAAGTCAACCACTTCGCGGCCATAACAGTAGTCGTCATACGCAGCTTTGTCGTCGCTTTCTACCAGCGCACGAAGGTAGGGCGAACCACTACGTTTTTGCCATTTCTGAATGAATGTCTTATTTATGTTACGGATATCGTAACTATGAATCAGAGCATCACGAAGAGTGGATTCACCGCCACCAGGCAAAGGAACTTCCTCCTTGGCCTTGAAATTCACGTTACCAAGGATTTCATCGACTATTGCCTCGTCGTTGCATGGATAGACTCCGAGAGCATCACCAACCTCGTACTTGAGACCTGAACCTTCCAGCGAAAACTCGATGTGGTGGGTCTCGCGCGGTCCATTGGTGTTCAGGTTAACGTTCTTGAGGATAGGCGCAGGGAAAGGATTCTTTTTATTGAAACCATCTTCTGAAGATTCATCTTCCACAACAACCAGCGCAGCTGATGCTCCTAGGGCATCTAGCACACCTTTCTTCCAGGCTTCAAACTCGTCATCAAACTCTACATCACAATCAACACGTGGGAATATCCGTGTTGCTCCGAGTTGCTCGAAGCGTTCATCAAATTCGATACCGCACTTGCAGAAGTCTGGGTACTCTGTGTCTCCCAGAGAAAGGATTGAAAAATTGACTCCTTCAAGGCTTGGTGCTGCATCGCTAAGGATCCACTCGTGGAAGTCAGCTGCATTATCTGGTGGCTCGCCATCACCGTAAGTAGAGGTGATGATGAGAACATTTTGCTCAGTAGGGAGTTTCTCTTTCTCGTATGATCCTAAATCGACAAGTACTGGCTTAAAGTTCATCTTAGCCATCGCTTTCGATAGCTTCTTTCCTAGTGCCTCTGAGTTGCCAGTCTGCGAGCCAATAAGGATCGTAACTGGAACCACAGGTGCTGAGTCTTGGCCATTTAGGCCTCGTCCACTTGTGAGGTCGTTGATGAAATTTGACACGAGGCCATTGAGCCACTGACGTTGTTCGGCAGTGAATGGAGCATCATCAGGAATGTAATTCTGCTGTGACATAATAAAATTTTCGCCCAGGGACTAATTCCCCTAGTGGCGGGAGTGGGTAAATTGCTTCAAACCACCACGCCATGCAAGCATTGATGGTGGCAGTATTGCATTATTTTCCCCGATTTTTATGCACCATAGCACAATCTAGCGCTCACGCCTAGGTCGAGTGCCCAGAATGATGCGTAAACCGACGATTGGAATCGCCGAAAGAGCCAATGCTACGAGACCAATCTTCCACCCTGGGTAGACACGGGCCTTGTTCGTGCTGAGCCCAGCTAAAGCCTCGCTCACCACTTGAGATTTTGGTACGTAGAAGAATTCACTACCAGGAATCTTATTTTTACTTTCATCACGCATCGCCGTCTTACCAAACTCGGTGTGCACGGGCCCCGGGCAAAGAGCTAGGACATTGATATTGTGGTCTTTTAGTTCCATCCGAAGTGCTTCAGAGAAACTTGTCACATACGCTTTACTTGCCGCATAGACGGCGAAATCGGGTATAGGTATGATGCTAGCCAACGAACTCACATTGATAATGTCGCCCTCGCCGCCCTCACACATTGCAGGCAACAATGCGTGCGTCAGGTGAGTCAGAGCATTGACATTGAGTTCTAGCATCTGCTCAAGCTTTGGCCAGTCAGCCTTAGAAAACTCACCAAAGTCCCCCATCCCCGCATTGTTAATCAACAAATCCGGACTGGCACCGTGGTCTTCGATCAGTTGGATAAAGTTTGCGCGCGCATCACGGTCAATCAAATCAACAGCAAAGTGCAACACGTCTAAATGAGGATTCAACTCTTTCAGATCGCTTGCTAAACCTAGCAAACGTTCTTCTCTGCGTGCGATCAGGATCATCTGATCACAGCATGGCGCTAATTGACGAGCAAACTCTTCACCGAGGCCCGATGAGGCGCCAGTGATCATCGCCGAACGATAGTGGAGGGAGCTCGTCATTAGCGTGTTTCGGTGAAATGATTAAGCAGTTGGCTGCTCAGCATTCTGATCCACTTCTACAATGCGAAGTGGGATGCGTGTCATCAACTCTTCGTCGATGCTGATGTCGATGGAGTAGATGCCATCTTCTGGGAACGAAAGGCCCTGAAGATTGAGGATCAAGTTACGTGTCATGAATGGCACGGAATCTGGAAGCTCGATAGGCATGTCTGCTTCGATCGGCATTTTGTCGTCGAGTGAGTTGCCGTCAGCATCAATGATGTTTACGCTAAACTTACGCTGACCTGTGTCTTCAGGTGTGATGCAGAGACGGAGTGCTAGACAGCACTGTGGGTGAACCACTGGCATCTGTGGAGCTGCGAGTGTGTCGAAGGTGCCGTTTATCACCATCTTACCGTTGTAGTCGGCTGCGAAGTCGCAGAGTGTTGCAATTTGGATATCCATAATATTCTTTCTTTTAAAAATTGGTTAATCTGCCCCAAAAACGAGGCGGAATACCTATGCCAGATTTATACGCGAGGTAAAGCACCGACTTTCAGGAATTTCGGACCATTTACAGCACCTTTGAAGTGAGTCTCTAGAGAAGAAGCTACAACGAATTGTCGCTAAAGAACTTAAGCCTCTCCTTTTCTGGATCGTATCTATAACGAGACGATTCAGAAAGGTCGTCTTGCTGTAAACCTATCGAATGAAGACTATAAGCACCATCCTCCTGGGTTTGGTAGATGAGAGATCCATCGCTGTAAGGATCATTCACAGCTACTTCGAGCTCTAGATAATCAAGTGACTTGGGGTAACTCCCATTCTCGAGATAACTCTTCTCTAGTCGGCACGCAATAATCGCCATGCGCTGTTTAGTAATAGCCTTTAGCAAAGTCTCGTACTGGTTCACATAGGCTTCCAACATGGACTCACCTGAGCTTTCATGCCAAGAAAGATCAGGAACATTCTCACGTAGATCACGCAAAACTCTGATGTTCACATCGTTCTCGATGGCCGAGACAAACACATCCAGCATATGCCTATGAGGAATTGCCATGTTATTAACCATAACTCCCTCCGGTACAACATGGAGAGCCGCGACCATCATCAACTTTTCAACATCGACCCATGGATCCCCCTCTTCGCTTGCACTTATAGCTTCATAAATTTCATCAAAAAACCCCTCCACGGCGCCTTGAATTTTGACCATAACAGTCGTGTAGCCATGCTTGCGGTAAAGTTTTACTACTTTTTGCTAATAAACAAAATCAGCTGAAGGAAACTCCCTGAATGCCTCTGTGGTCTTTTTCAGCACAAAATATTCTTCAATAGCACCAAGTTGCTCCGCACTCCAAACATGATGACTCATACCAAAGCTCACAAGGTCTATAACTCCAGCATCAAGTGCTGTATTCACGAGGAATGCAAGTAGTGAGGTGCCATGACTCCCAACGTTCGATAACTCCATGCAGCGTTGAAGGTCTGAAAATGCCGCGGTGGAATCTCCCATGTGAACATGAAGCTCAGCCCGTGAACTGTAGAATTTGATAAACCCAAGTAAATTCATTAGTGATCTCCCGTCTTCTTGAGTGATCACCCCCTCCAAGGTTAACTCTCGGGTAAGAGATGAACTTGTGGTTAGTCGCGACTGGAGGACCTGCGCAACTTTTCTAGCATCTTCAGCAAAAGGGTCCAATAATGCTAACAAAGATGAAGCTGCTTCCTTTTTAGTTTCGAACTGTTCATCCGGAATCCACATGCGAATGTCTTTTTCATCATATGGAAATGAATCCTCATATTTACTGACAATAATAGTTCTAACGTCATCCATTCCTACCTCGTCAGCCTCCCGCCGCATCAATAGATTACTCTTGATGAAAGGATCATCAAAGAAATCCAGTTCAGACGCTACCTCATAAAAACGATTTTCTCGGTCTAAGTCATAGACCTCGGTAGCCGTCATCTCCAATGCATCCCAGCGATCCCATGCGCACTTATTGTAAAAGTAGCGCGTAAGACAAAAAGTCGATACTAGCACTGCCAGAAGAATAGTAGCACGCAGCATAAACTTTTTGCTGAAGACAAATCTGAGAACCCATTTCAGCCCCCTCTTGAAAAACAAAATAATACGCATCAGTCACTTGTTAGGTTAAATCACCGATTTTGACTATTATAAATCAACGCGGAGATCATCTAGCATCCGACTACTCAAGACCCTATAGCCCTAAAGCATAACAACCTAACACGTGAAACAGTGAGCTCCCACGAGCCTAGTAATTTTCAGGCTTCTGATTGTTATCGTAGTCGATACGATCCGCTAGGTTTCTCGCCTTGATTCTATTATCACGCTTGGCTCGGCGCTCGGTGATCATTTGGCGCTTTTTTCGGCGCTTGTTGAGCTCTTCGATTTCATCTTCTAGCTTGAGGTAGCTTTCGTAGCGCTCGATCGACAATTCTCCAGACTCCACAGCGGCATTAATGGCGCAGCCCTTGTCGGAGGCGTGCTTGCAGTCGTGAAACTTACAACGTGACGCAATCGCATCGATATCTAGAAAGCTTTCTCGCAGGGTGTTCTCATCGGTCCACATCTGGACCTCACGAATCCCTGGGTTATCGATTAGAATTCCACCTTCATCCAGCACTAGCAACTCGCGAGCAGTGGTGGTGTGGCGGCCTTTCCCGGTGAGTTCATTGACATCGCTGACCCACTGCCACTCGTCGCCGAGAAGCTGGTTCACAAGTGTGGATTTACCAACGCCACTTGAGCCCACGATGGTGATGCTCACGCCCTTTTTTAAATATTGCTTGAGGACTCCCAAGCCCTCATTTTTCGCGGCGCTGGTGATATAAACATCAGCTTCAGCATTAAGTTCTTCGATCTCTTCTTTAGCTGAGGTGTTGAGATCATCTGGGAAAAGGTCACTCTTGTTTACTAGCACCACGGCTTTCGCGCGACTGCGTTCGATCAACATGAAGTAGCGCTCCATGCGGCGAGGGTTGTAGTCAGATCCAGCATCCGTCATCACCACGACAACGTTCACGTTTGCCGCCATCACCTGTTCCTCACTGCTCTTGCCTGGAAGTTTGCGGGAGAAACACGTCTGACGCGAAAGACGCGCGCGGATCATATTGTCATTATCATCGCCACCCACACCGACTTCTAGAGCGACCCAGTCCCCCACTGCTGGTAATTCAGCGTCGCTCGTAGCATCGTGATACACCTTACCACTCATGACAACCTCTAGCTCTTTCGGGCCAGCGAGCAGCGCTCCATACGCGATCTTATTATCACGCACCAAACGTGCTGGAACCCACCCCTTTTTAGCAAAAGGCTTAAACTCTGCAGCAAATTCTTCGTTCCACCCGATGTCCTCTAGTTCCATGTGCGTTGAGTTTAGTCAGCCTTTGGCGGAATTCTACAGCTTTTTCGTGTTCTTTTTCAGCGCCATTTAGTGGTCTCACTAGAGTTCCAATTGAGCACGTATCGATGCTCTCTGGATTTTCCCTAGTGATGAGCGTGGGAACTTAGGCTGTAAATGTATTGTCTGTAGTGTCTCAACTCCACGAAAGCCACTTAAATCAATGGGCTTAGCGGACTCAATCACAGGAATGAGAAGTACTCCTCTACGTTCATCAGCAACTGTCAGAACAATAGCACTACACAACGTTTGCTGCTCAATCCGTTGCTCTATGGAAGTGATATCCACCAACTCTCCGAGCACTTTGACCAACGAATCAGCTCTCCCGAGAACCCGGATTCCATCACCCTCGAGTTCGACTAAATCTTGGGTGGTGAACCAGCCATCCACTTTTGGGTCCACGAAGGAAAACTCTCCTTCTTCCTCAATCACATACCCACTGAAACCAGCCTCGCCTCGCCACTCTAGCACTCCACTAGTATGAACTCGGGTCTCCCAGCCATCAAGGATGCTTAAAAAGCCATCACCTGTATCACCAGTTGCAACCTGCGATGCTGCCTCAGTCATGCCGTAGCTGCGCAGCACTGGCCAACCCAAAGCTTTCGCTTTTGCGTAGTGTGCATCGCTCAAGCTCCCGCCACCAACAACAACATGCTTCACACAGCAAGGTGCCACACAGCGTGACTCTATGAGGTCAACCACCTGAGTTGGTACTAATGAAATACACTCACAGCTATTCTCATACACAAAGCGAGTAAACGCCACTGGAGCCCACTTCTGATGAAATACCTGGCAGTGACCACCACTGAGGAACGAACGTACTAAAACCCCAAAACCACCCACATGGTGGATAGGTAAGGCTAATCCCCATCGAGCACCAGTCTCAATGCCTAATGTCTGATTTACTACCCTAGCAGAGGCTAACAGTGCAGACTTTGATAGCGCGACCCATTTAGCCGCGCAGCTTGAGCCACTCGACTGAAAGAGCACATGATTCTTTAAAACACTCTGCGCTCTCACCCACTGCTCAAGGGATAAAAAATTCGCGTCAGCCAATTGAGTATTGTGCATTACAAAACATGACTCATCATGCCAGAATGCGGGCTCTAGAAACTGACAATGGCAAATCATCTCAGCATTTCCCAGTTAAGCTCATCAATCAGATCATCAAACCCCAAACCAGTTCCAACTGGCGAACGCCATTCAGGCTGAACTGGTCCCATGCGGTCGATGAAAGCATTTGGCTCAAATAGGCCATGAGTCATCAGCCCAGCAACGGGATCGAGTAGCCCATAGAATCGTTTTTCTACCTTACCTGCACACCATGCCGCATAACATTGGCCAATCGGGTGATCCATGTAGCTCGTGAGAACCAGACGCCAACCTTCTAACATAGCCTTGGCACAGACGGCAGTCACATCATCTAGTGCAGGTTTGATCACGGCGTAGCGAAACTGATTGCCTGCTATTGGTACATCGCGGTCGATCGCTAACGGCACGCCATAGACCTCACGAATCCCCTGCCAAGCTGGATCATCAGTGCGACAAGGGTCTTCTAAAAAGTCGATCTTAGAGCGGAGCGATTCCCCCATGGACTTCACAAATTCGCGCAACTCCCCGCCACCTAAAACATTGTTAAAATCAAGTCTCCAGCGGAGTTCTGGATGGTCAGCGTGGACCTCATGCATCAACTGCAACTCAGCCGGCGCATCGCGGCCAGCCTTCATTTTCACCACATCAAAGCCAGCGGTCAGAGCCTCATCGATCTTATCCCTGCCCCCCACGATAGTAGCGTGGCTTCTAGGAACCCTCACACCATCGAACAGGCTAACACCAGCACGCCGCGCAGCACCATCGACCATCGCACATTTTACAGCAGCTCGCACCAGCGGCCTAAAAAGACGCCGATTCTTTAAGTCATCGAGCACCTCATCCAGCGATGGATCTCCAAGAACCTCCCATGGATGGATACAGCCCACTCCTCCATTGATAAGGATCAGAAGACCCTCGTGCGCAGTCCTGTCGGATCGGCTATTTAGGCCTCGTCTGCTGTGCAGTGTGTACCGATGAATGTAGATGGGCTCGCTCATGATCGTTATCCGTTAGATAACACAGGCAAGGGTGAAGAGGATAGCAAAAAGGATCAACTGGATACCACCTAGAGCTAAAAATTTATTGTACTTCGCACTCGGTGGTTCCTCGCGGACATTCCCCCATATCCTCACCCCGAGAATGATAAACATAGAACTCCCGAGCCAAAGGCTCATTTGGCTCATACAGAGCCAAGCTAGCGAGAGAAAAAACGCCCCGAAAATCTCGATCGCGACCACCCGCTTACCCCAACATTCACCAAGCTTTACAGCAAGCGTGTTCTTAGAATTTCCAGCGTCCTCTTCACGGTCGCGCAGGTTGTTGATGGAAATCAGCACAGCACTGAGCAATCCAAGCTGAATACCTAAAAGTAATCCCTCTATTGGCCACCTCCCTAACTGAACAAAAATAGTGCCCATCACAGCGATTACACCAAAAAACAGGATCACAAAGATTTCACCTAAACCACGGTAGGCCAGCGGTACTGGCCCACCAGTGTAGCCATAACAAAGGTAGAGCGAGGGCAAGCCGATTGCCACCATCGACCAGCCACGTGCCTGAAATAAGAACCATCCAAAAACAGCAGCTACTAACAAGCACCCCAGAGCGGCCCCATACACCTGGCCCCGGCTGAGTAGGCCTGATGCCGTAGCGCGCACTGGGCCGAGCCTGCGCTCAGTGTCGGCGCCCTTGTCGTTGTCGATAGCATCGTTAAAAAAGTTTGTCCCTATCTGGATCCACACCGCTCCCATTAAAGTACAAAGCGCCAGCCACCCATCAAACTCCCCCTCGAGCTTCCAAGCCAGCATACAACCTAACCACACGGGAACAATCGCCGCAGGCAATGTCTTTGGCCGTGCCGCTAGAATGCAGGATTTGAGCGTGCTGTTCATTGCAGTTGTCTAACCATAGATTACGCAGATTATACAGATTCTTTTTCGTGGACAATCTATCTATTCTTCGAGACAGATGGTGCGATGAAGCGATATAACCGCGAAATACGCTAAAAACACGAAAGCTTTGAGAGCCCGCACAATGGAACATCTCTACCACTAATCCACACTAACGGCACGAATTTTTGCCTGTGTAACAAATCAAAAAATGATTTCCTAGGTGCGCCACCGCCGGCTTGGCAGTAAACAATTCCCGCAACATTTCGCCAATTTCGCGGTCAAAGAGCTAGATCAACCTAAGCATTAAGAAACTCCTGGACAGCCAAGGCAAACTCCTCTGGTTTCTCCCACGGGACACGATGTCCACAATCAGGCACAACGACGAGTTTTGCATTGGGGATCGCCTCTACTGCTGCTTTGGCCACCTTCAAAAACTTCGTGTCGCGTTCGCCTACAATCCAGAGCACCGGGCAAGTTACTTTTTCTAACTGCTGCAATAGATCCTCCTGCACTCCGACAGTCCAATCCATAAAGGAACGAGCTACCGCCTCTCGTCTGGGTTGGAGAGACCGGCGGTCGGGCATGGTGGCTCCATCCAAAACTCCCTGGGCATTCCATTCGTTGAGAAATGCGCTCCATTCGCCTTTCAGCGCCTTAGCTGCCCATGCTGCATCCAGCGCCTGCCGTGGTATTTTTCCCTCCTCTGCAATGCCAGTATGAGCCGAGACTATCACCGCTTTGCTCCACTTGGATGGATTCTCAATCAACGCATGGAGAGCTAGCCTCCCCCCCATTGAATAACCTAACAACACAGGATTCTTAGCGTGCACTTCTTTATTGAATGCCGCGCCGAACTCACTAATCGGCATAGGGCAACAGGCCAAAAATTGCCACAAATCAACACGCGCCAGCGGCACATTGTTTTGCTTCAATGTTACAGCTAAATCTTTCCAATCCGCAGCCATTCCAACCGCGCCATGTAATGCATATATCATCTATTCTTTTATTGCCAAATTAGTCCACCAGCCACACCCGAAATCAACACCGCAAGCCATGCCGGAATCTTGCGCGTCCCGAGAGCTAAGAATATGGGGATCACAATCAACAAATCAAGAGGTTCACTAACTATTTTAGCCTTAAACATGTGGACTAGCGCAGCGGCCAAAAGACCGACTACGGCGGCATTCGCCCCGATCACAGCTCCTTTCGCCCGTGGCATGGCTTTCAACCAATTCCATAATGGAACACCAACGACCAAGAGAAGCATTCCCGGCGCGAATATTGCGACAATACCTATGACTCCTCCCAACCAAGGGTTGCCGCCAATCCCCACTGAGGAACCAATGTAAGAAGCCAGAGTAAACATCGGGCCAGGCACTGCCTGAGCTGCACCGTAACCAGCGAGGAACGAGTCCTGCTCCATCATTCCACCTCCCACAAAGCTCGTCTCCAACAACGGCAACACAACATGGCCGCCGCCAAAAACAAGAGATCCCGCACGTAATAGACCAGCCACGGCATTCGCGCCCGATCCCATTTGCGCTAACAATGGCAAACAGCAGATAGCTCCAATGAAAGCTAAAATACCCACCACACTCAGAATCGGTAGCTTACCTCGCTTCTCCCGATCTTCCTTCTTCACATGGACTTTTGATTCAGAAAACAAATATGCACCAACGAGTCCACCGAGTAGAATAACTAAGGGTTGAAGCCATGCTTGTGATGCCAAAAGTAACAGCGCTAGTGAACCGAGAGCGACCAGTAACTGAGGGCGACCAGGACAAAGCTTCTTATACATACCAATGACTGCCAGCGCCACAATAGCAACGGCAGCAAGCTTCAACCCATGAATCCAACCAGTGCCTAGAGCATCAGAAATAGGCTGTAGTCCTACAGCGAGGAGGATCATCAAAATGGCTGAAGGCAGTGTGAATCCCAGCCAAGAACCTAAAGCTCCGTTCCAACCACCTTTCTCGTAACCAATAATCGCTCCGAGCTGGCTACTTGCAGGCCCTGGTAAAAACTGGCAAAGTGCCAGCAGCTCAGCAAAGCGTTCCTCACTGATCCAGCCATGCTTGACGACATAGGCGTCACGGAAATAACCCAAATGGGCTACAGGGCCACCAAATGACGTTAATCCAAGCTTGAGGGCAGCTAAGAAACAAGTAATAAATTGCATAGCGCAAAGCTAGATATTCAATGAACGAATCGCAAATGAAAATATGC
Organism: Rubritalea profundi; assembly: GCF_002954445.1. Taxonomy (GTDB): domain Bacteria; phylum Verrucomicrobiota; class Verrucomicrobiia; order Verrucomicrobiales; family Akkermansiaceae; genus Rubritalea; species Rubritalea profundi. The sequence goes on from NZ_MQWA01000001.1 coordinate 3,853,544, forward strand.
CTATTTGGTGGCACCTTCGATCCCATCCACCTAGGCCACACTTTTATTGCTCATCAAGCAGTCTCTCAACTAGGGATAGATAAAGTCATCTTTCTCCCCTGCAAGCAATCTCCACATAAATTAGAGATGCAATCAGCGACTGCTGAGGAACGCCTCAAGATGTGTCAACTGGCTACATCCAAGCTGCCATGGGCAGAGGTTAGCGACTATGATCTCACTTCTCCCCCACCATCGTATTCATGGCGCACCGCTGAGCATTTCAAGTCACTTTACCCGAATGCCCAGTTATTCTGGTTGATGGGAACCGACCAATGGCAATCAATCTCGCGCTGGGATCGAGCCCACCATTTCGCAAATTTGCTAAGAATCATCGTCTACAGCCGCGATTCTGAAGCCATTCCCGTGAATGAATTCGAGTCGACATTACTCAACACTCTACAACATCCAGCTGCGGCGACGGTCGTCCGCCAGCAAATTGCGGCTAACCTCACTTCCCCCTGGCTCCACCCTCAAGTCGCCAGCTTAATCAAAAAAAATCAGCTCTACCTCAAGTCGCCACTTGATTAAATCCCAATTCACTCCTCTAATATCAATTATAGAATCCACTCCTATGAAAAAACTCGCTCTAATCGTAGCCGTCGCTCTGACCGCACCACAATTGATCGCCCAGGAATCAACTCCTACAGAAACCCCTGCTCCAGCTAAGAATGGGCCTACTGAGCGATACAAAAATGCCATCAATGCATTTAGCAACTTACCGAAAGAGACCCGCATTGCCTTCGTTAAGCAGAAAAACGAAGCTGGTATCTTGTTCCAAAATAAGCGTATCTTTGAATCTCTAGAGGCAACTCGTGAGTTGATTGATATTTTCCCAGATGACCCACAAGTCATCAACCTGCGTGGTGCGTGCTACGTCGAGCTCCGTGATTTCCCAAAGGCAATGGAACAATTTGTCCTTTCTAAAGACATCACAGGCCCATCACTCAATGTGCTTTTCAACATGGGAGAAGTTGCTTTCGTCTCGCGCGACTGGAATAAGTCTATCGAGATTTTCAAACAAGCTCTAGAAATAGCACCCGAGAATGCGCTACAAATGAAGCGCCTCGTTGAGTTCAAAATTCTCCTTTCGCATATTGGTTTATCCAATGATGGTAAACTTGGCGCAGACGTTCGCAAATCACACGCAGAAACGGTCAAAGCCATGTCCGCCCTCTATGACTATCGTGACGACTCCCCTTTCTATTACTATGCTAACTCAGCCTTAAATTACTCCCTCGACAATAAAGAGAAAGGCCTACAATTTCTCAATAAAGGACGTCGTGTGTATTCAGGCTCAGCTCAGACACTTGCTTCATGGGAAGACACCATGACCGAGTTTGGCTACATCAAAAGTTACTATGGTGACGAGCAGAAACCTGCGGTAGAAGAGTAGTCAGCGACTCACTTAAAAAAATTAAAGCCCGCACCGAACATTCGGTGCGGGCTTTTTTTATCTCTAGAATACTAATTAAGCTTTGCTAAAGACCACTTTCTTTGTGCTATCGAGCTCGGCATGAATCGTGTCACCCTCGACAAACTTCCCGTCAAGAACATCTAAGCTCAAAGGGTCTAGCAAACACCGCTGGATAGCTCGCTTCAGCGGACGGGCTCCATAGGTGGGATCATACCCTTGTTCCGCGAGGTATTCGCGCACCTCTGCAGTTAAGTCTAGGCCGAGCCCTTGCTTAGCAAGCCGCTCACACACTCTATCAAGTTGTAGACCAATAATTTTTCCCAGCTCTTCTTTGTTGAGTCTATCAAAAATGAGAGTCTCATCGATACGATTGAGAAATTCTGGGCGGAAATGTGAGCGTAGTGCTTCATTCACCTTAGCTTCACGTTGTTCAGCATTCGACTCATCTACAATATACTGACTGCCAATATTAGAAGTCATTATGAGCACTGTGTTTCGGAAATCTACCGTACGCCCTTGTCCATCAGTGATACGTCCATCATCTAGCACCTGTAGTAAAACATTGAATACATCGGGATGTGCTTTCTCTATCTCATCAAACAGAACCACACTGTAGGGCTTTCTCCTAACATGCTCGCTGAGCTGACCACCTTGGTCATAGCCGACGTAACCTGGAGGGCCCCGATTAGACGCGAGACAGCATGCTTCTCCATATATTCGGACATATCTATACGAACCATCGCCCCCTCATCATCAAAAAGGAATTCTGCTAACGCCTTGGACAGCTCAGTCTTGCCCACACCAGTAGGACCAAGGAAGATAAAGGAACCAATCGGTCTGTCTTCATCCTGTAATCCTGCACGTGCTCGGCGCACGGCATTAGACACTGCAACAATGGCTGGTCGTTGGCCTATGACTCGCTCACCCAGACGGGTTTCCATCTGCACTAACTTTGAGCGCTCACCCTCTTGTAGACGGCTTACGGGGATGCCAGTCCAGCTAGCGACCACACCGGCGATATCCTCCTCCGTAACTTCTTCCGTTAAAATGCGTCCAACTTTCTGAATTTCATCTAACTTTAGCTTTGCCTCCTCAGCTTTTGTTTCAGCTTCCGGGATGCGACTATACGTTATTTCTGATGCTTTTGTCAGGTCTCCTTCACGCTTTGCTTGTTCCGCATCATTTTTCAATGACTCTATGCTTTCCTGCGCGCTATTGACGATGGTAATGATCTCTTTCTCATTTTTCCATTGAGCCATAAGTCCATCTGACTTCTCCTTAATATTAGCCATTTCCTCCTTCACCTTTGCTAGCCGCTTTGCACTAGCTGGATCAGATTCTTTTTCTAAGGCTTGGCGCTCCATCTCTAACTGCATGACCTGGCGCTGCATTTGATCAATCTCTGTAGGCACCGAATCAAGCTCAATTTTCAGTCGTGATGCAGCCTCATCAACAAGATCTATAGCTTTATCAGGTAGGAATCGGTCCGAGATATAGCGATCGCTCAATGTGGCAGCCGCCACAATAGCACTATCTTGAATACGCACTCCATGGTGTACTTCATAGCGCTCTTTTAAGCCGCGTAGGATTGCGATAGTGTCCTCAACACTAGGTTCGCCCACTTTGACGGGTTGGAACCTCCGCTCAAGTGCTGCATCTTTTTCGATGTACTTGCGGTACTCATCAAGCGTGGTTGCACCGATCGTACGGAGCTCACCACGAGCCAATTGTGGTTTAAGTAAATTAGAAGCATCGACAGCGCCTTCACTAGCACCGGCACCGACTATGGTGTGTAGCTCGTCAATGAAGAGAATGATCTCGCCATCAGATTCACTTACCTCTTTGAGGAAGGCTTTGAGACGCTCTTCGAATTCACCGCGGAATTTAGCCCCTGCTACCATTGCTCCAATATCCATAGATATGAGTCGTTTCCCTTGCATCGATGTTGGTACATCCCCACTGACAATACGGCGGGCTAGACCCTCTGCAATAGCCGTCTTGCCCACACCTGGGTCACCAATCAGTACAGGGTTGTTTTTGGTGCGCCTACTTAACACTTGCATCAACCTTCGGATTTCATCATCCCGTCCAATCACCGGATCGATTTTTCCTGCCCGAGCTAGGGCTGTTAGATCCGTGCCATATTTCTCCAGAGATTGGTACTTACCTTCTGGGTCCTCATCAGTGATTTTTTGGCTCCCGCGGACCACTTTCAGAGCTTGCTCTAACGTTGGCGCATCTAGACCATTCTCTTGCAACATTTCACCCGCTGGACCGCCTGATTTGAGAGCGCCAATGAGGAAGTGCTCCACACTGATGAAATCGTCCCCCATAGATTTACGTGCTTGGTCAGCCTCATCCAAAATGGAGCGTAATCCATAACTTGGTTGTGGCTGAGCATTACTGCCCTTCAAACTAGTCTCTGACGCCAGAGTACTAACGACTCCCGCTTTGAGCTTCACTAAATCAACCCCTGCTGATTCTAAAATAGGAACCACTATTCCTCCCTCTTGTTGGAGTAACTCCAACAAAACGTGCACGTCTTTTAACTCTGGGTGTGAAGAGCGAGTGGCTGTTTGTTGTGCTTGCTGCAATGCTTCCTGCAGCTTGATTGTCAATTTTTGCATTTGTTTTATTATAAAAATTTCCAGGCTCTCTGCGAGATCTATTTAATAGGATGTTTACTTGAGTACCTTCTTTGGCGTACTATAACCTATATGCCACTAGACTACACCTCCCATCCTGATAAATATGACGGTCGCATGCCGTATAATCGATGTGGAAAAAGCGGCCTCAAGCTACCAGCCATCTCACTTGGCCTCTGGCATAATTTTGGGAAACCCAACAGCTTAGACATGGCGCAAGCAATCTTGAAGAATTCTTTTGATGCTGGCATCACCCATTTTGATCTAGCCAACAACTACGGACCACCTCCAGGTCGTGCCGAGATCAATTTTGGTAAAATATTCCATACTCATTTCAGTAATCACCGCCACGAACTCATCATTTCCACCAAAGCTGGATACCTCATGTGGGATGGTCCCTACGGAGAATGGGGCTCACGCAAGTACATCCTCAACTCGCTAGACCAATCACTGCAACGCATGCAGCTAGACTACGTGGATATCTTTTACCACCATCGCCCAGACCTGGACACGCCATTGGAAGAATCTATGGGAGCATTAGCCACTGCGGTGCAGCAAGGAAAAGCACTCTATGCAGGCATATCTAACTACCCAGCAGACAAAGCCGCCGAAGCAATCAAGATCCTCAAGGAGATGAATACACCCTGCTTGATCCACCAGCCAAGATACTCACTCCTCGACCGCGGGATTGAGGACGGACTCACAGACGTACTAGACGAGCACGGTGTCGGATGCATCACATTCTCACCGCTAGCTCAAGGTCAACTCACGAACCGCTATCTCGAAGGAATCCCTGCTAATTCTCGTGCCGGAAAAAAAAACGGTTTCCTAACGGTGAACCAAGTGAATGAAAATATTGGTAAGGTCAGGCAGTTAGCCAACATAGCCGATGCTCGTGGCCAATCGCTGGCTCAAATGGCCTTAGCCTGGACAATATCCAACCCGACAGTCACATCCACCCTGATCGGCGCTAGCAGCGTAAAACAACTACAAGAGAACCTCAAGTGCCTCAACAACTGCGAATTTTCCCACGAGGAACTAGCACTTATCAATGGGATCGTTTAAAACATCTCCAATTGGGTTTCATCCTCCTCATCTGCGAGCCTGATCCCCACACCTAACAAACGCACGGCTTTACCCCCACCACGTGCATGACCATCTATCAATAAGGCCTCTGCTAGGATTTCATCAACACTTGACGAAACCTTTTCTATGGTGGTTCTCGAGAAGTCAGCAAACTTAAGCTTCACCACGACGCTCTTGATGGTACGCTCGGTGTAGCGCGCCTGATAGCTTTGCTCCACCTCAGCAACCAAACGGCGCAACTCAGGAACTAAAGCTAGATCTCCGACTACATCTTCGCTGAAGGTTGTCTCTTTGCTGATAGACTTGCGCACTCTGTGGACCTCCACCTCACGCGCGTCGCCCCCCCTACACAACTCGTAAAGCTCTACTCCCCATCGACCATAGCGCCTAGACATGGCTATTTTATCTAGTTTTTGCATATCCCCACAGGTGACAATTCCATGCTGACTTAACTTTTCCTGCATTTTCTTCCCCACCCCCCAGAGTTTAGCTACAGGCAGGGTACGCATAAACCCATCCACATCGTTAGCAGTGACTACCCATTGACCATTTGGCTTATCTAGGTCGCTCGCGATCTTAGCAATCAACTTGTTCGGCCCAATCCCCGCTGAAGCAGTCAGCCGAGTCTCTTCAAAAATCTGACGCCGAATCTCACGTGCAATCACCGAGGCATCAGACCGCCAATGGCTCACATCGAGGTAGGCTTCATCTAGGGACAGCGGCTCAATAAGATCTGTGAACCTTCCAAAAATCGCACGAATCTGAGCCGACACCGATTGGTATACCTCAAAACGCGTCGGCACTAAAATCAACTGTGGACACCTCTCAAGCGCCATGAATCCTGGCATCGCAGCGCGCACACCGAAAACGCGCGCCTCGTAGCTCGCCGTACACAACACCCCCCTCCTGCCACTGCCACCGACACCAATCGGCTTCCCCCTGAGTTCCGGAAAATCACGTTGCTCAATCGCAGCATAGAAACAATCCATGTCGATATGTATGATTTTCCGCTGTTTCTCCTGCTCACTCATTCTGTGTGCTTGCAGCAAAGCCTAGGCTGAGGTATTTGTCCACACGATGAAACAACTCACACTCTTATTACTCGCCACTTTCTGTGTCATTTTCACTGCCTGCAACCAGCAAAAACCCGAAGTCCCTAAGAAAGATATTAGCCACACCCACACGGAGGAAGGTGATATCGAAGCCTCAAAGCAAGACATTCGCATCATCATCCATACAGATAACGGTGATATTGAAGCCTCCATCTTTGCTTCGAAAACGCCTATCACTGCTGCCAATTTTCTCAACCTAGCCGATCGCGGTTATTACAATGGAGTCAAATTCCACCGTGTCATTCCCAACTTCATGGTCCAAGGCGGCGACCCGACCGAGACTGGCCGCGGCGGTCCTGGCTATAAATTCGAAGACGAATTTGTCGACGAGCTCAAGCACGATAGTGCGGGCACATTCTCGATGGCAAATGCGGGGCCTGGCACGAATGGATCTCAATTCTTCATTACCCACAAAGCCACTCCCCACCTCGATCAACGGCACACAGTGTTTGGCAAAGTTACTAAAGGTCTAGACATCGTGAACAAAATAACCGGGAAACTCTCAGGCCCAGGTTGGAAGACCGATGGAGTGGGTAACAAAATCACCTCAATCGAGATCCTCGATAATTGTGATGCTCTCTACAAATTGCAATCCCAACGTATCGCCGATTGGAATTCCGTGCTCGATGTCCGCTACCCACGCAAAGACAAGTAACACCCACCACTAACGACCACTCAATAAGCTCAGGAGATTCTCCTGAGCTTTCTTTTTTCACCTCTAAGGTATATTGGGAATGACATTTGCTCACACTCTCCTAGACTTAATAGCGTAATGCCAATCTGGATGCCACCCATCATCGCCTTCTTACTAGGCTCTATCCCCTTCGGACTACTCATAGCAAAGTCCCAAGGTGTCAATATCCGCGAGCATGGTTCGGGGAACATCGGCGCTACCAATGTGCTTCGCGTTGTTGGGAAGAAATACGGGATCACTTGTTTTGTTCTAGATTTTTTCAAGGGGCTCATACCTACGTTCATAGCGATAAATTTCATTCGTTTTGATCAACCTGCTGATATCGTCGCAAAAAATTTTATGCTACTTCCCAGTCTGCAGGATCACGCCAGCATACTCAGTCAAATCAATGCACAGGGCCTACACATACTGACTGGGCTTTGCGCTGTCATGGGGCACAACTATTCCCCCTGGGTTTCATTTAAAGGCGGTAAAGGGGTCGCGACCTCAGCTGGAGTGATCACCGCCCTCGCACCATTTGGACTACTCATCCTAGGCTTCATTTGGTTTGTGAGCTTTAAGCTTACACGCTACGTTTCTGTCGCCAGTATTCTAGCTTCAGTCTCTCTTCCATTTGTCGTGATATACGGCTCATGGCGTCATGGTAAATTAGCCAATGACACATGGAATAAACCACTATTAGCCTTCGCTATTTTCATCGCTCTTATGTCCGTCTGGAAACATCGGTCCAATATCGTTAAATTAATGAATGGCACCGAAAACCGCTTCACCCCAAAAAGTAAAAAATCTTAAGCCATGCCATTCGATTCATCCCAAACCGCAGTTGTACTAGGTTCTGGCTCATGGGGCACAGCCCTAGCTATGGTGCTTTCTGAGCACTTTTCTAAAGTCACACTCATTGGCCGCAACATTGAGCAGTGCGCAGAAATTAATGGATTTCACACCAACGCAAACTACCTGCCACGCATTGACTTACCGAAAAACATCGAAGCTTCAGTCGATTATAAGGATGCAGTCGATGCCTCCCTCATCCTCTTTGTTCTGCCCACTTCAGCTACACGCTCTGCCGCAACTGAGCTTGCCTCAATTGGGATATCTACCGATGTTCCGCTGGTTTCGTGTTCCAAAGGTATTGAACGAGGCTCAGGTATTCGCATGAGCGAAATCATCACGGAACTCATGCCGCACAACCCAATAGCTGTGCACTCTGGCCCAACACACGCGGAAGAAGTCTCGACTCATCTCGCATCTGCGGCGGTAGTCGGCTCCACTAACAACGATCTAGCAGAAGGCCTTCAATCAGTCTTCACCACAGCGTACTTCCGCACCTACACCAGCGACGATGTAGCCGGCATCGAACTCGGTGGAGCGCTGAAGAATGTCTTCGCTATTGCAGCCGGAATCATCTCCGGTATTGGTCTAGGTGATAATGCTATCGCCGCGCTTGTCACACGTGGGCTCGCTGAAATGACCCGCTTAGGCATCGCTCTCGGTGGCAGACCCGAAACTTTCTCTGGGCTCTCTGGTATTGGTGACCTGATGGTGACTTGTTATTCACCTCATTCACGCAACAACCGCGTGGGCAAAGCTCTCGGTAGTGGTGAGACTCTGGAAGAAGTCACCGAACGACTAGGAATGGTTGCCGAAGGTGTTCCCAACACCCTCTCGATCTATGAAGCAGCACGTAAACATGGGATAGAAACCCCTATCATTGATGCTGTCTATCAGATCTTATATGAAGATAAATCAGCTCAGGAAGCCCTCGTTGATCTTCTCACTAGAGACCTAAAGCCTGAAATGGGCTAAAGCTCACCTCATACTTCCTATAGACACAAAAATGCGAAGCCTTTTGGGCTTCGCTTTTTTTGCAAGAAATACACCTGAAGGGAGTCGAACCCCTAACCTTCTGATTCGTAGTCAGATGCTCTATCCAATTGAGCTACAGGTGCTTTAGATTGCTTGCTGCACCACTTTTGTGTTTCGTGTATTTTCCAGAAAAGAAATACACCCGAAGGGAGTCGAACCCCTAACCTTCTGATTCGTAGTCAGATGCTCTATCCAATTGAGCTACGGGTGCTTTTGAAACACATGCTGTGTTGCGCTGCGGGCGCAGAAAACCACAAGACCCCCTATCCGTCAAGGAAACGCTGCACTTTTTTTATTAGGTAATCTGAAGCATTCTCCGCAACACCCTTGCCAAGAAGTAGCTAGATACAAATATCTTTGTTCTATTTTTCCAATGCCAAGGGTGCAGAGAACGATAACTCTACGATGAATCCTCCCATCTTTCTGCGACGCTCTACAAACTTAGCGAAACATTTGGCTATTCCAGATGAGTTTTAGGTTGAAAATCCCGCAAATTCACGGCACTGATCAAACATGTTAACGATCCGCAACCTCACTAAGACGATTGGTGGGAGAACACTCTTTGAAGAAGCCAAGATGACCATCAACTGGGGTGAGCGCGTTGCTCTCGTCGGGCCTAATGGCGCAGGCAAGTCCACCCTATTCCGCATAATCCTCAATCAAGAGGACCTTGATTCGGGCAAAGCTGATATAGATGAATACGCCATCACTGGCTACCTAGCACAGGAATCTGGCGACCCTGGTCCTGAGTCCATCCTCGAACTCGCAATCGGCATCACACCTGAAATGGCAGCAGCAATCAAAACGATGCGTGAGTGCGAAACTGCAGGCACAACTGACCTGCCAGAATTCGCGGAAGCCCAAGACACCTTTGACGCCAACAATGGCTACGCTCTAGAGCCTAAGGCTAAAAAAATTCTCGCTGGCCTCGGCTTCAAGCAAGATCAAGTCAACGAGCCAGCCAGCACCTTCTCTGGCGGTTGGGTCATGCGTGCTAACCTCGCGCGCCTCCTCGTCCAAGAGCCAGACCTCCTCATGCTGGATGAGCCGACGAACCACCTAGACCTCCTTTCACTCATTTGGCTCCAGCGTTATTTACAGAGCTACCCAGGCGCCTTGCTAGTCATCTCTCACGACCGTGATTTCATGGATGAAATCATCGAGACAGTCTACGAGATCGATGAGCAAAAGCTCGTTAATTACACTGGCAACTACAGCTCTTACGAAAAACAACGTGAAAAGCGTTACGACCAAAAAGTGCAGCGCTATCGCTCACAACAAAAAGAAGTCGAGCGTATTCAAGAATTTGTCGATAGATTCCGCAATGTTGGCTCAAAGTCATCGCAGGTAAACGAGCGGATGAAAATGATTGCAAAGCTCAAAGCTGAGATCGTCAAGCCGATGGCTCCACGCAAAGTATTCCGCTTCAATATCCCTGAGCCACCACGATCTAACCAGATTCTAGCAGAACTCAAGGGTGTGCGTAAGGCATACGGCGACAAAGTCATCTACGATAAAACCGACTTCATGGTCGAGCGCGGTGACCGCACAGTACTCGTCGGGCCTAACGGCGCAGGTAAATCAACATTGATGAAGATCATTGCTGGGTTCGAAGACGTGCAAGAAGGCTCCTGCGAACTCGGTTACGCCACAAAGATGGGCTACTTCTCCCAGCACCGTGCACTCACACTCAATGAGTCTAACACAGTGCTCGACGAGGTTATGGCAGCCAATCCTGAACTACGCGAAGATGAAGCCCGCTCCATCCTCGGCTCCTTCCTATTCCGCAAGAACGATGTACTCAAGCGCGTCCGCGTACTCTCTGGTGGTGAGAAATCACGACTCAACTTGGTGAAATTCTTGGTGAATCCACCGAACCTCCTGCTTATGGATGAGCCGACTACTCACCTTGATCTCCTTTCTATCGAGGCTCTGGTTCAGGCACTAAAGTCTTACAAAGGAACATTGCTCTTCATCTCCCACGATGTGCACTTCATCCGCAACCTTGCGGAAACCACAGTTCACGTCGCAGACGGCAAGCTCACCAAATACAGCGGCGGCTACGACTACTTCCTCGAGAAGTCGGGCCTAAACGACGATCGCTCAGCGGTGACTTCGTAGATAACCCTAATAATATTTCTCAATGGGAGCTCACTTCGAGCTCCCATTTTTTTGTTGCTACAGAACTAATACCACTCAGTGTTTCGAAAAAGACTGATGCTTGAGTGATTCCCTTAGAAATCAAGACTAGAAGAAGGAGCGATGCGAGCATCGTAACTGAGGATAAACGCTGATTCAGAAGGAAAACACCCAGCCCCTCACTTCTTCCGTGAAGCGCACATTTCTAGAACCTAAAAAACAACATCTGTCTCTTTTGAAATGCTAAGTGGTATAATAAATCAGTTGATTCAGGGGGCAGTCAAAGGTTGACCATAGAAACGATCACGGCTATCACCAATCGCGATGAGTGAATCTGCATCTGAATATCCCGTAATGATTGCTGGCACTGGTAGCTATGTGCCTGAGAAAGTTGTCACTAACGCCGACCTTGCTAAAGTTATTGACACCACAGATGAGTGGATCACATCGAGAACTGGCATCAAGCAACGCCATATTGCCGCTGATGACGAGTTCACTTCTCACCTTGCCACCAACGCGGCAAGAAAAGCGCTTGAGCAATCAGGCATTGCTGCAGAAGACATACAGCTCATCATTGTAGCTACCATTTCACCTGACACTATCACACCTGCGACGGCGTGCTATGTTCAGCATAATCTTGGAGCTAATAAAGCTATCGCGTTTGATATATCAGCCGCTTGCTCCGGCTTCCTCTACGCTTTGAAATTGGCCAAGCGCATGATTTCTGACGGAGCATTCGAGAATGCCCTCATCATCGGAGCTGAGAAGCTCTCCTCATTCGTAAACTGGGAAGACCGCAATACTTGCGTGCTCTTCGGTGACGGAGCTGGAGCTGCAGTGCTTCGCCGTTCAAAAGAAGGTGAAGGCCGCATCTTAGCGACTGAAATGGGAACTGATGGCAAACACACTGGCATCCTGAACATCCCAGGTGGCGGCTCAGCCTGCCCTACCACTCCAGAAAATGCTGCTGAAAAGCTCGCTTCACTCAACATGTCTGGCCGCGAAGTATTCAAGCTCGCCGTCAACGCCATGAAGAAAGCCTCCGAGGCGGTGATTGAGCGCGCCAACCTCACTGCGGATGACATCAAACTCGTCATCCCGCACCAAGCGAATCTGCGCATCATCGATGCCATCGCTGACCGCCTCACCATCCCCAATGAAAAAGTCTTCGTCAACCTTCACAAGTACGGCAACACTTCAGCTGCAGCTGTCGCCATCGCCCTAGACGAAGCGCACCGCGCAGGAAGATTCGAACGCGGTGACAAGATTATCTTAGTCGTCTTCGGCGCCGGCCTCACCTGGGCTGCTACCGCAATCGAGTGGTAACTTCTTCTCCACTTGCAAACTTTTTAGAAACTCCGCATAGTCAATTTATGCGGAGTTCTTTTTTTGTTAGCTTGTCTCACATTCTCGACTAGCTGGTTAGCCGCGGACACACTTGACGCCCCTAACATGGATGCTCAAGTAATCGATCAAGTGCCGATCCACGAACTTGCATGTGGCCCAGTAGCCCTGCTCAATGCCTATCAATTCAGCTCCGATGACTGGCGTGGCTCCACTCGTAAAATGACTGGCAGCCCACAGGAAAAATTCCACTACTTCACCAAGACTTATTGCTCACGATTTTCACGCAATGCGTACATGAAGAGACGGTGGGATGATAAGAATGGTATTCGCCCAGACGACCTAACTGAAGCAATCAACGAGCTACACAAAAAAGCTCATCTCCCCACGGTGCGCCTGGAGAGACTTTTCCTAACTAAAGATCAAACCCACCGAGAGCTTCTAGTAAAACTTCACGCTAGCATTACACAGTCACTGAAGAACGGGTTTCCTCCTCTCCTTTACATATCGAGATTTGTTAAAATCACCTCGGCCACTGGCGGACACCGATGGTCCGAAGTCAGTAGTCACTTCATCACAATCACCAGCACCCCCCAGAAGCTAGAACCAGATAGCCGAAGTTGCAGCTTCAGCTGTGTCGACCCATGGGGAGGCCGTAAAGGCTGCACGAGCTTCACCATTAGCGAATCTACATTCTTCGCCAATGACATCACCAATCGGAAAAATAAACAGCTCCGCAAAAATCCCACACTCGTGGTTCCTCGAAACGCTTTTGGAGTTGGAGCTAGTTTCGTGGCCTCAAATCTACCTCAAGTGGTAGCTACAACTCATCTACTAGTGGCGGAGTCCGCGCCAACCGCTATAGCTCCCTAAAGGAACCTATGGCAACTACCGCCCATCGGAGTGCTCTGCAAAAGGATACTAAAAGCGATCCGTGAAAACTTGTGTAATTAGTGGTAAAAAAAACAGTTCCATCAACCACACAAGCTTTCGAACATTTTGCAACTTTCGCGATAAAAAAACTCGAGTAGGCCTAGAATTCTCCGTGCCACTGCAGGTAGATATTTGCGAAATTTGTGCCTCCAGAAATATCACCAAATGCTGATGAGCTTTCATACATCCCTGAGCGATGGTGAATACCATAACCTAACCAAAGGTCTTCAAGTTTGTTAGATTTAAACACATCACCGATATTGAGGTCCAGTGTGAGGTCTAGGTAGTTCATCAATTTACTCTCTTCGAAACCTTTTTGCTCTAACTCGGAGCTCTCATAGTAGGTGAGTGAATCAGCATAGGAAATACCCTCTGCGATACCGAGACGCAATCTCCAAGGTGTAGGGAATGTGTAGAACCCTTTGAAAGCCAACACCCACTCCGTGGAAGAGTCCTGAACATCCGATGAATAATGGTAAGAAAAACCTGGTGTGATGTACATTTCGATAGGCACTCCAAAAATACTATCTGCAAGCGGATGTCCGTAGAAAATAGAAGTCACATTGACGTCTGCGCCATCGTCAGTCTTGTGCTCACCAAAGATCATGTTTTGGAAATCCGATGACGTACCCCAGCCTTGGGAAAGACGCCAATAAGGTTTCGCTTCCAGTGTGCTCACCTCAGCTCGCTCATCTCCATCATAAAACCCGAAACCTAAATAAAGTTCGTAGGCAAAATCATCTTCGACAGCGCGGCTCTTAGATGCCTCTGACCCAAGCCAAGCGCCTTCGACTCGCCCTTCGAGGTGGAGGTTGCTGACTACACGGCGGCGAGCCTTGAATCGAGCACGCGCTTCGATTCCCTCACTCAAGTCGTAGGTGTCCACACCATAGTAGTGGGAGTTAAATTCTGAACCAGTGAAGCGGATCTCTAACTCAGGGAAGAACCTCCAGTTAGGTTTACTGTAATCGCCAGCCCAACGTGCAGCAGAATGGAATCTGCCTTGTGGATCACTGAGCACATCAAATTGTAACTGGGATTGCTCATCGAGCTTCCAGAACGCCTGCAAGCCCATGTCCAAAGTATTGCCATTCACCTTGTCGATAAACTCGGCGGGAATATCCGTGAACCGGTGACGTGCCAGTGCATTGAATCCATACTTATCACCTTCCCAGAGTTTCACACCGCCGTAGTCACCACGGAGGAAGAAGCGCTCACCTTCGTAGTAGAATAGTGGGAAAATATCTGATGTCGCCTTGTCATCAGACGCATAAGGAACACTAGCATAGCGCACCCCCATAGCGACGCCCCACTGAGGCAATAGATCTTCGCCAGTCGAGAACTTAACAGGAGCCTTGGATGTATCCTCCCGGCTTGCGGGTAAATCACCGGCAGTCAGAAATCCTGAACAAAAAAATGGTAGGAGAGTTAGCTTTGCTTTATTCACGCTGGAATTGCTAATGAAGTCTCCACTAATAGTCAACGGCTAGTTAAGTCTAAGCTCTAACTAACTCGTTGATCATTCTTGTTTTCTAACCTCAGACTACCCAAATTTTTCAGCTCGCGTGGTGAAAGGAGAAATGAAGCTACCAGACTTTGTCGCCGAACTTTCGGTACTTGCTTCAATTAGAACCTCCGTAGAACAATAGACCTCATCACTGTTTTGAGAGATTTAGCTACACGCTGTAAATCTTACTCACCTCTTCTGCAATGATTGCGATCCCATCCTTCACCACGTTTTCCTCCATGGTAAATGTCATGCGAATACACTCGCTACGGTGCTTCCAGTCGGCATCACCGAGGCCGAAGAAGAAATAGTTACCGGGAACGATGAGAACGCCACGCTTCTTCAGTCTTTCGTAGAGTTCTTTCGCTGTAACGGGCATGTCTTCAAACCAGATCCACAAAAATAAAGCCCCTTCGCTCAGATGTACTCGGTATGGAATGTTAGTATCAAATGATTCAGCAACCCACTCTTGAGCTTTCCTAGATTTCTCCACATAGAATGGCTTAACTACCTCATTACTGAGTCGTAACACCTCACCACTTCGCACGAGCGGCTCCATGATTGTTTGCCCAACATTGCTGTTCGCCAAGCCGACGATTGCGCTCATTGATGCCACAGCTGAGGCTATTTCCTCTGGAGCAACCACAATTCCTGTGCGCGTTCCGGGCAGACCAATTTTTGAAAGGCTCAGGGTTAGAATAGTATTCTCATTCCACAAAGGATTAGCATCGGCAAAAAAGATATTAGGAAACGGCGCCCCGTAGGCATTGTCGATAATAAGCGGGATTTCATTTTCTTCAGCTAAAGCAGACAGCTTTGCCATCTCATTATCTGTCAGGACATTGCCAGTCGGGTTAGTTGGTCTAGACACACAAATTGCCGCTATTTCATCGGTAATTTCAAGATTCTCAAAATCGACACGGTACTTGAATTGGTGCTCACCGATCAATTCAATCTTTGGCTTCACTGCAGTGAAGAAATCTTCCCCTACAGACTGGTTCGAATAACCAATGTATTCTGGCACTAGGGGCAAAAGTATTTTCTTACGGCGTCCATCGCGAGTGCGTCCCGCTAAGGCATTAAAGAGAAAGAAAAATGCCGTCTGGCCACCAGCTGTGATGGCTATATTCATCTCAGTAACATTCCAGCCCAGATGCTCAGAAAAGAGTTGTGCTAAGGCTGAGATGAATTTGGGGTTCCCTTTCGGTGGATCATAGTTTCCCACCATCGCCTCCATAGCTCCTGGAGTCTCCATTATCTCTACCATCCGACGACGCCAAATCGCGTTCATCTCTGGAATACTACCAGGCTGGCCGCCTCCGAGCATCTTAATATCTGGTCCACCATGCACCATTGCATTACCGAGATCATCCATGAGCTCCTCGATACCGCTCCCCCCACAGAGGTTATTTCCGAATATTGAAAAATCTATCATAATTATAAACGCGATAGCTAGTAGCGCCTATGGCGCTTATACTGCTAGAACAAAGGAAAACCATCAGAATTTAGCTATTTTTTAAGCCCTAAGCTCGCTTTCTAGCGCCAACTCTCAGTCGCGGGTAGCGCCAGATGAAATAAACCCATAGAAAAAAAGCAACATCTATAGGAATCCACCAAACAGCTGACACATAATAGTCACCAATCACTAAAGAATTCGCAGGGTAGAAAAATGTAATCCCCCCAGCTATGGCATCGCAGAAAAGGTGCAAAACATAGGCTGAGATAAGTATCCACCCACAGTTGAAATCGAGTTTGGTGGACTTCAATTTAGAAAGAATCAGCACAACAAGGCTAAACCCAAGCAAGCCAAACACACTGTGCGACCAACTAGACAACCGTGCCTCTAGGATGAAATGCGGATTGAGCAAATCAGGTGTAGCTCCAGCTAGGGCAATCATCATGTAGGTTTTCAAAGAAAGAGCCTCATGAGACTTAAGCTTCCTGTAGAGATAAACTCCCAGAACTGGCAAAAGTGCATGCGTGATCGTATTCATCTTAGTCTTACGAAATGTGCATCCTCATTGCTAACAAAACGGCCCCCAAGCAACTGCCCAATAATGGAACTGAATAAATAAGCTGAAGCGATACAAAATCCAGCTGAGAAAGGTGCATCACAATCATGAAAATCATAGTGACCAGCATCAAGGGCAGTGCCCAAAAAATAGGATTCAACCAATACACACAACTAGGATAAGGATTTCGTGTAGTATACTTCATACCAGCAGTTTACGGATTTACTCCCGCTCCACTAGCTAAATTTATGGTGACTACTCATCACTCGCTGCCACATCACTCTCGGAGAGTGGCAAATCCGCAGCTAGGAGTCCTTGCGGCACTACTGTCATTATGGACACATAGCCTTCATCCCCCTTCTCATTCTGAACATGCATATAGCTACCATTCAACCCGAGCACATTCAAAACTACTCCCTGACTTAAATGTTTTTGTGGTCTGGTTCTACCGCTTGGGTATTGAGAGTACATTGGAGTCTTTGGTTGAGCGACCTCGACATAATCACCTACACGGTAAGCTCCATCAGCAGTCTCTATAGCCTCTGTAGTACGGGCTCGACTAAAACTAACTGGGTCTAGTGGGTTCACTCCACTTGTAGGTAGTGAAATCTGAGCCTCTGACTCAGCAAAATTACAGCCAATCATCGACACACACCAGCCAACCGACAAAAAAGACAAGATGAGCAGTTTCATATCTCACATAATGCACCCGTTCCCTCTCACGTTCAAACTCTTAGCGTATCGGACGCAATTGCCATGATCAGAGTAGATACAAAAAATGCGCAACAGCAAAGCCGATGCGCATCTTACAAATGAGTGCTTAATCACCTAGATTCCAATCTCGTCACTGTAGATATCCACATCAGGAATAGCTGCACCATCACGGATGTTCGCTAAAGTGCGCCGACTGCCACGACGTGTGCTTGGTCCCGCCACTTTTTTCTTCACCACATCAGCTACACATGGCGCAATTGCAGCCATACCAAGACAAAAGAGAGACACTGCCACTGGCCGACGCGCACCTCGGTGCATCATATCACCCAAGAAAATACCTGCAGCTGCACCAAATAATGCAGGCGCCGCAGCAGATGATTTATCAACCCATTTCTTTGAAGTTTCACTTTGTCCGTAATCCATGAATTCAAAGTAATCTCTATCAGCTCCAAAAAAAAGCCCAAATCTTCTACTTTTCTTATTTTATAGTCACGCGATGCATTGCAGGTTCAATCCATGGCTGAAACATACGCACTAATCCTCGCTGGCGGCAGCGGCACCAGATTCTGGCCGCTCTCACGCGACGCCAAACCTAAGCAATTACTAAACCTTTTAGGTGACACCACTTTACTTAATCAGACTATTACTAGACTTGAGGGTTTGATCCCTAAAGAGAATATTCTAATTCTAACCAACGAGCTACAAATTGATGCGGTTAGGGAGGTCGCCAGTGAACTTCCCAAAGAAAACATTTTTGCGGAGCCCGCCAAGCGTGACACAGCTCCGGCTGTAGCCTTAGGTGTTGGACTTATCGCAGCACGCGACCCAGGGGCGACAATGATTGTCCTGCCCGCCGACCAATTGATCGATGATGTCGCGAACTTTCACGATGTCCTCACTGACGCCATCACCACCGCTCAGCAAACCGAGTCACTCCTCACAATCGGCATCAAACCCACTTGGGCTTGCCCATCCTATGGCTATGTAGAACGGGGTGCCCCAAGCGCTCTAGCTCCTGTTGGAATCAAAAATATCCCGCACGACGTCACTTGTTTTAGGGAAAAGCCCGCGCCAGAGCTTGCTGAGAAATTCATCAAACAAGGAAACTTCGCATGGAATGCAGGGATGTTCATCTGGTCGATTCCGACAGTTGTGCATGAACTCGAACTCCATGCGCCAGAGCTAGCAGGCTTTATTAGCCAGCTCATGGAATCCGACGACATCAAAGCCACGGTTGCGGACAAGTTCTCAAAGCTCACCCCAATCTCTATCGATTACGCGCTGATGGAGAAAGCGGCTCACGTGCTCAATATCGAAGCTAGCTTCGACTGGGATGATGTTGGCTCCTGGGTTTCCGTTGCCAAATACCTCGATGACGCGGAAGGCGACAACAAATCCAACAGCCCTCTCAAAGTGGTAGAAAGCCATAACAACATCATTTTCACTGAGTCGAAACAAACTCAGGTTGCTATGCTGGGCGTCAGCGATCTCATCGTCGTGCAAACTGGTGACTCCATCCTCATCGCAAATCGCCATCAAGCAGATGACATCAAAAAGCTCGTAGCATTGCTCCCTGAAGAGCTAACCTAGCATGTCAAAATTTCTCTCACTATTATGGGCTTCTCAGCCCATTTATCGACTTGGCGAGAGAATCTCGACGAGAGGCACACCTTTGGTTCATTTACGAATCAAAGGTGGCAACTGTGTTTGGAAATCTGGCACCCTTTCATCAGCAACAACACGTACGATTACAGGTTTACTAAGAGAAGCTAACATCTCTAACGCCGTCGTTAAGAGGTATAGAGACAAAGGCTTCCATTTCTCACCTAGCATTCCAGAAGCTATGCGACAAAAGTTGAGAAATGTCCTTTCGTTGTCCTGATTTACCCTCTCGGGTGAAACTGCTGATGCAGCCCCTTCAGGCGTTTCTGATCTACATGGGTATAGATTTGGGTCGTGGAGATATCCGCATGGCCTAGCATTTCCTGAATCACTCGTAAATCAGCACCATTCTCCAGAAGATGCGTGGCAAAGCAATGGCGGAACAAGTGCGGGTACATTTTCGTTTCTATCCCAGCGTTACTAGCCCGTTGTTTCACGATAGATCTCACTCTATCCGTACTTAAAGCCCCTCCCCTAACGGAGATAAATACGTGTGAGCTCGTTTTTGAAGTAACCAGATCCCCACGCTCGGCACGCAGGTACATCTCTATAGCATTCCGGGCGGCATCCCCCACTGGCACAAGGCGCGTTTTATTCCCCTTACCCGTGACTCGCACCACAGCCTCTTCGCTATCGTAATGCTCCAGCCTCAGCTGACAAATCTCTGACAAGCGAAGCCCTGATGCATAAAATAATTCTAGTAAAGCACGGTCTCGCTTACCCAGCCGCTTCATTGTATCGATCGACTCTAACAATGATGTAAGCAGCTCAACTGAAACAGTATCCGGCAAGTAGCCTTCTACTTTTGGCGCAATCAAAGGCTCAGCCACATCCGCAATGACATGACCCTTGCTAGTAAGGTAGCGGAAAAATACCTTTAGGTGAACCACTAGGATCCTCAGTGAGGAATTCCCTAGCGACTCATCTTTGCGCTTTGCGACGAAGCTAGCCAACTCCTCAGTGCCGATATCCTGCAGCAAATGATCCCCGTCGGCTGCCCACTGACGCAAAGCATCCAAGCTCTGCCTAACTGATGACTGATAGGACGTGGAGAGACCCCGCTCAACCGCAAGGTACATGATAAATTTTTCAATCTCCCCGTCCATAGAAGTACTACTTGATAGCTGCCAATATTTTATCGTGAATCCCGCCGAATCCCCCATTGCTTAAAACAGCAACAACATCGCCAGACTTAGCCTCACTCGCAACGTGAGCCACAATCTCGTCTACCGATTCAAAGTACCAAGCTGGAGTGCCTGTCGCGCTCACATCTGCGATCAATTTCTTCGGAGACAATCGGTCATTTTCAGCAACCTTGTCTGGATCAGGAACGCCGGCAACCACAGCCTTGTCCGCATTTGATAGAGCGCTCGCTAATTCATTCTGGAAAATATTACGTCGCGTAGTGTTAGAACGAGGTTCAAAAATCACCCAGAGATCATTCGGTGCATACTTCTGCCGTAGCGCATCAATAGCCTGATCAATAGCTGTCGGGTGGTGGGCAAAGTCATCAACGACCTTCACGCCATTTTTTTCGCCGCGCAGTTGCTGGCGTCTAGCAATTCCTTGGAAGCTCATCAAACCCTCACGAATAGCAGCGGCAGAGACTCCTACAAAAAGCGCGGAGCATACCGCCATAGCAGCATTGCGCACATTGAATTCGCCTGACATTGGTATAGAGTAGCGCTCGCCATTCATACTGAAATGGCTCAGTTCACCTGCATATTCCACGTTCTCGATTCGTACATCACAGCTCTCAGAAAAACCCACTGACTGGATAGGAGCGGGAGCGCCCTCAGCGACTTCTAGGCAATTCGCATCATCACCATTGATGAACGCCACACCTGAGCGCGGTACGATGTTGAGTAATCGGCGGAATGTCAGCTTAATCTCATCCAAGGAGTCATAGATATCCGCGTGATCAAACTCGATATTATTCACCACTACCACCTCGGGCAGATAATGTAGAAATTTGGATCGCTTATCAAAGAAAGCGGTATCGTATTCATCTCCCTCCAACACAACAAAGTCAGACTCAGTGAAGCGCGCGCCTTGACCTAGGTTCGTCGGAATTCCACCAATCATGTGGCTCGGGTTCACTCCCGCTGACTCTAACAACCATGTAAGAATAGATGCAGTCGTTGTCTTGCCGTGGGTGCCCGAAACCACTAGATTCCTCTTACCGCGCAGAAAGTGCTCTTTCAGCACCTCAGGTAGGGAAACGTAGAGCAACTTCCGATCAAGTGCAGCTTCAGCCTCCTCGTTACCACGGCTCACCGCATTACCAATGACAATGACATCGGTATCCTCAGGTATATGCTCGGCAGCAAAACCAGCCGTTATCTCAACCCCTTGTGACTCCAGAAAGGTAGACATCGGTGGATACACATTTTCATCTGAACCTGTAATTTTGTAGCCACGATTTTTCATCGCCGCAGCTACCGACCCCATTGCTGTCCCGCATACTCCCACAAAGTGGAAATTCTTCTTATCGCTCATATTCCTTATTCCTCTAAAATGATGGTGCAGCGACTGTGCCGCTGTCGGTCTCCTCCTGACGATTCAGGAGAATTCGATCCGCAATATCAGTCACCATTTGCTCTAAAATCAATCGTAAATGACTACCAGGACGATAATCAGCTGGCGCGATGTTCCGCACACGGTCAGATCTCGTGCTGAGTTGATAGCATTTCTTGAAGCTTTTACGGCTTTTATCCTTCGGATTGTACACAGCAATCGCATTCCCGCCATTGCGCTTCATCACTGTAAAACAAGGGACATCCGTAGGACCGTCCCCTAAATACACCATGTTAGAAAATGGAATGGGTCGCAACTCCTTCGGCATGTGATCATTGACATCTTGGTCGTGATTTAACAGGCCCTTATTAATTCTAAATAAGTACTGAGTCTTCGTCGTATGTGAAATCGCGCGCTTCGGGAAACTAATCACACCACTTTCATCTTCACCATACTCACAGCCATAAATTTGCCTAAAATGCTTCGCGATTTTACAACCATCCATCAGAGCCTTCAAACCAGAGGAAACAATGTAATGCTCGATTTTTATTCCCGCCGCATGATGCGCCTCGCTGAGACAGGCTCCATCAATCTCATCAAACATGTCCGGGAGACCAGGGAAAAACGATAGATTCTGCCCCAATTCGGTGAGGCGCGCATTGGAAACTCCATCCATTGCCAAAATATCTAACAAACACTTCAGGTAGGCTAGCTCCCCATCCCACTTTTGCTCGGTAACAAGCGCATTACACTTGTCCCAAAAGGAAGATGGGTTGATTCCAAACTCAGGGAAAATAACATCATCCTGCATGAAGCTCGGGCTGAGCGTTTGGTCGTAATCGTAAACAAGCGCAATTGTACTTTGGGGTATGGCCATAAATGTATTACCTTAATAGTAAACAAAGCCTTAGTGTGGCAACCATATTAGCGTATTCTTAACCAATAGATACTGAAACTCACGCTCTCTTGTACTTCGCATCTTCCACAGTAACCTCAACGGGGTAAATCGAGTCAGATTGATGTTTCTTGCCTTTTTGAAGAAAACTTTCTACATCTTTGTAAGATTTCCTCGTAAACACGCTTATTCAAGTAGAAAATTCTCCCCACAACTAACATATCTATGATAAAGAAAACCACACTATTTAGCTGCTTAGCTTTTGGAGCAAGCGCCCTAGTTTCAAATGCTGAAGCCAAGTCGGCGACTAACGACAGCAAATCCGACAAGATCAACGTCCTCTACGTAACCCACGAACCTGGCAAGTATCACAAGTACACTCCTCAGCGCGAGATTTTCCAGGAAATAGCAAAGAAGAACAACTGGAACCTCAAAGTCATCTCAGGCAGCCACGCCGAAGTAGAAACAAAACTCGCGACCGAACCCAATTTCGGCAATGGCTCAGACGTCATTGTCTATAATATCTGCATGGCTGGCAGCAAAAAGCTCAATGCCCCACACAACATCATTCAACAAACAAAGGAAAAAGGCATCCCAGCCCTCCTCGTTCATTGTTCACTTCATAGCTTTTGGGTGACTTATAAAGAAAATGGCAAGGACGCCGTCCACGCTGAAGGCGCTAACCCTAAAGCAAAAACAAAAGCAAAACTCCTCGCCGAGTGGAAAACTGCCCACCCTGGCGTTGCTTTTCCAGCATGGCCTAACATGACAGGTATAGCATCCACTAGACACGGACCTAAACAGCCAATCGTGGCCACACCAATTGACGGATCGCACCCGATCTTCAAAGGCGTTGATACTGGATACACCACACCCAATGCTGAACTCTACAATAACTTCATCACTGGCGCCGACTCTAAGAACACCAAAATCCTTCTCGAAGGTAAGCAAGGAAAAAGCCAAGCAGCCATCCTCTGGGAGCACCCAGTTGGTAAATCAAAGGCGATTTCTTTCTCTCTCGGCCATGGTCTTGAGGAATGGAAGCAACCAGAATTCCAAACAATCCTTGCTAACTCAGTGAAATACCTCGCTACAAGTAAGTAAGTTCACCTCAATTTTTAACTCTCAATGCCGCGTCCATCACATGGATGCGGCATTTTTTTATTCTTGAGTAATACCATTTAAACATTTGTGTCAAAATGGTGATGCCCAGTGCGCAAGGACAAAGTTGAAGTCTCCTGAGCGATGCGAACTAGCGCCATAGATTGCCCTCATTGCATCGCTTGAGAAATCCGACCACACACTACACCACTTCCCCCCCCCTGTAGCTCACGACCATTGCCTTGGATTTTTAGAAATACCAGCCTAACGATTCTTGATCGCTGTGGATTCGTGAGTGAGATGTTTCATCGTGTGGGCATTGACGGTGAAGCCCTGCCCTGTTGGCTTTTCCTTTATTTCGTGGTTAGTCGTCGCTTCACGGGATTTAACCTCTTCTAGTCATTGCTAAAAACGCAATACAACTTGATGATTAATTCAATTTACGCAATCGATAAATTAGGATTGAATGCGCGGGTAACAAATTTATCCCCCCACAAATAACAGAACTAAATATTATGGCTGAAAATTACTTCAACACACTTCCACTTCGCCGCCAGCTTGAAGAGCTTGGCGATTGTCACTTCATGGACGGATCCGAATTTGCACGTGGCACAGAAGCTGCACAGGGCAAGAAGATCGTCATCGTTGGTTGTGGCGCACAGGGCCTCAACCAAGGTCTCAACATGCGTGACTCTGGACTCGACGTTTCTTACGCACTCCGCGACGCGGCAATCACTGAAAAGCGTCAGTCATTTCTCAATGCTTCTGAGAATGGTTTCGCTGTAGGCACCTACGCTGAGATGCTTTCATCTGCAGACATCGTGATGAACCTCGCACCTGATAAGCAGCACACTTCTGTTGTTGAGACAGTGATTCCTCACATGAAGGAAGGCGCTACATTCACCTACGCTCACGGTTTCAACATCGTGGAAGAAGGCACACAAATCCGTAAGGACCTCACCGTGATCATGGTGGCTCCTAAGTCCCCTGGTTCTGAAGTACGCGAGGAGTACAAGCGTGGCTTTGGTGTTCCAACTCTCATTTCCTGCCACGTAGAGAACGATCCTACAGGTGAAGGCATCGAGATTGCTAAGGCTCTCTGCGTTGCTCAAGGTGGCCACCACGCTGGTGTGCTCAACTCTTCATTCGTAGCGGAAGTAAAGTCCGACCTTATGGGCGAGCAGACTATCCTCTGTGGACTTCTCCAAACTGGCTCAATCCTCTGTTTCGACAAGATGGTCAAAGAAGGAATCGAAGAAGGTTACGCATCAAAGCTTATCCAGTTCGGTTGGGAGACTATCACTGAGGCTCTCAAGCACGGTGGCATTACTAACATGATGGATCGTCTTTCTAACCCGGCTAAGATCGTGGCATACAGCCTTGGTGAAGAACTTAAATTCATCATGGGTGACCTGTTCTACAAGCACATGGATGACATCATCTCTGGTGAGTTCTCCAAGACAATGATGGCTGACTGGGCTAACGACGACGTCAACCTGCTCCAATGGCGCAGAGAGACTGGTGAGACTGCATTTGAAAAGTCCACACCATCTGGTGAGATTTCTGAGCAAGAATTCTTCGACAAAGGCATCGTAATGGTGGCAATGGTGAAGGCTGGCGTAGAGCTCGCATTCGAAGCAATGGTTGATTCTGGCATCCAGCCTGAGTCTGCTTACTACGAGTCACTCCACGAGACTCCACTCATCGCCAACACAATCGCACGTAAGAAGCTCTTTGAAATGAACCGCATCATTTCCGACACAGCTGAGTATGGTTGCTACCTTTTCTCACACGCTGCAGTTCCACTTCTCAAGAACTTCATCGAAGAGATCGACACAGACGTGATCGGCAAGGGCCTCGACTCCACTGACACGACTGTAGACAACCGCCTCCTTGTGGACGTGAACTACAACATTCGTAACCACGAAGTTGAAGAGATCGGTGAGATCCTCCGTGAGTCCATGTCCAACATGGCTGCTATCTAGTCTGTTCGTTAGAACAAAGAATCTAGAATTCTTATTAAAAGAGCTCAGGGTGTAAATCGCTCTGAGTTCTTTTTTGTTACTACTCAAGCACATCTAGCCCCATTGACTCATGACCATTGACCAATGACAGAAGCTTACCCGCTTCTACACTTGCAGTTCTGGGTAAATCCATTTACTAGATATCTATGTCCAGCACACTTGGCCAAATCTTTAAAATTTCTACATGGGGTGAGTCTCATGGCGTCGGAGTAGGCGTCAACATCGACGGCTGCCCACCACTTCTTGAAATCACTCAGGAAGACATTCAAAAAGAACTCGATCGTCGCCGTCCAGGCCAGTCCGATATTGTGACTCCACGTAAGGAAGGCGATGTCTGCGAGATTCTATCAGGCGTGTTCGAGGGTAAAACTCTTGGCTCCCCTATTGGCATTCTTGTCCGCAATCAGGACCAACGCCCATCGTCGTACACAGAGATGAAGGACAAGTACCGTCCTTCTCACGCTGACTATACTTACGATGCTAAATACGGCATCCGTGCATGGCATGGTGGTGGACGCGCGTCAGCTCGTGAGACAATCAGCCGAGTGGCTGCTGCTGCAGTGGCTAAAAAAGTGATCGACTCAATTTGCCCTGGCATCGAAGTCATCGCCTATGTCAAATCTATCAAACACCTTCAGGCAAACGTCGATCCTAACACAGTGAAGTTCGACGACGTGGAATCTAACATTGTCCGTACTGGCGACCCAGCAATGGTTGAGCCAATGATCGATCTGATCAAGCAAGTGCGCGGCGAAGGCAACTCCGTCGGAGGTGTGGTAGAGTGCGTGATCCGCAACTGCCCAGCAGGGCTCGGCGCTCCAGTCTTTGACAAGCTCGAAGCTGAACTCGCTAAGGCCATGATGTCGATCCCTGCTACTAAGGGATTTGAAATCGGCTCAGGTTTCGATGGAACTCAGCTCACAGGCGCGG
This sequence comes from Rubritalea profundi, assembly GCF_002954445.1. GTDB lineage: Bacteria > Verrucomicrobiota > Verrucomicrobiia > Verrucomicrobiales > Akkermansiaceae > Rubritalea > Rubritalea profundi. The sequence continues at coordinate 3,880,178 of NZ_MQWA01000001.1, forward strand.
AACACAACGACTATTTCTATATGGAAGACGACAAGGTCCGCACCAAGACTAACAACTCAGGAGGCATCCAAGGTGGCATCTCGAATGGCGAGAACATCATCTTCCGTGTGGCATTCAAGCCAACTGCGACGATCATGACCGAGCAACCAACGATTGATACCGACCATAAGGAAACAGAGCTCAAAGGCCGTGGTCGTCACGATGCCTGCGTTCTGCCACGTGCCGTGCCAATGGTTGAGGCTATGTCCTACTTGATACTAGTCGACCACATCCTCCGCCAACGCGCGCAGATGGGCTCAGTCTAACTGACCAAGTTTCTCACTACTTTTAAGCACCCCGCTCTAGCATCACGAGTCGGGGTGCTTTACTTTCAACCTATCAGATGAAATCAACGCTCAGCTTAATCCTCGTCCTCTGTAGTTTTTCAGTAGCCGTTGCCCAAGAGCTCACCCCTCGACGCTGGAGTCATTTGCCACTGGACACTGACATCGCTGGCATTGGCTGCATATACGCACAGGCTGACATCTTTCTCGATCCGGTCCTTCAGGTGGAAGACCTAGAGCTAGAGATGAACACCGTGGCTGTCCGCTACATGCGTACATTTGAATTTTCAGGCAAGTCATCACGCTTTGAGCTGGGTCAAGGATTTCAAGATGGCACCTATCGTGGATTACTTCAGGGGAAATCAGCACGGGCCCACCGGCAGGGACCTACCGATACAGTCCTACGCCTATCCTCTATCCTCTATCCTCTACGGCGCCCCTCCGCTGAAGGGAAAAGAGTACCAGCAACATCGGCAGTCCGTGGCAGATAGTGGCACCCTCATTGGCGCTGCTCTCATCGTCCAGCTACCCACTGGCGATTACTCCGAGGATCAACTCATCAACATCGGCTCTAACCGCTTCACCATTCGGCCTCAAGTTGGTGTCACCCACCGACGTGGAAAATGGACTTATGAGACCTCAACTTCGATGTGGTATTTTACTGACAATGACAATTTCTGGAATGGTAGCGAACGTCAGCAAGATGCCTTCTGGGCATTTCAAACGCATGTCATTTACACCTTCAAACTAGGCTTCTGGACGAGTGCTAGCGTTGGCTATGGCATTGGTGGTCAAAATGAGATCAATGCCATCAACAAGGATGACACCAAAGAGAACCTCGCTTACTCGCTCGCAGCAGGCTATTCATTCACCCGCCAATTTGGAGCAAAAATTGCTTATATCGGAACTCGCACCCAAACTGATAAAAGCTTCGATAGCGAGAATGTTGCAATTGGACTCTCGTGGGTGTGGTAAATATTTTCGGCTAGATCCGTGCTGAACCTCATTTTACTTCTAATTCCTTTAAGATCGACGCGATGCTCTCAGTTCTATTTTATCTGACCTAATGAATTTCGGCGAAATCGGTGCATCGGGAGTGATCATGCTAGTGATCCTCGTTTTTGCGGCGCTGGGATTTGCTAAGGGCGCACTCAAGTTATTTTACGGGTTTGTCTGTTTAGTCGGCACCCTCGTTGCTGGCTGGGCTGGTTACCAATTTGGCTACCCGCTGGTGCTCGAAAAATGGCCAAAGATTCCAGAGTACGGCCAATACTTCTGTGGCATTGTTTGCGGGATTCTCGCTTTCCTATTACTCAAAACTCTCACCGATTTTTTCTCAAACCCATTTGCTAAGGAACAAGAGGAACGGAAGAAGGGATCTGGAATTTTCGGCTTACTCACGGGCTTCGCCTTAGGATTTGTAATCTGCCTATTGGGCATGCACCGCCTAGTAGATAAAGGCACCTGGGCTGAGATCGATTACTGGATCGCCCAGGCGAGTGATGCCGCCCCCGAGGAGCTCCCCAACTTAGCTAAACTCAAGTATGACTTTCTCAACTCGGCCGTCGGCAAGCAGGTTGCACGGTTTATATCGCAAGATGAAAGCGGTGCACAAAACCTAGCCAAGCTTGCCATCATGCAGGTCGCTGCGCCAGAGAAACTCCAAGCTCTAGCCTCTGATCCAGCAATCGCCAGCACCCTAGAATCCCCTAAGGTACAGGAATTCTTGCAAGATCCAGCTATCAAAGAAAGCATCGAAAAAGGTGACACAGCAGCGATTCTCGCACACCCTGGCTTCATCGCTCTGATGGCCGACACCGAACTGAATCACGCAATCGCACAGATCGATATTGAACAAGCCCTCAAGCTCCGCTAGACCATCACCAACAAAGCACAGTTGAGCGTCCAGCTCACTCAATTTTAAATCTTAAATCACAAATCTTAAATTTCTTCATCATGCCTAGAGAAGACTACATCGCAACCATCGGCCTCGAAGTTCACTGTCAAATCACAGCCCAAAGCAAAATGTTTTGCGCATGTCGCGCTGGTTACGGTCACGAACCAAACACCAACGTCTGCCCAGTTTGCCTAGGCCTCCCTGGTGCGCTCCCTGTGCTCAACAAGCACGCAATCGAGCAGACAATCCTCGCTGGCATGTTGCTCAACTGCACGACTCCGCCCATCTCTAAGTGGGACCGTAAGAACTACTTCTACCCGGACATGCCGAAGAACTTCCAGCTCACCCAATTCGACCTGCCACTCTGCGGCGGCGGCGGTGTGCCACTCTACGATCTCGCCTACCACAAGGACGCCCAGAAGCACATTCCAAAGCCGGGGAAAGTTGTCAAAATGGACCGCATCCACCTCGAGGAAGACGTGGCTAAGTCCACACACCTAGCCAGCTCATCCACTATCGATTACAACCGCGCCGGCACTCCGCTTATGGAGATCGTTACCGAGCCCGATATCGATTGTGCTGAAGAAGCATACGCCTACATCAAATCTCTCCAGCAGATTCTCCAATACGCAAAAATCTCAGATGCTGACATGGACAAAGGCCAGATGCGCTGTGATGTGAATATCTCTGTACGCAAAAAAGGCACTACAGAACTGGGCACAAAACTTGAAATCAAAAACCTTAACTCTACCTCCTCAGTCCGCAGCGCGATCTACTACGAGATCGACCGCCAGATCGAAGAACTCGACATGGGAATTGAGCAGGTACAGGCAACTCTAGCTTGGGATCCTAACACTGGGCAGACTTCAGTCATGCGCATCAAGGAAGACTCACACGATTACCGTTACTTCCCTGAGCCCGACCTCCTACCCGTCAACACGGCTGAAATGTTTGAGAAAATGAAAGCATTCGTCCCTGAACTCCCACACGACAAGCGTGATCGTTTTGTCAGTGACTACGGAGTTTCGGCCTACGACGCAGGCGTTCTGACGAGTGGCTTGAAGCTAGCTGACTACTTCGAACTCGCAGCTAAGGGCTCCAATTTCGGCAAGAAAGTAGCGAACTGGATTATCAACACGCTCCTCGGCAAGCTCAATGAGACATTCCTCACCATCGGTGATAACCCGGTCAAACCAGAATCACTTCGTGAATTGGTAGAGCTCGTTGAAGCTGGAACTATTTCCAATAATCAGGCGAAAGATGTTTTCTCAGCGCTCTGGGATGCACCAGAAAAGAAGCCTGCTGACATTGCTAAATCAATGGGGTTCGAGCCTGCTGACAACTCAGCTATCGAGACAATCATTGACGAAATTATCGCAGCCAACCCAGAAAAAGTAGCCGAAATCCAAGGTGGCAACGCTAAAGCTGCCAACTGGTTTACTGGTCAGGTAATGAAAGCCTCTAGGGGCAAGGCGAATCCTAAAATGGTTTCTGACTACATCAAAGTGAAGCTCGGCCTCTAAGCGACTCTTACCAAACCCCACCCGAACAGATGGAAAAAAAGAAATCCTCCCTAATCGAGTATGTCAGCATGGCTATCGCTGTGCTGCTACTATTGTCGCTTGCCATCTATTTCGTTACCTACACGACCACTCACACGAAAATCGTCAGCGAACCGATTTACCAGTCTAATGTCCCAGCCGAGGGCAAGTACGCAGCGGTCGACTCGATCACCACTCATTGGGTTGAGATAAATGAGGCGCTTTATCCAGTTGCTGTCATCACTCTCGATCCTAGCAAGAGCAGGTCTGGATCACTCCGTATTTTCTTCCGCACCAACGTCGGAGCTCTAGCGGATATCAGCAAAATAGTCGGCGACTCAAACACCTCTAAATTTAAGGACGGTTTATTCGAGAATGGCGAAAGTACAATAACAGTCCAGTGCACTAAAGGGTTTGCCAACATGGCAGAATTCCTTGGTTATAAGGCACAGGACGACTCACGCTGGGTCATTGAGATCCGTGAAGGCAAGGGAGGCTCACGCAGTTCTTCAGATTTCATCAAACTCGCACACGCCCCGATTGAGCCCACACTACTTGCTGAGTCAAAAGGGTAGATAGCGAGATCAATCCTGCACTCGTTTGATCACGTGGGCTTTTGCTTTAGACCCTAGATCTGGAATGAGAGTGTGGTCTTGGCCAGCTAAATGCACCCGCGTTCTCTCCACGACTACCCTGTATCGGCGTGCGACCAAACTCACCACCTAACGACTCCCTAAAGTTGCCACTTAGAGCCACGGGCAATTTCAAATTTGGTAAAACCAAGACTCTTCACGACTTCGTAGGTCTTCCACATGTCATCCTTCTATAGCCTGCTAGGTGTCATAACTTTCACAATAATATTGGGGGGTCTTCAGAAAATCTTTCAACTGATCCTAATACCCCTGCTTATCGAGATTTTTTAGTAACCTAGTTGAATCAAGGGGCAGAGCGAAATTACTCTTCCCACTCAAGAAAGACTTGTATGGCGTGTCCGAATCCCACAAATCTGTTAGGTTTTTACTATCCAACTCATCGTATTCCCCCTGAAAGAGCGTCTCCGACTTCCCTGTTGTCTTTTCCTTACCACTGGAATTTATCAAAAATAGGAAAAGGCAAGCAGCACCAATAGAGTAACGTTTTGCATTCACGCTAGAGCCACACTACGCAATCACTCTAAATCCTATAGAATTATATAGATGATTCTATTTTAACTAGGTGGCAGTCGCTATTCATCCATCTGAAGTCTCGCCGAGCTCGTCAAGTCGAGCCAACCGCGGCCCATTGGGTATTATTCACACTTCTGGAGTGATCTCTTGCTGGTCTGCAATTTTTTTTTGCGGAGTTGCGCTAGTTACTGCCGAGCTGTGACTCAGCGATCCCGGGAGCTTCATCGTGCTGGCAAGCATCCGTGAAATTTGTGAGACTTGTGAGACTTGTGAGACTTGTGAGACTTGTGAGACTTGTGATCAAAATCATCCAAGCTTTCCATCTAAAGTCATCTAGAGAGCTTGCTTGTAAAGAAAAAGAATCTGTTTAATCTAGGTAATCTGTGGTTAGACAACTGCAATGAATTTGCTGAACTTAAAAAATTTTTGGGCTATGCCTTTAGTTGGCCTAGCCACCCTCACCCTTTCCAACTGCGTACCCATGGGGAATTCACGCAGTGCCAATATGAGCATGACTGAGGTGACTCCGCAGATGCGCCAACTTGAGGTATCGGCCGAAATTAGAGGCGATTACTTTTATGCCCGTCGCTACTTCGTGGAGAAGACGCGATTCTGGGGTTACGTGCGAAAGCCTGGCCAACCGTGGTCAGAGGCTCAACTTGTGGTCATGAATGAGAATTCGTCACCCCAGCCAGACCGCCGATCAGAATCAGGACCTGAGAGTAGTCGTCATGGTTACGACCAGAACTACACCTACCGCGTTAGAGGTCGATACACTGGGCGAGAAATCTACGAGCCAGCGAGCAATCTTTTCTTACCTGAATTCAAAGCGTCGAGCTACAGTGTAGTGCAGCGCGATTCGGGTTGGCTCTTCACACCGCAAGACTACTACAATAAAACCCAGATTACTTTGGTGAATGGATCTGTTGCAAGGCAGACTCACTAATTTAAAAAATCCATTTCATGCAGAAATCCAAGAATTCACGGAATTGAACTCTACTGTGGAAACTGTTCATTCTTAAAACTTCTGAAAGTACTAAAATCCACGAATCTCAAGATTGATAGCCCCCCCATAATCCCACCGTGGCATTCATTTGAAGTGAATACGGTTTGAGCATCACACAAAAATCCCAATGAATGCTAATAGAGCGCATTCATTGGGATTTCCTAAAGGTTACACTTAGCGCGTAAAAATGGAAGTTAACCTACTCCTCAGCAGTAACATCACAATTGGATGAATCACTATCTAGTGAATCTTCGTCGCGCCCTTCAGCTATCTGTGTTCCGTGTAGGTGGTAGCCGACTGTTTCATCGAGATGGTCGCGCAAGTTGTCTAATCCTTCTTCTTTTTCAGCGGACATTGGGATGATTTTCACCTTTGGGAAGCGCTGTTTGAATACTTCCAAATTCTCGGCAGCGCCGTCGAGATCCATTTTATTGGCGACAACTACCCATGGGAATTTCGACAAATCTTCATCGTACATTTTAATTTCTGTACGTAGAGTCTGAAGATCTTCGATTGGGTCACGTCCGTCAAAGCCGGCCATATCGATCACAAAGAGAAGTAAGTGACAGCGAGTGATGTGACGTAAGAACTCGTGACCAAGGCCGCGGTTTTCGTGTGCCCCCTCGATGAGTCCAGGGATGTCGGCAACCGTGCAACGACGGAAGCCAGGAAATTCTACAACGCCTACTGTAGGCTTGAGCGTGGTGAATGGGTAGTTACCGATTTTGGGGGCCGCGGCGGAGAGTTTACCAACGAGTGTGGATTTACCAGCATTCGGAAAGCCAACCATTCCAGCATCCGCGATGTGGCGCAACTCAAAGTAGTAAACTGATTCACCACCTTCAGTCCCTAGAGTATGTTCCTCCGGAGCTCTGTTGGTGGAAGATTTATAGTGCCAGTTCCCTTTTCCGCCCACGCCACCTTGGCAAAGCACAAACTGTTGTCCGGGCGTTATGAGATCGACTACCGGCTCAAGGTCGATTCCATCTGTACGCTCCATCTCGACAGCGTCTTTGATATTTAGGGCTGGGCTCTTGTAGATCACAGTGCCCGGAGGGACAAGGGCAACCACTTTCTTGCCGTTCTTTCCGTGTTTACGAGCACCTGATCCGTGCGCACCACCTGTGGCGACAAGCTTTGGGTCATAGAAGAACTGACGTAAGTTGTCAGTGTTTGGGCTACACTCAATAATGATATCTCCCCCGTCACCACCGTCACCGCCGTCGGGGCCACCTTTAGGGAGGTACTTCTCTCGGCGAAAGTGTACAACTCCATTGCCACCGTCTCCGGCTTTACAGTATACGCGGACATTATCGATAAACATGGCTTAGTGGTTCTTAATTTAAAAGGTTCAGATTCTTCAAGGGTGGGTCGACGTCTTAACACTAATTCCTATATCAGCAACCCGCAATACAGTTGGATTCATACTTTTTTAACACGCTCATAGAATCTCTTGCGGTTTTTTGTTCGATTTCACTTGGCAAAACCCCTTGATCTGTGCAGCTTGCCGCTTCCCGCCGCTCTTTCTGAGCAGCGTTTATCTTATAAACATTATTTATTATGGTAGCACTTAGACTAAATCGCCAAGGCACGAAAGATCGTCCTTTCTACAAGATCGTAGCAGTAGACAGCCGCGCACGTCGCGACGGCCGTTACATCGAGCAAATTGGATCATACAATCCAATGCTTGAAGGTACAAACTTCTCAATCGACCTCGCTAAGGCAGATGCATGGATTGGCAATGGCGCTCAGCCATCTGACACAGTGCGTGACATCATCAAAAAGGCTCGTAAGGCAACTCTCGAAGCTTAATTTACGAATCAACTGATTTTTTAGAAGCCGCTCATTTATATGGGCGGCTTCTTTGCGTTTAAGCTGAAAGTTGAATTTGGGTAATTGTCTGTACCACGTCAACCACTAGGTCTTTTAAATCTGCACTAAATAGTGCAGCAGCACCGAAAAGTGCTTGCACGCTAGCAGATCTGAATAGACTCTCCCGTCATGGATTATGCCTCTCTTATTGAGAAACGACGCGAGCGCTTCGCCGCAGTAGAAGTACTCATTACAGACCCCGATCTTTTTTCAGATCAGAAGAAGGCATCGGAGATTATGCAAGAGCATCGTCGGCTCAAGAAGTTGTTGGATATGTGGGAGGTTTTAGGCACAGCTAAAACTAATCTTATTGAAAATCAGGAGCTAGCCAAGGAGGACGACCCTGAGATGGTCGAAATGGCTGAAATGGAAATACCTGATTTAGAAGCAACCATCGAAGACCTTTCTGAGAAGATTCAGTACGCCCTACTCCCTCGTGACGCCAACGAAGACCGCGACGCCCTAGTCGAAATCCGCGCTGGTGCAGGTGGTGACGAAGCTAGCCTCTTCGTAGGCGAAGTAATGAACATGTATGAGCGCTACTGCACAAGTCGTGGCTGGAAACTTACGCACCTGGAGAGTAGCCCATCAGACGTTGGCGGCTTCAAGGAGGTTGTCCTAAAAGTCACCGGCGAGGAAGTATTCCGCTACCTCAAATACGAATCAGGTGTGCACCGTGTGCAGCGCGTTCCTGCCACTGAAACTCAGGGCAGAATCCACACCTCTACCATCACCGTCGCCGTCCTCCCAGAAGCTGAGGAAGTAGATATAGAGCTGAAAAAAGAAGATCTTCATATCCAAGCAACACGCTCAGGTGGATCTGGTGGACAGCACGTAAACACAACTGACTCCTGCGTGCAGATCACCCACCTCCCCACTGGACTTCAGGTGAAATGCCAGGACGGTCGAAGCCAAACTCAGAACCGTGAATTAGGTCTTCAAATCATGCGCGCCAAACTTTATGAAGCGAAGGTGCGCGAGGAGTCTGAAAAGTATTCAGCTCAACGTAAATCCTTGATCGGCTCGGGTGATCGCTCAGAGAAAATCCGCACTTACAATTTCCCACAATCTCGAGTCACAGATCACCGCATCAACTTCACATCCCACAATATGGATGGAATCCTGAATGGTCAGCTCGGAGAGATCACAGAGAACCTGATGAAGGAAGAAATGGAGCAACGTCTTGCTGACGCAGGCATGGAGTAACACCAATCGACTTTAGCACCTTGAAAACAATTCTCGAGACACTCGACTCCGGCACTCAGTGGCTTGAGAAAAAAGGCGTCGACGATGCGCGTCGGAACATGCAGCTATTGCTGTGCCATCAACTCGATTGCTCTAAAATCCAACTCTACACAAGGTTTGATGAGCCTATGAGTGAGGAGAGCTTGATCCCACTACGTGGTATGCTGAAGCGCCGCGGCAATCGCGAGCCGCTGCAACACATTCTAGGTACAGTGGAATTTTACATGCGCGACTTCTACACGGACTCCCGTGCGCTCATTCCACGACCTGAGACGGAGGAACTCTGTGAAATCGTTCTCAAGCAGCTCAGTCCAGTCGCCCCCTCAAAGATTCTAGACATGGGGACGGGCTCAGGTGTCATAGGCATTACTTTAGCGCTGGAATATGGCTCACAATCTAAAGTGAGCTGCGTGGACATATCTGAAGATGCGCTCGAATTAGCTCAGAAAAACATCACATCGAACGGCGCTGAGAATTGCGCAGTTCAGCGGAGCAACCTATTTGAAGGGCTGGATTCGAAATATGACCTCATTGTTGCCAATCTCCCCTATGTCCCTGAAGTTGACCGTAGTTCACTAGCGGCCGAACTCACATATGACCCAGACATTGCCCTTTATTCAGGTAAAGACGGACTGGACATCATCCGCGAATTCATTCAGAAATGTCAATCCAGCCTTGAAGCTGGAGGCACCATCGCTCTCGAAATTGGCATTCATCAGAATGTCGAAGTTGAGAAACTACTCGCTAACGAAGGATTTTCCGACATCAAAACTTTCCCAGACCTCTCAGGCATCTATCGTTTCCCAACGGCGCGTTGGAGCGGCAACTAGCTCATCACAACAACTTTTAAACTCTGATTTATCATGGATAAACTTATCGTACATGGCGGCCGCAAACTCAGCGGGTCAGTCAATATTTCAGGCGCAAAAAATGCGTCGCTCCCCATTTTAGCCGCAGCATTGCTTACGGATGAAGATGTTATCATTCGTAGAGTGCCTGATGTCTCAGACACTAATTATATGATTCAGATTCTCTCTGCGCTCGGTGCGCAAGTAGAGCGATCCAGTGGTACAGTTAGGATTAGCGCAAAAGACATCACTCACGATGCTCCATACGAGCTAGTGCGCAAAATGCGTGCATCCATCTGCGTTATGGGTCCCCTCCTCGCCCGTCTTGGTAAAGCACGCGTCTCACTCCCCGGCGGCTGCGTCATTGGTGATCGACCTGTCGACCTCCACCTCAAAGGCCTCCGCGCTATCGGCACAGTGATCGACATGGAAGGCGGCAACATGGATATGACTACACCAAATGGACTTATCGGTGCCGAAGTTGATCTCCGAGGCAAGCAAGGTCCAACAGTGCTAGGCACTGACAATCTCATGATGGCTGCTGTTCTAGCTAAAGGCACAACAGTCATCGAATCCGCCGCTGCTGAACCAGAAGTTGTCGACCTAGCAAACTTCCTCATCGGTATGGGTGCCCAGATTGAAGGCGCTGGGACTCGGCGGATCACAATCGAAGGTGTCGAAAAGCTACACGGCGTTGAGCACACCATCATTCCCGATCGTATCGAGGCTGGCACATTCATGGTCGCTGGAGCCATGGCTGCCGAAAAAGAGGGAATAACTCTCAACCGAATCTGCCGCGAGCACCTAGCTCCGGTGGCTGAAAAACTTATCGAAGCTGGTCACAATGTTCACTTTAACGAAGCTGGAACAACAGTAACGGTTTCACCTGGTGCACACCCAACTGGGGCTAAAATCGTCACCGCCCCACACCCAGGCTTCCCGACGGACATGCAGGCGCAATTCTCCTCACTCTTCGCGGTAACCAAAGGAATTTCAGTCATCGAAGACACCATTTTCCCACAACGTTTTATGCACTGCGCTGAAATGGGTCGCATGGGTGCAAACATAAAGGTGGATAGCGGAACGGCCGTCATCGAGGGGGTCGAGTCGCTTTCAGCGGCACCTGTTATGGCTTCAGATTTGCGCGCATCAGCAGCGCTTGTTCTCTCAGCCCTGACAGCTAAAGGCTCCACTGAGATAAATCGAGTCTACCATATCGACCGCGGTTACGAGCATATCGACGAAAAACTTCTCACTCTCGGTGCTGACGTCGAACGCGTCCAAGAATAACGAAATCAATTTCCTAGGTCGCTTATAGTGAGCGATCTATTGAAACATAGGAGAGTTTTATTCATATTGCATAAATATTTTGCTACTAAAAAGTATAGCGCACGCCTCGAAATGCCTTGACGAAGCTCTATCTGTAAAGGAGATTCCAACTCCTGATGCGCGCTTCAGCGTATTGACAGATCTTATGGGTGACGTGTGTATATGTCACTCACTCCAGCTCACCAACAGCTAATCATGGCATCTAAAAAAGTAGCGAGAAAAATCGCAACAAAAACAGCAGCAAGTAAGTCTACTGTTAAGAAGGCTGCAGCAAAGAAAACTGCAGCCACAAAGACTGCAGCCACAAAGACTGCCGCGAAGAAAACTACGGTCTCAAAAAAGACATCCGTGAAGAAGGCCGCTCCCAAAAAAGCAGCCAAGGGCAAGAAGACTGTATCTGCCGCGCCAAAGTCAAAACTACAAGCCCTCCTCGATGCTGAAGCTGAAGCGAAAGCTAAGCGCGTAAAAAAAACTCCCAAAAACCGTATCGACACACCTGAGATTCAGGAAAAGGTACGTGAACTTATTAAGCTCGCTAAAGAGCAAGAGTATCTCACTTACGATGACATCAACGATATTCTACCAAACAACCTCGTTGAACAGACTGACGTAGAAGCAATCCTCGAACGACTCCGCTCCATGGAGTTCGACATCATCGATGCATCGGAAGTCGACCGCTACCGCGACAAGAAACGCGAAGGAGCCAGCGACGATGAGCCAAAAACTGAGCAAAAGTTAGACATCCTTGATGATCCAGTCCGCATGTACCTCAAGCAGATGGGTCAGGTTCCCCTGCTTACGCGTGAGCAAGAAGTGGAGATCTCGAAGCGTATTGAGGACGCTGAACTTACCGTTCAGAAGTTCCTTCACCGTTTTGGTTTCGTGCCTGATTCCTATCTCGAACTAGCAGACAAACTCATCAAAGGCAAAGAGCGCTTTGACCGCGTCATCCTCGATAAGAAGATTGAATCACGCGAGCGTTACATGAAGACGCTCCCTAAACTCTGCGATCAACTTCGTCAGTGCCACGAAGACACCGACGACATTTTCCGTAAGCTCAATGCTAAAAACCCAAGAGGCGTGGCCAAGCTCGAAGCTGAGCTAGAAAAGCAACTTGGGTTATCGCTAAAATCTACCAACGCTTTTTCTACAAGCAGAAGGTCGTGGAAGATTTCTGTGAAGTTGTAGAGGACTACCAGAAGAAATTCTGGAAGTACCAACGTAAAGTTGACGCACATCCCGACGAGAAAGAATTTGAAACAAAGATCCGTGAAACTCAGCAGCACTCATGGTTCTCATCCGAAGGCTTCGCTCAGAACAACAAAGATCTGCGCCACTGGATGAAGATGGCTTACAAAGCTAAGACTGAAATGGTCGAAGCTAACCTCCGCCTCGTTATTTCAATCGCCAAGAAGTACACTAACCGTGGACTCTCCTTCCTCGATCTCATTCAAGAAGGCAACATGGGCCTAATGAAGGCTGTTGAGAAATTTGAATACCGCCGTGGTTACAAATTCTCAACCTACGCCACATGGTGGATCCGTCAGGCAATCACCCGCTCTATCGCTGATCAGGCGCGTACTATCCGTATCCCGGTCCACATGATCGAGACAATCAACAAGCTCATGCGTGTGCAAAAGCAGTTGGTTCAGGAATACGGTCGCGAACCATCTCCAGATGAAATCGCAGAGGAAATTCACCTCCCTGTCGAGCGTGTCCGCGCAGTTCTCAAGATGGCTCAACAGCCCATCTCACTCCAGGCGCCCGTCGGTGATTCTGATGACACTTCCTTCGGTGACTTCATCGAAGATAAGGCTGCAGAAAACCCAATGGAAGAAGCTGGCTTCGCAATGCTCAAGGAGAAAATTATCGACGTTCTCGATACCCTCACTGAGCGTGAGCGCGAAGTGTTAGAGCAACGATTCGGACTCAAGGACGGCTATAGCCGCACGCTTGAAGAAGTTGGTCGCCAGTTCCAGGTTACCCGTGAGCGTATCCGTCAGATCGAGGCAAAAGCGCTGCGTAAGATGCGCCACCCTACGCGTATCCGCAAGCTGGAAGGCTTCATCGAGCTTCCAAACATGTAAGACTAACTGCTTCTATCAAACATACTTTAAATCAAAAGCGCGTCGAATTACTCGACGCGCTTTTTGTTACAAAAAAGCGTGACGTTTACACGAGTTTTACGACGAAAAAAAACTTAAGCGTCAGCAATCTCTTCAGCCGGGTAGGTCCAGATCTCGCTTAAGGTCGGGTGGTAGTGCGGAATCTTAGCTAACTGACCCGCAGTGGAATGGAATGCCATGGCGACCACGATCTCATGGATGAGTTCAGCAGCCTCAGGTCCGACTACTGAACCACCGAGGATTTCTTTGGTTTTAGCGTCACCTATCAATTTAACAAAGCCATGTTTAGATCCGTGAATCATGGATTTGCCATGATCATTGAATGGATGAGTTTCCACGATCACCTCGCGGCCAGCTGCTGAGGCTTCGATTTCAGTCATGCCAACTGCTGCAACTTGAGGATCGGTAAAAATGCCGTAGAGCTTGAGACGGTAGTCAATTTTGCCAAAGTCGCACTCCTTCTCAATAAATTTGATGGCATTCTCAGCAGCGAGTTCACCTTGCTCAATGGCGATGTGGACAATTTCATAGGGGCTACAGACGTCACCACAGGAAAAAATATGAGAAACGGAGCTCTGCATATCAAGCCCTACAACCACTCCACCCTGCGAGTTGAGCTCGATGTTGGCTGCATCAGCTCCGAGGTTTATTGTGTTCGGCTTCCTACCTGTCGCAGCGAGTATTGCGTCGGCATCTACAAAGGTCTCTACCCCACCTTTTTCATAAACAACACGCTTTTTGCCGTCGGGAGTTTTCTCAACCCGTAATAAGCGCGTGTCACACTCGATCTTCATTGTACGTGATGTGAGCGCAGTCTCTAACTCATCGGCTAGATCCACGTCCATCCCAGTCAGTAGGTGGCCGCTGCGTTGGATCACAGTCACCTGTTTATCAATTGCTTCAAAATAGTGAGCCATTTCCAAAGCGATTGCTCCTCCTCCTAACACCACAAGAGAATCAGGAGCGTCAACCATATCTAACACGTCATCTGATGTGAGATACCCATGTTCATGTAGTCCTGGAATATCCGGAACAAAAACGCTAGAACCTGTAGCTATAATAAATGTCTTAGCTGTCACCATTGTTGAGCCACCATCCTTGAGCTGAACCTCTAGTGTGTGCGGATCTTTGAATGTTGCGTGACCGCGGATGAGTTCAAATCTGCCGTCTTGCATTTGCTCGGATCGATAGTCAGAAAACTCCTTTATCAAGCGGCGCTTACGCTCGATAACTGTCTCAGTGTTCACCTTGCTTGATGTCACCTCAATACCAAACTTCGCAGCTTCTCTAACTACGAGATTGCGGTTAGCTGACTCAATGAGTGCCTTGCTAGGCATGCACCCGCGTAAAATACAAAGCCCACCGAGCTCGGCTGCTCCATCTATCACTACCACCTTCTTGCCAGCCGCTGCAGCAGTTCTCGCCGCGGCATAGCCACCACTGCCGCCACCAAGAACGGCAATGTCAAATTCTGTATTTCTTTTCATAAATCTTGTTTTATTCGCTGTAGACTACAGCAATCCCTTCGTTTGTAAAATTGTCCGCATCTCATCCGCCGACTTCGCAATGTTCGCGGTAGAATCTCCGTATTTGGCATTCACCGTTTTATATTTAGCGCGCACTTCGTTTGCTCGCAATGTTCCTGAGACACTTCTAATCAAAATAGCTAACACCTTTTCAGCTCCATAGGATTCCAAGGCTGCTGCATAAATTTCTGGGTCGCGCTGACTGTCATCTCCAATCAGGACGAATTTTGCCTGTGGGTACCAGGACGCGACCTCATCGATTGCCTGTCGCTTGTGTATATCATGACTTGGCGTCAACCATTGCTCGGGTGTGAGTCCCCAGTTGGTCATGAAAAGTCCTCCATCTGGTAGCTGAGCGCGGTGAAAAATTCGCTTCAAAAAGTTTGCCAAGTTCCACGGAGAACTTGTCACATAGAAAACTGGATGCTCCCCTCCCCGGTTTAGCTCCGTGACTAAACTACCCACTCCAGGAACCAATTCACGTGTGAGCGAGTTTCCGAACAAAGTAGTTTCTAGCATCTTCCCCATAGAAATTGACCCAGTCTCCATCAATGTGTCGTCTACATCGCTAATGATCACCAAGTCCTTGAACTCACGGCTACCAATCAACTCCACTTCTGCAGAATACCCATGGTTCGGCAAACTCACCTGGACACTTTTGATTTCTTCGTCACAGGTGTCGTGGAGTTCGAAGTAGCCTTCTTTGTTAGAACGTACAGTGATCACCCTATTTCCCATTTTCACCTCAACCCTAGCATTGGGGAAATCGAGAGTGAACCAATTACTAGCCATCCTCTTGAAATTCACCCACTTGTCGTCCTTAGCCTTTGGCGCGGTCATCACACGTAATGCCATCACTCTACCAAAAAGGTAAATCCCCCCTGGATGCTGGATCGCATTATACACATCTGCCACAGGGTGCGCCTTCTTACGCGGGATCCAAAATGTCATCAAGTACCAGATTACCCCGAGAAGCCATTCAACCACCAGCGCACCATGGCGCAGCCATATAATCAATCGTTTCATCGACACCACAAGACCTATCATACGTCAGCACGATGACAAGCGAGCAACATAACAGACTAGGCAAAAAGGCTATTTTCAACTATAGCAAATCTATGACACCAGAGGAAATTCACGCATCCATTTACACAATGGGCCAAAAAGCACGCAAAGCAGCTCATTCACTCTCACTACTGAGTGCTGAGAATAAATCTAGCATCCTGCGTGCGATGGCTCAGGGACTCCGTGATTCCTCTGCTGCTATCCTGACAGCCAATGCTAAAGATATTACTGCGGGTTCCTCTAAGGGCCTCAGTGGGGCTTTACTCGATCGGCTAAGACTCGACGCTGCCCGCATCGAGTCCATCGCTGCCGGTGTTGATCAGGTTGCGGACCTGCCTGACCCAGTCGGTGAGTCCTTGGAAACTGTGACTCGCCCTAACGGTATCATTATCGAGAAAGTTCGAGTCCCAATCGGAGTGATCGGTATCATTTTTGAGAGTCGCCCAAATGTCACTTCAGACGCTGCTGTGCTCTGTTTAAAATCAGGAAACGCCACTATCCTCCGTGGAGGATCTGAAGCGATTCATTCGAACAAAGCAATCGCTGAAGCGCTACAATCTGGTGGAGAAAAAGCCGGTCTTCCCGAAGGTGCTGTCCAGCTTATCCCGTTCACTGACCGCGAGAGTGTCAAAGTCCTTGCCGGTATGGATAAATACCTCGACCTAATCATTCCACGTGGTGGCAAAGGTCTGATTGAGACTGTAGTGAGTCTCGCAAGAATGCCCGTCATTAAGCACTACGATGGCATCTGTCATGCCTACGTCGATACAGCTGCAGATCAAGATCTAGCCGTCGCCATCATTGATGACGCAAAAACGCAAAAACCGTCCGTCTGTAATGCGCTCGAGACTGTTCTCGTCAACAAAGACATAGCTGAAGCCTTTCTACCAAAGCTCGCTCAACGACTTCAAGTTCGCGGTGTTGAAATCCGTGGTGACGAAGCCACGCTTGCTATTCTCCCTAACATCATCGCAGCCAGCGAGGATGACTGGAGCACAGAGTACCTGGACCTCATTATTTCCGTGAAAGTCGTGGCTAGTCTCGATGATGCTGTTGCGCACATCAACCACTACAGCTCACAACACAGCGAGGTCATCATCACCACCGATGCCGCCGCCGCTGCTCGTTTTCAATCTGAAATCGACAGTGCTTGCCTATTCCATAACGTCTCCACACGATTCGCTGACGGTGAAGAATTTGGCTTCGGTGCTGAAATTGGTATCAGCACGGACAAACTCCACGCTCGTGGACCAATGGGTCTCAAAGAGCTCTGTAGCTACCAGTACCGCATCTCAGGCACAGGTCAGATCAAGGACATCGCTCGGCAGAGTGGTCTATAGTTTCGAACTTGCACAAATGCACGCCGCAGCCACGCTCTGAAACTTATGAAAACTCTTCTCTTTTGTTGTTGTGCTATCGCGCTAGGCTCACTTTCTCTTGTGGCTGAACCTACTCCATCTACTCCATCTACTCCATCTACTCCATCTACTCCATCTGCTACAGTGGCGATCTCTATAGACGTCCCTAGCCCCGCCTGGTCGCTCAAGATCAGCAGCATTCACACGAAAGAAAACAAGCTGCTCATCGTGTGCAGTGTTCAGAAAAAAGAGGGCTTGGCTCCATCAGTCATGTCAAAAGCTAAAGACTCAGTAAATATTCCCAGTAAGTTCACTAAGCTGCCTCGTAGAGTCTATGTTACGGGCCAACAGTGGAACTACAGTGACGGCTATGAAGCTGTCACTGCTGAGGAATTGAAAAAGCTGCTAGTTGGCGCTACAGAAGTTTATTCCGCTAGCAAACCGCTCACGAAAAAATCCTTCATTGGTTTAGCGGTAAAAGGCGCCCATGCTCTCGCTAAAAAAAATAATCTACCATCCCGGGTAGTAGAAATCGATGGCAAGCCGCAGATTGTCACTATGGACATGCGCCCAGAGCGCTTCAACTTTGCCATCAAAGACGGCAAAGTTATTCGCGTCACTAAAGGTTAGTTGTCGCTCACCCGCACCAAGCGTGTGATCACGCGGACCTTAAGTTTCCGCTTAGAGTGCGCATTTGCCGCGCTCTGTAGTAGCCCCACCATTTCGGCACTCACGGCTTCAGAGCTATCGATGGTGATTTCCACCACCTGCACTCCCGCTTTGTAAGGCATCTTCTTTACCGAACTAACAACGAGTCCATCTACGGCTGCTACCTTTTCATAGGCCTCTGTGATGTCATCGCCACCAGCGAGTTGCTTCACGATCAATGACGACAAGGGGACCATGAGACCAAACATCACCAAGGTGAAAACAATCATCGTGCGCTTTGCCCAGACTGTCGACTGGCCACCTTTGCCACGAATTCCAGCCATGAAGAAGTTCATAGCAGAGCCTAACACGATAGCCACAGCGTTGGTTCCAAATAAGATCGCGGCACCTTGAGCTACTTGGTATTTACCAAAGGCCAAACAAATTCCAGTGGTAGCAATCGGCGGAACTAAAGCAGCGCCAATCGCTACACCAGCCAGAGCTCCACTCAGTTTAGGCCTAGCCAAGCAATAACTAGCTGCCACACCAGAGATGAAGGCGATGCCGAGATCTAACACGCTAGGTGCACCGCGAGCGATGAGTTCGTCGGTCAGACCGTAGCCGCATAGTCTAGCTAGGGTTCCTAGCAAGTAGCCAACAGCAAGCGCCGAAATGAATCCCAGCCCAACAGCCTTCTGACAACGCCTCCATAAAGGCCAATTCCCCTGAACCACAGATAATCCCCCGCCTAGCAATGGAGTCATCAGCGGCGCCACTAACATGGCCCCTGTCACCACCGCTCCACTGTCTGCGATCAGCCCCAAAGCTGTAATTGCTGTGGCTAATAACATCAAAGAGCCAAAATCAAACGACCAGCGACTCTTGTCTTCGATGTCCGCAAATAGGGCAACGCGTTCATCACGACGAAGCTGTGGCACCGAAAGCTGCAAACTACGCTCTAGTCTATTCCGTAGGCGGTGGCCAATTGGCTTTTCCCCACGGATCACCGCAACACTCATGCCCTCAGTGCCTCGCAGTAATTTATCGGGAACTGTGCCAAATAGTTTTCTCCTCACAGAACTCACCCCAGATGCCCCGATCAGCATCATGCCATAGTTATCCTCACTCACCTCCTCCCGAATCGCAGCATACACCGAATCATTGAGCCTTACTTTCCTAGAAACGGTTTCAGGTTTCACGCCTGAGCGTCGCAAAAAAAACTTTCCAATCTTTGCTCACCCACCTCCAAGGACACATCGTCTGTGTCAGGTTGCACAAAAAAGGCTGTCACATCTTCACCAAACGCATCGGCGGCTAGTTTTAAACCACGACGTGAATTAGGACCGCCAGCACAGGGCAAAAGTACTTTCCCTATACCGGAATCACCATCTCCGATCCGCAGAACCATGATAGCGCAATGCACGGAATCAAGCAGTCCTTGAATTGCACTTCGGTAAAACTCAGGGTGGCTTATCCTGTCCTGTAGTACTAACAAGTTAGCCTTTGTATCAGTAAGTTGAGTCATCACCGATTTACGTATGTTAGCGGTTTCCACTTCTCCTAATTCGACAGCGATCGCATCCTGAGCCCCTATTACCTCTGAAATCCCCTCCCACCAATCATTCTGAACATCAGCACCCCACACGGCTTCACCTATCGATGGTCCATCCTTCACGCGAAGAACGGATAACTTTGAAGCATTAGCTCTTGTCAAACCTCAACGACCATTGCACCAACGCAGCGGAGGACTCGCGATCCCTAACAACCAACAGAATATTCACGCCCACAAACTAACCACATACTTTCCCAATCCAAGAAAATTCCTCCCACCCGACATAGCTGAGTTAGTCACCACTAAAAAGTTAGAAACAGCTGACATGGTGAAATGCTTCTACCGCGAAAAACACGAAAAACGCTAAAAGTCCAGCTCGATGAAGTACCTCTACCACGAATATTCGCTAGCTCGATGAAGCGGTGAAGCCGCCCTCCTAGGAGCGCCTGGACCCCAACTTGGTAGCTCACGACCACAGTCGAACGGCCATTGTCTCAGGCTAACGAAAACTGCAGCACTGGTAGCCCAACGAGCTTGCGGAACTCAGCCCAGTGTCGTGACGCAGTCGCTGCGCTGGGATTCAAACAAAACCCTAGGCAACTCTGAAGGAGTTGTGGAGCAATACCATCGTGAGCTCCGTTAAAGCTTATCCAATATTCTGACCGCACCACTGCAACTGAATTATTCATTGTTCCTTCTTAATTGGAGCGCAGCGACAAGGCTTGCATAAAAGTGGCTGACACTACACATTGATTTCAATGCCACACACCACCGCCAGCATCATCAACCAGTGTCGGGAATCTGGGCTCCGCCGCACCAAAGCGCTCGAGTTACTCATCGACACTCTGTTATCCTCCCCTAGGCCGATGACTCTGGCTGAGCTTTCGGAACACAAGAACCTCAACACCCAGTGTGATAGAGCGACAGTTTTCCGTCTACTCCAAAGGCTTACGGATAAAGCTGTGGTTCGTCGACTAGGCCTCCACGAGCGCGCAGCCTACTTCACCCTTTTACTGGAAGGTCGCCATCAGGATTTTCTAATCTGCTCTGAGTGCGGCAAGATCGAGCCGATCAAAGCTCCCTGTCCAGTCCATGCGCTTGAGCGCGAAATTGCCAGCTCCACAGGTTTCACTGAACTCTACCATGAGCTTGAATTTTTTGGTATATGTCCAGCCTGCAGTAAGTAGCCACCCCATGAAGCATGAGTAGCGACGATCAACTAAGCGATGGGTTTATCAACTTTCAAAGGGTTGAGAAATCAGCCTCTGAAAGAACTCTGCGGAACTACTCGCAAGCCCTCGCCGCCTTCCAAACCTACATGGAAGAAAGTAAGTTCCCCGGCTGGAAAGCTTGTAATAATGAAGACTTTCGCCACTACCTTTACCATTGTATGCAGTTAGAAATGGCGCGATCGACGATTCGATTACGATTTTCTGCTCTGCGCTCATTTTACAAGTACCTCATCCACCGCCATGGCCTAGCCAAGTCACCGCTAGTGGAGCTGCAGATACCTAAGCAGGAACGAAAACTCCCCACAATTCTGAATCAAACGCAGGTGGTCGAACTGCTAGAAGCACCACTCCAAGCTGAGCTCTCCAAGCAAACTCCAGAGTGGCTCCCACTGCGTGACACGGCGATTCTAGAGCTCTTTTACTCCACAGGACTGCGCCTATCGGAGCTCGCTAAGCTGCAAGTTAACGACATCGACCACAGCCAAGGAGTTGCCAAGATTTTAGGCAAAGGAGCGAAAGAACGTATTGTACCCATTGGCAGCTTCGCCCTCACCGCTGTGCAGAATTACCGTATTTTAGCTCGAGTAAATGAGGGTCCGCTCTTCATCAATAAGAGCCGCAGACAACTCTCAACCACCTCCATTGGAACTATGCTCAAGAAATACCTGCGCATGACCAGCATCCCCTTTCACATCACTCCCCACAAACTCCGTCATTCATTTGCTACGCATTTGTTAGATAATGGAGCAGACCTCAGGTCAGTCCAGGAGCTGCTAGGCCACGCTTCACTCTCTACTACCCAGATCTATACCCACGTCAGCACCAAGAGAATGAAAGAGTCCTACCAAAATGCCCACCCCCGGGCGAAGTAACAGCAGTGGGGGTAGTTTGAGTCTTAAAGTTTCGCTTCGCATTTGAGAGGTGAAATTAAGGGCTACAGGAAACTTGCTGTCCTTACCTGATCAGCCTGCAGATTACTCTGTAAGCCATATGGCATCAAGCTATTGGTTTGACTTGCATTGGGAGTATCTGTAGTTGTCATAATCAATTAGTCTATTGTTGTTCATACAAACCTCGGCCATCTTTTCTATGAGTTCCATCAATTCTCCTGTCCGTGCATCATTATATGGTGGTGTATTTTTGCTGACCTCATCGTCTGTGATGGCTGATGCGATTCCAGAATATCGTAAAGCTGAGGGACCAGTCTCAGCAGACCTGAAAGGTCAGCGTACTGCTACGGATTCGATAGGTGTAATTCCTCAAAGCCTGCTCTATCAGTATGATCCGTTTGTGGTGTTGCCTAGGAAGTGGTTGCCTGAATTGCGTGAGAGGTATTTACCGAAAACAAACCAGCCGTTTGTCGATGATATTAAATTTTCGATTCATCCGCGCTTTTATTATCTTCACCGAAAAATCCAGGGTGGCGGTGTTCAGGAATCCGCTGCATTTGGAGGAGAACTAGGGGTAGAGAGTGGCTGGTATAACGATTGGTTTCGAGTTGGTCTGACCGCTTACACCTCTCAGAAAATTTATGGTCCAAGCGACCGTGATGGTATTGGTTTGCTGGCTCCAGGTCGGCTGGGATACACTGTGTTAGGTTAAGCTTACGCTGATATTAAGGTTCAGGATTCATTGCTTCGTGTGGGCCGGACTCGAGTCGATTTACCTTATATCAATGGTTATGACTTTAGAATGACACCTAACACCTTTGAGGCGATTGGTCTTAGAGTGGCTGGGATTGAAAATGTCCAATTGGGATTTGGCCACGTCTTTAGGATAAAGACAAGAACCTCGACTAATTTCGAAAGCATGTCGGACGTGGCGGGAGTGGCCGGGGAGGATAAAGGAGTGTCGGCCATTTCGCTGCGCTACAACTTTTCGGAGGGTAATTATATCGCTTTGTCTGAGCAATATGGCTGGGACATGTTTAACTCCATTTACTTCGAAGGGGAAAAATTGATCCAAATCTCTGACTGCTGCCGTGTAGGGTTAGGGGCTCAGTTTACGGATCAGCGCAGTGTAGGGAGTGAATTACTGGGGAGTTTTGACACGCAATCAGCAGCGGTGAAAGCTGCAGTTCAATACGGTAATTTGACCACCTCCGTTTCGTATCAATGGACAGCAAACGGCAGTGGTGTTGTAAAGCCTTGGGGCGGCACGCCGGCCTATCATTCCTCGATTATTCAGGACTTTGATAGGGCCGGAGAGGAGTCGTTTCGCATAGGACTCACTTATGACCTAGAGCCGCATGGGCTTGAAGGTCTGTCGATGGATACCAGTTGGGTCACGGCTGATACGCCTGATAGCGGTAAGCATGCCTCACCGGATCAGCAGGAATTTGACTTCACAGTCGACTACCGACCCAAGATAGAGTTATTTGACGGTGTTTGGTTTCGTGCGCGCTACGCCAATAACTCGATTGATGGTGGAGCGGGCTTAGAGGATATCCGTTTTATTCTCAACTACTCGTACGACTTTTGAGGCCCACCCTATCTCTCCTCACATTTGCTGCCTCAAGGATGCCACCAAAATGCAAACCCCTCGCATTGCAGTCGTCGGCCAAGCGTTTTAAATCTTCACCTTTTCCATTGCCAGCCCGCAGCCAGCTCGTCACTGTCCGCGCAACCTCCTTTGACGTTACTCTCGGCACCAACGCAGCTACATTAATATGAACGACCTCAACATCAACGGCGCTGACACGCTGATCATCAGCATTTTCGTACTATTCCTCGGCAGCCTACTGACGAGGAAAGTCGGCTTTCTGCAAAAGTACAGCATCCCCCAGGCGGTCACCGGCGGGCTCATTGTCAGCCTCGTTGTGCTAGCCATCGTGCTACTCGATGGACCGAAGATTATTTTTGACCTAAGCTTGCGCGACCTGCTTCTGCTAGCCTTCTTCAGCACCATCGGCCTGTCTGCGAAATTCGCCCGCCTCAAGGCCGGCGGTAAATCACTGCTAATCCTGCTGGTCTGCGCGATGGTGTTCCTAGTGGTGCAGAACGTCACCGGCGTGCTGATGGCTAAGCTGCTCGGCGTGCACCCGGGTATTGGACTGTTCGCTGGCAGTATATCCTTCGCCGGCGGTCACGGTACGGCGATAGCCTGGGGCAATGAAGCTAAGGCAGCGGGCTTCGACCAAGCGGCCATCATCGGCATCGCCTTTGCCACTTTTGGACTGGTCGCCGGTGGCATCATCGGCGGTCCGGTGGCCGAGCGCCTGATCAAGAAGAATAACCTAGCTCCCGGCTCGGATGCTGGTAAGGGCATGATGACCAAGAAAGATGCACCAAAGACGGCCCTCGAGCCAGTGACGATGCAGCGTATCATGACAACAATTTTCATCCTCGCGATTTGCATCTCGGTCGGCGACGTGGTCAATCGCCTATTCTTTGATGCCGGTGTGAAGTTGCCCGGCTTCCTCACCTCGATGATTGTCGGCATCGCCATCACCAATTTTGCCGATGTTTTCAAAAAGGAGATTCGCCAGCCCGACTTCGACAGGGTCGGCGAGGTCGCACTGCAACTATTTCTCGCCATGAGCCTGATGAGCATGGATCTCAACGCGTTGAGTGGAGCGATGGGTGCGGTAATGCTAGTGCTGTTCGTACAGGTGCTAGTGGTCACCCTCTTCGCAGTTTTACTGGTGTTCCGAGTGATGGGTAAAACTTACGATGCCGCCGTGATCTGCGCTGGCTTCACCGGTCTCGGGCTCGGTGCCACCCCAGTCGCCATAGCCAACATGAACGCCATCACCTCCAAGTACGGTCCCTCCTTCAAAGCTTTCCTCATCGTGCCACTGGTCGGAGCCTTCTTCATCGACTTGGTCAACGCCATGGTAATCAAGTTCTTCATCGGTCTACCGTTCATGCAGGTGGCGATGTGAAAAAATCGGCCATTGCTCAGAGAACAATGGCCGATTTGATGATTTGTTAGTTTCTAGAACTACTTCGCAACGCGCGCGAGGAGGTCGTTCATGCGAGAAACCATTTCTTGTGGATTCTCTAGAAGACCCGCTGCTAGGAGTGCGTTGTCAGTGAGCTGTTGAGCTACGAGAGTCGCGAGCTCGTTATCTTTTTGCTGAAGACTGGAAAGATTCTTGATGACTTCTGAGCGTGGGTTGATTTCGAGAGTGACCTTTGGAGTAGGAACTTCCTGGCCCATTGCCTTCATCATCGCCATCATCTGTGCGTTTGGTGCTTCTTTAGGTGCGAGTGCTGCGATCGGGCTGTCCACGAGGCGCTTGCCTGCTTCTACCTTCTCCACACGCTCACCGAGAGTGTCCTGCATCCAGCCTGTGAGAGCTGCGAGCGAACTCGCGTCGAGCGCTTCACCTTCAGCCTCGAGATCATCGAGTTCGATGTCTGCACGGTCAGCAGGAACGAGCTTCTTGCCCTTGAACTCAGGCATTGAGTCTAGAACATATTGGTCGACTTGGTCAGTGAAGAGAGCCACTTCGATTCCACGAGCCTTGAACGCTTCGAGGTATGGTCCTTTTGAGAGGATGTCACGTGAAGCTCCTGTGAGGAAGTAGATCACCTCTTGGTCGTCTGCAGCGCGCTCGATGTACTCGGCGAAACCTGTCTGTGTGCCAGCTTCTGTAGAAGTGGACTCGAATCGGATAAGTCCAGCGAGTTGCTCTTGGTGCTCGAAACTTGTTGCGATGCCTTCTTTAAGGAAACGACCAAACTTTGTGTAGAAGTCCATGTATGCTTCCGGCTCGTTCTTAGCCTGAGTCGCGAGGAACTTGAGGAAGCGCTTTGTGATGAGTTTGTTGAGCTTCTGGATAAGCGCTGTGTCCTGCATTGTCTCACGTGAGATATTGAGCGGAAGGTCAGCGGAATCGATCACACCACGGAGGAAGCGCAACCACTCAGGGAGCAACTTCTGCGGCTTTGCGTCGATGAGTACCTTGCGGCAATAGAGAGAAACGCCTGCTTCCATTTGGCCCATGCCGAATTGCTCTTGGTTTTCACCAGGAACGAAAAGGAGTGCATTGATCGCGAGTGGAGCATCAGCACTGAAGTGCATGGTGAACTTTGGCTCGTCATAGGCGTGTGCCACGAACTTGTAGAACTCAGTGTATTGCTCAGTGGTGACTTCGCTCTTAGACTTGAGCCAGAGTGCTTCCACTTTGTTAACACGCTCGCCGTTGAGTTCGATCGGGAATGTGACGAAGTTAGAATACTTCTCAAGAATTTCCTTCACGCGGTCCGCCTTAGAAAATTCAGCTTTGTCTTCTTTAAGCTTCATCACCATCTTACAACCACGAGCTTGCTCGTCGATTTCTTCGATGCTGTAGCCAGTGGAACCGTCAGATGTCCACTTGAGGTTTTCTGCTGCTGGGTCCCATGAGTGTGTGGAAACTTCCACTTCGTCAGCCGCCATGAATGCGGAGTAGAAACCAACACCAAATTGACCAATAACGTCAGCATTACCACCGTCACCATTTTTTTCCTTGAGTTGCTCGAGGAATGCTTTGGTACCTGAGTGTGCGATTGTTCCGAGGTTTTCAGTGAGTTCGTCACGGTTCATGCCGATACCGAAGTCCTGAATTGTAAGTGTGTTGTTCTCTTCGTCGGTAGTGATGCAGATCTTGAGCTCTGCGTCACCTTGGTAGACGTCGTTCTCAGTGAGTTGCTTGAGACGGGCTTTTTCAAGTGCGTCAGATGCGTTGGAAACCAACTCGCGAACGAAAATCTCGCTGTCAGTGTAGAGTGAGTGGATGACGATATCGAGGAGCTGTTTTACTTCAGCCTGGAATCCGTGTTGTTGAACTTCTTTTGTTGCCATAATTTGTGGGCGGAATTTAGTCCAAAAAATCCCACATGCAAGCCCGATTCTTAGAGCAATCAGCGACTCGTCTTTAACCGCGAAACTCGCGAGAATTTATAGATGAGTTCCATCACCACAAATCACAGTGCCTCAACAATACCCAGTATTGAGGTGAGGTGTAAAAATCGGTCACCGCTTCATCGTACTTGCAGCTTGCGCACTTTTCGTATTTTTCGCGGTAGAGTCCTCTGCAATGGAAAGTCGGTCTAGTCTGCGTAATAGACGTCAAACAAGAACTCTAGAATTCCACAGTTTCCCCGAGCTCACCAAGACTCACTTCACCATCATGGACTGCATCCAACGCCTCTTTGAAGATTGCCGAGCGCTCGGCCTCGCCATGTACCAGCCAAGTCTTTGATTTAGCTCCAGTCATCGCCTTAAAGTATTCGAGCAACTCAGAATGGTCAGCGTGACCTGAGAACGAATCCATGATCTCAACCTTCGCTCTCACATGGTATTCCCCTCCGAGGATGCGCACCTTTTTTTGCCCTTCACGGATCTTCCAGCCCAATGTCTGCTGTGCGCAATAGCCGACAAATAGAATGGTATTATTAGGATTATCAATTTCATTTTTAAGGTGGTGGAGGATACGACCAGCTTCACACATACCTGAGGCTGAAATAATGATTGCCTGTTCTTGGCTAGCATTGAGAGCCTTCGATTTCTCGACCGAGCGTACAAGCGTCAACCCTTCGAAACCAAATGGATCACGTTTCTCAAACAGGAAGTTGTAGATCTCGTGATTGAAACACTCTGGATGTAATCTAAATACCTCCGTCGCATTCACCGCCAACGGGCTATCCACATAGACCGGCACCCGCGGGATCCGCCCATCTTCAAAGAGTTGATGCAGCACATACAATACCTGCTGGGTCCGCTCAACAGCGAATGATGGAATAATCACCTTCCCCTTTCTCTCTAGAGCTCGGCGGAGCACCTCTGCTATTTTATCATCGACCTCAGTTCCTAGCTCATGCTTACGCCCCCCATAGGTACTCTCCATTAGAACAAAATCGACACCCTTTGCTGCCACTGGGTCACGTAAAATGTCATTACCTCCACGACCTACATCGCCAGAAAATAAGAAGCGTTTGCTCTTACCATCATCTTGATCCTCTACATCTAGAATCACCTGAGCGCTGCCCAAAATATGGCCAGCATCGATGAAACGTAAGGTCACGCCGGGAGCTATCAACATTGGCCTATCGTAACCAACGTTAACGAATTGGCGGAGGCATCGTTCAGCATCCATTTCATTATACAAGGGCTCCAGCGGGACTTCTTCATTCTTTTTACGTTTCTTGTTTAACCAACTCACGTCGTACATCTGGATTCGAGCACTGTCTGCGAGCATGATCTGGCAGAGATCGCGCGTGGCAAAGGTCGCGTAAATGTTTCCCTCGAATCCACTTCGAGTGAGATTTGGTAAATTCCCACTGTGATCGATATGTGCATGTGAAAGCACCACAGTGTCGATGCTGGCGGGATCAAAGTGTGGGAAGTTTTTGTTGATCTCAAAGGCGTCGTTACGTCGCCCTTGATAAAGGCCGCAATCCAACAAGATCCTATTTCCATTCACCTCGAGTAAGTGTTGTGATCCAGTCGTTGTTCCAGCTGCTCCGCAAAATGTAAGTTTCATAAATATATAAAATGACTAACACCTAACCTACGCGTTGAGGCTGATCATTGACCAGAACAAATAGATGGAGTATTCCTCCGACACAGTAAAATGACATTTTTAGAACACAGAAAAGGTTCGTACTTGGCACGTGGACTGTTAGTTTCTCAAGCGTGAGTAACCTTGAAATTCCCACTCTCGTTCAAAACGACCCATGCTACAGGATCAAACTGGAGCCATCCAGCAACGCATCGCAAGATTCCAGGAAAAGCTCTCGGAGATCGAGCAAAGCCACGATTCGCTCTACGCCTTTGCCAATAGCCACCTAGATCTAGGAATACTCTACCACTCCGAAAAGGATACTTGGAACATTCGTGAGTGGGCACCCAATGCGAAATCTATCGCACTGGTTGGCGACTTTAACAACTGGGACGGAGAATCATTTCCACTTAGTAAAGGTGACGACGGTTATTGGGACACTACCGTCAAAGGTTCAGCTCTCAAGCATGGCGACAAAGTAAAACTCCGCATCGTGGGTGCCGACAACTCGGTGCGCGACCGCATCCCTGCCACGATCTCCAGAGCGATCCAAGACCCAGATACCCACGATTACTCAGGCCAAATTTGGGCACCAGAGGACAACTACGTTTGGAAACACACATTCGATCCTAGCGCTGTCACATCCCCTCTCATTTACGAAGCCCACACCGGCATGGCTGGCGAGGAACCACGGCTTCACACTTATCGGGAATTTGCCGACACCGTCATCCCCCGCATTCTTCACCTAGGCTACAACACCATCCAGTTGATGGCCGTACAGGAGCATCCTTACTACGGATCATTTGGCTACCACGTGTCTAACTTTTTTGCCGCCTGTTCACGCTTCGGCACACCAGAAGATCTCAAATACCTCGTCGACACTGCGCACAGCCACGGCATCGCTGTCATCATGGACATCGTCCATTCCCATGCGGTGAAGAACCTCGCTGAAGGACTCAATGAATTTGACGGAACCGACCACCAGTACTTCCACTCAGGTGAAAAGGGAAACCAACCCCAATGGGACTCGAAGTGCTTTGACTACGGGAAGGATGAAGTCGTCCGATTCCTCCTCTCCAACGTCCGCTATTGGCTCGAAGAATTTCGCTTCGACGGCTTCCGCTTCGACGGAGTCACCTCGATGCTCTACGACCACCACGGCAGCGTGGCCTTCGATCATTACGAGAAATATTTCACCAATGGTGTCGACCACGACGCGGTGCTCTACCTCCAACTCGCAACCACCCTTGCTGAATCGATCAGACCTGGAGTTCTCAATATCGCCGAAGACATGTCTGGTATGCCTGGGCTTTGCCGCCCAACGCACGAAGGTGGTGTTGGCTTCAGCCATCGACTCGCCATGGGACTCCCCGATTATTGGATCAAGTTGCTCAAAGAACAGAGCGACGAAGACTGGGACGTGAATGCAATCTGGGAAACGCTGACTAACCGTCGCCACGGCGAAGCAAATATAGCCTACGCCGAGTCACACGACCAGGCACTCGTTGGCGACAAGACACTCGCCTTCCGCTTGATGGACCAAGACATGTATTGGCACATGAAAGCTGATGACACCCACCCAGTCATCGACCGCGGTATCGCCATGCACAAACTCATCCGCCTTCTAACGTCCTGTATTGGTGGTGAAGGTTACCTCACCTTCATGGGCAATGAATTCGGCCACCCAGAGTGGTTAGATTTCCCACGCGAAGGCAATGATTGGTCCTACCACTACTGCCGCCGCCAATGGTCTCTCGTCGATAACCCAGAGCTGAAATACCAGTTCCTCAACAACTTCGATAAAGCTCTCATTCATGTGCTCGGTGAGAGTAATATGCTAGCCGCTCCACAAGCCCAGCAACTCTGCTGCCACGGTGGCGACCATCTCATAGCCTTCGAACGAGCCAACCACATAGGAATCATCAACCTCCACCCGACGCAGTCGTACACCGATTACCACATTTCCGTTCCCTCCGCTGGCGAATACGAAGTAATCCTCAATTCAGATGACCCATCCTTCGGCGGCCACAACCGTATAAATAGCTCCATCAACATCCACAGCATCGCCGGCGAGCACGGCCCAGTTCTCTCACTCTACCTACCCTGCAGAACAGCACTGGTACTAAGAAAAGTCAACTAACCCCCTGCGAGCGCCAAGCCCCAGCTTGGCCACAACAAACATTTAGACTGCGCGTGATTTGACACCACTCTGCGGCAAGATCGGCTCGACAACCGCGGCGGAGTTTCATCATCCAGGTCTGAAAACTGAACACTCCCAACTGAACACTCTAGTCCCCTAGAGCTCACTAGCATTCTGTTGCCTAGCGATGTCATTGAGCGTGATCAACCCCAGCAGCTTTTGGGAATTAGTGGCGGAAACCACAGTCACCTGCTGGTAGTTGTTCGCAATCATACGGTTGGCGGCGTCTCGGATAGAGGTATCTGGCTGCACTGAGAGCAATATCTGATCGAGAATGAGGTTATCTAACAATGCCTCACTTACCGATTCCTCTAACTCGTGGCGAGTCACTATCCCAATTAAGTCACCATGAGCATCCATGATCGGATAAGCGTGGTACACCATTCCTCTGGCACCGAGAGATTTGATATTTTCCTCCACAGTCACACCGGACTGCATGCTCAACACCTCATGGGACATGATAGCGGCGACGGGGAGATTGCGGTAGTCTTGACTCCCGCGGAAGGCTGAAAACTTCTTCAAGTTGACACCGTCTTGGAGCAACAGCGCGTCGTACAAAGCAATGGGTCGGAATTTCTTAGCGATCGACCAAGCCAACATATTTCCAGCCATCAATGGTAAGATCAACGAGTAGTTGCCCGTCATTTCGAAGATAATAATCAGCGAAGTAAATGGGCAGCGAACCACGGCAGAGAACATCGCACCCATGCCTAACAACACACATCCACCAACAACTTGGTGGGTACCTGGCCAGTTGGAGAAATGCATCCAACCTTCTAGACCAACGAGAAGCATACCGATCAAACCACCGAGCATCCCCCCTAAGAAAAGTGTGGGCGAGAATAGACCACCGGAACCACCCGTCGCGTAGTTAACCACCACTGCGATAAACTTACAGATAAGAAGCACTGCCAGCACCTGCCATACGAGACTATCCTCAAACGCCAGTTCGAGACTTTCGTAACCGATACTGAAAACAGAATTCTGTGGGTCACCGAAGTTCCCTGAGACTTGGTAAGCTAAAACTCCGAGCAGGCCACAGCTAAGTCCACCGACCGCTGGAGTGAGCCATGACATCTTTGCCATTTTCTCTTTAAATTTTAAGCGCAGCGTCAGCACGCAACTCACAAAAAAGTGACCTAGTAAACCAGCCATCAAACCCATAGGGATACCGACAAACATCCAAGGTGAGGTGATGAACTCTTTGTTCAAATGACTCGCGAGAATAGGATCTTCTCCGAGTAAGCTCCGTGAAACTGCCGCCGCAATAACTACGGCGACGACAATACCTCCGAGAGCCTTCATCGAAAAGTTATCGAGCAATTCCTCAAACACGAAGGTGATCGCAGAAAGTGGTGCATTGAATGCCGCCGCAATTCCTGCCGCCATGCCTACAGGTAAGGCCGACTGGATCCGGTTTGGGTCTTTAAAAATCCAACGCCCGAGTCGCGACGAAATAGCGGACGACAAGTGCACAGTAGGACCTTCACGCCCAAGACTGTTTCCCAAACCACAATACAGCGAGCCTAACACAAAACGCCAGAATCCAGTAGCGCTAGAGATGTAACCGCCGTGGTTATAATAAGCGGCCTTGGTTTGCGGAATACCAGATCCTGCTGAGTCCGGCGCGAAGGTTTTAACCGAGATCCCGACTAACAATCCGCCGAGAGTAGGCGCTCCCAGCATAACGCCATAGAACTTCCAGCCACCTAGAGCAGTCGCCCAGTCCCACACGCTGTGGAATAAATAGTGGATAGACCAATGGAAAAGCACTGCCGCTATACCACAGCTCAAGCCAATTAAGATACAGAGCAAGAGGAAGCGCTGGCTGTCATCCAAGCGACTCTTGATCCATTCTGCTATGACTCCTTTGCTTGGCATTCCTGTGCTGCGGGGTACCACAGTTTCTACAATAGCCAAGCCCCATCACTTTACCGTTGAACAATTTATGCATAGCCACCAGAAACATGCAGCACAATGCCAGGCCAACCCGACATCCCCACTCGCACATTCTTCGAGCGCCTCTTCGGCCTCTCACCAAAATCGGTGGCGGAGTCCCATAAAGAACTTCGCTTCACCCGCACCCGTCAGGCTTCTCAATTTTTTATCCTCACGGCATTCCTCCTGATGCTTGGTGTGGCTAGCTTCGTGGCACTCTTTGCGAGCTGGGGGCCGAACGATGTAGACTTCCATTTCTATGCTTGGTTCTGCCTGCTCCCACTCATCCCCTCCTATTTCACCCTCCGATTGGCGATCCACTGCGTGCGACACGCCTATATATTACTCACGCCAATGGGTGTGGAAGTCTTCCCCTTCTTTAAGCCCGAGAAAAACCTCCAGATCATTTTCTGGCAAGAAGTCCACAGCTTTGACATCACCGAAGCTCTGCTCACTCTGCATTCTTCCCCAGAAAAAACCAGCGGCACAGTACTCACGCTAAAACCTCTCGCCACAGCACAAATCTCCTTGCTTCAAAAAGCAATCAAAGCCAGAACCAGCAGCAACTAAGCACCCTTTCCATCCCATGCGACCACCATCCATCCAGCTCACCTCTGTAGCAGACGCCTTCAATGAACATAATTGGGCTCACGAAATCTTAGAAGGCCGCGAGGTCCTCACCACTGCATTCGAAGCGCATCACACGCGTGTGCAGCTCTTTGCCCAAGTCTTCACCCAGCTCAACTCGCTCACCATCGTCGGTGAAACTGCTTTTGATATCGATGAAATCCGTCAGCCACTCCTGCTTGAGATGCTACACCGTGCGAACAAGCAAATGAACCTCGGCGGGCTAGAGTACGACCTCGACCGCCGCCGCGTCGTCTTCCGCATCACTAACATCTTCGAGCGTGAGAAATTCGACAAAGACATCGTCTCCACCATGGTCCATTGCTCGATCGCCGAAGTCGACCGCATCATCCCCTTCTGTTCGATCATCCAGCAAACTGCTGAAGACCTCTTAGACGATCTCAGCATCGAGCGCCTCCTACTCCGTCAAGACCTGCTGCCACCAGTGCCAGGAGACGAAGAAATGGATATTTAAGGGACACCACCCAAACCAATTTCAAAAAGCCAAGGGATCCCATCCTTTGGCTTTTTTGCTGTTCGGCAGGGGCTGACCTCCGAAATGCCCCCCTATCTCACGTACATCCTAGAATGGGCCGTTGAAAATAGTGTCATGGAGGAGGGTTAGATCGATGCCTTCATAGACTCGTCATTCAGCCAGTTGCCTCAGAGAGGCTCTACCCTGCCCCCACATTCGTGTAATTGGTGTCATTCGTGGTAAAAAAAGCTTCATCATCCAAGCAACCTCAAAACTTTCGTCACTTTCGTCACTTTCGCGGTCAGATTTTGCTTCAACTCCCCCAACCGAAAAACAAAAAAGTGCGGCCCCATTACAGAACCGCACTTTACAAATTTTCAGGACCAACGGATCGTGTCAGCACACTTGTTGGATGAATCAACCTAAGCCTTGGTGCTTAGCTCATTCAGAGGTGGAGCGAATGTTGTCAGGTTGATTCCTTCAACAGCTGCCTTGTATTCATCCATATTTGGAATTCTACCAAGGATTGCAGAAAGAACGACTACAGGCGTGGAGGCGAGCAATGACTCACCTTTTTTACGATCTGAGTCAGCAACAACTCTTCCCTGGAAGAGACGAGTGGATGTCGCCATCACAGTGTCACCTTTTTCAGCTTTCTCCTGGTTACCCATGCAGAGGTTACAACCTGGGCGCTCGAGATACATCATGTTCTCATATTCTGTGCGCGCTGTGCTCTTAGGCGCATCGTCATCGAATTCGAAACCAGAATACTTCTCTAGCAAGTCCCAATCACCTTCAGCCTTGAGTTCATCAATGATGTTGTATGTTGGAGCGGCAACGATGAGTGGTGCCTTAAAGGCAACCTCCCCTTGTTGTTCTTCAAGATTTCTAAGCATTTGAGAAACAATCTTGAAATCCCCTTTGTGCACCATGCATGAACCAACAAAACCGAGATCAACATGCTTCTCACCACCGTAGTAGGAGAGCTCTCTGATCGCATCGTGAGTGTAACGCTTGGAGACATCGTCGTTGTTCACATCTGGGTCAGCGATCATTGGCTCAACAATCTTATCGAGATCTACCACGAACTCAGCTGAATACTTAGCATTCGCATCTGGGGTCAGTGCTGGATTCTCTCCTGATCTGATTCCAGCAATTCTCTTGTTCGCTTTATCAATCAATCCCTGAAGAACTTGCGGCTCATTGTCCATGCCCTTGTCGATCATGATTTGAATTCTGCTCTTAGCGATCTCTAGTGATTTAATCAGCGTCTCATCTTCTGAAATACAGATCGATGCTTTCGCCTTCATCTCTGCAGTCCAGTCAGTGAACGTGAACGCTTGGTCAGCTGGAAGAGTTCCGATGTGCACCTCAATGATGCGGCTCTGGAATACGTTCTCACCAAACTTCTCAAGCATTTGTAGCTGGGTAGCGTGGACCACGTCGCGGAAATCCATGTGGGCCTTCATCTCACCTTTGAAAGTCACTTTAACTGATTCAGGCATTGGCATGCTAGCTTCACCAGTAGCAAGCGCAAGTGCGACAGTTCCTGAGTCAGCTCCGAATGCCACACCTTTTGACATACGTGTGTGGGAGTCACCACCGATGATAACATCCCAGTCATCAACAGCGAGGTCGTTGAGCACCTTGTGGATAACGTCAGTCATCGCGTGGTACTTTCCTTTCGGGTCACGTGCTGTGATAAGACCAAACTTGTGCATGAAGCTCATCAACTTGGGGATGTTAGCCTGAGCCTTCTTGTCCCAAACTGAAGCGGTGTGACAACCTGATTGGTATGCACCATCAACGATTGGCGAAATGACTGTTGCAGCCATTGCCTCGAGTTCCTGAGAAGTCATCAGACCAGTCGTGTCCTGAGAACCGACGATGTTCACTTCAACCCGAACATCAGAACCTGCGTGAAGAACCATACCATCTGGAACTCCCACTGCATTTCTGTTGAAGATCTTCTCAACTGCTGTCAGGCCTTGGCCTTCGTGAGAAATTAATTTAGCTGGGGCGAAAACTGGAGTCACTTCTATGCCCAGTGTTTTAGCAGCGAAAGTCTGAAGCTTCTTACCAAATACAATAGCATAAGAGCCACCAGCCTTGATAAATTCCACTTTTTGCGGAGTGAGTGCGGAAGCAATATCAACCAGCTCCTGGTCACCATTATAAAGCTTCTTCTTCTTAGTGTTCACTGTCAGAACTGTGCCAGTAGCCACTGAGTAGGCTTGCTCAAGAACCGCGTCACCGCTCTCATCAAAAACTGTCTTGCCATCGGCATCAGTCTTCTTAACCCAGTTTTTAAGGTCTAGCCCTAGACCGCCAGTAACATCCACAGTTGTGAGGAAAATAGGCGAAATTCCATTGGTTCCTGCAACAACTGGCGCAATGTTCACAAATGGAACATACGCGCTCGCCTGCTTGCCAGCCCAGAGAGCCACGTTGTTGATGCCTGACATTCTGGATGAACCAACACCCATTGTTCCCTTTTCAGAGATCAGCATCACACGCTTGTCTGGATGAGCAGCTTGTAGTGCTGAAATCTCATCTTGTGCTTCGGTCGTGATGAAGCACTTACCGTGCAGTTCACGATCCGAGCGTGAGTGCGCTTCGCCACCTGGGGAAAGCAAATCAGTGGAGATATCACCTTCACCAGCAATATAAGTAACCAGCTCAATCTCTTCTGGAACGTCAGGAAGCCCTGTGAAAAACTCGGCCTTAGCGTAGCTTTCAAGAATCTCTTTAGCGATTGCATTGCCAGCCTTATAAGCTGACTCGAGTTGCTCCATGTCTGCTTCGTACAAGAAAACCTGAGTTTTGAGTACGTCTGCAGATGGCTGTGCGAGCGATTGGTTACCACCTAAAGCGATGTCCAAAAGAACCTTCATTGATGCGCCACCCTTCATGTGGGACAAGAGCTCAAAAGCGAAAGTGGGTGTGATCTCTTCTAAGATGGACTCACCAAGGATGATCTCCTTCAAAAAAGCAGCCTTCACGCCAGCAGCGCTAGTGGTTCCCGGAAGAGTGTTGTAGATGAAGAAAATAAGGGAATCCTTCTTATGTTCATTCTTCGAATCTTTGATTTGTGCAACGAGTTCAGCGACCAATGCGCCATCGTCAATAGGCTGTGGGTTCAACCCTTGCCCTTTGCGTTCCTCAATCTCTTTTAAATAGTCTAAATACAAGCTCATAATTTCTGTGCGAAAATTCTGTGCGGAGTCTCTACTTAAGCATCAATCTTTCAAGAATATTTTGCGATTCCCACTTCGCTAAATTAGATGATTTCATAAATCACACGAAAAATTACCATAATGACACTTGGTATCATCAGAATATTCCCGATTGGCTCTGCCGCAGAGCCCTAGTAGACAAGCACTCAAGTTCACCAAACTGTACCCAGCAATGTACTCGATTTTGAGTCACCAACACAGAACCAATGGTCACGGCAATCCAATTAAGAATTAAAAATTTCGCAACAGAGGAGCCGCCTCACTCAATTTGAGCGATTGGGAACCTTCACTCTTTTGGTGCTACCTACAAAATTGGGCTCTTAGATCTCACAAGAGCTCTGAAGGTAGTGTTCCAGTTTCTAACTTAAAGGCTTTCGTGAAGTGACTTAGACTATTGTAGCCGACCTCTAGAGCTACTTCGGTAACGTTATAGTCCCCACTTTCGAGCAACTCTTTGGCTTTTTGAACTCTTAGTTCTCTTAGCTTTCGACTAATTGTAGTTCCTGTTTGTTCAGAAAAGAGGCGACTGAGGTATGAAGATGAGCAATTTGCATACTGTGCCATCAGATTTAGATCTAGAGGCTTAGTAAAATTTTCTTTCAGCCAAATTAATGTCTTATCGACACGCTGCTGCGCTATCCTTCTTTGACTAGAACAGAACATCTCCTTAGGCCCCAAACTTGGTGGTTTGAACAGATGAAGAGTTAATAATTCTATAATTTTAGCCAAATACCAAAAAGACTTAGCATCTTTATGAACTGGAGGATCTAGCAGACTAGCGCTTATTTCGTATTCCAAATAGCTCATCGACCTCACTTTATAAAGTAACAGACTATTGGAACCTTTTGTAGTGAGTAGATCTACTAAAGTTTCGTGTAGCGATTGCCTCTTGCTGCCGAAATGTTGAGTCACCCACTCTGGAGTTACACATAGAACAATAAGTTCGTGAATATCAGAACCTGGTAAATTGGTTGCTGTGAAGTTTGCCTTATCCCTGATCATGCAGCAACTTAGAGTTTTCGCTGCTAAAGATAGTCGACAGGCGTCACCAAAAATAAATGACTCTCCTGACAGGTTAAGAAACAGATGCAGAGCTCCAGACTCCAATACGGTCACAATGTCCCCGACTCCACTAGATTGGACACGGCGCAGGGAGACTCCACTCTTCTTGTAGTCCCCGTATAAATTGATCCCCTTTGTCTCTGCCATTAGCGCTCCTACTTGGCGGCGACGCTAGGATGCAGACATAGCGCTGGCAATGCCAAATAGGCTATTATATATGGATCGGACATTTAAGAGCTAATTGGTGACATTTCAGCGATAGCGAGGACCATAATTTTTCTTTATTGGAGTTAATATACTCTATTCGCTTGAGACTCTCCGTTACGAAGTCTCCTCTTCACCTTGATGTGTTATGTGCGTATAAATGTAATGCAGAGGCTTTGCAATGTATACATTTGGGAATACAAATCATAGCGAAAAACTCAACAACATAAAACCATATAACATTTTATTTTAACTTGTTATACGCCTAAAACTCCTAAAAATTGAGCATTAAATTAACTATAACTCTATAGTTGAGTCAGGCCATCAACTCGACCGATAACCCGTTCAGCAATCACAGCGTCTATTACACCCTCATTGACCTTTTTTTTGCCTTCTTGCCAAAGGCTACGAACCTTATTTTTTTGCAGATACCTGTGTAAGTCTATTTCGCTTTGGCCAGATACAACCATGCGACGGATCGTATTGTCTATCTCCATTATTTCATAGACCGCTGCTCTTCCAGCATAGCCAGAACCCATGCAGTACTTACACCCATCCGTCCTGTATGAACGACCGTAACTAGTTGCATCAGTTTCCTTTTGGCAATGTTTACATAGCTTTTTTACTAATCTCTGAGATATGACAAGGTTGAGCGTTGATGCTACCAAATACGCGGGAACGCCCATATCGACCAGACGCTGAGGTACTGTTACTGCTGAGTTTGTGTGTAAAGTGCTGAGTACTAAGTGACCAGTTAGAGCTGCTCTTACAGCAATAGAAGCTGTTTCAGCATCACGGATTTCACCCACTAAAATAACATCTGGATCATGCCTTAAGGCCGACCTAAGGGCGCGAGAGAAAGATGTTCGCTGGTGGTCAATACCGACCTGTGTGACTCCTGCCATTTCATATTCTACTGGATCCTCCAAAGAAATGAGCGAGAGGTCCTCGCTTTTGCGCAAGTGCTTCAGAAATGAATACAGAGTCGTAGATTTACCGCTTCCTGTTGGCCCAGTCACTAAAACTAATCCTTGCGCAATTTTTAGGTTTTCATGAATGGATTTGACTGATTTTTCATCAAATCCCAATGATTCTAGCTTATCTGGGAGCTCCATAGCTCCGATCAATCGTAGCGTTATTTTCTCTCCGTGCTTAGTTGGTATGCTTGCCACACGAATATCAATCGACCTTGATTGTAGCTCTGAATAAAATGAAAATTTCCCATCCTGTGGTAACCTTCTTTCACTGATATTCAGGTCGGCTAGCACCTTAATACGAGACACCATCTGATGGTGGTCAGCTGAATCGTATTGCGAGTGACTTTGCATAGCTCCGTCGACTCTCATCCGGCACCTAGAAGACGTATCAGACGGCTCTAGATGAATGTCAGAAGCTTTATTGATGATTGCAGAACTGAGTAGCTCTCTCACCATACGCACAGCTGTAGATTCCTCAGTTAGGCCTCCATCTCTATTCACTCTTTTCCCATAGACCTTATTTAGACTATTTTTGATAGTCTCAGTTTCCACGATCTCAACCGAAATTGAGTCATGCTCTGGCAGGTATCTGAGGAGAGAATATTTCACCTCTCCAGCCGTATCCTCTGAGGCAGCTATATGGATAACTCCTTTGACATGGGCAAAAACAATTGCGCAATTTCTTTTGGCTATTGTCATCGGCACTTTCAAAGCCAATGCTGTATCGATTGCTACCTGACTGAAATCAAAATTCATCTATAGAATATTGCGGATTACTAACGTCTAATACGGAATGGGCGATTTTCTACTGGAGGCTTATCTTTCTTTGAGTGACGAGAATTGTTAGTTTTAAGTGTCTCTGAGGATATTTTTTCTCCTGACTTATTTTTATTAGGTAACCTAGGGAATAAGGAATCATCAGTACGATTCTGATAGAAATCTAAGCCTTTATTTTGCTTATCTATAACCTCTATACCACCAGTAGTATAGCGATGCTTAGAATCTGAAAGAATTTCATCCGTGGGTCTAGTGTCGCCCCCATTGATAATATGCGGTGTTATAAGAATGATTAATTCGGTCTTTCGTGAAGTAGTTTTATCCCTTCTAAATAATCTTCCTAGAAGTGGTATATCGCCTATCACAGGAACTTTATCTACGGAATAGGAATTCTCAGTACGGATTAAACCTCCAATGGCTATAGTTTTGCCATTTCTAGCAACCACACTCACTTCAATATTAGACTTTTCTACAGAATCGACAGGAATTAATGACCCGCCAATTGGTATACTATTGTTACCAATTTTCACCGTAGAATTTTCCTGGTTTACAAACAATGCAACAGTACCATCATTATTCACACGTGGAATAATTTTAAGAGTCGTGCCGATGTCACGCACCTCAGTTTCGGTGATTATTTGATCATTTACTGTACCGTTATCACCAGAGATCGTCGTATTTTGCGATGCTCCAGTTGTGATGACTCTCTCTTCAGCTGCAACGAATGTTGCTTCGCGGTTACTCACTGCCATCAGCATAGGAGTAGCAACTACTTCTACATCATTATTTGTCGCCAGAGCCTGCACACGCGCTTGAATATCCCTACTTAAATAAGTATAAGCAAATGTAGAGGCAGCCTCTGTTGCAAAATTACCTAGTCCAAAACCGTGTTCTACACCTGAGTATTCATAGGATTGCGGAACTCCCTGTCCATCCCTATCGGCTGGACTAAACATTTCGTCACCCTGTACCACATTCCAGTCAACGCCGACATTTTCTCCGTCACCAACATTGAGTTCGAGGATTTTCATTTCGAGCAGAACTTGCCTAAGTGGAAGGTTCATCTGTGAGATTAGATCTTTAATTTTGGACAATGCTGAAACATTCGCAGTTCGGATTATCAACTGGCTATGCTCCAAGCTAACCGTGATATAGATAGAGGTTCCTAGCTGTTGTTCGGTCTGTTCAATTGTCTGAGTTTCCAACATGGATAGCTGAGTACCGTCTGACTCACCAGCTACCCCACTGCTATTCTGGGAACTCGAAGAACCAGTGACCGTTCTATTATTATCATTATTATCATTATTATTATTATTATCACTATCTTGTCCCTGACCACTGCCAGATGTGCTGCTAAAGTCTAGCACCCCTTCGGGGTCACTAAAGATTGCTTCGCCGGGGAAAAGTGATTCAATCGTCTTAGCTATTAACTCTAGATTCGCTGGTTCTACTTTGAAAACTTCTAAGCTCTCGCTGGCAGAAAAAACTGTATTTTCCCGAAATTCCTCCAAGGTCAAAATCTGAAACCCTTCGTAGATTGGATCCTTTCGATAGACTAGGCCAGATGACACGCACATAGTATTCAGCGCTTGCTCGAGACCGCCCTTCATAAATAGGAACGAGCACTCTACTTTCTGTGCATTTGCTGTAGCAGTCACATTATATTCGGTGACATGGGTAAGCATCCTACAGACTGCTGCCACACTCATATCATTGACAGAAATGTAGTCCACAACTTCAGCGCGGACATGCACACTCGAAAATAACAGCGCGGCCGCTGTGGTTTTAATTATACTTTTCATCTATTTACCTATCTAATAATAATTTTCCCATCTACCCCCTTCGGCGTCACAATAACCTCAAATCGTGTGATCTCCGTGACCTCGACGTCTCGCCATTCTCTGCTTCCTCCCGCTTTCACGCTAAAGGTGGACCCGACTCTGACAAATAACGGGTTCAGTTGACCACCAATTTTCAACACTGCCATTTTACCCCCCTCTGAAGTATGGATAATACCCAGTATTTTAGTCACATTGAGAGAATCACGCACTAGTTTGTAGCTTTTATTTGTCACACCAGATGCTGCAACAAACGGGTTTCTTGGTTCACCCTCACTATCTTCCTCTGGATCTGTATCCACTATTTCATCATCAGCTGCTATTGGTGCCGGTGGCACGTTCTCTTCAGTTCTTACTTGCTGCGCGTTCGCCGAACCCGCCAGTGACACCACCATCGTTAAAAGTTTAATTATTTTTGATTTCATGATTATTTTTTACAATCAATTTACTGAAACAATAGCCAAAATAATGGCTATATACACAAC
Organism: Rubritalea profundi; assembly: GCF_002954445.1. Taxonomy (GTDB): domain Bacteria; phylum Verrucomicrobiota; class Verrucomicrobiia; order Verrucomicrobiales; family Akkermansiaceae; genus Rubritalea; species Rubritalea profundi. The sequence continues at coordinate 3,922,220 of NZ_MQWA01000001.1, forward strand.
AGCTACAATCGACCCGACGAAAATGATCAGAACGGGATTGAGCAGTGCTACGAGAAGGTTTATTTTATGCTGTAATACGGAAGAATAATGGCTCTCTAACTCGCCAAAAGCAGTCGGTAACGACCCAGATAATTCACCAGTTTTTATAATGGACCTCGCTGTACTTGGAATCAGGCGCTTATCCATACATTGCTGAAGCGACTTACCCTGTATTAATTTATCGTGGCTGTTATCTATCCAATCTGAATAAACCGCCGTAATCATAGATTTCTTTAAAAGCGGCAGAGAAGATATCAGGCTATTGCCACTATCCATCATTGCTCGCAGAGTACTACTGAACATAGAGACCTCTGCATATGTCACTATCTTTCCAAATACTGGCAGACGCAATAGCATAGACTCCAGCAATCGCCTCCCTTTGTGCATTCTGTAAACAATTATAAATAATGTCACCAAGCTCACAAAAACTACTACAATGAGTATCAGATTCTCTTTTAGTGTGTCGGCTACTTCAAAAACATTGCGGGTGAAGGTTGGCAATGGCTTGCCTAAGTTTTGTAGAAATTTAGCTAGTTTGGGAATGAATTTGAAGAACAATGCGTAGGTAACCAAAATCGAAATAATCAGCACTATACCCGGGTATAAAAAGCTTGAGATTAGCTGTTTCCTTACTTCATTACGAAAGCCTAAGATATTGGCCAGCCGCTCAAATGCCGGTGCTAGTTCACCAGTCTGCTCAGCTGCTTCAATTACACCACAGACTAGCGGAGGAAATATTTTTGGGTGCTTGGCCATAGAACCTGTTAGTGATTCACCCGACTGCAGATTATTGCGCACATCCTCTACAGATAACTTTACTTTTGTTTTATAGACGCTGCTCGCCACCTCTGCTAGCGCCGAAGAAATAGTAATTCCAGCACGGGTCATCATTGCTAACTGCCTTAGTAGCATCGTGCGGTCAGCGGCAGTGACCATCCACCATGAAAATAGACCTTCGGCGCTCTCGACCACCTCCTCAATAGAAACGACTGCCAGTGACTTCTCTCGAAGCATTTTTGCAACATCTTGGTCGCTAAATGCTTCGATGCTGCCCTGTTGTTGCTCTCCTATTGACGAGACTGCCTTGTAACTATAAATTGGCATTAGTCTACTTACCTGCTAAATATTTCATTTTATCCCTAAACAACTGGGGATTTCGGACATAAGGCAAAGCCACCTCTAACGAGATCTTGCGCGCGTGGACTCTGCCAGCTAGATGGCTATCCATGCTTATCATTCCCGGCTCAGAACCAATCTCTAGAAGGGAATAAATTTGCCTAAACTGGCCATTGCGAATAAGATTTCTGACGGGGGCTGAATTGACTAACATTTCAATAATCACGCAGCGCCCATCCTCATCCAAAGTTGGCAGCAGGGTCTGTGTCACCACTGCTTTGAGCACCATACTTAGCTGGCGTCGCAGTGAATCCTGCTCGTCAGCTGGGTACATTCCTAAAATTCTGTCCAGTGCACCTACTGTATCAGCACAGTGCAGCGTAGAGATCACCAAGTGGCCAGTTTCAGCTGCAGTTACTGCAGCACGCATTGTTGCCAAATCCCGCATCTCACCGACCAGAATCACATCGGGGTCTTCGCGTAATGCCTCGCGCAGGGATGAGGAAAAGTCCACCACATCAACACCTAGTTCACGCTGGTGAATCAATGACTTTTTATTCTCATGCAAGTATTCAATAGGATCTTCTACGGTAATGATATGGTAGGCCTTCATCCGGTTAATCTCATCGATCAAGGCTGCCATTGAGGTGCTTTTACCACTGCCAGTCGGCCCAGTAAAAAGTATCAATCCCGAATGAAATTTCGTCAACTCATAGACATGCTCAGGCAAGCCGAGTTCATCTATAGTCCGGTTCAGCGATTCTAACCTACGGATAGCTACTGCGTAGCCATTTCGTTCTTTATAAATGTTGAAACGAAATCGATGACGCCTGAGTGACGCCGAAGAATCGACACTAAACCGCACTTTCATTTCGCTTATTTCATCTTCGGTGAGGCAGTCTGTCACAATATTATCTAAGTCATGCTGGCCCCATAATTTATCTGACAAAGGCTGCAGCTTTCCATGAAGCCTGCCTAATGGCTGGATGCCTGTGGTTAAATGCACATCGGAAAATCCGTCTGCAATACAGATTTCCAATAATTCTGTTAGTAGGCTACTCAGCTGCATCGTCTTGGGATTTGTTAAATGTGTAAGTGAGCTTCAAGGTCAACTCACCGTCATCATCCACTTGCTTAATGAATAGCTCTTTGACAATCAGCCCCTCAATTACCATGCACGCTTTGATCGCTCCTAAGATTGATGAATAAAGCCCTTGAGCCTCGACCTCCATAAATTGGAGCCCCTTTCTCCTTGATTTCACTCGCTTGAGGGAACTGACATGCAGTCCATTCTCTTCCATAAACAGAGCAAGCATTGAGACACTTTGCTCCATCTCGGTAAAGTCTTGGGACTCCATGTCATCCAGCGCTATTTGCTCTGTCTCATCCGCGATATTACCCTTAGGAAGTTTCTCCTCATTTTCCAGCTTCTTTAGCCTAGCTTTGGCAGCAGCTAAAGAGCCAGACTTAGGCTGCCTCGACATATAGTTATTCGCAAACTCTAGCTCTTCACCTTGGTCGTCGATCTGTTCTGTTATATCATCTAATTTTTCTTCAGTAAGCTGCTTGCTCAACAACCAACCACACAGCGTCCCAGCTCCGACACATACGATGAGAACTGCAAAAAAAACTATTGATAGTCCCTTACTTTTAGCTTTATCCATTGGGTTTGATTATAAAGGTGTAAGTTTCTTCTTTAGCATCTTCTTCCACCTCGGCAATGTGCTCTGGTAGATCACGCTCGGCTAACAGCTTGGCAAATTCGTCTGTAAAACCCCTAGCTTCCATCAGATTATTAGCCTTACCATTGAGCATTAGTTTGCCATTCCAGTCAGAAGAGAACGCTTTCAATTCGATGCTACTCCCTGACGCTCCGACACTTTTTGATACCGTATCTAAGAATGCTTTATGATCAGCAAGAAATGGAAATGGCACGGTGTTGCCACCCTTGGAACTGGTGGTCACCTTATACTTTTTTATCTCTTTATTGACCTTCTCTATCATCTCTTTCTCTCCATCGATCTTAGCTAAATCAGCGTTAATATAATCAATTTTAGCGACCAACTCCTCTAGTTCTATTGTTTGCTCTTGGATTTTAATGTAATTGGGAACTACCATTGCTGCTGCAGAACATAGCGCACAGACACTGGCTAACACTATCCATGTCTTGCGGCTTTTGAACCATACTTCAGGAATCGATGACACCCGATGCACATTGAAATCACGATCAACGGGAACCAAGCGCAGTCCATCAAGCGCTGCTAGGACTCCCGCTGCAATAAACTCCTCGCTAAACCTGGCAGAACTCACATCAATACTGTGCTTATTGAGCACATATTTATCGGCATCACTGGCAACAACTCTGACACTCTCGTCATCAATCCCCGATACCTGAGAAAGCCAACCGGATGGTGGGTCGATACCCAGCCTGGTAAACTCAGTGAAGTTTTCTATCTTTCCAGATTTCCAGTGCAACAAAGAAGCACTGTGGCTCTCGAGATAGGCACAACTACCAGTCGATTCGGATCGAGCCAATACTTGTTCTGAGACGATCCCCAGTAAAACGAGCTTATTTTTCTCAAGAAAATCTCCCCACATTGCCAGCGAATCTAACGGCAAGAAGCTGGTCAGCACTTGGTCATGTTCTATCTCCTTAATAGCGATACTAACATCCCCTACACTTTTCACCAAATGCGTGCTAACTGGTGTAGAGGAATCCCAAAACCCCAAGCCTTTAACTGTCTGCTTTAGGCTACCCGTGGGGCTCAATTCTGGGAGCACACTAATAAGCTCTGTAAAATCAGTCTCGGTCAAGCGATCTTCTATAACACAGCAAACCTCTGGGTCTTGTTTATCGAACAGGCTTTCTACCACATCACTGGCAGCGAACTGAATCGCTCGTTCCAGCTGCTGTTTATCCTCTATATTTTCCAGTGGAGCAGCTAGCACGGTTTCCCTAGCATCTGAGCTCACCACCAGCAACCGCTTCGGAATTGGATTCTTTTGCTGCTTTAGAGCTTCGAGAATTTTCTCCATACTCTGGCTAAAGACATCATCAACTACCTGAATAAATGCCACAACCGCACCACTTTTCACGATAAGTGCCGAATAGTAATTCTCTTGCTGCACGATAACCAGCAGTGGCTTTGTATCCAATGCCACTAGACTTAGGTCTTGTTTTAGTTTTGTCTTCATCCTTAGTTCTAATTACCAGAACCCTCTGATTCACTTGAAATTAGCCAATTGAAATCCGGTGAACTACTGACAAGTGGCTGTGAATGTGTGTACCTAGGTGCGAAAAAAAAGACATCGGGGTAGACCGCATACAGCCTCTTGGCCAAGCTATCACTGTCGCTGGCTCCTATTTTGTAGAGGACTACTTGGTAGCGGTACGCTGTGGGGTGCCCTCTGAAGTAGGCTGTGAGCTCGCTAGATGAGTTAAGGATAGTAGTAGGAGCAGCCTCGGTCATCATTGGTACCATAATTGCATCATCAGACGAGTTTCTAATAACACTGGAGTGGTATGCCCCAACCTCACCCATTTCATCATTTAAATCGATACCCGGGTAAATAAGCCCCAATATAAGCTCTTCATCTGTATTATTTTCTATAATTAATGATGGTAAGGAGGTTTCAGCTAGATCGACCTCAAAACTCGTCTTTGCAACGACCCTCTTTGATGGCTGCGCTGGATAATCCACAGAGTATGGGTCAATATCCTCGGATTCTGGGCCATTTCCCGTCGCTTCTGTGTCCTCTTGTTGATCCTTTGAGAAAGAAAAGAATTCAATCCCGTCAGTGACCGAGTCGACACTAGTGCCGTCTTCATAATTCGCATCCCAGTCATTACCCCATGCATCATACAGTATTGCAGTACCATCGTTCTCACCCTCCGCATAATCACCATCTAGATAAGGGCCACGCCAGCCATGCTTGAGCAAGATGTCAGCACGAGATTCTGGGTCATTAAAGGATGAGCTCCAGTCCTCATCGGCCACCTCGTCACCCACTTTTCTCCACAGGCCTTTGATTGCAAGATACCTTGGTGCTGGGTACGTAAATGCTGCTGGTACTGGCTCGTTCGCATTAGGGTTAAGCAAGAGTGCAGATACTGTATTCGGACGTTCTCCAATGTCAGAAATATATCCACTGGATGTGACGACTCCACGTGGACTCACCGAATGACTGCCTAAGATAGCTGATCGAATAGCTGCGTGTTGCTGCTGAATAAGTGTCGAGCGCGCCTCCTCGCTGCTATCGTCAAGCGATACAAGCAAAGTACCTGCTAGTATCGTCATTATTGACAATACTATCACCAACTCAAGTAAGCTAAATCCTTTAGCTATTGTATTAGGTGAATTATTTTTTTTCATGATTGTGAGTTGGTTTACAGTTGAGCGCTTTAACGAGAATGGTGGACATGGGAAACGGCCGAACTTGCGCTTGCAAAAAAAGCTTCCTCGTCACCCTCTGCCACAGAAAATTGCTATTCTAAGATCCGTCTACTTAGCTAGTGTATTTAAGAATAATCTATTTAACCCTAAAGCTTCAATTTCCTCGAAACCACCACAGGTGGAATGACTGAATTCGTAGGATTCTCTGAGTCGTAATCATCTAACACCAACATGTATACCTCATACCGGTTGTCTGCTGAATCCTCTTTAATAAATCGTATCGGCCTCCCTAGCTTTGGGATATTTCTATCATTGGGACGCTCAATTACAGCATCGAATGGGCTAAGATCATGATACCATGAATGATTTTTTCCATCATATGCATCTGGAATAGCTGAAACCCTGCGCAGGCCAGTGGCTTGATCTGTGTAGCTGTGGCTAGAATCATTTTTGAGATAGGGACCATTCCATCCCAATTTTATGGATGGCTTCCAGGTCCACCTATATTTATCGATCGCATCATCATGGTCGTCCACATCGTTACTACCTATAGGTTGGTAGAATAATTGCCAAAAGTTACTCTCTAATCCTGCCCAGTCATGCAGCAAGTCACTTGAGGAATTTCCCTCTGATTTGTTCTCATCATTGATGTAAAGAATGCCCGAGAGGTCTAGTTGCTCAGGCTGGAATGGCTTCCCGTGTATAGGTAAATAACCAGTGTCTCTTTCAAACTCCAAGATAGCCGCCTTCAATGTATTGAGCCGGTCGATCGTCACAGCCGTATGCGCTCTTGAGTCCATTCCGTCTATAGCTACTATCGTAATGCCAGAGATCAGCGCCAGGATGCTAACTGTAACCAAAAGCTCCAACAACGAGAACCCATGCTTAGGGTGTCGCTTTCGGTTATTGGTATTCATGAAATTACTAAGTTTGATTGGGTTAAATAAAGGCTAAGGTGAGGCCCTAATACTAGGACCTCACCTCTGGTTAATACCTGAAGATCACCAATAGTGATTACTTCTTCTGTCCTGTAGACTCAGCAAATTCCTCGTCGAGGAAGTCACCACGTGAATCCACGATTGCGACGAATACTGCAGGAGATTGCGAAACATCGAAGAGCGCGATGTAGTGCTGGTAAGAATTCTTCGCAACATCACCATAGAATGGTGCTGTAGCTAGGCTAATAGAACCAACTGCAGCTGACTGATCACCTGCATTACCAGATGAATCAACTAATGTGTTTGCATTACCAATACCGAGCCCAACGAGCACTGCACCAGGATTTGCTCCCACTTTAATATTGTTGTAACCACCGGTACCCGCTTCCCATATTGCAGCTGGGACACTTGTAGAGTCAGCACCAAACTGTAGAACAAATCCGCGACCACGGTTGCGATCAGTTCCGGCACGTGGAGCTTCGAAAGCGTGCTGAGGAATGGAGATCTCTGAAAGAGGTCCTACATTGGGATCAGCTTCATTTCCAGCTGTGAAGATGCCAGAGAGAGTGTTAGCTGTCTCGTCATCAGCATCAGCGTGAGTGTAACGTAGCTTTGTAATTCCAGCCTCCACAAGACTCTCAGCTTGAGCTGCAGTCAAAGGAGTAGCGAAGTCAAACTTACCAGCAAGCTTTGACGCTAGGATTCCAGCTACACCAGCATTACCCACCGCATTAGCAGCGTCGACTCCAGAAGTTAGCACCAAATTATCCGGGTTACCGTAACCAACATCAGTTGAATTCAATGTAGTAGTCGCACCCGCATCATCTGTGGTTTGGTAAACTTGTCCAACAGTAACCACGGAGTCTCCAGTAGATGCATCATATGCAGCTGTGGAAACTGGAATCGCTGACATGAGTGACTCCCAGTTGTTAGGGTAATTACCCTCTACCACTTTGAACTGGCGTACTGAGTTTGTGAGCGAGCCAATTGTGTTAGTTGCTGTCGCTTTTTGCGACTGAGAAACCAGACCGTCGTAGGCTGTGATCACTGCACCACCGATGATTGCCATGATTGCTACTACAACGAGTAGCTCAAGAAGGGAAAATCCCTTGCGTTTTGTGTATCTTGCGATATATTTTTGTTTCATTTAATTCGATTATTTAGTTTTTGTACTATTACTATCGATTAATCAGCTGACGCTCTGGTTGCACCCGGAGCGTCAGCTTCGTTTCAGAAACTAGCTTGTTAGCTTGTTCATCTATTAATCGAAGCTTGGGGTTGCCTAGAAAAGTTCAGCGAGCTTTAAACTCATTCGCTTATCCTGTGGCAGCAGTCTTTTGCCACATGTTTGATTTCCCCACAAGCTAGCATCTAGTCGAAATTTAGCGCTTAAATGTAATATACTGCGTCATTTAGCGCCTCTTTGACATATTGACTTCCGATCACAAAAAAACGCTATCCAATCACATTTAAGTGCCTACATTCCCAAATAAATCAAACCTAACAAATTAATAAAAACTCATATATTGTTAATATAAAGCAAATTACAAATTAACTAAAGAATGTATAGGTAACACCTAGTAGAAACTACTTCATTCCAATCTAAAGTAAAAAAATAACACAACTCACTCAATAATAATCCAACATGAAGAATAATATCATCTCCATTGGTCTGCTCGCTATTAGCTCTTTGAGCGCTCTAGCGAATGAAGTCACTCTATATACATATAGGCACTACGAAGCGGATTCAGCTCTATACGAAAAGTTCACACAAAAGACAGGAATCAAAGTTAACATCGTCAAATCCAAGGCTGACGCTCTCTTTGAACGTCTAAAATCTGAAGGTTCTGATTGTAAGTCTGACCTATTAGTAACCTCAGACGCAGCGCGCCTAGTGAAAGCTAAGAACCTAGGCCTACTTCAATCGGTAGAATCCTCTACATTATTTACAAATGTCCCAGCTAACCTAAGAGATGAAGACAACCAATGGTTCGGAATTACGGTAAGAGCACGAGTAATCGTTTATAATAAAGATAAGGTCAAAGCTGGTGCAATCACAAGCTATGAAGACCTCACCAAGCCTGAATGGAAAGGCCGTGTGGTCGCCCGATCTTCATCCAATATTTATAATCAATCACTGCTAGCCTCAATGGTTGCGAATAAAGGTTCCAAAGAAGCTCTTCTCTGGGCTCTGAAGTTGAGAAAGAACATGGCTCGTAAGCCACAAGGTAGTGACCGTGACCAAATGAGAGCCGTAGCTGCAGGATTAGCTGACGCAGCAATTGTAAACACATACTATATTGGACTACTTGCCAATTCTCAAAATACCAAAGACCAAGAGGTTGCGAGTAAAATAGCCGTATGCTTCCCAAACCAAGACTCAACAGGAACGCATATCAACATCAGCGGGGCTGGGATCTGTAAGTATTCACCGAATAAAGCGAACGCTCTCAAACTGCTAGAGTTTCTCACCTCTGTTGAGGCTCAATCTACATTTCCTAAGACAACTTCAGAGTTTCCTCTTTCTATGAAATCGGACTCACCTTTGATCCTTGCGTGGGGAAAATTCAAGGCTGATAATCTCAAGCTAAGCGAACTAGGCAAGCATAACGCTACTGCTGCGAAGCTATTCAACGCAGCTAACTGGGAATAAAACCACTGCTTTATTGAAGCCGTTCATAAATATATTGAAACGAGTATCACCCTCACTGCCTTGGGTGGTGGGGGCCTTACTTCTTTGCTTGTTAGTTTGCCTGCCACTGACATTCATTCTCTATGAGTCCAGCAAACCAAGCACAGAAGCGTGGCAACAACTGTCACAGGTTGATCCGGGTGGAATACTTGAAGAGTTGGACCTCAAGGAAGAGATCCCCGAGCATTCACGACTTTACCTAAAAACAAAAAACACATTACTCCTGCTATGTTCCGTAGTTGCTCTCAGTGCTATGGCGGGCATAGCTCTAGCCTGGGTGGTTAGTAGGTGGCACTTCCCGCTCAGAAAATCTATGTCAGTCTGCTTAGTCTTACCTTTAACTATCCCTTCATATATTTTAGCTGCCAGCTACAAGCTACTCACTATCGATACTAAAAACTCACTAGCTGTATGGGTAAGAACTAACTGGGGACAAGATGTCATGTCCACCTTTGACGAGTTATGGAACTTCACATTAGCCACATTCGTGCTTACTGCTGCATTCTTCCCCTACGTCTATTTAGCTGCAAGGACGGCCTTCTCAAACCTCTCTACTAGTTATTTAGAAAGCTCTCAGAGTCTAGGCCTCTCATCTAGTCAGACCTTTCTTAAAGTAGCCCTTCCATTAGCCCGACCAGCAATCATAGGAGGCCTAATGCTAGTCAGTCTGGAAACACTGAATGAATTTGGAGCGATGAAAATACTCGGTATAGACACTTTAACTACTGAGATATTCTATGCTTGGACTAATCTAGAAGATAAGAACGCAGCTATCCGTTTAGCTGGTTGCATCATGCTCATTCTCCTAGTCTTACTCATAGCAGAACAGTGGCTCAGCGGCGGCAAACGATTCCACGCTAGCCGAAACACATCGTCGTCTCCTACTTTAAAAAAAATCCCTAAATTCAAGTCTGCGCTAGTTACACTAAGTTGCCTAACTATCCTTTTTTTGGCCTTTATTCTACCAGTCGGCCAACTCATCAACCTAGCTGTTGATGGCCTAGAGAAAGATTCAATCTCCCGATTCCTGCCTCTTGTAGCGAACTCTCTTTGGCTTGCTGCTAATTCATCAGTTCTCATTCTCTTTGCTAGTGTTTTCCTAGCATACGCCTGTCGAAAGATTCCTCATTGGTCGATGGTCACGCTCTCAAAAGTATCCACACTAGGATACGCTATTCCGGGTGCTATTTTAGGTATTTGCACAATAGCCGTCATTGGATTTATTAAAAACAACACTTCAGGCGGGAACCTTTTAGATTACCTATACTACGGCAGCTCATACGGGCTTGTGCTAGCCTACCTAGTCAGGTTTCTAGCTGTTGGACTACCTCCAATTGATGCAGGACTTAAGCAGATTAATAGAAACCTAGATGAAGCCTCACAATGTCTAGGCCACGGATTTCTATCGACATTTTTTCGTCTGCATCTGCCCCTGCTAAAATTATCTCTCAGCGCTGGAGCCATTATGTTGTTCATCGACATTCTAAAAGAGCTCCCTCTTACCCTCATTCTTAATCCTTCAAACCATGAGACTCTAGCAACTAAGACCTACAGCCTTTTTGCCGTTGAGGAACGCTACACCACGGGAGCAATCCCAGCTCTTATCCTTATACTAGCTGGGATCATGGGCTTATGCGCGGTCCGATATATCTCAAGAAATAAATAATCTATCCATGACCGACCACTCACTAGAGCTTAAAAATGTCTCAAAAAAAATTGGCCATCTAACTATTTTAGGTGGGGTAAACCTAAAGCTCGATACCGGAAAGATCGGTGTTCTAGCGGGAGAGAGCGGCAGTGGTAAAACAACCATCATAAGGATCATTGCGGGTCTGGAATCCCCAAATGATGGTGAGGTAATTATCTGCGGCAAAGAATCTGCTACAATCTCAGCAAAGGGACGTAACGTAGGCCTAGTGTTTCAGGACTACGCTCTCTTCCCACACCTCACTGTTACTCAGAATATCGCCTTTGGTCTTCGTAAAGCGAGTAATAACGAGAAACAACAGCGTGTCGACTCTCTACTCAACCTATTGAACTTAATGGATATAGCGAAAAGGTTTCCTCATCAGCTATCTGGAGGCCAACAGCAACGTGTCGCTATCGCGCGAGCCCTAGCTCCTCGGCCAGCAATTATACTCTTCGATGAACCTTTCTCAAACCTAGACTCTATTCAAAAAAGAAAGCTGCGTGAGCAAATTAAGACCCTAATTAAGGAAACAAAAAGCACAGCTCTCATCGTCACACACGATATTGATGATGCTATGCGCCTAGCTGATGAAATATTTATCATCCAACATGGCAAAGTGGTGCAGTCAGGGACTCCCAAGGAGTTACGACTTTCCCCAACTAACAGCTATGTCGCAGAGTTAGTGAGTCATGGACATCTGGACAGATCGTGACCCGTGAGGATAAGAGAGACTCACACATAAATATAAAATTTCTTGCGGTTATAAAACTTAAAACAACACAGCTTAACATTCTACATGTTAGCGTGTAATGCAGCTAGAGTAAACTTACTGCGGCTAGCGCGCTGAGTCTGGCAGCGAGCAACAGGTTTCACCCTCCCTCACACATTCATTCATACTATCCGCGATATTCGCGGTAAAAAATAGCTTCATCAGTCCTAGCCCATTGACTCATGACCCTTGACCAATGACCGCCCGCAGGGCTCCGCTTTTTGGACTGCGCGCGGCTCGACACCGCTCTGTGGTTGGCTGAGGCTCGACTCAGGCGGCAGGCCACCAACCAAACACCTCCCCCCCTCAGCAACACCGTGCCCCAGCCCCGCTTATCTCCCACTTCGCATCTTTCGCGGTTAAAAATCGTCTCTTCACAAGGTTTCACCAACCCAGCTCTGAAAACTGAACACTGCCCACTGAACACTTCCTCCCCCATCATTTCAGTCAATGACACCCCGCGTCACCATCGCTTAACATTCTACCAGTTAGACCGTGATTTTTCAAATATCTACTAGAGTTTTAGCGTTTTCTCTTAGAAAAAACTCAGCAAAATCTTAGAAACCCATCCAACTCCAGATCCGAACACGCCTCCAAGCTTCATCTAGTCGGCCCATTGACCAATGACTCGTGACCAATGACCGCCCGCAGGGCTCTCCTTCTTCACAGAACTTCTCATACCCCTCCTGCATAAACTCCGCCTCACAGCCTGTCGTGCATTCCTCTACGTCCGACGCATCGTCGTCCCTCTTCATGAAAGCGTCGTGAGTCCGCTTCCATGAATAACTGCAGCGCAACGCGCTTGAGCCGTAGAAGAGCGCTTCCAGCCTCTTTAATCTCGAATGGTAGTCCAGAACCTTGCACCTAAAGTAGATCAATTCCGCCCAAGGTTTCATCAACCCAGCTCTGAAGACTGAAGACTGACCAATGACCGCCCGCAGGGCCCACTCTCCACTCTGGACTGCGCGTGGCTCGACACCGCTCTGTGGTTGGCTGAGGCTCGACTCAGGTGGCAGGCCATCCACCAAAAATTGCCCCCCCTGGGAACGCCTAGCCCCAGCCCCGCTTATCTCCCACTTCGCATCTTTCGCGGTTAAAAATCGTCTCTTCACAAGGTTTCACCAACCCAGCTCTGAAAACTGAACACTGCCAACTGAACACTTCCTCCCCCATCATTCTAGCCAATATACCGACGATCACTATCGATTAACATTCTAGCAGTTAGGCGGAGACTTTTCAAATATCTACTAGAGTTTTAGCGTTTTCTCTTAGAAAAAACTCAGCAAAATCTTAGAAACCCATCCAACTCCCGATCCGAACACGTCTCAATGTTCCATCTAGCTGGCCCATTGACCACTGACTCGTGACCAATGACCGCCCGCAGGCTCTCCTTCACGCCAATTTCCTCGACTCTCTCCCGAAGCTCTTCACAGAGCTTCTCATACCCCGCCTGCATAAACTCCGCCTCACATTCTGTCGTGCATTCCTCCACGTCCGACGCATCGTCGTCCCCCTTCATGAAAGCGTCGTGAGTCCGCTTCCATGAATAACTGCAGCGCAACGCGCTTGAGCCGTAGAAGAGCGCTTCCAGCCTCTTTAATCTCGAATGGTAGTCCAGAACCTTGCATCTAAAGTAGATCAATTCCGCACAAGGTTTCATCAACCCAGCTCTGAAAACAGAACACTGCCAACTGAACACTGAAGACTGAAGACTGACCAATGACCGCCCGCAGGGCCCACTCTCCACTCTGGACTGCGCGTGGCTCGACACCGCTCTGTGGTTGGCTGAGGCTCGACTCAGGTGGCAGGCCACCAACCAAACACCTCCCCCCCCTCAGCAACACCGTGCCCCAGCTCGGTTTATCTCCCACGGCTCACCATCATTCTAATCCATAACAACCGCGTCACTATCGCTTAAAATTCTAATGGTTAGGCGGAGACTTTCAAATATCTACTAGAGTTTTAGGGCTTTTCTCTTAGAGAAACCTCAGCAAAATCTTAGAAACCCATCCAGCTCCCGATCCGATGCGAACACGTGCTCCGGCTCCTTGCCTTCGTCGAAGAACTGAATCATCTCCCATAGGTTCGGGAAGAAATAGTAATCCAGCCCTCTGCAGTTATAGACGCAGACAATCCTCTCACTTCCCCCTCTTGTCAGCTTGATGATCTCGAGTGTCAGATTCGCCCTCCCGACATAATCCGATGCCACGACTTCGATTTCATTCACGCCAATTTCCTCGACTCTCTCCCGAAGCTCTTCACAGAGCTTCTCATACCCCTCCTGCATAAATTCAGCCTCACATTCTGTCGTGCATTCCTCCACGTCCGACGCATCGTCGTCCCCCTTCATGAAAGCGTCGTGAGTCCGCTTCCATGAATAACTAGAGCATAATGTACTTTCCAATATCAAATCTAGCTGGCTCTTCGTTACATAAAGATTGATTCGCTCTTCTTCCATCTGAGAAATCTACCGTAGCCTCCAATATTCGTCCACGGACTATAAGTATCATTTTGGGTTGATTCCAGTTAGAGACCTGGCAGCTTGAAATCATGTCGGATCTGCTCCCTAAAGGTATATATGAGAACCTCCTAACATCGGAGTTACAGCGCCGACTTGATAACCTCGACGCTAAAAATCATATTGCTCGAATAAGTGAAATCGATCCAAGCCTTGCTGGTGATTTCCTTACTCGCTCACTGAGCGAGCACATTCAAAGAGCCCTCAAAACACTAGGTAAAGGTAAGGACTCGAAAAATATCTACCTCTTAGCTAATCGTATACTCCAAACTATTGGTGAATATGATGATTCTCTCAGCTTTCTGCAAGATTTAACCTATCAGAATACAGCTGACAATCTACTGACTGAAATCCACTCAATCGGAGAAAGTAACATCGAACGGCCTTCAACTCCGCTTACTTTTCCTTCCCTATTTACAGGTGCATCAGGAAGCCCACAGCTAGGTAAGGAACTTGAGTTAGAACTTGAAAGCGCCGATCGAGTTGACCTACTAGTTTCATTTATAAAATCAGCTGGCATCAACCTCCTCTACCCATCTCTTGACCGATTCACGGCACGAGGAGGAAAACTGCGTGTCATTACAACTACTTATTAACCTG
>NZ_MQWA01000001.1:3937716-3988185 GCF_002954445.1 Rubritalea profundi
GGGTTAATACTTAGGAGCATCCGACCCAGCCGCAATCCAAAAATTAGCGCAGTTACCCAATACTGAAATAAAAATCAGCTACGACACCAAGCACTCTAGACTGCACGCAAAAGCGTACTTCATCCATCGCAACAGCGGACTATCTTGTGCCTACATCGGTTCAGCTAATCTATCCCATGCAGCCATGACAAGTGGACTCGAGTGGACAGTTAAACTGCCCAAGCCCGAACTACCCGATCTTTTCAGACGCTGCGAGGCACAATTTGAAAGCTACTGGGAAGCCGCTTCATTTAGCTCTTACTCAGAAGGCGATTTCGAATATCTCGTAAAATCCACAAAATCTGAAAGGTATACTCCATCAGAGGGAATCAATCTAACTCCATTTGAACTAAGGCCACACGAACATCAAAAAATCGTCCTCAGTGAATTGCATGAAGCTAGAGAAGATAGAGAGCATTTCCGAAACCTTGTTGTAGCAGCTACTGGAACAGGTAAGACGATGATTGCAGCCTTTGACTACAAACGTCTCCCTCTACAATTAGGAAAAAGGCCTAAACTACTGTTTCTTGCGCATCGTAAGGAAATTCTCCGACAAGCGCGTGATTCATTCCGCCATGTACTCTCTGATGGAAACTTCGGAGATGAGCTCTACGGTGGAAAAGTTCCTGAAAACTACGACCACTTATTTTGTTCAGTTTCCAGCTTCAATTCACGTCAACTCACCTCCCGCTTTTCGGAGGATCGTTGGGACATCGTCATTCTCGATGAGGCCCATCATGGAAAGGCTGCTAGCTATAAAGAAATCCTCACCAAACTATCACCTAAAATACTATTGGGACTGACTGCCACCCCTGAAAGAACTGATGGATCTTCTATTGCTGAAGATTTCGATACCCCACTAGCCTCCGAGATTCGCTTGCCCGACGCACTTGAGCAAAAACTCCTCTGCCCATTTCACTACTACGCCGTAAGCGATCACACTGTAGACTTCTCTCGTTTATCATGGCGCCAAGGCAAATATGATTCAGCCGAGCTATCTAAGATTATTACAGGCAACAGAGCCCGTATTGAACTGATTATTAAAAAAATAGTAGAATACTTTCCAGCTCCGCTAGATCCCAACGATTTTGATCGTGAACAAGTCAAAGCAATTGGGTTCTGCGTTAGCCAAGAGCACGCACACGAACTAGCAAATGAATTCAACTCGGCAAACATTCCTGCTATAGCACTAGATGCGAACACCCCAGCAGAGGTAAGAGACAACGCCCGTCACCGTCTAACCAATGGTGAAATCAACTTCATCTTCACAGTCGATCTATTCAACGAAGGAATAGACATCCCAGCTGTGAATGGAATTTTGTTCCTGCGACCAACGGAAAGCCATGTCATCTACCAACAACAATTAGGTCGAGGCTTAAGAAACTACGACGATAAAGACCAACTAATCGTCCTCGATTTTGTCGGTGCAGCTCACAAAAACTTTCGCTTCGACCTCCGCCTAAAATCATTACTTCCGGGAAAGAGGCACAATTTACAAAAAGAGATCACACAAGGTTTCCCTCACCTTCCCGCCGGCTGTTACATCAGCTTTGAAAAAACCGCGAAAGAGACCATTCTGAACAACATCCGACAGACATATAAAAATATAGATAATCGGATCATTGATGCGTTTTCAGCATACTCGACTCCTCCGAGTTTCACTGAATTCATTCAAGCTACAAAAGAGTCTCCTGCCGAGCTCCTTACAAAGCGATCGTGGAGTTCGTGGAAAGAGCTAGCTAAGCTGACAACTGTTCCATTCTACGAGGGTAAATCACCAGAATTGAACTCTCTAGCTAGAGCTAGCATGACTAATGACCCTGAATATCTTAATTTTCTCATACGCTTGATCGAGGCCGATGAGACCAGCCTCAAACAACTTCTCATAGGCAGTAAATACACAGCCTCAGCTTACTATTTATTATGGAATAAAAAAGGTGCAGACCTCGGATTCAAATCTTACTTACAAGCATTTAAACAGCTTCGCTCCAATTTACGCTACAGCAGCGACCTTCTAGAAATCCTTGGATACGCCAGAACTCAGCAGCTTCCCACTAAGCTTGAGAAGCCCCCAGAAACTCACAGATTACGTCTTCACGCAAACTACACTATGCGTGAAGTCACGGCAGCATTCGGTAGAGCCGACGTAGTCACATCTGGACCGACCGGCACAGGCGTAGTTCATATTGAAGATTCGAAAACTTACCTCCATTTCGTCACTTTTGAGAAAAATGAGAAATTATTTTCCGAGAGCACCATGTATCGAGATTATCTCAGTTCAAGAACAACTCTTCATTGGGAAAGCCAATCGAGTACAAGCCAACATAGTCCTACTGGTCAAAATTACATTCACCAGAAAAGACGCGGATATACAATTCTAGTCCTTGCTCGGATACGTAAAACTGAAGGTAAGCTCACAAGCCCTTTCACCTTTCTTGGATCGACACAATTTATCAGCGCTCACGGAGATCGACCTATTTCAATTATTTACGAACTAGACTGCCCTGTTAGCCACAACTTCTTTCATGAAGCAAAAATAGCTACAGGTCTGAGCTAGCAGAATTCATTCGCCCACTGGATCCACGACATCTTCGAAGCTTCTCCACCATGAACCTAGATTCAATCATTACTGATTACCTTACCTCCCACTGGCAAATCCTCACGCTTGCTGGACTATTCATTCTCACCCTCAAAATCTGTCGCCTCCCAAATATCAAAGGCTGGTTCGGTGAGAAGGTTGTCGAGCGTGGTCTCAAAAAACTCAACCCCGAGTAGTACCACGTTTTCCATGATCTCTACTTGCCGCGACCAGATGGCAAAGGGACGGCGCAGGTCGATCACCTTGTGGTGTCGCGCTTTGGGCTATTTGTGATCGAGACAAAGAACTACAAAGGCTGGGTCTTTGGCGGTGAGAAGCAAAGACAATGGACTCAGCTTATCTACAAGGTGAAGCACAAGTTCCAGAACCCGCTGCATCAAAATGCTCTACACATCAATGCATTGGTAAAATTGCTAGAGCTGGATAAATCAGCCTTTCACAATCTGATCTTCTTCATCGGCAACTGCACTTTCAAAACTGACCTCCCAGCGAACGTGATGACGCGCGGCTTGATTCGCTTCATCAAGAAACACCAAAGCGCTCTGCTCACAGCTGATGAAGTGCAGAGCTGCCTGAGCACACTAGAACCACTTGCCACCATCGACAACAAACGCGTGGTCGCAAAAAACCACGTCCAACAACTGAGGAAGCGACAGAATCCAGCACCAAAAGCACCTCCCGCGATTCCTGTCGCGCCACAAACGCAGGGCACCAACACCTCTCCCCCATCCTGTCCCAAATGCGCTCAACCGATGGTTGAACACATCGCCAATAAAGGAACTCACGCAGGCAACCGCTTCTGGGGCTGCGCCCAATTCCCTAAATGCAGAGGCACGGGGAGCTTTGCGCCAATTAAGAATTAGGAATTTTTATGCTTTCGTCTTTTTCGCGGTAGAAAGGTTTCATCGTAAGAGTGGCTACACTCCATTTGATATTTGTAATTTAAGATTTGTGATTAGAAACGCGTAAGCCGCGCTCAGCACTCGCTTCATCGTGCTGGCTCGGAAAACTAAAAATGTAGCCCACCACAGATTCCACTGATTAGCACAGATGTTTTAAGGGCTAAAGTCTTACGACTCATAAACCAATTCTGTAAATTTTGTGAATTCTGTGGTGGGAACTCGCTTCATTATCTGGCCTAGAGCAAAGAGGCTGGAAGCGCTCTTCTACGCGCCTCGCTCCAGTTAGGAATTAACAATGGAGCTACTAGAGGTCTGATCCTGAGTCCGTATATGACTGCCAGTGTTACCCACAGATCGCACCCTTCACGGTGACCAGTTACCATCGACTAATGTGCTTTCTACACTCGCTTCATTTGCTGACTTTCACCACAATGTGTTAGTACGATCACAGACGCATTGAAGTTGGCCTTCAGCCAACATACGTTTTTTTTGCGATTAACCTAGGGATGCAGGCTCTGCCTTTTCCCTAGGCTTGTATGTTTTTCTCCGTTGGAGAACTCGGTAAATCGCCTTAACGAAGCGCCTTTTCCCCTTTCCCCTTTCTCCAACCTCCTCAACTCTAATAATCCTCAACTCTAATAATCCTCAACTCTAATAATCCTCTTACAATATCCGCCTAACTATTAGAATGTTAACTGATATTTGATGCTCAAGTATTGGCTGAAATGATGAGAATGAGGAAGGACAATTAGCCGAGCTAGGGCTCGGCGCTCCTAAGGAACAACTCGCTGAGCATTCTATAAAATGCTTCGATTAAGAATTTACGTGTTCAGCGTTCAGCGTTCAGCGTTCAGATTTCAGATTTCAGAAAATCCATTGGTAAGATTAGTGGGATTCGTGGTGAAAACCGTTTCATCCTGCTGGCCATCTTTTTGAAATTTTCGCGTCTTTCGCGGTAGGGTAACTGTCTCGCAGCACACGACCCGCGCTCGTCGAGCCGAGCCAGCCACAGAGCGGTGTCGAGCCACACGCACTCCAGATCAAGCCATTCGCGAAATTTGAGAAATTTGAGAGATCTGCGCTAAAACCGCTTCATCGTTCTGGCAATCTTACGGAACTTTCGCGTTTTTCGCGGTAGAGGTCACTTCCTCACTTCCTACTTCCTACTTTCTCCTTCTTGGCTTGCCTCTTTTGATTGCTGTCGTTGGTTTGCTGGGGTCGTAGTTTGGATTCTTTTGAGGGATGGTGGCATTGGTTGATGTGAGTTGCTGGCTGAGCATCTTCTGCATCAACTGCAAGATCTGTGGTTTCGCTGCGCTAAGGTCGTTCTTTTCAGCTATATCGGTGGTGATCGCGAAGAGATGGTCTAATCCGGATTCATAGTCACGAACTAGCTTGTAGTCATCGTGGTAGAGAGCGCTCACGGGTGTCGAGGTTTGATAATGCGGGAAGTGGAATAGTAATCCTGGCTGTGAGCGTTCGACCGATGTTTGCTTCCCTTTAAAAAGTTTAGTTAGATCCCCACCTTCTAGGTTGCTAGGCAATGCGCCTTTGACGCCAGCTAGACTGCAAAATGTAGGAAACAGGTCATAGCCGACGACTCGTTGGTGTGACCAAGAATTTTCAGGGACCCCTGGTCCTCTCACAATAAATACAGCCCGCGTCCCCCCTTCATCCAAGCTTCCTTTGCCTCCTTTGATGAGTGCATTGCCC
Source organism: Rubritalea profundi (assembly GCF_002954445.1). GTDB lineage: Bacteria > Verrucomicrobiota > Verrucomicrobiia > Verrucomicrobiales > Akkermansiaceae > Rubritalea > Rubritalea profundi. The sequence goes on from NZ_MQWA01000001.1 coordinate 3,942,970, forward strand.
CTACCGCCGGCTCCATTGTCGGACATGTAAATCACATAGGTGTCGTTCTCGATCTTAAGTTTCTTTATTTTATCCAACAACGCCCCCACGCCGTCATCGAGATCCGCAGTGAGAGCCATCCTCTGGACACTGCGTTGCTTCATCTCTGGGTGCATCTTGGTGAATCTAGCAATATTCTTCTTCGAAGCATTTCCTGGTTGGTGCAATGCGAGGTAGGACATCTGTAGGTAGAATGGCTTTTTTGACATCACCTGTTGCTGCATAAACTCCCCAGCGCGTGTCGTCATGCCTACGATATCGACGGGGTTGGAGTCTTTAAATTTCACGGCTGCCTCATTGCCGATGTCGCCATCACTCACATCGTAGCCACGGCTTTCTGGCCCACCGCCACCGATGTGCCACTTGCCAAAGTGCGCTGTCGCGTAGCCAGCTTGTTGAAGAAATCCAGCAAATGTTTGTTCCTTCTCTAGCGACTTTCTAGAGCTTGGTGGGAGTAATTTATAATTCCCCGATGCCGAAACTGGGGGGCCGGCCTTGCACCAATGTAAAGTGGCAGGGCTCAATCCAGTCTGGATGCTCGCACGGGTGGGTGAGCAAACGGGTGCGGGTGCGTAGGCTGCTGAAAACCGCATCCCCTCAGATGCCAGAGCCTCGAGGTGGGGAGTTTGGTAGTCCGAGTTCTTAGAGTTAGCATACTCTGGATGCATCTGCACCGAGGTCTCATTCCAGTGTTGGTCATCGGACAGCAGGAAAATGATATTCGGCTGTGCCGCCCCACTCAAAGTCGGGATCGAGATCGCAAGTAAAAATAACAGATGCTTCATAGTAACTTGAACCACACACGCATCGAAAAGTTGCACAGGGTCGCTTCGTGGAATTATGAATTCAGAGGGCCCTGCGGGCGGTCATTGGTCACGAGTCATTAGTCAATGGGCCAGAACGATGAGACCTCGTAGGATGAAACTGGACGACGTGTTCAGTGAGCCCTGCGGGCGGTCAATAGTCAGGAGTCATTGGTCATTGGGCCAGAACGATGAAACTGGACGACGTGTTCAGATTTCAGAAAATCCATTCTAAAGCCTCGCTATCCTCACAAGCTTATCGTGAGATTCGTGTCATTCGTGAGATTCGTGAGATTCGTGTCATTCGTGTCATTCGTGTCATTCGTGTCATTCGTGGTAGAATAGCTTCACCCTGCTGGCCATTTTTCGAAACTTTCGCGTCTTTCGCGGTAGAATATCTACACCCGCAGTCCACTCCCCCCCTCGCTCGTCAAGCCGAGCCTGCCGCAGAGCGGTGTCAAGCCACCGCACTCCAGATCAATTTATCCGTGGGATTAGTGCCATTCTTGGTGGAACTGCCTCACTCTGGGTAGGTGAATAATGGGTAAACTCTGTCCGCAGGAGCTTTACAAGATCCACCCACTCGGACGTTGTTGGTAGGAACGTCCCTACCTATCAATACCCTATCACACTAGTTTGTGAAATCTGAGTAATCAGTGGTATAAAACAGCTTCATCGTACAAGAAAAATTACGCACTTTGCGCGGTTAAAACAGCACTGCAACGGGAAAGCTGTCTAATCAGCGCAATTCTTGGTCGGAAGTCGCTTCATCCTACTTTTGAAACTTTCGCGTCTTTCGCGGCAGAATATCTGAGGACGTAGCAGATTACCTAAGCGCGGCATATTTTGGCCAAACATTGGCAAGATACGCTAAGCTATTTGAGCCGTGCTCCGCTATTACTTTAGATGATTTAACTATCAAAATTATGACAATACAAAAACACGACCTCATCCACGAACTTCCAGAGCACAAAGACACAATCCATGACCTTAAAGTGAGCAACGCCCACTTTGCTCGCCTGTTCGACGAGTACCACCAGGTGGACAAGGAGATGCACCGTATCGAGGAGAATATCGAGACTCCGAGCGACGATTACACCAATCAGCGCAAGCACGACAGGCTCGCTCTCAAGGATAAGCTGCAAAAAATGATTCTAGCCAGCATAGCTAACTAGGCAATCAGCTACGACTATCACTTACGAAATGGCTGCCGATCCCCCCTCTTGGCAGCTGATTCGTTTTCAGCTATTATCAAAAAATCATCTTTTTTTCCTGCGACTACCGTGCTTGCGGTACACAGCAGTGGCTTCAATTCTGGCATCGTTAGATTTACGTATAGAATGGATTTTATCACGAGCCAATCGGTATGCCTCGGTGTGATTTACGATCGGCTCTGGGTAGTCGTCTCCAATCCGACAGCCGGCAAAGGTTTGCTCCATGACTGGCATCGTATGTGGCTCAGCAAGGTAAGCACTGGGAACATTTGCTAGCTCGGGAACCCATTTACGAATAAACGTTCCGTCTGGGTCTTGATCCGTAACCTGCTTGATTGGGCTATAAACTCGCACACTATTGATGCCTGTGGTGCCACTCTGCATCTGCACTTGGCTCCAATGAATGCCGGGTTCGTAATCGACAAAATAGCGCGCGAGAACCAAGCCGCTTGCTCGCCAATCAATCCATAGATGGTAGCTAGCAAAGGACATCACCATCGCTCGCATCCGGAAATTAAGCCAGCCGGTTGCTCGCAGAGCCCGCATACAAGCATCTATCAGCGGATAACCAGTCTTACCGTCTTGCCAAGCTTCTAACTTAGCTGCATCTTCACCGCGAATCCCATCATAGCTGCGAGCAATGTTTACGGTATCTATATCTGGCTGGTCTTCCATCTTTTGGATGAAATGACAATGCCAACGAAGCCTCGATTGGAATGATTTCAGACTCGCTCGCCATTGAGTGAAAGTACCACGTGGTGCCTCGCTATTTTTGATGGCAAGCTGCATCATACACACCCTTTGGAATACTTGCTTAACCGAAATATTACCGAATGCTAAATATGGACTCAGTCGGCTGCAGGCTTCATAGGCAGTAACTGGGCTGCTCATGGCAGATCGGTAACTCTCACCGCGTCCACCAATAAAGCTCTCAAAACATTGCCATGCTTGCTCACTGCCGCCCCGCTGACGGTCCACCATCGGCCGATCATTGAGTTTTAGTTCGGCGGCGGCTAAAACCTCACCACAAAACCGTGAAGCTGGCGACACAAGAAGAGCTGGCGGATCAACGACCTCTAACAACATACGTTTATTCACAATGTGGCCCAACCGTCGCGATTTTTCAGCCGGCGAATGACACCGTTTTGTGGCTTCTCGACCCATTGAATTCCATTTTTTTTGACCCATTGATCGACACGGAGGTCACGGTCGAATGTGACAGAGTTACCATTTTCTTCATGGCTCCAGAGCTTGCTCACACCAAAGTGGCGGCGTACTTGCTCAAATACTCGCAAAATTTCACCATGGAGGATGAGTAATTCGCCACCAATTTTGCGTAGTGATTCACGAAGTTCTACTAGACTTTCATTGATGAAATAGAGGTGGCAGACATCAAAGTCATCAGCTTGGTAGACAATAGGTTCGTAGACATAGACGCCGAGCATCTGTTCACCTGCCCTACAGGCACGGCCGACTTCAGCCAACAAGCAATGGTCATCTACTCGTAGATCCCGCTTAAACCAAACTAAGTGCACCGCTTACTAATCGTTTCATATTTCACTAGAGCATGGCTCCCCAAGTCTTACCCATGCGCATAGATTCTCTAAATTCTTTTGCCAGAGCATGGTGGGTTGCGAGCTTTTCTACCCCCATTCTATCGAGGTGGCTGACCATCATGCGCATCCGGTATTGGCCTTCAAAAAAGCTGCGATAGTCGTCGATAAAGCTCCAATAGAGCGCGTCCCAAACCGCACACCATTCGCCTTTCTTGAAATCGGACATTTTCAGAATATAATTGGACCCCGAGATATAAGGCTTGGTCACCATCGTGCCACCATCACTGAACTGGCTCATTCCATATAGGTTTGGAACCATCACCCAATCATAGGCGTCAACAAACATGTCCATGAACCAGCGGTAGACAGCGTCTGGGTGAATACGTAGCAACAACATAAAGTTACCTAACACCATCAATCGCTCAATGTGATGAGCGTAGCCCTCACGTTGGACTTTATCTAACACATAGTCGACCGGCTCGATGCCGGTGCGCCAGTTCAAAATGGACGCAGGCATTGGTTCCTTGCATTGCCAAAAATTCTGGACCCGCATTTCCCGACCGTGGCGTAAGTACATGATAGCGACAAACTCTCGCCAGCCGATGATTTGCCTGACGAATCCCTCTAGATCGTTGAGCGGTACTGCATGAACTTTAGCGTAATTAATGCAGCGCTCTACGACCTGCTGAGGAGTGAGCAATCCGATATTTAGCATTGGAGTGAGCACACTGTGGTAGAGGAAATCCCCCCGAGTGCTGAGAGCATCCTCGTAGGTGCCAAAGTCAAGAAACCGTAGCTTTAGGAAATCATCGAGCCATTGAGATGCCGCTGAATGAGTAATCGGGTAACGGAATCCTTCAGTATCACCAGTCACAGAACCAGAACCTTCCATCCAATATTTTGCAGCTGCTAGATGATTTATCTCAATAGCATCAGCGATTGCAGCGGGCGGCTCGGGGACTGCGACCTTCTTGGGCAGCTTCTTGCGATTATCCGCATCGTAACTCCACTTCCCGCCCTCGGGCTTCCCCTCAGCATCAATCATAATATTCATCCTCCTGCGCTGAGCTTCGTAGAATGTTTTCATGAACGGCTTCTTGCCATTACTAAAAAAGTTTTCGCGCCACTCACTGGGGGTGACGAAGCATGGAGAATCGAGCCACTCGATCGTAATTCCACGGCTACTCGCCCACTCTATAAGCTTCCGCTCTAGCATATCGTCGACAACTCGGCATACTAGAACAGACTTAACCGAATCGGGAATGGCATCAAGGCTAGGTAGATTTTCCACTCGCTTGCCAGACTTTTGAAGCGACTCAGAAAATGCTAGGCCAGCCGCCTTGAGTAATAAAATGCGTTTAGCGTGTGGAACTACCGGCCACTTTCCTTCCCCCCAATAGAGCAAGGGTTCATCGATAAAAAAACAACTATTTACTCCCTCAATGACTGGGTGATTTTCAAATAATTGATGTGGAAAAATAAGTCCTACATGCAGCATGAAAAATCATCGCACACTTACTCTAATCAGCAAGTGATAAAACAATTAGACCACAAGATACCAGCCGATCCTAGCACTACCCAATTCAGCTCTGATTATTTCGAGCTTTATGGTATAAAAAGCTATGCAGATTTACTTCAGCTACTTTGACTGTCCGATTGGTAAGATCCGGCTCCGCGCCTGGAACGAAGGTTTGATAGCTCTCGACCATGTGAACCAACAGGGCACCACGTCAGCTGAATGGATTGAAAACCCACGACACCCCATTTTGCTCAAAGCGACCACGCAATTAGCTGAGTACTTCGCTGGCTCACGTAAATCCTTCACCACTGCTCTCTCACCTGAGGGAACTCCATTTCAACTCAAGGTCTGGGATGCGCTTTCTCAGATCCCCTATGGAGAAATAGTCAATTACAGCACGATTGCTGAACGCATTAACAATCCTAAAGCAGTCCGTGCTGTGGGAGCGGCCAATGGACGCAACCCGCTTTCGATCTTTGTCCCCTGCCACCGAGTCACTGGGAAAAATGGCACACTCACTGGCTACGCCGGCGGGCTCTCCAACAAACAAATCTTGCTCGAGCTTGAGAGCCGCTACGCTCCAATGAATCATTTACTGTGAATCATAGTTACTCCAACACATCTAGATTAGTAAATGTTCGCGACTCTCGTGGTAAGCTTACAAACGATAGCTTTCGTCCAGCTCTGGCCGAGCCTACAGCTGAGCGGTGTCTAGTCACGGTATTCCAAAAATTCATATTTTCGCGTTACCTACTTTTCATCGTACTGGCTCTGAAAACTGCCGACTGAACACTAAAAACTCAATCCCAAGATCGCTCGTTCTAGCCCAATGACTCTTGACCAAGGACCTCTGACTGTGCATGCAATGCAGCTGTGAGCGAGAAACAGAGCATTTTAGGAATCACCAAAGAAGGGCTTAGCACATTTTTCACCGAGCACGGAGGTTCCACCTACCATGCCGGCGAAGTGCTGGATGCCGTCTACCGCCGTGATGTCCGTGATTTTTCACTCATCGACTCGATCACCGAGCGCTACCGTGCCCTGCTTGCTGAGCATTTCTCGATTGAGCTACCAAAGATCATCAAGGTCCAAGGCTCTGAGGACACCACGCGCAAGTACCTCTTTCAACTCCGCGACGGCCGCTACATAGAATCAGTGCTGATCCCTGCCACCCAGGCAGCTAATGGAGATCGATCCGACCGCATGACCGTCTGTGTCTCCTCGCAAGTCGGCTGCGCCTATGGCTGCAAATTCTGCGCCTCTGGCCTCGACGGACTCACCCGCAACCTCAGCACAGCTGAAATCATCAGCCAATTGATCGCGATCTCCGAGCACTCCGGAAAAACGATTACCAATGTCGTATTCATGGGCATGGGCGAACCGCTCGCTAATTTCAAGAATCTCGATCCAGCGCTCGATATCATCACCGGCCATTGGGCGCTCAATCTGGCACCACGCTCGGTCACGGTCTCTACGTCTGGCCTAGTCCCGATGCTCTACAAGCTCGCCGAGCGTGAGAACCAAGTCTCACTCGCTATCTCCCTTCATGGTGCGACCGACGAGGTCCGAAACAAAATCATGCCTGTCAACTCGAAGTGGAATATCGACGAACTGTTCGAGTCGCTACACGACTTCAAAGAAAAGAACAACCAGCGCATCACGCTCGAGTACATTCTCATCAAAGGTATTAACGACGACCTGGAGCAAGCAACTATCCTTGCGGAGAAAGCCAACAAGCTCGGCGGCTTCGTCAACCTCATCCCCTACAACACTGTTGAAGGGCTCGAGTGGGAGCGCCCATCCGACGAGCACTGCAAACTCTTCCGCGACACCGTCAAAAACCTCGGTGTGATGACCACCATGCGCCTGGAAAAAGGCCACGACATCGACGCCGCCTGCGGCCAACTCCGGCTCAAGGAGATGAAGAAAACGGCGGAGGCGCAGAGCGCTATTTAAGGTTTCAGTGTTCAGATTTTAGTGTTCCGAGCTAGGACAATGGAGCGAGTTTTCACCACAGATCACACTGATTTATATAGATTTATTTGGAGCTTCGCGATGCTTGCTACTACATAATAGCTACTCCTCCTACGATGAAATTGGAAAGCGTTCAGAAATTGAGTCCGAAAACTTCATCTATCGAGCAACACCATTCGTGAAATTTCGTGCGATTCGTGGTAGAGGTCGCTTTGCTCCAATTGAGAATGAGGAATTTTATACTTTCTAGCATTTCGCCTATTTCGTGGTGAAAAATCGCTTCATCATCCAAGGTTTCATCCATCGGAATAGACGTAACACGTAAAAACAGTGCCGACTCTCGGCACCCCGTGCTTCATCTAGCTAGCAACATGATTCGTATAATAGTGACAGTATGAAGTTATTCATCAACAGGCACGGGTGCGCATTTGCTAGATATGCTAGCGCTCTCCCGAAACCCGAATGTGCTGCGACTCAGACGGGGTGATCAGGGTCTATTAGGCTCGAGAAAGGCCCAGCTAGAGCGCGTGGGCGCGATTCAAAAAGTCAAAGTCACCAGACTCTGCTAACCACACTTTCGACCTTCGACACTAACAAAAAATCGCAAAGCTTCAGCACTTCCCTACGCTTCTATCTGTTGCTGAAGCTCCTGCTCGCTCTCGGTTTCTTCTTGGCCTTCCAGCTTCTCTTTAAGTTTTGGCCATTGCTCGCGGCTCACAATGTAGCCGACACAGCATGGGCGGCCACAGAGACACGGATGATCTTGATAACATTCGATATCGATCCGTAATCGAAGGTAAGCTCCTCACCGTCTTTAATGTCACGTAGTGAGTAGATGAAAATTTGGTCATCTTCGATCCAAGCCTCGCAATTGGGCTCACAGGAATGGTTGATCAATCGTGCATCGTTCCATGGCACATCGCCATCGATGTCCCACTTCTTATCAAGGGTGAAAATATACACCGCGGCATCGCCAGTTTCTTCTGCCACGGCCGCCTGATCCCAAGCTCGCTTTTCACTTTCGTCTTTGTCGACATACTCGCCGATGTATTCAATAATTTGAGTCTCATTGGCAATATCTGCTGCAGCATAGACTCCGCGACCGTGAATCTCAGAATTGCGCACATCGCAGAGTTTGCTCTGGCCGCGCTCATACATTTCCTTCATCAAGCGCGTGATACGAGCCATCTTCTTTAGATGGTCGTAGCGCTTTTCCTTCTTTTTCTCCTTTTTCTCTTTTTTAGACATCTCTCACCTCTACAAAATTTACTTGATTTCAGTGTCAACCTTCTTCGGCAACTCGAGGTTGTGCGGCAGCAGCGGAAAAAGACTGCGGAGGTCTTTCACACTGATAGTGGCCCCATCGAGAAATGTCCACTCGTTGGTCCCCTCCTTCGCAATTGCTATCTGGAAACTCTCACGTAAAAAACTAAGCTTGGGCTGATTTTTTAATAAAAACGTCATCTTCATCTTGGTTGGCACAAAAACTAATAACTCGTAGGTTACATCCTCGGACGAACGAATCTCGCTTCGGCCAGCCTTCATTTTAGGATGCACTCGGTACGCCTTCAATGGTGGGTCAGCCACAAAGGAATTGAGCGTGACCCCTGCCTCTTGCATCTGAGCACCCGCGTTATTGAATGCCTCTAATAATTTGACTTCACTCCCTAATTGCTTTGCCTGAAGTATCTTCCAGCGTGGATACATCTTATCGACGGCAAAGCGGAAATTTGACTTCAGCACTTCGTTGCCCATCTTCTGGACTGATTCTTGTACCGACTGGCGCGAGGCTTCATTGAGGGCGAACTCACCACCGAAGAGCTGCTGGGCATGCAGGCTCGCCACAAGGCTAAAGTAGACTAAAAGGAATCGTTTTATCATAGAACTACGGTATTGATTCCTTGCAATGGCCCTCACGTCAAGCCTACGAGCGCGACATCGAGTAGAAATTCACCTTATACGGCACTTCTAGCGCTATCTCGTACAAAAACCTTCAATTCTAGAAATTCAGCTTTGCATTCTCTCCACCACTAGATCTATGCTCCTAGTTCATGGCAAAAAAGGCATTAGGTAAAGGACTCGGAGCGCTTATCAGCAAGCAGGAATCGCCATCTCCCATCTCCCAGAAGACGGCTCCTAAAAAGGACACTGCTCCCGGCACCCACGATAATGATGTTCGCATGGTTACCATTGGCTCTGTCATCCCTTCACCACTTCAGCCACGTAAACATTTCACCGATAGCATGCTAGATGACCTGATGGATTCTATTCGTCAGCACGGCATCATTCAGCCACTCATCACTCGGATTGTTGGCAATAAATTAGAACTTATTGCTGGCGAACGCCGCTGGCGCGCGTCCAAGAGACTTGGCCTCAAGAAAGTCCCAGTCATCATCCGCAAGGTAGACGACCAAGACGTGCTAGAAATGGCACTCATCGAGAACCTCCAGCGTGAAGATCTCAATCCTATCGAAGAAGCAGCCGGTTACATCCGCCTCGCCAAGGAATTTAAAATGAAGCAGGACAGAATTGCTGAGCGCGTGGGTAAGTCCCGTGCCAGCGTAGCCAATGCTATGCGCCTGCTCGACCTCACCCCTGAAGTTCAGGTATTCCTCTCAAAAGGGCTAATCACTGTAGGTCACGCCAAGGCTGTCCTAGCGATCAAAGAACCAGTCGCCCAAGTCCAAACCGCTGAAATCATCATCAAGAAGAAGCTCACTGTCCGCGCAGCTGAGAAGCTCGCTCAGGACTTCAACAATCCGCCAGCCGAGCCAATTCCTAACAAACACGCCCCCTCAGCAGCCGACCTCGCCATCATCAAGAAGGTTCAATGTCAGTTAGAAAAGGACTTCGCCACCAAGGTCAACCTCCACCACACCGGTAAAAAAGGAAAGATCGAGATCGAATACAGCGGCAACGCTGACCTCAATCGCATCCTCGAACTCCTCGGAGTATCAATCGCGCATTGATCCCCTTCCCCTAACCCTCTGCTTGCCCACCTTCTCACCGATCCACGACAAGCATGATCGAGAGTCTAAGCACTCGAGCACGCTTTTCATTTCAATTTAAAGCTATGTTCATTCCAGCGCGTTTTCTCGCACTCTCCCTCCTTTCTCTCCTACTCTGTGGCTGCAAAGACAGTTCGTCTTCCCCACAAAGTGTCAGCCAAGGTGTCCCACTTCAGCTCGGCGGAAAAGAAATTGCCGATAGGATAGCGCGCAAAGCCTATTCCCACACCGAAACTATTCTTAGTTTCGGTCACCGCCAGCCAGAATCCGCTGGACTCGATCAATCCCGAGCCTATGTCATCGCTGAACTTAAAAAGCACGGCTGGACTAGCGTCGAACAGAAATTCAAAAAGATGACACCCAAAGGAGAAATTCAATTCTCTAACGTCATCGCCCGCTACGCTCCAAACCCTGGCCAAAACCCATGGGGCCGCAGTGTCACTGGTGTCCTAGCCGCCCATATTGACTCTAAGATCCTGCCAAACTTCCTCGGAGCCGACGACGCGGCGTCCAGTGTTGCCACCATCGTGGCCCTCGCTGAGCACCTGCACAAAAACCATCCAACCGCAGCCAAACAACTCGAACTCGTTTTCTTCGATGGCGAAGAAGCGGTCGGACCTAACATGGCATTTCAGGTCGATGGACTCTACGGCAGCATCCATTACTCACGCGCCGTTCAGTCAAGTGTCGCGCAAGCCATCAGCCCCTACAAGAAAGCACCACAGTTCGGTATCGTGCTCGATATGATCGGTCACAAGAACCTCACCATCAAAATCCCCTCCGACACTCCTAAGAAACTCGCACGCAGCTATGATGCCGCACGCAGCAAGCTTGAGCTCAAAAACCACTTTGGCAAAAGTTCTGGCTCATTCCTCGACGACCACTACCCCATGATTGTCATCGCAGATATCCCAACAATCGACCTCATCGGTGATTTTTCCGCCAATAAATGGTGGCATACCTCTGCCGACAACATGGACCTCATTTCGAAAAAGAGTCTCAGCATGAGCATCCATATGACTCTGGAAATCCTCTCCAACCATCTCTAGGTGAATGACACGCGAAAAATACTGACATTACCGTAATTCTCACAGCGAAAAAAAGAACACTTTCACAGCACTTTTAGGTTGTCAAATCCAGCGCCACCCCTTACACAACGCGCACCGCAAAGCAGCTAATGTTTGCTAGCGGTAATCACTACAAAGTGGCCCATTAGCTCAGTTGGTAGAGCAACGGATTGAAAATCCGTGTGTCCTTGGTTCGAATCCGAGATGGGCCACCACTTTAAACCCTGCTTCTACGCAGGGTTTTTTGTGTCCAGATTGTAGCTTCGGAGGAGTGGTGGTAGTCCTTTCCGTGGCACTCCAACCATTCGCCTTTTCGATGGAAAGTGTGAGACGCCCAACCCACACTCTCAATACCAATTTCTATTGGCCAATAAGTCGAGCCTAGTGATAAATTGGAAGCGGCCTCACGGCTATAGAGTAAGAAAACCATGAAAAAAAGCCCCTAAACCTATACGGTATAAGGGCGAATCAATGGTACTCCCTACAGGACTTGAACCTGTGACCTACGGATTAGAAATCCGTTGCTCTATCCAGCTGAGCTAAGGGAGCGCATTAAAAAAGTAAAAAAAGTGCCACCCCCGGAGTGGAGCCAGAGGCAGCGGGGATTTGGTACTTCCATAATTTGTCGATGGCAAGCTGAATCTTGTATTTGCGGTAAAATTTCCTCCATACGACAATAAATGGGCTCTTCACGCGCTACGCATGATCAAACTAGATAAAGGCTGAAGAATTCCTATATACGAATTGGGTTTGCTAGAGATTGGTGGATATTAGATATTACTCAATATTCTTAGGTTTCAACTTGAGTTGAATCAGATCGAACAAAACTACCGCTAAGCTATATGGCGGTAGATTTTGATCCATTCTCTTTAATTTGCAGACTGGAGAGATGCGTAGGCATACGTCATGCATAGCGCGTGAAGAGCCAATAAATGTGAGTGCTCGGTGGCTGCGGCGCTCGACAGGATTAACCAACTTTTTCAGAATTGAGTAAATAATCATAATTACTCATCGATAGAGCCATGGATTCCTAGTTCATTTTAGTGGGTATCAGCTGATGAGTTTTGTGAATCCAGTGGAATTCTGATAATTCTGTCTAAAGCGGTGTAGGGTCGATCTATTCTGTTGATTACTGAGTTCGGGGTTGCTTGTGTGGGTTTTTCTCTTTAGTCCAGCCAGTCCACACACAAAGTTTTTCTATGTTTCAATTTAAAAAAAAACGCGGCAACCTGAAGGACGACTGTCTTTCGGGATTCACTGTCTCTCTAGTACTTGTCCCCGAGCTATTGCCTTTTCGTTTATTGCGGGGGTTAGCCCGATCATTGGCCTCTGGTCAGCCGTATTTGTCGGCTTCATCACAGCTGCTTTTGGTGGCCGCCCAGGCATGATCTGTGGTGCCACTGGTGCTATCGCAATCGTCGCTGCTCAGGCATACCAGCTCGGCGCCGCTACTGGGATCGAAGGGATGGACTACAAGTACCTCTTCATCGCGCTGATTCTGGCTGGTATCATTCAGACGACTATTGGCCTGTGCAAACTGGGACGGCTGATTCGACTGGTCCCCCACCCGGTTATGATGGGATTTGTTAATGGCCTCGCGGTAGTGATCGCGCTGGGCCAGTTAGTCTTCTTTAAAAATAAGGATGGCTCGTGGATTGAGGGATCGTCACTAGCAATGATGGTTGGTTTGGTGGTTCTTACGATGGCTATCATCGTGTTCCTACCTAAGCTCACTAAGGCTGTCCCTCCTTCACTCATGGCTATTTTAGCAGTGGGTCTTGCCACGTACTTCGGAGTAGTGGATGGACGTACTGTGGCTGACGTCTTGGAAACTCTCTCTAAAGATGGCTCACGGACTTTTGATACAGGCCTTCCAACCTTTCAAGGAGGCCTGTTCGGCGGTGTGACTTTTGATTGGGCCTTCTGGAAAGGCATCCTGCCGATCTCTATCACAATTGCGATTGTCGGTTTGATCGAGTCATTACTTACTCTCCAACTGATCGATGAGATCACTGACAGCCGAGGTAAATCCAACCGTGAGTGTCTGGCTCAGGGTGCTGCTAATATGGCTTCAGGCTTCTTCGGCGGCATGGGTGGTTGTGCTACTATTGGTCAATCGCTTCTCAACATGAAGTCTGGTGGTCGTGGCCGAACATCAGGCATCGTCGGTGCGCTTTCGCTGGCAGCGTTCATTCTATTCGGATCTAAATTCATCCTAGCGATTCCTATTGCCGCCCTTGTGGGTGTGATGTTCATGATTGTTATTGCGACCTTCGAGTGGTCGACCTTCAAGACAATCGGCAAGGTTCCCAACTCTGATATCTTCGTGATCCTAGTGGTGACCTTAGTGACCATTTTCTCACACAACTTAGCACTGGCAGTGCTCTGCGGCATCATTGTCTCAGCACTCGCATTTGCAGTGAAGAGCTCACAGCACGTCACAGTTGATGTGGTCAAGGACACGGACGATGAGAAAGTTTACGCGGTCGAAGGTATGATTTACTTCGCCTCCGTCAGTGACTTCGTTGAGAATTTTAAAGCGAGGAGCGATTCCAAAAACATAGTAATCGACTTTGAGAAGGCGCGCATCTGTGACCACTCAGGTATTGATGCCATCCATGCGATGTCCGAGCGCTACCGCAAGGTTGGCAAGACACTGCACCTGCGTCATCTCTCGGCCGACTGCCGCAACATGATCAAGCGTGCTGGCACCTTGGTAGATATCGAGGTTCTTCCTGACGATCCAGACTACAGCGTGGCGCGTCTTCGTTCAGACAAGTAAGTCCGCGCAGTGCCCATTTTTACAGCTCCAACGTGATTCTTTCACGTTGGAGTTTTTTTGTTTTGCGCCACTAGCTTGGCTTTCGTACTAACAATCCAATGGATGAGCAAAAGAAGCGTGGGCTATTGATTGTGGTGGAAGGAATTGACGGCACAGGAAAGTCCTCGCAGGTCAAAATGCTAGCTGATGCGCTACGCTCAATCGGTGAGGACGCCCTCCAGGACCGTGAGCCATCCGATGGACCATTTGGAAAAATACTCCGGGCTTCAATGACTGAGGGCCGATTTTCTCCTGATGCAGAGCTCGAGATGTTTCATAAAGACCGTAGGCAACATGTGAATGATGTCATTCTTCCTGCTCTTGAGGCTGGTACGCATGTGGTGCTGGATCGGTATTACTTTTCCACCATGGCCTACCAAGGTGCTAATGGCTTTGATGTTGCTGAGTTGCGCGAGACGAATGAGTCCTTCGCTCCAGCTCCCGATATTTTATTTATCCTCGATCTCGATGTCGACCAAGCGCTCGAACGCATTGGCACACGTGGCGACGAGGCCAACGAATTTGAACAACGCGATGCCCTTCAATTCTGCCGCGATGTCTTTCTGAGTGTGAAAGATGAGTCCTACGCGAGGGTCATCGACTCCAGCCCATCGATCGAGACGATTCATGCTGAGATGCTGAAATTAGCTCTGGCTGAAATTCATTAGTGTGACGCGATAAGCAAGCCACTTCGTATCGCTATTGTTGGCTTCGGTAGTGCCGGCGCCGCGAGTGCTATTCTACTGGCACGCGATGGCCATGCCGTGAGCCTATTTGAAAGGGCTCCAGAAACTCCCCCATCGGCGCTGGATTTCTACTGCAACCGACTGGTCTAGCAGTCCTCAAAGAGCTTGGGATATACAATGATGTATTGCCTATGACGACGGTCATCAACCAACTCCACTGCATCAACGACCGTGGAGCGACCATGCCAGACCTTCACTACGGAGAACTTTGCCAGGGCATCGCTGGGGCTGGGACCCACCGCTGCACACTTTTTGAGCATCTGGAGAAAGCCGTCATTCAGGCTGGTGTTCGTCTTCACTGGGGGACCGAAATCTCCAAAATTCAGACGAAGGGAAATATCGATCAGCTGATCGACACAGAGGCTAACGGCCATGGCCCATTTGATTTACTTTTAGTCTGTGATGGATCGCGCTCGACTCTGCGTGACCAAATAGGTCTCCCCTACTCGCATAGACAATTCCCGTGGGGGGCGTTGTGGTTTATCGGGAAACGCACTGAGGCCTTTCACTCTAATTAGCTGTGGCAGCCGGTCAGTTCCACCGATAAGCTCTGCGGGCTGCTGCCGACTGGAACCGAGCACGATTTACTAAGCCTCTTTTGGTCGATACGGATGGATAAAGTCGAGCAATGGCGTGACACCCCGCTCGATGAATGGAAGGAGTCGGTTCTCAAGCTCGCACCGCAGGCAGAGGGATTTCTACAGCAAATCAACAGCCACGATGACTTGTCTGTCGCTAGTTACCACGATGTGGTGATGAAAAAATGGCACACTAACAATGTGGCTATATTAGGAGACGCTGCCCATGCTCTGAGCCCGCAATTGGGACAAGGAGTCAACCTCGCCTTGGTGGATGCTAGCACCCTAGCGCAATGCCTAAGAGAGTTAGATCTCCCCGAGGCGCTCACGAGTTACTCCGAGAGGCGGAAAAAGCATCTCGCCTTTTACCAACGTGCCACACGCTGGGCGACGCCATTTTTCCAATCAGACTACAGGTTGTTAGGAACAGCCAGAGATCTCTCCTTCCCAGTGATGAATTCTCTGCCATGGGCAAGAAAGCAGATGACGGCGACAATGGCTGGGCTGAAGACCGGCCCGTTCGGCATACTGTCTCCGGATAATTTCGTTTAGCATCTGAGCTAGTCGAATGTATTTATTTTATGCAGGGTTATCAGAATTTTGACAGAATTCAAAAAATCTTAAACGATGCCTTGATTTCTCCGTTGGAGAGGTCGTGTGACGGTGGTTTCTAACCGCCTAGTCCGTAGTTGATATATTTTGGTTTGGCGGTTGGAAACCACCGCCACGGAGGTCACTAGCGAATAGAAACTCGCACCTATCCATATCATGAGAATCATGTTATACGACAAAAAGCACTAAAGGCTTGGAGCTATTTGGCGAGTAATTTTTCGGTGTACTTAGCCAGAAGGTCAGCCTCGAGGTTTACTGGCTTGGCTACGGGACAAGCGTGTAAGTGTGTGTGCTCGAAAGTGTGCGGTGTGATCCAGAAGACCGCACTGCTGTCTGTGAGTTCAGCGATTGTAAGTGAGATACCATCGATAGCGATGGAGCCTTTATCGATGCAATACTTGTGAATTGATTCAGGGAGAGCGACTTCGAAACGATGGTCCTGCCCGTGTTTGGAGAGATCGAGAATCGAGCCAGTGTCGTCGACGTGGCCTTGTACAAAATGTCCGCCGAGGCGGTCGTGTGCTCTAAGAGCGCGCTCGAGGTTGACCACAGAACCCACTTCTAGCTCACCTAGTGAGGTGACTTTGAGCGTCTGAGCTAGGAGATCAAATTTGGCTGAATCATCATCAAATTCAGCGACTGTGAGACAGCATCCATTGGTGGCTACAGAGTCACCGAGTGCGAGTTCACTAGCGAAAGGTATAGCAATGGTGAAGCGTGATTGCTCGCCAAGGTTTTCGATGTGAGTGATGGTGCCGGTAGTTTCGACAAGTCCTGTAAACATGATGATGTGATGGTAAAAAAAAGCCCCGACATTGTCGAGGCCTGTAGATTGATTTTAGTGAGGGAGACCGCTGTGAGCGTCGTGATGAGTGTTGAGGCCTGCATCAGTATGTTCAGCATCGTGCTGGTCTTCAGCATGCTCGTCGTGGTGTTCTACACCGTCAAGAGGATCCACAGTCATACCTTTGGATGGAATAAGCATGAAACATGCTCCCATAATGACCGTTGGGATTAGGGCTGCTTTCACCAGCTTGAACGGCACTACACCACCCTTGAAATGCTTACCGAGGATTGACTGACCCGCTGGGTTAGGCGCGTTGGCAATGACCGTGAGACCTCCACCAGTAACAGCACCTGCTAGGATAGCGTACTTTGCTCCAATAGAGAGACCTGGCGCTTGTGAGGCAAGGTAGGTGATCGCGGCATTGTCGTTGAATGCTGTGAGCACAGTGGAGCCGATCATGAGGATGTACTTGTTATCG
Organism: Rubritalea profundi; assembly: GCF_002954445.1. GTDB lineage: Bacteria > Verrucomicrobiota > Verrucomicrobiia > Verrucomicrobiales > Akkermansiaceae > Rubritalea > Rubritalea profundi. Next base: position 3,960,172 of record NZ_MQWA01000001.1, read on the forward strand.
ATTGATGTGATCAATGGCTCAATCCACCAGGACTGGCACTTACCATGAATCACGAGACCTGCGAGGAAGAAACCAACCAAGAGTGGCGACTTCATACTCACCTCATTCTGGTGATGACCAGTAGTCTGGGTGAATCCGAGGAAGAACACGAATCCAAGAATGAAGAGTGGTGGATCGTGCGCGTTGAGCACAGTCCATGCAAGGAATACGATGTGGATGAATGTGACAAAAAATGGGATGGCGTCTTCACGCTCAGCCCACAGTGGACGTCGTGTTTCCTGACCGTCTTCTGCAGCCAATGCTTTGAAATGTTTTTTGTAGATGAAGAAGTAGAGGGCGTTGGCAATGAAGATACCGACCACAGCTTTGAGTCCAAAGTTGAGGAACATGTATTCCAGTCCGAAGTTCCACTTACTAGCAACCATCAAGACTGGTGGAGCCGCAAAGTGTGAGAGCGTGCCTCCGACAGATATGTTGACGAAGAGCAAGCCAAGTGTGGCGTAGGCGAAGTTCGCTGGTGGATTTTTATCGAAGAATCGCTTAGCGAGCAACATAGCAGCGATTGTCATCGCTGCAGGTTCGGTAATAAATGAACCAAGAATCGGAGCGATAGTGATGATGGAGATCCACCAAGCTGCTGGGCCGCCACCAAAGAGTCGAGCCACTGAGCCGATGACTCTTTCTGAGAATCGAACCACTGGGCGAGTTGCAGCAATCGCCATGATGACCACGACAAACACAGGCTCGATAAAGTTCACGTCACTACCGAAGTAGAGCTGGATCTGATGGTAGCCATCTAGGAATCCATCAAGACCTTCACCGAGGAAACCAAAGAAATAGTAGATGGATATAACCAGAGCTGCTACCCAGAGACCGAAGATAACTTCGACTTCTCCGAGGAAGTGCAGAGCCTGAGCTCTGAATGAGACATCATCCTGCGCGTCATCTTCGAGTTTAGCGCAGGCTGTGCGACCTTCTTTTTTGATGCGGACCTCGTGTTTTTCTTGATGGTGATGCGCCATATTTACAAAAAATCCAGCCAAGAATGTGTGAAGGATAGCGCAAACGAAAATGATTGAGGCGACAAGGTTGAAGCCATTTTGCTGCATTGAGCGGTAGGAAAGAGTCTCACCAAGGTCGATTTTACCATCATCGGTGAGTTTTTTATCATAGTAGCCCAAGGGGAGTGGGAATTCGGCAAATTGGTCTTCTGTGAGACCGTATTCACCAGCTTTGTAGGCTGGTTGCTTTTGTGCGGACGCCATGGCTAGTGAGCTAAGCCCAATGAGGGCCATCATGGCGAAAATGAGGTGTTTGTAGGTGCTCATAATAAATGTAAGTTTGTGTGTGTTGTGAAATAAACGTATATTGTCAATCCAGCAATGCTTATTTGTGTCGTTGTTTCCGAGAATGGTGGCTTGAATTGCCTGCCCGCTTTGATATGCCTGAGAGCATGCAGCAACTCCTTCGTCTACTCGCTCTGGCAACCACGGCATGCACCATAGCATTTGGCTTCACTAGCTGTGCTGTCATCGGTAGAAATGCGCAAGGTGTAGGGGATGAGCTCAAGAACCTCACGGGGTTCGGCGAGGACGATGAAAAAAAGGAAAACAGCTCGAGCTTGAAGGATCTAGCAGACATCCAAGCTACCTTGACGACCGACTCTAGCCAGCTCTACAGTGAAGATAAAATCGTCTGGGCTGACGAAGATCCTGACAAGCCGATGGCTGAGCTCGAAGAAATTTGGAAAATAGGCCCGCAAGATAATTGGCACGAGAGCTATACCGAGGCCATGCGATTAGCGCGTAAAAATGGCAAACCGGTTCTGCTATGGTTCACCAATTCACACCGAAATACAGCGGCCAAGTCTCTGGATAATGAGCTCTTTTCTCATTCAGAATTTGAGGACTGGGCTGCCGAAAATGTCGTACGACTGCGCATGGATAGTAATATTAACGAGGATGATGAGCGGCGGAAAGATAAAAAACAAAAGTACATCAACCAACTCCGCAAGCAATACAAGGTTATGGGCTCACCCGTTGTACTGATGCTGTCACCTCGTGGGACACAATTCGGCAAGTACAGAGGCTACAAGACAGGAGGGTCTCTCTTCTATTTTGGCCGATTGAAGTCGGCCCATCGCAATGCTCTGGCTGACTACGGCAACTGGCGCGAAGAATATGAAGCAAAAGGCTACAGGATTTGGCACGACAACAAAGGCCGTAAGGTTTTTGCCAAGCCCGTTTCTTTAAAATCTGGCGAAATTACCCTCAAAAACCCTGAGGGGAAACGCTCAAAAACAAGCCTCAAAAAGCTATCACCCGCTGACCAAGCTTGGGTCGCCGACTATGTGAAAAAGCAAAAGAAGTAGTCTCTAACACCGAGTGGTATAATAGCTATAGGCTGAGTAGACGTTCGACACGGATGAAGTCCGAGGTCAGTGGGAATGTCAAAGGTCTAAAAGTCGAAAGTCAGGTTTCATCGCGTGGTCGCGATTGTTGAGCAGAGTTCTTTCCTACTACCTAAGCAGGAAGTAAAACCCGATTGCAGCGCCGCCAATCCAAACCGCAATGATGTGGGCTACACCAAAGGAGCGTGCACCAGGGCTTTCGGCTGGATCATCTTTATGGGGGCCAAACAAAACATTGTAGCGAGCCACCAGCCAAGCTCCGAGTGAAAACCAAAAGAGAAGAAAGAGGATGAGTCCGATTTTTATGATCATGGTGTAGTATAATGTGTGGTAAATCTCTCCCCTTTAACTAGCGAGTAGCCAGCCTAGGGAATCTCGAGTATTCGTGGATTTCGTGTTATGAGTGGTAAAGGAATTTCAACGCAACAACATTCAGCAGTGTGAGTAACACTAACAAGTAATCTGTATAGTCTGCTAAATCTGTGGTTGAGACTAGCTTCATCGTTCCGGCAGCTTTCGTGCTATTTGTTGTAAAGAGTATCATCGCAACAGCCTTTAGCTGTGAGAGGAGAAACTACATGATTTCTTCCACGAATTCTTGCTTATTAAAGCGTTTGAATTGGTGGGCTTCTTCGCCCATGCCGATATAGCGTGGGGCGATATTGAGATCTTGGTAAATCGAGACGATAATGCCGCCTTTACCCGAGCCGTCGAGTTTGGTGACAACTAGGCTATCGAGCTCGATTACCTTGTTAAATTCGCGTGCTTGCTGCAGCGCGTTACCACCCGTAGTAGCGTCTACCACGATCATCTTTGTGTGTGGTGCACTAGGGTCTTGCTTAGCGATGGTGCGTTCGATTTTTTTCAACTCAGCCATCAAGTTGTGCTTAGTGTGGAGTCTGCCAGCAGTATCGAGAATCAGGAATTGTGCACCCGTGTTGATTGCCTCTTGGTGGGCTTTGTAGCAGACGGAAGATGGATCGGCTTTGGGAGCACCCTTGACGATAGGGATTTGCACTCGCTCAGCCCAGACTTCGAGCTGCTCTACTGCTGCAGCACGGAAGGTGTCCGCGGCGGCTACCACTACGGAATACCCTTGTTCTTTAAATGAGGTCGCCAGTTTAGCGGTCGAAGTGGTCTTACCAGTACCATTGACTCCCACCATCAAAATGACGTGAGGTAGTCCATCAGTGCGCGGAGTCAAATCGCTGAGATCATCAGGAAGAATCTCAGCGATGTGCTTCTTAGCAGACTCCACCACATCTTCACCAGAAATTTTGCGTCCAAGGTCTTGTAGTTCATCGACAATAGTCATTGTCAGACGAGCGCCGAGGTCGGCCCCTATGAGATCTGCTTCTAGCTCTTCCCAGTCGATTTCCGCGCGGTTGCGGACCTTGTTGATGAACTTCTTAAAAAATCCTGCCATAACTAGTCCCCCTTACGCCCAGATCCAGATCTGGTCAAGAACTGCTCGGCACTGAATATCGCAGACACAGCAATTTATTAGACTGAATTATCAGGATCCCTCTGGACTTACGAAAATTCTCACGAAAATTCACTAGAGGGAACCTCCGTTAAAAACCATCAGCGGTGCCCTCAAGGGCGCCATCCCAAAAGCAATTTCTAGCAATCTCCGTCTCAAGCTCTGTCTATTCAATTCAATTTGACTTTCTATCAGCTTCAGAATTTTCTGGCTTTGCCCCCTGCTGGATAAGTAATCAAGCATAGATTACCGAAAGATTACCGTTGGAATCCGTGTATGACTCTTCACTTGTGCGGTCTCATCAGACGAAATATCTTTTATGAAATACGTTACAAGAACCTAAGCCCTCAGAAAAAATCAACTCAACTGCAAAGCATAAACAAACTTATGAAAAAACAGAAGATGACAGCTATCTGCGTTTTACTGGTCGCCACAGTGATCGGAACACCAAACGTATGGGCAAAGAAAAAGAATCCCAAAACGCCCGAAGTGCAACTTACCCAAGCGGGCCAGCAACTCGAGTCTCAGTACTCCAAGCAACTCGAATCCCTCAAGGCAGAAATATCCAAGGCCTTACCGACAGTCGACGGGCGGAAGAAGTATGACTTTCTGAAGTCTCGTGAGGTCGAAGTGGCTGCAGAGGCTGCGGTCAGTGCGGCTCAGAATCTTATGAGTGGTATCCATAAGGCGGAAGCTTCAGTCAAGCATGCAACAGGCAAGTGGATCGGTGGAGCCGACAAGGGGATCAAAGCGTCGACAGCAAAGCTGAAAATGGCTAAAACGGATGCCGAACGCCAAGCCGCGCAAAAAGAATTAGTCACATGGCAGAAGAATCGCGAAGCCGGAGTCTCAGCGCTCAAAGAGCGCCAGGCAATCTTGGACGAGGCCAAACGTGATGAGTCCAAAACGAAGAAGGCATTGAAGGATGCGCAGGAAGCGCTTGCTCAGGCCAAGGCCGCTACTTCGAAGGCAATTAAGAACCTCGGTCTGAATTCTTTACTTTCAAGTGATAAACTGGATGCCAAACTTGCGCAGTATGTCGTACTTATGGAAGCCACTCCACGCGGTCTGGCGGCCTTCTCCCAAAAAGGTGATGAGCAGCGGAAGCTTATTGATAAGATGTTGTCCACTGACGATCTGCTGGTGCAAATGGCAGTCGCAGACGGTGCCAAGGGTGGCAAATACGGCCAGGCGATGCAGATCTACCAAAACATCTCTAAGGCGAGTGAAAAGGTTGCTGAAGGTCCATTGCACCGATTAGCACTAGCGATCAGCTTGGAACACGCAGTTCCCGTTAAGCAGCGCAACGCTGTCGCCAATACAGAGGCAGCCGCCACCGTAGATCCGGTCAAACGCTACCTGCATTTTGAGAAGGCTTTTCTGGCTGGTGATCTCGATCCAGCTTTCAAGGATCTCAGCACATGGGACTACCGCATGGTAATCGATGGCGAGGAACCGGATGAAATCCTCACCTGGGGTCGCGAGATGCTGCGCAACTACCGTCCCGACCAAATCACCAAGCCCGACTACCGCTGGCGCTACGTCGAGGCAGTTCGGAGCGATATTCGCTATGGATCACAGGACAACAAATACGACAAACCTGAGCTACAATTCTTCCAAAATATCCTGATGAATGGCGGAGTCTGTGGACGGCGCGCTTTCTACGGCCGCTTCATTCTTCGCTCCTTCGGAATCCCGGTCACGGCGCGTCCTCAGCGCGGTCATGCTGCACTGGCACACTGGACACCCAAGGGCTGGGTGGTCTGCCTCGGCGCAGGCTGGGGTAGCGGATGGACGAAGACTCAATATAACAAAGATCTTGATTTCCTCGCCACCACGCAAGCGCGTGCAGTCGGCAAACCATTCATGCAGGTCAAGCGTGCTCAGTGGATTGGTGACAGCATAGGTGAGTCGCGGGTGTTCGGTTTCCAATCCAAAACCAAGCCCGGCTTATGGTATGGAGCCTCTCTCTATACTCAGAAAGGTATGATCGAAGCGGCCAAGACTAAAACCTTAGCCGCCGTCGGCGAGGACATCGGCGAAGCTAACGAGACTAAAGAGAAAGTTGTCATAGCCAAGGTGACTATGTCCGATAAAGACCGGAAGGTCTCCGTCGACAGTCAAGGCGTGATCACCATCCCTGCTGTGGCCACCAGCAAGCCAACCAAGAGTACAGCCAAACTTATCTTCATGAACAGCCATCTCGGCGGTAAGCAACTACACTACAGCCGTACCGGCGGAAATCAGACCTTCGAATACACCTTCGACGCCCCTGCTGCAGGCGAATACGTGCTCACCGCACGAGTAGTTTCACCTAGCTGGAAACAGCAGTTACAGCTCGCAGTGAATGGCTCTGAAAAGCAGACAGATATCGCGTTACCTCACACCGTCGGTATGTGGGACAAGACCCAACCGGCTAATGTTACGCTCGTCAAAGGCAAGAACGTACTGGCTTTCTCACGCGATCATGAAGGCCTCAAGGGAGTGTCCATCAAGGATTTCACACTGACACCCTTGAACTAAGAAACGATTATCTTAATCTAATCTCAAACGGCGGGGCTAAGGCTCCGCCGTTTTTTGTCTGCCGGTTTATGTGCTGGTTGGTCACTGAGATGAACATTGCCGACCGTCCGTCCAGTTTGTCATTGGCCGCACGAAAATTCACCCATAGCGCTGGTCAGAAATTTCATGACATATTCCTCATTCCAACACTAATGTGATCGAAGATGAAAAATTATTTATGGTGCAACTTCCTGGCGCATTTCCCAGTCGCCGTAACTTTGTTCCTCTTCGCCTCGTCGTTGTTGGCAGAAGACTCAGCTCAAATAAAAACCTCAGCGGAGAAACAAGCACCGTTTTCATTCGTGCAAATGTGCGATACTCAACTGGGTATGGGCGGCTGCGAACACGATGTCATGACCTTCAAACTGGCGGTCAAACAGATCAACGCGATGAAACCCGACTTTGTCGTCATCTGTGGCGATCTTGTGCAAAAGGCCAACGACAAGTCCTTCGCTGACTTCAAAGCCATAAAAGCCGGCTTCGTGCTACCCTGCCACTGCGCCGCCGGACACACCCACAAACAGATCACCAACGAATACAAAGGCATTCAATTGGTGAATGGTGAATGGTGAAACAACCAGTAGGAACAATGACCGCCGCCCCATGGGTTTCCGGCTCTGGAATGTTGACTCCAAGAACGGGCTGCGTCACCAATTTGTAGAATTAGAGGGAATGACGAAGGCGAAGTGACGCACCTGCTCAGCCACATCAATGATAGCTGGCAGGCGGCGATTGGTTTGCCGTCAGCTCCGGCTCATCGCTGTGAATTCTACGGCAACCTCGACCGTCTTAGTCAGCGCGTCTTGGTCGACGAGGCATTCCCCTTTCAGATTCGACAGGTGAATGAACCCAGCGGGGATTTCCGGTGACACCCAGAGTGCCTGGTGGATGATCTGATAGAAGAGAAAGTTGCAGAGGAAGGTGCCAGCGTGGGCGGAATTTGTGACGGGTAGATTGGCGTGGGCCAAGGCTTCGTTGAGAAGCTCGATGGGCAGGGTGCTCCAGTAACCGGCTGGGCCATTGGGGATGACCTGCGTGTTGGATGGGAGCTTACCGTCGACGTCCTCACCTCCAGTCAAATTGATGGCGATCTGTTCGAGTGCTATGCCTTCGATGGGGGCGACGCCAAAGGCAAGGACGGCAGCTACGTCCTCAGTCCAGGCTTCAAGAAGGAGATCCAATGCCTCGTCCCATGATACAGGAAGTCGCACTTTGCACAGCTCCCAACCAGCAGGGAGAACGGGCTTTGCGGCCTCTACGGCAAGCCATGCAGGGTTGGCGGTGAGATCACCCCAAGCATCGAATCCACTGACAAGAATGATTGGCATCGTCAAAAACGTTCAGAAAAGTTTGGCCCGGGGTTGCCCATGGACCATCCCCCAGAAAACCGATAGTGAGTCCTCAAACCCAATATGATCCGACTGCTAGGAATTTGTTTTTTGGCTAAGGTGATCAAGGTTATTTTTTCTTATATGACTCGGATAATTCTGCGGGTCGGGCCTGGTCGAGTTTGCGAATGACGCCAAGCAGGGTTTCGTAACTGGCCTTTGCTTTTCCCTCTAGTTGGTCGATCTCTAACGATTTTGGCTGGTAGGGAACCGAATAGTCGAGAAACTCGATCTTCCCCTCCCCCTTCATCCGGCGGATCATGTGCGTCTGGGTTCGGGCTAACACCTTGCCCTCCCACCAGACGTAGGTCCACGGTTTTTTGCGACCAGATTTCCCCTGGAGGGTGCTCCAGAAGCTGACGCCATCGATGGGGCGTGCAGTCGGAATCGCGATTCCACCGGCCTCACACATGGTGGGAAACATGTCTGAGAAGTCGACCAGGGCATCACTGACGGCGCCGCTCTGGACTTTCCCTGGGTAGCTGACGATGAGAGGGACGCGCGTGCCGTTGTCGTTCATCTGTCCCTTGCCAAACTTGATTTTTTTCCCATTGAGTGAAGTGATGATGGGCCTGTCAGTGCCGTTGTCTCCGGTGAAAATGACGATGGTATTTTCCCGCAGTTTGTGTTCCTCAAGTTTGGCGATGATGCGTCCGACCACCTTGTCCATGTGGTGAACCATATCGGCGAAGTGCTTCGGATCGCCTTTGTAGGTTTCCGCCCCCTTCGATTTGGGATCCCAGTCCTTGCTATCCGGAGTCGGGGTGAACGGGCAGTGGGTCAGCAGCATCGGGTAGTAAGCGAGGAAGGGTTTTGCTTTGTTTTTTTCTATAAAGTCGCAGATGAAGTCGGCGCAGACATCGGGGCCGTATTCGCCGTTGTCATAATCTTTGAGCTCACCGTTGATCTCAACCCTTGGATTGCTGAAACGAGTGTCATGGTCTTGCCCCTCGCGGGTGCGTTTACGCGTGTGCTGCCAGAGGCACGACTGGTCGAAGCCAAAATGTTGCGGGGCATTCTTTTCACTACCAAGCTGCCACTTTCCGGCGATACCGGTAGTGTATCCGGCCGCCTTGAACGCGTGAGCAAACGTCTTTTGTGTCCGATCCAATTTTCCGAAGCGCACGTAATTGCGGACATTGAACATACCCGTCATGATCTTCACCCGGCTAGGAGTACAAATCGGATTTGAAAAGCAGTTGGTAAAACGGACACCGTTGGCTGCCAGTTTATCCAGCACTGGGGTTTGGTAATCATCGGATCCGTTGGCACCGATACACTCGAAACCCAGATCATCGGCCATGATTAGGATGACGTTGGGCTGGTCCGTCCGCGCATCGGCTAACGAGCCAACGAGCCATGCCATCATCCACAGATATTGACATTTGATTAGAAAATTCTTCATAACTTTGGCAGGCTATGCCGTCTTATTTCCGTTGCCAGTAAAAAAGAACTCTTTGAAATAGTAAACTTGGAAGTCACAGCCTACCCCCCACACTTTTGGATTCATCTCGGTGCACTTTAGGCGTATTCTTACAAAATCAACACCGACAAAAAAAACGCTGTAACCTTTAGAGTTACAGCGTTTAAATTGGTTGCGGGAGTAGGATTTGAACCTACGACCTTCAGGTTATGAGCCTGACGAGCTACCTGGCTGCTCCATCCCGCGATTGAAATTTTGCCAGTCGCCAGAGTGGTTAAACCCCAGTGGCGAGACCCTCTCGGGTGCGCCGGAAGCTAGTACTGATTTTAGGATTCCGCAAGCTCTTTCTGCATTAAAAAGTAAACTTTCTTTAAGCAGTGAAGAGTAAATCTTCATTACTCCTTGTGGCCAGATGACTTCATGAATTCGATGAGCTCAGGATCACGCTGAGGATATTTATTGAGGATGCGCTGCCCCTCTTCATATGGGAACGCAAATTCCATCCAAACATTCTCAAGAGTGTAAATGACGATAGTTGGCTTGCCTGTTCCTGAGTTAGTTCCCTCAGCTAACACAAAGTTTCTGATAACTTCGTGTTTTACACCTTTAAGTAAGTGCGCAAATTTTTCCATCGATACGATTGCACGAAGTGCAGCCGGGTCAACTTCGACCTTGGGCATACCAGTATCTGGCCCCTGCATGGAAGTGGGGGGTTTAGGCTCCTTTTCATTGACTGCTGCGGCGAATGGATTGTGAAAGCCTTGAGCGCTGGCGGGGCCAATGGCTACTGGGCCTGTTATTGGGCCAGGCCACTGAACATTTCCCGGTCCAGGAATCGCTTGAGTCCCGGTCTGAGGTCCTGGGATTTCAGCCTTAGCTGGATTGGGTATTGCTGACTTAGTCGCCTGTTGCTTTGTCTCTTCCTCCACTGCGTGATCTACAGCGCTGACCACATCAGCGTAGTTACGATCTGCGGCTTCTTCAGAAACAACACCAGCACCTTCAACACTGCCGCCAAACTCTTCGAGTAGGCTGCGATAGCTGATGAGTAATTCATCTCTGCTGGTCCAAGGTATCACTGTATTTGAACCCTCAGGTTCAAAAAATGTACCTTTCCCATCAATGAAATGTTCAATCATTTCATGATCTAGGTTCAACTTCGTTTTACGCCATTCCGTGTGGAATACGCGCTCTATCTTCTCCAGGAGGTCCTGTACTTTATTTTTAAGAACGTCGTCGCTCATTGTTAGTAAACATGTTTGGGGGAATTTTTATTCTGGGTTATCTACCAGAAAGAGACAAGTCGATTTCTGGCTGCGGCTTTTGATACTCCGAACAAAGCTTAACCAATCTGGCTAATACTCCACTCTAGTTCCTCATTTGCATGCATGGGGACTACATGTTGATTATGTCCGACATAGGCTGGCGGCACTTGAAAACGCTCATTAGTGACCGTGATCAGCTTCTCTGTAGGTTTTATTCCATAGAGTTTCTGAGCATTATCGCTGATGAACACCTGTAGGTTATCCAACTTATCGTGTTTGTCAAAGAGTTGTGCCAATCGGGCGATGGCGATCGGTGCGGTAAAGACACCAGCAGCACACCCACAGCATTCTTTTTTCTCAATCGGGTGAGGTGCAGAATCACTACCAAACATCAATCTTGGGTGAGCCTCTAAAGCGGCCTGAAGAAGAGCTTCCCTGTCTTCAGGTCGTTTAGCGATTGGCTTACAGAAAAGGTGTGGATCGAGCATACCACCAGCGACATCATCTAAGGTAATAATGAGGTGCTGGAGAGTTACTGTGGCTCGGAGATTCTCGTGTTTATCGAGCATTTCCACAGCATCAGCGGTGGTGATGTGCTCCATGGTGATATTTAGTTTGGGGAACTTTTTTGCTAAGTAGTCGTAGCTTTCTAGAAATTCCTTCTCGCGGTCCATCACAAAACCGTGTGTCTCACCGTGCACCATGAGTGGGATTCCCATTTCCTCCATCATTTTGAAAGTCGGCTCAACTGCATCAATCGCTTTGACGCCTGCTTCACTATTTGTGGTAGCTCCAGCTGGATAGAGCTTAATACCTATCATGTGTTCCTTCGCTATCGCTAATTCTTGTTCTGAGTACTGACGGAAGAACAACGCCATATAAGGATCAAATTGATGCTGACCGACAGCATCTACGATACGTTGCTTATATTCCAATAATCGGTCAAGATTGTCCACTGGTGGCACAAGGTTTGGCATGATGACTGCTCCTGAAAAGGATTCAGCAGTCAATGGCGCGGCCAGCTTGAGCATATCTCCATCGCGCAGATGAAGGTGCATATCCAGTGGTGAGCGGAGAGTGATTTGCTTAGGCATATAAATGGTCTACAAGTGAAGGTGACACAGCTTATAAAAGTGTCACGGAAAAGTTATGCGTGAGTTGGAGTTATCCCCTAGCGGCCCTCCTCGGCATCCATGAAATCAAAGAAGCTGCAAATGTCGTTACGGTGGGCAAGACCAGCAGTTTTCTTACGGTCAGCAAGACGCTCGGACAAGTGATCACGGAAACCCAGATTCCGAGCAAAACTACACCACCAATCTTTCTGAGGAGATTCTGGCTTTACTCCATTTTCGTAGGCCCAGTCGAGAGCTCCTTGATCGTCTAGACCCTGTGTGACTATCGCTTCTACTAGACTCGCATACTCAATTTTAAGTAGTTGGCAGGTATAGAGGTCGAGTACTTTACCTAAGTTCTTGTGATAATCTTGGTGTAGCTCCCCCACTGCGCGAAGGCGGATCTTGTGACACATTCTAAGAAAATACGGGAGTTCATCGATCTCATCTTTTGAACTACGTGGAAATGTGATGTTTTCAGCCATAGAAGTCATCATCAATTTTACCACCCTTTCGTCAAGCTGGATGTCCCGCTCAGACACCGCCAACCGACAGCATATTTCAATGAGTCGATTGAATGCCTAATTTACTCTCACCCCTGCGACTCAGAGTCAGTTCGTTACACAAAAAAGCCCCTCCAGCATTGATCTGCTAAAGGGGCTGAAATATTTGAATTCATTTCAATAATTAGGCATCGCCGTACTCTTCCATTCCTGCACAGGAACAGACGAGATTACGATCACCGTAGACGTTGTCGATACGCCCGATGTATGGCCAGAACTTATGACTACGAAGGCTATCCACAGGATAAGCCGCCTTCTCGCGTGAGTATGGACGATCCCAGGCATCACTGATCACAATTTGTGCGGTGTGCGGTGCGAGCTTGAGAACGTTGTTTTCTTTATCAGCAGTGCCATCGATCACTTCTTGGATCTCGCCATGGATGTTGATGAGTGCGTCACAGAAGCGGTCGAGCTCCTGCTTTGACTCAGACTCAGTAGGCTCGATCATGAGTGTTCCAGTTACCGGGAAAGACATGGTTGGTGAATGGTAGCCGTAGTCCATAAGACGTTTAGATACGTCTTCAACGGTAATTCCAGAATCAGCAGAAAGCGGACGGAGGTCGATGATACACTCATGGGCTACGAGACCTTTGTTACCTGTGTAGAGAACTGGGTAGAACTCGTTGAGGCGCTTAGCCACGTAGTTGGCATTGAGGATAGCAATCTTGGTTGCCTCAGTGAGACCTTCGCTGCCCATCATAGCGATATACATCCATGAAATGACATTGATGGAAGCTGAACCATAGGCTGCAGCACTGACTGCTCCAACCTTGTTCTCTTCACCAACGTGACCAGGAAGGTATGGCACAAGTTGCTCAGCAACACCGATAGGCCCAACACCTGGACCACCACCACCGTGTGGAATACAGAATGTCTTATGAAGATTGAGGTGGCATACGTCTGCCCCAATTGCACCTGGGCTAGTGAGACCAACCTGCGCATTCATGTTGGCGCCATCCATGTAAACCTGTCCGCCATTGTCGTGAATGATCTGGCAGATTTCTTTAATGGTAGATTCGTAAACACCGTGGGTGGACGGATAAGTCACCATCAAACAGCCAAGATTCTCACCAGACTTCTCAGCTTTCGCCTTAAGGTCAGCCACATCTATATTCCCCTGCTCATCACATTTTACAGGAATCACCTTGAAGCCAGCCATAACCGAGGAGGCAGGGTTAGTTCCGTGAGCGGATGTTGGAATGAGGCAATCTATACGCTGTTTATCGTCATTTGCATGGTGATAGCGGCGGATCGCTAACAACCCAGCGTACTCACCTTGGGAGCCCGCATTTGGCTGAAGTGAAACAGCCGCAAATCCTGTGATTTCAGCGAGCCAATCAGACAGGCTGTCGAGCATATCCAGGTACCCATGAGTCTGATCTTCAGGCGCAAATGGGTGCATGTTAGAAACGGTAGGCCAGCTGAGTGGAATCATTTCTGATGTCGCGTTCAACTTCATAGTGCATGAACCAAGCGCTATCATTGACTCATTGAGTGCTAGGTCACGCTTCTCGAGACGTGCTAGGTAACGGAGCATCTCGGTCTCTGAACGATAGCTATGGAATACCTCTGCCGTACAGAAATCAGAAGTACGCTCGTTGACTTCATCCCAAGCAACTTCGTCTTCTCCAGGAAGCACTGGTTCCTCAACACCAAAGATGGCGAGTAGTGTCACGACATCGTCGGTCACTGTGGTTTCGTCGAATGCTATACCTACGTGGTCAGCATCGATACGGCGCAGGTTATAGCCCGCTGCGAGCGCTTGCTCGTGGAGATCCTCAGCTTTACCCGGAGTATTAATAGTGAGTGTGTCAAAGAAGCTTTCGTTGACGAGTTCGTAGCCGTTCGCGCAAATTGAAGAAGCGAATGCCTGCGCCATGTAATGCACATTATACGCAATATTACGGAGGCCATCAGGACCATGGTAGACTGCGTACATAGAAGCCATCACTGCGAGCAATACCTGTGCTGTACAGATGTTAGAAGTCGCTTTATCACGGCGGATGTGTTGCTCACGGGTTTGGAGAGCTAGACGATATCCTTTGTTGCCTTGCTGGTCGATAGAGACACCAATGATACGGCCAGGAAGCTTGCGTTTGAGCTTATCGATACATGCGATGTAACCAGCGTGTGGCCCACCAAATCCGAGAGGCACACCAAATCTCTGGCTGCTACCCACTGCGATGTCTGTCCCAAATTCACCCGGAGCAGTGAGAACTGTGAGCGCTAGAATGTCAGCAGCAACGATGGTTGTCGCTTTTGCAGCGTGCACACTTTCGTGGAATGCCGTGTAGTCTTCAACGGAACCATCAGCATCTGGGTACTGAACGATGGTTGCAAAAAGTCCGTCGCAGCTACTTGGGTCAAATGACTTCCAATCACCGACGATCACTTTGAGATCGAGTGGCTCGCAGCGGTTTTTAACAACGTCGATTGTCTGTGGGAAAACTTTATCAGAAACGAAAACTGTCGTTCCTTTTGGCTTTGTGGAACGCGCGAGAGCGACAGCTTCTGCAGCAGCTGTTGCCTCATCGAGCAGTGATGAGTTTGCTAGATCAAGACCAGTGAGATCGGTGATCAGAGTCTGGAAATTAAGCAATGCTTCGAGACGGCCTTGAGCGATCTCAGACTGGTATGGCGTGTAAGCTGTGTACCAACCTGGATTTTCTAACACATTACGCTGAATCACTGCTGGCACTTTAGTTCCATAGTAGCCTTGGCCAATGAAGGACTTTACCACTTCATTCTGATCCATCAGCATATTCAATAGATCGAGAGCATCTGATTCGCTCAGAGCTGCGGGAAGATCCATTTCTTTTTCCTCGCGGATCTCAGCAGGCACAGCGTCTGCGATGAGATCGACAATGCGCTCATAGCCAAGCGATTCGATCATCTGCTGGCGAGTTTCACCGTGTACACCTACGTGACGGCTACAGAAGTCTGTATAAACTGACATATTCTAAATAGTATTATTTGTTAGATTAAAGAGTAGTACGAAGGGCGTACTGAGTACGCAGCACGCCCTTGTCTTCTAGGTAAATTTAAATTCAGATGAGAATTAAGCCCCGATAAACTCGGAGTATGCAGCGGCATCCATAAGAGCCGCCACCTCAGCAGGATCGCTGACCTTAATTTTGAAGATCCAGCCTTTGGCATGTGGATCTGTGTTTACCAATGCTGGATCAGATTCGAGCTCTCCATTTGCTTCTACGATTTCACCCGCAACTGGTGCAAAAATATCAGACGCCGCTTTGACGGACTCAACCACAGCGATGGCTTCTTCGGTTTCGCACTCGCGGCCAACTTCTGGAAGCTCTACAAATACGATATCAGTAAGCTCATCTTGCGCGTGGTGTGTGATACCAACAGTTGCGACTTCTCCTTCAAGAAGAACCCACTCGTGATCAGACGTGTAACGGAAATTTTCTGGGACGCTCATAATACTAGTTATTTTTTGTTATATTGATAGATGGATAGGATAAGAATTAGTCCTTCTTGTAAAAAGGTTTTTTAACAACTTTTGCTTCATAGCGCCGGCCTCGGACATCGATGTCAACGAGAGTGCCAATTTTTGCCGAGTCGACAGGAAGGTAAGTCATCGCGACACCTTCTTTAAGACTTGGTGACATGGCACCACTGCTGAGTTCGCTTAGCTGCTCACCGTCTTTAGTAAAGACACCGTAGTGCGCACGTGGCGGCGGGCCTTTACCAGTGTATTTAATGGCGACAAGACGCTCAATGAGCCCCTCTTCTTTTTGCTTACGTAACACATCAACTCCAATGAAGTCGGTGTCGAGTGCACAGAAGAAACCTAGACCAGCTTGGAGCGGTGTGCGCTCGGGTGAGAGGTCAGAGCCGTTGAGCGGGTAGCACACTTCTAGGCGAAGGGTGTCACGCGCACCGAGACCACATGGCTTGGCGCCTGCGTCGACAAATTTCTTAAACCAAGTTGAACCACTCTCCGCTGAGCTGAAGAACTCGAAGCCGTCTTCGCCAGTGTAACCGGTGCGGCAAACAATGCACTTTTCACCATTTTCTTCCCAGGTATCAATACCGTTACGCTTAGGAAGCGTGCGGCCAGGGAAAAGTTTAGCGTAGCAAGCGACAGCGTCTGGTCCTTGCACCGCCATAGCAGCCCATGCGTCACTCTCATTAGTCAGTGTGAGTCCATCTACTAGATGCTTATTGAGCCAGGCAAAATCCACATCGATCATCGATGCATTCACCACGAGGAAGATTTGGTCGTCACCGAAACGGTAAATAATAAGATCGTCGATCACTCCACCCTGCTCGTTTAGCATGAATGTGTATTGGGCTTCGCCGATCGCGAGCTTCTTCGCGTCATTCGCTAGGATGGTATTGAGCCATTCCTCTGCACCAGCACCACTGAGGAAAAACTGGCCCATATGGGAGATATCAAAAATTCCAACAGCCTGACGCACAGCTGCGTGCTCGTCCATGATGCTTGTGTATTGCACCGGCATGTTCCAGCCCGCAAAAGGTATCATCTTAGCCCCGAGCTCCACGTGAAGATCAGCCAAAGGAGTTTGTTGAATTTTGTCTGCACTCATCGAGCGCAAGATGCAAAGTGTGTCATACTCTGTCAACCCTAGTCCAACACTCCAGCTTAGCTTTATTGAAGATTGCTAGTTTCATCACTAAAAACGCCATTTCCAGCACAATTCGGCTAAAATTCGCTCGGATATTTACTCACATTTCTAGCTTGCACCCTCCTCTACATAGAGCAACGTATAGTCCAGTCATTCCACCACATGAATACCTTACTCGATCAACTAGAACGTAAATTCTCCCGATGGTCCATTCCGGGCCTTATACGCTATCTCGCCATTCTTTTTGTTGGTGTGTTTTTACTGACAGCATTCAACCCGGCATTTGCTGAAACGCTCGATTTCGATTACCCCAAAATTCAAGCCGGTGAATGGTGGCGACTCTTCACGTTCATCTTTGCATCGCAAGTAGGCTCATTTAACTGGCTCTCCATACTTTTCCTCTTTTTCGGAACCATGCTGATGTTCATGTTCAGTGACGGACTCGAACAACAATGGGGGGTCTTCAGAACTAACCTTTTTGTTTACTGGGGAATTCTCAGCACACTGTGCGCAAATCTGCTCTTCGCCATTGTATTTAACCAACCCTCCAGCATGAGTGGTATTTATCTCGCCAGCTCTATCCTGTTTGCTTTCGCCACCTATAATCCGCGCTACACACTGATGCTGATGATGTTCATCCCCTGCCCTATCTGGGTCATAGCAGCTATCTCTGGTGGGCTTATGGTGTTAGGATCGCTAGGCAGCCCTCTGACTTTCCTCTTCCTAACCATCTGTATTTCCAACTATCTGTTCGTGGCAATCCCGCTATTCATAGCCCATTCAAAAAACCGCAGTTCCACTCACATACGCAGGAAGCGCCACGCTCACCAGTTTTCCAACAAAAGAGAGGCTTTCCACACCTGCCACAGCTGTGGAGCCAATGACATCACCCATCCCGATGCCGAATTTAGAGTAGCCCCAGATGGCAATGACTACTGCTCAGACCACCTTCCTAAATCATAATGTCTTCCGCTCTAAAAATCCTACCACCTATCGAGCCGCTCTCCAACAAGCTCGCGGTCACGGTAAAACTCCCCAAGCCATTGGTGGTGTCCTTCGTCCGAAATGAAGTGACAGCTTGGCGTAAAGAGATCCTCTCTGGTGTGGAAAGCACACGCGCAGCCATCGAGGAATCGATCGCTGGGAAGCTGCAGGAATTTGCTAACTCTCGACTGCAGCCAGTGATCAATGCCACCGGAGTTTTGATCCACACCAACCTAGGTAGGTCGCCACTTGGCAAAACTGCTGCCGCCGCGCTCGAGCAAATTGCTACAGGCTACTCAAACTTAGAATTCGACCTGCCACAAGGAACCCGTGGCAAGCGCGCTGGCTATTTAGAAACAGCACTCGCATGTCTGGTTCAGTCAGAAGCCGCCACAGCTGTAAACAACTGCGCTGCTGCTCTGGTTCTCATTCTCAAACACCTGTGTAAGGGCGAAAAAAACGAAGTCATCGTCTCACGCTCTGAGCTAGTCGAAATTGGAGGTGGCTTCAGAATTCCTGAAATCCTCGAGACATCGGGAGCACAGTTAGTCGAAGTAGGAGCCACTAACAAAACACACCTAAAGGACTACGCCAAAGCGATCACCCCTAACACAGCTCTTATTCTCAAAGTACACAGGTCTAATTTTTACATCGAAGGATTCACCTCTGAGCCAGACATCTCCGAGCTTTCCACCCTTTGTATAGAGCACAACATCCCGCTCGTTGAAGACATCGGTTCAGGAGCTATGATGAATACCGACGAGCTTGCTCCAATTGATCACGAGCCGACCCCGCAAGAGGCCCTCACAAAAGGTGTCGACCTGATCTGCTTCTCTGGTGACAAGCTGCTAGGCGGTCCACAGTCAGGAATCATCGCAGGCCGGGGTGACCTAATTGCCGGAATTAAGTCTGAGCCATTTTTCCGAGCCGTCCGCTGTGACAAGCTGATCCTCACCGTGCTGCAAGAAAGCATCGATGAATACCTCAGAACCCAAGCTTCACCGAAGGACACTGACGTACCCAACCTCAAAGCGCTCGCCATTTCCTCTGACCAACTGAGAGCACGTGCTGAGATAATGTTAGAAGCCATTGGCGCTACCGACAAAGCCGATATCAGCATCGCCGAATCTGTCGCGACCACGGGTGGCGGCACCATGCCACGATCAAAAATACCCTCCATCGCTCTACGAATCACACCCACTGGGATAAGCCTCAATAAGCTAGCAAAACTCCTGCGTACAGGCTCACCAGCCATCGTCGGCTACACACAGGATGACAACTTGCAGTTAGACCTCCGCACGCTATTCGATTGGCAAGATCCGCTTGTTAGTCAAAGGCTTAAAGAAGTTCTCAATGGGTAAACATAAGCAACGCGGCAGCACACATCCCTGGGTGAAACTGTTGTTTGTGGTCAAAAAAGACAAACTGATGGAATACCCAAGCTCCAAAACAACGCACTCTGCATCATCGTCACCAATGTCTTTGCTGCAGGTTTTCTCACTGCTTTAGTGAAACGCCCACCATCTACCAAGTCGATGGACTCAATCAGAAAAAATCGTGACTGCTCGATCAGCTATTTTAAGTAACTGAGTGAGATTGGATACTTACCTATTGGCGGCCTACAAGCCACCTACACCACCCATGCCAACAGTTTGTGCCGCTCCACGGACAACCTTCCCAGGTAAAGCTAGAGTATTTCTAACCAAAGGGGCGTTGCAAGAACTCAAAGCTGAAAGGGCTAGAGTCGCGATACAGAGTTTCCAAATTGCTTGCATGTGCGTGACACTAAAGCTTTGCTCCTCGCTGTCAAATCTAACCCCGCATTGCGCCAAATAGAATGACTCCCAGATCCAAACATTATCTAAAAATCTGCCGAACAAAACAACATCCCATATTAAGTTTATACCGAAACGATCTCTGTATTAAATTTGGAGATTCAACCTGAAAGAGCGCGACTACAGTCAGTTGAGAAATGTGGAGGCACGTTACTCGGCATTCATCAGCCCTTTGATGCTATCCATTTGGGCTTTCCACGCGTTCTTGCTGTAGCCACACCTGCTAGAGTCATCACGTAGGGAACATTGTGTCTCTGGCAATATTGATAGACGAGAAGGTCCCGAGCGGCGATGCCTGCGGCACTCATCCTCCCATTGGCTAGCGGATCTCCTGCTAGAGAATCGCAACCAGCTACGTGGAAAACGATATCTGGCTTAGATTCGGCGAAAACACGTGGCAGCACCCTCTCTAAAGAGGCATTGAATTCCGCATCGGTCACACCCTTTTGCACGGGTAAATCAAGATTTCCCAATTGCTTTGGCCATGGATAGATATCCATTTCATGCATCGAGAAAGTGTAGGTGGTCGGGTCATTTTGCAGGCAAACAATTGTACCATTGCCTTGGTGAATATCTGTATCGATCACCAGAGCTCGTTTGATCACCCCTTCCTTTTGTAGCTTACGGATAGTGATAGGCACATCGGCGATGATGCAGAACCTTCACCTTTGTCGGGCATGGCATGATGGTAGCCACCTCCTAAGTTGACAGCGGCACCCAGCTTCAATGCTAAACGCGCAGCAGTCAATGTTCCACCGGATGCGGTGATGAATGGTTGGACCACATTTTTTTCAATATTGATCCCTGGGATTTTAGCTATGATCGGTGCTTCTAGATAAGTAGCTACGAGCTGCTTATCTTTTAAATTCTCTAGGTATTGCTCAGAGTGGACTAACAACAAATCCTCACGTGTGAGTTCCTCTGGCGCATGACTGGATTCCTCGGTCATAAATCCCCCAGCCTTCAATCCTTTATGGATTTTATCGTATTTTTTGATGTCGAATGGATGCATTCTTTCTAAACCAAATAATTCGATCGTCGACTTGCTAGAATACACGACAGGGATGAGCTTTTTTGGAGGTGTCTGACCCACACTTTGACAACTCGTCATGGCTCCGAGCCCGACACTGGCTAACAATATCCTTTTCAACATGAGTTTATAGCAACATAGATTGAACCCCTCCAACAATTGATTTATTCAATACAACTATTAGTCTCAGCTTGCTACCATGAAACAGAAACTCATCTTTATCCTTCTCCCCCTCGTCTGCATCATTGGTTTTCTAATGTGGTGGTTTTCCACCACCCAAGTATTGCTCCGTCGCAGCGCGGATCTCATCGACTGTGTGCGAATGGAAAAGGACACGGGACGTATTCAGCGAGCCTTCAAGGCTGAGAACCTGCGCGATCTGGTGGCCAGCGCAATCACCATCACCTACCCGCAGATGGAATCCACTTTTTCTCACAGCCGATCAAGCAACGAGCCCATCACTCTCAGTGAAGATCGCGCCAAGACTACGCTGCTCTATCTCACGGAAATGGCCGAGTGGATCACTGTCGAGAATGAATCGATAGAAGTCCTCAAAACCGATGATAAATCAGCCGAGGTGAAGGTAAGCTTCGATCTAGCGGCCAAGCTCAAGGGTAAACCCGAGCAATCCTCAGCAATGCAAGGGACTTTTAGCTTCCAGTACGTCAACAACCGATGGTTGGTGGATCAAGCCACATTTGAATAATAAATCGCTCTAGCCAAAGTCTCGATTATCGACTACTCCAGCGGTCTCACTACTATGTCTCAAGCCACCAAACTTTCCGCTAGCGCCCTCAAGTACTACTTCGAACAAGACGAAGTAGCCAAACCGTGCGGGAAGACCTTGATCGTACAAGGCACACCTGGAACTTGGCTCGACTACTTAGAATGCGACACCCCCGACGTGCTTAGCTATCTAGCAAATGAGAACGCGCAGTGGCAACAAGCTGGGGTCACTCCCCTACAGAATAGTGACGAGAAGTATGATCTGATCATCCATTTTGCTACAAAATTTGCCACCGAGAATCTAAGCTCACTCGGCAAGCTCAGCCAGCAACTTAACCCGAATGGTCGCTGGATTTCCGTCGTCCCTAATAAGATGGGTGCGTCCCGCTTAAAGAAGGACATCAAAAAACTCTTCAATGAAGTCGAGACCTGCAGCAAATCAAAGTGCCGGATTTTCGACACCTACTCTACGATTGATGCACCACTCGCTCGCAAGTGGGCTAGCCTCGGTAAGATCAAAGCGATCAAGGACACCGAGTTCCTTACGACTCCTGGAATATTTTCCGCTGAGAAGATTGATAAAGGATCACAATTGCTCGCAGAGATTCTTAAGAAGGAATCATTCTATGGATCTGGCGCCGACCTCGGTGCTGGCTACGGGTTTCTTAGCAAATCAGTACTGGAAACACCTCGCAACAGAATCCGCGAAATCGTTCTTTACGAACTCGATAAGCGAGCTCTCGACTGTGCCCAACAAAATCTAGCAGACCACGACAAAACCCTTTTCCAATGGTGTGATGTCACAGCAGGAACCCACCACGAGCGCAAGTTCGACTGGGTAGTGATGAACCCACCCTTCCACGAAGCGCAGGACCAGAGCTATGAGCTTGGCAAAACATTCATCCGCGAGGCTGCCCGAATTCTCAAGCCCGGTGGTGGTCTCTACCTCGTGGCAAATCTCCACCTCCCGTATGAAGAACTCATCCGCACAGAGTTTAGATCCCACAAGCTCCTAGGTGAGGAGAATGGATTTAAGTGCATTTTTGCTAGAGCTTAGCTTTTTTAGCCGCGAAATGTGCGAACTGACCTCCCACACCCAATCGCGTGCATATAGTCACGTGAGGCTTAGCCTCTATACGTGATACGCCCCCCGTTTCATCAGTTCTGCCTGAACTCAAACTCTGAACTCTTCCCGCAGGGATACCAATGACCCGCGTGTGTCACCGCGTGAGCCTATGGCTCTATACGTGGACCCATGACTCTTGACTAATGACCGCCACAGGCTCTCTGAAAAATGAAAGTTAAAAACTCAACTTCAAATCGCGTGCGCCAAAGGCGTTTTACGCGACCCATCATTCTTGACAATGCACCAACGAATAACATCGCTTAACATTCTATCAGTTAGGCGGATAATTTTGCAGGGGCCTTGAGTTTGGCTGGTCTTCTTTCAGTTCAGTTCAGTTCAGTCTGAACTCTGCACTCGAACTCTGTCCGCCAATCGCGTGAGCCTATGGCTCTATACGCGGATCTACGACCGCCGCAGGCATCCCCCCCTCATCACTTGAATAAAAATTGAAACGGAACGTGAAACAAACGGAACACCTAACACACTAATCAATAGCTCGTTCAGCACACCTATCAAAACGGCGCAATATCAGCAGCCAACCAGCGACATTGCCCGTCGAAACTTCCCCCTTCACACACCTGCTAGAACTTGCTACTACCCTGCATCATTACTCCCATGTCGTCACTCACCCGTTTCATCAGTCTTGTCTGAAAACTGAACTCTGAACACTGCTGCCACAGCCATCCCCCTTTCTCCTTTATCCTTCCCCCTAACAATCTATCACTACTCCCACGCGCAACTGCGCGATCACTCACACCTTTATCCTTTCTCCTCACCACTTCACACTTTTCCCTAAACTACTTTCATGATCTGGAACGAACCTGCTGACACATCTGACACATCCGCCGAGCTAGAGAAGCGCCTATGGGCGACTGCTAACACGCTCTGGGCGGATGCTGACCTCAAGCCCTCCGAGTACTCACCTATCGTGCTCGGCATCATCTTCCTGCGCTTTGCCGATGCCAAGTTCGCAGCGGTCGAGGCCGACATCCAGCCAGCCGAGGGTTCGCGCCGTCGCCGGGCTATTGGGCCTACTGACTACCATGCAAAGGGCGTGCTCTACGTGCCGGCATCTGCACGCTTCCAGAATATTCTAGAGCTGCCTGAGGGCGAGGCTATCGGTCAGGCTATCAACGAGGCGATGAAAGCCATCGAGTCCGACAACCCGGACCTCGCAGACGTGTTGCCGAAGACCTACCACATCCTCGACAACCGCACGCTCACTTCCCTGCTCAAGGACATCGCCTCTATCCCACTCAGCGAGAGCGGCGACACCTTTGGACTCATCTACGAATACTTCCTTGGAAAGTTTGCCATGAGCGAGGGCCAGAAGGGCGGCGAGTTCTACACGCCAGTCTCCATGGTCAAGCTCATCGTCGAGATCCTAGAGCCCTACCACGGCCGCATCCTCGACCCAGCCTGTGGCTCCGGTGGCATGTTCGTCCAGTCCGCCCGCTTTGTGGAGGAACACCAGAAGAACCCCACCACCGAGCTCTCGGTCTACGGTCAGGAGAAAACCTCCGCCACCTCCAAGCTCGCCCGCCTCAACCTCACCGTCCACAACCTCACTGGCGACATCCGCCAGGGCAACACCTTCTACGAGGACCTCCACGACTGCCCCGGCCGCTTCGACTTCGTAATGGCGAACCCACCGTTCAACGTCAGCAAGGTCGACAAAGAACGCCTCAGCACAGAGTGCGGGCCGCACGGGCGGTATCCATTTGGGATGCCAAAGACGGATAACGCCAATTACCTGTGGATTCAGCAGTTCTATTCTTCTTTAAATGAAAAGGGCAGAGCCGGGTTTGTGATGGCAAACTCCGCCTCCGATGCACGCTCGTCAGAGGCTGACATCCGCCAGAAGCTCATCGAGACCGGTGCTGTCGATGTCATGATCGCCGCCCCGTCGAACATGTTCTACACCGTCACCCTGCCAGCGACTCTGTGGTTCTTTGATAAAGGAGCCATCGCCACACCACGCGAGGACACAGTGCTCTTCATCGACGCCCGCAACATTTTCCGCCAGATCGACCGCGCCCACCGCGACTTCACCCCCGCCCAGACCGAGTTCATTGCCAATATCGTCCGCCTCCACCGAGGCGAGCAGCCCGAACTCACCCACGGCTCAGAAGCCAAGCTCAAGGAGGTCTTTGGTGATCCTTCAGACAATTCACCACTCACCATTCAAAATTCACCATTCAAGAATATCCCCGGCCTCTGCCGCGCGGCAACGCGTGCTGAGATCGCCGAACAGGGATATTCGCTGAACCCTGGCCGCTATGTCGGTGCTGCACCGGGTGAAGAGCTCAGTGACGAAGACTTCAACGAGAAGCTCATCAGCCTCAACGAAGAACTCGTCGTCCTCAACGCCGAAGCTCGTGAGCTAGAAGACACTATTGCTGCAAACGTAACGGAGATCTTGGGAGCATGAGTGAGTGGAAAGAAATTCCTTTAGGAGAACTGGCCACCTTTAAAACAGGTAAGCTGGATTCTAATGCGGCCACTGAGAACGGGGCCTACCCTTTCTTCACTTGCTCACGTGACACCTTCCGAACTGATACATACAGCTTCGATGACGAGGTAGTCTTACTTGCTGGTAACAATGCTAACGGTGTATTTCCGCTAAAATACTTCAAAGGTAAATTTGACGCCTATCAAAGAACTTATGTTATACGCCCGATAGACACCAAGTTTCTCTCGACTCGTTACCTCTATTACGTCCTTAGGCCTCAACTAGACCACCTTCGCAGTATTTCTACTGGAGCTGCCACTAAATTCTTAACGATGGGCCTATTGAATAGCCTCTCACTACCAGTCCCCCCACTCGCTGAGCAGAAGCGTATTGCTGGCATCCTTTCGGCCTACGATGAACTTATCGAGAACAACCTGCGCCGCATCAAGATCCTCGAAGACATGGCCCAGTCCCTCTACCGCGAATGGTTCGTCCACTTCCGCTTCCCCGGCCACCAAGACACACCCCTAACCGACTCCCCCCAAGGCCCCATCCCCCAAGGCTGGGAAGTAAAGAAACTTAAAGATGTCACCTCTAAGATAGGAAGCGGAGCAACTCCCAAAGGAGGTAAGGACGCCTACAAATCAGAAGGTATCAGCCTAATCCGCAGTCTTAATATTTTCGACCACGAGTTTAAGCACAAGAATCTCGCATTCATTGACGACGCTCAGGCCAAGAAACTGAACAACGTCATTGTCGAGGAAAACGATGTACTTCTCAACATTACTGGGGCCTCTGTTGCCAGATGTACGATGGTGCCCCCAGTGGTTCTCCCAGCACGCGTAAATCAGCACGTTGCAATTATTAGAGCCAATCAGGATTGTGATTCATTCTATATCCTAGATGGAATAAACAGCGACGAAAGGAAACGAGCTATTTTAGCCATGGCACAAGGCGGAGCTACTAGAGAAGCGCTCACGAAGACAACTCTAAACAACCTTGAATTCGTGATCCCACCCTCTGCTATTCTTCAACGTTACTCAAGTATCAGGCGTAGCCTTTTCGACGAGCATCAGACGCTCGCCCACAAGAACCAAAACCTCCGCTCCACCCGCGACCTCCTCCTCCCGAAACTACTCACACCATCATCATGAACCTAAGACAGCAACTAGTTGAAGAACGCGTAAGCATAACAGAGCAAGATCTAGGCCTACCTCGTGACGAAGCTTTTGAAAGATTTTGCCACACTACTTATACTGGTATTAGCTCTCACGCATTTGAAGCTGGTGATTGGGTAGATGGGGCTGAAGACAAACAGATAGACTTGATTACAATCGTTGACAATGAAGGTGAAGCCGACATTTACATCATCTCTACGAAATTCGTTAAATCCTTCTCTTCTAACGCGATCATCCAATTCAGAAATGGCCTGAATTGGATTTTCAACAAATCACGATCTGACATTGAATCCATTGAAAACGTCCGATTTAAAGATAAAATCAATGAAGTTAGATCAACAATCAACGGTATAGGATACTCCAACGCAAGGATCCACTGTGCCTTTATAACTAACGGATTAAGTTCCAATTTATCTAATGAGTATGACCGTGAGGTGCTGACAATTCTTCAAGAGTACGACAACTCAACCTTTCAGGATTTCACATTCGAAAGTATTGGCGCTGATGAACTTATCAGCATGCTTAATATGCTTGAAAAAACAGATCGATCAATCGACGCCGAAATCCCGATAAGGTACGACACCAACAACCCCTCACTTATTCGGTATCACAGTGAAGGCTTAAAAGGTCTAGTGTGCTCCGCCGCAGCAACCGATATCGCGACAATTGTTAATCAAGATAGAAGCGGTGTAATATTCGATTCTAACATTCGACGATTTTTAGGTAGTTCAGGAGAGGTCAATAGGGACATAAACAATACTTGCTCTGACGCATCTTCAAGCTACCAGTTCTGGTTCCTTAATAATGGTATCACAATCATCTGTGACAAGTTCGACCCGACGACCGACCCTGACAACCCCCACGTAAAGGTTACAAATCTCCAAATTGTAAACGGCTGCCAAACTGCGTCAGCCCTAGCAATTGCAGCTAACAGCGGCAGCCTGAAAGCTGATACTCGAGTGCTACTAAGAATTTACGAAACACAGGACCCTGAGCTGATTGATAAAATCGTCCTTACTACAAACAACCAAAATAGGATCAGTAATCGTGACCTTAAAGCCAACGACTCTGTGCAAGTTGATATGGAAGCAGCTTTCTTAACTTATGGGTTTCTGTATGAGCGCAAAGTAAACCAATTCAGAAGTATCTCCCTAGAGGGTAAAAGGGTTGTCGCTAACGAGGTTATTGGCCAATGCTATCTTGCTACCGTAATGAAGAAACCAGCCGACGCTAGACGTCGTAAGTATAAAGTCTGGTCTGATTACTATAACCATATTTTTTCAGGAAATTCCATAGAGCCGCATCTATTGAGCTTCCTGATTTATGAAGGAGCTAAATCATGGATTAATGACAATAACATTTCTAAAAGTACTAATAATCTAGAACGAAAACTTGTTAACAATGGGATATTTCACATCACAAGGATAGTAGCCTTCTTATGGAGAGGCACTGATTCTTGGACTACTAACAACCTAAGTGAGAACATCTCCGCAGTTTTAAACTCCCCCGAAGTTTTAGTTAGTCACCTACCTCAAACTCTCACTATTTTAACAGAACTTATTGAGTCTAATAATGTATTCATGAGAGACCTCGATGGAGCTTTGAAGTCCAACATACTAGAGACTGAAATAACCAGAATTTTGCATCAAGGCTCATACCCAGAGGCGCCATCTAACCTATCTCAAGGCTTCCTACCTATTTAATAATATACACAAACCTCCACGTCCCCCACGTCCACCTAACTCCATGATCTTTCGATCCTACAGCAACTATCCAAATTCTGTCCCCCATGATACTGACTTTTTCTTAGTGGAAGAGAGTTGGGATGATTGGTTTACCTACCAGACGACTTTTGTTCTATTAACCC
>NZ_MQWA01000001.1:3989042-4071060 GCF_002954445.1 Rubritalea profundi
CAGGTTAATATACTACAGTAGCTCTGATCAAGATTTCCCTAAAAAGATTGGAGAGCTTAAAATTGGCGCCTTTGACTTTACGCAAGGTAGGCCTCCATTAGACACGGAGTTTGAATCATTTCCTGATCACTATTTTTCTTTAGGGCAAGAAGACACTTATTATGAAAATCTAAATGAAATAGGTGACACATACAGAGCCGAGGCCCTCATAGCCTTAAGAGACATAGCAGCAAATGACTCTATATATCAAGAAGTCAAAGAATTAGAGATCACTAAAATTTCTGTAACTAGAGGTGTGAAAGAGTCTTGGATTCTTAATCAATTCAGACGCATGACTAAGGGGGCAGCCCGACTCACGGAATATGACTTTCTATATAATCTACCAAGGGCTAGAGGAGATCAAAGCTCGGGTAGAACGCTATCGTTTGTGGTCAAACCCGAGTCGTTACCGCCATCGAACATTCACGTTCTGATAGGTAGAAACGGCGTAGGCAAGAGCCGTACGCTAAACAAGATGGCAAAATCTCTGATCTACCCATCAAGGTCTGCAGCTCAACACGGAAATTTCGTTACGAGGACTGGAAGCAGAATGCAAGCTGGCAACTACCTATTCTCTAACTTAGTTTCTGTCAGTTTTAGCGCTTTCGATGATTTTGACCTCTCAGCTGAAGACTCCGAACTGACTTATAAATATATAGGCTTACGCAGGACTAGCAATCGAGGAGCGCCAGTGGGCACCCCGAAAAGCCCAGATATGCTTGCAAATGATTTCCATGAAAACTTTTGCGCTTGTTCGGCAGCTTCAGCTAAAACGAGAAGATTAAAATTGGTCATAGAGAGACTATCCAATGATACTCTCTTCGCATATACGAACCCTCTATGCCTATTTGAGATGTGGGAGAGTCATAAACCAGCCGTCGACACACCTGAAGCATGGTCTATAGCAAATGAAGGTCATAGACTCGAGGTATGTAAGTGGTTTAAAAAACTTAGTTCAGGGCACCAAATTATACTTCTAACCCTCACGGCTTTAGTTGAGCACACGGAAGAGAAGACACTAGTTCTACTTGATGAACCAGAAGGTCACCTCCATCCCCCTCTCATTGCAGCATTTATTAGAGCTCTCTCGGACTTGCTCACAGACCGAAACGGCGTAGCTATTGTAGCTACTCACTCCCCTGTAATTTTACAAGAAGTTCCAAAAAGCTGTGTCTGGAGAATGGATAGATATGGAGCTGATGTTAGCTTAAGCCGACCCACGATTGAAACATTCGGTGAAAACACAGGTATATTAACTCGGGAAATTTTTGGGATAATCGTCGATCAAGCCGGCTTTCATTCCTTACTCGAGCAGGCCGTGGATAATTTCGTTTCGTTCGATGAAGCTATGGAAGATTTTAATGGCTCACTAGGGTTCGAAGCTCAAGCGATCTTAAGAAACCTATTCGCGACTAAAAATCAATAGTCTATGATCAAATTCGAGCTTCCTCCTATTAGCGCAATCGAGAGCTATGAACTATGCATCAGTAAAGTCAGAGTCATGCAGTCTCAGCCTGACCTGAAAGTTAGGTTCGAGTCTATTGCTCAAGAAATCAATACCCGTGAGAACACATACATTGATCATGCCCCTAAGTATGATCTACACCTCCTACCTAAGGATGAAGTAGCTATTGGATCAGTTACCAATAAAGAGCTTGTAAAAGTCTACACCGATAGGATGGCGAAAGAAAAGGCTGCAGGCTACTCTATATATTCTCGAATTATGGTCACTCAAGGCGACCTAAAAATGTGTCCGTATTGTGGTACACGCCCCTTCAACACTCTAGATCACTTCCTACCTGAAAGCCGCTACCCAGCATACGTTGTTACTCCATGTAACCTAATCCCCTCATGTTCAGAGTGCAACAAAGAGAAACATGCTGATGTTCCGAGCTCTCAAAATGATCATTACATTCACCCCTATTTCGACGATGACACGAGTTCTGAATGGGTAATAGCCGAGCTTGATGCTACATGGTCTGCTGTTTCATACAGAACTACCTCGCCAACTCATTGGTCACCTGAACAACTAGCCAGAGCTCAACACCACTTTGATCAACTCAAACTTGCAGAATTATATGCAACGTACTCAGCTGATGAGCTAGCATGTCAAAAACTCACTCTCACCAGCCTAACTGAAACAGCCGGTATAGATATTACTAGGCTTCACTTAGAGAAGCAACTTGAGGCAGCTCGATCAATTAACGTAAACAGTTGGAAAGCCCCTTTATACAGGGCTATTCTAAACTCCTTGCCTGATTTCCTTGAAGCTCTGTCGGACTAATCATGATCTCCCACGCAAAAACCATCCAGATATTCCTGCCCGACGGTAACCCGCGAGGTATGAAGATCGCCGAGTTCACCAGCCGCACAATCCAAGCCGTACAGGTGCCACGCACCCAGCTAGAGCTAGCACTCAAACGCTCTGAGCTTGCGAATGTCGGCGTCTACTTCCTCTTCGGCGACACGACACCCGGCAAGCTCACCCAGCTCTACATCGGCGAAGCTGAAGACTGCGGCACACGTCTCAAACAACACAACAAGCAGAAGGACTGGTGGAACGTAGCGCTGGTGTGCATATCCAAGACCATGGAGTTCACCAAGGCGCACTTCAGAGAATAGTGAATGATGAGGATTGAATGGTGAAAGCTAGGACGATGAAGCAGAAGCATGAAGAGTGAAATCTAGGACGATGAAACAAGGAAAAGACATACAGGAGCGCTCCTTTGAGTTTGCAGCACGCGTGGTGAAACTTTGTCAGAAGTTGAATGATTCTCCAGGCGTTTCGCGCACGCTTTCTAACCAACTTCTCCGATCAGGAACCTCTGTTGGTGCCAACATTGAGGAAGCACAAGGCAGCCAAAGCAAACGCGACTTCACGGCTAAAATGTCTATTGCCTGTAAAGAGGCCCGCGAGACTCACTACTGGCTGCGGCTACTCATTAAATGCGATATCATTGCCGAAGCTCAGCTCTCAGGCTTGCTCGACGAATCCAACCAACTTGTCGCCATCCTCACCACCATTGTAAAAAATTCCCGCGAAGCCTAACTTCCATTCACTTTTCAATCTTCACCATTCACTCTTCTATTGTACCCAGACGGCAAGACACTGGATGAAGTGAAGCGGAAGAACAGCTAAGCTGCGACCTCTAGACTAAACAGCAACAAATACCCCCATTTCACCATCCGGTGAAATATCTAATATTAGTGAAAACTTGACAACGCAACCACGTTTTGACAGGGTTTCACCAAACGGTGAAACAACGAACATGAGTGAAAAAACAATAGAGGAGTTCCAGCAAGAGGCGCA
This sequence comes from Rubritalea profundi, assembly GCF_002954445.1. Classification (GTDB taxonomy): domain Bacteria; phylum Verrucomicrobiota; class Verrucomicrobiia; order Verrucomicrobiales; family Akkermansiaceae; genus Rubritalea; species Rubritalea profundi. Next base: position 3,992,392 of record NZ_MQWA01000001.1, read on the forward strand.
TGCATACCTGCAGACTTACCTTGGTAAATTACCTAGTGTCGAGTCTGTACCGGAGCACCAATGGGTTGGTCGAGAAGTCGGTCACCCCTCTGACCTTCGTTATTCCCTCAAGCAAGTAGTGCATGTCGGAGATTCCACGTGGACTCTCCATGCTGTGCTTCTACCTAACGCTCAACCACGCCATCTGCGCAACGCCATCTACGCTGCGAAAGCGCAGTGGAAGCGACAGCCTACCTCCAACACCTACCTACTCATCGTATCCCCCTACATCTCCGAACAAGCGGCGGCAATCTGTCGCGAGGAAGACGTGGGCTACCTTGACCTTAGCGGTAACGCCTACCTCTCGTTTAGCTCCGTCTACGTTGAAATAGCGGGGAAACCCAACCTGTACAAAGAATCACGCCCACTCAAGTCCCTCTTCTCGGAGAAATCCTGCCGGGTGCTGAGGGCACTACTACAAGGCCCACTAAAAGCGCATAAGGTGCAGGACCTCGCCACAACTGCGGGTGTCAGTCTAGGGCTGGTCAGTAAGGTGCGTAAGCTACTCATCGATCACGAGTATGCGCATGACACCGAGAAGGGCATTATCATCACCCAGCCCGGCAAGCTGCTGGATGCCTGGTTAGCGGCAGATAAGTTCAGCGAGCGCACTGAGGTCCGAGAGTATTCCATACTGGAGTGCGACGTAGAACATCTCTCTAGTTCCATCGAGGCTATGCTAGTGCCTGCGCTGGATATCGATCTGGCTTACACCCAGTGGTATGCAGGCTACTTGAGGAAACCCTACACCGTTCCCCCGGTGGTGAGCCTTTATGTCAGTGACTTCATTGACGAAATTTCACTAAAAACTATTCTACAAGCCCGTCGTGTAAAATCAGGAGGCAGACTCCGCCTGATACGCAGTAAAGACCATAAAGGGGTGACGTTAGGTAAGCAACAGGTCAACGGCCACACATTAGTCTCTGACCTACAGATCCTCCTCGATCTCCAAGGTGCCGGGCTGCGTGCGGATGAACAAGCAAATGAGCTGAGAACTGACGATAACTTCAACGGAGGCTGGAAAGCATGAACGAACAAAGACCTACAGAACTCACCAACTACCCAGCGCACAGTCTAGTATCTGCAGAAGTGGCCTTACTAGAAATGTGGCAAGGTCTAGAGAACTACCATCGTGACCTTGTGTTGGTAGGAGGTCTCGCAGTCCACTACCACACCAAGGATAAAACCCAACCGCGTTACCGTGGCACCTGCACCCTAGACATCGATCTAGGAATCAGCCTTGCTACTGATGGCGGCATGTCTGGATCAGTCGACTGGGACCTAGGGATGCTAGGCTACAGGCCTGATGAGAATAGGCGCATGGTCAAGCGTGGTGAGTTTGGCAACCTCTACATCGACTTCCTCACTGAGCACCGACCTGCTAACCTGCCAGGCACCCGGAATGTCAGCGACGTAACTGCGACTGTGTGCCCAGGAATCGACCGGGCTCTAGCATGTAGGAAGTTAGTGCCGATCACAGGGCTCAATCGCCATGAGGAAGAACAAGTCTTTCACATCCCGCTCTGCGGTATAGGCCCCCTTCTCGTACTCAAGCTTAATGCCTTTGGTCAGCGAAACGAACAAGACCGCATGAAGGACGCCTACGATATTCTAGTTGCTGTGAGCTCCTACTCAGAGGGCGCACAGGCCGCTATCGATGGCTTCCTAGCTGAAGCGAGCGAGGACAACTCAGGCTTCGCCTTCGCCCAACAAGTACTGCGCGAACATTTTAGTGAAGACACATCGGCCGGACCACGGGCAGCCTGCAACTTTTACCTTGGTGCAGGTGGCGGCAATGAAGAAGAAAGAGATCTACTACGCCAAGACCTAGTGAGCATAGCTCTCTCCCTTTTAGGTGACTAACGAGACGCCCTAACTTTTCCGCTGGTAACGGCACTAGCTACAAGCTAACAGTTTAGCATGCGTGGTGCACGCAGCTACTTATGTCCTACTCCCGCCCATGGAAAAACCGCACTAAGCAACTAAGAAATGTGTGCACCTATAATTGGGAGGACTGGCCTCCATGGAAGTAACACCAGACATCAGGGCAAAAGAAAACCCCCGCGTTTCCGAAGAAAGAGGCGGAGGCCGTATTGACTTTTATTTCGCACAGATATCCGGATCCGTCAACTTATTAGTGCCCCACACACCAACAAGCATCAGCAGTCACGTTGACCCTTCACACTTTAAACTCCCAACTTCACACTCCTAATACATGTCCTACACCGAAGACCATCTCGTCGAGCAACCCGCCATAGCTATCCTGAAAGACCAGCTTGGCTGGGAGTACCTGAATTGTTACAGCGAGACATTCGGTGAGGCTGGCACGCTCGGGCGCAAGACGAAGCATGAGGTTGTGCTAAAGAGCCGACTACGCGCCGCTCTGGTCAGGCTCAACCCAGCCGTCCCGGAAGAAGGTATCGACCAGGCGCTAGAAGAACTTCCACGCGATCGCTCGGCACTGAGTCTAGTAGAAGCGAACCGAGAAATCTATCACCTGCTGAAGGAAGGCGTGAAGGTCAAGGTCACTGACCCGGCAAACCAGCAGCAGGAAACCAAACAGGTGGCAGCTATCGACTGGAGCACGCCTGAGAACAACGACTACTTCCTCACCTCCCAGCTCTGGGTGGAAGGTGAGCACTACACCAAGCGCCCGGACTGCGTAGGCTTTGTCAACGGACTCCCTCTCGTGCTGATGGAGTTCAAGAAGCCGAGTGTCCGCGTCAGCGAAGGGTTCAACAAGAACATCAAGGACTACAAGTCGAGCATCCCGAAGTTGTTTCACTACAATGCCTTCATCCTAGTCTCCAATGGAGTGGAGAACAAACTAGGCAGCCTGACTGCGCCGTGGGAGCACTACAACGACTGGAAGAAGGCGGCGAGTGAGAGCGAAGAACCGGAAACCAGCTTAGACAATTTACTGATTGGCACATGTGAGCCTAGCAGGCTGATCGATCTACTAGAGAGCTACACGCTCTTTTCCGAGAGCAAGGGCACGGTCAACAAGCTAGTCGCGCGTAACCACCAGTTCCTCGGAGTGAACCGCACCGTGGAAGCTCTGCAAACGACCAAGGACCACCGGGTCGGTGTATTCTGGCACACCCAGGGCTCAGGCAAGAGTTACTCGATGGTGTTCTTTGCTGAGAAGGTTTTCCGTAAGATAGCAGGCAACTGGACCTTTGTGATTATCACCGACCGCAAGGAACTCGATAAACAGATTTACCGTACCTTTGCTACTTGTGGTGCTGCACGTGGTGTCGAGTGCCACGCGGAGAACTCCAAGCAACTACGCACGCTGCTAGGACAGGACCACCGTTACGTGTTCACACTGATTCACAAGTTCCGTACCGAACCCGGCGAGACACACCCAGTGCTCTCCGAGCGCGACGACATTATCGTGCTCACTGACGAAGCGCACCGCAGCCAGTACAACACGCTCGCGATGAATATGCGCAGCGCTCTGCCGAATGCTAAGTTCGTCGCCTTCACCGGCACACCACTCATCTCTGGAGAAGAACGGACGAAAGAGGTCTTCGGTGAATACTCAAGTGTCTACGACTTTAAACAATCCGTCGACGATGGCGCGACTGTCCCCCTCTACTACGAGAACCGCACGCCTGAGCTAGAGATCACTAACCCAGATCTCAACGAGGAAATCTACGATGTCATCGAAGATGCCAACCTCGACGAAGATCAGGAGAAGAAGTTGGAACTAGTCCTTGGCAAGAAGTACCACCTTATCACCCGGGACGACCGGCTCGAAAAGATCGCCAAAGACATTGTCCACCACTTCCTCAACCGTGGCTACCAAGGTAAGGCTATGGTGGTATCCATCGATAAGCTCACCACACTGAAGATGTACCACAAGGTTCACGACGAGTGGTTAGCCGAGACCGAACGTGTCCGCACCAAGGTTCTAGCCATGAGCCCGCAGTCACCTGACTACGCAGGACTCCACGCACGCCTCACTATCCTCACCGATACCGACATGGCTGTGGTCGTCTCGACCGGTCAGAACGAAGTCGAGGACATGAAGAAGCACGGCATCGATATGCGACCGCACCGTGAGCGCATCATCAAAGAGGATCTAGAAGAACGCTTCAAGGACCCCGAGGACAATTTCCGTATCGCCTTTGTCTGTGCGATGTGGCTGACCGGCTTTGACTCTCCTAACTGCTCGACTCTCTATCTCGACAAGCCGATGCGTGGTCACACGCTGATGCAGACTATCGCCCGTGCCAACCGGGTCTATGGCGACAAGATGAACGGACTCATCATCGACTACGCCAACGTCTTCCAGGAACTTGAGAAAGCACTGGCGATCTACGGCACAGGCAGCAAGGGCGGTGAGCTCCCAGTGAAGGATAAGACTGAGCTCGTCGAGGCCCTCACGATAGCACTAGAGCAGGTTGCTGATTTTTGTAGTAAACAAGGCGTTAGTCTCAGTGACGTTCAGCAAGACACGCAGAAGCACTTCTATTCGGCGGTCAACTCACTGCTGAAGAACGACGAGATCAAGGACAATTTCCTAGCGCAAGCTACCGACGTCAACAGGCTCTACAAGGCTGTGATGCCAGACCCGATCATTCCGACTCTCGCCCCGACTTGCCAGGTCATCAGTGAACTAGCTAAAGCCATCCATGCCACGAAGCCGCTGGTAGACATCTCTCAAGTGCTCGATGACATCAGCAGTAAGCTCGACTCCTCCATCATCGCTGAGCCCCAGCTAGAGCCCGGTGCTGTAGCCAAGACTGTCGACCTCAGTAAGATCGACTTCGAAGCGCTAGAGAGCAAATTTGAACAGACTCCGAACAAGAACACCGAGACGCAGAAGCTCCGGGCGCTCATCGAGCAGAAGCTTGATAAGCTGATCCGCCTGAACAGCACGCGCCACGACTACCTAGATCGCTTCCACAAGATGATCGAAGACTACAACAACGGTGCCCACAGCATCGAAGAACTCTTCGAGCAACTCGTCAACCTATCCAAGGAACTCAACGAGGAAGAACAGCGCCACATGCGCGAGAACATCAGCGAGGAAGAACTCGCGGTGTTCGACATCCTCACTCGCCCGGGTCCAGACCTAAGCGATGCTGAAACCACAGCGATCAAGAAAGTCTGCCGTGATATGCTAGCCAAGCTCAAGACCGAGAAGCTAGTACTCTCCTGGCGTCAGAAGCGCACAGCCAGAGCAGCAGTGCGTATCGCCATCGAGGAGATGCTCGATGCCGGCCTCCCAGAGAAGTACACTATCGATCTGTTCGAAGCCAAGTGCGGAGCCCTCTACCAACACGTCCTCCAGAAGTACCCCGACACCGGAGAAAGCGTCTATGGTGGGCACGTGGCGTAGAAGCTTGTTACTTTAAATTTATAAGACTAATAAAGCTGGGAATTGAGAAATCCTTTTGCTTATAAGGGATTCAAAAGTGGAGAGGAACCCTGCGGGCGGGCATTGAGGCCGATCAATGGTCAATGAGCCAGCGGCACAGAGTTGATGGCACAACAAGAGCAGGTTGATCTGTCTCATACTGACCACCTGACAATTTTCGACCTATTACAACTCACTTCTAACTATTAGAATGTTAACCAGTGTTTATATTTTCAGCATCGTCTAGACAGATGACAGCAATTGCTAAATTGCCAACATGGCAGAATTAGACACCCACCTCTCTGAAGTGAAAGCTCCTCATCGGCATCGTAATGGCACCATGTGACAGTCTATATAGGTCTGAATGGTAGGTGGCAGCTCGCTGGTGAGGTCTGAGAGCTGTGAAGTCAGCAGCTTCGCTGGGATTATTTTGAGCGACCGAGACGGTCGCGCTACTCCAATTAAGAATTTCTGTGCTTTGGAATCTAGCATCCCAGCCTTGCGATTAGTAAAATTCGTGTAATTCGTGGTGGAGCTGTTTCATCGTGCTAGCCTTTACGAGCTTTCGTACTTTTCGCGTGTTTCGCGGTTAGAAATTCACTATACCACGATCTCGACAGCGCAGAATTTGTAACTGGGCTGGCGTGAGTAGGGATCGAAGGATGCTTGGGTCAGCTGATTTGCCTTGGCGTAGTGCATTGGCATGAAGAGTTGGCCGGGGAAAACGCTTGGGGTGACACTGGCTGTCACCTCGATAGTTGCTCGGCGTGACTTCACCTTGATCAGGCTGTTAGGAGTGATTGCTAGGCGTTCAGCATCATCTGGGTGGATTTCGATATAGATAGATGCTGGATAGAGTTTGCGTAGAACGGCTGATTTTTTGGTGCGAGTCTCTGTATGCCACTGGGCTGAGGTTCCCCTGCCGGTGAGTAGGACGAAGGGATATTCCTTGCTCGTCGGCTCTGCCACTTCTGTCGGCTCTGCGAAGATGAACTTCGCCTTTGAGTCGGTATGGTAGAAAAGATTATAAGTAAATAGCCTACGTTGATTATCAGAGGCCAGGCCTGCGACATCGCTTGGTTTGCACGGCCATTGAACACCGCCTAGATCATCGACCATTCGATAGCCCGTAACACCTGAGAAGTCACACGGTTGGTCTTGGCTCAGTTCCGCAAGTAACTTAAAGGTAGCTTCGGGTGTGCTCCATTTTTTGAACATCTCTGCACATCCCCAATAATGAGAAATGAGCTTGAAAATATTGAAATCTGACAGTGCTTCAGCCGGTGCTTCAGCCACTTTTTTCACCAATCCGATCCGGCGCTCAGAATTGATAAAGACGCCATCCTTCTCAGCCCAGCCAGCGGCGGGTAAAATGAGATCAGCCTGCTGGGCGGTCTCGGTGGTGGAATACATGTCCTGCACGACGAGGTAGTCGAGCTTCTCCATTGCTTCCTTATAGCGTTCCTGGTGGATCCACGAATGCGATCCATTGGTGGCAAGCACCCAGAGACCTTTGATTTTTCCGGCGTGGATGCCCTCGACAATCTGGTCGTATGCCATGCCTAATTCGCGAGGGATACGGTCTTCATCGATTTCGAGAATCTTCGCGACTTTAGCTCGGTGCTCGGAGTTTGCGAAATCGTGACCGCCTAACAAGTTGGTGGTGTTCGAGAAGAGCCGCGAGCCCATCGCGTTGCATTGGCCAGTGATCGAGTTAGCACCTGTGCCTGGTCGTCCGATATTTCCAGTCATCAATGCGAGGTTGATAATCGCCTGCGCCGTACGCACTCCTTCGTGGCTTTGGTTGACTCCCATCGTCCACCAAAACGAGACACGCTCGCCGCGGTGAATGGTCTCAGCAAGCTTGAGCATTTGCTCGGCAGTGATGCCACTTTGTTGCTCTACCTGCTCGGCGGTGAATGTCTGCACGTGGCTACAGAATGCTTCGTACTCATTGGTGTGTTGAGCAATCCATTGTTCATCAACCCAGCCATTTTCGATCAAGACTCGTGCGAGTCCGTAGAGAAAGTAGAGGTCTGATTTCGGTAAAATTGGAAAATGTTGGGTTGCTGCGACAGCTGTCTCCGTCTTGCGAGGGTCGACAACGATGATCTCTGGGTTGTGCTTATTTCGCTCGATTCGCTGCCACATGATAGGGTGTGCGATACAGAGGTTAGAACCGATGAGCACGATCACATCTGACTCTTCAAAATCTTGATAAGTGTAGGGTGGCGCATCAAATCCGAAGCTCTGTTTGTAGGCAACCACGGAGGTCGCCATGCACTGACGGGTGTTACCATCGCCGTGGCGTATTCCCATACCAAATTTTGCGAGCGCCCCGAGGAAGGCCATCTCCTCAGTGACTATCTGGCCAGTACTAATAAAAGCAACTGACTCATCACCATGCTCTTGCTGGATGTTTTTAAAGTTAGAGCAGAATGAGCTCATCGCCGACTCCCAACTCACTGGTTCTAGTTCCCCACCCCGCTGTTTGCGAATCATTGGTGTCGTGGCTCGATCATCTGCCTCGAGAGGAGTGAGTGCCTCCCAACCTTTTGGACACGCCATGCCGAGGTTGACTGGGTAATCGGTGGATGGTGTCAGCCCTACTGCCTTGCCATCTTTGAGGTGAATATTCAGCCCACAGCCGGTAGAACAAAAACCGCAAACGACATTGGTGGTGGCATCTGGTTGGCATTTCTCAGGAACTTGGCCAAGGCCAAATTTTCCCGGCGTACGCAACAATTCAGAAGTCTTCGGCCCATGCCACTGTTGGAGTGGTGGAATGACTTTTTCTAATGCTGCTCGAATTTTTGCCATGAAATTTAGTGTGACGATTGATTGAGTTCGCCGGGCATCTTGAGAGTAACTACTGCCTGGAAGAAGATACGACGCTCCAGCCATTCACCAAGTAGTATCGTTGGTAATACAAGCAAGGCTATGGATGGCATGTAGAGAGATACTACTCCACAAATCAATGCTGCAGCAAAACTCGTCCAACGTAGCTTGAGGATTGATCTGAGTGAGCGCAACTGGATCAAGGCACTCTTTTTTGAATAGCTCCATTCCTTACTTCTAACTGGAACTAACAAGCAGGCTTCCACAAAAACCTTAAATAGCAGTGCAGCTAAGAAAGCGACGCCAGTAGTTGCAGCCACCTCCCCGTTGATCAATCCCTCTGTGAAAATGAGACCAGAAAATCCGCCAAGAAGCATCGAACCAAAGAATCTACCCGCTGTTCGCTTCATCGTCCAGAAATCTCTCTTAGTGTCCACGTATACCATGATGGAACAAAAGACACTGAGGATACCCAAGCCTGCTGCTGCTAATGCTGATAGAGTGATTACTGTAGTAGGTATTTCCAGCTGCAAAGCGCTAGCTAAGAAATTGCTGCAGACTGGGAACCAGACGAGAGATGCATAGAGCATCAAAGCTGGCATCCACGCTCCAAAGATTACAATTTCACGGCTGAGCCACGATGTTTTGAGGCCAAGGAATACCCTCCAAGCTCCCAGTGGACTGCCTAAATGGAGTAAGCTCGATCCTAGACCAATATTCCCTAACACCACGGCTATAACCGTGAGCACCTGAGAGAGTGATTCAAAATGCTCTGGCGCAAACAATCGCCCAAGACCATCGATCACAGAGACCCCCACTGCCACCTGAGTGAGCATTAACATCCACACCAAGGGAGAGTGGCCATGCGCGGGAGTGAGGTCCATCTCATCGGCGGATTCCATGCCAGATGTCAGCTTCCGCTTTGTCCTGAAATTAGTAGTCGGCAGTGTGTAGTCTGAGCGGAATGCTCCAGCAATCATACTCCCGCCCTGTGTCGCTTCCGCTTTTTTCTCTTCGACATTTATCAGCTGAATGGAAATAGCACCACTCGGGCATGACTGAACACAGGCTGGTGCCTCGCCTTCTGCCAGACGCTCGTGGCACATATCGCACTTCCTAACAATGCCTAGGCTCTTGTCGTACTTTGGTACGTCGTAGGGGCATTTTAGTGAACAATACTGGCAGCCGATGCATTGGTCATCTAAATGACGCACCACACCAGTGTCTGGCATTTTCTCATAGGCTCCTACTGGACAACCGCTGAGGCAGGCTGGATCAAGGCAATGATGGCAGGCCGATGTGACAGTTTGCTGCTCCGCAACTCCATCCGCAATACCGCGGATGGCTCCGATATCCCTCCAGGACTCTTCCTCTTTCAAGCCATTGAGACTGTGACAGGCGACAACGCAGGCCTTGCAGCCAGTGCATTTATCTAGATCGACCTCAAAGCCGTATTGCTCGCCAGTGGATGGCTTGCGAATCGGTATGAGGTCTTGGTAATATTTTGACTGAATCGGTGCCGTAGCATCCTCATGTTTCTGGCTGAAGCGCTCGACAGCTGTGAGTGTGCGCTGCTCCGTTAAAAGTTGGTCGATGAGGGTGATTTCACTGTTGGTGTCAAGTAGGTCAGAAATCACTGATGTGTCGATGCGATCTCCTGCACGCATCTTTTTACTCATCTCAGCCATACTCTGTATTCAGCACGATGCGTGCCAGCAGAGCTGCAATCAATGAATCAAATCAAATGCTGTGAATGAATCTATTTCATCGATCACTTAAAAACAGAAGCAGCAAGACAATCACAAAGAGCACACCAGATACAGTCTTCCAGAAAGATAGCGGGTCACGCTCCATGAGAGGCATGTGGCGTGATTCGATAAAGAGCGGATTTGGCTCCTTCAGGTCGGCTACAAATTCGCTCATGCTCGTGTAGCGCGACTCGGCGTGGATGCTTAGAGCCTTGCGCAGTGCCCCATCGATCCAGACTGGGACCATTGGCTTATGCTTGAAGGCTGGAGTGTGGATTAACTCACTAAAATCGCTATAAGTTCGGGCCTTTGTCCACTTATCACCGTAGGGACATTTCCCGCCAGTCAGTAAGTGGTAGGCAATCATGGCTATCGAAAATTGATCAGAACGCACTCCTATAGAGGACTCCATTTCAAGACGGTATTCTGGCGCTGAAAAATCAATCGTCCCCAGCGCGGTCGGTTGCTCAACCCCAGTATTCTTACCATGCAGGCTCTCGACACGACACGAACCGTAGTCGATCACGACTGGCCGCATTCCATCGGCAAACATGATGTTATCAAGCTTGAGGTCTTGGTGGATTGTTTCTTTGCGATGAAGCGCACGCACTCCTGATACTACCTGCTCGATCACCCGAACAACCTTCAAGGTATCCACGTCCCCCTTGTGACCGTCCATCCACTGAGCCAAAGTCTCCCCTTTCACTTCCTCCATCAAATAATAGAGAAATGTGGCTTTCTGTGGGCGCTCTATAAGTTTGATGAGATTCTTGTGGTCGACTCGCCTGCCTATCCATTCTTCCGCGACGAAGCGCTCGATGTACGCTGGGTCATCGATGTAGTTCGGAGAAGGTGTTTTCATGACAAACCCCTCACCAGTCACGGTGTCCCGCACTTTGTAAAGTTGGCTTCGGGGGCTTTCAAATAGAATTTCTTCTACCTCTAGGCCATCCATCGTCATCCCGGGATAAAGCAATGGTGGAAATGGACGCTCGCGCAAAAAGCGCTGAATCTCCTCGTGATTTGCCTTAGGCACCTCATCCACTCGTACTAACAAGCACGTCACATTATCACTGCTGCCAGCAGCTAGCGCGGCATCAACAATGTTACTTGCGGCCTCGTCTAGCGAATCATGCCCATCAACGAATTGCGCCAACTGTTCATCCCGGAGCCATTCATGGACACCATCGGTGCTCATCAGGAAAATATCACCCACCTCTACGCCGAACTCTTTGAAATCCACTTTGGGATTCAGGTTCAAGCCCATCGCGCGACTCAGGTAGGTCGTCTTCTTAGAAATCTGTGTGCTGTGGTCGTTGGTCATCTGCTCGATGTCACCACCGCGCATGCGGTAGATTCTCGAGTCACCTATGTGAAAAATGTGAGCTGTGTTTGACGACACCACGATGGAGCTATGAGTCGACAAATAGCCCTTTTCATTTGCTAAGCCCTCACTATGCCCTTGGCTATAAAGCCAGCGATTCAGAGCGGTAAGCACCCTTTGACCAGAGGTCTTCACCGACCAGGAATCTGGCGTGCTGTAGTAGTCAGATATAAAACTCTGCACACACATCCTTGCCGCAATTTTGCCGCCACTCGCCGCACTCACCCCGTCTGCTATGACGGCAGCAATCCCCTTCGTATACAGCGAGGCTGGATCTGGAACATGCACCCCAGTGCAGTCTTCATTTTGCAGCTTCAGTCCAGCACGGGAGCATTGGCCTACTGAGATTTTCAGCGCCACCTCAGTAAGTGATTGGGGAATCATATGTATTTAAAGTCACCTCCGGCAACCCGTATTAGCGTTGTCGCTATTACTTACAGAGTAGTCGGAAAGAAATATTGCGTATCGATTGGTTCTTATTCAAGGGTGGATATTACCCTTAAGCAACTTCGATCAACTCAACGGAACCGTCAGGCATCACCTCAGCTGTATGTCCAGCAGGCTCTTCGAGGAAGTAGGTAGCGATAAAGCCGATTGAACTTGAGGCAGCAATGACCATGAAGAAGGTTGACGCATCAACAAAGGAGAAAATCGTAAGAAATACAACAGCTCCCACATTTCCGTAGGCTCCGGCCATTCCGGCAATCTGCCCAGTCATGCGCCGCTGCACCAGCGGCACCATGGCGAACACTGCACCCTCGCCAGACTGTACGAAAAATGAACAGCACATAGTCGCTAGCACTGCGAGCGGGATTGCCCATGTGCCATCAATCTGGCTCATTAATGTGTAGCCCAGTGCTAGGCCAACCATGAAGATCATCATGCTTTTACGACGGCCAAACTTATCAGAAATAAGTCCCCCAGCTGGGCGAGCGATCAAATTCATAAAAGCAAAGCCTGAAGCCAGAAGTCCTGCAGTTACTGGTGATAGGTTAAATGTCTCCATGAAGAAGAATGGTAGCATTGACACGACGGCAAGTTCAGAACCAAAAGTGACGAAGTAGTTGAGATCAAGAATAGCGACTTGCTTAAACTTGTAGCGGAACATTTCAGGAACATCTCCCTCTTTAAGCATCGTCTTATTGACACGGTAAATCTGACTCACCTGAAATGCGAAGAGCCCGACCAGTCCTGCGTAAATAAGATACACTGCTGACTGACTAAGAAGATTTATGTTGGATGGGGAAAGCTTCCAAGCGAGGACAGCAAGAGCAGCATACATAGGAATGGTCATCACAATGAGAAAATAGAAATCACGACGAGTGCTCACCTCCATACCTCCATTTTTCTTCGGTTTGAAGTAGGTAGACCCTTTGGGTGTGTCACGTGCCACGATGTAAAAAAATATGCCGTACGCGAAGGCTATCACTGCTGTGCAGTAGAGAGAATATCTCCAGCCATTTTCACCACCAAAGAGGGTTGCTAGTATTGGTAAGGTCATCGCTGCCGCAGCAGAACCAAAGTTCCCCCAACCTCCATAGATCCCTTCGGCTAGTCCCACTTGGCGTGCTGGGAACCACTCACCAACCATACGAATGCCGATCACGAATCCAGCACCCACAAAACCCATTGCAAAACGTGCAATCGCTAGTTGCTCATAAGTCTGAGCTGAGGCAAACAAAGCACAGAGAATGCCGGATACCAAGAGGAGCGTAGAGAAGGTTTTTCTCGGCCCTAATTTATCCACCAGCATTCCAACAATCACTCGCGAAGGAATCGTGAGAGCTACGTTAAGTATCAGAAGAGCTTTCCACTGTGGCTTAGTTAGATTGAAAGCTTCCGAAATCACAGCACCTAGTGGAGCGTGGTTAAACCACACTACGAAGCTAATGAAAAATGCGACCCAAGAAATGTGCAAGGTTCGAATGCTAGGATTCTTAAGATTAAGGACATTAAGTTTTTCGTTATTCACCTTTTGGCCTTAGCATTGACCGTGCCAATCATTATTCAGAGAGCTTTACTATAAATAATTCTATTGATGAATGGGATTCATGAATCTATGGGGTCAAGTTCCTGAGTATCTGTATTAGGCGACAACCCCCATATGATTGTCTGTCAAATCTTTGATCTGCCCTTTCTTTAGAAAGCCCATCATATCACCGCCACTAAACAGCCGCGTATCCCCCTTGATGTGTGATCGTTGCTCCAGAAACGCCAGCAAGTGCTCTCGATAGCCGAAGAATTTAGGATCATTGAAAATATCACGCCGGTTACGTGGTCTGGGGAAGTCGATTTCGAGGATTTCACCTAGTCCCGCTCGCGGGCCATTAGACATCATCACGCATCGATCAGCCATAAAGATAGCCTCATCGACATCATGGGTGACAATCATAGCCGTCAGCTTTTCACGCTCTAGCACCTCAATGATGACATCTTGGAGCTCCATCCTTGTCAAAGAATCCAAACGACCAAAGGGTTCATCTAACAAGAGAACTTTTGGCTGAAGAGCTATAGCACGGGCAATACCTACACGTTGCTGCATCCCGCCTGAAAGCTCTTTTGGGTACTTCTTCATAGAATCAGCAAGTCCGACTACAGAGAGAGAATGTTCAACTATTTGCGTCTGAGTCGCCTTATCAACATGTGGGTAGACATTCTTAACACCCAGCATCACATTTCCGAATGCATTAAGCCAAGGCATCAAGCATGGTGATTGGAAGACCACAGCTCTATCAGGGCCCGGACCATCGATTTCCTTGTTACCAAGAATGATACCTCCCCCTGAAATTTCATTGAGTCCCGCCAGCATAGTGAGCACAGTGGATTTACCACATCCGGAGTGACCAATGAGCGAAATAAATTCACCTTCTTTGATTTTTAGATTAAAGTCTTCGACGACTCGAAATGGATCACCGTAGGGGTTAGGGTATTCTTTTATCAGGTTTGAGATTTCAACAAATTTTGAATTTTCGGTCATAATTATGCTACGTTGCTTGAATTTTTAACAGGCACAGGATTCTGTTTAAATGTGGGAGACATGACGGGTAGTGAAAAGCTTTTCGGTTTCACCTTTGGCATCGGTATTACATCTCCAGTGCCTTTTTTACTTTCTTGATTAAGCCCCATCATAAAGGCTGTGATCTCGGATTTCAGCCGCATGAACTCAGGATGGTCATTGAGAGTATGTCGATTACGTGGCCGCTCCATATTGACCTTAAATTCATCTGAGAGTGTCGCAGCAGGTCCCATTGTAAGTGGAATAATCCGGTCCGCCATCAGTACCGCTTCGTCCACATCATTGGTGATCATAACGACAGTTCTTTTATTCTTTTCCCAAATATTGAGTATCTGATCCTGTAGCTCCGAGCGAGTCAGCGCATCCAGGGCGGATAAGGGTTCATCCAACAAGAGAACCTCTGGATCCAGTGATAAGGTTCGGGCTAGTGATGCGCGTTGGCGCATCCCTCCAGAGAGTTCTTGAGGTTTTTTATCCACAGCGTGATCCAACTTCACCATTTTCACATAATGATGCGCTTTTTCATCCAGTGCAGATTTACTCAACTTGGGTTGGACAGCATTGATAGCAATCTTCACATTATCCAATACGCTCAACCACGGAAGTAAGGAGTAATTCTGAAACATTATCCCCAAATCTGGCCTAGGCTCTGATATCGGCTTCTGTTTGAATAAAACCTTCCCACTTGTTGCCTTCTGTAGACCCGCGAGCAGTGACATCAAGGTCGATTTCCCAGCTCCAGAAAAACCAATGATTGCTACAAACTCATTTTCTTCAACCTTTAGGTTCAGGTCATTGAGTACTTCATAACGGTTTGAAATAGGTCCAAAGCTTACGGACGCGTTATTTACTTCTAAAATTGCCATAGTAATAGTTCTTTAAATTAGTTACACGCTCACAGTTCCTTCGAATGTGACTAAGCGTTGGAACACGATCATGATTCTATCGAGAATCAGTCCAATGATACCTACGAGGAAGACCACAACCATCATCTTGGCCAACGAATCTGAAGCGCCATTGTTGAACTGATCCCATACAAACTTACCAATACCTTCAGAGGATGAGAGTAGCTCCGCGGCAATCAGCACCATCCAGCCAACTCCAAGGGAGATGCGCAAACCTGCGAAGATAAGTGGCAGGGCAGATGGGATAACAATCTTAAAGAGTCTAGCAAAGAAACCGAGCTTAAGTACACGGGCGACATTGATGTAGTCTTTATCGATCGATGCCACGCCGAGTGCTGTATTAGCAAGCGTTGCCCACAATGAGCACAAGGCTACAGTCACGGCCGATGCTATGAATGCGGGGTTTATTTTATACACTCCAATAAATGGTAGATCCCAGAGGAACTCGATAAATGGGTTGTTGTCTGGATCTGGAATTAATCCACTCACAACAATCAGCGCGATTGGTAACCACACAATGGGAGAAACCGGCTTAAAGATAGCAATGAACGGAGTCATTGCCGCCATGAAGGTTGAGTTCAAGCCACAGAATATGCCCACAGGTACAGCAATCGCAGTACCTATAAGGAAACCAGTGAAAACACAGAAAACCGAACGTTTCACTTGGTACCAAATAGTCGCAGGCTTAGCGTAAGATGAATCTCCCATTTTACTTAATCGGGATTGTTCCCTGGCAATCGTGCGAGCCTTGGCGTAGGCATCCTTACCAGTGAGTGATAGAAAATCTTTTTTGTAATCTAATATTTTACCGGTCGCAGCCTCCACTTGGATTGCACGATTACGATCACTTAATAATTCGATCTGTTTCATCAAAAACTGCTGCTCTTCTGCAGCTAAAGTTTGTTCATTCAAAGCATCTGCAACATCTGGTGACTTAATCTCACGAATCTTGTCGATTTCTTTTTTCAATAAACTCAACTCATCTTTATCCGCCTCATTATGTGATTCAGCAGCTTTGACCTCAGCTAGGAATTTTTCGTAAGCTTCTACATTTCCTAAAGGTAAGGATTCCGCAGCTAGAATAAGGAATTCCTTACGCTCTAACGCAGTTGCCTTAAACTCAGACTTCTTCTCTTTATATTCTGTATCGAGTGGCTCAATGAGAGCTTTGGTTTCTATTTCAATTGCCTCTTTAGCTCTAGTCACCTCTGCATTTGTACTAACTACACGCGGCGCCACCAATGAAAGCTGTAGTCGAGCATCAGCCAACATCTCCTCTCTCTCTTCCCCTACTATATCGTAGGCCTCCATTTTGAGGTTTTCGCGCTCAGCATGAGCATTGATGGCTTTATAACCACGCCAAGTTTGTTCAGGATTAGGCAAGGTTCCAGACTTGGTTTTGATGCTCCCAGAAGTCACATGCCAAAGAAACAAAAACGCCAAAACTCCAGCGATAGGAACGAGAATCCACTGGCCAATTTTCTGCAACTGTACCTTTGGTTCCTCGCCGTAACATAAGCGAATAACTGGTGACAAGAAGGTCATTCCACTAAGGTCAATCACTTTTAAAAGTGTGTATTTAAATTTATCTGTAAACTTCATAACCAATTAACTGAATGATAGTTAATTAATGTAAAGCAGACTGCATACCACTACTTATTAGTTATACTCATAGCGTTGATGAAGTTCATGAGAATTCCAGTATCGAGTAGGTAGCTGAACTACTCCGGCCGCCGACAATTGAGGGCGCTAATGATGACACCTCGCGAGACTCAGCTGTTCGTTCAACTGACCGAGCCCACAAAAGGCCTGCTCCCCCCCCTTAAGCCAATTTGCATTGTCGGGCACAAAAAATGAGCCACCTGAAATCAGCTGACTCAAAAAACAACAACGTTTATACTAGGTCTAAATTCAATGAGTGCTTTTTGCCTCAGGATCTTTGTTGCCGATCTTGTGAGAATTCAGGTATTTGATTGGCTCTTTACCATCGTACTCAACACCGTCAATGAAGTCAGTTGTAGCCACTTTGAAGCCATCTGTATCCCATGGGATGTCAGCTTTCTTCACCTTGCCTTCTTCAAGAAGCATTTCAGCCGCTTTTAGATAGATAGCAGGTTTGTAGACACTCTTTGCGGTTTCAAGATACCAAGACTTTGGACGAGCCTCAGAAATCTGTCCCCATCGACGCATTTGAGTGAGAAACCAGACTCCATCTGAATACCAAGGGTAGGTGGCGTGACCTTTAAAGAAAACGTTAAACTCAGGCATTTCACGTTTATCAGTTTTTTGAAACATGAAGAAGCCAGTCATTGAGTTCTTGATGATGTCGTAGTCAGCACCGACATAGTCTGAACGTGATAAAATTCGTGCTGCTTCCTCACGGTTCTTGAAGTTGCCATCCGCGTCAATCTCATCCAACCACTGACCTGCGAGGATCAATGCTTTAGTCACCGCGATGTATGTGTTTGGATTTTCATCTGCCCAAGACTTGGAAACGCCAAATACTTTTTCCGGATTATTTTTCCAAATATCATAGTTAGTAGTCACTGGGACACCGATACCCATGCTGACAGCTTTCTGGTTCCATGGTTCACCAACACAGTAACCTTGAATATTACCAGACTCTAGAGTTGCCGGCATCATCGGTGGTGGTGTCACAGAGAGCTCAACTTGAGCATCGGTACGCCCTCCTACATCAGATTTTGTATACATCCCTGGATTTATCCCTGCAGCAGCTAACCAATAGCGAAGTTCGTAGTTGTGCGTCGATGTTGGGAACACCATTCCCATCTGTAACTTCTCACCATCTGCAAGCTTTTCCTTAACCACAGGAACTAAAGAGTCTGCTGTTATCGGATGTGGAGGAGTATCCGAATCTAATTTTGGGTCGTTACCCTGCATTTGTTTCCAAACATTATTGGAAACTGTGATACCATTACCGTTTAGATCCATAGTAAAAGATGTGATGATGTGCGCTTTTGTTCCAAAGCCTATAGTGGCAGCCAAGGGCTGACCTGAAAGCATGTGTGCTCCATCTAGATCACCACTGATAACATTATCTAGCAGAGTTTTCCAGTTTGGTTGAGCTACTACATCTACCTGCAGTCCCTCGTCATCAAAAAACCCCTTTTCCTTTGCTATGACGATAGGTGCACAGTCAGTCAGTTTGATGAAGCCAAACTTGAGTGAATCTTTTTCCACATCAAGTTGTTCAGCAAATGATGTAGGGCTAGTAACCACACTCATAAGAACTACAAGTGTGCCAGCTTTCTTTAATATTGGATATGTTTTCATAATAAGAAGACAATAACAACCGAGCATCCATCGTGCCAATTTCACCTACCCAGCTTGTTCGATTAGACATCGTTTGCATGAACGCCATTCATAAAGCAATAATTTGGTACGCAACGTGCTTGATGGACTATATCCATCGCTCTACAGCCATTACCACCATTTATTTATGACATTACCTGAAATTCGCCAACTCAAAATATTCATCGCGCTAGAAGAAACGCGTTCCTTCACCGCAGCGGCGAGTAAGAATTTTATAACTCAATCCGCAGTTTCGCATTCCATTAAGTCACTTGAAAAGCAACTAGACTGCGCGCTGATCGAACGCATGGGAAAACGCATCACACTTACCCCATATGGAGAAGTGTTCCTGCATCACGCTAAGAGAGTGATTGTTGAACTTGAAACAGCATTGACGAAAATTGAGACCCTTAAGCGTTGGGGGTATTCCTCAATACGAATTGGCACTTCAGATACCGTGTGCCAATACATCATGCCGAAAATACTTAAGGAATTTGCAAAAAAACATCCCAGATGCGAAGTTACAATCGATCTAGGTGACACTCCAGATATGCTGAAAAAGCTTACCCGAGGCAGGCTCGATCTAGCCATTGGTATACACCTAGCTCCCAGCGACAATAATTTCATATTCACTCCACTCACTGATGACACTCTTTGTTTTGTCACCTCACCTGAACATGACTGGGTCTCTAGGCAGACTAACCGTGGTGGGTCACTCAAAGATGTGCGGCTTATTTCCTATAGCGCAGAGAGTGAAACTATGCGGCTCATTACAAAACACTTTAATGATAACACAATAACTTTTCACCACCCACTCACGCTTGGGAATATGGAAGCTATTAAGGAAATGGCTAAACAGGGCTTGGGAGTTGGTATTATTCCACCGTGGGTTGCTAAACAAGAATTCGCTAGAGGTGAATTAGTGGCACACGTTATTTCTACACCACCACCGAAACGTAACTGGGGAGCATTCTCAAATAGTGGCAAAACATTCTCACTCCCTGAAGAAGACTTTCTTACTATATGTCGCACTGAAATGAGTAATGCAATCCATGCTGGGCGCCAATTAGAAGCACTCTAAGCATCATGAATATTACTCATGTAGATAATGTGCAAAGTCTAGCTCTACGAGACTAATATTGGCACACTCGCTGCTCAGTGATGTGATGTATGAATAACAAAAAATTATTATTACCCTTATTAGCTCTCACCCCATGCTCACTCTTTGCCGGAGAAACTCTGCCAATCACTGAAGAAAAAACTGAGTGGTTTAAATTTTCAGTCGAAGCTAGGGCACGTATCGAGCAGCGCAACCAACAAGGAGCAGACAACTCATGGGCTGGGACATTCCGTATCAGACCTGGCTTCTACCTAGGTAAGGATGAAGGCTTTGCTGCATTTGTACAGACTGAGCATACTCTAGCGTTCATCGACGACTACCAGGTCGGAAGCCCTCAGTCAGCGCAGTTCACCCCACACACACCAGGCAACACTGCAATTTCTGACCCTGAAAATAACGAACTGAATCAGCTTTATGCTCAGTATAAGGGACACGGTGCTCTTGCACGAGTTGGCCGTCAGCGACTCATCTATGACAATGCGGCATTCATCGGTAATGTCGGATGGCGTCAGAATGAGCAGACCCTTGACGCTGGCTTGCTAGATTACAAAAAGGAGGCATTCCAGTTTAAGTATGCCTATGCGAATCGCGTCAATCGCATCTTTGGCTCAGATGCATCGGGAGCAGTCAAGGCGCTGGAGGGCGATGCGCACCTATTGAATGGTTCTTACAAATTTAAAGAACATAAGTTCACTGGCTACGCCTACCTCATGGACTTCTCCGAACAGCAATTTAAACGTGCTAGCAACAATACCTTTGGTGGCTCATTTGATTTCAGCCTCCCCCGCGGAAATCTCCATACAGAGTTAGCCTACCAAACAGAAGCAGGTAACCAAGCAGAGTACGAAGATGTCTATGGACATGTCTATTACGGCAATAAAGTGAATGATTTTTCTTACAACTTTGGTGTCGAGTATATAGGAAAAGACTTCGTCACACCTCTAGCAACAGTGCATGCCTTCAATGGTTTTGCTGATCTATTCATTGCTGACCGGCTTGGACTCACCGCTGGACCAGCTCAGTGGGACGGTCTCACCGATATGTATGCCAGTGTCGGAACTAAAATCCCTGGCGGAGTGGCCCTTAAAGGATTTGTCCACGGCTTCTTTGATAAGGACGTCGATCAGTTCTATGGTTTAGAATTCGACGTAGTAGCAGCGAAAAAACTGAGTGATGAGCTCAAGGCTGTTGTTAAGTATGCCTATTTCTTCGGAGACAATGACGCGACCAATAAATTCGACAACAACGTTGCTCAGTTTTCCGTAGAGCTCAACTACACCTTCTAATCTCCCGGTTATACACCTAGAAAAAAATCATCTGGTCTATGAATTTAGTTCATAGACCAGATTTTTTATGGCACGTCACTTGCTAAACATCATGTAAGCCAAATGGCACTAAATTTATGAAAGAGAGAGTAATAGTTATCGGAAATGGAATGGTCGGCTACAAGTTTTGTGAACGACTCGCTGAGAAAGATAGTGAAAACAAATTTCAGATCGTCACGTTCTGCGAAGAGCCTCGACCAGCGTATGACCGAGTGCATCTGTCCGAGTACTTTTCTGGAAAATCAGCTGATGATCTCAGCATGGCTAAGTTCGATTGGTATGAAGAAAATGGTGTGGAACTCCACGTCGGTGAAAAAGTCACACAGATCGATAAAGTGGCAAAGCACGTCATCACTTCGTCAGGAAAAGTAGTTAAATATGACAAGTTGGTCATGGCTACAGGTTCCGCCCCTTTCGTTCCTCCAGTCCCCGGTATCGATAACAAAGGTGTCTTCGTCTACCGTACGATCGAAGATCTTGATGCTATAAAAGAATATTCAAAGGGCGCGAGAACATGTGCTGTCATCGGCGGTGGACTACTCGGCCTAGAGGCTGCCAAAGCAGCCCAGGATCTCGGATTGACGACACACGTTGTCGAGTTCGCTCCGCGCCTCATGCCCAGACAGCTCGACAATGCTGCTGGAACTCTCCTTAAAGATGTCATTGAAGACCGAGGTATCAAGGTGCACCTCTCGAAGTCCACTTCCAACATTGCCGGAGATGGTGAAGTAAAGGCCATGGAGTTCGCCGACGGTTCTGAACTCAAGGTCGACATGATTATCGTTTCCGCAGGCATCAAGCCTCGTGACGAGCTTGCCAGAGATACAGGGCTCGAAGTGGGACCTCGGGGAGGTATCCAAGTCGATAGCTACCTTCTTACAAGCGACCCTAACATCTTCGCCATTGGCGAGTGTGCTCTCTACGAAGGCATGATCTACGGCCTTGTGGCTCCCGGCTACCAGATGGCTGATGCTGTGAGTGAGTTATTGATGGGCAATGAAGCGACCTTCACAGGCGCAGACATGTCAACCAAGCTCAAACTCATCGGTACAGATGTCGCAAGCTTTGGTGCTATTGAAATCCCAGCAGACTCCAATGCGCGTGAGATCGTTATCAACGATACCCACAACAACCTATTTAAGAAGCTCATCATCTCTGAAGATGGCACGAAGCTGCTCGGCGGCATCCTAGTCGGTGACGCAAGCGCTTACGGCACACTCCACCAGATGTATCTGAACGAGATGACGATCAAATGCGATCCAATCCAACTCATCATGCCAGCCAGCGATGGTGAGCCAGCTGGTGTTGGTGTAGGCGATTTACCGGACTCAGCACAGATTTGTTCCTGTGAGGCTGTGACCAAGGGAGATCTTTGTTCCGCAATTGAAAAGGGTTGTTCGTCAGTTGCAGAACTCAAGTCTTGCACCAAGGCTGGTACTGGCTGTGGTGGTTGTGTCCCGATGATAACCGACCTGTTTAAGCAAAAAATGCGCGAATCTGGTGCCGAAGTAAGTGACCGCCTCTGCGAGCACTTCGACCTTTCACGCAAGCAAATGTACCAAGTCGTACGCGCTACTGGCATCAAGAGCTTTGACGAACTACTAGAAAAGCACGGCACCGGACTCGGTTGTGAAATCTGTAAGCCAGCTGCAGCCAACATCCTGGCATCCACTTGGAACTTGCCTATCCTAGAGCACTCCTCGTTACAGGATTCAAACGATGCATTCCTTGCAAACATCCAGCAAGACGGAACCTATTCAGTCATCCCCCGCATCCCCGGTGGGGAAATCACACCTGACAAGCTCATCGTGATTGGAGAAGTGGCTAAAAAGTACAATCTCTACATGAAGCTCACTGGTGGTCAGAGAATCGACCTATTAGGTGCCCGCGCCGCGGACCTCCCACCTATTTGGAAAGAGCTCATTGATGCTGGTTTTGAATCTGGTCACGCTTACGGAAAAGCACTTCGTACTGTGAAGTCCTGCGTCGGCTCGACTTGGTGCCGCTTCGGCGTCCAAGACTCCACCACCCTCGCTATCGACATTGAAAAGCGCTACCGCGGAATCCGCTCACCTCACAAACTAAAGGGTGGCGTTTCCGGTTGTACTCGCGAATGCGCTGAAGCTCGCAGCAAAGATTTCGGCATTATTGCCACTGAAAAAGGCTGGAACCTCTTTGTCTGTGGAAATGGTGGCATCACCCCTCGCCACGGCGACCTCTTCGCCACCGACCTCGACCGTGAGACTCTAATCAAATACATCGATCGATTCCTCATGTACTACATCAAGACTGCCGACAGACTCGAGCGAACATCCACATGGATGACCAAGCTCGAAGGCGGCCTCGCTCACCTCCAAGACGTGGTCATCAACGACTCGCTCGGCATCTGTGAAGAACTTGAATCACAAATGGCACACCTCATTGGTAGCTACGAATGTGAATGGAAAAACGCCATTGAAGACCCCGAGAAACTCAAGCGATTCAGCCACTTCCAAAACACGGAGGAAGTAGATGAAACTGTCGAATTTGTAGACATTCGTGGTCAGATCTGCCCAGCCCGCCTCAACGAGGCAAATGAGGAAGAATCAGATGAACTCGCAAAAGCATAAGGGTAGCTATGGTAACTAGCGATGATGATGCAGGAAAGTAAAACAAGTAGAGCAAGGCGCATTTCACACAGAGATAAATATCTCTGTGTGAAATGGAACGAAGCGATACGCAGGGTTACTTTTCTGCCCGTAAGTTTCTATTTTAATCATCTAAGCTTCGCTTACAAATTTTTAACCTAAACATACAAAACAGCATCGTCGGTAGTTGCCGGAGGTGCCCATATATCAAACTAGAACAACTATCATGATCACTGAATCCACATGGACAAATATCGGTCCAGTATCGAACTACCCACTCAACCTTGGCAGCTGCGTGAAAGTCGGCGGCAAACAAATCGCCATCTTCAATCTCCCAACGGAGCAAAAGTGGTACGCAGTACAAAACTTCAACCCACAGAACCAGCGCATGGTGCTCTCACGTGGACTCACTGGTGATGCCGATGGTGTGCCAATCGTCATTTGCCCGCTCCATAAATACCGCTACTCACTCGAAACTGGCGAGTGCTTCACGGAAAGCACGTACAGCCTGGAAACCTTCCCGATCAAAGTCGACGGCGACTCGCTAGTCATCGAAGCTTAGAGAACTCTTCAACAGGAATAAAAACGCCTAGCCAATTTATTGCCTAGGCGTTTTTATTTATCCGCTGTATCGAATACAGCTAGATGAATATTTTTTATTGAGTTCCTACTTGGTGTAAACTTCGTGCGCTGTGTAGAAAAACCGAGGTTCTATCAATTTCCCGAGCTCGTCAGACTTAACTCCCGTTAGAGTAATGTCGTAGATTTGTTTAGGTACCATTTCAGACGCAAAGTCGAATTCAATCACGGCCTCATCCACATTGATTGATTTTGTACCGAGGGATGTTTCGTCGACCTTAGGTGAACCGTATTTTTTGTGGTAATGCAGGCCGTATCTCACAGCTTTCACTGCAATATCCGTGGCGTCTGCGGCTTCATTCAGAGTCACCCTAAATCCCGACTTAGTCATTTCTATCTTATCGATAGCGAGGTGCGGAGTGCTATTGTATTTCAACGCCACGATGCCTTGATCACCCGCCCACGACAAATGGGTTTTCCCCACATAAATCGTGTCATCCGCAGCTAATGCCAGCTTTGCATTCCCCATTCCTAACTCAGGGTGCTCCATGAATTTCATCACCGCCCCTTGATCTTTGCCATTCACTTCATCGGGAAGAAATCTAACCAAGCGTGCCTGATTCATCTCCCCCATAATAAGATCTCCACCATAGGGACCAAAACCATCCTCAGGCAGTGTGAGTATCTGCGTCGGTGAGTTGGCCAAATCCCCTTGTGGTAAAAAGCACAGTGATTTCGTGCGTAACTTGTCCAGTTCCTCTCCGGCAAGTTCTGACGGCGTCCCACGGTCCCATCCGTCCATCCAAATCAAACTATCGGCATGGCCGTAAAATTTCCCTTGCTCGATTTTGTAGAGCTTACTCGACCCTAGCCAGTCACCTTGGTTGTCATTGATAAAGAGCTCACCGGCTTCGTTGACATGTACTCCATGTGGAGTTCGTAAACCAGAGGCTACAGGTGTGATCTCACCAGATTTAGGATTGATTTTTATCACAAAACCTCGGTAAGGAACACGGGCAAACATTCTAGGTAGAGATTTTTCCCTCTTACCCGTCCAAGTCGGCTTCGTGCTTTCATGGGTAATACCACCGGCATCATTCCAAGCGCCACGGATTTCAGGTCTGGTGCCGCCATTATTAGAACCTGTCCCCAGGGCAACATAGAAATCACCATCCGGCGCCTTCGCAGCACCAAATGCAAACTCGTGGTAGTTGCCAGTCATCCCCCATCCTGAACTGAGTGACTGATAAGTATCCGCAACGCCATTCGCATCAGTATCCGAGATCTTAGTGAGTTCAGCCCTCTGAACCACCACGATCGAGCCATCATTCTCCACGTGCATTCCCAGCGGTTCATGCAACCCCGACGCCCAGAGCTTCCACTTACCACCCTCTAACACCATAACCTCACCGCGGTGAAATGCCGCAATGATATTTCCATTTGGCAACAGCCCTAATGCCCCAATCTGGGGATCGATCCCACTGGGAAGCGGGAGTTTGGAATAGTCACAAATATCGGACCAAGTCTCCGCCGCCATCAAATTGGACACAGACAGCGTACCTAGCAAAATTCTTAATAATTTATTCATCACTTTCGTAATTATTTTTGTTTAGCTGAAAAACGGATTTCAAACTCACTCGCATCCTTCGAATTAAGCACCAATGCACCATCAACAAGTTTCCCTTTAGAGTAGCTGAAGTCACACTTGCTCAGATCGCCAAGAGGATAAGTGAGCGCACCGACCACTCCAGAGGTCTTGATAGTTATTTCCATTTTCCCTGAAGCATTTGAAATGGTCTCTGAAACCTTCACTTGGCCGATTGAGTACTGAAACTCAGGTAAGCCATTGATTACTTTGTATCCTTCATATTTCGGCTTGGCTGAGCTATCTGCCAGCGTCATTGATGCTGCAAGACCCAGCGGAGCTTGGTAATAAATATCTCCTACGATCTTGGCGACTTGGCCACCATTACCTCGCCAATACGGGTACCCATCTATGAATCCACCCTTCCAAACATAACGCAGCCGGCAGCTTAGCGTGTCCCAGCAAAGGGAATGCTCACCATCCAGAGTAATTGCCACTGAGGCGGGGCTGGAGAATGGCAGGAAAATTCTTTGTATCCGTGGCTCTTTCGAGTCTTTTTCACTAATTTTATAAGGATCAACCGGCTTTTTTTTCTTAACTTCTTTAACAAAAGTTTTCCCCTTGGTAGATTCCTTTATCCAGCCATGGACAGCTGCCAATTCCTCTTTTTTCAAGTGGGCCATTGACGGCATCTGGATAGCACCCGCGCGGACTTTGCCCGGCTTGACACACCAATCTATAAATTTTTTCTCATCCCCTTGATAGAGATGGTTTATTTCAACTAAACTCGGCCCCACCACTGGCTTTTTTTCATTAGCTAGCTGGTGGCACGCAGAACAATTTTTCTTAAAGATCTCACTCGCAGGCTCTATAGCGAAAGCTTGCGATGATGCCGCAATCGACATGAGAATGGCGAGGACTCGGTGCTGTGTTCGGTGTTCCATACATTTATCTAAAACAATCTAGCATTATCAATTGGCTCATGATAATTGAATTGCGTCTAAACACCATACTCTATGCGACAGATCGTTCTTACATCTACCTGCCTAACTAAATTTTCGCTCAAGCTCCTTTAGCGAAAGCTGGATCAATGTTGGCCTGCCGTCTGGGGCACAGTAGGGTAAGTCACAAGAAAAGAGCGCTTCGAGAAATGGCTCAACACCGTTCCGTTTAGCCACCTCATTCCAAGCAGCACGTTTGGCTAGCTTTTCGGCAAACACCTCAAACGCCATCGACTTCCCCCGCTTTCCTCCCACCGTGTCGACCAACTCATCGATCAATGCCGTGATGAATGCCCGCGGGTCTTTATCAGCTAGCACGGCAGGCATACTCCGCACCTGGATTGTTCCTCCACCGAATGGTTCCAAGCTGATGCCAGCTTCGGTAAAATTCTCCAGATTGGTCATGACCACATCAAAATCCCTTGGGTCGAGGTCGACGAGTTCCGGGACCAGCAGACCTTGGGACTCCACACCCGCAGAACCGTCATCGAGCAAGGACTCGTAGACTAAACGCTCTCTAGCAGCCTTTGGGTCCATGACGACTAATCCATCATCCCCCTGCAGTAAAATATATCGGTCGTGCAGCACGCCTAGAATCAAAAATTGAGGAGTGTCTTTGACATTAGCCTCTACCTCTAACTCTTTTTGTTCCACCGTAGTCTTCACTGCAAAACTTGGTTTCACCTCAGGTTCAGTTGAGGCATTTTTCTCAGATTGGCTAGATGTCGGAGCCGACACAGCCTCGCGACTATGAGCTGGTGGATGCACCTCGGGCTCAGATTTATTCTCAAATGGCTGCCTCACTGGTGAACTAGATCCATCCTTACGTGAAATGATTTTTGGCTCACCACGGAGCGAACTCGCAGTCTCCGATTTAGCGCCCAAAGCGGCCTCCACAGCAGTGAGGACCAAGTGACGGACTTCAAAGGGCTTGTGAAAACGCACCTCTTTTTTCGCTGGGTGGACATTCACATCCACCAACTTTGGATCCATCTCTATCCACAACCAGGCCGACGGATTCAACCCATCAGCCAAAGCTCCTTTGAAAGCATCTTTCAGTGCTCGGCTAATGGCTGGGTCTTCGATTGGGCGTCCATTAAGAAAGACAAATTGCTGGCGCCGTCCCTTGCGGGCAAATTCTGCGGGCAAGATATACCCATGCACCTCCATGCCAGACTCCTCACATGGCGGCACTTCAATCAATGCTCTACCCGCATCCGAGCCAGAAACTCCTGATATACGCATACGCTTATCCGTCGTTGCCGGGAGATCAAAAATCGTCCTGCCATCTTTGCGCATGGTGAATCGCACATTCGGCCAGGCCAAGGCATGCAGCTTCACCTGGTGCTCGACATGCGCGCTCTCAGTCGACTCAGCACGCATAAATTTCCGACGCGCTGGAATATTGAAAAATAACTGGCGAATCTCAAAAATTGTCCCCGGCTGCAGCCCCGCCACCTTAACATCCTGGACAATACCACCATCAACGATGATCTCAGTTCCCTCTACCGCGTCGTGTTCGCGTGTTGCTAGACGGAACTTTGAGACCGATGCAATACTCGGCACCGCCTCACCGCGAAATCCCATTGTCGTGATGGCCGAGAGTTGCTTCGCATTTTTCAGCTTACTAGTCGCGTGGCGCTCTAGACACATCAGCGCATCTTCCCTCCCCATACCTGAGCCATCATCAGTGATCTTGATCAGGCTCGCTCCGCCTTTTTGAATTTCGACTTCGATCGACTTCGCCCCCGCATCGATCGAGTTTTCCACCATCTCCTTCACCACACTCGCTGGACGTTCGACCACTTCACCCGCCGCTACTTGGCTGGCTAAAACATCTGGTAGTATCGCAATCTTTGGCATCAAAAGAAAAATGCCAGCCACACCCGAAGAAACAACCCCGAATTTAGAAAATAGAAGCTGGGAGCGCCAAGCCCCAGCTTTGCAGTACCTAAAAAAACCGAGTCCCCACTACTCCCCCAGCCAAAGCAACCCGACAGCTTCGATGCTGATATCCTTTTTGTAAGGCTTGATACTCAGGGTCTCTAACTCCAAAGCGCTCGGATCAAACTTTTCTTCCAAGGCATCTATATCATCAGCGAGTTCCGTTTGCATTTCATGCATAATCGCCTGAATGTCATCAGCTTTTGCTTCAGCTACTTCAATGTCTCGATGCTGTTGTGCTGCCCTACCCGCCGATCGGGCAAACGATGACCCTCGGCGGATATTTGTAGATGACAGTTTCTTCGACCCTAGCAACACACCAAAAATGGTGTTCAGTATGCTCGCCCCCGCGTCGATCTTAGCTGACTGCGCCTGTGACTTCTCACGATCCACGGCTGCGAGCGCTCGCGTCAGTTGACTCTCCTTGGTGCGTAACTTGCTTTGCATTTTGTCACGCAACTTTTCTATTGCGGAGTCCCGCACTTCACGGGCTTGGTGCGCGATCCTAGCTCTAAACTCTCCCTCACCTTCTCCCATTTTTGAATATTCTTTCACCAATGGCGCGTGAAAAACATGGACTCGCTCATTGCGGTAGATCTGGTCCTGCCAATCTTTCTCGACACTCTTGTAGTTCGCCTGATTCATTGCGTAACCAGCTAAGGGTTCAAAAGCGCTCCCAGATTCTGGCTCTGTGGCTAGATGACTGAGCGCAGTGTCACAGTTCACCATTTCATTCCAATCAATCGCTGATTCCTTGATTGGGTTGACTAAGCGCAGCATTCGAGAGCCATCGACTCCTGACTTCGTGTTGTGGAAATAGATTCTGGCTTGGCGTATAAGGTGTGGTGAATATTGGCCGTCACCGTCGAACCACTCGCTGACACCATTACCGAGCGATGGTCTGGTAGCATTTTTAACTACTCGATTACCAGAACTAGGCAAGCCCATCGGGTTACTCGGCGCGGTAGTTGACTCGTTAGTCCAAGCGGCGCGCTTGGGATCCATTAGCGACTTTATTTGTGAGCGAGTCAAAGGGCCACGCATGTAATTCATCACCCACCTCACATGGAATACTGTGGGCGCACTGTCGTGTACGTTGTTCATCAGAAATACCCGGCTATCTAGTCCAGCTAACAATTGCTCCATCTGCTGGCGGTCAAATCCTCCGTCTTGCGACGCCGCAGCTCCCTCAAGACCATCCAACACACGCATCTTGTCGCGCTCGGTCTGTAGCCGGCCCAGCCACCACGTCCCGATATTTGATAATGCTTTGTAATCAAGATCGACTGGATTCTGCGTCGCCAGCAATGCACCTAAGCCAAATGCTCGACCCTGCTTGAGAATCGTCATCATCGGCTTTTTGCTCGGAGGATTGGCGCTTGGTGGTAGGTAGCCGTAGATCTCATCCATATAAAGCATGGCTCGGAGGCTCGTCGTTCCACTCTGAGTCCGCATCCAGGCTAACATTTTATTTAGCAATATACTGACAAAAAACATCCGCTCGCTATCGCTGAGATGGGCGATTGAAAAGATAGAAATCCTCGCCTTTCCATTGTCTTGGTAGAGAAATTTTTGAATATCTAGATCTGGCCCTTGCATCCATGTGCTAAACCCTGGTGAAGCTATCAGATTGTTAAAGCGGATCGCTAGGTCCTGGCGCTTTTTAGCTGGGTAATACGATTCGAGATCGATCACGCCCACCTTGCCGAAAGGTGGCTTCTGGATGGTGCGAATGAGGCCCTCCATCGTCAGACTTTCGCCAGCTTGCCAGTGATGATTGAAAATTGATCCTAACAAGACAGCTTCTGGACTCTGAATGCTGTCCTCATTAATTCCCACCAAAGAAAGCAAGGAACTGACCGAGCTCTCGATGTAGTCTCCTAATAACTCACTGTCATCCAGCACCTCAAATGGCGGGGCAGCCAATGAACCCAAGATAGACACTGGAACACCAGCCTTGCTGCCTGGTGTGAAGATGTTGACGTCGACATTCTCTTTGAAGAATCTGACACGATCCGAATTTTGCCCCCAGTCAGAAGTTCCTTTCTGCCACATTTTAGCAGTCTTCTCAGCATAGTCATCCGGACTTAGTCCCTTATTCTGAGCGTCTGATTCATTTATCCACGGTCGAAAATCTGACCCTTTAAAATCGGGAAATGTCAGCATTAGGTTGGCTATATCCCCTTTCGGATCGATCACGATAGCTGGGATGTTGTCCATAGCCGCCTCTTCTAGCAGGCTCAAACATAGACCAGTCTTCCCCGATCCCGTCATTCCTAACACCACACCATGCGTCACTAAATCTTTAGAATCGTACAGCACGAGATCGTCTCGAAGCGCCTTCTTTGGCTGGTCGTACTCACGCCCTAAATAGAAGGAACCTAATTTCTGGAAAGCACTTTGCTCAATATTCATACTCTAGCAATACGACACTCGTGCTACTTCACGCAAGAAAACTCAGCATAATCAGACATTGCTGCTTTTCAGAAGCCTAACTAGCCATTTCAATAGTACCGCTTTGACACACCCAACGATATCACCACCTCGCGCATGGGCTGAGATTAGTTTCTCAGCTCTCAAGCATAATTTAGACTTCATCCGCAGCCATTCTAACCAAGCGGTAATGGCGGTGCTGAAAGCGGGTGCCTATGGTCATGGAATCGAGCAAATCGCTCTCGCTCTAGAATCAGAAAACCTCGCCTACTTCGGCGTAGCGAGCGTCATCGAGGCCCGTAAAATCACCCAAGCTGGCATACAAACCCCCATCTATTTACTCGGACCCACCTTCCATGAGGAGCGTGCTGAAGTTATTGAAAATGGCTGGACTCCGAGTATTTCTTCTCTTGAAGAAGCTGAAGACTTTAACCGACTCGCTTCAGCCAGCAAGATAAATGTAGTGCACATTACGCTCGATACTGGCATGGGCCGTGGTGGATTTTTACCAGCAGCGCTCGATACAGCAATCGATAAGATCACTCAGCTACCAAATATCAAGATTGAAGGAATTGGCTCACATCTCCCGAGTGCGGATGAAGACCGAGCATTCACCCTCAGACAGTTTGCAACATTCGAGGCGGCAGTGAAGGATAAGCCATTCAAATACATCCACCTCTCAAACTCAGCGGGGCTGCTAGACTACTCATCAGATTCGACAAACCTCGTTCGGCCAGGCCTCATGCTCTACGGCATATCCCCGATTGCTAGCTACCAGCAAATGTTACAGCCTGTGATGACTCTGAAATCACGCGTTTCCCTCATCCGCACCCTGCCGGCAGGTCACGGCATATCTTATGGCCGTGATGCTATTTTAAAGAAGGACACACGAGTGGCGACTATCGGTGCCGGCTATGGAGACGGATACCCCCGAGCAATTTCAAATAATGGTGCCGAAGTTTTCATCCGTAATCAACGTTGCCCAGTGTTAGGGCGAGTCACCATGGATCAAATCATGGTGGATGTTAGCGATCTACCACTCTGTGAATCTGGTGACGAAGTAGAACTCTTTGGCTCCAACATTCTCGTCTCAGAAATTGCTGAGAAGGCGCACACCATCGCCTGGGAAGTACTCACAGGCATCACACCGCGTGTCACCCGCACCTATCAATAGTCGATTTTTGGCGCGCTGAGTTCAGCGAAGATGTCTCTTCCAGCCACTTCACCGAGAGCATGGAGCTCTTTCTCCAGCACTCGCCATGCGGGCTCGCCACCTTTCTCAGCACGTCCGCAATGGGTGCAAGAAGCGAATCCCGGGTAGCCGTCAGTCTTTTGAGGGTCTTTATCTAACTGCACAATCGTAATG
This sequence comes from Rubritalea profundi, assembly GCF_002954445.1. Lineage (GTDB taxonomy): Bacteria > Verrucomicrobiota > Verrucomicrobiia > Verrucomicrobiales > Akkermansiaceae > Rubritalea > Rubritalea profundi. The sequence continues at coordinate 4,024,982 of NZ_MQWA01000001.1, forward strand.
ATTGGTCGAGGGCGTTCCCTTGACTTAGGTAAGATAACAATGGGGTGAATCCAACACGTCAGCGGCTTAAGGTACCAATCGCCAAGGTCATCCTCCATGCACATTCTCTGGATGCCGCAGCGCCCTAAACTATCAAGAAAGACACAGCGGGTTTTCTCGAAATGCTGTGGAAAATCTTTAGCAAGCTCACCAACTTCGGCGGGCCGTGTGGCGGTCTTTTGCGCTTTGCCATTTCTCACCTTCACCACGGTATCCGTTGGTAGCTTTAAGCCATAGTCGACAAACCTCTCACGCTCATTCTCAACTAACCAGTTCACTCCCCTAGCCTCCTCATCTGAGAGGTAAACCCCATCATAGCAACATGTGGCTGAGCAACGCTCCAAAGTACATGGCTTCAGAAGAGTTTCAAATGCCTCATGGTCGATGAGAGCCTCATCTAACTGCATGCGGAGATCTGCGGCGGTCTCTTTATAATGGGTAAGTTCAGACACGGTTTAGAGTCCTGACATTTTCCACAGCTCCCAGCCACCTTTAAAAACACTCACCTTGTATCCAGATTTCGCAAGCGACCTAGCCATTTTGAGTGAGTCTGGACACTTTTCGCTCTGACAATAGATAACGATCTTCTTCCCTTTAGTAACAGCAGCATCGAGGGTGCTCCTTGAGGACTCAAAGTTCTTGTCAAACGATTTCAAAGGGAGACTGTAGGCTCCATCAATATGGCCAAGCTTATAGAAAATTGGCGATCTTGTATCGATCAAAAGAATAGAACCTGTCTGTTGTAGCTCGAACACCTTCTCTATCGGCAATTCACTGACCACCACAGGAGCTGCTGTTTCCTTCTCAGCTCCCGCACTCTCCGCGACCTGTTTCTCTTTTACTTGCGTGGCGGAACTCTCGGCATCGCTCTTATCTAGCTCTGACAAACTGCTGGTACAGCTGCTAGTCACAGCTCCACCAATAAGGATGGAAATCACGGAGATTGTTTTCATGGCGCTATTCTATGCCTAACAAAGCAATCTCGGCAAGTCACTTGCTTGTAATAGCAATCTACGAGTCAAATTAGGCGACTCACTCCAAATCCCGATAATCTACTTTCCTTTTGTCGTTTGTCTTTGCTTGCCGTATTTTCTCTCTTTGCTGTAACTCTTCGATTTGGTCGCGGAGGTGGGCGGCTCGCTCGAATTCTAGTCTGCCAGCGGCTTCGCGCATTTCTTCTTGGAGCTGAGAAATGATCTCAAGTGCATTATAAGTAACCTCATCTTCAGCCACCCTAAGCATGGGCACAGAACTAGCTGCTTCATCATCATCACCATATGTCTGAAGGCTCTGCTGGACTGGCCGCACGACACTTCGCGGCACTACTCCATGCTTCTCATTGTAGGCAATTTGGATTTCGCGTCGGTATTCGGTGATCGAAAGTAACTGCTTTATAGATTCAGTCACTTTATCACAGAACAGTACACACTCACCATTGAGGTGACGTGCCGCTCGTCCTGCAGTCTGCACCAGGCTTGTTTCGTTCCTCAAGAATCCTTCTTTGTCTGCATCTAAAATGCACACTAACGAAACCTCTGGAAGATCCAAGCCCTCACGCAAGAGATTGATGCCAATCAGAATATCGAACTCGGCGGCTCGCAGGGCGCGGAGGATTTCCACCCGTTCAACCGTATCGATGTCTGAGTGCAAGTAGCGAGCCTTCAAACCCACTTTCTCTAAATAGTCAGCTAAATCCTCGGCAGTCTTCTTGGTTAAAGTAGTAATCAACACTCGCTCATGCTTCTTCACCCGTTCTCTACAAAGTTCGATCGTTTTATCGATCTGCCCATCCAGCGGTAATAGAGTCAACACGGGATCCAACAATCCAGTAGGCCGGATGATTTGTTCAGCCATAAGTGTGGCGCCACGCGTGCATACGTCAAAGTCCTCGACGCTCTCTAACGATGGACTCGGTGAGATCTGCTTGCGCAGCATCTTGATTGCCTGATTAGCGGACATCTCCCCCTTCACCCAAGGAATGTAGCGCTTATTTTCTGGCCGCGAATTGATCATCTCAAATGGCCCAGGAGTCGCGGAAACATACACTCGTTGGTTTGTCATCTCCATGAACTCGGCAAAGCGTAGAGGACGGTTATCTAGCGCACTCGGCAAACGGAAGCCATGATTTACCAGCATCGTCTTACGACTTTTATCTCCTTCAAACATCCCACCGACCTGCGGAATAGTCGCATGACTCTCATCGACTAACAAAAGGTAATCCTCGGGAAAAAAATCCAATAAGGTGTATGGTCTAGCTCCCGGAGCACGACCAGTCACATGCCGCGAGTAATTCTCGATTCCTTGGCAGAATCCCATCTCGCGCATCATCTCAATATCGTACTCAGTACGCATCCGCACTCGCTGAGCTTCGATCAATTTCCCATCTTTCTCAAAATCGGCAACCGTCTCCTTCATCTCCTTGCGGATCGACTTGATCGCCTCCTTCATTTTAGGACCAGACGAGACGAATTGCTTTGCTGGAAAAAAAAGGTAATCCTTCATCTCGCCGCGCTTGGTGCCACTCGTCGCTGAGATCTCAGAAATACGATCAATCTCGTCACCAAAGAACTCCACGCGTATTGCGGTGTCTTCGAGGTATGCAGGACGCACCTCCACCACATCGCCACGGACTCGGAAATGACCCCGCTGGAATGCGATGTCGTTGCGCTCAAATAACACCTCAACCAACATCGCCAAGAATTCATCTCGTCCGATCTGTTGCCCGACATTCACTGGCAGCATCATGTCCTTATAGTCATCCGGCGAGCCCAGACCATAGATACAACTGACCGAGGCGATCACGATCACGTCATCGCGGGTGATCAGACTTCCCATCGTACTGAGCCGCATGCGCTCGATCTCTTCATTGATCGCTGAGTCCTTCTCAATGTAGGTATCAGAAGCTGGGATGTAGGCTTCGGGCTGGTAGTAATCGAAGTAACTCACGAAATACTCGACCGCATTATTGGGAAAGAAGGCTCTAAATTCCGAATAGAGTTGGGCGGCAAGAGTCTTGTTGTGACTCATAATCAAGGTCGGTTTATTCACCTGCTTGATGACATTTGCCATAGTGAATGTCTTACCTGAACCTGTGACACCAAGCACCGATTGGTGACCATTACCCACCTGCAAAGATTTGACCATTTTATCAATCGCCTGTTGCTGATCACCTTCCGGCGTGTATTCACTTACTAACTCGAACATCTCTCCTTGAAGAGTTGAGAATCTAGTAGATAGAATCAAGCACCAACGAACAGAACCTCGATTTGATTTCATTAATAACGTCCAAATTGCAGTGGTATCCTCGCCAAATGAGTGTTAGGAAAATCTACCTCGACCTGATGATTGACAATCAAAACATGACAATGAGCCCATGCTCAAACAACTGTAATCTAGGTGACGATCAAATATGCCTCGGTTGCCACCGCTCGATAGACGAAATCATCGATTGGTCGAATATGGGCACAGATCAAAAAATGAAAATCCTCGAAAGATGTAATGCCTCTGCGAGCTTGAACGAGAATGATACGAGAGCTATACTCGGGTAAATAAAAATTTTATTACTATTAGCCTGCCTAATAATTTTCGTTCGCCACTTAGAAGAGCGCTTCCGACCTCTTTGCTCCATCTGCATGTATTTGTTCTTCCAGCATTGACTGACACCACATTATTCCCACTAATCTAAACCATGGACCGAGAAGATATAGCCGACGTATTAGACCAAATCGCACTCCTTCTTGAGTTGAAGGGCGAAAATATCTTTAAGACACGCGCTTACAGGAATGGTGCTGAGATTGTGCGCTCAAATGATGCGGATATCGTTGCCCTTGCCAAAGAAAACAAACTCGACGGCATTGCTGGACTAGGCAAGGCGCTACAGCAAAAAATCCACGAACTTGCGACAACTGGAAAGCTCGAGTTTTATGAGAACCTGCGTGCTGAGTTCCCTCCTACTCTTTTTGATCTTTTTGAAATTCAAGGTCTTGGACCTAAAAAGATCAAAGCCCTCTACGATCAACTCAAAATTGATTCGGTCGAGTCACTCAAAACTGCCTGCGAAAGTGGCTCTATTAGCGCACTAAAAGGCTTTGCTAAGAAGACGGTTGAAAAAATCTTAGCGGCTATCGAGCTCAGAGAGAAATTTGCCTCACACTTCCGACTCGGTGACGTCGCTGTGATGGCAGAAACATTACTCGACCACGTGCGAGCGCACCCAGCGACTCTTCGTTGCTGTCACGCAGGATCATATCGCCGTTCCAAAGAGATTTTACACGATATCGACATCCTGGTAGCAACCGACAGACCAGCGGAACTTACTGAGTATTTCTCCCAGTTAGATGAAGTCGCCGAGGTAATCGTCTGTGGCGAAACCAAAGTTTCTATCAGACTCGATGGCGGCCTCCAAGCTGATCTTCGAGCTGTCTCTAACTCAGCCTTCCCGTTCGCCCTGCAATACTTTAGCGGCAGCAAAGAACACAATGTGGCGATCCGCCAACGCGCACTCAAGCGTGGATGGTCGCTCAACGAGTACGACTTCACCGTCAAAGAAGGAGCCGAGCAACCACCAGTAGTCCACGAAGAAGCCGATATCTATCAAGCTCTCGGGCTCGACTTCATTCCGCCCGAACTGCGCGAAAACCGGGGTGAAATCGAAGCTGCTGAGAATGGGAAGATCCCCCGTCTCATCGAACTAGAAAACCTTCGTGGTACCTTCCACAATCACACAACGGCCTCAGACGGTAGGAACTCTCTCGAAGAAATGGCAGAAGCCGCGATCGAGCTCGGGCTGGAGTACTTAGGCATCGCCGATCACTCCAAGGCGTCATTCCAGGCAAATGGGCTCTATCCTGACCGCCTCCTCCGCCAGGTAGCAGAAATCAAGAAGCTCAACCAACAATGGAATGGCTCCTTTCGCCTTCTCGCCGGCTCAGAGGTAGATATTCTTAAGGATGGCACACTCGATTTCGCTGATGATATTCTCTCACAGTTAGATTATGTGGTAGCCTCAGTGCACAATTCTTTCACCCTACCAGAGAAAGAAATGACGGCTCGTATTATTCGTGCCATGGAGAACCCACACGTTACTATGTTAGGTCACGTCACTGGCCGACTTCTATTACGCCGCGAGGCCTACGCGGTAAATATCGATAAAATTATCGACTGCGCAGCGGCGACCGGAACCATCATTGAACTCAACTGTAATCCACGTCGACTCGACATGGATTGGCGTCATTGGAATAAAGCGCGTGAAAAAGGTGTTAAATGTGCTATCAATCCGGACGCGCATCGTTTAGAACAATTACAATTCTTAGCATTTGGAGTTCGTCTTGCCCGTAAAGGCTGGCTTAGCAAGTCTGATGTAATCAACACCAAGGCACTCCCAGAAATCCTCGATTTCCTTTCTATCCAATAACCACCAAACACATAAAGATGTACTCACATTTCCTAGCCCAAGGCCCAGCTGACCCACCTAGCATCATTTTCTTAATCATCGCAGGCGTGATCCTTCTTTTCGGACTCATCTTTGCATACCTCCTGCTTAAGTTTTTCAAAACTTGGCTCCGTGCAAAACTCTCACAAGCACCCGTCGATTTCCTCTCACTGATTGGAATGTGGCTGCGTAAAGTACCATTTGAGCTCATCGTCGATAGCCGAATCACTGCAGTCAAAGCTGGACTCGACTACAGCACAGATAACCTCGAAGCTCACTACCTCGCCGGTGGTGACATTTCCAATGTCGTGCTCGCTCTCATCGCAGCAGACAAGGCCGGCATCAGCCTCGATTACCAACGTGCTTGCGCGATTGACCTCGCGACGAAGGACACTGGGAAATCCGTACTTGAAGCGGTTCGTACATCGATCAACCCTATGGTTATTGATTGCCCGACTCCAACCAATGGCATCAACAAAATTACTGCCGTAGCCAAAGACGGTATTGCTGTAAATGCTCGCGCCCGAGTCACTGTCAGAACAAACCTTGATGGATTTGTTGGTGGAGCTACCGAAGAAACCATTATCGCCCGTGTGGGTGAAGGCATCGTTACTGCCGTGGGTTCAGCTGAGTCCTACAAGGCTGTCCTAGAAAACCCCGACTCCATTTCGAAGCTTGTCCTTTCTAAAGGAGTGGACACAGCCACCGCATTTGAAATCCTCTCCATTGATATTGCTGATGTGGATGTCTCAGACAACATTGGTGCTCGCCTCCAGGCCGAGCAAGCCGAAGCGGATAAGCAAATCGCTCAGGCTCGTGCCGAAGTTCGCCGTGCAGCAGCCGTCGCTGAAGAGCAAGAAATGTCAGCTAGAACTCAAGAAATGCGAGCTAAAGTGGTAGAAGCTGAAGCTGAAATCCCAATGGCGATCGCTGAAGCATTCCGCAATGGAAACCTTGGTGTCATGGACTACGCTAAGTATCAAAACATCAACTCAGACACCAAGATGCGTGACTCACTCGCTGACGGTGAAGAGTAAGATCTAAACTAACTTTCATTATTATGTTCACTGAGCTACTTGCAGAAACTGAAATTCCAGCACAAGCGATTCTATTTATCATTGTGATGGTCTTCAGTTTTCTGAAGTGGCTCTTTGGTAAATTTACGGAAAAAAAAGAAGAAGGTGACTCCTCCACACTGGAGTCACTTTATGACCAATACCGTGATGAAATAAGAGCACATCAAGCTCCACCCACTACCCCCCAAAGGGACGTAGCTGCCACCCCTCCGCAACGCACATCCACTGCGTCACCCCCTCCGGCTCTGCCGAAAACTGTCGCCTCAAAATCGATTACTCCTCTTCCGGTCGTAGAGCAGAAGCCACGCTTCAACATGGACGATGTTGAGCGAGCTCGCAAAGCAAAGCAAAACAGCGCCTATGAGCGCCCAAGCGTAAGCTCTGCTAAAGCCGATAAAAAACGGACATCTAACATCACTCTCATCCCTTTACACAGGAAATTACGCCACAAGGGAAGCCTGCGCCAGGCATTGCTCGTAAAGCAAATCCTAGGTACACCTAAGGCCTTTCAATAGAGGATCGCTGCGCTCCAATTAGCAGTTTAGAATTAGCAATCGATACATTCGAAGACTCGTTCTCAAGCAGGTAACCAAAAATAAATTTTGTCCATTCTTAGAAATTCTGAAAATCCTGTATAAAAAACAGTATTACCTGAATTTATGAGATGCTTACCTAATCCGCTCGACACCCGCGTAGCAATTGAACCTAGGTGGCCGCAAAAAACCGATGAGCGTCTGGCCACTTTCTTGAGCGAAATCTACAGCTAGACTGGTGGGTGCTGAGATCGCCGAAATCATTGGCACTCCAAGCGCATGCGCTTTCTGCATTACCTCGAATGAGACTCGACCCGAGACCTGAAGAATCACCGAACTTAAATCCAGTGACTCCACAGCGGCAAAGCCTAACACCTTATCGATGGCATTGTGACGTCCCACATCTTCGCGCAACACAAGAAGCGTCCCTTCGCTGTCAAATAATCCAGCGGCATGCAGTCCTCCTGTGCTCTCAAATACTCGTTGCGCCTCACGCAGCTTATCCGGCAGGCCTAACAAGACTTCACTCTTCACACTAAACTCTCCCATCACTCTCGGGTGATTTTGCCGAATCGAGTCAATAGTGGCCTTGCCACAAATCCCACAGGATGAGGCTGAGTATAAATTTCGTTGGTGACGTGCGAAATCCACGGTGACCTCGTCCTTCAGAAACACCAATGCGTGGTTTTGATTCTTCTCTAGGTCGATCCTAGTCACACCATCAAGGTTTGGTAAAACACCCTCACTTAGCAGAAATCCTCTAACTAGATCGAGATCATCGCATGGTGTCCGCATCACCACAGCAATCGGATGCCCATCCAGAGTGATTTGTAGCGGCTCTTCCGCTGAGATACTATCTTCCACCGTAGCACGAGCACCAGCCCTGTACTGCACTATAGAATAGTGCTGGGACCTAGTCTCAGGCTTCACTCTCGACATCCCCCAATACTTTAAAATTGGCATCTCCAGCCACCAGTGAACCTCCGCTCACAATCCTAGCTCTCAGCCCGCCTCTACCTTTAAGGAAATCTTCTGCTCCATCCCCCACTGCCTCGTCCATCCAAAAGCAGGGCGAGCATTCGCAGGAGCCGGTGAATTCCATCCCATTGATGCGAAATCTTTTTCCTATCAAACTATTGAGATCCACTCCCTCGACTACGACATTCCGTCGAAAAACGGCAGCAGCAAATTCCTCGGCAGGGAATCTTGAACTAATTTTCTGATACACAGCCCAGTCAAAAAAGGTGATTTGCCCCTTATAGTCTGGCTCGTAATCAAAGAACCGATCACTGACAATTCCACTACCAGCGACTAGCTCAAGGGAATCACATTCCACAATAGGATTCTTCATCGAAGCCATTCCGTATCGACCAAAATAATTGTGATCAGGTGAAATATAGAGATGCTTTATCGTCGCTTTCATAGAGGTCATTTGGGATGCAACTCATCAAAGCAAGCATTACAGCCAAATACCACACCAGATTCAGCCATTCCGCAAAAAAAATCCTTTGCCTCATCCCGTCGAACTTTCACAATCAAGCCATGCACCCATTCACCCACGTCGATCCAGAGAACCAACCCGGTATGGTCGACGTCTCAAATAAAGACACCACACGCCGCGAAGCCACCGCTGAGTCTATTGTCACGCTAGGTACTGAAATCATGCAGCACATGCAGGATGGTGATATCGAGTCTAAGAAAGGCCCGGTTTTTCAGACCGCCATTATTGCTGGCACCATGGCAGCAAAGAAAACTTCCGATTGGATCCCCTTTTGCCACCCGCTACCGCTGGAGAAATGTAAGTTTAAAATCGAGGCTATCAATACGACGCAAGTCCGCGTGCAGTGCACATGCCTCACCACTGCCAGAACTGGGATTGAAATGGAAGCTCTCACAGGGGCCTCAGCAGCAGCACTCACCATTTATGATATGTGCAAGGCTGTAAGTAAATCCATCACCATCGAACACACTCGGTTGCTTAGTAAAACTGGCGGGAAATCCGATTTCAAGAGTGAGTACTGACTTTAGTTCAATACACGCCTAATCAGCCTAGATGAAAAAAAATGCACCAGCCGTAGATGGTGCATTCTAAATGTTAGTAATATAATATCTACTGTTATTTAAGTAGTGTGACTCCACCTGTGTGCAGGTCGTAAACTGCTCCAACAATCATGATGTCGCCACTTTTCTCGAGATCAGCTAGAACCTTACTGCGCTCACGGATGTCACTCACAGTCTGGCGTACGTTGGCTTCCACCACATCGTTGACGAACTCAATATTCTTAGAGTTACGACCTTTTTCCTCGTGGCCTTTTACTGCTTCAACCGCAGGTTTTATTTTAGCTAGCAGAGCAGTCAAGTTACCCATCTCAGCATGATCACATGCGCCTTTTACAGCTCCACAGGCAGTGTGACCGAGTACCATAACGAGTTTTGATCCGGCTAACTTAGTAGCAAACTCCATCGATCTTAACTGATCCACATTTTCCACGTTACCCGCCACCCGGCCGACAAAAAGATCACCAATTCCTTGGTCAAAGACGATTTCTACTGGAACACGTGAATCGAGACAGGATAGTGTCACAGCCTTTGGGTGCTGGCCTTTCGTTGTGGCTTCTATACGTTTTAGGATTTCTGGTGATGTCACGTCTCCTTTCATGTAGCGTTTATTTCCTTCCAGTAATTCACTGAGAACTGCTTTGGGCGTGATTGATTTTTGCGTCTCAATACTCGTCTGCGCGCTAGCAGAAAAAGCTAGTCTGAGAGATGTTACAGAGATTGCGGCTACTTTAGTGAATATATTCATCGGCTTATTTTTTGGGATTATCAATTTTCATTCACAGTCACCCCATAGCAACTCAATGAGTAGCTGTAATCCTTGAGTTAGCGTTATTTTTTGACCGATTCGGCGACTTCGTTTTTTGAATTCAAGAAGAGACGTTCTTTATTTACTGGCTTCCTGCCCGCGTGCTGTCCCATAGAATTATGGAGCAAAACCTACTAGGTATGATGTCTCGCAAGCTATCCGCATTCGATAGCTGCCACCTGCTGTCCCATAGGATTTGAGCAGGCTCATCAGATTTATTCGATCCCAGACCACCCCACGAACTATAGCGAGTAGACGTGAAAAACTGTGAGACCATCCTGCTACTTGACCTTGAAAACACATCAAGACGTACAGAAGCAAAGCTGCCCATAGTTGCCAGCGTATCGCATGCTTACTGTGTCCTAGGAAGTCACAAACTTGTAGGGTCTGTTTGATCTGCTTAAAGAATACTTCGATGCCCCGTCAAAATGTCCACATCACTAATCTTGTCAGAGCGGGCTGAAAGTCGCTTTGCAAATAGTCTGGCGAGTGGTGTGTGATAGGATAGTATAGATCCGGTGAGATTTAAGCCGCCTTGAGCATTGATCCTTTCGTTGATCAGTGATAATTTCATCTTGGTAACCCGTTGGGTGGTTGTGGTAAACAACTCTTAAGCTAGTAACTAGGAAGATTCCCAATATTTTCTCAAAACTAACTCACGGATTCAGGATAGAGAGATATTGCTAAAGAAGGTAAATAAAAAATGCTCTATCCGAAAGTCGAATAGAGCATTTTATGTTCGATTTAATGAGGATCTAAGTCGCAGCAATCATCTTAGAAGTAGAAACGGAATGCACCCCAAAGAGTAGTGGCATTGTTGCCGCCATCTGGAGTATCCAAAGCTTCGTACTCAATACCAGTCACTAGCTTAGCGTTATGTCCGCAAAGATAGTAGTTAAGACCAGCATAGACACTATGGTGCATGTCACCACTCCCACCAAGAGCTTTACTTGAAACACGGCTATTTGGCTTAATACCACTTTCGTTATCAGATGCCTGGAAGTAGTAACGACCTACAATCTCAAGCTTATCTTCGATGATGTACTTAGATGGCTGCACTACAAGACCATAGAAAAGGCCGTCTTCCTCCTCGTCACCGAGTACTGCGTTGAGAGCCAGATCCCAGTCAAACACCTCTGTACGGTATGCTACAGATGTTGCCCAATTATTTCTATAGTCACTATCAACTTCGTCTGCATCAGGATTGATAATGAGATCGACGATGAGATCTCCACCCGTAAGCCCGAATGTTGAAGTCGCGTAGAAAAACTTTTCTGAACTGAAGTCATCAAAAAGTACTTCATCGTCACCTTCGTCTGCAGAGAATACACCAACGGCGCCTTTCCAGTCACCTTTTTCAAGGCTCAGAGCGAATCCTGTTGAGTTATCTGGGCGAATTTTGCCAGTGAGAGCTGTACGCTCTACAGTTTTGATCTTCTTAGAAGAGGTGTGCACATCTTCACCGATCTCAATCTTGTCACGACCATAAGAAAGGTAAACTTTATCGAAAGAATCGATACCAAATGCCTTACCTAAGTTTACACCAACTTTAGCTTCATCATAACCACCAAATTCAAAGTTGTGATCATTTCTACCACCATTTTCTAAGTTTGCGCGTAGCATTACGTCGAAGAATTTAGCAAATTTCACCTGAGCTCCGAGACGAACACGACGCCATTCAGAATAGCCTTCTGACTCTTCTGAGCCATCAACATATCCGTACTGGAACTGACCGCGACCGAAGAACTTAACTTCCTGAATGAATGGATTAAAATCATCCTTGTAAAGCTTACCGAGCGACTTAAGCGCATCACATGTGTGACTCTCAGCTGTAGGCTGTGGTTGTTCAGCTACTACTTCACCAGCGTAAGCAGCACCGGCAAAAGCTGCAGCGCTGATCATTGTTGTTACTACTTTGTTTTTCATAATTAATATGTGGTTTTGCGAATTGGCTAAGAGTAGAAACTCTCGCTATTTCGTTTCGCACAATCTGTTTAGGATATATTGAGGATTACGGAAATATATTTGTGTGTAAGATTTGTCACAATCCAAAAAACACTCGGGGAATCATGGATCTATTTACAAAGTCCAGTGACACTTTAAGTATTCAATGAAATATCTAATCAACTATGGATAAAAACCTATGGCCTGTTTTGCGCATGCAACTGCGAATTCCCACTTCGACTGCGTTGGCCTCAATGGGTTAATCTCAAGCCAACCGAATCTTTTGCCATATTCCCGCAATTTATCAGTAGGATGAACCATCACATTGCGCTCACACAACATCAGCATCGGCAGATCCGCGTGACTATCAGAATAACCATAGCTATTGGGTAAGACGTCACCCTCTGCCCAATCAGCAGGAAAGTGGTGGCGCATTCTACCTATTTTCACCTCCCCCTTGTTATTCTTCCCTTGGATATCGGGAAAAAGTGAAACCCTCCCATTGATAACTACCTGCGTGCCATAGTAATGGTCGAAACCTAACTTCTCAGAGAGATGCTGCACCCAGATCTCCGGGCTCGCTGAGTTGAGGATAGTCAGTAATCCATCAGCCTTGTGCTTCTCCACAATTTTAACAACCTCAGAATACAAACCATTAGGCACGAGGTCATCTACAAAATCGCGCGCGTATTGGTCGAGTACTTGGCCATCCATACCTGCTAGGTAATTTAAAAATACCCGCTTCATTGTCTCAGGCCCCAAGAGTTTGGCAAAAGGAGAAAATGGGATAAACCCCAACAAATAGAGCGTTCTGATGCGCTGACGCTTTAAAATGAAATTGCAGAATAACAACTGCGTATCCCAGGGAACAATTGTCTGGTCGAGATCGAATAGTGCATAGCCAGTGGGTGAGGATGTCGAAGTCACGCGCGGATTCTCTTCACGATTCCCACACATGGCAAGCAACAATCTCAGCCGAAATGACTTATTAATATTTCTCTGAAGATCGCTTTTGAGCCAACTCCCAGAGGCTGCCACACTCGCTCTCGCTTGACTTTTCTGGCTGGAGCACAAGCCAACGATATAGGGATCCAACACCGGTGTGTTCTCTAAGACCTCTAGATCCTGTCTGAACGGGCTACGCTCTAACACAAGTTCAGGCACAACCCCAACGCCACAACCTAGCCGAACCATTGCCAGAATTGCCTCATTGCCTGAAACCTCACTAATTCTAGCAGTATGTGCGCCTAGCTCCCGTAAACATTGATTGACTCGAGAACGCGAAACACCGCTCCTAGCCAAAACTAAGGGCAATTTTTTGAGGTCGTTCGGTTCATTATAGCGCAGATCTGGCAACGGATTCTTTGGCCCAACAAAAACTAAACGAGTCGTCACTAGAGGAATGAAATCCACACGCTCCAGTTGCCTATCAGGCAAAGCCGCAACAGCCATATCAATATCGCCAGTAAATAGCTTATCCAATGAATCCTCTGCAGCGCCAGTTCTCAGGCTCAAGCGCACCTTCGGGTAAGCATCTCTGTAAGCTTCTAATAAATCTGGAAGCACAGAATAGACAGCAGTCACCGATGCGTAGATAGAAACCACTCCCTCTACAGAGCCATCATCCACTAGATCTTCGCAAACACTCTGCCAATCCCTCATCGCCTTGACTGCATATCGAAGAAACTTCTCACCAGCCAAAGTGAGCTGTACCTGTCGCTTGTCACGAATGAATAACTCTTGATCGAGTTCATTTTCTAGCCTCTGAATACTGCGAGTCAGTGCTGATGGACTCAGATTACACAGCACACTTGCACGTCCAAAATGGAGTTGTTCGGCTACAGTTAGAAAATTTTTTATCTCGTGGTGGTTCAAATCTCATTCAGCATAGGCATAATCAATAGCATCGCAACCACGCAGTCGTATCAATGTCGATCCTCCAAATCAAAAATAGTTCCAGCTCACTCACTCCTCTTCCCACAATTGAGGTGGAAAACTTCAGCCTCGAGAAACAACAACATTGGGTAGTCATTGGTGGCAACGGATCTGGGAAATCTACTTTCGCAAGGATGCTTAAAGACGCTGACTCCTCCCTACGAGCTCAATTCGTTTCCTTCGAAAATGAGCAAGCCTTGCTCGAACGTGAAATCTATGAGGATGACAGTGAATGGCTGAACCAAGTGGATAACGGTAGAACTACCAGAGAGCTCATCACTGAGAATTTATCTAACGACGTTACAATAGAGACGCTTATTGAAACTCTCCAGCTCCAGCAATGTATAGACACAGGGTTTCGGCTACTCTCCACTGGGGAACGTAGACGGCTTATGCTAGCGCGTGCTCTAGCAGCCAGCCCTATGCTACTCATCCTAGACGAACCATACGATGGGCTGGATAAGGAATTTACTAGCCACCTCTCCACAGTCATCACTTCCATTTCCAGGACTACACCCACAGTCCTCATCGTCAACCGTCTGTCTCACATCTCAGAAGCCACTACTCACATTGCCTGCCTCCATCAGATGGAGTTAGTCTACCAAGACACCAAGGAAGGCGCTCTCTCTAGCAAACTCTTCCAGCAACTTCAGTCGTTAGACCAAGGTCCGCACCAGCCTCTTCCATCCAAAATCCCCACAGTCAACTCGCCGTACACTCCTGTTCCTAATAAGGCAGTCATCAGCCTCAGCGACATAAGAGTCGCCTACCACAATAAGACGATCCTCGACGGCTTAAACTGGGAAATCATGCCCGGTCAGCACTGGAAAGTCAGTGGCCCAAATGGATGCGGTAAATCCACCCTCGTCAACCTTATCTCTGGCGACCACCCACAATGCTACTCTAACAACATCCACCTTTTCGGGCAAAAACGTGGCGGTGCCGAATCCATCTGGGAGGTGAAACACCACATGGGATTGATGTCTACTAGCCTACACCAACAATACAGGATCACAGTGACAGCTGAGACAGTCGTTCTCTCTGGATTTTTTGACACTATAGGAGTTTATCGACCCGTGACTCCCACACATAAACAAATTGCTAATGAGTGGTTAAAGTTTATCGGTCTCGACAAATTCAAGGACACACACTTTCAGAACTTATCCTTTGGCCAACAACGGATGCTGCTGATTGCTAGAGCATTGATCAAGCGTCCTTATTTATTGATTCTCGATGAACCTTGCCAAGGGCTCGACCCCATCAATAGAGCCCTAGTGATTCAGCTGATCGAGCAGATCGCTTGCCGCAAGATTGCGCAAATCATCTACATCTCTCACGAGCCTGAAAATAAACTTCAATGCCTCACCCATGAGCTTAGTTTCACCTCCATTCCAGAGTTTACAGAAGCAGCCCCATCCACAGCACCTCTTTATTCTGTTCATCTCAGGCAACTCTAACTTATGGATTGTGAGTAGAAAACTGTGATCAGGAGCTTTTCTAAAAAAAAATTAGAAGAAATGACCTTAGTCTGTAACTTAGCAGGATTATTTATAGCTACAGTATCCTGCTAGGAATATCAGCTCGTTTCCAAAAATCTTTTTATTGTCAGTCAAGCATTGTAGCCTATTCTAACCTCACACTTAACAAGTAATTTATGCCAAAAATCATTATCAATGAACCAGGGAAATCAGCACAACCCTACCGCCTTAAAGTTGACCGCGCCATGACTACGATTGGCCGAGGAAGTGACAATGACATCATTATCGAAGCTGGCTCGGCATCTACCCACCACTGCTTTATGAAACGTGCGCTTGGTGGCTTTACTCTGGAGGATCTAGGTTCGACTAATGGTATCAAAACTGATAACACACTCTTTCGCGTCATTGACCTAGAAGATGGAATGTCGGTGAAAATTGGCGATGACGTCACACTAGAGTTCACTCTCACTGAGGAAGAAATTGCAGAGCTTGGTTCAGAAGAATTCGAAAGCCAGCAGCAAGCAATGCTTCCAAGCCAAGTGCCCACAGAAGAAGAAGAAGTGGCTGAGGAAGAATTTATTGATAAGGAAGAAGAACAGGAAGAAGACTCCTTCGCCACTCCTGCTGTTGCCAAAGGTGGCATGGACACCATTCTCTTCGTTGTTCTTGCCATCCTCGCTCTCGCTCTAGGCTTCTACATTCGTCATTATCAAGACGTTCTATCGGCACCAGCCAAAGAAGCACCAGTGGCTCCAGCCGCACCGGCTACTCCTACTGAGTAAGCTAAAGGCGCTTTCGCGTCCAAGCTGAGTTCCCATAACGCGCGCTCACCACTTTTGAGACATCACCGGGATCGCTTAAGCCTTTTTCTTTGGCATTGGTAGTCAGAGACTGGATCAATGCCACTTGCCAAGCCTCGCTATTCTCCACTCCCTGCACACTCCCCTGATGCAGTAAACCATGGCGCGAGCGCTTTTGACCTGCGCCAGCCAACTTTCGACCGCTAGGATCAACGATATCAAATGGCACTGGCTTGACGAAACATGATCGCTTCTCGTTGTCAGTCCCTACCTCAGCCAACTCACACGCCACCCCACAGGCCTGCATCGACGTTGCTAGCGCCTGGTGAATCACGGCATAACTCGCACTGCCGCGTTGTTGCTCTAGCGGGTGTCCTTTTGGAATACTCAGCGTGTAAGTTAGATCAACTCGATGATCCACAATCCCGCCACCAGTCCAGCGACGCACGTACTCGATCTCCTCACCTGGGAAATCGCGCATCGCATCACTCAGTTTTTCAAAATAGCCAAAGCTAACAGCAGCACGACGCCAATGGTAAATGCGCAGCAGCGGAAGCTCACCACTAGTAATGTGGAGCATTTCATCCACCGCCATATTCTCGGCACCACTCCGTGCAAGTGGGTCAATCCATACTTCTAGTTCTGAAAATACTGCCATCCTCTACATCCTGTAGAGAGATTTTCATTCTGCCACAAACTAATACTTGAACCCCTGCCTGATCAGGGCAAAGTTATTTGCCGTGAACCATTCTCCAACTGAAGACTTACGTATCAAAGCCATTTCCCCTCTGATTTCACCGGCGGTGCTGTCCTACTACCTTCCAATCACTGAAAAAGCGGCTGACACCGTGACTAAAGCGCGCCAACAAGCTGAAGCTATCCTCTGCGGCAATGACGACCGCATCCTCGTTGTCGTTGGCCCATGTTCCATCCATGACCCTAGCGCTGCGATCGAATACGCTGAACGCCTCAAGGCGCTCGCCGACCGCTACACAGACGACCTTTGCATCATCATGCGCGTCTATTTTGAGAAGCCTCGCACCACTGTTGGCTGGAAAGGTCTGATCAACGACCCACACCTCGATGGCACATTCGACATCAACCGCGGACTCCATATCGCACGTGAGCTGCTACTCGAACTCAACACCATGGGCATGCCTGCTGCCACAGAATTCCTCGATGCCATTTCCCCTCAGTTCATAGCCGACCTCATCTCCTGGGGAGCTATCGGTGCTCGCACCACTGAGTCACAAGTCCACCGCGAACTAGCCTCTGGCCTCTCGATGCCAATCGGCTTCAAGAATGGCACCGGCGGTTCTATCCAAATCGCCCTCGATGCCATCCAGGCAGCCCAAGGTTCACACCACTTCCTTTCTGTCACCAAGCAAGGCGTCTCAGCGATTGTCACCACCACTGGCAACAATGCCGGACATATCATCCTCCGCGGTTCCTCAGATGGCCCTAACTTCTCTAAAGAAGACGTCGCCGCCTGCGCTGCCCGCCTCACTGCGAAAGGCCTACCAGAACAACTGATGGTAGACGCCTCACACGGCAACTCGAAAAAAGACTACCGCAACCAGCCCGCAGTCATCGAAGACCTCTGCACTCAGGTCGCAGCCGGCTCCAAAGCCGTTGCCTCCGTCATGATCGAATCTAACCTGATCGAAGGTGCTCAGAAACTTGGCGACGACTCATCGAAGCTCGTCTACGGCCAGTCCGTCACCGACCAATGTATCAGCTGGCAGAGCACCGAGGACGTCATCGACGCTCTCTCAGTCGCGGTAAAAGCACGCCGCGCACACTAAACTTTAGGCTCAAACCAATTTAAAACCACAGCCGAGCGGGAATCTACTTCCTCTCGGCTGTTTTTTATTCACAGCTTAAATAAAGCTTCAGTCCCTCCCCCGATCCTCATAAGCAACCACCTTGATCTCAGAATCTAAATGGCTTATAATCTATTTAAAGAAATCAACCTATTCACTGGAATCTAAGCGCATTTCATAAACTCAAAAAAACTCCGATATTCATGCAGTTTTTTATTGCATCTAAGCCAGAGTGAGCGTAATTATTCGCCCGCAGCCGCAAGGCAGTAAACAAATAGATAGGCCTATAGTGTAATGGTAACACTCCGGATTTTGATTCCGTCATTCCAGGTTCGAGCCCTGGTAGGCCTACCATTTTCTTCCCAACCGACTGGTTGCGACAGAGAGAGACTAAAGCTCACTGAACCCTTACTTTGTAAGGGTTTTTTGTTGTCTGGATCACTCGTATTCTTCTGATCACTTGCGACAGGCTTTGACCTGATTTTTCAGAAATATAAGTGACCATTTTTCGTTCCTGATCTACGGTTAGCAAAACGCACCTCCGCATTTTCATGATTAAATCGCGTGATACACGCTGAGTAGTCAAACCGCGTTCGAACCCCACTCCGCCAAACAAAAAGAGCAACCACAATGGTTGCTCTTTTTTATTAACACTGGAGGCGGAGGCGGGATTCGAACCCGCGAATACAGATTTTGCAAACCCGCGCCTTAGACCACTTGGCCACTCCGCCTGCTTGTATTGATGCGCCGAAGGAGATCCTTCAGTGCGGGGATTTGATAACTCTAGGGGGCCCAGCTGTCAACTATTCAATGGTATTGTTTTTGCGGCCATCCGAAAGAACGGCAGTAATCCCTTGAGCAATAGCAGCAAAGGAAAGATCGATTTCTTCCGAGGTGATGCTGAGTGGTGGGAGAAACACAATGGTGTCGAGCACTGGCCGTGTGAGCAGGCCAAATTCGCGGGCAGCGAGGCAGACTTTTTCGCCTATTCGTAGGGCTTGGGGGTATGGGGAGCCATCGGCTTGGCGGAGCTCTATGCCTGCGATCATGCCGCATTGGCGCGTTTGCCAGACTTCGGGGTGGCTGTCGGCTAGTTGTTGGAGCGCTTGTTGCAGGTGGTTTATCTTCGCTGGGAGTAGCTCGAGGACTTGGTCGCTGGTGAAGAGGTCTAGCGACGCGAGAGCGGCAGCGCATCCGAGCGGGTTGGCGGTGTAGCTGTGACCGTAGTAGAAGGCGTTTTCGCGTTCCCCGCTGAATCCATCGTAGATTTCCTCGCGCACCATGGTGGCAGCCATCGGCAGGTAGCCCGCGGTGAGTCCTTTGGCGAGACAGAGGAAATCAGGCACGACTTGTTCTTGCTGGCAGGCAAACATGGTGCCGGTGCGGCCGAATCCGGTCATGACCTCGTCTAAAATCAGGTGAATCCCCTGCTCTTGGGTGAATTCCCTTAGCTCACTGAGCATCCCCTGCGGCCAGACGTGAATCTGATTTACCCCCTGGACCAGCGGCTCGATCACTACACCTGCAACCCTATCAAGACCTTCCAACGCGCGCAGTTCATCGAGGTCGCGGACGAAGCGTACTGTCATGCCGAATTTACGAAAGCGTGAGAAGAAGGCTTCCACTCCACCGAGCGAGGCTGCGCCCATGGTGTCGCCGTGGTAGCAATTGATAAATGCGACGAACTCGCATCGCTCAGGCTGGCCGGTCTGCATTCGGTACTGCAGTGCCATTTTCAGTGCGCATTCGATGGCGGTGGATCCATCGTCGGAGAAGAATGTCCGGGACAATGAGGAGTTTGGGAAAAATTCGGCGAGTCTGGCGGATAGCTCGGCTGCTAGTGGATGGGAATACCCGAGGAATGAGGTGTGCGCCACTTTGGCTAACTGTGCGCTGATCGCGGCATTGAGCTGTGGGTGAGCGTGGCCGTGGATGTTAGTCCATATCGAGGAATTGCCATCGATATAACGCTTGCCGTGTGCGTCTTCTAGCCAGACACCATCGCCGGAGACGAGCATCAGAGGTTCGTGCTCAGAGGCAGTCCATGTGTCCTGGGCGGTAAAGGGGTGCCAGCAATACGCCTTGTCTTTGGCTATCCAATCTGCGAGTTGCTCATTCATTGATGCAGTCATGGGTAGCCAAGATGGTGGTGAGGTGCAATCCCAATTAGAGCGTGGAACGGGTGATAGATGATAAAGAAGTGAGGAGCCGGGACGATGGGTTTCTTTTTAGACAGAATTTACAGAATTAACAAAATTGGCTGTAGCTGTGAATTTGCTGAGTGTGATGTAATTCGACTACCCAGATTGGTGGAATGTGGGGGGTGTTCGCTCATACACAACACTTTCAGCGTTGGCTGTGTTTCATGTGGTGACCTAGGGTAGCCACGCTGTGCCAACCCTAGGCTTAGTGGCGTTAGCCCGTTGGGCTAGTTAGTGTGGTGAGGTGCAATCCGAATTAGTGCGTAATGCGGGTGATAGATGAGGAGCTGGGACGGCGGGGAGCCAACCTCGCTGGACGATTTCTGAGAAACATCCCTGGCCTTTCGAAGCTTTCGTCTTTTTCGCGGTAAAATAGCTTCACTGGGCTAGATACCTAATACCACTTAGTGAATCAAAAGAGACCAATGTTGTTTTTTGGGCTTTTAGGAAAATGCGCTTTGCGGAATGAGTGCGCGCTGGGCGCTGATTCTTGATAAATCAGCGTTTCTCCTCAGTCCTGGTGCCCGTCCAAACCTTCTCAAGGATCTCGAACTGCACCTTCTCCATCGCTTGTCGCTCTGAATCAATTGCGTCTTCGTGCCCGGAAAGGTGTAATAGTCCATGAACAATGTAGAGCATCAGCTCTCTCTCAAAGCCATTGCTGTACTCCTTGGCGTAGCGCTGGGCAGTCTCCACACTAATAACAATCTCACCGTGGGCAAAAGTAATCACATCTGTGGGCCCTGAGATATCCATGAAATCGCGATGGACCTGATCGATCGTCGGGTCATCCACGATACTAACCTCCACGAGATCAAGCTCAGGCAAGACACCTCCTCCATGAGCTGGATTTGCTAACGCTAGTGGTAATGCCAGTTGAGCCACCTCCTCCAGCCTATCAAGAATCGTGTCGCTCAGAGCGACAGCATCTTGATTATTATAAACCTCTACCATGTTTACTTGGCAGATTGGTCAAGCTTGTCTGTCTGTTTACCAGTCCGTTTACCAGACTTCCTATTCTCTAAAGAATTCTCATTTTTGCGCTGAAGTGACGAAGGACGTCCAGCCATACGCAACTCAGCATCATTTTTACGATCAGCCTCTTTGGGATAATCAATGCGGCTGTGAAGCATGCTTCGAAGAGTTTTAGAGAAACTCTCACGGACTTTTTTCAGATCTTTAAGCGTCAAACCACAGTCATCCATCTGCCCTTCGGCGATACGTTTAGCTACGATATCATTCACCAAGCTCCCGATCTTAGCTGCTGTAGGCTTAGTCAACGAGCGTGAGGCACTCTCCACACAGTCAGCAAGGCTGATAATCCCACTCTCTGGTGTGCGCGGCCGTGGCCCGGCATAGCGGAAGTTTTTCTCGTCTACATCTGGAAGGTCTTCGATATTCTCCAAACCTTTACCTGCCTTATTCTCAGCGTCTCTTCGAGCTTCTCTCGCCTTGTGGTAGAAATAATAGACTAAAGAGTCACCATGATGCTCGCGAATCACATCAATAATCACTGGATTCAACTTCTTCTTGATTGCTAGATCCACCCCATCTTTGACATGCGCAATGATTATCAATGCCGACATACTTGGCGTCAAACTATCGTGTGGATTTTCTTCCCCTTGATTCTCGATAAAGTACGTTGGTTTCTTCAGCTTTCCAATATCGTGGAAATAAGCACATACTCGGCACATGGTGGCATTTGCCCCCACTTCCTCGGCCGCCGCCTCAGCAAGTGACGCCACAATCAAGCTGTGGTGAAAAGTTCCTGGAGCCTCCAGCTGCATTTGACGTAGTAATTTGTGGTTAAGATCGCTCATTTCCAACCAACTAATATCAGTAGTAATTCCAAAAAGTGACTCCAGAGCCGGCAAAATACCGCTAACGATCATCGCAATCAAAAGACTCACACCCAGAGCGCCGAGAGCCTTTTTCATCATTTCCTGGAACGCCACGGAATCAACCGGGATTTGAATCAGCTCAAAAATTACTCCTAAGACCAGGACTGCAACCCCAGCATAAAACCCAGCACGTAACAATGATCCACGACGGCGCACTTGCTTGGTCAAAATCACAACCGCAACGCCCGTGATTAGACTCAGCACCATGTACTCCATCCCATAGCCTGCTGGCGCGAGCAAACCACCGAGCATTGTCACAACATACGTCGTAAACATACCGCTCAATCGGCCAAGTAAGACTGAATTCACTAACGGTGCAAACGCATAAGGCAACATGAGCAAGGTGTAGCTTACGTCAGACTCTGTAGCTGGCGCAAAAATGGACACAAAATAAATCACCGCCAAGTGCAGCAAGATACAACCAAACACCAAACAAACCCGCCCATTACGCACTCGGTGCAAGTGCTGCATATCAAACATAACAATCAAACCTGACACCATCAAAATATTGACGAATACCGCGGTCATCGGTGTAATAATCCGTTCACCACCATTCACGGATGTAAATACCAACACGCTGCTAAACACCACGAACAAAAGATACAACAAAACACGAAAGAAAACGCTGCGATCAATCGACCCAACCACTGCGCGCTCGCCTTGTGTGCGACGCTTCTTTCCCGAAGACATTCCCTTCTGGGTTAGTTGCCTTCTCTTTAATATATCGAATACTCCCATGTATTTAGTCGCTCCTTTTTAAATACGAAAAGGCGCATCGCGCCCTTTCAGTAATTCAGCATTAGTCGCTCATCCACCACATAGCAATACACAAATTTGCACCTTTAGAGACATAATGTCCCAGTCCATACAAGAAAGCTGCGATACAAAACTAATCGTATCGCCACTTAAGAAAATTTGGCCCGTATTGAAGGCGGGCTTTCTAAGCATCTACAACAATCAGCTCAGAGTCACAACCGTCGTCGCCCTGAGTGACTGCCTGTGATCACCTTGTGCTTGAGCATACTTGTGAGTGTCGCTTTGCCCATATTCCCTTTTGCCCCGATTACGATGACTGTTTTCATATACTTATTTCCTTTGTTTATGGTCAAATCACCCAACCGATTGAGCACACAGTAACTGAGATCAGTCACAAGCAGAAACAGATTTCACTTATAGATGATACCGGATTTGCTTGTATCACAAGTGTGCTAGATAGACTCGAAATACGCCAAATAAGAATCTTCTAGGCTCTCTCACGCGAGCTAAATGTAACACGTGTTGCGGCTCAGATCGGCCTGACTCAGCAAGTAACCAGTGATCAACTACGTAAACTGCGCGATATCTTTGGCGACTCGTTGTTCTTGAGAAAGAGCAACGGACTGACACCTACTTTTTACGCTAAATGATTGGGCGTGCAGATCGAAACACTTCTGCGCAACTTCGACCAACTCATCCAATTGGAACTAGATGACGGCCCAATCGACTTTGAGATCATCGCAGCATGGCACCCACACAGCGCTAATGATCCCTCCACCAATGGATCATTCAATTACTGCAGGATAAATACCTCCTAAATGACTAGACACCTCTTTAGTAGGCTGAGCTGCACTCATCCAAATGTACCACTCATCACAAACTTATTCACAATAATTCTATTGAGTCAAAAATAACTGTTGCAATCTAGGTCTAATCCCCCTTAATTCGCGCCCCGCGAGACCGTCCAAATGGTTGTAGGTCCTCTATGGCTTTATCTTTCAGATATCCGCCGCTTACTCGCTAGAGGGTAACCCAACTCACTTACTAGACAACATGTCAGAAGAAACGACAAATACTGAAGAACAAACACCAGAAGAGAAGAAGGCTATCCTTCTTGATCGCTTCGAATTGCCAAACCGCGTCATCAAAGACGAGGACACTGAGACTGATACATACGCACAATTCACCGCCGAGCCTTTCGAGCGTGGATTTGGCCACACTATCGGTAACTCGCTCCGCCGCGTACTCCTTTCATCACTTGAAGGTGCCGCTATCACATCCGTACGTATCGCAGGTGTGCAACACGAATTCTCATCACTTGCTGGTGTTGTTGAAGATGTCACTGACATCATCCTCAACCTCAAGAAGGTCAAATTCAAGCACCACGACAAAGAGCCGCGCGTTCTCAAGCTTCAAGTTGAGAAAGAAGGCATCGTCACAGCTGGCGACATCCAAGGCGACAACATCTACGAAGTTGTCAACAAGGATCAAATCATCTGTACACTTGATCGCAAGACTAAGTTCGATTGTGAATTCGAAATCAAGGTTGGACGTGGTTTCAACACTGGTGACGAAAACAAGCGTCCTGAAATGCCAATCGGCGTCATCGCAATCGACTCCATCTTCTCGCCAGTTACTCGCGTGAAATACTCAGTTGGCCAGACTCGTGTTGGCCAAATGACTGACTTCGACAAACTCGTTATCGACGTTTGGACCGACGGTCGTGTTTTGCCACCTGACGCCATCCTTCAAGCATCTGCTATCCTTCGCCACCACCTCGACGCCTTCGTTAACTACGACGACGACGCAGTTGAATTTGAATCTGCTCAGCCAGAACAAAGCGAAGAAAATGCAGCTCTCAAGAAGCTTCTCAACATGAGCGTGAACGAGATTGAACTCTCCGTACGTGCTGCAAACTGCCTCAACAACGCGAACATCACGTCCGTTGGCCAGCTTGCCATGAAGACTGAAGCCGAAATGCTCAAATACCGTAACTTCGGTAAGAAATCCCTTAACGAAATTAAGGACAAACTCGTCGAGCTCGGTCTCGGTCTTGGCATGTCCTTTGATCCTACACTCCTTTCAGGCCCAATGCCATCCGTCGCCGCACCACGCCTCGGGATTGAAGAAGAAGCACCGGTGGGTCTCGCAGACCTCATCGCACAGAACCTTAACGACGAATAACCAAGATGAGAAAACGACGCAAGACAGTCAAACTCCAGCGTGATGCAGCACACCGCCGCTCACTCCTAGCAAACCTTACATGCAGCCTTATCGAGCATGGTAGGATCCGCACAACACTCGCCAAAGCCAAAGCTCTCCGCCCAGTTGCAGAGAGAATGGTAACACTTGGCAAGCGTGGCGATCTACACGCTCGCCGTCAGGCTGTGGCATTCCTTCGTCAGAAGGATGTTGTGAAGGCTCTTTTCGAAGACATCGCACCAGCTGCAGCTGAGCGCGTAGGCGGTTACTGCCGCATCATCAAACTCGGTGCACGCCAGAGCGATTCCGCTCCTATGGCACTCATCGAGTGGGTTGACGCACCAGTTACAGCAGAAGCTACTGAAGTAGCTGAAGTAGTCGAAGCATAAGAGAATATCAGCTCACTGAGCTGACAGCAAATTTCAAAGCACACCTGAGTAATCGGGTGTGCTTTTTGTGTGGTCATGATTTTTCGGCCTATAGGGAAGCTCCGACCTCGTGGCTCGGATATTGACCTCTAGCCTTCGGCTTACTCCTGCTGTGTTATCCCGACACGGTAGTGACCCTCTCTACCGAGCCCACAACAAGAGACTTTAACTCTCAAGCCAGTGCGCTCTGTCGCACTAGCCAAAAAAATACCTAACGGACGCTATGCTCGTTAGGTATTGAATCAAAATTCTAGGCGATCCTTATACCATTCTGCCATTTATATTAACGGAATGATAGGTTTGTAGGATTCATGCTTGGAAGCCTAGCTGGATTGGTGAAGGGCTCTCTGATCCCTTCAAATCCTAGCAGCGTTACGCGTCAGTCACATAGCTCGCTATATTCCTTCATTGTGCCTTGCTAGAACTTAAAAAAATTCTCAGAGTCATTCGGACAATCTAACTGCTGAAATGGTATTACTCTCCGTGCCACTGTCCGTACTGGCGGTATTTGTTATATCTGGCATCAAGCATCTCGTCAGTAGAAAGCGCCTGCACTTCAGCTAGTTGCTTTAAAATGATAACCTTAAAGTTCTCAGCGGCAGCCTCATGATCCACATGTGCGCCACCTTTAGGCTCAGTGATAACTTCATCAATGAGCTTAAGCTTCCCAAGATCAGGAGCTGTAATCTTCATTGCCTCCGCCGCCTCAGGAGCATGCTTACGATGCTTCCATAGAATAGCTGCGCAGCCTTCTGGACTAATAACAGAATAGTAGGCATTTTCCATCATCAGTACACGGTCGGCCACGCCAATACCGAGTGCACCACCAGAGCCGCCCTCTCCTAGCACACATGCTATGATCGGAACTTTAAGCAAAGTCATTTCACGAAGATTGAATGCAATCGCCTCCGCAATATTACGCTCTTCTGCTCCAATACCAGGAAATGCTCCTGGAGTATCAATCATGCAAATCACTGGCAGACCAAATCTCTCTGCCAATTTCATCAAGCGGAGCGCCTTGCGATAGCCCTCTGGGTGAGCGCTACCAAAGTTACGCTTCAAATTCTCTTTAGTGTCTCGCCCCTTCTGGTGACCAATCACAACCACACGCTGATCTCCAATCCGTGCAAATCCTCCAGGCATAGAGTGATCATCCCCAATATGACGATCACCGTGAAGTTCACAGAAATCAGAAAAGGCATGGAACACGTAATCTAACATGAACGGGCGATTTGTATGTCTAGCGATCTGTACACGTTGCCACGGAGTAAGATTGTTGTAAATATCATTTCTAGTCTCCTGCAAAGTCGCCTCCATAGACGCAATTTGCTCGCTCATATCAATCTTTTGAGAAGTCGACTTCACTTTAAGTTTCTGAATCTCGGACTCGAGTTCTGCGATCGGTTTTTCAAATTCTAGCGGTTTGATACTCATAAATTTTAGATAGCTTGAATGAATCTTGGCTTTAGGAAAAGTCTAATATCGGATTTCTACAGAATTATCAGCACGTAGCAACAATGCTAATTCCTCAAGATCCACAGCGTTAAGATAAAGTCCGACGACCCCTTCCTCTGGAGTTCCTGTGTAGGGTCGGATTTCAGCTTGGGGGCTCTTGAGAACTAATACTTTTTCAGCAGAACGGTAACTGCTACTCGGCAGCGCTATTCGATCTCCTTTTGATTGAGCTTCTATCGAGACTAGCTTCGTCTCCTTCACTTTACTCCCCTTAGGCAAACTTGAGTGCTTGATTTCGTACCCCTTTATATAACGCACGCCATCCCATATACCCAGCACTCTACGCTGCATGTCGATAACTAGACGGAAATGAAGAGGCATTACGGTAAAAACATCTCCCGGATGCAAACGATCAAGTCGCTTGAGGTCATTAAGAAACATTAACAAGTCCAAGTTCGTCTCATTGTCTCTGATGATCTTTAAAAATGAATCGCCACTCTTTACTTTGTATTGCTTTAGATCAGCGAATTCTTTCCCAGAAAACAACCTATCCATATTCATCTCACCTAAGATACGTCTCGCTTCTGGTGCCGACACAGCTGTCGGGTAATACGTATTGACATACTTTAGCTTTTCTTCAGCTGCGACGTAGTCGTGTTTGACCAACAATTCTCGGGCGTTCTCAAAAGCGCGCTCACCAGGAGTCACATCAGGCAGGTTTTCGACTTCTAGCTTTGCCACTAAGGCTGAAACAGCCTCGGCGCTCGCTTCATTCGCCGGGATCAGAGCTTCCAGCTTATTTGCTGGCGGCTTCTGTTGCTCACCCTTAAACAGAGATCGCTTAGCTATCACCAAAGTGATTACTAAAGCTGAGATGACGGAAATCGCAGCAAAAAAACGGATAATTGTGGAAAATCGCATAACTTCCTGATGGGATCGACACTAGAGCAGCCCTCGTCGTTTAAAATCAAATTCGTTAATCGACTGTGATTTTTCAATCATGTCGATGGTAAATTTTAGGAGTCCAATTTCCCAAGCGTCGTCGATGCCTTCAACCAGCGCTAGCATCGGATCATCCTCAATGGAGGCCTCCTCTAACAGGCGTTCCTTTACCAGTTCGATATTCTCGCTGAAAATTTGCTCCCGCACAGCTGTGCGGAGAAAATGGAAGCCGTATTGGAAAAAGACTGGCTCCACTCCCTTTTGATTCATCCATTCCAAAAGCTCTCTCCCCTTTTCATCGAACCCCTCAAGCTCCACGCTATTGTAGGCAGCTGGCTTAATAATCTGCGGCTTTTGCGCTTGCATCTCGCCTCGGCGCACACGCACTTTCCCCACACTATCCATCAGTTCACTCACAATCGCAAACTTGAAACTCGTGGCGCTAAAGGTGTCGATCCGACGATCAGGCTCACGCAGAACCTTGGTGTTTTCCATGGCGTATTGGATAGTATCGATGTCTTTATTCATGTTCTATAAATCACTCGTAATGCTACTTTGATGGCGATGCATCAATCTAATCCAACCTCAATGTATTGCAACAAAAAGGGCGATCTCATTATACATGAGTCGCCCTCTAAATGTTTATTTGTAGCGGGCTATGCCGC
The DNA here is from genome assembly GCF_002954445.1 of Rubritalea profundi. Lineage (GTDB taxonomy): Bacteria > Verrucomicrobiota > Verrucomicrobiia > Verrucomicrobiales > Akkermansiaceae > Rubritalea > Rubritalea profundi. The sequence continues at coordinate 4,053,457 of NZ_MQWA01000001.1, forward strand.
TATAAATTAGGAAACTTTCTCGATGTATGCTATGACGTCACTAACAGCAGTGAGCTTCTCAGCTTCTTCGTCTGGCACTTCAATGCCGAACTCTTCTTCGAATGCCATAACGAGCTCAACTGTGTCGAGTGAATCAGCACCAAGGTCATCGATGAACTTGGAATTCGTTGAAACCTGATCAGGAGTAACGTTGAGTTGCTCAACGACGATATCTTTAACTTTTTGTTCGATTGAATCAGACATGGTAAATGGTTATTTTGGGTTAGTTAATAATAATTAACTGATTCCTCTGGATAGCTAGCAGCTAGGTACTTGGCAATCACGAATTTTGTGCAAGCTCAGAATTTTCACCCTCGTGGTCATCTGAATTGGACTCTTCTAGATTTTCGTTTTCATCGTCTGATTCAAACTCAATGACTTCTCCCTTGAAATGCTCCATAATGAAAGCGTAGAGTTTTTCAGCAGGCTCTCCGTCTTTTTTCTTAAATTGGCCGTAGACCATACCGTCTACTTTCACCTTTTTAGTCACTCCATTCACTTCATACTCGATAGTCGCCACCCCTTTCGAATACCACTTCCTTGTATCGATCCGGCGCATCGAAATAAATGGAACTACTTTCCTGCCTGGTGCTATATAAGCAGACTCCGTGACCTCCATCGTCCGAGTCAGAGTTCTAAGAAATATGAATGCCATCACTAACGCGAGAGCAGCACTACATGTAGCCATATAAAACTGAGTATTTAGTGAGCCTTGATCCTCAGGGTGGTCTGCCACCTCTACTCCCCAGCCACGAGCACCTGTATAATCGATCCAAGCTTGGTTTATTTTTTTATTTGAACCTTTTATCGCCTCATAATGAGAAGCGAGTATTTCAGGCCAAAGCTGGTCTCTCTCAAAATCTTTCGGTAACGGGCAGTTTTCCTCATTTGGGAAGTCGATCTTCTTAGTTGCGACAAATTCCTTCCACTTCTCTTCGCTTTCAAAAGTATTTGCCTTTTTTACCGCTACCTCATTGAAAAGATTGTAGTACGCGTATTGCTCATTTTTCTCCCTGTAGCCAATATGGCCATCTTTATAGAATAAGTAGCCAAACACTGCAAACATGGCGATAATAAGCACAGCGCGTACTTTGATCCATTGCGTCGGCTTACAAACAATTACTGAGATTTCTGACATGTGGAGAATAATAATTTAGCTAGGGGAACTAGAGAATCAGTCTGAACGAAAAAATCAACCAATATCGCTGGTGTTCGTGCTAATTCAGCATTAAGAATATATCTATATGAGCAAAAACGATGTCACACGACTCACGACGATGGCTGCCTGCGGTGGATGAGCTTCCAAGCTAGACCCTGCGGCGCTCACTCAGGTCTTGAGTGGTTTGCCGCAAAATATTGACCCCAACCTCCTCGTCGGCTCCGCAACGGCCGACGACGCTGGTGTGTACAAGATTGACGAAGATCGCGCACTCGTTCAGACGCTCGACTTCTTCACCCCAATAGTAGACGACCCCTATTTATTCGGCCAAATTGCCGCCGCAAATTCCCTCTCTGACGTCTACGCCATGGGTGGACGCCCAATCACCGCTATGGCGATTGCTGGGATGCCAACTGAGCTTCTGAGCAATGATGAAATAGCTGAGATTTTCCGCGGCGGCGCAGATATGGTCAAACTCGCCAATTGCTCCTTGGTTGGAGGCCATACAATCAAAAACCCAGAACCCATCTATGGACTCTCGGTCACAGGCATGGTGCATCCGGATAATTTTTTAGCAAATGCGCATGCAAAGGAAGGCGATATTCTACTGCTCACAAAACCTCTTGGGACTGGCATCATTTCAACGGCTCTCAAGCAAGGCGCTTGCTCAGATGAGCTAAACCAAGTCTCTATCACCGCTATGATCACACTCAACACTGCCGGTGCTGAGCTTGGTGAACAAGACATTGTAAACGCATGCACAGATGTGACAGGGTTCGGCCTTTTGGGTCACCTCAGAGAGATCGCTGATGCTTCTAATCTCACAGCCATTGTAGAAACAAAGAACATCCCAGCTATCGCTGATTCAATCTACGATCTCATCGAAGCAGGATTGGTTCCAGGAGGTAGTAAAAAGAATCTCGAAAGCGTCTCTCCCAGCGTCACCTTTTCGGACTCAGTAAGTACGGCATCACGACTACTGATGGCAGACGCCCAAACCTCTGGCGGCCTCCTCCTCTCAGTCACGCCCTCCAACGTTCCAGCCGTGGTCAAAATTCTTGAAGCGCACAATAGCCTCTGTGTTGCAGAAATAGGTACCATCGTGAAACGTCAAAACTCCAGTATCGTCTGCCAATAACTTAGGCTAGAATCGGCTTGAAAGGCAAGTGACCTCCAGTCTCAGACAGCTGGTCATCTTTTACTCCATGCAACAATCAATTCATAGATGCAGACACTTAACATCATCGGCGGAGGGAAGTTGGGTCAATCACTGGGGAGACTTTGGCATCACGCTGGAGCATTAGAGATTGGCGCTGTGCTAAATCGATCTCTCGAAAGCTCAGAAGCCGCAACAGAACATTTGGGTGGGGGCTCGGCGATTTCAGAGATGAAGTCTATGCCAGCTGCCGACCTCTGGATGATTTCAACTTCTGATGAGGAGATAGGTCTAGCAGCTGAAAAGCTTGCCGCCAGTGGCCTACTCAATGAAGGCTCTATTGTATTCCACTGTAGCGGACTACTAACCAGCGCGGTGTTAGGAGTAGTCAAACCAGCTGGAGCTCATGTGGCGAGTGTCCACCCGGTGATGAGTTTCGCTCAGCCTCTGAGTGATTTCAATGCATTCATTGGCACTCATTGTGGCTGTGAAGGCGACCCTAACGCCTTGATCACTTTAGCTCCCCTGTTCGAAGCTATCGGTGGGAAGTGCTTCACTCTCCTAGCCGAGCAAAAGGCGCTGTATCATGCTGCCACAGCCCTGTGCTGTAACCAGCTCACCGCACTTACTGAGGCGAGCATACAATTGTTTGAGAAAGCGGGACTAGAACGAGAGGCTACTCTGTCTCTCATGCAGCCATTGATGCAAACCACCCTCACTAACATCTTCCACCGGGGAACAGCAAACGCGCTGACTGGGCCTATCGCCCGAGGTGATCACGCTAGCGTCGCAAGCCACATCGATGCCATAGGGGAAGTAGAAGCCAACACACTCGCCATCTATCAGAGTCTTGGGAAAGTGGCTGTTGAGCTGAGTGCTACACAAGGTAATGCCACGCCCGAGGAACTAGAGAAGATTTCTAGTATATTCCAGTAGTATACTGGCGCGCATCAAGATTTTTGAAATTGGCCGGGAGATAGGAACTTAGGAGGATACATCTCGGAGCTAGAGTGTGTTACGTTTTACGTGTTAAATTGTTATGTCAATACTTGCTAACTCCACCAGGTACTAACTAAACCCGTGTGAGGGTTTTCTGGCAATTTCCACAGACAATGGATAGTTCAGGCTTACCCCACACATTCATGTTGCAGCTTGGGCAGCTGTATTTACATCTGTTAGAACGATTCTTTTTAACTCCAGCCTGACGCAATTGAGCATCTCTCTGCTGGTCTTCTACCGTCCTACTCACCAAGCCATCCTCATTACTAGACTGTAGTTGAACGACAACACCTAGCTTACGCAGTTCATGGCAACAACGCCGAAAATCCCCCTCAGCATCGACGTAGTCAAACATCGTTTGGCCGACTTTGTTTCCACCAGGGCTGCCAGTGGCTGATGGGATGAGCCCCACGGCCTCCATCTTCTGGGCCCATTCTTTATTGTGGTAACTCTTGCGCGATGGCTTACCGAAATGGAATTGCCATTGGTGGCACATCTCGTGTACTAAGGCCTGCCAAACCTCGATATCGGGTAGGTTGACATAGGCGTCAGGGTTGATGGCTATCTCATCGATCACTTGGCTATGATCCGCACGATCCTTGAAACTCCCCCGGCGGTACATTCCCACATTTTGAGATTTACGCTGGAGGGTGATCAGCACACCTGGCAACTCGTTATCAAAAAGTTCCTTATTGAAATACTCGTACGCTTTTTCGAAAACTGCATATTCACTCGTTGTCACTTGCTCCATCATTATGGAAAAATGTCATAGCTCTAAAAAATGTATTGTGCGATACATTTATCTCAATAATTGTCAGACAGCTCTAACAAGCACCTCTCCCCCTCAAGCTCAACCTCGATAGTGATGTGCTCGAATTGCTCATCACCTAGAAGTTCAAGGATACGCAATTTCGTCTGATAAATCGCATCACGGCTGGTAGAGCTCTGCATGACTAGGTGAGTTGAGAAGACATGATGCTCTCCCTCTAATGTCCAACAGTGCGTATGGTGAGAACTCAGTACACCTTCTAGGCCATGGAGTTTCTCCGTAAATTCTTCGGAATCAAAACTCGCTGGAACCTGCTGTAAAAAGTAACCAAAGCTCACCTTTAAATTTCTAATGACATTCCAAAGAATGAATAATGAAAGCATGATTGAGAGCAATGGATCAATGATAGGAAGGTCTACGATCATCATTATGCCCGCACCTATCAGCACGGTAATCCAACCTAAAACGTCTTCGAAAAGATGCCATCTAGCAATCTTCTCATTCATGCTATGGCCACCACTCAACTTCCACACAGCCACACCGTTGAATACAATTCCGAGAACAGCCATACCTAACATTCCTGGTGCATTGACCGCTTCAGGTGCAGCCAAGCGCTGAATCGCACCACCCAAGACAAAGCAAAGTCCAGCAATCAACACTCCACCAGTCACCAAAGAACCCAACATTGAAAACCGTCTATAGCCATAGGTGAAGCTTTTAGTCGCAGCCTTGTTAGATAAATTCTGCAAATACCACGCCACACCAAGGGAAACGCAATCACCAAAGTCGTGGACTGCATCGGTCATAATGGCGATACTGTTAGTCCACAATCCACCAGCCACCTCAATGATGGTAAATACGAGATTCAGCAAGAAAACCAGCTTGAGGCTAGATGTCGCATCATGATGGTAATGATGTCCCATAGCTTATATCCATAGAGGACAATGCCTCACACCACAAGAAGGCTCTTTTCCATTTACTAAAAAATCAGATGCTCTAATTCTAACAAATGCCCTTCACTCCCTTTCATCTAGGCCTCGGCGGACTCACTGGTGGATATGGATCTCGGTGGTTTAGCTTTCGCGCTTTCTGTTTTGCCAATGTCCTAATCGATGCTGAGGCTCTGTACCGCCTCCCCCTGATGCTTTACCCAGTGCACGACTGGATGCATACATTTCTTATTGGCGGGATTGCCCCAGTACTCTTATGGTACCACATTGGTCGACCGTTTTGCCTCTGGGTGTCTCGATGGTGGAATAAGTTAGCTGCCGGTGGAGTCCTAGAAAAAGTACACATTTCTAACAAAATAAAAACACTCCCAGCGATCATAGCCTTAGTGGTCGGTGGTCTTAGCCATGTATTCCTAGACGGTATCATGCATAGTGACATCGAACCACTCAGGCCTTTTGGCTACGGCAACCCGTTCTATAGGCTGATCAATATTTCCCACCTTCACTACATCCTCACATTCTGCGGACTCGTGGGTATTGGACTGATGTTTATTCGTTGCCGGAAAAAATAAATACGCTGGTCGAGCAAACTCTCCAGCGCTTGCCAAGCTGGGGCTTGGCGCTCCGAAGAAAAATGGCGGAACCTCGCTAGAGGCCCCGCCATAAAAATTTGTGGTGAGATGGGATTCGAAAGAAGTCGAAGGCTGTCAGTCACTTTTTCTTTTTCCTTCTCACTCCAAAGCCACGCTTTGATTAGTCAATAAGCTCTGGCCAGTCTTCTGTGTGGAAGAACTCGCCTTCTGGCTTGTCGATGCGCTCGTAGGTGTGAGCACCGAAGAAGTCACGCTGAGCCTGAAGGAGGTTCGCAGGAACGCGCTCTGCACGGTAAGCATCGTAGTAGCTGAGTGAGCCACCGAATGATGGAACTGGAATTCCGTTAGTCGCTGCTAGAGCCACTACTTCACGCCAGTCTTGCTGACCTGAGTTGAGAACCTTAGTGAAGAACGGAGCAAGCATCAGGTTAGTGAGGTTCGCATCAGTCTCGTATGCTTCTGTGATATGGTTGAGGAAGCGAGCACGGATGATACAACCGCCACGCCAGATGCGAGCGATAGCACCGAGATTGAGGCCCCAGTTCTTCTCTTTGCCAACCTTAGCGATGAGGTCGAGCCCCTGAGCGTAGGAAACGATCTTGGATGAGTAGAGTGCGTTGCGCACTTTCTTCACGAGCTCTTCCTTGCTGAGTGAGCCGAGGTCGAAGTTCCAGTTGTCTGGTCCCTGAAGGATTCCAGAAGCTAGCTTACGCTGATCGCGCATGGAGGAAAGGATACGTGCTTCAACAGAACCAGCGATCGTGGAGAATGGTACAGCCTGTTCGACTGAGCCCATTACTGTCCAGCGGCCTGTGCCCTTTTGACCAGCCTTGTCAACGATGAGGTCAACGATGTCTTTGCCAGTTTCTGCATCCTTCTGCTTGAAGATGTTTGCTGTGATTTCAATGAGGTAGGACTCGAGGTCGCCTGCATTCCAGTCAGCAAAGATTGCTGCTTGCTCTTCGTTAGAGAAGCCTGCTGCTTTGAAAATGTTGTACGCTTCACAGATGAGCTGCATGTCACCGTACTCGATACCGTTGTGCACCATCTTTACGAAGTGGCCTGCGCCGCCTTCACCGATGTGAGTCACACAAGGAACGCCGTCTACCTTAGCGGAGATGGACTCAAAGATTGGCTGCATGATTGCCCATGTGCTCGCTGGGCCACCAGGCATGATGGATGGGCCTTTGAGAGCTCCTTCTTCGCCGCCGGAAACACCAGCACCGATGAAGCGGAATCCTTTTTCAGAGAGATACTTCTCACGGCGCTCAGTGTCCGTGTAGAGGGTGTTACCACCATCGATGATGATATCGTCTTGATCAAGAAGTGGGATCAGTGACTCAATAACTGCGTCAACTGGACCACCGGCTTTCACCATGATTTGGATCTTACGTGGAGTCGCAAGGCTCTGAACGAATTCCTCAAGAGACTGTGCGCCTACGAGATTCTTGTCTGGGTTTGCAGCGATGAACTGGTCAGTCACTGAAGTTGTGCGGTTATATACGGAAACCTGGAAGCCGCGGCTCTCAACATTGAGAACGAGGTTCTGGCCCATTACTGCTAGGCCGATTAGGCCAAAGTCACTTTTGCTCATAAAATTATATTTTTCAGATGAAAATTACGGATTCGCATTATTCTCATATCCGCCAGCATGGCAACTCGAACTTGCGCCATTTCTTAAATATCTCCGCCATTTATATAGGTAAACTGCGTCAGCTAAGAATATTTCGGCAGATGCTTGCCCATTTATCGTCAATCCGATCAGACGACATTGCTTAGGAGCTACTAATAAAACAAAGCTTTGCGGAAACAACGCTTCACCGTGGCACGGTCGACCTTGACCCCACGCTCTAGATCATCCCAGCTGGCACGATCTAGCAGGTCTAATGTTTCTCTGGCAATGAGAGCGGGCAAGACAGTCGCCACACGCGCGCGCCATTGGCGTAGTGACTTGGCATAGGTGATGCCGGAATCAATGTACATCCGCGCCTTTGCTCGCCATTCCTTAGCTGACTCCATGATCAGCTCTTTATCACGAGGATCGCTAACTGGGAGATAGCATCGACCATTGGCAAAATCCTCAGGTAGGTCGCGCAAGATATTCACTAACTGTAGGCCAATTCCATATTCACCACCCGTCTCATCGAGCTCTGCGCGCTCAAGGCGAGAAAATCGGTGAGCGGACTGGTACCCCACTTCAGACCAAAATTCCCCTACTGAACCAGCCACCTGATAACAATAGGTCTCAAGTTCTTTAGCGCTGGAAAGACAGGGATGGTGATTGACGGCAAAATGCCGAATATCGTTCATTTGGCCCGTACAAATATGGCCTAGCACCACAGCTATAGCCTTCCAGGCCCATTCCCTAACTGTGTCGTACCAATGGAAAACATCATCGAGACGTTCCAGCAGGAGGCGTTCCTTTTCATTTGTCTGGTAGCCAACAAAGGAGCTCGAAATCAGCTCAATCAGCTCAGCTCGCACCACTTTATCATTGAGCGCAGGGGTGAATTTCGCCAAACATGTCTCACGAAGTGCAGCTGGGACTTGCTCAGTGTCAGCAATCGTGTCAGAAGCACGCGCCAGCAAATAACCGAGGCTGATAGGCTCCCGCATCAATCTTGGAAGAAAACGAATGGTGAGGTAAAAAGAGCGTGATACTCCTTTTAGCACCCCTTTTCCTAAATCGATTTGCTGTTGCACAAACACACTCAAACATAAAGTAGACGATAGTTCACCTCAGATTTATCCCATTTTGTCATTTCCTCCGCATCATGCTGGGCGTAATAGCATAACAACCCAACCGATCTATAGTTCCTCGTGCAACTTTACCTTCACATTCCCTTCTGCCACCGCATCTGCCCGTATTGCTCATTCTACAAGCACACACCGGGCAACACCGACATGCGCGCGTTTATCGACGCCATTTTGCTCGAGGGAAAAAAACACGTGGAGAAGATCGGCGAGAACAAACTAACCACACTCTATTGCGGTGGCGGCACTCCCTCCATGCTCTCCCCGACCCACCTCAAACTGTTATTCAGCGGGTTGCGCGAAATCTTCGACATGAGCGAGCTTAAGGAACTCACTTTCGAGGCCAACCCAGCAACCTTCGACCTCACCAAGGCAAAGCTCTTTAAAGAACTAGGGATAACGCGAATCTCCCTCGGTATCCAATCATTCGACAACGGAGTTTTGAAAACTCTAGGACGCGAGCACAATCGTGAAGAAGCAATGGCTGCTGTACCCATTCTACGTGAAGCCGGAATCAAGGAAGTGAACATCGACCTGATGTTCTCGATTCCTGGGCAAACGCTTGAAGTCTGGCAAGACACGCTCGATACTGCCGTCAGCCTCAATCCTGACCACATTTCAGCCTACAATCTCACCTACGAGGAAGACACAGCCTTCATCGACAAACTCACTGCTGGTGAATATATTGACGATTCGGAGACCAACGCGCAGATGTTCACTGCGGGTCACGACACGCTGACTGCTGCAGGTTTCGAGCACTACGAGACATCGAACTACGCCAAGATCGGCACTCGCTCTACTCACAACCTTTCTTATTGGAAAGGCGCAAACTACCTCGGGCTCGGGCCATCCGCAGTCTCCACAGTCGGCAACACTCGCTGGAAGAATCTTCCCGACACAGCGAACTACATCAATCAAATCAACCACGTAGGTCACGCTCAAACCGAGAGCGAACACCTCACTGAAGAAGATCTCCATCTAGAACAGATCGCCCTCCAGCTCCGCACCACCGATGGATTACCACTGGATGTCCTCAGCGATGGTGAGCGCCAACGCGCGCAGAGTGTTATCGATGAAGGCATGGCCAAAGTTCTGGATGGAAACATGATTCTCACAGGTGAAGGTAGACTCCTAGTAGACTCGATTGTGGAGCATATTGTGTAACTCAGGAAAAAGTGATGAGGAGAAAGGTGAATCGAGTCCACCAATTTCAGTATCGACAAATACCCTAGCTCTGTGTTTTCCTCCGCACTTCTCAATTTCCCGCTATGAAACATTTACTTTCTATTGAAGAGCTCGACGCTGGTCAGCTCAATGGTCTCATCGATTCAGCCGTACAGCTTAAGGCTGAACGCGGCAATCACAGCAGCCAACCACTCGCGGGACAAACTTGGGCAATGATTTTCACAAAGTCCTCCACCCGTACTCGTGTCTCATTCGAAGTTGGCGTGCGTGAACTCGGCGGCTCGATCATGTTTCTCTCGTCCAATGACATCCAACTTGGCCGCGGCGAGCCGATCAAAGACACTGCGCGCGTACTTGGTCGGATGATTCATGGATGTATCATCCGCACATTCGACCAACAGGACGTCGTCGATTTCTCTGAGTTCGGCAATATCCCAACCATCAATGCACTGACTGACGAAGAACACCCCTGCCAGATTCTAGCAGACCTTCTCACAGTCAAAGAAAAGTTAGGCACTTGGGAGGGCAAGAAAGTCGTCTTCATCGGAGACGGCGACAACAACATGTCACGCTCATGGATCTGGGCCGCTAAATACCTCGGCTTCGAGCTCGTAGTCGCAGCTCCAGCCTCCTGCATGCCACCACAACAATGGATAGACAAGGTAAATGCGCCTAACGTCACACTCTGTACTGACCCAGTGGAAGCAGTCCGTGGAGCAGATATCATCAACACGGATGTTTGGCTCTCTATGGGACAAGAAGGACAAGCTGAGAAAGAAGCGCTCTTTGGCGACTACCAAGTCAATGCTCAGCTACTCAGCAATGCAGCTAAAGACCATATCGTCCTTCACTGTCTCCCAGCCTACCGCGACAAGGAGATCACAGAAGAAATTCTCGAACTCCACGCCGACACTATTTTCCAGCAAGCCGAAAACCGCCTCCACGCGCAGAAGGCTGTGCTAGCAGCTATTGCCCGCTAAGGTTTCGAGCAATCATTTTTCATAATTGACCCAAGTGGCTTTACCGTCGCTTGGGTCTTTTTTGTTTCCAGCGTTTAGCTGGTACATCCGACAACTCCCATCGGTTGTGAGAATCACCCTTGGTGCAGATAGCGCCGAGCACTATGGCGTATGTTGAGAATTCTCACTGTGTTCTCGTGGATGCTATAAATGATTCGGTATTGAGAATGGGTACCGAAGGAAAAGTAATTGCCGTAATTCTTCACCCCCCCAGAGCCCACTCTCTGGAGCAAGTGGGCAGGGTTCGGGCATTATTTGAAGAGTCTCAATGTCTGACCTTAGAGAGGTAATTCACTCTTCTAATTTTTCGGGTGCTTGCTCACTGAGCCACACCACCACATACTCAAGCTCTTCCTGTGCCGTGGAAGCGAATACGACAGTGTATTCCAGCAGGATTTATGAAGTGATATACTTTTCTTCAAGACTGGCAAAGACATCCACTGAGGATATCCCCTTACCTCCTTCACGAAAGTAATTCATAGCACTCTGCAGTCGAGCATCCTGAATGGCTTGCTCCGCCAATGATGCCATTTTTTCATAGGACTCGGCGTCTTGAATAACCACAGATGCCTCTCCGTTCACCGTGAGGATTTCAGGCTCCCGTGTGGCATGGAGGTGCTGGATATGAGGTTTTGAGTTCCGAAGGAAATCCGAAAGCGGCTTGATAGCTGATGTTTTAACCATGATGAGAGCAGTAAATTCTATGTTTATTATATACTCTCCTTACAGGAAATCGAACTCTTTGAGTTGGTTTGTGAGTTCAATTCCCTTCAGGCAATGAAAACCCCTTCTACCTCGCCGTAGGACTTGAAACTTCCACGTTCCGCCCCACTTCCTCCTTCTTTTGCCGTGGGAGGATTCGCATCACAGCAAGAAGTCAACATAGCACCAATATATAGGTGTGTGACTCATTTCAATGATCGGTGCATATTGTCAGTCAAATAGATGATCCATCAGTGACTTTACTGACTGCTCTCCACATTCACCTCGGTGATCGTCTGTGGGCGTTGTGCTTCCACTAGCTCTGCGGCGTGGTAGTCGATGAAAGTTTGCTCTAGGTGGGCGTAAAGATCGGAAATTGTCTGCTTTTTACTCACACGATACTCGATCATCTCCTTATGTGTCGTTGTGGGATAGCTCTTGATCACCGCATTGGCGCGTTGCCCGGCATCACCCGAACCCGCTGCTTGAACATCGCTGGCTCTTTCAGTGAAGTTTTCCACCACATCATTGAGGTAGCCGCTCGGAGAATTGCGCGGTTCCACATGGTAGATCCTCACTAAATTGCGGGACTTGAGCGAGATTGTTAACTCACGCACGTAGGCAACATTATCGACAGCGTATTCCTGAATACCGAAGCTCTCAACGTCAGCCACAGACACAAAAGCAATTTGATTATCGACCGTGGCTTTCCAGAAGAGAGTCTTCACCTTTCCCGTCACAGTCCGTTGGCTCGGGCTAGTTACCGCCTTTTCCTGCCCAATAATGACTTGGGCATGAAGTATCGAACTAACAGATAGGAGACTCAGTAGGCATAGGATTGATCGCATGGCTAGAGTCCTAGCAGGATGCTAAACGCAAGAGAAGCGCCTACTTCAAAAAACTTTGAATCTCCGCGTCATCGAGCTCGTAAAATTCACCTGGCTCAAGATCTCTCAGAGTAACGGCACCAATATTCTCACGCTTAAGTTCAAGCACCTTGTTACCGATGGCTCCGAACATGCGCTTCACTTGGTGGTACTTTCCTTCAGTGATTGTCAGGCGACCTTCTCGCTCGCCTAGTAACTCTAACTTGGCTGGAAGCGTGCGCTTTTCTTCGCCTCTTAGATACAATCCTTCAGCAAAAATTTCGACAATTTCCTCGTCGATAGGATCAATTAGAGTGACATGGTAAACCTTTTCACACGAAAATTTCGGTGAGGTGACTCGGTGGCTCCATTTGCCATCGCTGGTGAGAAGTACAAGGCCAGTAGCATCTTTATCGAGACGTCCAGCGATGTGGAGTTCTTTGTGGGTGAAACCGTCGACCAGATCGATCACAGTGTCATCTTCCTCGTCATCACCAGTAGATGAGAGCACATCTTCAGGCTTATAAAGGGCAATGTAAACCTCACCAGACTCGGTGATCAGCTGGCCATTGACAATGATTTCGTCCTCAGGCTTCAGCTTGAGCCCTTGGTCTTTCACAACCACACCATTCACCTTAGCTCTACCCGACAGGATAGCTACTTTTGCCAGTGAACGTGATGCTTCAGAATGGGTTGCTATGAATTTGTCGAGCCGCATGGCGTGACGCTACGCAGCAGATTTAAAAATTGCAAGCAAGGCTAGAGAGCTTCTCCACGCTGCGTTCCTTCATTAGCATTGCTGCGCCCTTCCCCACGTCGCTTTCCAATAACTTGTCTACGTCCACGACGCGACAAAGTGATCGGTTTTGTGACATCCTCAGCAGGCACCACATTCCGGTGAATCCAAACACTCTGGATCAATCCCAGCATGAACATACACATCAACAAGAAGGTTCCTGAGTATGAAATCAGTGGCAGAGGAATACCCGTGATCGGCATGATCCGAATGTGCATTCCAATATTCTCAAAAATGTGGGCGAAGAAAAGAGCCACTACAGCACAGACAATGACTTGCCCCGACAAGTCGCGGCTGTAGTAGGAAATGAACAATGCCTGGATAAGTAATACCCCATAAATCGTCACCAACACCATACTCCCTCGGAAGCCTTGTTCTTCAGCAATCACTGCGAAAATAAAATCGTTGTGGGCGGTTTTCCACGGGATGTACTTCTTATCGTGGATCGAGCCTTTATTCGCGTCGGCTAAATGCCCCACGCCTTTCCATCCAGCCTTTCCTACAGCCATACCAATATAGTGGGGCGCATAGGCGTCTCCCTGAATATCCACTTCTCGGTCATTAAGCATGTCGAGGTAGAGCTCTATACGCTGGGTGCCACGCTCGGAAGCACTCGGTAGTACAATGAAAAACAGCGGCGGAACCAGCGCCAGTCCGATCAACATAATGAAACTCAAGTAGCGGAAAGGAATCCCTCCTGTCAGCATCACAACGCCCACCACTGGTAACCAAACCAAGGCTGAGCCCATGTCTCCCATCAACGCGACCAATGCAAATGGCACCAGCGACATGACAGCGATCATTCCAACTTTGACGATTGGTAGGTCTAACAGCGGATGTAGTCGCGGCATTTGCTGGAGCATCACAGCCATCGCAATAAAGCCAGCTACCACCATGAACTGAGCAGGCTGGAAGCTAACTCCTGCAAAATTTAGCTGATGGACTTCATTGTCCACAAACATAGCAGCAATCATCAGCCCCAAACCAGCTAGGTACATAGGCAAGGCCAAATACTTGATCCACCTATAGTCAGTCAATGCTGTGACTAAGTAGACAACGCCACCGATGAGTGCCCAAACTTTTTGGCGATCAGCGTAGTATTCACCACCTTGCGGCAAGTGACGTGCGGCGCTCTCGATCGAGAAAACACCGAACACAATGAGACCTACCATGGAGAGTAACAACACCCAGTTGAGTCCTAAAAATTTGCGCAAGAGCGGAGTCATCGTACCAAAATCCCATTCACGATAATCACCGACCCCTGTATAGCAAGCAAAGTTAGCGAGCAATTCTTTAGAATCGTAGAAAAACGCACCAGATTCAGCCATATCAGTATTTACAAAAAAGATGCCAGCATTACAGTAGCAACTTCCGTGACAATCAAGGCATTCACTACCATTCTTATCAGCTTTTTCATCGCCTGTATCGCGATGGCCCAATCCTCGTTGACTACAGCGGATTCAGACAAAGCCGTGGCTGATGCTACAATCCCGCCAACCTTGGTGAATGCCACTGAGGACCACTCGCTGGTCACTGTTCTCGGCTACCACGACTTTACCGATGGCTCTGAAGCAACCGAAATGCTTCTCCCTATAGATGCCTTTCGCAAGCAACTCCAAGCCATCAAGGATCTAAAACTTAAAGTCCTCACGCTCGAAGAGTTCATAGAGTGGAAGACAGGAAACTTCAAACTACCCGAGCGCTCGGTGCTGATCACTATCGATGACGGATGGAAGACGGTCTACACTCACGCCTATCCTGTCCTCAAGGAATTTGAATTCCCTTTCACCCTATTTCTCTACAAGAACTACGTTGATGGCGGCGGCAAGGCACTAACTTCAGAAATGGTCAAAGAAATGCAAGCCAATGGTGCGAGCGTCGGTTCACATTCAGTTTCGCACCCCTACCCTAGCTCTGTCAAAAAGCGGATCAAACAAGGTCCCGAAAAATACGCTACCTTCCTCGATACCGAATTTGGCGATTCTAAGCAATTTCTCGAAGAAAAATTTGGTAACGTGGTAAACACCTATGCCTACCCTGGTGGATTCCATACCCCTGAGATGTTTGATGTGGCTAAAAACAAAGGGTACACATGTTTATTTACAGTCCTCCCTGGAAAGGTTTCAAAAAAATCCGGAGATATGACCCTGCCTCGTTACATCATTCTAGGCACTCACGACAGTGTGTTTGAGAGCGCCACAAGCTTTCCTGCTACAGCCACTAGTACTGCCAGCCTCGGAGCGATCATCCAGACTACCCGCCACCCAGTCACTCCTGCAGCGGGCTCTACTATCGGTGATCGACTCCCTGAAATCTCCACCAATCTCAGCGACATCGAGCTTCTCGATCCAGCCTCATTGGTCATGCGCGTCTCGGGCTTCGGTCAGGTCCCAGCAACCTTTGACCCAGAAAGCAAAAAATTCTCTTGGAAAGTCAACCGACGTCTGCGCAAACCTACCTGCGACATCACTGTGAGCTGGAAGCTGCTAGAAGCGGAGAAGTACGAAAAGCCAATGAACTGGACTTTCATCCTCAACCGACGCGCTACCTATCTTCCTACCACAGCCCCATCACTACCAGCGGCTCAGCCATCCGAGGATGCTAACACTGCCCAGTGATCCCACATCTTTTTATCTACTAAATTTACCACCATGTTCAACTCACTCTCAGACTCACTCGACACCGCCTTTAAGAACTTCCGAGGTCAGGGCAAAATTTCTGAAAAGAATATCACCGACGCCCTTCGCGAGGTTCGCCTGGCGCTGCTCGAAGCTGACGTCGATTACTCCGTAGCCAAGCTCTTCATCAAAAATGTGAAAGAACAGGCACTTGGTGAGAAAGTGATGAAGTCGGTCAAACCGAGCGAGCAGATCGTTAAGATTTTCCACGACCAACTCACAGCCCTCCTTGGAGGAGACAACGAACCACTCGACCTCACTCCACCAGCGCGCATCATGATGGTAGGTCTCAACGGTGCTGGTAAGACAACTACTTGTGCCAAGCTTGCTGCGCGCCTCAAGAAAGAAGGGCGCCGCCCACTTCTCGTCGCCTGTGACCTTTACCGTCCAGCCGCCATCGACCAGCTCGCGACACTCGCCAAGCAAATCGATGTGCCCGTCTACACTCCAGATCCATCGGAGACTGACTTGGTCAAAGTCGCAAAAGATGCCCTCAAATGGGCAGACGGCCAGAATGGCACCTTGATTATTTTTGATACTGCCGGACGCCAGGAGGTAGACGAAAAACTCATCGGAGAACTCAAAGAACTCCACACCTTCCTCGCCCCTAAAGAAACTCTCCTCGTTGCAGACGCCGCGACTGGTCAGCAGGCAGTATCGGTAGCTAGCCACTTCGACGAAGCGGTCGGCATCACAGGAATCATCCTTTCAAAACTCGATGGTGACGCACGCGGTGGCGCAGCGCTCTCCATGCGTACTATCACCGGAAAGCCAATCAAGTATTCTGGCGACGGTGAGAAGATAGAAGACTTCACAGAGTTCCACCCAGAGCGTATGGCTGGTCGCATCCTCGACATGGGTGACGTAGTCTCCATGGTCGAACACGTCGCTGGCAAGATCGACGAAAAGGAAGCGATGATCTCTGCCGAGCGTATGCAGTCCGGTAAGTTCGACTTCAACGACTTCCTTAGTCAGATGAAGATGATCCGCTCGCTCGGACCACTCGACGGCTTACTCAACATGCTTCCAGGCATGAAAAAGCTCAAAAAGCAGATTCCAGCGGATGCTCTCAACACGGATAAAATGAAGCACATGGAAGCCATCGTTCTTTCCATGACTCCGAAAGAACGCACACGTCCAGAAATTATCAAAGGCACACGCCGCAAGCGTATTGCTAAAGGCTCAGGCACCTCAGTCCTCGAAGTGAACCGCCTGCTCAAGCAGTTCGGTGAAATGCGCAAGATGATGCGCTCCAAAGGCAAAATGAAGCAGATGATGGAGCAAATGGGCGGTATGGAAGGCATGGGCGACATGCTCGGTGGCGGCAAAGGTGGAGAGCTCAATATGGACGATCTCGATATGAGTAAGCTCGGCGACATGAGCAAGAAATTCGGCGGCAAAGGCGGCGGACTCCCATTCTAATCGAGCGGCACCCGACGTGTTCCGCTTTCGGTATTCCGTTTTCCCACTGACAAGATACAAGCCAAGCTCGTTGAATCCCTGAGCGGAAATTCAGATTATTTTTAGAGCCACCTTCGGGTGGCTCTTTTTCTTTATTCCCTATGTTCTAGGAAATTACAGAAGCTGCCCCTCAAGGGTATTATCCACATAATTAATACCACTTAGAGTTCGAAAAGAGGCTAATGACGGAGTGATTTCTTGCTAAATCAAGGCTCGACGAGGGAGTGGTGCGGGCACCATGACTGAGGAGAAACGCTGGTTTAGCAAGAAAGCGCCCGGTATCTCATTCGTTCCGCGAAGCGCATTTCCCTAAAACCCGAAAAAAACGTTTGTCTCTTTTGGAAATCTAAGTGGTATTAGTTGCTATCATGAACTTAAAGCACTCAGAAAACACATTAACGAATGAATATCGGTGCCACTAAGTAAATTTGTTAGGCTATTTCAGGAAATTTGAATATGAGCCATTCCTTACGATTGA
>NZ_MQWA01000001.1:4072522-4098276 GCF_002954445.1 Rubritalea profundi
GATTTCTTTAATTTAGATCAGAGAAAAATTCGCTTCCTTTCTCACTTCCGAGTGTTTTATACATTTGACTAAACTTAAAACGATACATATTGTATCCTAGTGAAATTGATAAAGGAGTCATTTCTTAAGACATGCACACCGACTAGCTCGAAAGCTGGGAAATGGCTAAAATCTTGGACTGCTGTGATCAAATACTCTGAATGGAAAAACATAAATGATCTCCAAAAGGTATACCCATCGGCTGGTTCTGTGAAAGTTGCAAGTGGCCGGTCCGTTTCCATTTTTAACGTCTGCGGTAATGATTACCGCTTAATAACTGCGATACACTACGATAAACAAAGAGTCTACACTCTAGAGTTTTTGCCGCACGCTGAGTATGACAAAAATAAATGGAAACAGAACTTATGAAGACTAATCAACTCACATCATTTAGCGATCTTCCCAAAAGCTACAGTAAGCTCTGTGAAACATTTCTGCCTCGGCCCATCCATGACCGAGTTGGTTATGAGAACACGGTCGAAGTAGCTGACAAGTTAGCAGGATTTGAAGATCTTATGACTGCTGGTCAAAATGATTATTTTGACCTTCTCTGTGATTTAATCGAGAAATACGAAACACAACAAATACCTCCAACAAATTTAAAAGCGGGAGAACTTTTACGGCATTTGGCTGAGGAGAATCAGCTCTCGGGAGTCGCTATTGCCAGAGCTCTAGGTAAATCTGATCAACTAGCTAGGCTAATCTTACGAGGCAAGCGGAGTATCACAGCAGAACACGCAATAAATCTAGGTAAATACTTTGGAATTCGACCTGACGCCTTTTTGGCGTGAAAACACGAGGCTCCTACGGTAACTCTCGTCGATGAAATTTGAATGATATCGCTAATAGTAGCGAGCTAAAATCGGATTATAAAAGAGAGTCGCTTCGGCCGGGAAGACTTAGTTGCTGGAGCTCCCCCTACTATTCATAACAATCTGTTTTAGAGGATAAATCCTACGCGACCACCTCTAGCCTTGTTGATTGCTCACTTTTAGTGAAGCCTGCGACCATGAAGCCTTACATAGATCTCGGTGAGTCAATAATGGCAGACGGAACAGTGTTCTCTCTGCACCAGCATGATAACGATTTTTATCTCAAATTCAACGGCTTCGAACTGATGAGCACGATCCAGACCTACTCTGAGGAAATGCTAGCCGACATTGGCTGCAAACACATTCTTCCTGACAAGAAAACCAGACCTGAGCACCCATCTGTGTTGATTGGTGGGCTGGGCTTAGGCTTCACACTCAAGCGTGCTCTGCAGCTGGTGGGTAAGCCTGCTACTGTCGAAGTTGCCGAACTGATGCCACCACTCATCGAGTGGAACCGCACGTTCTTGGTCGAGTACAATGGCCCACTGCTCGATGACCCCCGCACTAAAATCACTCAGGGAGACTTCTTCGATATCATCAATAGTAAATCCCCGGCTAGCTTTGATGTGCTGCTGATCGATATCGACAACACTCCCGACGATTTGATCACTGCTGGAAATTTCAGAATGTATTCCCCTGCTTTCCTTGCGAAGCTGAAGAGCATCCTGAAGCCCGGCGGATGCGTCACTTACTGGCTATCAGAACCAGCACCTAAGTTCAACAAACTGCTGGGTAAAGCTGGATTCAATGTCGAAGAACACGCTGCACGACCACACATCAAAGCCAAACGCTCAAGACATTGCATCTATGTTGCACGAGATAGCGCTAGAACCTAAAAGAGAGCCACCTTCGTATGACTCTTTTAGAATACTCACACTCTGAGGCTTTGTAAAAGTACTCCGGCTGCCCTGTAGATTGGCGATTCCACTTTCGCTAGTGAAGCGGCGAAGTTAGTCACCCATGAGTCTAGGGTGACTTGGTCAAATTCTTCAAGCTGCTCTGAATCTGTCTGACGGATCACTGCTGAGACATAGAGAATCAAAGAAATATGATCGTAGGCTAGATATTTGTAGGCTGGTGGGACTTTGATTTTCCATTCCGTCAGGAACTCTCGCACCACAGCATCCACCGACTCAGCAGTCACTTCGCCACCCAGCTCTAACCACGCCGCGGCTCGCGGAGCAGTGGTCGATTCGGGCATAATGAAGAGGTCGCAGAAATCGACAGCAGCGGATTCGAATTCATCGGCCGACCACTCTTTCTGGATATAATCACGGCATGCTGGTTCGATTTCGCATAACAGCTCTAACAAGTCAGGTTGACTTACTAACTGAAGGATAGACGCGTCAATTTCCCGACTGAGCACTTCACCAACCAGTAGAGTCAGACCAATTGTTTCTTCTTTAGATTTTTTCAATTTTACAGACATTGTCGTACCAGTTTTGACCACCCGTGAGTGGACATGGGTTGATTGGGAGCGCATCGTTGATATGGACACCGCCGCCAATCCCACCTTTTTTCTTAGACCACCAAACACCCTTTTTGAGGAGTTTGTCGGACGGGAATGCGCTTTCGTCAGTTTCAATACCAACAGCAGGAGCAGACTTTTCAGTCTCAGCGCGCGCCACCACACCATGCTCTGTGTGACCGACGTGGTGAGAGCACATCATTACCTTTTCATGCATTCCTTTGAGGAATCGGACATGGTTCTCAAACGAGCCAACGATGCCTTTCTCACCGCTACGGTAGGTGGCGCCTTTCGGGCGAAACACGGAGAGACGGACTGAATCGCCTTCTTTCAAATTGAGCTTTGCACCTGTACTCGGGTGCATGAATACTGGGTTGGTGTGAATGATCTCTGAGTTGTATTTCCAATGTGCTGAGCGTCCCTGCGTGTGGACGTTCCATTTGAATGTGGAGAAGATATAACGATCATCTGCTAGATCTTTGTGCTCGGGGACTGTGTCGTAAATAGCGATTGGGCTAGCATTGACATCGTCCATTGAGAGTCCGACAGCCTTGGCGGCTTCAGGCCACACTTCATCGTAGACTTGAATTCTACGGGTTGGCGTCGGGAAACCACGGACAGGCTTGCCGTCCATCATGATTCCCACAGTTTTGATTCCTTTTGATGTATCCTTCTTGATCAATCCATCTTTCACGACCGTGCCTTCCAGCTCTTCCGCTGTTAGGGGACGCTCGTAGAGCTCGTAGTCTTTCGGGCGTGTTGCATCTTGCCAGATTCCACGGCGTTTGAACTCTTCCCAACTGATTGGCAGGTTCTTGTACCATTCTTTGTAGAATTCTTCGATGTCATCGATGTCGAAATACTTCTCCATTCCCCCGCCCACTTTTTTGGCTAGATCTCGGAGAATTTCCTGCACCGACTTCGATTCCCCAGCCGCTTTCACCAATGGCTGGCGCACACCTGTGTATGGGATCAGCCCATAACAGTTCGTAGAATGGTGATCCCAACGTTCTAAGCTGGTTGCTTCAGGTAAAATAAGGTCGGCTAATGCCGCCTGTTCACCATAACCGATATCGATAGCCACGTGGTATGGAATGAGTTTTTCATCCATCAAGACATCGCGGGCGACCTTTGCCTCAGGGTAGCCGTATGCAGCTCCTAGAGTAAATGACATGTAGACACTGACCTTCTGTAGACCGTCACGAATGTAGGGGTAGACTAGTTGCCCGACGCGCATCTGGTACCAATGCCACGCGAGCGGGTACTCGCTGGGTGTTGCAAGTTCACCAAAGTACTTGTTCTTCCACTTGTCTGGGAAATTGTTCACACGGTCTTGGATCTTCTGCGGAAGCTTCTTGAAGGCGACCTCGTTGAACCCTTCTCCTATTCCCCAAGGCTTCGGGCCTTTCGGTTTTGGACCTGGCTGGGTGAGTTTCGGCAGACCTTCTTGGCCATATTTCCCACTCCATCCACTGCCACTCGATAGACAAAACCCACCAGGCTTGCCAACATTGCCGACCAGAACATCTAACATTCTGATTGCTCTATCAGACTGGACGCCATTGTAGTGCTTAGCTGAGCCACGGTTAGACATCGTGGTACAGGCTGGAGCAGCCTGAGCAAAATCGATAGCAATGCGCTCGATATCTTTTGCCGGCACACCTGAATGCTTTTCAGCCCACGCAGGCGTGTAGTCTTTCACCAATTTCCTGAGCTCGACGAGGCTGTAGTTCGCCCAGCGATTCCAGAATTTCTCGTCGTGTAAATTTTCTCTCAGAATGACATGGATCATGGCAAAGGCCACAGCTCCGTCGGTTCCCGGCATCACCGGGTGGTATTCTTCAGAGACTGAGGCTGTCGCAGAAGGGCGCACTTCGAAGGTCACCATTTTAGTTCCCTTGGTGTTTTGAGATTCACGCAGGCGGTGCATCATGTAGAGGCCACCTTGGTAGGCCTCCATTGGGTTCGCGCCAAAGTTCACCACGTACTTGGTATTTTCAAAATCTTGAGTCTCCCACTCGAAGTCGCGACCGTAGTAGCTCATCAATGGAGCACGTCGATTAGACGAACAAATAGAACGGCGGTTGAGTCGGTGCGGAGTTCCAAAGGCATTAGTGAATCGCTTCGTGTAGCCTTTGGTTTTATCGCGACCGTAATGGAAAACGAATTCCTCTGGAATGCCCTGCTCGCGAAGTGGTCGGAGTTTTGAAGCCACTTCGTCGAGAGCCTCATCCCATGACACCCGCTTCCACTTCCCTGCGCCCCTTGCACCCACGCGCTTCAGCGGGTAGAGCAAACGTTCTGGGTAGTAGGTGTACGAGATCATTCCCTGCGCCTTGGAGCAGTAATTCCCTTGGCTGTTAGGATCTAGCGGGTTGCCCTCAATCTTACGAACACGACCGTCCTGTACCCATCCGATAACGCCACAATGGTTCGTGCAACCAAAGCAAATTGTCGGAGTCGCTTTCGCCACGGTGTAATCAATTTTCCCTTTGACCAATCGCGCAATATCAATTTTGGCGGCATTGGCTGACGGGGCAAAGAGGCTCGGTAAAAGCCCGCTCGCTAGCGCGGTGGCTCCAACCTTGAGGAAAGAACGTCTTGATGAAATATGCATGTGCTAGAGGTTTTTAAGGTTGTTCTGCTCGTAGGTGATGTCCTCATCTTTCGGGTCGATCTGCACCCCAGTGTTGACCTTTTCCTCCATCCACTCTTCATGGCCAATATAGAAAACCGATGGCTTGGTGCCAGCACTCTCCTTCCACGGCTTTGCTCCTTTTGCTTTAATTTTCAGAGAAATTGGGTCGTTAGGGTCAGCTAGATCACCAAATTGAATCGCTTGGCTCGGGCAACTATCAGCACAGGCTGGCTCGAGACCGACCTCGGTTCTGTGGACACAGAAATCACACTTTTCAGCGACTTCTTTTTCTTCGTTGATAAAGATAGCACCGTATGGACAAGCCTTCACACAATCGCGGTCAAGGTCACATTTGTTTTCACGTATGATCACACGACCATCATCCATCCGGGCAATCGCATTGTTACCACACGCATCCAGACATGGCGCATCTTCACAGTGCATGCACATCATCGGAGCAAAGGCTATCGTGGGTTTGTCAGGTCGTTCCAGATAGCGCACACGCATACGAAATGCGCCAAGTGGTACTTCATGCTCGGTCTTACAACTCACGCTGCAGGAATGGCAACCCACACAACGATCGAGATCTAGCAGCATTCCTACTTTCTTTTTCGTCGCTTTATATTCCGACCCAACTCTCTCCCAAGGCAATTTTAGTTTCTCCGTCATCGCAAAATATACAGTTTTCAGTTTATGTAGGACAGAACAACGGATTTTACAGTCTTGGGCAATCAGCAATTAGCATAAGCTTAAAAAAATTCCTAATCAGATCTAACAGCCTTAAGAAACTCTACCGCCTTAGGGTCAAGACTGACCCTTCCTAGTTTTTGCTGATTGGTATGCGCTCCTTGTAGAATCGAGACCGAGTCATACTTTTTCCCAGTCCCATTATAGTTTATACTCGATGAAGCAGTATTGATTTTATTGATCGCTGTGTGAGGAGGAATACGCGATGGCGGCACCCAGATGGACCGATAGGTATTCACAGGAATCACGTTGCCTTTGCCGTCTGAAATATACTCAACAAAAGGAACCTCATCCCAGTACCCTGGAATCACACGCATTGGAAAATTACTTTCCTCAATCGCGATATTGGTCGTCACTCCACTGCTAAAAAAATGTGTCTTACCATCCAGAACGCTCAGCTCAGCCGCTCTGACGGTCACAAAATAGGCACAGGAGCTTTGGTCTGGTTCGTTGTAACCCATAAACCTTACACTGTGTCCACCGTTGGGCAGTTTCTTATCGCTATATCCACCCCATTTTCCCGATGTCCCCTGCCAAGGCTTTTGCGGCACCTTCGTTTGAGCCTGATAAAACCTCTGAGCGGGTGAACAGGAAACGAGGAACAAAAGCATCCCTCCAAAGGTGACAACTGCCAGCGACTTCAAATTCATGTCCAAATTCCTAACATAGGATGCAACTCTTGAAAACGTCTCAAATGCCTCAGCACCAATCCAGATAATCAAATCATCCGCTAATATTTCTCCATCCAGATGACACAACTGAGCTAAATCTCACAAATACAGAGGTAAATCACTGAAAATTGACACTTTTTCCTGTAAAATCACACGATCTTGGATTCTCTTTCCTTCACACACTTTCTGAAGCGCGCTGGCATCTAAGCAGCGGACTTCAATCAAACCATTCATTGAGATATGTCCATCGAGCTCACACGCAACTTTTCCATCATTGCCCACATTGATCACGGCAAGACCACACTCTCAGATCGACTACTAGAGTTCACGCAAACTGTTGCTCAGCGCGATCAGCAAGCCCAGCACCTGGATTCCATGGATCTCGAACGCGAGCGCGGTATCACGATCAAGTCACACCCAGTGACTATGAGTTACCCAGCTAAAGATGGTAAGGTCTACCAACTGAACCTACTCGACACTCCCGGTCACGTTGACTTCTCCTACGAGGTTTCCCGCTCACTCGCAGCCTGTGAGGGAGCTATCCTCATCGTCGATGCTGCTCAGGGTGTGGAAGCTCAGACGATGGCAAACCTCCACCTTGCCAACGAGCAAGATCTGCAGATTGTCCCAGTCATCAATAAAATCGACCTCCCCTCTTGCGATCTACCGAAAGTGCACAAACAGCTCGAAGACATCATCTGTATCCCAGCGGAAGAGGCCATTCCAGCATCCGCTAAAACTGGTGTTGGTATCGAGGACATCCTCGAAGCTATCGTTGAGCGCATTCCCCCTCCGACGCATTTCAATGACGACGGATTGCTTCGTGCCTCTGTTTTCGACTCACTCTATGATAACTTCCGCGGAGTAGTTTCCTACGTGCGCGTGATGTCTGGCAGCATGAAGCGCGGCACAAGAATCAAACTTTTTCACACTTCAAATTCCTACGAAATCAAAGAAGTGGGAGTCTTCACCCCATCCATGACCAAGCGCGACATTCTCGTCGCTGGTGATGTGGGCTACGTGATCGCCAACATGAAATCTGCCAGTGAAGTGAAGATCGGTGACACAATGACCGAATCCAACAAACCCTGCAAAGACCCTCTCCCAGGTTTCAAAGTGATCCAGCCAATGGTATTCTCAGGAATCTACCCAGTGGACACTTCCGACTACGAAGCACTCAAAGTAGCCGTAGCAAAACTTCAGATCAACGATGCTGCCTTCACCTTCATGGCTGAGTCCTCAGTAGCTCTGGGCTTCGGCTTCCGCTGTGGCTTCCTCGGACTTCTCCATATGGAAATTATCCAGGAGCGCCTCCGCCGTGAGTTCAACATGGACATCATCTCCACCTACCCTTCTGTTATCTATGAGGTAACAAAGACGAGTGGTGAAGATGTCATCGTCGACAACCCATGCATGCTTCCAGATGCACAGCAGATCCAAGAGATCCGCGAGCCAATGGTACGCGTTTTCATCATGACTCCCGGTGATCACATCGGTGACCTGATGAAACTCATCATGGAGAAGCGTGGTATGATGGAAAACACAGAGACCATTGACGACATGCGTGTCATGCTCACCTGCGTACTGCCGCTTTCTGAAATTCTCGTCGACTTCAACGACCGCCTCAAGTCCATGACAAAAGGCTATGGCTCGATGGACTATGAGCACAACGGCTACCGCCCAGAGAAGATGGTGAAAATGGACATCATGATTGCTGGTGAGCCAGTGGATGCCTTTTCTACTATCGTTCACCGTGACAAAGCTGAAAGCTATGGTCGTAAGCTCTGTGAAAAGCTTAAAGAAGTGATCCCTCGCCAACTTTTCGTGGTTGCCATCCAAGCGGCTATCGGCGGCAAGATCATCGCTCGCGCTTCCATCTCAGCGATGAGTAAGAACGTGACTGCTAAGTGTTACGGTGGTGACATTTCCCGTAAGCGTAAACTTCTTGAGAAGCAGAAGAAGGGTAAAGCAAAGATGAAGTCCATCGGTAAAGTGAATATCCCACAGGACGCCTTCATCCGCGTTCTCAAGAACGACTAATATTCTATCGTGGTGCAACCGCCTCGGTCGCTCTAACATCTATAGCAAAGCGACTATTTTCCGACTCTATCGAGAAGTCTTTAAAGTGAGCGAGACGCTCACACTACTTTTATGCTCTCACCCACTGACATCGAACAAGTCCTCGCAGATTCTCTGGAGGATTTTTCCATCTCTCGCTCCGAGCGTAAAGAACTCAAGGAGCTGCTCAATACCATTCAGGGCAATGCTTCCGAACAAGCGAAAGTCCGCCAACTCGCCTTCCGACTCGCGGCTCAAGTGATTGGCGAGATTGGCGAACTCGCTGCCATGGACTGGCTCCAGAGCGTCATCAAGCTTCTCTACTCGAAAGAATCGACAGTCAAATCCTCGGCCTATTTCAGCCCGAGCGAAGACTGCCTCCACCGCATTCAGCGTTTCATACGCGAAGCTCAGACCACGCTCGACATCTGCGTCTTCACCATCACGGACAACCGTATTGTGGATAAGATCATTGAAGCGCACCAACGCGGCGTGAAGGTTCGCGTCATTTCTGACGACGACAAATCCGAAGACCTTGGCTCAGACTACGATTATCTCGACAGCAAAGGGATTGACTGTGTGCACGATAAAACATCGGCACACATGCACCACAAATTTGCCATAGCAGATGGCGTAAAATTACTCAATGGAAGCTACAACTGGACGCGCTCAGCCTGTACTTCTAATAACGAGAATATTGCCATTACCAATCACAAACCTTTGGTTCAGCAATTCGAAAAAGAGTTCCTAAGACTCTGGAAACATCTTCGATAGCTTGCTTGTATCTTCGGAAAGTTTCTGACGCTTTTCTTCGGCTTCGTGTGATTGAGCCACAGCATCCATGAGCATCTGTTCATCGCTAATGCCTTCCGTATTTCTGTCTTCTTTACTGATCGCAACGGCGATCCAGCGGAAGTCAGCACTGTTATCCATAGCCACCTTGACAAGCATGGTCAGAGGCACAGCAAGAAGCATCCCAATTGGCCCCCAAATCCAACCCCAGAATATCACTGAGATCACCACAACTAAGGTGGAGAGTCCAAAGCGACGCCCCAGTAAAGTAGGCTCAAGGAAGTTACCTAGGAGTCCGTTGATCACAAGGTAACCACCCGCAACGATCACCGCATGCTTCCAGTCGCCAGTAACGAGCAAGGAAAGTAACACTGGAGGAATCCCCGCAATCACAGAACCAATCGCTGGTATATAGTTGAGTGCAAAAGCTAGGATACCCCACAGTAGTGGGAACTCCAAACCTACCGACCAGCAAAGCACTCCGGCTAAAAATCCAGTAAGTAAACTCACTAAGGTTTTGATCCCCAAATAGCGCTGGATATCTTTAGTTGCGCTCAGCATACGTTGAATATTTGGGCCTCGGGCCTCACAAATAGCATTGAAACGGCGACCGAACATCCGTGCCTCACTCAACATAAATACCGTCAATAACATCACGATGAAAGTGGTGCCTAGGAAAGACACTAGTTTACCAAGGAAATCTGTACCCAACTGGACCACCTTGTTGACACTTAGATACTTTAAAAGCTCTTCGGTAAGAAGATCTATGGCTGGTCGGGTAGCTACGGCTGATCCAGTGACCGCCTCAATACCTTCAGTGACAGCCATATCGCTTTCACTATGAGGCTCCAGAACAACTGGATCAACTTCTCTCGTACTCAGAGGTTCCACATCCAAACTAACGGCTGAGTCTTCCGTGTCATCACCAATGGTCACCATCCCCCATTGATCCATAAACTCAGACGTGTTGTCAGCTAACTGGGTGACACGCTCTTTCGTGAGATCATAGTACTTACTCTCCCACTTACTCTGAAGCTCGCCGATCAACATGATGCAGAGCAAAACAACACCAGCTAGGAAAGCAAAATCTACAAGCACTGTGATAAAAACCGCCAGCGCTCGCGGCACACGATGCTCGCGCAACCAATGAGTGATGGGAAAACTAACAGTCGCGATAAAAAATGCCAACAATACAGGTACCACAAATTCAGCCGACGCTTTCGCCCCTGCTATAACGAGAACAACACTAGCCAGAACGATTAAGATCTTTGATGCTTCTGCTCCTTTAGCTGCTTTCACAACTTTCTTTTGCTCTTTTTGACCCATGAATTTGAAGGAATGCTACCAAATCACTGGCAACAACCCGAGACTACGCTAGTTTGATAAAAACAACAATCGATTCATGCCCTCCATTGAAAAAAAGTATGACATGCCCAGCATCGCAGTCATCATCCCCACATTCAATGAGTCAGACTTCATTGACAAGTGCCTCCTGCAGCCTGCTCTACAAGACTTTAATCAAGTCATTGTCGTGGATGGAGGCAGCACTGACGACACTCGCGAAAAGCTCAGAGCATTGCCAAAATTGACTCTGCTAAACTGCGAGGTAACCAACCGTGCAGCTCAAATGAATCTCGGCGCAGATGCTAACACCTGCGATCTGCTACTCTTCCTCCACGCCGACACCTTGCTACCAGCCAATACAGCCCAGCTACTACGTAAACAATTCCACAACGGAAAAAAATGCGGCTGCTTCAACCGACAATTCACACCTGCGAGTGTCTTGCTCGATTTCACCAGCGAGATGGCCTACTGGCGCAGCGACTTTTCTTTTGGAGCTATGGTGACCAAGCTCTATTTTTCTCTAAAGAATTATTCCAACAACTTTCAGGCTATCGTAACCTGTGCAGTTTCGAAGACCTCGACATTTGCCTGCGTGCAAAACGAGTGAGCAAACACTGTGTCATCGACACCCCGATACAAACAAGCGCCCGCAGATTTGCGGACGCTCCTTTGAAAGTATTATTCAAAGATTTTGCTTTGAGTCTGAGATACCTAACAGGTTGGTATCGTCCACGATGAACTAACCTATGTTAGTAAAGACGTTCAGTACGTCCTCATCGTCTTCCAGTTTATCGATAAGAACATCGATCTCAGTCATCTGTTCTTCAGTAAACTCGACTAGGTTGTTCGCTATACGTTCAGGAGCTGCCTTTGTAATCTCGACACCGAGTTCTTCTACTGCTTTAGAAAGTGACCCAAAACTAGTAAATTCGCCAAATACGATCGCTTCGTTACCTTCAGCTTCAATCTCTTCTAGTCCGTGATCGATAAGCTCCAACTCAGCTTCCTCAATATCAAATCCTTCTGGAGTGGTGAACTGAACCACAGCTTTACGAGTAAACATGAACTCCAAACCACCTGTTGGAAGGAGACCACCACCATTCTTATTGAACGTGGTACGGATGTTAGAAAAGGTACGAGTGTTATTATCAGTAGCGCACTCAACCCAAAGTAAAACTCCATGTGGACCTTTACCTTCATAGTTGATCTCAGTGTAGTTGACCGCATCTTTAGCAGTCGCACGCGCGATCGCTTTGTCGATGTTGTCCTTGGGCATATTCTCGGCCTTCGCTGTAGCAATCGCAGCACGGAGCTTGGCATTCATTTCAGGATCATCACCGCCCTCTTTAGCTGCCATAGTGATTGATTTACCTAACTTAGGAAACAACTTGGACATCTTGTCCCAGCGTTTCTCCTTTGCTCCTCTTCTGATTTCAAATGCGCGTCCCATAATATTCTATAAAATTTTTGTGCCCTATTGCTGACGCCATCCGACAGCTAATTCAAGTGTATAATGCCATTTGAGCAGTTAGATTGCCTAAATGGCTCTGAGGATTTTGAACTCTAGCAAGGCGCAAGGTAGGAATAGAGTAACCTGCGCGGCGAAGCCCTCCTTGGCGAATGAGCGAGCTATGTCACTGACGCTTAACGTTGCTAGCATTTGAAGGCTCAGAGCCCACTCTACTGTTAAAAAACCTACAAACCCATCATTCCGACAATATAACTGGGAGGATGCTATAAGCCAGAGACTGGATGAAACTTGGAACTGGAGCGGCTCAAGTGTCAGCCAACAACAGATTTCACAGGTTAGACTGATTTCTTAATAAAATTATTCTGACTAACCCAACTCTATGAGTACTCATTGGGATTCAAACTGAGAACACCTTCAGCAGAGAACTTCAGTAATATAAATCTGTCTAATCTGCGGTCTAGAAAAACTCACTTCCTCGGCTATTGTTGAATAAACAATCGCTGCTCTTTTCGCCTCAGCCATCTGCCTCCTGGTAGATTACATTTTGCGGCAGCGACGGTATCACAGACAAGAAGACACTCAGCGATCAAACTGCGGCTTAAATCAGGAACTTTGTGGGTTTTTAGGAATTGAAACATGACCGCCTGCTGCAGAACTACATCAAGCTCAAGTAAGGCGGGCAAGAAGATACGGCCCTGAGGGTCTAAAAATTGTTCTAGGACAACTTCACTAGCTAGATAGTCGCTTTGCTCCATGCTCACTTCAGCCGCACCATTGACAGCGGGTACCACCTCACGTCGCATAATTTCTACGAGTAAAGGCATCACTTCATGACGAATACGATTCCGCACCGTAAAAGCCTCAGCGTTACTCGCATCCTCTCGGTACTCTAAACCGCGTGATTTTACGTAGTCATTAATCTCGGAGCGCCTAACCTCTAACAAAGGTCGAACAACCTTAAGAACACATTCATCCACTGTCACGGTATTCTCAAATCGAATCCCTTTAAGGCCGCTAGATCCCCGCAATAGATTGAAGAGCACAGTCTCAGCCTGATCATCGGCATGGTGCCCTAACAGCACACCTGCAGCTGAATGCTTCTGGATCGCCCTCACGTAGACAGCATGTCTAGCCTCGCGAGCCACCACCTCTAGCCCCTTTTTCTCAGACTCCATCAGACCAATCACATCCACTGCCTCACCATAAAATGCGAGTCCATACTTCTGCGCCAATTGCTCAACAAATTCAGCATCGCCATTCGATGCCTTAGCCCGTAGCTGATGGTTCACATGCACTACCACTAAATTCTTAAATCCATCCTGGACCAAATAATCTAACAAAACCACAGAGTCGCGCCCACCAGAAACCCCCACTAACCATGATTGGTTAGTGTCGAGTCGCTCTAAAAAATGTTGCATTTTTTTAACCACAGATTTAGCCGGTTATAAGATCTTCTACTTGGTTAGCCTCTTAAGAACTAGTGGCTCCTTATACTTAAAGAGTCCTTTTTCAATTTTCAAAACTTCTACAATTTCTTTCGGAGAGCTCGTAAGGGCCACATCTGTAGAGTGTTTCCCATGAGTCACCTTGGCTGTCAGTTTCTTCTGCTTAATAAGCTCCTCAAAACGCTCCGTATCAGGAACCCAAACAACTAAGTTTTCTTCACTGACTATACACTGAACAAGTTTATAACTTGAAACATCTTCTTCGTCCTCATGTTGTAAAGACAGATACAAATCATCCCCCACTTGCGTCACTATAAACGACTGCCTCTCCACTTCAAATTGACCACTCTCATCATCCCATTCTAACCTAGCTAAATGCCCAACTCCCTTAGAGTTGAAGTTCACTTTACAGCTACCACCCTCAACTTCCCACTCACCTACTAGCTCTCCCCGTTGATCTTCGGTCGTATTATTGGGCAAGGGCTTATTCATTGATACTGACGAACACGAAACGATCATCAATGCCACTAGCGCTCCTGTGAGTTTCAGTAATTTTTTCATCATATCAAATATCTGTCTAATGCGCGTAATCTGCGGCTAGAAAAAACTATCTCAGCCCCTAGAGTTACTATACTCGGAGGTTATCTAGGTTGAAGCCTGCGGCGCTCGACAGAATGAACAGAATTTTACAAAATTAACCAATGAAAAACAAAACTCTTGGGATATTTCAGAGAGGATTCAGAATTTTGGCCTTTTTCTTAGCTTAATCTTTTGAGAAATTCTGCGGGATTTAGTTAATTCTTCATGAAAAACCCCTAGTTTAGTGACCCTGCCCCCCCCCAGTCTGAACACTTAAAACTGCCTGACTGTAAACTCACTAGCTCGCCTAGGGTAAAACAAAAAAGCGCTCTGGGAAAACCCAGAACGCTTTGTGATTGATTCCTTGCGGAAGGTCTTAGTCCTCTGAAGGGCTCCACTCTTCGCCAGAAGCGAGATTGAATGCCTGTTCGAGTCCAACCATTTCGCTGGAAGGCTTGAGTGTCTCGAATGACTTTGACTCCTTGCGAAGATCGTCTTCTGAGTAGGACACTGCCTTGATGGAAAGACCGATGCGACGCTCGACCTTGTCCACCTTGATAACGCGTGCTTCCACGTCGTCAGTAACCTTAAGTACGTCCTTGACGCGCTCAACATGCTCTTCAGATAGCTGAGAGATGTGGATGAGACCATCGATATCGTCCTGGAGGTTAACAAACGCACCGAATGATGCAATCTTAGCCACCTGGCCTTTAACGAGATCACCAACCTTGAACTTATCGTCAATGTTAGACCATGGATCGTTTTCAGCTTGCTTAACACCGAGGGAAACACGCTGGTTTTCCTTATCGATGGAAAGAACAATAGCTTCCACTTCGTCGCCCTTCTTGAGGACTTCAGATGGGTGGTTGATCTTACGTGTCCAAGAAAGGTCGGATACGTGGATCATGCCGTCAATGCCTTCTTCAAGACCGACGAATGCACCGTAAGTAGTGAGGTTACGCACTGCGCCTGTGATGCGCTGACCAATTGGGTAGCGAGCTTCGATCGCATCCCATGGGTTCTCTTCGAGCTGGCGAACTCCGAGGGAGATCTTCTGCTCTTCGATTGAGATACCAAGCACAACTGCTGTGATTTCCTGACCGAGTTCGAGAACGTCTGATGGACGTGTGATACGCTTGACCCAAGAGAGCTCAGAAACGTGAACGAGACCTTCTACGCCGCGCTCGATTTCAACGAATGCACCGTATGGAAGAAGCTTAGTGACCTTACCTTTAACCTCTTGGCTGATTGGGTACTTAGCTTCGATGTCTGCCCATGGGTTATCGAGCATCTGCTTGATACCGAGGGAAACACGCTCTTTCTCACGATCAACATCGAGGATCTGAACCTCAATTGACTGACCGATGTGAACCATCTCAGATGGGTGTGAGATACGCCCCCATGACATGTCAGTGATGTGAAGGAGACCGTCCATTCCCTGGAGATCTACAAACGCACCGAAGTCAGTGATGTTCTTCACGAGACCTTCAACCTTGTCACCAACAGTAACTGTCTGAAGGAACTGTTGACGGAGTTCCGCGCGCTCAGCTTCGATAACCTCACGACGTGAAAGAACGATATTCTTACGCTCGTCGTTAACCTTAACGATCTTGAATTCGAAAACTTTACCTACGTATTCAGTGAGATCCTTAGGTGGGATGATGTCAACCTGTGAACCTGGAAGGAATGCTTCCACGCCAACGTTAACCATGAGACCGCCTTTAACAACGCTCTTAACCTTACCTTTAACCAGACCACCGTCTTCGTAAACTTTGACGATCTTTTCCCAGTTCTGCTTGTGTGCAGCTTTTTCCTTGGAAAGAACGACCATGCCAGCGTCATCCTCAAGCTTCATGAGGAGGACTTCTACACCGTCACCTACTTCGATTTCTTCGTCTTCGAATTCCGCTGTTGGAATAGCGCCTTCTGACTTGTAACCGATGTCTACGAGGATTACCTGTGGACGGATGTCGATGATAGTACCATTGACGATGGTACCTTCTTTAAATTCACGGAACTTTGAATCGATCAAGTCCGAGAGTTCAGCATTAATGCTCATTTATTGTTTTGTTTATGATTATTGATTCACCATTCTTCCTGTATTGCCCTAGAAAATGCGACTCGGAACCTAGGGCTCCAACATCCGAATCGCCGGAAGATGATGATCATTTCCTCTCATTAGTGAGAGAGCGCAAAAGGTAAGACTACTCGCACTCATAGCAAGCAGAATAAACATAACTCACGCATTATTTATGCGATTTTTCAGGTAACTATGCCCGTTCTAGCCAAATCCCTCCCTCAACTGACAAATTTAATCTAACTAATGCCACTTAGATTTGCCCTGTTTTCTGCTCCAAACCACCTAGTCACCAAGGCTGATGCCTATCGCTCTGGCGGTATGAACAACTTCCCCATTGGGGTCGACGGTACGGACTTTGTGCACCGCCTCCTCAATCGTAACCGAGCCAACATGATAGGCTTGGTAACTCACCATACTTCCAAACTTTTTCTGCTGGGCCAACTCAACTGCTTTGACACCAAATCTTGCCCCAAGAATACGATCCAGACTCGTAGGCTGACCGCCACGCTGGAGGTGACCCAGAGTACAGGCGCGTGTCTCTTTCCCCGTCAGCTCAGCGATCCGATCGGCAATCACCTCACCTATTCCGCCCAAGCGGACACTATTCTCCCCCTTACCCTTAGTGATGAGATCACCATCCGGAAGGCGAGCCCCCTCTGCCACAACTATCATGGTGCTGTAGCTCCCCCTTGCCTCACGTTCTTCGATCACTGCTGCGACCTTCTCCAAACTAAAGTCAATCTCCGGTATCAGCACCACATCTGCACCTCCGGCTATCCCGCCCCACAGAGCAATCCATCCAGCGTTGCGCCCCATCACTTCCACCACCATTACGCGTTTATGGCTCACTGCCGTGGTGTGCAGACGATCCAAGGCATCGACTACACAAGAAACCGCGCTATCAAAACCGAAGGTCATCGCCGTGGCCTGCAGATCATTATCAATCGTCTTAGGCACGCCAATCACCGGAATCCCAGCATTATAGAGATGCAGTGCCGTCCCTAATGAACCTTCACCACCGACAACGATAAGCGCCTCGATCTCTAGCCCATCAAGGGTTTCACGAGTCAGATCGACCACTGTACCAGCAATCTCCTCTAAATTAACCAAGCCAAGCTTGGCGGCAAAGTGCCTCTTGTTAGTCGTTCCTAAAATTGTCCCACCTAACTTTAAAATCCCAACAGTATCTGTCAAACCCAGTTGCATATAGTCACCTGGTGGAATCAGCCCTTCGAATCCATCGCGGAAGCCAATTACTTCCATTCCCAGTTTTGAGGCAGCCCCGACAACCCCGTGAATCACCGCATTCAGTCCGGGACAATCCCCTCCACTATTCAAAATACCGATTCGCATGAGCGAAACATAGCAAAGCGATTCAAGATTGCAAAAGGTCTGTACGATAATTTGAGATTCAGCCAAATCAGTCCACTTTATTCCCTGTTTGCCAATACCTTCTGAACCTTTTTATCAAGTTATTCACAATCAGTCTTAACATTTTGAGATGTTCAAGATCAAACGGTTGTCCAAATTCAACCAGAAAGCCTATCTCACACCAATCTCCGCTAGAGATCTAATCGTGGAATAACCTCATCACGGCATCCACCCGAGGGAATTAGGACCTAAATAGATTAACTATCAGTAACTTACTATAATTTAAAACTAGCTGTAGATTATTTGAACATAAAAAAATCACACAAAATCCTGATCTCCACAAAAAGTCCAAATAACGGTTGATCGCAAATTTACAGCTAAAATTGAACCAACTCCCCCCCCTCATTGGTGAACAAATCTGAGCCCTTCACAAGTTATTCACAATTTGAGTGCGCGTTATTAACAAGCTCTACACATCCGAAGAAATCCAAAGCTTTCTCTTGCATCCTCCCCTAGAGAATTCCAAGCTCATAGCCATGCAATCAATGCATTTTGACCAAGCTCTCTACAATATCCACAAGCGTGATCCACGATTTGCTCCCGACGCGTACGCGTTTCTTAAGCAAGCTCTCGACTACACAATCACTGAGCACACTAAAAAGGATCCTGATATGTCACAACACGTCACGGCTAAAGAATTGCTCGATGGCTTCAGAAAGTTAGCCATTGGCGAATATGGACCGATGGCCTCCACCTTATTCGCCGAGTGGGGAATCCAATCCTGCACTCACGTTGGCGATATGGTTTTCAACCTAATCGAAGAAGGAATGTTCGGTAAACAGGACAGCGACAACCGAAACGACTTTGCCGATGCCTACGACTTCCACGACGTCTTCATTCTCCCCTATCTGCCCAAATCATCTGCAATTAATTTCTGATTTGTGAATTCCTAATTCAAAACCCCCTCGGTCCAATAAACCGTCATCTTTTCGGTTGCATTTCACCGATACCTGTGCAAACAATCATTTGCTGCTACTATTAACGTATTGGCGAAGTAAAATGGCATCTGCTATCATAAAATGATGTGGGGGCGTTTTGGTTTCGACTGGATGTTGGAAGGCCTGTTGCATGTAGAGGTTGATCAGCTGGCCTCTTAAAAAGCCGATCAAAACAAATAATTGCAGACTCTAACGAGCTCGCACTCGCTGCTTAATTGCCAGTGACGCCTGAACCCTGACGCCTATTACGGGGGATCGCGACTACTTAATAGGCTGGCTTGAAGATCGGGTTTCCGGGTTCGATAGTAAGACTAAACAGGAAAATCGGATAAGAGTATGTGGCTGACGGACTTGCTCTTTCTTAAAAAACTCTGACAGCTAAACATGTAGACGCTTGCCTGAAAGGCATTTAGGACAGGGGTTCAACTCCCCTCGCCTCCACCATTTTATTGGGCTCAGGATAACTCCTGAGCCCTTTATTTGTAGAGAGATTCAAGGGGGTGCTCAACACAGCAGAATCTAGAGACCTATCTCGTGATCCCATGCAATCTTCGAGAAGTCCAGCAGCCTCCCAGCCACGGAGCCATCCTTTAGTCTTGTAAGCCCTGTAAGCCTCATCATCGCCTCACTGGCTGCTGGGCGGACCACTGGAAGCGGGTGGCAATGCACCTCTCTAGCTGTATTCCCCACACCCGTGGTGATGATCCAAAGAAGGTTGACCGCTAATTGAAGATGCGAACTACTGGCGGTAACCGAAGCCTACAAAAAATAGGCTCTCGCTAGATACTGTAGCATCATTCTTTGGGTGTTAAAGAACGAGCCGTTCAGGGCAATAGCATGCCGCATAATATTAATAAATTCATGCCGTCGTTCACAATAGAGCGGAACAATCTGCTGCTCTAACTTTTCATACAAAGAACGTGCATCTCTACCCCC
Source organism: Rubritalea profundi (assembly GCF_002954445.1). Classification (GTDB taxonomy): domain Bacteria; phylum Verrucomicrobiota; class Verrucomicrobiia; order Verrucomicrobiales; family Akkermansiaceae; genus Rubritalea; species Rubritalea profundi. The sequence continues at coordinate 4,092,032 of NZ_MQWA01000001.1, forward strand.
ACTGGGGCATTCGATAGCCCAGCCTGTGACGCCCTCGACACATCCTTCGATCCACCAACCATCTAACACACTAAGACTCGGCACACCGTTCAGAGCCGCCTTCATACCACTAGTGCCTGATGCTTCCATCGGAGGCTGAGGTGTATTCAGCCAGACATCCACACCACTCACTAAATACTTAGCGAGCTTCATATCGTAGTTTTCAAGATAGACGATCTTGATTCCATGCTCGGCAAAGTCCGCCCGCATTCGGATAATATCCTGAATAAAAAACTTCCCCAGATCATCTCCTGGATGCGCTTTCCCCGCGAAAACTAACTGCAAGCCACCAGCTTTTTTTGCGATTTCAAAAAGCCATTCCTTGTTTTCGAAAAGGAGCTTCGGCCGCTTGTAAGAAGTCGCGCGCCTGGCAAATCCGAGAGTCAAGACATCTAAAGAAAATTGCTCCCCCGTCTCATTCACGATATAGTCACAAAGGTCATTTTTTGCAGCCTGGTGTGCCCGCCAAAGATCATCATCAGGGATGCTTAGTGATGAACGCATGTTGAAATTGTCCAGCTTCCAATCAGGAATCCATTTCTCGAACAAACTCTGCATTGACTGACATACCCAAGTACCCGCATGCACGCCATTGGTTATCGAATCGATCTCATGGTCCGCAAACATCAACCGCGACACCTCAGCATGGCGTTTTGCGACACCATTCACATAATGGCTCAGATTCAGTGCCAGATATGTCATATTCAGACAGTCAGTGGCACACTTCACTGGTTCAAACAAATCCCTCCTCTTAAAGAATGCCTCATGGTGTCCCAACACCTTTCTCGCCATCTCTAACGAAAACTGATCGTGCCCTGCAGGAACAGGAGTATGGGTAGTAAAAACACATTTCCTCCTCACTGCATGCAGCATTGCATCATCAATTTCCTCCGATCCCCGGAGACTCATTTCCTCATCCAGTAATTCGAGCCCGAGAAAAGCGGAATGTCCTTCATTCATGTGAAAGCGAGCCAATTGCTCATATCCCAAAGCACGCAACATCCTGACGCCTCCGATCCCCAAAACTGCCTCCTGACAAATCCGAAAGTAATGATCACCAAGATATAAGCGATCAGTCAAATGACGATCCCACTCACTATTCTCCTCAACATCTGTATCTAACAAATAGACTGGTATATTATCTCCCATCTGCCCTTCGATCTCATAGCGCCAGCAACGCACCCAAACTTCACGCTCATCTAGAGTGAGCTTCACCCTTGGTTCCATTGGTGTGAGATATTTCTCTATATCCCAAGGATCCTCCTCCTCGAATTGCCAACCACTATCATCTAGTCGTTGTCGGAAATACCCCTTCCTGTGCAGCAAAGTCACCGCACACACTGGCAACCTCAAATCAGCCCCAGCACGTAAGGTGTCCCCAGCTAAAATACCCAACCCACCTGCATACGTCGGGATCTCAGCATCTAGAGCAATCTCCATCGAGAAGTAAGCAATTTTCCGTAAAGTCTCCATAATCTGTCATTATCTTTCCCGCACAAATCAGAATAGTTCAAGATCAACCCGTCTGCATCTAAATTTTAGCGCAAAATACGCACAGCCAATCACAAAGCTCGCAGAGAACGGCAGTCATTCAACGATTACAGCTCAAGCTACTAATAATGCGCTCTTCTTCAATATAGATCAAGATAACCAACCTCTTAGCTTGTAGAGCAGACTCCCAGGTGCGCGAAGAGGCATCCCAGATCCGCTTAAAGAATTGGTCCATCAGCTTCTCGAAGGGGAAAGACTTCCCTATCGTGACTTCCTAGCAGTTCTGTGGTATGAATCATTTTTAACCTGGAAAATTCACCCCATCTGATGCCCTTCGTGAACTTAATATTCGCCGCTGGCCCGATTCTTCTCCTCATCTTCTGGATGACTAAGAAGCAACCAGTGCCCTCTGCAAAAGCTCTTCCTCTAGCAGCTTTGGTTGCCTACCTTATCGCCTTCACTTGGTTTAGTCAGGATTCACAGCTAATTCATGCGTCAGTCATTTCTGGACTTCTCGTTGCCCTCACTCCCATTCTCATTGTTTGGAGTGCCGTTTTCTTTTTTCACACCATGGAAGAAACGGGAGCTATGGCCACCATTCGCAGCTGGCTGAATCACCTCTCGGGGAACAGGGTAGCACAAGTTGTCATCATTGCCTGGTCCTTCCAATTTCTCATCGAAGGCGCCAGCGGCTTCGGCACCCCCGCCGCCCTCGCCGGCCCGTTGCTAGTAGGTCTGGGCTTTCCGGCGCTCCGAGTCGCTGCAGCCTGCCTCATCCTCAATACCGTGCCAGTCTCTTTTGGAGCAGTAGGCACTCCCGTTTGGTTCGGGTTTGGTCAACTAGGCCTCACTCCTGTAGAGCTTCGAGAAGTTGCTTGGAAAACTTCACTGATTCATACTGTCGCGGCCTGTATCATCCCGCTGTTTGCTCTGCGGCTACTGCTCGACTGGCAAGAGATTAAGAAAAACAGCCTATTCATCTATCTAGCGATTGGAGCCAGCGTGATTCCCATGTTTTTGTTCTCCCTGATCAACAGCGAATTCCCCTCGGTTGTTGGAGGACTCATCGGACTACTCACAACGGTATGGCTTGCCAGTCGCGGCGTTGGCCTAACAAAAGAAAAAGAAATACTGGGAGAGCACCCCACCACACGAGCCGTGACCAAAGCTCTTTTTCCTCTCTGGGCAACCGTGCTCATTCTGCTCATCACCCGCATTCCTCAGCTTGGAATTCGGGGGTACCTCTCCGCCTCAGAGCCAGCTTGGCATTTACCACTCGGAAACTTGGGTGACTTCGCAGTGAGCCAGTCACTAGTCATCAGTCTAACAGACATTCTTGGAACACAAACGAGCTGGGATCATCCCCTTCTCTTTGTCCCCTCTTTCATTCCCTTCATCCTAGTAGCCCTGCTCTCGATCCCTGTGTTGGGCGCATCATGGGACATTCCGCTTAAAGTCTGGCGAGAGTCAACCCAACGTATACGCCATCCGGCCTACGCCCTGCTAGGTGCTCTAGTGCTAGTGAAACTTCTTATGATGGGCGACGCCTCCTCTCCAGTGATGATCATTGGCCACCATCTCTCACTCATAGCTGGATCTTCGTGGCCTGCTTTTGCGTCCTATCTTGGCAGCCTCGGATCATTTTTTGCAGGATCTAGTACCATCTCGAACCTCACCTTCGGCCCCATTCAGCAAGATATCGCAAAAGAATTACATCTGAATCAAACTACCATCCTCGCACTGCAGTCTGTTGGTGGGGCGATGGGGAACATGATCGCGATCCATAACATTGTAGCCGTTTCATCGGTCTTAAACATTGCCAACCAGGAAGGAGCCATTCTTCGAAAAACCATCCTTCCCATGCTTCTATATGGGCTCATCGCAGCCCTAACAGGCGGACTCATCTTCGCCTTCGGCTAACAATCCTCGTTGCCAACGAGAACGGTCTAGCAGGATCTACCTCCCGTCACCCACAACCCCACTAGCACAAAACAACTCATTGCCAGTGAATACATGAACAGGTAGAATGGAGATTGTATGGAATTCCGCGACTACTACGAAATCCTAGGTATCCCTAAAGATGCTAGCCAAGATGAAATCCGAAAAAAGTTCAGAAAACTCGCGCGCAAGTACCACCCAGACGTAGCAAAAGTCAAACAAGGTTCTGAAACTAAGTTTAAAGAAATAAACGAAGCTTACGAAGTTCTAGGTGATCCTGAGAAACGTAAAAAATACGACGCCTTAGGTCCAAACTGGAATCAAGCATCTGCTCCCAACTCCGAAGATTCTTATTATGGAGCATCTGGCTCAGATGACTATGAATACCAATTTAAAGGCACGGGGTTCAGTGACTTTTTTGAACAAATGTTCGGAGCTGGAGCGCGGTCAGGAGGTGGCAGCTACAGCAGGTTCACCAGTGACCCGAACCATGGACAACGCGCAGCCACGGCTAGCCAAGACGCGTATGCCGACATCCTTGTAAGCCTTGAAGAGGTCATGAATGGAGCCGAACGCACGCTACAGCTAAAACAAATCAACCGAGCCACGGGGCAAATCGAAATTAAATCAACCCGCATCCGAATCCCCAAGGGAATCTCTGAAGGCCAACTCGTCCGTTGTGCTGGCCTAGGAAGCCCAAGCATCAATGGAGGACCTCCAGGCGACTTATTTCTCAATGTCAAACTGGAGAAACACCCCTACTTTCAAGCGATCGATTCTGACCTTTACTATCACCTTTCACTTGCCCCTTGGGAAGCAGTCTTAGGAGCTGAAGTCACCGTCAAATCCCTAGAATCTCCCGTAAAAATAAAAATACCCCCACTTACGGAAAATGGCACTGAGCTGCGTATAAAAAACAAAGGCCTCCCTAGTGGCTCCAGTGGATCCCATGGTGACCTATACGCCGTGATACATATCGCCACACCTACCCAAACCTCTGAACAAGAAAATGACCAGTGGAGAAAACTAGCAGAAGTCTCCAGCTTCAACCCACGCAATCCTGAAAACTAACTCGCCAAGCTATGATGACCTATCAATACCAACTCACATGTATTTCTGAATCCGAGCAAAATAGAGTATCTCTAAGTGATCTAGAAGAAGCAGCCGAGCTATGCGACCTGCATCCTGAAATGATTGAAGAGTTTCTCAGAGGCAGGCTCGTACACGCCTTTAAAAACAAGCAAGGCAACATCTACTTTGATTCATCAGGTGTGTCTCGGCTCCGCCACATTGCTTACCTCCGTGAGCATGAGCAGATCAAATTCCGCACCATACGCTACATCACCAGCCTGCTCGACAGCCTAGAGGCCCGTGAAAAGGAACTTCACGAGCTACGGGAACGACTCAGATGAGATTGCATTTACGAGCTCGACGCCAACCTAGCAATTCTTGTCACTTGTGGCTGAACAGGAATAAAAACAATCCTCTAGAAATCACGTCTGAGCCAATTGCCCATGCTCCGTCCATGCTGACGCATTATTGATACAAAATATAGATTTACCCTCAATGACCCTAAAAATTCCACACAACTTAAGGCTACTAGCCACCTTTACAACCTGCTACATCATTGCTGCCGCTATCAGCGCAAAAATGACCAACAATAGTGAGTTCGTTTTTTACCTAGGGGTGATGATCGTCATGATCACGGGAGCGATGTTCATCCATCATCGCGTCAGATTTCCGCTTCACCTACTATGGTGCCTCTCTATCTGGGGGCTACTCCACATGATCGGAGGCATGGTTCCAGTCCCCGATTCTTGGCAAACCACTGGACACATTAGTGTCGTTTATAGTCTCTGGTTGATCCCAAATTATTTAAGGTATGATCAGCTCATTCATGCTTATGGTTTCGGAGTGACCACATGGCTCTGCTGGGAATGTCTCTCCCATATTGTAAAATGTTATACCGATACAAACCTCGCTCCGACCGTTGGAGCTCTCACTCTTTGTGTGTTTGCCGGCACTGGACTAGGAGCACTGAATGAAGTCATCGAATTCATGGCCACACTCCTATTTGAGGAAACAAACGTCGGCGACTACAATAACATGAGCTGGGATCTGGTTTTCAACCTCTTCGGCAGTATTATCGTTGCGGTGATTATTCGCAGAAAGAAATCAGCCGACCTGCGGATTCTAACTAAAATCATCACGTAACCTGCCTACGTATAATACCATTTGAATTGTTAGAGTGGATTAAGGCGATGAGAGTAGCAAGGCGGCAGGAAGACGCATAGCGAGCTATGCAACTGACAACGGACGAAGCTAATCTCGCTGTATTGTTTCGCCCTCTCCAAATCAGCTCTACTGCAAATACAAAGAATAAGAGTACAACTATTGATCCAGTATAACTGTGAAGATGGTATAAGCTTACCGGAGCGGCCCTGGCCCAAGAAAGCAAACTCAAGCATGTTTTATCCTATCTGGTGATCTGGCGAGGAAAGAAGACACTACACGACAATTTTTTCATCCAGAATTACCAGGATTTCTAAAATAGGTTTCTGCTGCATCAAAGCTCACCATGCAAGAGTCAACAGCCACTCTCTCCTTGGACTGCTGGGGCTTGACACAGCTTTGTGGCGGGGGCGGCTTGACGCGCGCGGTAGCAGGATCACCCAGAATATAACCACTCCCCTAGCTCTCAAATCACACAATCAGCAACAGGCTTCATCCTATCGGTCGGAACACGGAACACGGAACACGGAACACGGAACACGGAA
>NZ_MQWA01000001.1:4099831-4103858 GCF_002954445.1 Rubritalea profundi
GATGTACCACATACTCATGTCCGATTTATCCACGATGGATCGATCCGGTAAGCTCGCAAAGAACAAAGGATAATACTCCTAACAACTAATTAATTACCTTATGAAAATGAATACATCACCTGATCGATTATTTTTTCAGCTTTTTCTTATTTCAGTTATTATACCTCTAGTTGCTATGCTGGCTTTCCCTGCACTTGCTGCAGCGGGCCAACCGGTCGAAATTACCGGGCAGGTAGCGATGAAGTCGGCGAATTGTTTTAACCCGGAACCACACCATCATGAGATCGAGTTTTTTGTCGTCGACGAGAAAAAGAATACAAGGGTCCGGCTAAAAGGTGCCGACGAGTTTTTAAAGAACATCGGCCCCCGACAGCGGGTTCGAGTTCGGGGTATCCCTGTCAATGCAAATCCTAAGGCAACAGCGAGCGGCGCCCCCAGATCACGCGCTATAAATCGAGTTGAAATGCAGGTGGATGAGATTGAAGTCATTGCAGAACCTGAAGCAGCCGGGGTGACGGATCCCGGGAGCGCAGAGGGAGGCACTTCAGAATCTGCAACGGACGGAGCGGGCGGTTCCGAGACCGCGCAAGGTGCTAACACGCTTACCGAGTTGAGTTGCCTACTCGTTTTTGTGTCTACCAATACGCACGGTTGCATGACCTCGGTGACCAATGCTACGAAACTACTCTTTAACAATACAAACAATTCCAATGAGGGGATGCAGGCTATTACCAAGGGACGATATGGACTTAAACCTTTCGATGATGGTGATGGGGGAACCTCCAATGACCACATCATTGAGCTCACTCTCGCCGTCAATTCTGCTGATCATAATACTAGCTCGATTGAGACCCTGACCTTGAATGCTCTCTTTGGCACGGGTGGACAAGGGTTGACTCGTTTGGACTATGACCGAATCCTCATTTTTGCTCCAGATGGCATCACCAATAAAGGTTTTACCGCCTATGCGTATTACCCTTGGGGATCCTATACAACTAAAGGGATGGTGTCTGTATACGGAAATAGTTACGGAAATAGCCGTATGAATGGCTATCTACACGAGCTGGGCCATAACTTTGGTTTCGCCCATTCCTCCAAGGGTGGCTCAGAATACGGTGATGGCACCTGCGTGATGGGCTCATCAAGGAGCTCCAACAAAACCCAAACCTACAATGTCGCCAAGCTTCTGGAAAAGGATTGGCTGGACCTCTTTCCCAACGCGGAATTGGCCCTTTCCACGAACTCTGCGGACAGAACCATTGACCTCTACCCCCTGTCCTCGGACCCAAACGTGGTCACGGGCACGATCGCGGTCTCCTTCCCAGGCACCGACTACTACGCGGCCTACCGTCGGGACGCTCCCCCGTATGGCTACCTCTCCAAAGCTAGCGACATTGACAAGGTATTTATCTACACCCGCGCCAGTGGCAGCCTGATAAAGTCCTACCAGGTCCAAAATCTCGCTGTCGGAGGCAGTCACACAGGATCTGGCAAAGTCCACTTCGAGCGCTACGGCCCCAACAATGAATACGCCACGGTCAGCTTCGACATGGACGACGGCAATGCCAAACCGGTGGCGACGGCCCAGTCCGTCACCACAAATGTCAATAGCTCCTTAGCTATGACACTGAGTGGCACCGATGCAGATGGTAACACGCTTAGCTATGAAGTTGTGGAGGACCCCAGCAACGGATCGCTTTCAGGTACCGCTCCGAATCTCACCTACACACCGACCACCGAATTTGTAGGTGTAGACAGCTTTGTATTCAAGGTGAATGACGGTAAGATCAGCTCCTTTGCTACAGTAACGATCACAAGTAATGCGGCTCCGGTTGCCAATGACCAGTCAGCATCGGTATTCCTTAATACAGACGAATCGATCATCTTGACCGCTACTGATGCCAATGGCGACAATTTGACTTATTCGGTCGTGGGTGGCCCAAGCAATGGAACGCTTACTGGCACCGCGCCAAACCTGACTTACATCCCTGACTCGAATTACTCAGGAAGTGACAGCTTCACCTTCAAGGCCAATGATGGGTTGGTTGATTCCAGCACAGCAACGGTCTCCATCACCGTGTTGCCCTCGTCCAACGACCCTCCCACGGTGATCATCAACACCCCGGATCAAACCGTCTATTTGCAAACCGTGACCATCATACCAGGCCTCTATTACGGAACGGCTTCAGGCGACATCAATGAATCGACCCCCAACCCGGAAACAGAAATCCTGGTTGATGTCTCCAGCAGGACGGAAAACTCGATTGCGGGCAACACTACCGAAATCTACACCGGCAACATCTTCGATGCTGACGGCCAAATCAGCTTCACCGAACACATTGATGATAAAGCGCGCATCTGGATTGATGGCAATCTGGTGCTCTCCAATGATGCCTGGAACACTCGCACCCAGACAGCAAACTTGAACCTGGCACCCGGCTGGCACACCATCGAGATCCGTATCTCCAATGGCGTGGGCGGCAGCGGCCCGGTCGGCGGAGAAATCGGCATAGGCTATGACCCCGCCGGCGGGACGGCCTGGCAGATCCTGACGGATCCCGGCGATGGCAGCTTCCTGCGCATTAACCAGAACGCCGTTTCCGCCGCCACTGCCACCTCTCAGGAAATTACCATCACTCCGGTTGGCGCGAACACCTTCCACCTCTATGCCATGACCAATCAAACAATCAACGTCATAGAGGCTGTCGCAAACCTCGAGGGCACCGTTACCGATGCCGAACAAATCCCGACTACTACCTGGACAAGGGTAGGTGGCGCTGGGGCCGGGGATGTAACTTTCGGAGATGCATCCGCCGTTGATACCACTGCGACCTTTACTGAAGCGGGAATATACGTTCTCCGCCTGACCGCCGACGATGGCTATGACACAGTTTTTGAAGAGGTCGCCATCACCGTCAACCCTGCCCTACCGGCCGTCTATGCCTCTTGGATTAGCGGCTCCTTCAGCAACCCTTTCAATGACACCAGCATAACTGGAAACCCCGACGGCGACAATACCAACAACCTGCTGGAATTTGCTTTTGGCACCGACCCCACACTCGCTGACGGAGGACCACTGAGTAGCGATGGCACAACGATTGGTACAACCAATGGCGAACCCATCATTAAAGATGTCGAACCTAACAGTTTTGAATTCTACTTTGTCAGGCGGGATGATCATGGCAGCTCGGGCAGCCTGAATTACACCGTCCAATTCAGCAGCGACCTGTCCACCTTCTACAGCAGTGCTGTTGTTCCTGTGTTTGTCGCCGATTCAGGTACAAACGCAGACTACGAAGTAGTCAAAGTAACGTATCCATCTAGCCTCCCCAACGGCATGGCCGCCAAATTCGGCCGCATCCAAGTGACTGCAGCCCCTTAAGGGCCTGCCCCGCTATTGTGGACTGGCACCACCACAACCCGTAAGAAACCGCAGCCAACGCTGTTATCGATCGATGCAGTGCGCACACCGTTACCCTCACAACTTCTGAGACATCCAATAGTGTAGGCCAAAAAAGTAATCTGCAAGTTTGTTGATTGGTTACGAACTGGCTCGAAACGCAATTCCCCGGGGGGAGGTGTCATAAGTATCGAAGAAATTTAAAATGATACCGGCCAATCCACATCAAATTGTGTTGAAAATCTAATTCCGAAGTCAAAAAGTGGCAACGCAATGGCAACGATTCAAAAAAACAAAAACAACTAAAAACCAAAAATTCTATATTCCATATCGAGCCGCTCGAACAATCTATGAGACAGACTAAATGAGATGAGGAAAGAAGACACTACACGACAATTTTTTCATCCAGAATTACCAGGATTTCTAAAATAGGTTTCTGCTGCATCAAAGCTCACCATGCAAGAGTCAACAGCCACTCTCTCCTTGGACTGCTGGGGCTTGACACAGCCTTGTGGCGGGGGCGGCTTGACGCGCGCTGTGGCAGGATCACCCAGAATATAACCACTCCCCTAGCTCTCAAATCACACAATCAGCAACAGGCTTCATCCTATCGGTCGGAACACGGAG
>NZ_MQWA01000001.1:4105576-4108952 GCF_002954445.1 Rubritalea profundi
GGGGTCTCAGCGACTCATGTCCGGTTTATCCACGATGGATCGATCCGGTAAGCTCGCAAAGAACAAAGAATAATACTCCTAACAACTAATTAATTACCTTATGAAAATGAATACATCCCCCCCTTTCTCCCCCTCTCCAATCTCCCCAACAACGTCCTCAGGGACACAACTAAAAAAGCAAATACCTAGCATCTAGGGTTCAACCTCCGAAATCCCCAAAAGCCAGCTACCGCATGAATCAATCAGCAATACTTATCGCCGCCGCACTCGCAGTCTGGGCCGGGGGAGGCTACATCATCGGCAAGAACACCGCAGGAGGTGGCTCCGACGACACCGCAGGAGCTGGCTCCGACGACACTCAACAAAGCTCCGCCCGTATCATGGGACCCCGAGCCGATCGTGGTTTGTCCAGATCAAGCATCTCGTCCCGTGCAAAGGGCCCGTCCAGTGCAAAGGGCGGCCGTCGTTACAGCGGTTCCCTAGAGATCAGCAACCTGCCCGGCAACAACAACAACCGAATCACAGCTCTCGCTCAATACTATGAGAGGCTGTCTCCGCAGCAGCTCGAAGATGAAGCCAAAAAAATTAATGAACTCCCCTCGACTGAGTACCGCATGGCCCGCATACTGCTGTTTACTCGCTGGGGTGAGGTGGATGCCTACACTGCTTTTAAGTATGCAAAGGGCCGCCCCAACAAAACGTTTATCGATGACGTGCGCCCCATTGTGCTGCAAGGCTGGGCCAGTGTGGATCCCGCAAGTGCCGGCAAATACATGACAGAGAATCCGCGTGAGTTTGACAGGATGGGCCCGGCAAGTGGATTCGTTAATACCCGCAGCGCGCAGTGTATTATTGCTGGCGAGTGGGCTAAGCAGGATCCTAATGGAGCCATTGCTTGGGCCAACAGTTTGGAAAAAGGACAAGACGAGGCCGTCGCCTCAGTGGAGAGAGAAGTCGCCCGTTAAGATCCAGCCAAAGCTTCTGCAATGCGGGTACCACCCCGCTTATCACCCCATGAAAGCCCCTCCGAACACCTCACTCAAAAAAGCAAATTCCTAGCATCCAATCAATAGGGTTAAACCTCCGAAATCCCCAAAAACCAGCTACCGCATGAATCAATCAGCAATACTTATCGCCGCCGCACTCGCTGTTACAGTCGGCGGAGGCTACATCATCGGCAACAACACCGCAGGCGGTGGCTCCGACGAAACTCAACAAAGCTCAGCCCGTATCATGGGTCCCCGAGCCAATCGTGCCTTGTCAGGATCAAGCGGCTCGTCCCGTGCAAATGGCTCGTCCAGTGCAAAGGGCGGCCGTCGTTACAGCGGTTTCCATGAGATCTACCGCCTGCCCGGCAGCAGTAGCCGAATCACAGCTCTCGCTCAATACTATCAGAGGCTGTCTCCGCAGCAGCTCGAAGATGAAGCAAAAGAAATGGAAGAGTTCCCCTATACAGAGCGCACCATAGCCTCCACGCTGCTGTTTAATCGCTGGGGTGAGGTGGATGCCTACTCTGCTCTAGACTATGCCAATGGCATGGGCTGGCGTGGAATTGCTTACCGCGTCCAGGTGATGCAAGGCTGGGCCGGTGTGGATCACGCAAGTGCCGGCAAATACATGGCAGGGAATCCGCCTGAGTTTGCCACGCCACTGGACGATGGAAGCTATGGAAGCCACAAAGCGCTGAGTTTTATCGGTGAAGAGTGGGCTAAGCAGGATCCTAATGGAGCCATTGCTTGGGCCAACAGTTTGGAAAAAGGAAAAGACGAGGCCGTCTCCTCAGTGGTGAGAGAAGTCGCTCGTGAAGATCCAGCCACAGCTTCTGCAATGCTGCCTACCATCGATCCTGAAATCGTGAAGGGTTCCTATCGTGATGTGGTCGTGAAGCGTTACTATCGTGCGGTGGCCGAGTCCTACGGAGCTAAAGATTTTGCTGCGGCCACAACTTGGATTTCGACCCTGCCGGCTGACCAACAAGCTTGGCAACTCGCCGCGGCGATCAAGGGACTTGCTCGCAATGAACCACAGGCTGCCGCTGCTCAGGTGAGCTCCATGGAAGCCGGTGAGAACAAAGACCGTGCTATTGGCGACGTGATCAAATTGATGGCCCCGGAGAATCCGCAGGCTGCTGCCGAGTTCCTTACCAAAAATGATAGCGCTGACCTTCAGTATGACATCATGCGTGTAGTGATGACGCCTTGGGTATCGAAAGACCCTCAAGGCGCCCTGACTTATACCATGGCCATGGAAAAGGGTGACACCCGCGACGAAGCTCTGTTTTACTACGTCCACAGCAATATGACCGTCTGTCGGAACGGCGGGTGGACCGGTTTCAATGCCCCCCCGGGTGAGTTGATAAAAGTCCTTGAGAATATTAGCAAAGAAAGCAGCCGTAGTCGCTACGTTGCTAGCATGATGAACTTAATTGAATCCACGGATTCTATCTCTGATAGCGCCAAGCAGAGCATACTTGGCCGCAACCAAGAACGCTGAGCTAAAGCTTAGATCGCTGTTCTAGCGCAAAAAAAAGACAGACTAATAAAAAGGTACTCATAATAAGCATCAGGCAATACTGCCGATTGCTTTTGATTGGGGATCAATCAAAAAATATAAGAATCATATTAAAGAAAAATAAAAAATTCAGTGCATTACGAAGTCTGGCATTAGCTGGTGCGATGGGTGCCTGTAGTGCTGGGCCGACACAGGGGGCGATATTAGTAACCTATGGTGACTCAACTGGAAACCTTGTAGTAACCTGGTCAGGTAGTATCGATGTATCTGGTGCTAATGTCGCTGATTCCCTTGGTGCTGGCACCCATGAAATCGATGATTATGGAGTGTACGGGCATACGCTGAGGAGCGCGCAAGATACTGATGACATCTATGGTTTTAATGGTATTACACCAACACTATTCACGGAGGCGGTAAATTTAACAGCGTCCTCTTCATCAGGTGATTCGTTTGGAATAGGTAATTTCAACTCGATTAGTAACTTATATATATATCTCCCTGCCGGATACACTGGACAGCAAATTGATGGCTCGGTGACCTTTAATGGGGTAACTGCTGCATCAGTTGGTTTAGTGGATCAAACGATTACATGGGGTGCTGGAGGTTCGCAAAGAGAAATCACTATAACGACCGTTCCCGAACCATCATCCACAGCTCTACTCGGACTCGGTGGACTTGCTCTGATGCTTCGCCGCCGCCGATAGTCTGTAACTTTCACAATCTCAGCCCTCGCTAGTGGAATGCTACGGGGGCGTTGTTGTTTCTACTTCTAGGAGTTATAGACACTAAAAAACCCTAACGGACAAAATCGGAAAGTGCTTACGTTTTGCTTACATCAACCGATCCACCACCCTAATATTAACCC
>NZ_MQWA01000001.1:4111295-4114098 GCF_002954445.1 Rubritalea profundi
AACAAGAATAGCTGTCTAAATTATGCGCAGGTTAATAAAAAGCAATGAACCCTTATAGAATAAGTGGTTTCTTCAGTGGTGCGCACGAATATAAAGGGACAGCACGAATATAAAGAGACAGAGCTCAATGGCACTAAGCTCGCCAACCGCGGCTCAGCACGCAAGGACTTGTTCCTGTGAGGTGGTAAGTAAAGGGCTCACAGGGCACTGGTGATTCGCTCTTCGCGGGGCGGCTCTGAGTTGTTATTGGGATATCATTTTATTGTTACTTTAGGTAACCTCTGTGAAGTTACCACTTTTTGTATGGAAGAAATTTACCATTCATAGTAACGACTACGCGGTCACCTTTCGGGTCTTCCTGCTTTTCTATGTCACAGGTGAAGTCGATAGCACTCATGATGCCATCGCCAAATTTCTCATGGATGCACTCTTTGATAGCTCCACCATAGACGTAGGCTATTTCATAAAAACGATAGATCAATGGGTCTTTAGACACGAGGTCTGTGTCGAGTCCCTTCATCGGGCACACAGTCAGAGCAGTGACTACATCATTGCCGAGGTCTAAGAGTTTAGCCAGCTTTGTAGCGTCTTCCTTGCTTAGACTATTCTGGCCAAGGCACGCTGAAGCTGTAAAGATATCGGACAACCCGATAGCTTTCCCCACAGCCTCCCAGGTCGTACCTTTTTCTAGTTTTGCAGTGATAATGGCTTCGGTCATTTCAAGTTTAGTCATTTATTTAGTGTGTATTTGGTTTGTATTTGGTTTGTATTTGGTTTGTATTCGAGAGTGTTAGTCGTGAGCCGCACCGAGCAAAAAAGTTAGCTTTGCGTTTTTCGGCCATTACTGCTGTTCTAAGCTAGCTCTATGTGACGCTTCGCGCGTATGTATTTCATGAGAGTTGTAGATGGTACGACTACTGCAATCCAGAGGAGCCAACCTACCGTGACAAAGCAACCCACCTTAGCACGCTCGAGCGCGACAGCTAATCTGGGGATAACGTCCTTAGGTTTTTTGTCTAATAATGTAGACTTAGCTTCTGACTGTCTAAAATGACCAGTGTATTCAATGTCGTTCATTTTTGTAGTATGTATCATTCGACCTCTTCATGACCAATCAAGCAGAAGTCGTGCCCAAAAATTGGATCTAGTATGAATATTATTAATAATTTTGATAAATGGTATAATTTCACAAATAACGAATTTAGTGGTGAGAAACTATACATACGCGTTAACTTAAGCGTATCTTTTTGATATAAAGCGCATTATAAGCTTGAAAGGTTGAGTGCGCCGGCATGATTAGCATGTCTAAACGCTTACACACCAACGACTCGCCGCTACACTTATTGCAACTTGAGGACTTAGCTAAGTCTGTTTCTTTCATCCAAAGCAAAACCCAAGGTTTCAGCGCCTTTGGAGTTATCATCGCTCTCATCAAATGTGCGATCAAAGGCGATGGTTCATTTAACAATATCGCGTTTGAGTTAGGCATCCTTAAGCGCAAAAAATCTCCTGAGTCGCTGTCTATAAGCGGATAACGAACAATGCCACTCAGTTTTTACGAGCAGTGATCGGTGAACTCGTAAAGCAATCATCTTCATCTATCTCCAAGCTCTGCTCGGGGCACGGTTCACCAGAGTTTTAGTCGAAGATTCGACTTTTCAAGTCATGGGGAAAGGCAATGCCTCGAACTTCCCTGGTCACGGTAATGGGGTGAGTCGCACTGCTGGATTCAAGTTGGACCTAGCCTTTGATTTACTAACAGGATCAACTGTTAGTCAGACATTTACGCATGGAACTCATCAAGATAAATCACTAGGGAAGCATCTCCTCAACCAAATTAATCCTGGAGATCTGGTTATTCGAGACATGGGCTACTTCGTCACTGAAAGCTTTAAGCTCATAGGTGAAATGTCTGCATTCTGGCTCACGCGTGTTCCAACCAATGTCGCAATTACTTTTAGCAACGGATCCTCGTTAGAGAAGCGTCTCAGACCTCTATCGAACAACTTCATTGATGAGGAAGTCTCAGTTGGAACATGTGGAATGTGTGCGCGTCTCGTGGCTGTAAGAGCGGACAAGAAGACCGCTATACAAAGACGTAAAGCTCGTAATGCCAGGAGCAAAGGACGCGCTAGCTCTCAAGCCCTTGTGCGCGATGGAGGGCATATACTCCTCACCAATGTTAGTTCTGATGTCACCGCCAAGGAACTCTTCGAAATCTACGCGTTACGCTGGAATATCGAGACCCGGTTCAAAGCTTGTAAGCAATCGCTAAACCTCGGAAAAGTCTTCAAGGGCGTGAACAACGATGATCATTACGAGTCCTTGATTCTGGCAGCTCTGATCCAACAGCTAATAGGATTCAATCTAGCAGCTCATCTCAGCCAGTTAAAAAAAGGTAGTGCTGAGTATGGAAAAGCTATTTGAAGCTCTATCAGCCTACCTAAATGCTTTAAGCCAAAGTACCTTGAGTGATCCGATTAGACTCCGAATTAGCCACGTAAACATTGAAAAGAGGAGTCGTCAACCAGCTCACGTTCAATGGATTAATCTACTAAGTTAGCGCGCATGAGAAACTATGTTCACCTACATGTTTATCGCTATATATATAAATCAATTATATCATTCTTGAATTCAACTAACTAGCGCAACTTTTTCCTCGTTGGTTAATTGTTGATTTTTTTCTTCAGGGGTGCAATAGCCATGCCGTTTCCTTGGCCTGTCATTAAGAGCTTTTTCAACTCTAGGAATGAGCTCTGAAGGAAGGGTTGCTATATTGGTGCCTTTCGGAATGTATTAAACC
>NZ_MQWA01000001.1:4114123-4116590 GCF_002954445.1 Rubritalea profundi
CAGGTTAATATTGCCGAAAGAGACCGTTTAGATTTTCGTTAGATCCTCTTTCCAAGCACTGATATGGATGAGCAAAAAAGAAGTCAATTTCCGATGCCTTTGCTATCTCCTGATGACCAGCGAACTCTTTGCCGTTATCTGAAGTAATCGTGTGAATATGATCCTTGTAAGGCTGTAGTCGTGCGATTGTTGCCGCAGTTACTTATGCAGCCTGCTTCCCAGTTAGTTGCTCCATAATTAGGAGACCACTTACTCGGTCATTGATGGTTAAAATAGCTCCGTTATGACCGCTGCCGATTATCAAATCTATCTCCAAATCACCCAAACGTTTCCGCTCGTCAACTACTCCTGGGGCGCCTATCAATACTAGTTACGTTGCTGATTTTACCGCGTAGATCCTTCGCTGCCCCCCTTTTACGGTAACGTTTGCTGCGGCGGCGCAAATCCTCGTACAACTTGCCACCCTTCATTTTATCAGCACATATTTTCAGGCAGATCGTTTCGATACTCACGCAATCTATGCCGAGTTTAAGAGCGTCTCCAACAATCTGCTCGGGACTATGCCACTTGGCTAATTCCTGCACCACATGAGTTTAAATAGATGGCGTGTAGTCGCATCTTTTAGGTTTACTTTTTTGCCGATTCTGAGCCTTACGGTTTGCTAGATCGTAGTAATATTTCCCGTTTCTTTGATCAGCATTCCTCTTTATTTCACGAGTGATCGTGGATTTATGTCGGCCTAGCTGCCTCGCAATGTGTGCTGGGCTTAGGTTTTGACTTAGCAGGTGAGCAATAGTATGTCTTTCTTCATATGTAATGAACTTCATAGCTTCTTTTGATCGGGCAGCATTGAAGTTTTTACTAAATCAAAAGGGAAGGATTTTCGGACCTTTCCTTTTTTGATTTAACAGACTACTTACTGCCCATCAAAAGTTGCGTTTATTAATTGAATCCAAGATTACTATGAAAGGCAGCTAGAGAATGAACTCTAGCTGCCGAATTATAAGAAATTAATGTGTGCCTATTATACCTGTGGAGCTTTTTTCTCAACTTTGAAGTGTGTGAGGTAAATTGGTAGTCCCACGAGGCAGAAACCACCGACGAAGTTACCAAGAAGTGTTGGGATCTCGTTCCATAGGAAGAAGTCAACTAATGTGAAGTCAGCACCCATTGTCATAGCGAATGGAAAGAGGAACATATTCACTACAGCGTGCTCAAACACCATAAAGAAGAAACACATGATAGGTGCCCACATACAGAAGAATTTACCAATAGTAGAACGGGCGTAGATAGCGCCGATGACACCCATGGATACCATCCAATTACAGAGGATTCCACGTACGAAACATGTGAACCAACCTGCAATACCCCATTTTTCGAAACCTAGAGTCCTGCCTTCACCCACCTTAGAAAGTAGCTTGTGGAATGCTGGAAAAATCTCTGAAGTCTCTCCTGAGTAGCCATATCTAACGCTGAATGATGCCAAGAATACCACAAACAACGAACCGATGAAGTTACCGCAGAAAACTATAGACCAGTTACGGAATACCTTGGCCCATGTGCAACCTTCTCTGCCATTGATGACTGGGAGAGGTGAAAGTGTGAAAACTCCCGTAATAAGGTCAAATTTCAGCATGTTGAGCATGATAAAGCCTATGGGAAACAAAATAGCTCCCGTGAGCAAACTGCCAGTTTTCGTAATAACAGTGAGAGCAAAGAACGCTGCAAGCGTGAGTAATGCTCCCGCTCCTATACTCCTAATGAGTGTGTCCTTTGTGGACATGAAGAGTTTCTCTTCACCCGCTTCCACCATTTTTTGTGCCAGCTCACGTGGTTGTAAATAATCCATATCTATTCTTTTTATTGGTTGTTTGTAATTAATTAAGTGGATTTGTATCCGACCAATGAATAGTTAATAAGTAAGTTACTTTTTTCTAGTCATCGATTGTGCTCTATCGGGCACATTTGATAAATAAGCAGTACCTGTGCCAGTTCTGCCAACCTAGCATGCAACATTATTCTTACTCGTCATGAATGAAATTGATACATACAGATTTATTACTAGAACATAAAAAAGACAGAAACATAAAAAAGACAGAAACATAAAAAGAAACATAAAAAAGACAGACTAATAAGAAGGTAAGCCTCGATATCCATTATTTCATATGGGTTTTGCAATATTACGACCCTCCTATAGCATCCATATAGACTCCCAACACCTCTGCTGTGGCGAGATAGTCCAGTTGTTTTTTGGGAATTTGGGGGGACACCCTAACTGAAATAGTTAGTTTCATAAAAACATAAAAAAGACAGACTAATAAGAAGGTAAGCCTCGATATCCATTATTTCATATGGGTTTTGTAATATTACGACCCTCCTATAGCATCCATATAGACTCCCAACACCTCTGCTGTGGCGAGGTAGTCCAGTTGTTTTTTGGGAATTGGGGGGGACACCCTAACTGAAA
>NZ_MQWA01000001.1:4118124-4119336 GCF_002954445.1 Rubritalea profundi
CGCGATTGCAGCGATCGAGAGTTGGCCGTCTCGATCTTGTTCACGCTCGACTTCTTCTTGGCTAAATCCTTTGCGCTTCTTTCGCGCTCCTTGGGCGTCTGCGGTGGGTTCACCAAAGCTGGCTCCGTCTTCGAATAGGCAGAGCCGGTATCGCTTCGCTACACTGCGCCAATCGTATTTTTCTATGTTTCTAGCGCCGCTCCAGCCGTCGTGGCCGGTGTCGCTGTCGAGTTCGCTGAGGATGCGCATCACGCCATTTCTGGCAAGCTTACCGCCAGCCACAGCTTCCGCATAGCCACTCCACCGATAGTCTTTCGGATCACGCACCATTCCGGCTCTAATGGGATTGAGGTCGATGTAGGCGGCCATCGTTCTAGCGGCATAGCCATTTTCCACTAAAACGCTTTTGTAACGAGCTTCCCAGAGCGTTCCTCGCCTGCCGTGCTTTTTGTTGTACCACAATGAAAAGCGCTGCTTGAGCGTCTTCATAAAGAGTCCCAAATCCCACATTCTCCTGGTGTAGCTCTCGCGCAGTTTGTGGCACGCTTCCCGTCCTTGCTTGTGTGTTGCGCCTGCAAGCAAGGCCAAATGCTCGCTCACCATCGCCACGTGTTCCTTCGAATAAATCACCGATAAACGCTCAATGAGAGCCGCGTCATCGAGCTGTTGATCACACTTTGGTGGCACCTCTACGAGAATATGGAAATGATTGCTCATGATGCAATACGTCAGCACGCGAACACCGCAGAACTCCTCATACATTCGCATGTAGCGGACGAATTGTTCCTTGCCTTTACTATCTAGCAGGAAGTCCTGCCCCACTATGCGTGATACAACGTGATAATTTGCAGAACGATCTTCCCACCCTACCCACGGTGCCAATAAACGAGCTTTAGACATGTCTGTAAACCTATCGTATTCAGCGATTTAGATCAAGTCGATTCGTGCTCTATAGAACCTTATAGGAAGATTATTATTTTTCAGGATCTATATGGAATAGTGGATGGAAGCATATACCTCTACTATTAGTCTGTCTTTTTCTTTAGAGTTATACGTGCTCTATAGTACCTCTACTATTAGTCTGTCTTTTTCTTTACGTCTTATAGGAAGATTATTATTTTTCAGGATCTATATGGAATATAGGATGGAAGCATACACCTCTACTATTAGTCTGTCTTTTTCTTTACTTTGTTCTTTAGAGTTATTAACCTG
>NZ_MQWA01000001.1:4120094-4159517 GCF_002954445.1 Rubritalea profundi
GGTTTAATAGTGATTAATAAGTTGGTCGAATACGGTCACCAACGCATCGTATTACTAGTGCGCGAGGAGCGCCGCAAACCCCACCCAGGATTACCCGAGCGCTTCTTCCTCGAACAGCTTCAGGCGCATGGCATCCAAACGGGTCCCTACAACATTCCAGATTGGAAAGACACGCCGGAAGGCCTCGAACAATGCCTCAACAAGCTCTTTGCGCACACACCTCCAACGGCCCTATTGGTTGGAGACCCGGTTACCTTTCATGCGATCCAAACCAATTTGGGGCGCCTAGGAATCAATGCCCCCGAAAACATCTCTCTCTACTGCAACGACTACAACGAAAGCTTTGAATGGTGCCGTCCATCCATCGCCCACCTCAGCTGGGATTATCGCCCGACCATTCGCCGTGTCATGCAATGGATCAAAAACGTCTCCCAAGGACACGAGGACAAGAAGAAGAAGAGCTACACCAAGGCGGTTTTCAGTGAAGGCGCCAGCATTGGCCCCGTGCCTCGATAACTAGAATACCAGCCACTGGGGTTTTAACTGCTAGGTTTGCTTATTTGTATGCGGTCTCTGGTGCGGGTGTACCAGTCGGGGCTGGCCATGCGGCCTATGGGCGCGTAATTAGAGCCGTTATCTAATAACCGTCCTGTTTCGGCATCGATCACACCGTCGCGTACGTGCACACGGTGGACAGTTCCGACAACGAGCCTGTTGCCACCAATTTCAAGAGTTGTGTGCTCACGGCATTCTAGCGCAACTGGAGCTTCGACGATTCTGGGGACGGACACCACTGAGGATGCTTGGGTTGTGAATCCGACATGGTCGATTTCACTTTCTTCTGGCATCAAGCCCGCGGAGCATCCGACCATTTGTTGGGCTATTGCTTCATCGACCATATGCACGACAAACTCGCGGCTGCGGCGGATATTCCGAGCTGTGTCTTTTGGTATTCCAGACTCTTTGTTGCCTGGGGCCACGACAACCATCGGCGGCTCGCTACCGAAAACATTGAAAAATGAAAATGGTGCAGCATTCACCACTCCTGACTCGTTAATCGTTGTGATTAGAGCGATCGGCCGTGGTGTCACCAAGCCCGCCAAAATTCCATACGCCATGTCTGCATGACGTCCATCTAGATCAAATTCAATTGCCATGGAAGACTACTAAGTCATCTTCCCCCTATTCGCCAACTTCTAAACTGTTAAACCGTCACGCCGAGTTCGCTGAGTAGTGACTTTATCTTCTTTTCGCTGATGAACCCTGGCATTGATATGTTGGGAGCGAAAAGGGTGACTCGGAGAGCTTCTAACGCATAGCCGGCTTCGATGAGGCCGCAATCGGCGGGGCGATTTTTCATGTGATCATGCCACGGTAGGTAGATCTTGAGAATGCGGTCCATTTTCTCGAGGTCCTTGTTGACTGGGTTTGCTTTGAGGCGATTTACCCGCTCAAGTATCGCGCTGAAGAAGACCTTGTAGTTGAGCAATGATTGCCAGCCTGCTTGAGTTGCGAAACCAGCGCGCAGGAGCCAATCGATTTGCTCTTGGATGTCTTCGGCAATTTCGTCGTAGTTAGGGTTTGAGCTATTGGTCTCGAGCCATGCAACCACTTCTCTGTAGTTAGAAATAGCGGATGCTAGAGCATCACATAAATTTTCAGCATGCACGAAGAGATCTCCACGACCATTGTCTGCTAGAGTTTCAAATGTCGATTGATCTCGCGGCATGCTCTTAGCGAAACTGCCCCGGACAACACAGCGTAGCAATTCGGATTGACTGACCCCCTTCCCTCCCAACAAAGGGAGGTACATTTTAGCGTCCATGCTCAGCGGCATTTTTTTACTGACGTATTTTGCGTGGTCGGTATTACGGAAAAGGAAGAATCGGACACAACCAGCTAAATGGCTGGTATCGGCTTGACGTTTGTCGGTGAAGACCTTCACGCTCACTCCATTGCCATCGTCGACTAGGGCTGGGTAACCTATACCACGTGGAGTCTCTACCCTTTCAGGTAAATCGCCACAGTCCCAGCTGCGCATGTCTTGGAAATCGTATTCTGCTCCAGTTTCTTCCTCAAATCGCTCAGTCATTTGGTCGCGCAGCGCATCACGTAATTCGCAAGCATCGTAGCCAATGGCTAGTTCATTTCCATCATCGTCACAGACCCATATCTTGGTGCGTAGCTCATCAGATAACTTATCGATTTGAAACATGTTAGGCTCAATTCTCACGCGTGTTCTATCGCATAAAAACTCAGCCAACTCAGAATAAAGACCCTGACTGGGAGTTCGGCAGCACCACTCGTCGGCAAATGCTTGGGCAGTGTGAGCCGCTGGATTACAGGCGATCCGAAGAGGTTTAGGCAACGACTTTATCAAGATGGTGACACGCTCATAGAGCTGCCCCATCACTCCCCATTCTGCAAGCCACTCAGGGAAATTGACTAATTGGTCGATGTGCGCACCGATAGTGACGCCGTCATCGGACTCACCGGGAGCGACTCGGTAATAGACCGGGTAGACTTCCTCATCAAAATAGATTTCATCTGGATAGAGACTCGAATCAGGCAGTTCGCCGTAGACAAATTCCTCCACCTTTGGATCGAGAGCGTCGGGGTGCTTAGTCATCCAGCGCCAGAACTGTTTGGCCGTGCACATGTCTGCGGGAAGCTGTTGCTCGAAGTACTCGACAACCGACTCCTCACTCCAGATTCCGTCGCGACGGCGTAGCTTCACTTCTAGACTGGCGATTTCCTCACGAAATCCCTCGATCGTAGCGAGGGCGTCAGGATTATTCTTCATGCCTCCAGCTAGCAAGCCTTCACGAATAAAGACTCCACGTGCGGCTTGTGGGTCGATCTTACCAAAATGAACATTGCGGTTATCAATGATTGTGAGGCCAGCGCAAACAACAATCTCTTTGGCATAGACCGCGCCTTGCTTCTTGTCCCACACTGCCGAGTGATAGCGGCTGCGACAGAGCTGCGGCGCCACTTCCTCTAACCACAATGGATCGAGCTTTGCGACACGGCGCGCCCAGAGACGTGTGGTATCGACCATTTCGTAGCCAATGACCCACTCGAGTGGCTTCTTCTTTCCGAATAGCCCAGAGCCGGGGAAAATGGCAAACTCAAGCCCGCCGCCACTTTTGTAAGTGCGTTTTTCTTTCTCATAGAGTCCGATCTGCCGGGGCATTCCACTGAGCAATGACTTGTGGATCTGATCGTAGTCTAACGAATACGCCTCATTGGTATTAAGAATGTGGCTGTGCCAGCGGAAGGCCTCGCGACCTAACACGGCTAGCTCGTGGTGGAGATTCCCCCACTCTAGCACCCTTCTGAAATTTAAGAACTTCTGTCGGCAAAACTTCCTCAGCTGGTTTTGCTTCCACTTTCTACCATCCTTGAATTGGTGGAGGTCGACCCAGAGATGAATCAACGACATGAAATCTGAGTCCACGTCTTGCCATTTCTGATGAACGGCATCGGCTTCTTTAGCCTTTTCCGCCGGACGTTCGCGAGGGTCCATGATGCTCAAGCCACTGACGATAACCAGCATCGCATCCAGACAGCCACGGTGGCGCGACTCTAGTAACATTTTGCCCAAGCGTGGCTCCACCGGAATGCGGCCAATCATGGCGCCAGTCTTGGTTAACTCATGGTCGCCATCGAGGGCATTTATTTCGCGCAGTGTGCGGTAGCCTTCGTTGATGTGCTTACTCGATGGTGGGTCGAGGAAGGGAAAATCCTCGATTGCAGCCAGCCCGAGTGATTTCATCCGAAGGATCACCCCTGCGAGTGATGAACGCCTGATCTCTGGGTCGGTAAATTCTGAACGTTCATCAAAATCATCTTCCTCATAGAGACGCACACAGACACCTTCACTGACTCGACCACATCGGCCTTTGCGCTGGTTGGCACTCGCTTGTGATGTTTTCTCTATCTGTAGACGCTGGACCTGACGGGCTGGGCTCCAACGGCTCACGCGGGCGACCCCAGTGTCCACCACGTAGACGATGCCTGGAATGGTCAGGGAAGTTTCCGCGACATTGGTAGCCAGTATCACTCTGCGGCTTCTGCCATTTGGACTGAAAACTTCTTGTTGCTCATTTAAACCCAGCCTAGCAAACAATGGTAAGATTTTAGTCCCGCCCCAGTTGCGTCCATCTAGCACATCCGCACACTCGCGGATCTCGCGCTCGCCAGGTAGAAAGACTAGAATGTCTCCACTGCGGTCCGTTCTAGAAATCCATTCGATCGCGCGGGCGACGTGTCGGGCCGAGTCTTCGGTATTTTCTTTTGGTAAATAGTGGGTCTCTACGGGAAAGGTCCGGCCCTCGACGTGAATCACTGGAGCCTT
Source organism: Rubritalea profundi (assembly GCF_002954445.1). GTDB lineage: Bacteria > Verrucomicrobiota > Verrucomicrobiia > Verrucomicrobiales > Akkermansiaceae > Rubritalea > Rubritalea profundi. The sequence goes on from NZ_MQWA01000001.1 coordinate 4,124,455, forward strand.
ATTAAAGAACTCTGAGAAGCCACCGGCATCGAGTGTGGCTGAAGAAATGAGCACTTTGAGATCTGGTCGGCGAGCCATCAGGATCTTCAAATAACCTAAGAGGAAATCGATATTGAGGCTGCGCTCGTGCGCTTCATCAATGATCAGCACGCTGTATTGCTTGAGCTCGGGATCTCCTTGAGTCTCGGCGAGCAGGATACCGTCGGTCATGAACTTCACACGCGTCGACTTGCATGTGTTGTCTTGGAAACGAACTTGGTAGCCCACCTCTTGCCCTAGGCTGACAGCCATTTCTTCGGCTACGCGTTTTGAGACGCTGGCTGCAGCTAGTCGCCTTGGTTGGGTACAACCGACACGTCCACGCATTCTTTTTTCCTGAATGTACTCGAGAGCCATTTTAGGAAGCTGCGTTGTTTTACCCGAGCCCGTGTCGCCCACGACGACGGTGAGTTGATTTTCGTGAAGAGATTTTAGAATCGCTTCACGCTCCCTGCTGACGGGTAAATCCGGGTACTTTAGCGCTAATACAGTCTGCATAATGTGCGCCGCCAGATGGCACCAAATTTCTTGAAAGTTCAAGGACTAAGCCGCTGTATTACTACACTGATACCACAGATGTGACTATGCCCGACCACCAAGCAAGCCCACTTAATTTATTGTGGTGCGGCCTGAACCACACTATGACAAAGCCATATAGCGGCTAAATACCCCCACCAAGCTCATGACACCTTTCCCTACCTCCACATCTATCTAATGAAGTTAGCTCTACAGATCATCCTCCTCTGCCTGTTACCCACCAATCTGATGGCGGGAGCAAGCCAAGATTCTAGAGCGCACCGCAAGCTTCTTGTACATGCCGACCGGATTGTCTTCTTAGGAGACTCCATCACCTACAGTGGTGGCTACGTCGCAAACTTTGAAACTTGGCTAAAGTCGCTCTATAGCCGCCGCAACATTGACGTCATCAATCTTGGTTTGCCCTCTGAGACAGTCTCAGGGCTTTCCGAAGACGGCCATGCTGGCGGTAGATTCCCTCGTCCAGACTTGTTTACGCGACTCGACTCAGTACTGAGCAAGTCCAAGCCGTCGCTCATCTTTGCCAGCTATGGAATGAACTGCGGCATCTACCAAGCCTTCGACCAAGAGCGCTTTTCTGCCTACAAACAAGGCATTGAGAGATTGAAGAATAAAGCAGAGGCTGCTGGAGCAAAGATCGTCTTCATCACCCCTACCCCATATGACTCACACGGCAAAGCTCATCCTTACGTGGGAGTTCTCGATAAATACAGTGAGTGGTTAGTGAGCCGCCGCGGCGATGGCTGGATGGTGATCGATCTACACAGCCACATGCTGGCGGCGTTAGAGGAAGCCAAAAAGGCAAACCCTAGCTTCACCTATCAAAAAGACAAAGTCCACCCGAACACTCAAGGTCACTGGGTAATGACTCAGCCCATCCTTCAATGGTTTGGTGACACCCCATCATCCAGAGCTAGTTCCGTCACCGAAGTCATCAACCTGCACAAACTACCAGCAGGAATAAAGCCACTGATTCAAAAGAGAATGGAGCTCAAGCGATCCGCCTGGCTGACACACACTGGCCACACCCGACCAGGCGTCAAAGCTGGACTTCCTCTCGATAAAGCTAAAATTGAGGAGAAGAAACTCAACAGAGAAATCAATCGCTTGGTAAAACTCTCTGGTCAGTAGAGTAAAAGTATCTAGTTTCTCTGTCAGGTATGGCAGCAGCACACATTCTCATCGTTGAAGACGAACTCTCGATAGCAGAGAACCTCATCTACGCTCTCGAAACGGAGAACTTCTCCACCACACATCTCTCTATCGGAGCGACAGTTGTAGAGACCCTCAAAACTTCTCACTTCGACTTGGTTGTCCTAGATGTCGGGCTTCCCGACATTATGGGTTTTGATGTCTGTAGGGAAATTCGCAGCTTTAGTTCAATTCCGATCCTCTTTCTCACTGCGCGCAATTCAGAGATCGACCATGTTCTCGGTCTCGAACTCGGCGCTGATGACTACGTCACAAAGCCATTCAGCCCACGTGAACTCGCCGCCAGAATCCGGGCTATCCTGCGACGCAGCTCTGAAAAAAAACCTGAGGTTATCAGTAAATCGCTACTCGAACACGACTCAAGCGCTATGCGCATCAACTGTGCTGGAGCCTTGTTAGATCTCACAGCACACGAATATAAATTGCTGGCAACATTCATGTCACAGCCTGGTCGCACCTTCACCCGTGACCAACTGCTAGAGCGAGCTTGGGAAGATCCAGGTTCAGCGATGGATCGCACTGTCGATGCCCACATCAAGTCCCTCCGAGCAAAATTACGCGATGCCTCTGAGCATTGTACTGAGGTCATCCAGACTCGTAGAGGGCTAGGCTACTGCTACCACTCCCCCGATGAAGTTTAACCTCAAAGCCCCCATGCGGATCACCCGCATCGTTGTATTCCTAGTCGTCTACATTACAGGCTTAGGATTCTACTCGCTTTACCGGAACCTAACATCCGAGCTTGAAGATCAAACTTTCCAAGCAACAGAAGAATCTCTGGTAGATACAGCTCACATCTTTGCAGCTCAACTAGAGAGTCAACTTTCTGAGACTGACAAAATTCCTTATCAGAGCATACACCAAGCATTAACTAAAGCCAAAGAGCACCAATTCAAGGCCAACATCTTTGGTATGGAGAAGACTCAGATAGGTTGTAACTTCTACATCACTGGAGCCGACGGGATTATCATCCACGACTCCTCTCACCCAGAACGAATCGGCAAAAACTTTTCCCTCTACAACGATGTGCTGTTAGCACTGAAGGACGAATACGCAGTGCGTTCCTCACGTGACGACGAAGACAACTCGAAGAGCTCGGTGCTCTATGTCGCAGCTCCTATCAAAAATGCGGAGGAGGACATCGTAGGAGTCATTTCCGTCTACAAGGCACAAAACGATCTACGCCCCTTCATTGACAAGCGTCATCGCTCCATCCTTATCTCGCTTGCACTGATCGGCACTGGTATTGCCGCTTTTACCATCGCTGTTTTCATCTGGTTATTCAGACCATTGGGGAGACTCACCAATTACGCCCGAGCTATCACCCGTGGCGAACGCCCGCAATACCCAAAACTTGGTAAAGGTCGGGAAGCTAACACCCTGGGTAAAGCCCTCCGTGACATGCGAGCATCCCTCGATGGTCGACGCTACATGGAGCAATACACCCAGATGCTAACACATGAGTTAAAAAGCCCACTGGCAGCGATTCAAGGAGCCTCAGAGCTATTAGAGGAAGACATGCCTGACCATCAGCGTGATAAATTTCTTAGGAACATTCGTCAGGAGACCCAGCGCTCGACCGATATTATTGACGGACTACTCAAGCTCTCACATCTAGAAGCAAAGGATTCATTACTCCAACGACAGCCCATTGTCGTAAGCAGCCTTTTTTCTGAGGTGAATGAATTTGTCAAAACTCGGCTAACCACGAAACAGCTCACACTTGAAATCTGCTGTCCGGAGACTTTGAAAACTCATGGTGATGCCATGATGCTGGAAACCGCTCTGGTGAACTTGCTAGAAAACGCGATCGAGTTTTCCCCCGAAAAATCGGTGATCCACCTCAGTGCCTCTGAGTCAGATGGAAAAATCGTGCTATCGGTCATGGATCACGGTCCTGGTCTCGCACCATTCGTTAAAGAACGCGCATTCGAGCACTTCTTCTCGATGCGTGAGAACAGTAAAGGTAGCGGACTCGGACTCGTATTTGTCAAAGAAGTAGCCAAACTACACGCGGGCTCCGTCAGCCTAGAGAACCACCACAGTGGCGGAGCTGTCGCAAGCATCACTCTACCTCGATAAAAAAGCTTAAAACACCCCACTCTTTGCAGATTTCCGCTAACACATGAAAAAGCCATTGATCATCTTCCTTGGGCTGATTGCAGTCCTCGTGCTTTGCCTTATTGCACTCAGTCAACGCGAAAAATCCGATTCCTCAGACCACTCACCAGCAGACACTCTCACCCTCTATTGCGCAGCTGGATTGCGCAATCCAGTTAGTGACATCATCGATCAATACACCAGTGAAACCGGTCGTAAGGTCACTGTCATCTACAATGGGTCTGGAGCCTTGCTCTCACAGATTCAACTAGGCAAAGGTGACCTGTACCTCCCAGCTAACATTTTCTACATCAGAGAAGCACAGAAACTGGGACTCGCCGCTGACGAAACTATCCCAGTAAGCTACCTCACCGCCAAGATCATTGTCCGAAAAAACAACACCAGCATCCAGAGCCTCGACGACCTAACCAAACCTGGGGTCCGCATTTCTTTCGCTAACAAGTCAGCCGCCATTGGCAAATTCACCCGGAGAATTCTCACAGAAAATGGTCTTCTAAAAAATATAGAAGCCAATATCATCGTCACTAAACCAACGGTCAACAGCATCATCCAGGACGTCACAATCGGTAGTGCCGACGCCACCATTGCATGGGGTGCTTTAGCAGAAAACTCACCCGAACTACGCACCATTGAAGTACCCATCTTTACTGCTCAAAAAAGCCACGCCAGCATCACGCTACTCAGATCCACAAGAAACCAAGCCAAGGCCATGCACTTAGCACGCTATATCTCAGCGAATGACAAAGGCCTAGAGACCTTCAAATCCTATGGTTTTGAAACTCACTCACCAACGAAGGATAAAAAAGAGCTTCCTAAACCATCACTCTAAATGGAAAAAAACGCCTCCATGCAACAAAGCAAGCCAAGCACACCTCAGCTGAAATCTGATCGGCCCTTCCTCGTTGGGCTCTTCGGCTTCACTTTGCTTTATGTTGCGCTGATCGCCTTGTTAGTAGTAGCCAATGCCAGCTACATCACCTGGGATAAACTGGTGGAGGCGATCACTAGCGACGCCATTCAGCAATCACTCACCCTCACCTTCCTCACCTGCACGGTCACCGCTATTCTCTCAGTCATTTTTGCGGTTCCCATTGGCTACACACTCTCGCGCTTCAACTTTCGCGGCCGCACCTTGTTAGACACCGTACTAGATATCCCCATCATCCTCCCCCACTCGTTGTTGGGCTCAGCCTGTTGATTCTGTTTAACTCCTTTCCCACCCGCGATAGTTCATTGGAAAACTGGCTCAACGCCCACGGCATGCATGTCACCTTCCACATTCCCGCCATCATCCTCGCCCAGTTTACTGTGGCCGCAGCCTTCGCAGTGCGAAGCATGAAAAATACTTTTGATCAAATCTCTCCACGCGCGGAAATGGTAGCCCTCACCCTCGGCTGCAACCGCTCCCAGGCCTTCTGGCGCATCACACTCCCCCAAGCCGGCCGAGGCGTTCTCTCAGCGGGCGTTCTAGCCTGGGCACGCGCCCTTGGTGAGTTTGGCCCGATCCTCGTCTTCGCCGGAGCCACACGCGGCCGTACCGAAGTCCTCGCCACCTCGGTCTTCCTAGAAATCAACATTGGCAACCTAGGCGGTGCGGCTGCTGTCTCCCTCCTACTCATCACCCTCGCCGTCACCACCATCCTCATCATCCGAATCGCCGGAGACCGGAAGTAACTCTCGGCCAGCGGTCACTGTCACCACTTGCTATCTTTCGCCTTCAACTTTAGTATCACCCCATGGAAACAGCTCAAAAACTCCGGGAATCCCGCTCCCGCAACTTGTTGCATCGCTCAGATCAAGCTGTGAAGCAGCTGCGCGTTTTCAAGGAGGTTTTACCTATTACACCGAAGAACTCGGAATCTTCCGAACCTTCGCCAAACAAAACAATCTCTTCCTCACCCAAGCGCCAGCAGAGTTAGCCACACACACGTCACATGAAAGTATAATACGTTTCCTCGTCCGAAACAAATTTTGTCAATTTTGAGAAATTCTGAAATTCTGTATAAAAAAACTCCTTCACTTTAAAAACATAAAACCACAGTGTTAACAGTCCAACAACTCTCCATCAAATCAGGCAGCTTTGAACTCAATTCCATCAGCTTTGATGTTCCAACCGGTGCTTGCGTTGCCCTCATGGGCACCAGTGGATCTGGTAAAACAACCATCATGGAAGCCATTTGCGGACTCCGCCAGATCACTGCTGGTAAGATTATGTTAGATGGCCGCGACATTACCAAGCTGCCACCCGGAGCTCGCCACGTGGCACTGGTACCACAAGATAACGTCCTCTTCCCCCACCTCAGTGTTCGCGACCACCTTGCCTTCGGCCCCAGTATCCAAAAATGGAGCAGCGCCGACACCAAGCTCCGGGTCGAAGAGCTCGCTGAAAGCCTCGGCATCACCCACTTACTAGACCGTGGACCAGACAAGCTTTCAGGTGGTGAATCCAAACGCGTCGCCCTCGGCCGTGCCCTTGCCACCCGCCCGTCATTGCTCTGCCTAGACGAAGCCCTCACCGGCCTAGACGACGACACCCACGCCGAAATCCTCGACGTCATCAAGTCGCACATCAGCAAAGAGAACATCACCACCCTCCACATCACCCACTCCCTCAGAGAAGCCGAAGAACTAGCCGATCAAGTGATTCAGATGGCAGAGCTGCGGTCCAATTAAGAATGAGGAAAGTTGCCACGCTAAAGCCGTGCATGGCTGAAGGCCATACTCACGCGGTGACGAGCTACACAACCCCATGCTCTTCCCCTTTCCTTTACGACCCACAAGCGTACACCACGGCCGTCTAAATCAATCTTAGTTAGACACTTACGGCAGAACCCAACTCTGCAACCACAAGCCCCCATAAAAAAAGGCTATAAGTGCCCCCTATTTTACGTATTCTCTGCTCATTCGTGTGAAGAATTACTCTTAAATTCTAGCTCTCACACCTCCCTTTCACCACTCCTACGTTCCACCTTTTTATGTCCTCCTCTTCTTCAGTCGAAACATTCATCTCCCGCTGGCAAAATTCCGGAGCCGCCGAGCGCTCCAACTACGCCCTCTTCATCTCCGAACTATGTGACCTACTCGAAGTCGAGCGTCCGCAGCCGTCCTCTGAGCACAACAACCAGAACGACTACGTCATCGACCGCGCCTTCACCCGCAAGGACAAAGACGACAACAACTCCACCGTCTACCTAGATCTCTACAAGCGCGGCCACTTCGTGCTCGAAACCAAGCAAGGCTCAAACGAATCAGGCGGAAAAGTCGGCCACGGCAAGCGCGGAACCAAGGGCTGGGACAAAGCACTAGACAAAGCCTACCACCAAGCCCGCGCCTACATCCGCGATCTGCCCGCCGAGCACGGACGCCCACCCTTCCTTATCGTCGCCGACGTCGGCCATTGTTTCGACGTCTACGCCGAGTTCACTGGCACAGGCGGCACCTATCTAGCCTACCCTAACCCAGCCAAGCGCCGCATCTTCCTAGAAGACCTCAAGCAGCCCGAGACCCGCGAGCTACTCAAGACCATCTGGAGCACCCCGCACAAACTCGATCCCTCCAAGCACGCCGCCAAGGTCACCCGCGAAGTAGCCGACACCCTCGCCTTACTCGCCACCTCTCTGGAAAAGGAAAACCACGACCCGCAGACCATCGCCACCTTCCTCCAGCGCATCCTCTTCACCCTCTTCGCCGAGGACATCGGCCTACTTCCTGAAAAAGCCTTTGAGAATCTCCTCATCAGCATCAAGGACACGCCTAAAGGCTTCCCCGTCATGGTCTCCAGCCTCTGGAATGAAATGGCAACTGGCACCGAGTTCTCCACCATCCTTCACAAAGAAATCGCCTACTTCAATGGCGGGCTCTTCGACAACCCCACAGCCCTCCCGCTCGACACCCCACAGATAGAACTCATCATCCACGCTGCCAAGCAAGACTGGACAGAGGTCGAGCCTGCCATCTTCGGAACCCTGCTAGAGCGAGCCCTCGATCCAACGGAGCGGCACAAGCTAGGTGCCCACTACACCCCGCGCTCCTACGTCGATCGCCTGATCGAGCCCACCCTGATGCAGCCGCTTCGCGAAAATTGGGATGCCGTAAAGACCGCCGCGGCATTGCTCCACGATGCTAACAAGGACGACAAAGCACGTGAAGAAATCGAGAACTTCCACCGCCAGCTCTGCGCTATCCGCGTGCTCGATCCCGCCTGTGGATCTGGAAATTTTCTTTACGTAGCACTCGCCCGCATGAAAGAACTAGAGGCCGAGGTGCTCGACCTGCTCGACGCCCTCGGTGGCAACCGCACCCTAGAGATGGATTCGTTCAAAGTCCGCCCCGACCAATTCCTCGGTCTAGAGATCAACGAACGCGCCTGCGCCATCGCCCAGCTCGTTCTCTGGATCGGCTACTTCCAGTGGCATCACAAGACCACAGGCACCGCCGATACCAACGACCGCCCACTACTGCCAAAGCAACAAACCATCTCCCACAAGGACGCCGTGCTCGACTACGACGCGCAAATCCCACGCACCGATCCCGACACTGGCGAGTTCCTCACCATCTGGGACGGCCGCACCACCAAGCCCCACCCCGTCACTGGTAAAGAAGTCCCCGACGAAACCGCCCGCAAGCCTCTCTACGACTACACCAACCCACGCCGCACCGAGTGGCCACAGGCCGAGTATATTGTTGGTAATCCGCCATTCCTCGGAAACAAACGTATGCGCGAAGGATTAGGCGATGGCTATGTCGAGGCGCTGCGTACAGCGTGGAAAAAACACAAAGCAGGGTCTTGGGACTTCGTCATGTTTTGGTGGCACCAAGCCGCCGAACTCGCACGCGATGGAAAGACTAATCAATTTGGATTCATCACCACCAACTCGATCCACCAGACGTTCAACCGCCGCTGTGTCGAAGCGTTTCTCAATAACGACAAAAAACCGACCTCCATCACCTTCGCTATTCCTGATCATCCGTGGGTGGATTCGGCTGATGGAGCCGCTGTGAGAATTGCCATGAGTGTTGCAAAACACGGCAATGCTATAGGTGTCATAAAAAATGTCTCTAGTGAGGAAGAGCTAAGCTCCGGTGAGATTGAAATACTCTTCTCTAGGAAAAAGGGTAAAGTCCTAGCAAACCTGAAGATCGGGGCTCATACATCTTCCGCCTATAGCTTAAAGAGCAATGAAATTTTGTCAGGTCAAGGCGTCATCGTGCTTGGCGAAGGTTTCCAGCTCTCCCAGTCCGAGGCTGACTCTTTTAAAATAGCTCACCCAAACAGCGCGCATCTCATAAAGCGATACATGAATGGCAGTGACCTTGTGAGAGTGTCCAGAAACCTCAGGATAATCGACCTTCACGGACTGACCGAAAAACAGGTCACTGAACACCCATTAATTTATCAGAGAGTCTATGATGAGGTTCGCCCTAAACGCCTTCAGATGAATGACAAACAACGTAGGGAAAAGTGGTGGTTATTTGGACGGAGTAATCAAATTCTGCGAAATGCTATTACGGGACTAGATCGATACATTGCTACTTGCCGCACAGCAAAACATAGAACTTTCACTTTCCTTACTGGAGACATCCTTCCAGATGCTAAAATCGTAGCAATCGGATCAGCAGATTCAGATGTATTATCTTCTCTCAGCAGCTCTATTCATTGTCTATGGGCACACCATACCGGTGCTTTTCTCGAAGATAGGCCAAATTACAATCACGCTGATTGTTTCAATAAATTCCCTTTCCCCGAGTTCCCCGACGGTGAGTTAAAAGAAACCCTCCGCACCCTCGGCGAGCAACTCGATGCCCACCGTAAGGCGCGCCAAGCCGAGCACCCCGATCTCACCCTCACTGGCATGTACAACGTACTAGAAAAACTGCGCAAAGAAGAACCTCTGACCGACAAAGACAAAGTCATCTACGACCATGGGCTTGTCACTCTGCTCAAGCAAATCCACGACGACATCGACGATGCCGTTGTGGAAGCCTACCGTAGAAGTGGCTTCCAGCCGCTTTCCAACTACCTCGACAACACAGCAAAGAGCCTAGATGGCTCTTCTACGGCTACGCCCATCGCCGACCGTCTCGCCCGTGGCGACGAAGCGCTAGAACAAGCCATCCTCCAGTCCCTTGTCGACCTCAACCACGAACGAGCTGCCGAAGAAGCCCAAGGAAAGATCCGCTACCTACGCCCCGACTTCCAAGACCCCGAGAACACCCAAGCAAGCACTTCTACCCAAACTCTGGAAACCGCCGACCTCAAGCTCGCCACCAAGAAAACCAAAACCACCAGCAAGCTGAAGTGGCCAAAGCCACTCCCCGAGCAAGTCACCATCATCAAAGACCTCTGTGCCACCCACGGCACCAACGCCGAAACTCTCTCCCAACTCTTCGGCCGCGCCTCAAAATCCCGCCACACCCAGATCGACCAGATCCTCCAAACCCTCACAGCCCTCGGCCAAATCTAAGCTATGTCAAAACGCAAAAAGAACAGAGACATCCCATCACCGGATACGATCTACCGGTATCTCGACCTTCAAGCAGGGCTGGCAACTCTTGAACAAAAAGAATTTAAAGTCAGCCGCTTAAGCCAATTGAATGATCCATTCGAGTGGCTACCTACAATCATTGATTGGCAGGACACAAAAAATTTAACTCCTCATGATATCGAATTGGCTCAGCGTGAGATGATGGCAACCATTGGTGAGCTGTTGGGAATCATTTGTTTTTCAGGCAGATCTGATCTCCCCGCCTTATGGGCACACTACGCACAAGAACACCAAGGAATTGCCATCGGAGTTTCAGCTAGTAGCCCATGTTTCTCAAGGGTTGATAACCCACCTAAACCGATTAATTATGATGATCGGAGAATCAAAATAAAATGGCGAGACCTATCCAGCAGCATTAACGGATCAAGTGCCAGCCCAGAGTTTAGCAAAGCACTTACGGACCTTGGATTTCGGAAGGGCGAGAACTGGGAATACGAGAATGAATACCGAGCTTTATTCCGATTAAAGGAATGCGAAACCGTCAAAAATGGAATGTATTTTGTAAAATCAGATGACACGTTTAAAATCACTGAGATCATCGTCGGCGCTAATTGTCGAGTTGACCCAGGCTATTTCAAAAAGAGTCTAGAGCTGCACGGTTATTCAAATGTGAAGGTATTTAAATCTAGATTAAGGAAAGACAAGCACCTCATGGAGAAAGTGCCTGTTTAAGATGAGCCAAAGCTGTGGTCTAAAATCACAAGCCTGACCCTAAGTCCACTTAGGCTTAGCGACTAATCTAGCTACACTTGGCGACAGCGTACCCCACAATAGCTCCAAATAAAATCTTCAATACATCCCACAAGCGATTAGACTTTTCACCTTCTTCGATCTTTTTGACTTCTAAATATTTGTTAGCTCTCTCTGTAAGTCCTAAAATGTATATCTCATTGTCGCTGTTAAGCTGTGGGTTTATAATGCCAATTTCCACCCACCCTTCTTTCTCTAAGCTAGCGGCTTCTTCATTAGATAAATCTACACCACCAACCGGCACTGGCTTGGTTTCAGGGCTGAGACGATCCAACTCAAACAACACTTTATGAAGTTTTTTTTCTTCCATTTAAATAACCTATCAATGGATAGAAAACAACTCTACTAAAAACACCAAGAAAGCCGAACACATAATAGAGGCCACCCCCCTAGTAAGTAGTATAATTTTAGAAACTAGAGTCCAGCCCAGTCGCTGAAAAACTAAGGCCTCATACACTATTAGACAGACTAACTGAGCTGCTCAAAGAAGTAGGAAAGACAAATTAACCCCAGAAAGAATCCAGCGCCTTGATGCCTTGAAATTTGTTTGGAGAGTGTAGTACTAGGGGGCTGTAGTACTAGGGGTCAGGCCTCCATTTTTGAGAATGTCCTCAAGTTCTCGGTGGAATATGTTGGACGCTACAAGCAGAAGGCTCATACACTATTAGACAGACTAACTGAGCTGCGATCAAGGACGAGAACGTCCTCAAGTTCTCAGTAGAATATGTGGGACGCTACAAGCAGAAGGCTGATTCCCCTAACAACGTCGACATCGAGGTCGAAGGAATCGACACCAAGGAGCTGATGGAGTCTCCAGCGCGACTCGAAAAAATCACCGACTACATTCTCGACCGCCACAAAGCCAAGACCAAGCACCCACAATTCAACGCGATGTTCTGCGTGAGTTCGGTGGACGTGCTGATCCAGTACTACCAGCTCTTCGCTAAGAAGAAGAAAGAAGGAAAACATAATCTCAAAATCGCCACGATCTTCAGCTACGCAGCCAATGAAGACGACAAAGATGCGGACGGCATTCTCGATGATGGTGGTGAAATCGTCGGTGGTGATGTGGGTAACAAACACACCAGAGAACACCTAGACAGCTTCATCAGCGAATACAATGGGATGTTCGGGACGAACTACTCGACCAAGGATTCCAAGTCGTTCTACGGCTATTACCAAGACATCGCCAAGAAGGTCAAAGCCAAGAAGGTCGACATCTTGCTAGTCGTGAACATGTTTCTCACTGGCTTCGACGCAAAGACACTCAACACGCTCTACGTCGACAAGAACCTTCGCTACCACGGACTGATCCAAGCGTACTCCCGCACCAACAGGATTCTCAACCAAGTGAAGTCACAGGGAAACATCGTGGTGTTCCGCAACCGTCGACGAAGAAGCCGAGCTTCAATTCATCAAAACTTTCCGCGAACTGATGAGGCTGATGAACACCCTCGAAAGCTACGCTGAATTTGATTCCGATGATCTAGCGATGACAGCTCAACGCTTTGCTGACTTCAAGAGCGCCTACCTCGACCTCTATGCCAAAGCAAAATCTGACACCGAGAAAGAGAAGGTCTCGATCCTCGACGATGTCGACTTCGAGCTTGAGCTGATCCACCGCGACGTGATCAACGTCCAATACATCCTCCAGCTCCTAGCCCAGCTCTATGACGCTGACGATGCCGAACAGAAAGCAATCAAGAAGCGTATTCTCGATGCTCTAGCAGGAGATCCAGAGCTACGCACCAAGAAGGAACTCATCGAAAAGTTCATCGAAACCACCCTCCCCACCATCACCAACGCCGCCGAAATCCCAGAGTGCTTCGAGGAGTACTGGGAACAAGAAAGGCGCAAGGCATTCGAGGAGCTAGTGAAGGAGGAGCAACTCAACGAAGACAAACTCGCCAAGGTGATCGAACGCTACGTCTACACAGGCAAAGAACCCCTCTCCAACCCCGACATCATCCAACTCATCGAGAAGAAGCTCAAGCTCAGCGAACGCAAACCGACAAGAGAACGTGTGCTAAGCAAAGTCATCGATTATGTGAGTACTTTCATCAAGGGAGTTGCTGCGTAGGCTCTATGGGAACACTAGACGGTCAATATTGCTCCCTGATCTTTCTATAAGGATCCTAACGCGCCGAACTCAGCAGTCTTCTAGCGCCTCCCACTGTCAAAAGTCCAAGGTCTAAAAGTCCAACCAACGAAGTCTGGTGACTTCACCCAAAAAAACCATCGCGACCACGCGATCTAACCCGACCTTCGACCTTCCGACCTTCGACACCGCCACCCACCAAAAAACTCCCCAACACGAACAACGCACTCTAACCCTACCCTTTCTCGCGCCTCCCACTGTCGAAAGTCCACGTACACAATGAGACATACACTATGAGACAGACTAACTGAGCTTAAGTACTCATAGCTTTCCGCGTAGCGCATTTTCCTAAAGCCCTCAAAAAGAACATTTGTCTCTTTAGTTTTGCTAAGTGGTATTATACCATTTTCACAGTTACCTTGGTGTAATGATTGGCTTTAAGGTTGGTGATTTCTCAGCCAAGCTGAATTCTAATAGAGCGCTGAACCTTCCCCATTCTAGCAGCGTTCTGCGTCAGTCACATAGCTTGCTATACTCCTTCCTTGAGCCTTGCTAGAATAGAAAAAATTCAGCGTCATTACCCCAATCTAACTATTCAAATGGTATTACTGCTAGGTCGAGTCACTACGGGGATTGCTGATTCCCATCGACTTGCTTTTCCAATTATCAATCACCCGACAGACGACTAGACGACTAGACGACTAGACGACTAGACGACTAGACAACTAGACAACTAGACAACTAGACGACTAGACAACCAACCCACTCTCTACCCACCACAATAATTTCAACAACAACAACAACAACAACAACTCACGTCTAACTATTAGAATGTTAATCAATTATTCAGCATTCAGAATCGCCCAAATCGATTATGGGACTAGATCGCCCCTTCAGGGCTGTTTTATGGTGAATGCTCCTTGTCCCAGGGCGTTGCTCTGTGGGCTGACATAGGTGACAACGTTGGTGTCTCGTATGGGTCATTGATGTGGTCTTGGTTGCGTAGCGAAGGCACCGGAACGAGGCACAAGGGGTTTTCCATGCTAGCTACTCGCTACTACCTACTGGCTACTACATAGAGACGCCGAAAGCGCTCTTGTACGCCGGGCTGAAGCACAGCTTAAAAATCTGTCGTGTATAGTGATAAGGGATCTCAAGAAATAATTGGGTTCTATGGTGGGCTATATCAGCCAGGTTTGTGTGGAGATGGCGAGCCTGAATGGTACCGGCACCCGGCACCTGGCACCCGGCACCTGGCAGTTCGCTGGTGAAGTCTGAGCACTGTGAGTCAGCAGCTTCGCTGGAATTATTTTGAGCGACCGAGACGGTCGCGCTACGTGGAGCGGCAGAATTAGACTCAGAATCTCTGAGGTGATGAATGTAAAACCACCATCGACACAACATTTCGTACCTTTCGTCTATTTCTGGGTATGAATCTACTCGCACTATAACGCACTATAATATAGACAATTTCGACCTTCTACAAATCATTCCTAACAATTAGAACGATAATCAATGGACATATTTTCAGCATCGTCTAGATAGCTGAAACACGGCAGAATTAGACTCAGAATCTCTGAGGTGACTTGGAGCGCAGCAGTCTAACTGAGCTTGCCCCGGCTAGATTGACACTCACGCGGAAATTCTCGACGTCATCAAGTCGAACATTAGCAAAGCAAACATCAACATGGCACACCACACATATTCCATCACATTCGGCACAGGTAAAGACAAGGCGGTAGCGAAGGTTCGTGTTGTCGAGACGGCGAGCTTATTCGAACTCGCTGATGTACTACTAACCGCCATCGGCTTTGATCTGGATCACGCCTTCGGTTTTCACAGCAGTCTCAAGAGCCCCTACGATCGTAACATGAAGCGCGAATTCACGGCATTTGCAGACCAAGGAGAAGGCCGTCTCGAAAGCGATACGGGAGTCGAAAGCACCAAGGTGTGTGATGTTTTCAGCGAAGGTGAGAAGATGCTCTTTCACTTTGACTACGGCGACGACTGGATATTCATCGTCCAGTGCCTCAGCATCGAGAAGACCAACAGCCGCAAACGGAAACCTGAAATCCTAGAAGTCGTGGGCATCTTCCCAGAGCAATACCCGGACTATGATGAGGAGTGAGGACCCTCCGGTAAAACCGGGGAGACTACTGTGGAATAATTTTCGTACATTTCGCGGCAGGTAACCTACTCAGCCAGGCTGGGAAAACACCTGAGGAAGTTGGGGCCTAATGGGGCGGTGATGGTGAGTTTATCGCCGGTGATAGGGTGGTCGAGGGTGAGGGATTTTGCCTGAAGTAGCATGCGGGTGCCGGAGGCTAACAACTCACCTATGCGGTCGCAGGTTTCTATGCCGGCGTAGCGGTAGTCGCCGACGATTGGGATGTCAGCATGGAGCAGGTGACGGCGGATCTGGTGGAAGCGACCCGAGTGTGGGATGGCTTCGATGAGGGTGAGAATGTCTCCGTGGCCAGCGCATTGTTCCTCGAGACTTGCTAGAGCTTCAACCTTGCGGGACTCTAACACGCGAAAGCTGGTGTGCGCTTCGCGGACTGGGGCTCCGTCCTCTTTTTGGATTGGCTGGTGGCATTGCCATTGCTCGGCGGGTGCCTTGCCTTGGACAACTGCCCAGTAAGACTTGTCAAAATCGTGGAGTTCGAGCGCCTTGTGGAGCTTTTTGGTTGCCTGCTTCTCTAGTCCAAACAAAAGAACACCCGAGGTTGGACGGTCAATTCTGTGGATGGTATTGACTCGTTTGCCAATCTGGTCGCGCAGGATCTTCATGGCGACGAGGTCATCGTCCTGTGGTGACTCGGCTGGGTGCACTAGGTGGCCGGCCGGCTTATCAATCGCGACCAGCCATTCGTCTTGGTATAGGATTTTCAATGCTTCCGTCATGCTCAATGCCTCTGTATCAGTTTTCTTCACACTTACCACTTCACACTTATCACTCCCAAAATTCATTTTGGCTTAGACTCCTTCTCTCGCAACTAAGTAGGCATTGGCTAGCGCCACTGGTAAGTCTTCGGCGGTCGCATCGACTGAGTGAACTCCGTGGGAGCGTAGCTCGTTGAGTACGGCATTGCGCTCATCCAGATAAATCTGGCTAGCACCGAGAGCCAGTGCGTCATCGAGCGACTCGACGGGTTCTTCCATCCGGTCCATCACTTCTTTTTCCTGAAGGTTCGCTAGAATGGTCACATGACGTTTACGGACGAGTCTAAGTGGTTCGATCAAATCGACTCCATCTTCACCACGGACATTACTCAAGAAAACCACGAGCGAACGACGCTGTTGCCGTACTAACAAGCGCTCGGCGGCCTCAGCATAATCGCTTGGAGAGGTGGAGGTTTGGTAGTCGTAGAGGTGGTTGAGAATGGTAGTCATCGAGTTAATTCCTTTGACCGGTGGTAGCCATCGTTCTTGTCCACCAAAGCTCAAAATACCGACATTATCCCCTTGTTTTAAAGCGACATAGGCTAACAAAAGCATGGCATTGAGACAGTGATCAAACTGAGGGATATCACCATCCATAGCGCGCATCCGTTGGCCACAGTCGACTGCTAGAATCACGTTCTGGTCCCGTTGTTCTTGGTAGTCACGAGAGATCAAATGGAGCTTTCTAGAAGTGGCTTTCCAGTCAACCTTAGAAAGTGTGTCACCGAGTTGGTAGTCGCGTAGTTGGTGGAAGTCTTTGCTCATACCAGCGCGATTTTTCATGACGATGCCCATTTGCTCTGGGCTACTCTCCATCGCTAGCAGGGCGAACTGGATCACTGGCTCGTAGTTTGGGTAGACTTTGGTTTCTTCAGATTCACCAGCACGCACTTGTCGGGTCCAGAATTTCAAGAATGAAGCGTACTGGATGTGAGCAGCTTCTACCGTCGTCCTACCACGCTGGCGCATTTTCAGAGGGTAGGTTATTTCGGTAAATCCATTGGCGGGTAATTCCCCCTGCCAAGGAAGTCCATCGCTCTCGTGCTCCTCCGCGAGTCCATCATAGACGGAAACGGTGAGAGGTAATTGCGAGCAGTTAGTGAGCTTGAGTACTACCTCAGATTCTATCTCGATCGCAAATCGTCCCGGAAGCGTCCGTGAGACCTGAGGGGATTTAGTGGATACGAGGACTAGAAAATCAACCAGTAAAAGAACTGCCCAAGCGATCAATGACCACCACCAAATATTTGTTAAATCGGGAAGAACTGAAGCAATCACGCCGAGAGCTAGCCAGATAAACCCACAGTAAATCGTGAGTCCATTTGGTTTCACCTTTAGCCTCTTCCACAGCCACACAATGAGCAGGAAGGGGCCAACATAGAGGAGTATCCCAATGATAAATTGAGAAAACCCACCTAAGTTTGCTAGCTGATAGAATGACTGCATCTCTGAATTTCCAGTAATCCTACTGACGTGGAGCTTCGACTCCTGCTATGATATTGAGGATGGCGTCGTCTACTTTTTGCCCGCTAATCGCCAATTCTGGAGCCAGCTGCACACGGTGACGTAACACGGGAAGCGCCGATTGTTTGATATCATCTGGCACTAAGAAGTCTCGTCCTGCCATGTAGGCAAATGCTTTAGCTACACGCACGAGGCTGATGGCGCCTCGGGTACCAGCACCTAGGCTAATACCCTGAGCACTACGAGAAGCACGCACGAGGTTCACGGCATAGTTGACCACTTCATCGACGCAACGGATGTTAGCTACATCCTGCTGAGCGGAGATGATGTCCTCCGACGAACAAAGCTGAGCGACCGATGAGGCGCTGAGACCTGTGCCGCTGGTGACGTCACGCACGACCTGAGCCTCATCGCAGTGGGATGGGTAGTCCATTACCACCTTCATTAAGAAGCGGTCGAGTTGGGCCTCGGGTAATGGATAGGTCCCCTCTTGCTCGATAGGGTTCTGCGTAGCCAATGTCATGAATGGCGGATCTAACTTGATCGTCTCACCATCGATAGTGACTTGGCGTTCTTGCATCACCTCTAACAATGCAGCCTGGGTCTTTGCCGGCGAGCGGTTGATCTCATCAGCTAACAAGAGGTTGGTAAAGATAGGGCCGCGGCGCACCTGGAAAGTCTGGCTCTTCATATCGAAGAGCGTGAACCCAGTGACATCTGAGGGCATCAAATCAGGAGTAAACTGAATACGGCTAAACACGCCAGCGAAGGTGTTGGCGAGGGCCACAACCAGATGAGTTTTCCCCAGGCCGGGTTTACCTTCCAACAATACATGACCGCCAGCGAGGAAGGTGGCGATCACTTGGTCGATCACTACATCCTGGCCGAAAACAACTTTACGCAGTTCCGTGCGCAGGCTTTGTGCTAGGCTATTGGTGAGTGAAGCCGGCTGAACTGCTGGCGGCTCGGGTTCTGTCATTGGGTAATCGCTCATAAGCTTTTTAGTATTTGTTGGAGTGTTTTTGTGATTTTCACCATGGTGCTGCCATCGCGCACATCAGTGCGGGTCATTGCCTCGGATACGAGGTCGTTGTCGATACCTGAGGACTGGCTAAGGGAATCTATTAGAGCTTTGGAATCTAGGCCTTGCTGGTAAAAGTGCCGAGACTTCTTCACAACGGCATCGCGTAGTGACTTGAGCAAGACATCCTCGCGCTTGTGTCTCCACAGGAATTGTCCGGTACTTTTCAGCTGCTTGGCATAATTCCTGGCATCACCATCGGCGACATCTAACAATGGCCCAAAGCGTGGCAGGCTCTTCCAAACCCAAAGGACCGTGAGAGCAAGCAATGCCCACATCGCCGGCCAAGCGTATTCACCAAGCATGGAAGTGAAGCTCCTGACTTTCCCGAGGGAAAATACGATCTTGCCACCGCGAGCTGCAACATAATCGAGTAGCTCTGCGTGGTCCGCAATTTTTAGGTAGGGATTGCGAAACGCGCGCGCGTCCGAGATAAATGTGATTCTCCCCTCACCCAGAGTGCGACTATAGAAGTGGTGTTCCTCCCCTTCATCGTGCCAGTCTGACTCATAATAAAGATTGTCATACGGGACCAACAATCGGGTCCCACCGAGCTCCATTTTAAACTCCTCGTCGTCATCATCGGTAAATACCAGGACGGATTCGGTAAATGGTAGTTCTTTTCCTTTTGCCACATCGCTACCGCGCTCTTGCCAATCGTATTCTTCTTTAAGATTATCAACGAGGCTTAGCTCTGCAGACTCTAGCAGTAAGTTAAGACCAGTTTCCTCCTCAGTGTCCTCGCGCCAAGCTTCAGGATCGTGGTGGGCCCAATCACCCACATCTTTCCAATAGTCTTCGCCACGCTCAAGGAAACAAAGGTAGTGCCCCCCCATATTGACCCAATCAAGAACCCGATCGGCGTCAGCTACCGAGCGCACACTGGATGCTGGCGAGAAAACGACTCCTTCGTCTTCATCAAATTTCAGGACCCCAGTAGAAGATATCACTTCATGTCCATCACTCACTAAGTAGCGTTCTGCTGCTAGATAGGGATTCTTCCTAGCCCGTCCATCGTAGCCAATAAATTGCTCACGGTCTTCCGTCTCTGAACACGAGGTCAGAGAAATAAAGCCTAAAATCAGCAAACATAAAGAGCGCAACTTCATCGGCTATCCTCCTCAGTTTTCTGAACTTTAGTAAATGGCCAAGAACTACAGAGGCTAGAGAAGTCGTGCACGTCTGGTTCAATTTTTCCGTAGGCTAGGTTGACCCAATGCTTGGTTAGATCTGAGAAATAGCGGGATGCTACTAGTTGGCCACATCGGGCTACCCGCTGGACACAATCATTTTCGGTGTCCCCTTCCTCGATCTCAATCGCCATTTCATTGACAGCCCACGAGATAGAACCTCGATAAAGGTAGCTCAGTGCCAGTTGCTGGTCGCGTGCATCCCAAGCCGCTCTCGCAGCCGCCACGATGTCCTCTGGCAAACTCTCAGGAGTGACATCCATCCCCATCACGCTACGCACTCTTGGGACCGAGGACGTGGTCGCCCTACCAGTACCTCTGAATACATGCATATTGGTATGAATAAGCCAACAGATGCCGATGATCAAAGCGAACAAAATCACCCAAAATAGAATGTTAGAAACGATTCCCAGAGCACCAAATAACGCCAAGCTCCCTGATCCATTTGACTGATTATCATCTTTTTCAGGCACCTGAACAATCTCAGAGCGTATCTCAAAGTCGTCATCAGCCATCACTTTATCTAAGCGTTCGTTAGAGGCCTCTACTGATGTCTGGCTGAGTGAAAAACACAGCAATGCCGCGAGTGTTATGAGCAAGGATTTACCCGTGCTTTGGAGGACGGAACTGACTCTTTCGCTCATCCGCTTGAATGCGAGCTCGATATCCCAGCCTTCAGTGATCGTACGGCTATTGATATACATAGCAAAACCGGCCCCGACATAAAATGGCTCGATCAGGGTCACCGCGGAAAGTATCAAGCCAAGCATAATCCAGACATAGGGCTCAGGCATGAAGGACGCATCGCTATCCAGCACGTGGTCGATCCAAAATTCCTCGATCACAATGGAGTCCCCGAACAAGCCTACAACACTAGTGAATACGAAGAGCATAGAGAACATCGAGCCTAAAACGAGCACCAGAGAAACCAAAGCGGCCTGACTAGCACCTTCTCCACCGTTACGTGAGAGCAGGTTGACTCTTTGACTGTATGCCTTTCCCTTCAGACCTTCCAGCTCCATCACGGGCTGGGCCAAGCCTCTTGCTAGATTCAGCGGGCCCATCAATACTGTGATGAAAAATCGCCTACAGAACATAGAGGGCAAGGCTTTTAGCAATTCTCTGGTAGTTGAATCTTCGCCAAAAAGCCGACGGCTGAGCACAAAAAGTGGGATACGATCACAGAGTGGTAAAATCCAGATACAGAGAAAACCAGCAATCCACGGCCGCCCTTCAGCCCATGGCCAAAATTGACTCAGGGCGATGATAATAAACCACAGTGGCACCACAGTGATAAACCACGCATTCATGACCTTACCATAGTTTTCACGGACCAAGGCACATCCGAGATCGATCGATTCCCAACGGCCACGAGGGCGAATCTCCGCCGTTACTTTCTCAAGCTTCACGTTGTCCCCTCCCTGCAAAAATAAAGTAACCAGCGATGGCAATCCAGCCAGCGAAGCCGACTCCGTATTTTAAATTGGGAGCGAAGTCATGTGCCGACCAAAACCCTTCAACACAGGCTGCGATGAAGGTGAGAAAAAAGGCTCCGAAGATCAAGGGCAGTCCACGCTTGCCACTTTCTAACAACGCACGGCTACGGGTCATCCGACCTGGGTTAAGAATCCCAAGTCCAATCCGCATACCCGCCATCCCAGCGACCACCATGCCAGTAAGCTCGTAGGATGCGTGGCCGGAGACAAAGGTGAAAAACTTTACCGGGTCCCCGTACTCGATCACGTAGGCCATCGATCCGCCAATACCTAGGCCATTCATCAAAAGAATAAATAAGCTCCCCACACCAGCAAGTGCACCACCAGCAATGATTTGGAAATCGATACCAATGTTATTGTGAATGTAATGACTAAACATCATGAAGTCAGCCCCAGCTTCACCGCGGAAATTCTCAACCACATTATCATCTCCCTTGCCGTACATTTCATCCATACCCGCCATGCCGTCACTTCCTAGAATGCTGCGCACCCAATCGAGATCGTAATAGATCGAGACCCACATGCCAATTGCCGGGATCAAAAAGAATACCCAACAAAGCACAAAAAGTTTCCACTCACGACGAATCGCCTGCGGGAAACCAACCGCTAAAAAGTGCACCATTGTTTCTAGAAAACTAGAAGAACTGCGAGCTACCATCTTGTGACCGCGGATGACCTGCTGGTTGAGGTACTCGCACATCGTCTCGCCGTACATCCGATGCCTAGCCATCGCTAGCTCGACACAGCGCTCGCGCACCATCTTAGGAATTTCAGCCACATCTGTCTGGTAGTCTGCTTTGCCTTTTTCCAAAGACTGCATACTGGCATCATAGCGTTGCCACTTTTCGGCATTCTTGGCCTTAAATTGATTTGCGTTCATCCCCCTTTATTTCCCCTCAGTTAGCCAATGTGCCATTCCTAACAACCGAGTTTTTCCCAGCTGCCCCTGCGCATTAGTCACAGCCAAGGCATGGTCGGCTAGCTCAACTCGACGCGCCTCAGACCAGAGCCCCGCACGATCACGAAAAGCGACAATGGCCGCCTGCTCCTCACGGGTCAAAGCCACGGGGGGGGCCACTTTTTTAAAAGCTGGAGGGATCGACGCAGTGAGATGGTCGACTGGTTTATTGTACACCACCACGGTATTGGCAACGAGGTCACCCACCCGTTGAAACTTTTTTGAGAGCAAGCAAGTGGTGAGCCCAACTCCGTAACCACCAATAAAAAAACCGGCTGCACCAGTCGGTATCCCTGGCAACATATCCACGTAACGCAGGATATTGCGCACAAAGACCTGGCCACGTGTGGCGGCATTACCAGAGCGGTCGATCACACGAATCCCCATCGATCGTTTGCCAGGTGTGGCAGAGCGCTTGCCACCTTCGAAAAAGGCAAAATACCCCCAAGATAAAAGAAACAACGAAATCATCATAATGCCATTGGCTATATTGTCATTTGTACCAAAACCGATAAAACTGGTTACAATCCCTAACACTATCAAGATACCAATAATGATCAGATAATCGATAATCAGCGCCATCGAGCGCACAAATGGACCCGCGACACGCAGAAGAATCTCGACCCCATCACCGAGTTCCACACTCTGTAATGTATCAATTTTCTTAATCTCAGACCTATTTCCCATATACATTCCCTCAAAATGATTGAGGCAAAGGCACCCTAACCAAAGCTCACCCCCCGTAAAGACGAAAGATCCCAAGAGGCATTGAGATACTTAAATTCTTGCTGATTTCATCACGGTGCCCAGAGATCATGCATCCATGCCAATTCACAGCTACACAGGAAGAAAAGAGCCAGCCAGCACAACGCCCTATGAAATTTGACTAACAACATGGATAGGTATGCCTTCCTGCAGGGATAATCAGGGTTCCTACACTCGGGAGTTTATCTAGGTTGATGGCTGCAGCGCTCGATAGAATGAACAGAACTTTCCAGAACTGGCCCCACTCAGCTAATTTAGCTTTGTTTGTTTTTAGCCTGTGGAAAATATAGTCCGAAGAGTAGAGTCACAATCGTGGTAATCGGCCAAAACCAAGCATAACAATACACCACTGATATAGCTCCTTCAGAAGAGGCTGTATAAGTAGGAAGGTTTGCCAGCCAAGTGATGTCCCCTTCCATCTTTTTGACTAAAACCCATACATCCATTCTCCCAAACATTGTTAACAGAAAGGATACTGATGCTCCTACTAGTAGACCGCGTAAGCTACCGCGTCCAATCAGAGCACACAGGAAAAGGGCTAGTAATGGCCCCATAGTGTAGGCTGACATCCCGAAGGCCAGTGGTAAGACCGGTATCCCTTGTGCCGCAACGACTAACAGCAAGGTAAATCCAGTGAGTAAGATCCCCCACATCACAACAAGCCACTTTGACTTTGTAACTAGATTAAGCTCTTCCAGCTCAGCGTCAGTTTTATCCTCGGGGTGGTAAATAAATGAGAGAGTAGTTTGGCTCAATGCCGCAAGGATACTATCCAAACTAGAGATCGCCGCGGCAAAAACACCTGCCAAAATAAGTCCCGATAAACCAACAGGCATCTGAGTGACTATCCACATAGGGAACACATTGTCCCCTTTCACTGGGACCGCTACATTTGAGACTAAAGGATTTGCATCCACTCCACCAATTCCATGATCAATCGCATACTGGGCTGCGTCTGGGTGCTCAATTCTCGGAGCTGCATCTAGTGCTGTCTGAGCTAGGGCTACATCGCTCTCAATATGATGCGTCTTTGGAGTCCCCATGATTTCACGACCTTCATAGCCGTTGAATGGGTTATTATTATAATGAACAAACAGTGCGGTTCCCACTAGCAACATCAATAAGGTCAGCAGCTGACCACCACAGCTCCAAAGTAGGGCTTTTGATGCGTCCTTTGCATTCTTACAACAAAACATCCGTTGCGCATTGAGTTGATCCACACCGAAAGCTGTTAGATTCTGGAATGGCACTGCAATCAGCGCTACCCAAAAGGTAAACTCCAGTTTCGCGTCAAACCCCCAACGAGCATCCCACACTGTCGTGCGACCAAATTGCTCAGCGACTTCCCAGTATTGGCCCCAGCCTCCGTCGAGTGATGTTATAACCCAAAAAAGGGCAGCTAGACCGCCGAAGGTAAATAGTCCGAACTGCATTACATCGGTCCATATGACTGTACTCATCCCGCCCATTAGAGTCCAACCAATGGCAAACAGGCCAATGATGATGATACAAATCGATATCGGTAAGCCAGTGACAACTTCTAGTGGTATAGCTGCCACAAAAACACGCACACTTTGCCCCAATATACTTCCCATGGTGAAGATTACTGTAGCGAGCTTTTTCACCCCCACTCCTAGCCTCTTCCCCATATAGTCGTAGGGACTATAGATCTCATCTTCGTAATACCGTGGTACAAAATATTTTGCCACTATGACTCGGCCTATGACTGAGCCAATTCCCCATAGTAGATAGGTAAAATTTCCGTGGAGAGCGAACAAAGTTCCAGCTACGCCGATGAAAGTAACCCCTGAAATTTCGGTGGCTATAATAGAGCCACTCACTGCTTGCCACGGTAAGGATCTTCCTCCTAAGAAAAAATCACGAATAGTCCCCTGCTTGCCACGCATGCAATGCCCAACTATAGTCGTTAATAATAGGTAGCCGAAAATTACAGACCAGTCCCACATTGTGAAATACTCATGAATCGCTTTATCCATATTTCGCAAACTAGCAAGACTCGCCAGTGGCGTCGATACGAATTACTTTACATCCCTTAAATATATCCATACAGCCCTCTGAGCATGACAGCCCATTACCAAGCACTAGCAGAAACGCTAAAGAAACGGATCGAAGTGATCTCTGACACCGAGCTACGCGACAGCAACCCGCAGCAACAACTTCGCCAACTGCAGCAAGCAAGTGAGTCAATCCAAGCCTGGCATTCAGCGCACCGAGGAAACATCCCCTCGCAGCTCAACCATTTCCTCCAGCAATCGAGCCTGAGCAAAGCGCTCGACTACCTCGAGAGTGAAGGGCTCATTTAGTGCTGATACGCATCAAGATTTGTCCAATTGAGAACGAGCTCTGAGGTTGAGGGAGTTCCTTTCAGCGCCTCGTAGTGTTACGTTTTACGTGTTAAGTATTATGCCCCCCTTGGAGTGGAAATCCCAAAACATGGTGCGTAGCAGTATAGCACACTTTCTAGGGGATATTTCTGAGTGACTATTTTAAAGCAAAAGAACCTTGCACCACATCGGGTCACCTCCTAAATTGCCGCAACTCATACCGTGGACACAGATTCTAACAATTACGTTTTAGGGATCATTCCAGCGCGTTGGGCCTCTACCCGCTTCCCGGGAAAACCATTGCACCTCATTGCCGGTAAACCGCTAGTGCAACGCGTTTGGGAACGCTGCCTAGAGTGCTCAAAACTGGACAGTATCATTGTCGCTACGGACGACGACCGGATTGCCGATGTTTGCCGTAGCTTTGGTGCTAATGTGGCGATGACCGCAGCTGATCATCCTACCGGAACTGACCGGATCGCAGAAGCCGCCGCCGCTGTCCCACAGGCGACCCATCTGATCAATATCCAAGGCGATGAGCCATTGATTGAGCCATCGCTAATCGACCAACTCGCCTCTGCATTACTCGCTGATTCAGCCTTAGAAATGGCAACTGCAGCCAACGCGATCGATGACGAGGCGCTGATGAATGACCCAAATGTGGTCAAGTGTGTGCTCAAACAGAATGGAGACGCACTCTATTTTTCACGTTCACCGCTGCCATTTCAGCGAAGTGCCAGCCCAGAGTTGACATGCTACCGCCACAAAGGCATCTACGCCTATCGCAAAGACTTCCTTCAGCAATTCATCCTGTGGCCACCCTCACCACTAGAGCTTGCCGAATCCCTCGAGCAGCTGCGAGCACTCGAAAATAACGCCCGCATCAGAGTCATCATCACCGATGACTCCTCTGGCGGGGTCGACACCCTCGAACAAGCTCAGCAACTCGAAACTTTCTTACTTTCAAAAAATGCGTCAGCAGACGCGTAATCACACACTTAACTATTAACTGATCACTTCTTTTCACATGGCACATCCTACTAAATACATCTTCGTCACTGGCGGCGTCGTTTCCTCACTCGGAAAAGGCCTCTGTGCAGCATCGCTGGGCACACTGCTTGAGCACCGCGGGCTCGACGTTCTCATCCAGAAGTTTGACCCCTACCTCAACGTAGATCCTGGCACCATGTCACCCTACCAGCACGGCGAAGTTTACGTTCTTGCTGACGGCGCTGAGACAGATCTAGACCTCGGCCACTACGAGCGCTTCACCAACAGCCAGTGCTCCAGCCTCAACAACATCACTTCCGGCCAGGTTTTCGAGAAAGTGATCCAGAATGAACGTGCGGGCGTTTACCTAGGTAAGACAGTGCAGTTCATCCCACACTGCACCGACGTCATCAAAGACCGCATCCGCGAGGTCACCCTCAAGAGCGATGCGGATGTCATCATCACAGAAATCGGTGGAACCACTGGTGACATCGAAGGCCACCTTTTCCTCGAAGCCCTCCGTCAGTTCTCGCTCGAAGTTGGGCGCGACAACGCTTGCTTCATCCACGTCACCCTCCTTCCCTACATCGCAGCTGCGGGTGAGATCAAAACCAAGCCAACCCAGCAATCAGTCGCTAAGCTTCGCGAAATCGGAATCGTTCCTGACATTATAGTTTGCCGTACCGAGCACGACCTCGACGACGACAACCGCGCTAAGATCGCCATGTTCTGTAACGTGGAAGCCAAGAACGTCGTCGCATTCCGCGATGTGAAGCACACCATCTATGAGTGCCCGCTCGATCTCCGCCGCGACAAGCTCGACCGACTCGTAAGCGACCGTCTCGGGCTTGAATCCGAGACCCCTGACCTCGAGAAATGGCGCCACTTTGTCGACCGCATCATCAACCCGACACACGAAGTAAACATCGCAGTCGTGGGTAAATACATCGAGCTTCAGGACGCCTACAAGTCGATCTACGAATCACTCGTCCACGCAGGTGCGGCACATGACACCAAGGTAAATATCGTTCGCGTTGATGCCAGCGTCCTCGAATCAGACGGCCCAGCCACTGAGCTCAAGGACTGCGACGGCATCCTCATCCCAGGTGGCTTCGGCGACCGCGGCACAGAAGGCAAAATCATCGCAGCCAAGTTTGCCCGCGAGAACAAGATCCCCTACTTTGGTATCTGTCTCGGCATGCAGATCGCCACCATCGAATTCGCCCGCAACGTGTGTCACCTAGAAGCCGCCACTTCCACAGAATTCGACAAAGACACCAAGCACCCCGTCATCTCCCTTCAGGAAGAGCAAAAAGGAATCACCACGATGGGAGCTAGCATGCGCCTAGGTTCATCTGAATCGGTAGTCTACAAAGACTCCAAAGCGTACGAAATCTACGGCAGCGAACGGATCACCGAGCGTCACCGCCACCGATACGAGTTCAACCCAGCTTACCGCGAGCAGATGGAAGCTGCAGGTCTCAAGATCAGCTCAGTTTCCTCTGACCAAGGCCTTGTCGAGATCGTGGAAATCCCTGAACACCCATTTTTTATCGGCGCCCAGTTCCACCCAGAATTCCAGTCACGGCCGAACAAACCACACCCACTTTTCGCAGGTTTTGTAGCCGCATCACTGGCGTCGAAGTAATTTCAAATCTCAAATCACAAATTTCAAATGAGCATCGAAGCCCGCATCGCCGAACTCGGCTACACACTTCCTGAAGTCCCAGCTCCCGCTGGTTCCTACCTCAACTACACCCGTAGTGGCAATCTCCTCTTCCTCGCTGGCGGCATCCCACCAGTAGAAGATAAATATCAAGGGAAAGTCCCCACTGATACCACCATCGAAACCGCCCAAGATGCCGCCCGCCTCATCACACTCAATCGCCTCGCCGTCGTCAAAGACGCAGTCGGATCGCTCGATAAAGTGAAAAAGATCGTCACCGTCAACGGCTTCGTCAGCTCCGAACCAGATTTCTACGCCCACCCCGCAGTCATCAATGGTTGCTCAGATCTTCTCGTCGAAATCTTTGGCGACAAAGGCAGGCACTCGCGCACTGCCTGTGGTGTCGCGGCACTGCCGCTCAACGTCTCAGTAGAAATCAACATGGTTGTGGAAGTCGAGGAATCAATACTGGCACAGTAAATACCCCCCCAAAAAATCCTTTGTTTAACTTATCTTAATGAAAAAGTTCAAATAAATACTTGCCCGCCCCCCCACAAACGCTAAATTAAGTCATTCAGAACTTATACATCCGACTTAAAATCAAAGTATAAGCCACAATGAAAAACATAAACAACACATGAATAAAATCCAAATCGCCGGCTTCACAGCTCTCACTTTACTCGGTTCTCTGAGCGCCATCCAGGCGGCGGAAGCCACTACTGACCCAGTCGGTTATATGAGTACTCCATGCCCATTAGGTTCAGACACCCTAGTCACCGTCCCCTTCGCTGGCGAACTAGCTTATCCTGGAGCTGTATTAGGCACGCCAATACAGATTGATGAGACACTTACAATTGATGTAAGTGGCACACCTTTTATAGCTGACGAATACAACACACTTTACATGCTGCGCGTCACTAGTGGAGCATCTGAAGGTGATGTTTTTCAGATCACAGGCACGACTGCTTCTTCAATCGATATAGACCTCAATGGAGCTACACCAACCATCGTAGATACTACAACATTCAGAATTGTTAAATTTTGGACCCTATCCACTCTATTCCCACCAGCAACGCAAACAACAGTTGACCCCGCAGCCAGTGCTTTCGCTACTCTAAATCACACACTTATTCTGTTACCAAGTAGCGGTAACGGTATTAATTTATCTTCTGGTAGCTCTCACTACATTCTATCCGGCCAATGGAATATAGTAGGAGGAGGTGACTCAAGTGATACGCTACTCTGGCCTGGCTCTCACTTCACCATAAGACATAATGCAGGGGTGACAGTACCAACAATATACACACCAGCAGGCACCGTAGATACAGGTAAGATAATTATTCCACTTAACTCACTTCAAGCGAGTGATCAAGACAACTACGTGTCCATACCAAGACCTATCGACATAACAATTGCGGACTTAGGCCTTACGACTACTGGTACTCCTGCTGTATTCGAGCCAAAAAATGGAGCGTTCGATTCCACTTTTGATCAAATTATTGTTTTCGATAACACTGATGAGAATCAAAATAAATCTGCATCAGCTACATACTTTTATAACAACGATTCAAGCCAATGGGAAAAATTTGGTTCCTCCGCTGATGCAGGTACCGACATAATTCCAGCCGCGTCTGGAATCATCATACGAAAAACAGCAAGCACTGTAGACCAAACCGTTCTCTGGACTAACACACCAACTTACTAAAAAATGAATAAAAATTTAATAATTACACTCGGCATCACATGCGTGAGCCTAGCTCTACCTCAGAAATCAGAGGCCGCAACACTGAACTTTAGTTTAGGACAAATGTGGGATAGCAGCAACGTTCTAATCCCTGAAAACACAGTAGGAATTCTAGTTGCAGACATAACTGGCTCAGGTTTTGGCAGCATGGAAACGGACTTATTCAATTTTGATCTCAATTCGACAATTGACGTTACTGGTGGAGGCTCTCAAACTCTCATTGGAACTGACTTTGAGGTTCTATCAATCCTCTCAGCCGATAGTAACAACGCCTTTCTCACCCGCTCCGTTAGCGGGATTGCATACGATGATGGACTAGGTGCTGGTGATAATTTAGCCTTCATCTGGCTTCCTGGACTAACCTCTACGGGAGATTCCATTACTGGTGGTCAATCATTCGGACTAATAACTGGACTTACAGGCGCACAAAACGGTTCAGGGACTGATGATTTCATAATACCAGGAAGTCCATCAGACACTGTTACTTTCAGCTTCTTTTCCACCAACATTGGGGGTGGACTGGTCCCTATTGTAGATTTCACTGCAGACTTAAACATCGCAGCAATCCCAGAGCCAACGAGCATCGCTCTTCTTGGACTTGGTTCCGTAGCACTTCTTCTTCGCCGCCGTCGCTAGTCGACAGCAAACGAGAATCACTAAATTAATCTTTAAAAGCCTTCATCCTTCACAGGATGAAGGCTTTTTTTGTCTCTGGAGTGCTGTGGCTCGACACAGCTCTGCGGCAGGCGCGGCTTGACGCCCGCGGTCGGCCAGCCACCAAGAAACCTCCATCCTCAAAAGCAACTCCAATCAACCCAACAGCAGCTCCGCACCGCATGCGTCAAGCCACAGCCATCCCCAAAAGCTGCATCAAGCCGCAGCACTCCAAAAAGCCCCCTCCCTCTGGAGTGCTGTGGCTCGACACAGCTCTGCGGCAGGCGCGGCTTGACGCCCGCGGTCGGCCAGCCACCAAGAAACCTCCATCCTCAAAAGCAACTCCAATCAACCCAACAGCAGCCCCGCACCCCACGCATCAAACCACAGCCATCCCCAAAAGCTGCATCAAGCCACAGCACTCCAAATTAGAAATCATCTCTTATATTGAGTCGGTCAATCTTGAAGCTATTCACCATCTCGTAAAAACTAGTGCTGGACACTCTCACAAACCATCGAGCTGAACACCATGGATAATCCGTCGCCTGGTCCACCAATCCATGGTGTACAGCGTTTTCATTCACATACTTCAACCGGGCATAGTGTGAGGTATCGTGCGTAATCTGCGTTTCCCAATAATTGTGCCAAACCCTTCTCTCCTCAACACCATCGCTCTTATTCAGAAATCTTGCTGTAGATGTGTGTAAATGGCTAATAAATTTTGAAAGGTTTCCCGCTCCCACCTCAGGAGAAATAGCAACAAAGTGATAATGATTCGAAAGAACAGCCCACGCCTGGAGAGTCCAACCGTAATGACTCGCTAGACTCAGTAGCATCTCGTTCGTATAACGTAAACGCATTCGACTCCCTAAATAATGGCGTTTCTCATAAGTCGACCCCGTCACTATATAAATTCCAAACTCCTCAGTGAAATGTGGTGGAGCATGAGGCCAAGCAGAATTATCAGACATAATCTACACACTAACACACAAATCAAGCCAATCCAACACCCTCCCTCTGGAGTGCTGTGGCTCGACACAGCTCTGCGGCAGGCGCGGCTCGACGCCCGTGGTCGGCCAGCCACCAAGAAACCTCCATCCTCAAAAGCAACTCAACCTCAACCCGACAGCAGCTCCGCACCACATGCGTCAAGCCACAGCATCCCCAAAAAGCTGCGTCGAGCCGCAGCACTCCAGATCTCCTCACTTCACCGTACTGGAACGGCTTCAGCCCATTTTATCTATCGCGACCACGCGATCTATTTGGACCTTTGACTTTGCGACCTTTGACACTGATGGCCGTCTAAAGTCTGAAAGTCAAAAGTCGAGTCAGCAAAGTCTGGGGACCTCGTAAGCTTACATCCCCCTACACCTTCACCGCTGCGCAAATACGCTCAAACACCTCCTCAGCCGCATTGACTGGCATATGCTTGCCCCTTGTCGCATAAATCGGTTGTTCGTCCTCACAGACCTTGTCACGACCATGTGAGCCCTTAACTAAGCTCGCATCGAGCGGAATCACATCGAGCAAGGCTCGGAAGCCCAGTTTCTTCTTCAACAAGAACTGAGCAATCTTCAACTTCGGCGATTTCAATGCTGGATCGAGGAAAAGCTCGACCGGATCGTAGCCCGGCTTGCGGTGGATATCGACACAGCGCGCAAAATCAGGAGCCAGCGCATCGTCCAACCAATAATAATAAGTAAACCAAGCATTCTCCTCACTGACGGCAATCAAATCCCCAGAGCGCTGGAGCGCTACGCTCGATTGCTGATTTGTTTCACCATGCTGGCTCTGAACACCGTCAACTGAACACTGAACACTCAAGCCGAAGGATTCCTCAGCGGTCCTAATTTCCTCAACTCCTGGAGTCCCACTGAGAACTTCGATCACTTCATCCCTCAGGCTCGCATCATTTAAATAAACGTGAGCGACCTGATGGTCTGCCACCGCAAAAACCTTAGAGGCACCGCAATCAAGCATCTCAGTCCCCTGTTCTTCTTTGATGGTGATCCAGCCTTTCTCGCGGAAAATGCGATTCAGGTGCACCGGCTTATCCACCTTAGAAATTCCGTACTCAGAAAGCAAAACCACCTCGACCTCACGGGCCTCGAAGTAGTCAATCAACTCACCGACCACCGTATCGATTCGCTGGATTTCTACATCCATCTCGGGAGCACCGGGTCCAAACTTCTGCAGTCCATAATCCAGATGCGGCAGGTAGACTAAGCTCAGTGTCGGTTGATGCTTTTGCTCGACCCATTTGGCCGACTCCGCAATCCATTCAGAAGAAGGAATGCTAGCATTGGGGCCCCAAAATGTGGTGAACGGAAAATTACCAAGGTCCATCTTAATTTGCTCACGCATCTCCATCGGCTGGGTGTAGACATCAAACACCTTGCTGCCGTCGGCGGGGTACATCGGTCTCGGCGTGATCGTCCAGTCGGCAGTGGCATACATGTTATACCACCAAAACAGCTTGGCACAGGTAAAACCTGGCACCTCACGGCGGAGTTTATCCCAAATTTTTTCACCCTGAACAATATGGTTACTTTGCTTCCAAAACTTCACCTCGGCCGCCTCACGATCGTACCAACCATTGGCCACAATCCCATGCTCAGCCTCACGCGCGCCAGTCAGATAGCTCGACTGCGCGGTACAGGTCACCGCGGGAAATGCTGGCGCAAAGGTAGAAACCTCCCCCTCTTCCAGAAAGCCATTGATCCTCGGTGTATGCACACCAAGCACGGATTTGGTCAACCCAACCACATTGAGAACAACGACTCGCTTCATATAAATAGGTGTACCTGCCTAGCAAGTAGGAGAAAAGCTGAATCCTGCGGCGCCATACAGAATTATTAGAATTTTACAAATCTACAGAATCCATCGCTTTTGGTCAGGAGCCAATTTTGCCAATTTTTCCAATCCTGAGAAATTTTGATAAAACTGTATAAAAAGATGAGATCTGATTAGTGAAAAAGTTTTTCGCGTTCTTCTGAAGTGGAAGCAGCCGCATAACTCTTCAGCATCTGCATACAATATTCGACCAGAGCTTCATCCATGAAATGCACATCTTCACCGGTACCCACTCCACGCAGAAGCAAGACTGTGAGCTCACCTCCTAGGTGCTCACGAAATTCTTCTAAACCATCAAAAATCTTACGGCGGCCGTTGTCGTGCCTGAGCTCGAACCCCTCGTGATACAAAGGCAATTTAAGCCCATGAAGTATCGCGAGAACGCGCTTGGCATCCTTTTCCTCCAGTCGACCCGTGCGCCAAGAATACAAAGTATCCAATGCCAAGCCAACACTCACAGCTTGCGCGTGAGTCATTCCAAAGTCAGTCAGTTGCTCAAGCTTGTGCGCGGCCCAGTGGCCGTAGTCCAGCGGCCGGCTAGAACCCAGCTCGAATGGATCTCCACCTTGAGCAATATGCTCGGCATGCAGAATAGCGGATCGCTCAACGGCTTCCTCAAGCGCATGCGGACGTAACTTCGCCAGCAACTGGACATTATCCTCAAGCCAGTCAAAGAAGGCTCCATCGCGAACCAGCGCCACTTTCACAGCCTCCACCAGTCCATCGCGGCGCACATCCTCGGGCTGCGTATGCAGGAAGGCAAAATCATTTACCACCGCATAGGGAACAGCAAACGATCCCAGCCAGTTCTTCTTACCAAAAGCATTGATTCCATTTTTCACACCCACACCTGAATCATCCTGAGAAAGTGTGGTAGTCGGAAAGCGCACCAGACGAACTCCACGGTGAGAAGTGGAAGCGGCAAAGCCGATAACATCCAAAAAGGCACCACCGCCAATCGCAAAGATATAGCTGTGACGGTCGATCTTTTCCTCATTCACGGCATCCCATGCTGAATGCAGGACTTTCTCGTCACGCTTACAGATCTCGGCACCTGGCGCAATGACCACGCGTTTTAGTTCCAGTCCTGGCGTGCTAGCAAAATAATCTGCAATCTGTTGTTCCAATTTAGGAAACGCTTCAGCAACTGAGTCCTCCAAGAAAATCAAAACCTTAGCATGGCCATTAGTCTGCAATAACCGAGCCAACATGCGGTTTCCCTCAGAGAAAGCATCGCGCGTGAAGCGGATGCGATGCTGATAATTTAGGCTAATGGTATAGTCGTGTTCAGTCATAATCGGTGTTACAGAGATTTAGTAGTACAGGAAACGCGACTACGCCACTCATTCCTATCATATATTTGCGATTATGACACTTTTAGCGTTGGTTTAAAACTCTCTGTACGCGAGTCATCCAGACACAAAAAAAGCGCAGCAAATGCCACGCTCTTATAAGTTTCACGAGTAGTCGACAAATCGCCTACTGAGATGTAGATGGGGAGATCTATCGACGGTTTCCACCGCCGTAGCCGCCGCGACCACTGCCGCCGCCGCCATTGCGATCGCCACCATAGCCACCGCCACCGCCACCGCCACCGCCGCCACCACCGTAG
>NZ_MQWA01000002.1 GCF_002954445.1 Rubritalea profundi
TGGAAAAGCATCGCTGACTACAGCGTTCTTTGACATCTGTATAGAGAAACTAACTTTTCTAGGACTTCGGTCTTAGAACAGAAAATAGTTTTTCCTAACTGCAAAATACAATTTAATCACTAAATAGCTTTTTGCGAGTTGGGATACTCTAATAAAAATATAACTCCTGTGGTTGTCTTCGGATAACTACAGAACAGAATATGGCAAATTTAGACAACAAGTCCGAAGTAGGTAAGCAATACTTCATAATGGACGTTGTCGACTTGATTTAAAGCGTGCTCCGAAAGGAGTACTTTAATAAGGAAATCAAGCTAGAAAGGGCACATAGTGGATGCCTTGGTGCTAACAGGCGATGAAGGACGTGATAAGCTGCGATAAGTCTCGGTCAGGTGCAAGTAACCATTGACCCGGGAATTTCCGAATGGGGTAACCTAATGTTATTAATATGACATTGTTCCTTCCTGAATAAAATAAGGAAGGATACGCGATACCTGCTGAATTGAAACATCTTAGTAAGCAGAGGAAAAGAAATCAAAATGAGATTCCGTAAGTAGTGGCGAGCGAACGCGGAAGAGCCTAACCAATAGTGGATCAGTGACGATAGATGAACAAGTTGGAAAGCTTGAACACAGAGGGTGACATTCCCGTAATCGAAATCAGATCTGGACAGGTGAAAGTAGCACACCACACGTGAAACGGTGTGTGAAGATGGGGGGACCACCCTCCAAGGCTAAATACTCGTTAGCGACCGATAGTGAACCAGTACCGTGAGGGAAAGGTGAAAAGAACCCCTGTGAGGGGAGTGAAATAGAACCTGAAACCATGTGCCTACAAGGTGTAGGAGCTCTTCGGAGTGACTGCGTGCCTTTTGCTTAATGAGTCTGCGAGTTAGTATATGTGGCAAGCTTAAGATCTTCTGGATCGTAGGCGTAGGGAAACCAAGTCCTAATAGGGCGTCAATGAGTTGCATGTGCTAGACCCGAAACGGAGGTGACCTACCCATGGCCAGGTTGAAGCTTAGGTGATACTAAGTGGAGGACCGAACCGGTGAATGTTGAAAAATTCTCGGATGAGCTGTGGGTCGGAGTGAAAGGCTAATCAAACCCCGTGATAGCTGGTTCTCCTCGAAATGCATTTAGGTGCAGCGTTGCGTGTTGATGAGTGGGGGTAGAGCACTGAAAGGGCTAGGGGGCATACCCGCCTACCAACCCCTATCAAACTCCGAATACCATTCAATAGAGCGCAGCAGTGAGACAGTGGGGGATAAGCTTCATTGTCGAAAGGGAAACAGCCCAGATCAGCAGCTAAGGTGCCAAAATTATACTAAGTGGAAAGGAGGTGGGATTTCATAGACAGTGAGGATGTTGGCTTAGAAGCAGCCACCATTTAAAAAGTGCGTAATAGCTTACTCATCGAGAGATCCTGCGCCGAAAATGATTGGCGATAAGTATAATACCGAAGCTCTGGATGTCGCTGACCTGCGGGTCGGTGGCGTGGTAGAGGAGCATTGTAAGGGCAGAGAAGGGGAATGGCGACTGAACCTGGAGCGCTTACAAGAGAGTATGCAGACATGAGTAACGATAAGGACGGTGAGATCCCGTTCCGCCGTAAACCCGAGGTTTCCTGGGCAATGCTAGTCATCCCAGGGTTAGTCGGGACCTAAGCCGAGGCCGAAGGGCGTAGGCGATGGAAAGCAGGTTAATATTCCTGCACGTGCAAAGGTAAGAGGACGCATGATAGAAAGTGACTAGGTTATTGAATTCCGAGGTGAGGCTACGGCCGATCCGCATCACTGGACGTTGTGCCAAGAAAAGTCGAACCGATTAAACGCACCCCGTACCGCAAACCGACACAGGTGGGTGGGTAGAGTATACCAAGGCGCAAGAGTGAAACCCAGTCAAGGAACTCGGCAAAATGGCTCCGTAACTTCGGGATAAGGAGTGCCCCTGTTAGCAATAATTGGGGGCCGCAGTGAAATGGCCCAACCGACTGTTTAGCAAAAACACAGCATTGTGCTAAGACGAAAGTCGACGTATACGATGTGACACGTGACCAATGCCAAAAGATTACGGTAAGGTGTTAGCGCTTGACGCGAAGCTCCGAGCCCAAGTCCTGGTGAATGTCGGCCGTAACTATAACGGTCCTAAGGTAGCGAAATTCCTTGTCGGGTAAGTTCCGACCTGCACGAATCGTGCAACGAGTTGGGCGCTGTCTCGACTGGGTGCTCAGTGAAATTGTAACGCCGGTGAAGATGCCGGCTACCCGCAGAAGGACGGAAAGACCCTATGGACCTTAACTGTAAGCTGTTAGTGTTCATTCAATCTTAATGCTCAGCATAAGTGGGAGACGTTGAAGATAATCTTTAGGGGTTATCTGAGTCATCAGTGAGATACCACCCTTTGATTTTGAATGTTCTAACCTCACGCCCTGAATCGGGCTGGGGGACCCTGGCAGCCGGTCAGTTTTACTGGGGCGGTATCCTCCTAAAGAGTAACGGAGGAGCGCGAAGGTTGGCTCAGCATGGTTGGTAACCATGTGTTGAGTGCAAAGGCATAAGCCAGCCTAACTGTGAGACCTACAAGTCGAGCAGATACGAAAGTAGGCCTTAGTGATCCGGTGGTAGAAAGTGGAATTGCCATCGCTCAACGGATAAAAGGTACCCTAGGGATAACAGGCTGATCGCGCCCAAGAGTTCATATCGACGGCGCGGTTTGGCACCTCGATGTCGGCTCGTCGCATCCTGGGGCTGGAGAAGGTCCCAAGGGTCCGGCTGTTCGCCGGTTAAAGCGGCACGCGAGCTGGGTTCAGAACGTCGCGAGACAGTTCGGTCCTCTATCCTCTGTGGGCGTAGGAAAATTGTGGGGTTCAAACTCTAGTACGAGAGGACCGAGTTTGACGCATCTCTGGTGTTCCTGTTGTTCTGTCAAGAGCATCGCAGGGTAGCTAAATGCGGTCGAGATAAGCGCTGAAAGCATCTAAGCGCCAAGCTTCTCCCGAGATTAATTTTCCCTGAAGGATCGTGGAAGACCACCACGTTGATAGGTTGGGGGTGTAAGTGCGGCAACGTATTCAGCTCACCAATACTAATCATCCGTTCGGCTTGATTCCTTAAGCTTTAAATTTGCTTAATACTTCAGAACCAGACTATGTAAAAATGAATTGGGGATGAGGATCAAGAGTATGACGAATCGCAAGAAGTTGTGATCAAAGAAAATATTACCTATCGAAAGATAGAAGGCAGTTAAAAAACTATTAAGAAAGACTCTATACAGTTGTCAGAGAGC
>NZ_MQWA01000003.1 GCF_002954445.1 Rubritalea profundi
TAAGCGGTCAGTATGCGGCCCTTGGGTTCTACTTGCTTAGGAGGCTTTGTTTTTTGCCGATTTAGGCTGCGCTTTGAGCCGCAGGGCTGACTACTGGATTTTGCTCTAATTTCTGCAGAGCTAGCCAGGCTTTGGGGAGCAGTTCTCGGAGGTCTTGTTGATTGGTTCTACCTATCATTTTTTCAAAGACCCATTTGAGGTAGGCTTGGGCATCTTTGCCTTCTCGCCTGATGTTCTCTATCAACGTGTAGATGACGGCACTGCGCCAGCCTGTTTCTTCACCGCCGATGAAGAGCCAGTTCTTTGCGCCAAGCTTGAGTGGACGCACGCTGTTCTCAGCGGCGTTATTGTCGATGGTCGGAGAGTGTTTGAGAGCGTTACAGAGCTTTAGCCATTGGTTGAGGGCGTAGCGAACTGCCTTGCCCAGTGAACTTTGAGGCAGGTAGCGGTTTTTAAAACTTTTGAGAGTCTTCCAAATTTGTTGGAGTACAGGTGTTAGATGTCGTCGCCTGTAGTAGGCTATAGCTTCTGGGGGGTGATGACTTTGCCCGATCCATTCTTTGTATTTCCTCTCAGAGCTGTAGAGCCTGCCCACTAATCGGATGATTTTGAGTGCTTCTGGGTAGTCGGACTTCGCTTCTACGAATTTTCTACGCATGTGGGTCCAACAACCGACCTGAAGGACTCGGGGGCGCTTTTTGCTCCAAGTATCGTAGGCGCTGTAGCCATCGCTTTGTAAAACACCAGCGAAGCTTTTTTCATCATTAGTTAAAATATTATCTAGGCAGGTGTGGGCTCGGCCTGTGTGCCAGTCGTAGAGAACTCCAGCTCGGCTATTCTGATAGATCCAGAAGTAACCTAAGCGGGTTCCTCCTCCCTTACTTTTATAATCGACGGGTGTTTCATCGATATTGAGGTGGAGGGAGCTTCGAAGGTCTTCGGCTATGAGTTTGTAAAGCGGTTCTAGCTTGTCGGCTGCGAAATTAGTCCAGTAGCAGAGGGTGTTGCGTGGGATGTGAATGCCGTGGCGCAACTCCATGATTTTTTCTTGGCGATAGTAGGGCAAGTGGTCGTGGTACTTGCCGATGAGAACATGGGCGAGAAGCGATGGTGTGAGGATACTACCTTCTAACAAGCTCGCTGGGGCTGCTGCGGTGAGCCAGCGTGGAATGGGTTCGCCTCTTTCAACATAGGTGGGACGAATGGTAACGTGGCGGGTGTACCGCGCAGGTGTGACGTCGAGCTTTTCAGATCTCTTTTCGGCCACTTGTCTGTAAGACTCGGGGTTTGATTTAACTTCATCAGGGATAAGAGTCGTTTCAGTCGTGAAGATGTTCTCGGGCAGGCGAGGCTTGCGCGAAGCTCGTTTCTTGGAAGGATGTTCTTCAGCCGCCAGTGGATCTTCGTTTCCATCGACGGCTGCGGGCTTTTTTACTGAGTCTGGATCTAGCAGTAGCTCTAATTGATTGGCATCTAGCTTTTCACTTTTACTCCCGAATAGGGCGCGAATAAGCATGTCGATCTTCTCTTGTTGAAGACGGAGTTGCTCTTTTAGGTAGGCGTTATCTGCACGAAGTTGTGCGATGATAGCATCCTTATCCTGTTCGTTGTTAGGCACACTCCAGTAACGTTACTGGAGTGGGTTTCTTTTCAAAAAACAGCCCTTTATTTTAAGGTTTTTCGTACCACGCTCGACGACAGCCGTCACGGAGGTCTATTCCGTCGGTGAGCATCGCGAGAGCTGTAGGTTCGAGGCAGATTTTACCGTCTTTGGTACTGGTGTGTTTTGGCCAACTGAAGGTTCCTTTTTCTAAACGCTTTGCCATGACCCAAAGACCAGAGCCGTCCCAGTAAAGAATCTTGAGCAAGGTTCGTTTTTTGTTTGTGAAGAGGTAGGCGGCTCCACTCGTTGGGGATTCCTGAAGCTTTTGACTCACAACAGCACTGAGACCATTGAAGCTCTTGCGCATATCACAGGGCTCGGTTGCTAAGTAGACCTTAAGGTTTCCGCTGAAGCTTAGCATTGGCTTTGGCGGTTGAGCTTGTTGAAGAGAGCTGCAGCTAACTCGGCTTGAGAGGAGTCCGAGATGGTGAGTCTCAGACCTGAAGCGTGTTCGACAACAAGCTCCCTATTGCTTGTTACTAAGTCTCGGCTCAGAGGTGGGATCTCTAGTTCGACCAAAGATTCTATGAGCTGTTCTGGAGATTTGGCGAAATCATGTTGAGGATCACTAGGTTCTCTGCGCCGCTTTTGAACCCAAGTGGCAAAGGTTTGATACTTGATGCCGTGAAGCTCGGCAAACTTCACTCCTGATAATGAACTGCACTCAAAGGCATTGAGGAGTTTCTCGCGATGTTCTTTTCCCACTCGTACACGGCCGATGCTGTCCGATTTGATTAGTGAGTTCTCTGGGTATTTCGTAGACGTCGTAGTAGTCATGCTATGACATCTATGAAATTGACGTTGCAACGGTGAAGTCCAAAGCGAGGGTCGCGTACTGACCGCTTA
>NZ_MQWA01000004.1 GCF_002954445.1 Rubritalea profundi
AAAACTTCAAAAAAGGTGTCGAAAGAGCTTGCGCAGGGTCGGGGAATATGTAGATTGCGCCCCGCCTCACCTGCCACAGGGAGCGCGAGAGAAACTAACTTCAGTTCATCGAGACTCGGTCTCATAGCTGGATTTAACTTTCCTCGGACGAGATCTTTTACACAACATGACTTGATCAAAATGCGTGCGACTTACTTCGGTAGGCTAATCGGAAGGTTTGATTCAAGAAGAAGAGGAAAGACTGAATTGTGCGCTGCGGTAGTGGAAACACTGACGCGGCAAATGATAGGTAATCTTAAACGGGTTATTTATCGCACTTGTCAATTTAGTATACGCTTATTGAAAGATAAGAAATACGCCAACCGTTTTAAAAAAGGTTGCCTTCGGGTAACCAGAAAGTCCTAGTTTACTAGGCAATATACGGAGAGTTTGATTCTGGCTCAGAATGAACGCTGGCGGCGTGGATAAGACATGCAAGTCGAACGAAAAGTGATTTAGTTTACTAATGATCTTTTAGTGGCGGACGGGTTAGTAACGCGTGAGCAACCTGCCTTAAAGAGGGGGATAGTCCTGGGAAACTGGGTTTAATACCGCATAAGCTCTACGGAGTAAAGTGGCCTTCGGGTCACGCTTTAAGATGGGCTCGCGTCCTATCAGCTTGTTGGTGAGGTAAAAGCTCACCAAGGCGACGACGGGTAGTTGGTCTGAGAGGACGATCAGCAACACTGGAACTGAGACACGGTCCAGACACCTACGGGTGGCAGCAGTCGAGAATCATTCACAATGGACGAAAGTCTGATGGTGCAACGCCGCGTGTGGGATGAAGGCCTTAGGGTCGTAAACCACTGTCATGTGAGAGTAAGGCATATTAGTTAATACCTAGTATGTTTGATAGTATCACAAGAGGAAGGGACGGCTAACTTCGTGCCAGCAGCCGCGGTAATACGAAGGTCCCGAGCGTTATTCGGAATCACTGGGCGTAAAGGGAGCGTAGGCTGTACGGTAAGTCAGATGTGAAATCTCAGAGCTCAACTCTGAAACTGCATCCGATACTGCCGTACTAGAGTAATGGAGGGGTAACTGGAATTCTCGGTGTAGCAGTGAAATGCGTAGATATCGAGAGGAAGACCAACGGCGAAGGCAGGTTACTGGACATTTACTGACGCTGAGGCTCGAAGGCTAGGGTAGCGAAAGGGATTAGATACCCCTGTAGTCCTAGCAGTAAACGATGTGCGCTTGGTGTGGGAAGGTTCGACCCTTTCCGTGCCGGAGCTAACGCGTTAAGCGCACCGCCTGGGGAGTACGGTCGCAAGACTAAAACTCAAAGAAATTGACGGGGACCCGCACAAGCGGTGGAGTATGTGGCTTAATTCGATGCAACGCGAAGAACCTTACCTAGGCTTGACATGTATCGCTAAGCAGTTGAAAGGCTGTGACTCTTCGGAGACTTTACACAGGTGCTGCATGGCCGTCGTCAGCTCGTGTCGTGAGATGTTCGGTTAAGTCCGGCAACGAGCGCAACCCCTGTGACTAGTTACTAACATTAAGTTGAGGACTCTAGTCAGACTGCCCAGATCAACTGGGAGGAAGGTGGGGATGACGTCAGGTCAGTATGGCCCTTACGCCTAGGGCTGCACACGTACTACAATGTCCAGTACAATGAGAACCGATACCGCGAGGTGGAGGAAATCTACAAAACTGGGCTCAGTTCGGATTGGAGGCTGCAACTCGCCTCCATGAAGTTGGAATCGCTAGTAATGGCACATCAGCTACGGTGCCGTGAATACGTTCCCGGGTCTTGTACACACCGCCCGTCACATCATGGAAGCCGACAGCACCCGAAGTATCTGCGCCAACATTGGCAAGGTCCTAAGGTGTAGTTGGTAACTGGGATGAAGTCGTAACAAGGTAGCCGTAGGGGAACCTGCGGCTGGATCACCTCCTTTCTATGGAGCAAATGTCGAAAGACATAGGTCGAGAGCTAAGGTTTAGGATTAACTTAAACTACCAGCTTGTGGGTAGGAAACGCACCACACTTATTACAATTACAGCGTCCGCACAGCAATGTGCGAACCGCAGCATACAATTC
This sequence comes from Rubritalea profundi, assembly GCF_002954445.1. Classification (GTDB taxonomy): domain Bacteria; phylum Verrucomicrobiota; class Verrucomicrobiia; order Verrucomicrobiales; family Akkermansiaceae; genus Rubritalea; species Rubritalea profundi. The sequence goes on from NZ_MQWA01000004.1 coordinate 2,090, forward strand.
AGTTTTTT